>NZ_CP005188.1:67500-1267500 GCF_001563285.1 Sphingobium sp. MI1205
TGCCTACAAGCAGTGGGAGGGTCCTTGAGACCTGACCGCGTACCTCTTGCATAATGGGTCTGTGACTTAGTGTATCATGCAAGCTTAAGCCGTTAGGTGTAGGCGCAGCGAAAGCGAGTCTGAACAGGGCGACAGAGTATGATGCATTAGACCCGAAACCCGGCGATCTATGCATGACCAGGTTGAAGGTGCGGTAACACGCACTGGAGGACCGAACCGTTTAATGTTGAAAAATTATCGGATGAGTTGTGCTTAGGGGTGAAAGGCCAATCAAGCCGGGAAATAGCTGGTTCTCCGCGAAATCTATTGAGGTAGAGCGTCGGATGATTGCCGTTGGGGGTAGAGCACTGGATGGATGCGGGGGTCGCGAGATCTACCAACTCTAACCAAACTCCGAATACCAACGAGTCTAGTCCGGCAGACAGACGGCGGGTGCTAAGGTCCGTCGTCAAAAGGGAAACAGCCCTAACCTACAGCTAAGGTCCCCAAGTCATCACTAAGTGGGAAAGCATGTGGGATTTCCAAAACAACCAGGAGGTTGGCTTAGAAGCAGCCATCCTTTAAAGAAAGCGTAACAGCTCACTGGTCTAAATAAGAGATCCTGCGGCGAAGATGTAACGGGGCTAAAGTGATGCACCGAAGCTTAGGGTGTGCAGTTTACTGCACGCGGTAGCGGAGCGTTCCGTAGGCCGTTGAAGCGATCTGGTAATGGGTCGTGGAGGTATCGGAAGTGCGAATGCAGACATGAGTAGCGATTAACAGTGTGAGATGCACTGTCGCCGAAATTCCAAGGGTTCCTGCTTAAAGCTAATCTGAGCAGGGTAAGCCGGCCCCTAAGACGAGCCCGAAGGGGGTAGTCGATGGGAACCACGTTAATATTCGTGGGCCTGGAGGTGTGTGACGGATGGCGTAACTTGTCTGGCCTTATTGGATTGGTCCAGGCAGGGAAGTTGTCCCAGGAAATAGCCCCTCCGTATAGACCGTACCCTAAACCGACACAGGTGGAATGGTAGAGTATACCAAGGCGTTTGAGAGAAGTATCCTGAAGGAACTCGGCAAATTGCCTCCGTACCTTCGGAAGAAGGAGGCCCCACATCAAGGCAACTTTTTGTGGGGGGCACAGGCCAGGGGGTAGCGACTGTTTAGCAAAAACACAGGGCTCTGCTAAGTCGGCTTCAAGACGACGTATAGGGCCTGACGCCTGCCCGGTGCCTGAAGGTTAAGAGGAGGTGTGCAAGCACTGAATTGAAGCCCAGGTAAACGGCGGCCGTAACTATAACGGTCCTAAGGTAGCGAAATTCCTTGTCGGGTAAGTTCCGACCTGCACGAATGGCGTAACGACTTCCCCACTGTCTCCAGGATATGCTCAGCGAAATTGAATTCTCCGTGAAGATGCGGAGTACCCGCGGTTAGACGGAAAGACCCCGTGCACCTTTACTGCAGCTTCAGAGTGGCATTAGGAAAGAACTGTGTAGCATAGGTGGGAGGCTTTGAAGCCAGGTCGCCAGATCTGGTGGAGCCATAGGTGAAATACCACCCTGTTGTTTTCTGATGTCTAACCTCGCACCGTTATCCGGTGCAGGGACCCTCTGTGGCGGGTAGTTTGACTGGGGCGGTCGCCTCCTAAAGAGTAACGGAGGCGCGCGATGGTGGGCTCAGGACGGTTGGAAACCGTCTGTTAGAGTGCAATGGCATAAGCCCGCCTGACTGCGAGACTGACAAGTCGAGCAGAGACGAAAGTCGGTCATAGTGATCCGGTGGTCCCTCGTGGAAGGGCCATCGCTCAACGGATAAAAGGTACGCCGGGGATAACAGGCTGATGATTCCCAAGAGCTCATATCGACGGAATCGTTTGGCACCTCGATGTCGGCTCATCACATCCTGGGGCTGGAGCAGGTCCCAAGGGTTTGGCTGTTCGCCAATTAAAGTGGTACGTGAGCTGGGTTCAGAACGTCGCGAGACAGTTTGGTCCCTATCTGCCGTGGGCGTCGAAATTTGAGAGGAGTTGACCCTAGTACGAGAGGACCGGGTTGAACATACCTCTGGTGTACCTGTCGTCCTGCCAAGGGCGCAGCAGGGTAGCTATGTATGGACGGGATAACCGCTGAAAGCATCTAAGCGGGAAGCCTCCCTCAAGATAAGATTTCTTCGAGCGGTCGTAGACCACGACCTTGATAGGCCGGATGTAGAAGTGTGGTAACATATGGAGCTAACCGGTCCTAATTGCTCTGATCGCGCCTGAGAGTCCCACCATCAATGACAATGCTGGACACAGCATCAGTCATTGAGCGTGGTGATCACCTCAAGCCAGATACAAGTACAAACATGCGTGCACGGCATCGATTAACAACCCAAAGCGCAAGCTTCATTGCTTGGTGACCATAGCGTCTGTGACCCACCCGATCCCATCCCGAACTCGGCCGTGAAACCAGTCTGCGCCGATGGTACTGTGGCTCAAGCCCCGGAAGAGTAGGGCGTCGCCAGGCATTGAAGCTTGCGCTTTGAAACAACAAACCCATTCACATCTCAAAAAAAGGGCGGCCCATAAAGCCGCCCTTTTGCGCTTCAAGGGAAAAACCGGACACCCGGTCCCTCAAAGCACAATATCGGTGACGCGGGATGGAGCAGCCCGGTAGCTCGTCAGGCTCATAACCTGAAGGTCGCAGGTTCAAATCCTGCTCCCGCAACCAATACCCAGACCGAAAACGCCGCCCTCATGGGCGGCGTTTTCGTTTGCTGACAATGCGGCCCAAAATCACGGACGGTGGCCCATCCAAATCCTTGTCGTCGGACTCTACCCAAAGCTGGAGAGCAGCACGAGCTTCGATCGATCCATTGTCTCCGATCAGCTGTTCATGCAGCCGGATACGATTTCGATGAGTTGATTGCCTGGCCCAATTCCAGTTCAAGCCTCTCAACAACCTGCTGAACCTTTGGCAAAAGATGGCGGCGCTGCGGATAAACAGCCCAGATCGTCTCATTTTCCGGCTGGAACTTCTCCAATATCAACGTCACCATGCCATGATCCAGATAGGACAGAACATAGAAATGAGGCAGCTGGCAAATGCCGAAGCCCGATACGCACGCGTGGATGACGGCCTGTCCGCTGTTGCAGCGAAAGCGGCCCTTGGGATGGTGAACCACGTCCTGGCCGGCGGCATTGAAATGCCAGGAGCCGCTGGTCCCCGCGATACACTCATGCTGTGCGAGATCCTCTATGCTGACGGGAAGTCCCGTGCGCGCAGGGTAGCTGGACGGGGGCAATGATTTCCTCTGTTTCCTGCAATATTCTCTGGCAGCGTTCATAGAAGACGTGGCCTGTGTCGGTCAGCTGGACGATGTGGGTCGTACGATGGAAAGGCTGCGCCTGCACCCGCCATTCCAGCGCCTGGATGACGCGGCTGACATGAGTGGGGGACTTGCCGATCGCCCTGGCGCCTTTTGTAAAGGAGCTGGCGCTCGCGACGGCCATGAACTCGTCAAGCCCCTACCACTGCGACATGATTTATCCCAATTGTGACATAATGGTTTACGAAAATAGCTTATTATCAGCTGGCAGCGATCAGGCTGCTGGGATTAGTAATAAAAATAGGGAGAGAGGGTGTGTTGAAGGCGCTCTACATCTGCATGAACAGCTTGCGGGAGATGTTCGCCTGTGCCGCAGATTCCTGCTATCTGCGACCCGCTTCTGATCGACAGCCAATGACTTGAGGAAATCTCATAAATGAAGACGCGCGCAGCCGTTGCCTTTGAAGCAAAGAAGCCCCTGGAAATCGTGGAAGTCGATCTGGAAGGCCCCAAGGCTGGCGAAGTGCTGGTCGAAATCATGGCGACCGGCATCTGCCATACTGACGCTTATACGCTCGACGGCTTCGACAGCGAAGGCATTTTCCCGTCGATCCTGGGGCATGAAGGGGCGGGGATCGTCCGTGAAGTTGGTCCGGGCGTGACTTCGGTGAAGCCTGGCGACCATGTCATTCCACTCTACACCCCCGAATGTCGGCAGTGCAAAAGCTGCCTGTCGGGCAAGACCAACCTGTGCACGGCCATCCGCGCGACCCAGGGGAAAGGGTTGATGCCTGACGGCACCACCCGCTTCTCCTACAAGGGACAGCCGATCTTCCACTATATGGGCTGCTCGACCTTTTCCAACTTCACCGTGCTGCCGGAGATCGCGGTAGCGAAGATCCGGGAAGACGCGCCCTTCGACAAGAGTTGCTACATTGGTTGCGGCGTCACCACCGGCGTGGGCGCAGTTGTCAAGACCGCGAAGGTGACGCCCGGTTCAAACGTCATCATATTCGGGCTTGGCGGCATTGGCCTCAACGTCATTCAGGGCGCAAAGCTGGCGGGTGCCGACATGATCATCGGCGTCGATATCAATGGCTCCAAGGAAGAATGGGGTCGCCGCTTCGGGATGACCCATTTCGTTAACCCGGGGAAGGTTGATGGCGACCTCGTCCAGCATCTGGTCGAACTGACCGGCGGCGGCGCCGACTATACGTTTGACTGCACCGGCAATACGAACGTCATGCGTACGGCGCTGGAAGCCTGTCATCGGGGTTGGGGCGAAAGCATCATCATCGGCGTCGCCGAAGCGGGCAAGGAAATCTCTACCCGGCCGTTCCAGCTTGTCACCGGCCGCGTATGGAAAGGCAGCGCCTTTGGCGGTGCGAAGGGGCGCACGGATGTTCCAAAGATCGTCGATTGGTACATGAACGGCAAGATCGAGATTGACCCGATGATCACCCATGTGCTGACCCTGGAGGAGATCAACAAGGGGTTCGACCTGATGCATGCCGGCGAAAGCATACGCAGCGTCGTAGTGTTCTGATCCGCCCGTCCTTTCAGGGGCGATCAGCAGCAGCAGGCAATCGCCCCGACCAGAATATGCCCGGCTGACGTCTCGCAGCTTGGCGAAAGGGAACGTCATCAACACAACAGCAGTGCATTCCCGCTGGGCAGGCCCAATTTCGAACGAGATGGAGGATGGAATGGCAGTGATATCTGGTGACGGCCTATTTTCGCACACCTGTCTTGGCGCGAGAGACCTTGCTGCATCAGCCGCATTTTATGACGCCGCGCTGGCTCCGCTGGGTGTACGGAATATGTCCGTTCGGTGATAGCATAACACTGCATGGCAAGGACCAGCCCACCCTGCTGGTGCTGCGTCCCGGCAATGGCGAAGCGCCGTCGAGCGATGGCGTGACCGTTGGATTTGCCGCGAGCAGTCCGGCCGAAGCCGATGTTTTCCATGCCGTGGGTCTCGGCGCTGGCGGCCGGGACGAAGGTGCCGCTGGCCCACGCGCGCATCTGCCCCGCGCCTATGCCGCCTATCTGCGCGACCCTGCGGGCAACAAGGTCTGCGCCTACGCCTTTGTGGACGGCAACTGACGGATGATTGTGGAACAGGTCAGCGCCAATCGCGCATTTGGTGGGCTGCAGGGCGTATACAGGCACGCCTCCTCATCCACGGGCACGGACATGACCTTTGCGGTCTACGTACCTCCGCATGAGCAAGGCCAGATCCTGCCGGTCGTCTGGTATCTTTCGGGGCTGACCTGCACCCATGCAAATGTCATGGAAAAGGGCGAGTACCGGCGGGCGTGCGCAGAGCTGGGATTGATCCTGGTCGCGCCCGACACATCGCCCCGCGGTGAAGATGTTCCGGACGATCCCGATGGCGCCTATGACCTTGGCCTTGGCGCTGGCTTCTATGTCGATGCGCGTGAGGAGCCGTTTGCCCGCCACTACCGCATGTGGTCCTACATCACGGAGGAATTGCCCGCGGTCGTGGCTGCGAACTTTCCGGCGGATATGGGCCGGCAGTCGATCATGGGCCATTCCATGGGCGGCCACGGTGCCCTGACGATCGCTCTGCGCAATCCGGGACGTTTCAAGGCCGTCAGTGCCTTTGCGCCGATCGTCGCTCCCTCGCAGGTGCCTTGGGGTCGCAAAGCCCTGGCCGCGTATCTTGGGGATGATCGTGCCGCGTGGCGCCAGCATGATGCCGTTGCGTTGATCGAGGATGGCGCGCGTGTTCCCGACCTTCTTGTGGACCAAGGCGAAGCCGACCAGTTTCTGGAGGCACAACTGCGACCCGAATATCTGCGCGCCGCCTGCAACGCCGCTGGCATCAACCTGTCGCTCAACATGCGCGAGGGTTACGACCATAGCTATTATTTCATTTCCACGTTCATGGCCGATCATCTGCGCTGGCATGCGGAACGGCTCACCCAGGGAGCGCGGTGATGGTGCAGATCACGGTTGTCGATCGCGCGGGCACGGAAGGACGATTGTCGGCCAAGCTGGCATGTCGCTGATCAGCTCGTCGTAATGGTAGCTTCGGGACCTGTCTGTGATCGTGCCCCTTTCCCTGATCTTGTCGAGCAAGCCGAGCCGCCGATAGGCGCGGAGCGCTGGTCCCGTAATCGTGATGCCCGCGACATCGAAGCCACCCGACGGCTTTGGGATCTCTCCATTCAGGTCACAGGGGTCAATCCGGGCCTGTCCGCTAGCTGACCCGTTATGCCCGAGCGCGGCCAAGGGAAGGCAAGCGTGAGGAATTGCCTTCCCCGATCGCTATCAGCGCAAGGCGATCATGGAAATCTGTCGTCCATAGCTCGGCTCGCCGCGGTGGCAGGCGCGGCGATAACTGAAGAAGCGCTCAGGCTGGCTATAGGTGTCCTGATCGAGCATTTCGATCCGCTCGACACCCGCACCAGCAAGGCGGGCGGCCACATAGGCAGCGATGTCGAACTGGCAATGGCCCTCTCGCCCTGCCGTGAAAAAGCGGCTGTTCTCGCCATCCTGCTCTTCAAAGTTGCGCGCGAAATCCAGCGTCACTTCATAAGAGGCGCGGCCGATACAGGGCCCGATTGCAGCGGCGATCCGATCGCGGTGGGCGCCCAGTTTCTCCATCGCGGCGACCGATCGGTCCGTCACGCCGGCCATCGCTCCTTTCCAGCCAGCATGCGCGGCGCCCACTACCCCCGCTTCGCGATCCGCGAGGAGGACAGGAACGCAGTCCGCAGTCAAAATGCCAAGGATCAAGCCTGGCCGGTCTGTCACCATTGCGTCGGCGGCAGGGCGATCTGCTTCGGCGATGGGGCCGGTCACCGTGACCACATCTGGCGAATGGACCTGCCGCACAGTCACCAGGGTCGCGCCGGGAAGCAGCGCGTCCCGCGCAAGGTCGCGGTTGCGCAGGATGGCGTCGCGTTCGTCTTCAGACCCCAGCCCTACATTCAACCCTGCATGCACGCCCGTAGATACTCCGCCCCCGCGGCCCGCAAAACCATGCAGCACATCCTGCAGGCTGGCGGCACGCAGCAGTTCGACCATCAAGGGCTCCTTCGGACAAGTGTGGCAATGACCGCGCAACATACTTGCGCGCGCCATATTAAGCGATAGTCTCCACTCCCATAATGTTGGGGAACGGCCAATGCGTCGTTCGGGCAAAAGACATCAAAGATAAAGGGCTCCACGCATGATTTTCGGGCGCATCAAGCCTTTGGACGCCATATTGGCCACGGCGGAGAAAAAATCGCTGACCCGCACATTGGGGCCGGTACAGCTGACTCTTCTGGGTATCGGGGCTGTCATAGGCACCGGCATTTTCGTATTGACCGCCGCCGCCGCGCAAAAGGCTGGCCCGGGCATGATGTGGAGCTTTGTGATCGCGGGCGCGGTATGTGCCTTTGCCGCGCTCTGCTATTCCGAACTTGCGTCGATGGTGCCGGTTTCCGGTTCTGCCTATACTTACACCTATGCGGTCGTCGGCGAGCTGCTTGCCTGGATGGTTGGGTGGGCGCTGATCCTGGAATATGCCGTCGCCGCCAGCGCGGTTTCGGTCGGATGGTCCGGCTATTTCATGGGACTGATGAAAAGTCTTACTGGATTTGAGCTGCCACAGGCGCTGGCTGCCGGGCCAACGTGGACCATGAACGGCTTCATTCCCCACGCCGATTTTTCCCATGGCGTCGTCAACATCCCCGCGATCGTGGTGGCTCTTGCCGTGACGGCTTTGCTGGTTCTCGGCACGACCGAAAGCGCGCGGGTCAATGCCGTACTGGTCGCGATCAAGGTGGCCGCGCTGACCGCCTTTATCGCCTTGACGCTCCCCGTACTCGACACCGGTAATTTCTCGCCCTTCACACCCAATGGCTGGTTCGGGCCGGAAGGCACGAGCGGGATGGGGGTCGTTGGCGCTGCTGCCTCGATCTTTTTTGCCTATGTCGGCTTTGATGCCGTGTCCACGGCGGCGGAAGAAACCAAGAACCCGCAGCGCAACGTGCCCATTGGCCTGATCGGCAGCCTTGTGATCTGCACCATCTTCTACCTGCTGGTGGCAGCCGGTGCGATCGGTGCGATCGGCGCGCAGCCAGTTCTGGGCCTGGACGGATCGGTCGTCGCGCCCGGCTCGAAGGGTTTCGTCGACGCCTGCGCCACCGCGGCCCATGCTGGGGATCTGGTCTGCTCCAACGAGGCGCTGGCTCATGTCCTGCGTGCGATCAACTGGACGGTCGTGGGTAATGCTCTTGGGCTAGCCGCCAATCTGGCTCTGCCATCGGTCATCCTGATGATGATGTTCGGCCAGACCCGCATCTTCTTCGTGATGGCGCGCGATGGCCTGCTGCCCGAAAAGCTCGCCAGCATCCATCCCCGTTTCAAGACGCCGCACATCGTGACCATGGTGACCGGCGTGTTCGTGGCGATCGGCGCTGCGTTGCTGCCCGTCGGCCAGTTGGCGGACATTTCCAATTCGGGCACGCTTTTCGCTTTCTTCATGGTGTCGATCGCGGTGCTGGTATTGCGCGTGCGCGATCCCAATCGTCCTCGCCCCTTCCGCACCCCGATGGTTTGGGTCATTGCGCCGACGGCTGGTTTGGGCTGTCTGTTCCTGTTCTTCAACCTGCCCGTCGATGCGCAGATGGTGCTTCCGCTGTGGGGCGGGGTGGGGCTGCTGCTCTATTTCCTCTATGGCTATCACAAGAGCCATGTGGCGCGTGGCGTCGTTGAAACGCATGAACAGGATCCCGGCATTCCTCCCCAGCCCGTGCCGCCCATGCCCGGCGCGCACACGCCGGGTGGCCACGACGCCTGACGACTTGGAAAGGCGGTGGAGCGATCCACCGCCTTTTCTTCAATGGGGCGTATCAAATTCCGCTTGCCGCAGGGCGTCATGCCGGGGGCGGGTGAACAGCTTGCCTCTTTCGGCGAACAGTACGATCAGTAACGCCGCGCTGCCGAATATCAGCATGCCCAGGGCCAAAGGCAGGGTGGTGCCGTCGAACGCGCGCCCCACCACGCTGCCCAATGCGCTGGAAACCGCCGTCGTCAGAAAGGCTTGAAAGGACGAAGCCGCGCCCGCGCCCTTGGCGAAGGGTTCCATCGAGATCGCGCCGAAGTTGGAGGCCGTGAAGGCCACCGCCATCATCGTCGCTGACTGAAAGAACATGAAGGTGAATATCGTCTCCTGCCCGGTGACGATCACGGCCACATGGATGAAGCCGATCAAGATCATCGACAGCACGGCGCCCTGGCTCAGCCGCCGCGCGCCAAAGCGCGACACCAGCCGGCTGTTCAGCAGGCTGCCGACGCCCATGCTGCCAGCCATCACCGCGAACGCGATCGGAAAGATGGTCTGTGCATGGAAAATGTCGAAGAATATCTGCTGCACCGACAGGATGAAGCCGATCAGCCCGCTCATCATCATGCCGCTGGCAAGCATATAGCTCGCCGCGCTGCGATGGGTGATCACCGCGCCCATGGTGCGGAAAATGGTCGAAGCGTCCATCCGCAACCGGTTCTCCAGCCGCAATGTTTCCGGCATGCGCACGATCATCCACAGCAGGATCAAAGCCGCCTGGATTGCCAGGACCCAGAAGATCCATCGCCATGGCGCGAACCATAATATGACCTGGCCGAAGCTGGGCGCCATCACCGGGATCAGCATGAACACGGCGAGGATCAGCGACATGACCTTGGCCATCGCATCGCCCTTGAACCGATCGCGGATGATCCCGACGGCGATCACCCGGCTCGCGCCTGCAAAAAAGCCCGCCAGGAAACGACCCGTCAACAGCATGGGAAAGCTTTGCGCCGCCGCGCAGCCGATGGTGGACACAATGAACAACGCAAGGGCGCTCCCCAGCACAGGCTTGCGTCCGAAGCGGTCAGACAGGATCCCGAACAGCAGGGAACCGATGCCCAGGCCCAGAAAATAGATGCTTATGATGAGCTGCCGGTCATTGGCTACCTTGATCGCCAGATCGCGGCCAATGTCCGGCAGCGCAGGCAGCATGGGGTCGGTGGACAGCGCATTCATGGCCATCAGGCAGGCGCTCAACACCACAAATTCGCGGAAGCCGATGTCCTTTACCGTTTGTGCGGGGGCGACCGAGGAAGGAAGGTTGGTCATCGGGCGGCTATGGGGAGAATCCATCCCGTATGCCAGTCATAGATCGGACGATCCGTCGTATTAACCGTGCTGACCGCGCTTTTATGCGGCCTTCCTTTCGCAACGGCGAATATGCGTTAACCATTTTTTATCGCCTGCCGGTGCACCGTGGCGCCTGTCGAAAACCATTATGTCGAAGTCCATAGAGGGGATTCGGTCGTGGCGAACAGTTTGAAGAGCGCACAATTTCTGATGGAAAGCCGCCTGTCGAGCACAGGACGGGAGTCGGCGGAGGCCTGTTTTGACCTCGGCGTCGCCTATAGCTGCGGCACCGGTGGCAAGCCGGTTGACCTTATCGAAGCGCACAAATGGTTCAACCTTGCGGCCCTGCGCGGCAGCGAGGAAGGGCAGGCGATGCGGGCGGAGATTGCCGAAGAGATGACCGCGCGCGAAATCGCGGAAGCCCAGCGGCAGGCCCGCGCGTGGATCGCATCGACCCAGCTGCGCGCCGCCTGAATTTCACCCGCCCTTGCGAAAGGGCGCGCGTTCGGAAAGCCAGATGCGGTCGCGCTGAACGCCTGTTCGCTCCGCCGCCAGAAAATCCGCCACCGCCCGCCGGAAAGATGGATTGGGCAGGAAATGCGCGGAATAGGTGGGTTCAGGCCCATAGCCCCGCGCCAGCTTGTGACTGCCCTGCGCGCCAGCCTCTACCCGCGACAGGCCGCGCGCGATGGCTACATCGATCGCCTGATAATAGCATAGTTCGAAATGCAGATTGGGTACGTCCTCAACGCAGCCCCAGTAGCGGCCATAGAGGGCATCCGCTCCCATCAGGTTCAGCGCCCCGGCGATCGGCCTGCCCTGCCTGTTCGCCAGCATCAGCAGCACGCGATCGGCCATGCTTTCGCCCAGCATCGAAAAGAAGGATCGGGTAAGATAGGGCCGTCCCCACTTCCGCGACCCGGTATCCTGATAGAATTGCCAGAAGGCGTCCCAGTGCGTTTCATCGAGATCACTGCCTGTCAGATGGACGATTTCCAACCCCTCTACAGCCCGCGCCCGCTCCTTGCGGATATTTTTCCGTTTGGCGCTGGATAATGTCGCGAGAAAATCGTCGAAATCCTTATAGCCGCGATTGACCCAGTGAAACTGGCTGTCTTCCCGGATCAGCCAACCCGCCGCCTCGAAAAGCGGCACCTGGCCCGGCTCGATGAAAGTTGCGTGGGCGGACGACAAATCGTTCTGCTCGATGAGCGTCTCTATGCCCGCGATCAGCGCCGGGGCGAGCGCCTGATCGCGCAGCAACAGGCGGGGGCCGGGAACCGGCGAAAAGGGGGCGGCTAGTTGAATCTTGGGATAATATTGCCCCCCGGCGCGCTCCCATGCATCGGCCCAACCATGATCGAACACATATTCGCCATGGCTATGCGTTTTGCCATAGAGCGGAGCGGCGGCGGCAACCTGCCCATCGGCGTTGTCGATCAACAGCGGCAAGGGCTGCCATCCGGTGCCGGGGCCGACGCTGCCTGATCGCTCCAGCGCGGTCAGAAAATCCCAGCTCATGAACGGATTGCCGGTCCCGGCGCAGGCATCCCACTGATCACGCGGCACATCCGCCACGCCCCCGGCCACCCGCGCCACGCATTCAGTCACGCGCGATCTCGAATATGATCTGATCGGCGTGCGCCGCCGCAGTGGCGCGATCATCCTGCGTGCGGACGGTCCATGTCAGCACGGCCATGCCCCGGTCGCGCGCTGCTTTTGAAAAGGGAGAAGGAAGGTCGCGGATGTCACAGGCGATAAAATCGGGTTTCGCCACCCAAAGTGCAAGGCCACGGCGAGCCGCGCCGCGCCAGCCCTGGGAGCCCTGTTCCGTTACGACCAGCCCTCGCAAGGTTCCCGGCATGCACCGTGCGAACCAGCGCATGGCGACGGGGTTGAAGGACATGACTGCCGCCAGGGCGGTGGGATGGCGCGCCAGATCGCGGGCGACGGCGGCGCAGAGCGGACCGACATGGCGACCCGTCACCTTGAGTTCGATCAGCAGCGGCACGGTCGATCCGCATAATTGCAGTAGTGCACCCAGCCGGGGAATGTAACTGCCGTCGGTCAGCGGTATCTGGTCCAGCTTTTCCGCCGAAAAATTCGAAAGCTGCCCGTCAGCACCGGTCATTCGCAGCAGCGCAGCATCATGAAAGACCATCGCCACGCCATCGCGACTGGGCCGAACGTCGCATTCGATGCCATAGCCTTGCGCGGCGGCGGCGCGAAAGGCGACCAAGCCATTTTCGCTGATCCCCGGCCCATGCAACCCGCGATGGGCGAAGGGCCGGGCGGTCAGGAAGGAAAGGTCAGGCCGCGGGCCGGACAAGGACAACCGCGTCGATCTCAACCGCCGCGCCAAGCGGCAGTACGGAGACGCCGACCGCGCTGCGCGTATGCTTGCCCGCCTCGCCGAATATCTCGACCATCAGTTCGGACGCGCCGTTGGCGACCTTAGGCTGGTCGGTGAAGTCGGGCGCGCTGCAAATGAATGCGCCCAGCTTCACGATCCGTTCGACCCGATCGAGACTGCCGAGCGCGGCTTTCATCTGGGCGACTAGATTCAGCCCGCAGGCGCGTGCCGCCTCGACGCCAAAGTCCAGATCCCGATCTTCGCCAAGGCGGCCCGTCATCAACTGGCCATCGGACAGCGAAATCTGGCCGGAGATATGCAGCAGGCCGTTGACCTCTATGGTCGCAACATAGGCGGCCACGGGTGCGGCGGCCTGCGGCAGGGTGATGCCGAGTTCGGCGATGCGGGCTTCAATACTCATGCAGTGGCTCCATCGGAGAGATCAAGGTTTGAAGGGGCGGGGCCTTCACCTATGCGCGCGGCTATCCATGCTTCGGCGGATGCCCAATCATCGATACGGGCATGGGCGAACGGGGCGGCGTCGATTTCTCCCGCGATCTCCGGCTCGCCGACCATGTGCAGTCGCCATATGCCCGGCGCATGCTGTGCGACCGATTGATGATGTTCGGCCAGATCGTCGATGAAAAGGGCGACAGGCGGACGGCGTTCTTCCACGATCGCTGCGAGCGGCTGTCCCTTCGGTCCATGGTTCCAATGAACCGGGAAATCCAGCCCGTGAGCCGCCAGCTGTTCTACGCGCTGCTCATGGTGACGCTCGCCAATATTGGTCAGCACCACAATGTCGGCGATGCGCGACAGCCGCGCTATCGCCTCCACTGCGCCCGATATCGGCTTTTGCCGGTGCATTTCCGTGTCGAAAAACCCGACCAGCAGCTGCCAAACCAGCTCGCGCTCCAGCGGGATGCCGCTGTCCTTGTGACGCAGCGCTTCGGCAAAGCCGCGCTCGCGCATGTCGAAATGGACGTCATGATGCTCGTCCAGCCATTCGCGGAAGGGCACGACCATGTGCAGCAGCACCTCGTCGCAATCCGTGATGATCAAGGGCCGACTCATCGGCCTAACTCCCGTCTGGCAGCGATCAGCGCCGCCGGTTCGATGCCCAGCGCATCGGCGCAGGCGATCAGGTCCGGCTCGTGATCCGCCAGGAATTCGAGCACCGCCCTCAACACTGCCCGGTTGCCGATCCCGGCCCGCAGCGCGTCGGCGTCGAGGCCCGTCAGCGCCAGCAGCCGCTCGGCCCGCCGCTCATCATTCAGGGTCCAGGCCAGCGCCATCAGCGCCAGCGTGCCAGCTTCTTCACCATCGGCCGGGGCTTGCTGCTTGCCATCGGGATTTTCGGGACGCATGATTGATTCTCGGCAAGGGGCAGTTGTATCAGCGCGCTTTTCAAATGCGCATCATTGAACGCGGGTGACTGGTGGCAAAGCGCGTGCTCGTTGTCGAGGACAACGAACTCAATCTCAAACTTTTTTGCGATCTGCTGCGCGCGCACGGCCATGATGTGTTGCCGCTGCGCGATGGCCGCGACGTCGTGGCACAAGCGCTGGATTTTCGCCCCGACCTGGTGATCACCGACATTCATCTTCCCCACGTCAGCGGCCTTGACCTCATCATCTCGCTGAAGCGAGACCCCCGGCTGGCGCCTGTGCCGATCATGGCTGTCACCGCCTATGCCGGGAAGGGAGACGAAGACCGGATACGCGGCGCTGGGGCGCAGGCCTATGTATCGAAGCCTATTTCCGTGCTTCGCTTCATCGAGCAGGTGAACGCCCTGCTGTAGGGCAGGCTATGATGGCTGTCACAGGATCGTCATCGGCATTTCACGGCTATGTCCCTCAAATGAAGCCGTGATTTCACGCACTCCTGCCAAGCCCGGTGGCAAGGACGCGGCATCTCGTCGATAGTCCGATCCGCAAAAGGGTATATCCATGTCTCACCTCACCGACGAGGCGCGCGCGCAATTTCGCGCTGCCGAACCCACGATCGACGCTGGCGACAATTGCCTGGAGGCCATCGTTGCCGCCAATCCCGGTCGCCGCTCCGTTCTGAAGAACGGCATTTTTGGCCTTTCCATGCTGCCGATGCTCGGTGCGTTGGCCGCCTGTGACGATGACGACGAATCCGCGTCGCCGACACCCTCGCCCAGCCCCACGCCGACTCCTACGCCCGCGCCCAGCTATGCCATCGCCTTTGCCCCGGTCGCCGCGAACCAGAACGATACGGTCACCGTGCCCACCGGCTACACCGTCGATGTGCTGCTGAAGGCTGGTGATTCGGTTGAGGCAGGCACTGCCTATTCGGGCAGCTTCCCGACGCCCGCAGACGCCGAAAAATGGGCCGGCGGCAATCATGACGGCATGGAATATTTTGAACTGTCGGGAACAGACGCCAATGTCGGCGGCCTGTTGGCCATCAACCATGAGTTCCCGGACGTCAACATCCTCTTTTCGGGCAGCTACGATGCCGCGACCGCCACGGCGGATCAGAAGGCGCTGGCGCTTTCGGCGGTCGGTATTTCGGTCGTCGAAGTGGCCAAGGGTGCTGACGGGAAATGGGCGGTCAAGGCCGGATCGACCTTCAACAAGCGCTACACCGGCAACAGCAGCTATCGGGCGGGCGGTCCCGCCGCTGGCCAGTTGTCCGGCACCATCAAGGGCATGCTGAACAACTGCGCCTCGGGCCGTACGCCCTGGGGCACCTACCTGACCTGTGAGGAAACGACCGACAATTACCTCGATCCCACTCAGCCTGAGCAAAATTACGGCTGGGTTGTCGAGATCGATCCCTATCAGGAGCTGGCCGCCCCGACCAAGCGCACCGCCATGGGCCGATTCGACCATGAAAATGTTGCCTACATGGCCGACAGCGACCGTCGTACGGCCTTTTACATGGGCGATGATGCTACGCCGGGCTGCATTTACAAATTCGTGCCCGATCGCGCCTACAGCGCATCCAACCGGGCGGCCAATGCCGAGCTGCTCGACTATGGCACGCTCTACGTCGCGCGTTTCAACGCCGACGGCACGGGCGAATGGCGTGCGCTGGAACAGGGGCAGAATGGCCTGCTTCCCGGCGCGTCCGACCCCGGCAATATCAGCCAGAGCACTACGCCTCCCACGCCAGTCACCATCGATTTCAACAGCCGGGCCGATGTGTTCATCAATACGAAGGCAGCGGCGCGCGTGGCAGGCGGCACCGTGATGGACCGTCCCGAATGGCTGACCGTCGCGCCGGATAACAGCGCGATCTACTGCACGCTCACCAACAATAGCGGCCGTCAGGTCACGGACGCGGCCAACCCCCGCACCCGCAACCTCCATGGCCACATCATCAAGTTCAAGGAACAGAATGATTCGCCCCTGGCGACGAGCTTTACCTGGGAAATTTTCCTGCTGGCGGGCGATCCCAGCCTCGCTTCGGGCGGCGCCAACTTGGTGGGCAACATCAATGGCGATACCTTCTCCAGCCCCGACGGCATCCGCATCGACCCCCAGGGTCGCCTGTGGGTCCAGACCGACCACAGCGTGCCCGGCAATTCGGGCGTGACCGGGACGACCATCGACCAGGCCTTCGGCCATAATGCGATGTTCTATGTCGATCAGACCAGCAAGGAGTCCAAGCGCTTCCTGGTGGGGCCGCTGGGCTGCGAGATCACCGGCCTTGCCTATACGCCCGACCTTAAGACCTTCTTCGTCAACATCCAGCATCCCACGGGCGACTGGCCGGTCGCTGGGGAAGTGGCGCGTTCATCGACCGTGGTGATCACGCGGACCGACGGCCAGCCAGTCGGTAACTGATCGTCGTCCCGCCTGCCGTTCGGACGGATCCGGGAAGCCTGCATATCAGGCTTCCCGGCAATTCCGATCCGCAAGGGCGCAGACGTGGCACGGCAACAAGGAAAGGCCCGCTCCCTCATGGGGACGGGCCTCTTCTTTCAGCTGATCAAATGGATTGAGGCGGGCGGACCCGCCATCAAATCACTTGATCTTGGCTTCCTTGAACTCGACATGCTTGCGCACGACCGGGTCATATTTGCGGAAGCTCAGCTTCTCGGTCTTCGTGCGCGGATTCTTCTTGGTAACATAGAAGAATCCGGTGTCAGCCGAGCTGACGAGGCGAATCTTGACGGTTGCTGGCTTGGCCATGGCCCTGGTTCCTGGTCGTAAATATCGTGAAAAAGAAAAGCGGCCCCCCAATTCTTTCGAAAAAGGGCCGCCCCGTTTCAGCAGCCGCCCATGAGGGAGATTCGGGATAATGTCAAGGCGCGCGTGGCGAGAGTCGAGCCGCCATGCTAGACTTTACGCGGCCTTAACCCGTTCCGTTGCATGATGCCATCGGAGCGACAGGATAGGGGGAGACTTCCCATGCGACATGATCCGATGCTGGCCATTCTTGCAGACTTGCTGCGCCGTGTAGACGGCCTCGCTAGCGAGCGGGGGCATGTCAGTCTTGTACGGCTGCGAGATGAGGTGGACCAGATTCGTCATATTGCCCGCGCCTATCAGATCGACGGTGTGGAAGGTCTTGCCGACACGCTTCAGTCCGCCTTGTCCCTTCAGGGAACCGGGCCGGTCATCCTGTCCTATCTCGACCTGATGCGCGACGCCATCGCCGCAGAGATGCCCGATGCGCAGGTCATTCCCATGACTATCGCGGTCAAGCCGGCCGCCGTGGCCGGATCTTCGCTTTCTCTCTGACGCGCACAACCGGCGCTTATGGATGCATTGCTGACCACGTTGCTCGGATGCTTCCTGGCGGAAATAGGTGACAGGAACCAGCTGCTGGTCATGGCGCTTGCCGCCCGTTTCGGAAGGGACGGCGCGATTATCGCGGGGGTGCTGGTGGCCGTCGTCGCGAATGCCGCCATTGCCGCAGCCGCTGGCGCCTTCGTTGCGCCGATGCTTGGCGCGGATGCCCGGCTGCTGTTCCTCGCCCTCGCCCTGCTGTTCCTTGGCCTTGGTCTGCTCTGGCGAGTGAAGGAGCCCGATCCGTTGGACCAGTGGCCGACCGGCCCGTTTTTGACGAATGCGCTGGGGCTCTTCATCCTCGGGTTCGGTGACGGATCGCAATTCCTGATCCTGGGCGTCGCCACGCGCACCGCTGATCCTGTCCTTGCCGCCACTGGAGGTGCGATAGGTGTGATGGCTGCGCTGGTTCCGGCCGTGCTGCTGCGGGATCGCTTGCTGCATGTCCTGCCTGTTCGCGCCATTCGTTATGGCGGCGGTGCGCTGACCCTGATTCTGGCGGTTATGCTTGCCGTCACCGCGCTGCGGCTGGTCTGATCGAGCGGCTGCATCAGACTGAACGAGGATTTCAGCAGGAAATTCGCAGCTGGCCATGGCACCATATCGGCATCAGATCATTATACTGCCGAAACCAATTTGACGAGCCAGGAGCACAGCATGACAGCCCCCGACCTCAAGACCCCCACGGACCTGCGCAGCAACGCCACCAAGTCAGTGGCCCAGGCGCTTAACGGCGTGCTGGCGGACAGCTATGCGCTGTATTTCAAGACCAAGAATTTCCACTGGCATGTGTCCGGCCCGCATTTCCGGGACTATCATCTGATGTTCGACGAGCAGGCGACTCAGATTCTGGCCACGACCGACGCGATTGCCGAGCGCGTGCGCAAGACCGGGAATACCACGTTGCGTTCCGTGGGTGACATTGGCCGCCACCAGTCGATCACGGATAATGACGCGGAGTATGTCAGCCCCGGCGACATGCTGAACGAACTGCGCGAGGATAATCTGCGGCTCGTGGAATCGCTGCGCGCCGCCAAGAGCGCGGCCACCGAAGCGGGCGATAATGCGACCGAAGGCATTATCGACGACTGGACCGACCAGGCCGAAGAGCGCGCCTGGTTCCTGTTCGAAGCAGGTCGGAACGCCTGATCAGCCGTT
This sequence comes from Sphingobium sp. MI1205, assembly GCF_001563285.1. Taxonomy (NCBI): domain Bacteria; kingdom Pseudomonadati; phylum Pseudomonadota; class Alphaproteobacteria; order Sphingomonadales; family Sphingobiaceae; genus Sphingobium; species Sphingobium sp. MI1205. Next base: position 86,222 of record NZ_CP005188.1, read on the forward strand.
CGACGCGGAGGGGCCGGGACATAGCCGGCTCCCTCCGCGCGCATGAAAGGGATCAGGCCTCCTCGACAGGGCTGATCGAAAGTATCTCTACAGAGTTTGCTTTCCCGCCAAAATCCACCTGCTCCCCAGCTTCGGCATCCATCATTGCGCGGGCAAGGGGCGAAGAGAAGCTGATGCGCCCATCATTGGGATCCGCTTCATCATCGCCGACAATATAGATGGTCTTCGTCTGGCCGTTGAGGCGGTAGGCCACGCGCGTCCCAAATGCCACTGCTCCTCCATCCGGCACTGGCCGCAGTTCCGCCGTCGCCAGCCGGGTGCGCCAGTAACGCAACTCGCGCTTCAGCTTCTTTGCCTCATCCTCCGTCATGTCCGCGGTCTCGGCGGCTTCCAGCGCCTCGACTTTTTCGCGCGTCAGCCGAAGCCCGCGCTGCGTCACCCAATTGGGACCGGGCGGTAGTGGGATTTCGAAGGTGGGCTCCAGATGCTCCTCATCGCTTTCGCGGCGAAAGGCGACGCTCATAAAAATCTCCTGAGAATATCCGTTCGAGATTGGGTGCCCCAGGCGGGCTTTCAATCCTCGTCGAACAGCCCGGCGAGCTGCTCGACCATCGTGCCGCCCAGCTGCTCGGCGTCCATGATCGTCACCGCGCGCCTGTAATAGCGGGTGACGTCATGACCGATACCGATCGCCACGAGTTGAACGGGCGACCGATTTTCGATCCACTCGATCACCTGCCGCAGGTGACGCTCCAGATAGGTGCCGCTGTTGACCGACAGTGTTGAGTCATCGACCGGCGCACCATCGGAAATCACCATCAGGATACGGCGTTCTTCGTTACGCGCAATCAATCGGCTGTGCGCCCAAAGCAGCGCCTCGCCGTCGATATTTTCCTTCAGCAGCCCCTCGCGCATCATCAGGCCCAGATTCCTGCGCGCCCGGCGCCAGGGCTCATCGGCCTTTTTGTATATGATGTGCCGCAGGTCGTTCAGCCGTCCCGGCATCGGCGGCCGCCCGGCGGCCAACCAGTCCTCGCGGCTCTGGCCCCCTTTCCAGGCGCGGGTGGTAAAGCCCAATATCTCGGTCTTGACGCCGCAGCGTTCCAGTGTGCGCGCCATGATGTCGGCACTGATCGCGGCGATCGAAATCGGTCGCCCCCGCATCGATCCCGAATTATCGATCAGCAGCGTGACCACCGTATCGCGAAATTCCGTATCCCGCTCCACCTTGTAGGACAGCGAGCGCGTCGGATCGATCACGATCCGGGCCAGCCGCGCTGCGTCGAGCAGGCCTTCTTCCTGATCGAAATCCCAGGAGCGCGACTGCTGCGCCATCAGTCGCCGTTGCAGCCGGTTCGCCAGCTTGGTGACCGCGCCTTGCAGGCTGACAAGCTGTTGGTCGAGGAACCCGCGCAGCCGATTGAGCTCATCCTCATCACACAGGTCGTCAGCGGTCACCACCTCGTCATGCCTGGTCGTGTAGGGCTTGTAGTCGAAACCGGGCGGCAGGTCGGATAGCGGACGGTTCGGGCGGACCGGCATCATGCCCTCATCGCCCATATCGTCGGCGCCTTCCTCACTGTCGGCGTCGAAATCGTCGCTATATTCGGTTTCGCCGTCCTCGGTTTCGCCGCCCTGGTCTTCGGCGCGGGCCTCGGCGTTCATATCGCTGTCGCCGGCCTCCTCTTCGCCGGAGTCGCCTTCTTCCTGCTGCTCTTCCTGGTCTTCGCCTTCTTGCGGCTCTTCCTCATCGGTTTCGGGCGGCACATCGCTTTCGACCAGCTGCAAATGTTCCAGCATCGCCTGGGCAAGCTTCTGGAAGGCGCGCTGGTCGTCGATCGCCATGGTGAGCGCGTCGAGATCGGCACCTGCCTTTTCCTCGATCCACGCGTCCACCATCGCCATCCCACCGGCTGCGTCCTTGGGTATTTCCTGCCCCGTCAGCCGCTCGCGCACCTTCAGCGCCAGCGCGGTGGACAGTGGCACTTCGTCCGCTGAACGTGCCCGCCGCAGCGGGTCTGACCGCAGCCGCAGTTCCAGCGCGTGATTGAGGTTGGCGCGCACGCCCTCCATCGCCCGCGCGCCGATCGCCTCCACCCGCGCCTGCTCGACCGCGTCATAGACAGCGCGCGCGGTGGCGTCGGCGGGGGCTGCCGCATTATGCATGCGCAGATTATGGTGCCGCAGGCGCAACGCATTGGCGTCCGCAAATCCGCGGGCGAGTGCGACCTGATCGGCGGGCAGGTTGCGGCCCGGCGTTGGCACCTTGATCGCCTTGCCAGCCATATGCGGCGCGTCGGCTGTGAAGCCGACTTCCACTTCCGCGTCGCGCGCGATCGAGCGGGCCGCGCCGGACAGCACATCCTTGAACGCGTCGAGGGGCGACCGTTCAGCCATCGATGTTGGCGCTCGCGCTGCTCACGGTCGTTCGCCTTCGCCCACATATGGAACAGCGATGGTCTCGATCCGCGTCTCCACTTCACTCATCAGCTTATGGACCGGGCAGCGCGCCGCAACGCCGATCAGCGTGTCATGCTGCTCGTCGGTCAGGGGACCGCTCAGCGCAATGCGCGTGGTCAGCTTGTAGATGCCATCCCGTTCCTGACTTGCGTCGCGGGTCACGCCGACATGAATGCCTTCCACCGGGATGCTCTTGCGCTGCGCATACCACAGGATCGTCATCGCCTTGCACGCGCCGAGCGCCGAATCATAGAGATCGTGCGGATCGGGGCCTTCATCATGCCCGTCCGGCGCGGTCATGTCCGCGATCAGCTCATGCCCACGGATGCTGATCCGGTGTGCGCTGCCATCGGGCGCGATGCGTTCGACGACGATCATGGCCGTCACGCCGCCCGGTGAGCGACGCTCTCCGGCAGATCCTTGCCGAACACGCGCTGATAATATTCCGCCACCAGCGCCCGCTCCGCCTCGTCGCATTTGTTGAGGAAGGACAGGCGGAAGGCGAAGCCGACATTATTGAAGATAAGGGCGTTCTGCGCCCAGCTGATCACAGTGCGCGGGCTCATGACGGTGGATATGTCGCCGTTGATGAAGCCCTGGCGGGTCAATTCCGCCACCTTGATCATGTTTTCGACTTCCTTGCGGCCGCCTTCATGGTCATATTCGCCCGACTTGGCGAGGACGATCTGCGCCTCCGTCGCGGCGGGCAGGTAGTTCAGCGTCACGACCAGGTTCCAGCGGTCCATCTGGCCCTGGTTGATCTGTTGCGTGCCGTGATAAAGGCCGGTGGTGTCGCCGAGGCCAACCGTATTGGCGGTCGCGAACAGGCGGAACCAGGGGTTCGGACGGATCACCCGGTTCTGGTCGAGCAGCGTCATCTTGCCATCGGTTTCCAGCACGCGCTGGATGACGAACATCACGTCTGGACGTCCCGCATCATATTCGTCGAACACCAGCGCGACCGGCCGCTGCAATGCCCAGGGCAACAGCCCTTCGCGGAATTCCGTGACCTGCTGGCCGTCCTTCAGCACGATGGCATCACGGCCGACCAGGTCGATACGGCTGATATGCGCGTCCAGATTGATGCGGATGCAGGGCCAGCGCAGCCGCGCCGCGATCTGTTCGATATGGCTCGACTTGCCGGTGCCATGATAGCCCTGCACCATGACGCGCCGGTTGAAAGCAAAGCCCGCCAGAATCGCCAGCGTAGTGTCCGGGTCGAACACATAGGCGGGGTCGAGGTCTGGCACGCGCTCATCGGCTTCGGAAAAGGCCGGGATCTTGAGATCGACGTCCACGCCGAAAATTTCGCGCGCATCCACCTCGCGGTCGGGCGCCGCCAGCAGCGTTTCGGCGCGGGTATCGGGCTGGACGTTGGGAATGTCGGTCATTTCCTGATCTTTCTGGTCATGTCACTCCAGCCCCTAAACGATAGGGGAAGGGCATGTCGATAGAGTGGGGCCTCCTTCTCCGCCGATCAAGCGGCCCCTTTGCATGGATTGGCCTGTTCAGGCGAAGGCGGGCGCCTTGCGCAGAAGGCCATAGGCTTCGATGACACCCAGCAAGGCGCTTTCATGACTGCGATCGCCGCCATTATGATCGGGATGATAGCGGCGTAGCAGTTCGGTATAACGCTGGCGTAGCGCCTTGCGATCCGCGTCGATGCCAAGGCCCATGACGGACAACGCCTTGCGATCCTCGTTGGACAGGAACTTGCCATCCTGTCGCATCTGATTGTCGGCACGGGCTTTTGCCACCCGTTCCTTGAACTTCGCGCCGATCGCGTCGAGCGGATCCTGGAAATCGGACCAGCGCGGTGGCGGGCTGGCGCCGTTGGCGGCAAAGGCGCGAGTCTCGCGCTCCCATCCTGCATAGGGGCGCTGAGCGGCAGCGATCTCGTCCGGGCTCATGCCAGTGAAGAAATTATAACCTTGGTTGAACTGGCGGACATGCTCAAGGCACAGCCAGCGCCAGCGCGGTCCTTCAAGATTTGAACGCGATCCCTCCAGCGGCGGCGCGCGAAACTCGCCCGGCTCGATGCAGCCATCGACGGCGCAGGGGCGGTCGCTTTCCACGCGGCCATGGAAACGGTTGAAACGGCGGGTCGAGAAGGGGTCGGTAGACAAGATTGCCCTGATGCATGGTGAAAGAAAGGCCTTATATAGGGACGATGAGCACTCAACTGAAAGGCCCGGTGGCCACAGAGATCGAGGATCGGCTGCGCGCCGCCTTGTCGCCAGAGCATCTCGCCGTGATCGATGACAGCGAAAAGCATCGCGGTCATGCGGGACATGATGGATCGGGCGAAAGCCACTTTACGGTGGAGATCGTTTCGGCCGATTTCACGGGCAAGAACCGCGTCGCGCGCCAGCGCCTTGTGAACGCGGCGCTTGCTGACCTGCTGCGCGAAAAAGTGCATGCCCTGGCCATCAAGGTGCGTGCGCCCGGCGAATAGTGAAGGGAAGGCCCATGATCCTCGACGATCTCGTTATCCAGACCATTACGCCTACGACCCATGACCTGGGTGATTTTCGCGTCCATCGCTCGCTTCCTGCTCCCGGCCGGACGATGGTGGGACCGTTCATATTTTTCGATCAGGCCGGACCTGCAAAGATCGGCGCGGGGCAGGGCATTGACGTGCGCCCGCATCCACACATCAATCTCGCGACCGTCACCTATATGTTCGAGGGCGCCTTCCTGCACCGGGACTCGCTGGGGACGGAGCAACTGATCGAGCCGGGCGCGGTCAACCTGATGACGGCGGGCAGCGGCATTGTTCATTCCGAGCGTTCTCCCGACAGCGATCGGGCCAAAGAGTCCAAGCTTTCGGCGATCCAGACCTGGCTCGCGCTGCCGGAGGCGGTGGAGGAAATGGCCCCGGCCTTCGAACATGTCAGCGAAGGGGGATTGCCCGTCATCGACTGCGGCCGCGCCAGCGCCCGCGTCATCATGGGCAGTCTCTGGGGTGCAACCTCGCCGGTCACCACCTATGCCGACACCATCTATGCGGACATCCAGCTTTCACCCGGCGGTACTGTGCCGATCGATACGGATGCCGACGAGCGGGCCCTTTATGTGGCGGGCGGCGACGCGGCGCTCGATGGCGTCGCGCTGCTGCCGCAAACGCTCTACGTCCTGCGTCCCGGCACCCGCGCCACGTTGATGAGCGTCGACGGCGGCCGCGTAATGTATTGCGGCGGTGAAGCCTTCACCACGCCTCGTCATGTGTGGTGGAATTTCGTCTCTTCAAGCAAGGATCGCCTCTATCAGGCGCGCGAGGATTGGGAAGCGATGCGCTTTCCGCTGATCCCTGGCGATGATCAGGAATTCATCCCCATTCCTCAGGGCCGCCCCAAGACCGTCAGCTATCCGTAGGACCGATTACTGCGCGAAGGTCAGCGAAAGATTCTCGGCATTTTTCGGAATGTCGATCCGGCTTTCATTGATCGACGCTTCCTCGCCGGGCTTCAGGCTGGTGCGGTCCGCTTTCGTCGTCCAGCTGAACACCAGACGGTTTTGCTGGTCGCGCAGCTGGACCAGGACCGGGGGCACCGGCAACGTCTCCTTGCCGCTGTTCACGATCCGCGCGCCAAAGGCGAAATATTCTTCGCCCGTCGGCAGCTTGCGCCGTTCGGCGGGTTTTGACAGGTAGAAGAGCAGGTCCGGATCGGCTTCCTCTGCGACCAGACCCAGATTGATGGCCCAGCTGGGCGTGCCGAAATACCAGAGCGCGCCGCCCACGCCGCCGATCACCAGGCAGAAGAGGACAGCGGCATAGGTCCACAGCTTCAGGCGATTGCGCCTCGGCTTGACTGGGGCAGCGCTGCTTTCCTCGACATCGTCCCGCCCGCGCCCATAAACGTCATCATAACGATAGTCGCTTTGGGGTGCGGCTGCCGGCGCTGATTGAACAGGCGCGATCGGGGATGCCATGACGGGTTCGGCCACAGGCTCTGCTGCGACAGGATCGGCCATCACCGGCTCGGGCGCTGGCGGCGGAGCAACCTGCGGAGATGGAGCCACGACCGGGGCGGACGGCGCGGTTGGCGCCACCGTTTCGACTGGTGCCTCGGCAACAGCTGCGGCTTCTTCGCGAGGCGCAAGCACCGGTCCCTCCTGGAACCAGCTATGTTTACACGAGGCGCAGCGAACCTGGCGGCCATTGGGGCCGACGGCGCTGTCCGGCACAATATAGCGCGTGGCGCAATTGGGACACACCAGGATCATGACGCTTCATAGGCACGGCTTGGACTCGAGGGCAAGCGGCATTGAAGGGGCAGTGTTGAGATGCCGCGACTCGGCGGTTTCCGCCACTTGGGCTTTACGCCTGCCTGCCCGCTGTGCCATGGCTATCGCTACGGGGGCAAAAGGGGGCGCGCAGGCGCATTCATTGAGGCATGTCGGCGATCGTACAGTTCGAAAATGTCGGCCTGCGCTATGGTCTGGATAGCGAAACGCTGTCCGACGTCAGCTTCTCCCTGAATGGCGGCGGTTTCTATTTCCTGACCGGCGCGTCGGGCGCTGGCAAAACGTCGCTGCTCAAGCTCTTGTATCTTGCCCAGCGTCCCAGCCGTGGCGTCATCCGCCTGTTCGGCGAGGATGTGGTGACGCTTCCCCGCAAGCGCCTGCCGGGCTTCCGCCGCCGCATCGGCGTCGTGTTCCAGGATTTCCGGCTGGTCTCGCACCTGTCCGCCTATGACAATATCGCCCTGCCGCTGCGGGTCGCGGGCATGGCGGAAAGCGAGATCGACGCATCGGTTTCGGAAATGCTGAACTGGGTGGGCCTGGGCGACCGGGGGCAGGCACGCCCGGCAACGCTGTCGGGCGGGGAGCAGCAGCGCGTCGCCATCGCCCGCGCCGTCATCGCCCGGCCCGAAATCCTTGTCGCCGACGAGCCCACGGGCAACGTCGATGCGGACATGGCCCGCCGTCTGCTGACCCTGTTCGAGGCGCTTAACCGGCTGGGCACGACCATCGTCGTTGCCACGCACGATTTGCCGCTGATCGGTCAGGTGGACGGCGCGCAGATGATGCGGCTGGACAAGGGACGGCTATCCGATCCGACCGGATCGTTGCGCTATCCGCCCCGGCCACAGGGCGTGGCGGCGTCATGACCGGTGCAGACCGCCGCGCCGCCGCCGCTGCGCGAAACCGTCTTCTGCCCGAAGGCCGCGTTGCCGGACCCATGCCCTGGGTCATTGCGATCATGATGTTCCTGACGGTTCTCGCCGCTGCCGCGGGGCTTGGCCTTGCCGCCGCCGTGCAGTCGGTCGGCGCCGACCTTGCCGGGCGCGCAACCGTGCAGATTGTCGAGGCGAACGCCGACCGGCGCGAGACGCTGAGCGGAGAGGCGGCGCGATTGCTGCGCAAGTCGCCCGATGTGCAGAGCGTCCATCCCGTCGATCCGACCGCGCTGGCGGAGCAGATTCGTCCCTGGCTGGGTCAGGACGCCGCCAGTGGCGATTTGCCGATCCCCGCGTTGATCGACGTCGAATTGAAGCCAGGCCCGACCGACGTTCAGGTTCAGCGGATTGGCCGGGCACTTGCCGCTCTTTCGCCCCAGATCCGTGTGGAGCCGCACGCATCCTTTCTTCGGCCGCTTGCCCGCCTGCTCGCGGCGCTCGGCGGGCTCGCAGCGGGCATAGTGTTGCTGATGGCGCTCGCGACCGCCGCGATCGTCGTGCTGGCGGCGCGCGCCGCGCATGACAGCCATCGCGGGACGATCGATGTGCTGCACCTTATGGGAGCGACCGACGTGCAGATTGCCCGCCTGTTCCAGCGCCGCATCGGCCTTGATGCGCTGTTCGGCGGGCTGCTGGGGTTCGTCACGGCCCTGCTCGTCATCATCCTGCTCGGCACGCGCCTCGCCGCCACTGGATCAGACCTGCTGGCGGCGATTAGCCTGCCGTGGAGCAGTTGGCTGATCCTTGCCGCCCTGCCTGTCGGGGGCGTCCTGCTCTCGACGCTTGCCGCGCGCTGGACCGTACTGCGGTCGTTGGGGCGACTGCTGTGATTGTACGCCTCTTCGCCGTGACGATGCTTGCCTGGATGCTGGGCTTCGCCTGGTTTGCCATCTTCCTGCCCCAGCCGCTCGATGGCCGCCCTACGGACGCCATCGTCGTGCTGACCGGCGGTGCAGGCCGCATCGATCGGGGGCTTGCGCTGCTTCAGGAAGGCGCGGCCAAGCGGATGCTGATTTCCGGCGTGGATCGTTCTGTCCGTCCGTCCGAACTCGCCGCCCAATATGACGCGCCGGAGCGGCTTTTCTCCTGTTGCATCACCCTTGGCCGCGAAGCGATCGACACGCGGTCCAACGCCATCGAAACATCCCGCTGGCTGGAGCGCCGGCATTTCAAGACCGTCCGCCTGATCACAACGGACTGGCACATGCGCCGCGCGGCGCTGGAACTGCGCCAGGCGCTGCCCGGCAGCCTGACGATCATCTATGACGCCGTACCCAGCCGCCCCAGCCTCACCATGTTGATGCGCGAATATAATAAATATCTGCTCCGCCGGGCAGCGGCGCTGGTCGGGATCTGATGAACAACATGATTACCGCCATGCGTTCGCTCGCCTTCATGCTGGCTTTCTACAGCGGATCGGCCCTGCTGGTGTTCAGCGCGCTCCTTGCCGCTTGGCCCTGGCCTTCCGCTGTTCCCGCCATCGCGACCGTATGGAGCCGTTTTCACCGACTCTGCGCGCGCTGGCTGCTGGGGCAGAAGGTGCGGATCGAGGGTGAACTGCCCCATGGGCGCTATCTCTATATCGTCAAGCATGAATCGATGTTCGAGACGATCGATCTGCTTTGCCTGTTCGATCGTCCGGTCATAGCTGCCAAGCGCGAATTGCTCGACATGCCAGCCTGGGGGCGGATCGCGCGCCTCTACGGATTGATCCCGATCGAGCGCAGCGCCGGGGCGAGCGCCATGCGTACGCTACGCGCCGCCGCGCGGGCGGCTACCGATCAGGGGCGGGCTGTCTGCCTCTTCCCTGAAGGCACGCGCGTCCCGCACGGTGAAGCGCCGCCGCTACGCGCGGGCTTTGCAGGTCTTTATTCGCTGCTCGGCATGCCTGTGGTGCCGATCGCGATCGACAGCGGCCGCCTGTCGCCGCGCGGCAAGTTCATGAAGCGGCCGGGCACCATCACCTACAAGGTCGGCGAAATCGTCCCTACCGGCCTTGACCGCCGGGAGGCCGAAGCGCGCGTTCATGCGGCGATCAACGCGCTCAACCCGACGGTTCCTTCGGAGGCCACGCAGAGACGCGAAGACGCAGATATGTAAGTTCGCAGGCGCAGGCCCCAGATCCGCTGGACATTGCCCCTCGCGTCACCGCGCGAAAAATCAGTGGCTCCGCCCGAAGTCCGGCTTGGGATCATCCTGCCCCTGTTCGATGATCGACCGGCGAATAGCACGGGTGCGGGTGAACAGGTTGAACAGCGTGTCGCCATCATTCCAGCGGATCGCCCGTTGCAGCGCGGACAAATCCTCCGAAAAGCGTTGCAGCATCTCCAGCACCGCTTCCTTGTTCGCCAGGAAAACGTCGCGCCACATGGTCGGATCGGACGCGGCGATGCGGGTGAAGTCGCGGAAGCCGCCTGCGGAATATTTGATGACCTCCGACTGGGTCACATCCTCCAGATCGCTCGCCGTGCCGACGATGGTGTAGGCGATCAGGTGGGGCAGGTGGCTGGTCACCGCGAGTACCAGATCGTGATGCTGCGGGTCCATGGTCTCCACGTCCGCGCCCACCCGGTGCCACAGTTCCGAAACCCGCGCGACCGCTGCCGGATCGGCATCGGCGGGCGGCGTGACGATGCACCAGCGCCCCTGGAACAGGCTGGCAAAGCCCGCCTCCGGCCCGCTATTTTCTGTCCCGGCGACCGGATGTGCGGGGATGATCGTCCGGCCCGGCAGTGCCGCCGTCAACTGCGCGAGCACATCGGCCTTGCACGATCCGACGTCGCTGACGATCGCCTCGACTGGCAGGTCGTCGGCGATCTCCGCCGCTGCCACGCCCATCGCCCGCACGGGCACGCAAAGCACCACCAGATCGGCGTCGGTTACGCTGGCCCCGGCTGTGTCGGTCACATCGTCGCACAGGTCGATCGCGCGTGCGATTTCCCGTACGCGTGGATCGGCGTCATGCCCCGTGACCTGCACGGTCGGCATATATTCGCGGATCGCCCTCGCCAGCGAGGATCCGATCAGGCCGAGGCCGATGATGGTGACGCGGGAAAAGGGCAGCATGATTCAGGCAGCCTCCGCCATCGCGCGCAGCTTCGCCGCAACCGCGCGCACCTGTTCCTCGGTGCCGATGGTGATGCGCAGACCGTTGGGCAAGCCTTGCCCCGGCAGCCAGCGCGTTGCGAAGCCTTCGTCCCACAATCCCTTCATCGCCGTTTCGGCCGACAGCTTTCCATCGAACAGAATGAGAATGAAGTTCGCCTTGCTCGGCACTGCGCGCAGCCCGTGGTTGGACAGCGAAGCCACCTCATCGGCCAGCCATTGCCGCCACTGGCGGTTATGGGTCCGGCTGGCCTCCACCCATGCCTGGTCCTTCACCGCCGCGATGGCCGCCGCCTGGCCCGCCGTGGTGACGTTGAATGGCGCGCGGATGCGGTGCAGCGCGTCGATGATCTCCGCACTGGCATAGCCCCAGCCGATCCGTTCCGCCGCAAGTCCATATATTTTTGAAAAAGTCCGGGTGACCAGGACATTGGCGGCGGTCTTCGCCAGTTCCAGTCCGCCATCATCCTCGTCCGCGTCCAGATATTCGGCGTAGGCCTGATCCAGTACGAACAGGATATCGGGTCGCAGCGCCGCGTGCAGCCGCGCAATCTCCGCGCGCAGCGTCATCGTGCCGGTGGGATTGTTGGGATTAGCGAGGAAGACGACCTTCGTCCTGTCTGTCACGCAGGCGAGCAGGGCGTCCACATCGGTCGCATAATCCTTGTCCGGCGCGATCACCGGCGTTGCGCCCACGCGCCGCGCCGCGATGTCATAGACCGAAAAGCCGTAATGGACGTAAAGGATTTCGTCCCCCGGCCCGGCATAGGCGCTCGCGGCGATGTGAAGCAACTCATCCGACCCGGTGCCGTAGATTACCCGCGCCGGGTCCAGCCCATGGACCGCTGCAATCGCCTCGCGCATTTTCGCCGCGCCCGGATCGGGATAGGTGGCAAGGTCCGCGGTAGCCGCGACCAGCGCCGCGCGCGCCGCTTCGCCTGTGCCAAGGGGGTTTTCATTGGCGCTGAGCTTGATCAGCGGGCGACCGTCATCGGCTGCCGCCTTGCCCGGCACATAGGGCGAAATGCCGAGGATCCATTCCTTGGGAGCAGGTTTCGTCATGGGCCGGGCTTTAGCGCCATCCGCGCCAAAGGCAAAGCGCCGCTACACGAGGGGTGTCACCAGCGGCTCGCGTGCGGACTGGATGTCCGGGAATAGCGGCCCATAGCGCCGGAATGGTCCGGGTCAGGGTCATTGCCCCGTTCCAGCCGACTTTCCACCGATTGACAGCCTTCGTCCACGGTCCTAGCCCCCATCCACCATGGCCAGCGCCCCACTATCCGATGACAGCCGTTTCGGCCTCCGCCGTCAGGTCCGCCTGACCGGCCCCCTGCGGCTGGACAGCGGCGCGGCACTTGCGCCGGTGGATATCGCCTACGAAACCTATGGCCGGATGAATGAGGACAAGTCCAACGTCATCCTCATCTGCCACGCGCTGACCGGCGACCAATATGTGGCGTCCGATCATCCCGTAACCGGCAAGCCCGGCTGGTGGTGGCGCATGGTGGGGGATGGCAAGCCCGTCGATCCCGCGCGGCACTTCATCATCTGCGCCAACGTCATCGGCAGCTGCATGGGGTCCAGCGGACCCGCCAGCCCGGATCCCGCAACCGGCGAGCCCTATGCGATGCGTTTCCCGGTGCTGACCATCGCGGATATGGTGCGGGCGCAGGCGCTGCTGCTCGATCATCTGGGCGTCGATCGTCTGACGGCCGTCATTGGCGGCTCCATGGGTGGCATGCAGGCTTTGAGCTGGCCGACCATCTTTCCCGATCGCGTCGAAAGCTGCATCGTGATCGCATCGACGGCCCGCCACAGCGCGCAGAACATCGCCTTTCACGAAGTCGGGCGGCAGGCGATCATGGCCGATCCCAACTGGCGCGGCGGCGACTATTATGCCGACGCGCAGGTACCGAGCGCAGGCCTGGCCGTCGCGCGCATGGCCGCGCACATCACCTATCTGTCCGAAGCCGGTCTCACCGAAAAATTCGGCCGCCGCCTTCAGGGGCGGGACGCAAAGACCTTCGGCTTCGACGCCGATTTTCAGGTCGAAAGCTATCTGCGTCATCAGGGTTTGAGTTTTGTCGAGCGGTTCGACGCCAACTCCTATCTCTATATCACCCGCGCCATGGATTATTATGACATTGCGGAGGATCATGGTGGCAGCCTCGCCACTGCGTTCGCACCGTCCAGGGCACGCTTCTGCCTGGTCAGCTTCGACACCGACTGGCTCTATCCCACGGCGGAATCGCGGATCATCGTCCATGCGCTCAACGCCAGCGGGGCGCAGGCGAGCTTTGTCGAGCTGTCCAGCCCCTTCGGCCATGACGCCTTCCTGCTGGAATGCCCGGAACTGAACCGCGTTGTGGACGGCTTCCTGAAAGGCGGTCGCGCATGAGTGAGGCGCTGCGCCCCGACCTCGCGCTCATCGCCCGCACCGTCACGCCCGGCGCGCGCGTGCTGGACGTAGGCTGTGGCGACGGCGCGCTGATGGCTGCACTGCGTGATGCCAAGCAGGTTGATGCGCGCGGGTTGGAGATCGACGGCGATAATGTCGCCGCCGCCGTTGGCCGCGGCCTGTCAGTGGTGCAGGGCGACGCCGACACCGACCTTGCCTATTATCCCGACGCCAGCTTCGACTATGCAATCCTCAGCCAGACGCTCCAGACTACCCGCCGACCCGATCTGGTGGTTGAGGAACTGCTGCGGATCGGCCGTCAGGCATTCGTATCCTTCCCCAATTTCGCCCATTGGCGCGGTCGGCTGTCGCTGCTGTGGGGCGGTCGCATGCCGGTGACACGGTTGCTCCCCGACACATGGTACGACACGCTCAACATCCACCATGTGACCGTCGATGATTTCCGCGCTCTGGTGAAAGAGCGCGGCTGGACGATCGATGGCCAATGGTTTTTGAAGGGTGATAAGGAAACCACCCACGCGAACGCGAACCTGTTCGCCGAACACGCTGTGTTCCTCCTGCGCCGTTAGGCGAGAGGCCCTTACAAAAAGACCGCCGCATCGCCGGATCGCCATGCAGCCCTGCGCGTCATGGCCCGGTCAAACAGCGCCGATCCGATCAGTCCCCGCAGCCAGGCCTGCACCCGTGGCACGGGTTGCGCGTCAAACCACGCCTGGTCAGCGGCCGCAAACTGCCGGACAAAGGGGAAGATCGCCATGTCCGCCAAAGTTCTTCCTATGCCACACAGAAACGCACGGCTCTCCAGCTGCACTTCCAGTTCGCCTAGCCACGCCATCCCGGCCGCGCGATGTTCCAGCGGGTCGGACCCATAGCGCGCCGCATATTTGTAACGGTCGAGATGCTGCTTGAACGATCCATCATTGGCCGCGATCAGCGCGGCATCATCCCCCTCTAGCCAGCCCTCGGGATCATGCAGGCGAAGCGCCCAGCGCATGATGTCCAGGCTCTCGTCGATCACTTCTCCGCCGGACAGCGCCAGCACCGGCACAGTGCCTTTGGGCGACATGGCGAGCATCGAATCAGGCTTGTCGCGCAACAGGATTTCGCGCAACTCCACCTGCTGCCCGCTGACGATCAGCGCCATTCGCGCCCGCATGGCATAGGGGCAGCGGCGAAAGCTGTAGAGGATGGCGGTCATCTTAACGCCGCCAATGACTCAACGTTCTCTGGTGGCGCTGAACTTGACCTTTGGATGCCGTTCCTGCTGATAGGTCACGTCCCAAGCGCTCTTGGCCATGAAGACAAGGTTGCCGTCGCGGTCCCTGGCCATATTGGCGCCGTTGAACGACACCAGCTCCTTGACCGCCGCCTCATCCCCCGAAATCCAGCGCGCGGTATCGAAGGGTGAAGCCTCAAGCCCCGCCGCAACCTTATACTCGGCCTCCAGCCGCGAAATAAGAACGTCCAGCTGCAACTGGCCGACGACGCCGACCACCCAGCTGCTGCCAATCTCGGGATAGAAGACCTGGATCACGCCTTCTTCCGACAGGTCGTCCAGCGCCTTGCGCAACTGCTTGGTCTTGGTCGGGTCTTTCAACGCCACGCGCCGCAATATTTCCGGCGCGAAGTTCGGCAGGCCGGTAAAGCGCACGCCGGCCTTTTCGGACAGCGTATCGCCTACGCGCAGCGTTCCGTGATTGGGAATGCCAATGATGTCGCCCGGAAACGCCTCATCAGCAATTTCGCGATCCTGCGCAAAGAACAGGATCGGCGAATGCACGGCGATCGGCTTGCCGCTGCCCGACGGCGTCAGCTTCATGCCGCGCCGGAACTTGCCGGAACAAAGGCGCATGAAGGCGATACGGTCGCGATGCTGCGGGTCCATGTTCGCCTGCACCTTGAAGATGAAGCCGGTGACTTCGCTATTCTCAGGTTCGATCGGCGCAGGCTCGGCTGGCTGCGCGCGAGGCGGCGGCGCATGGGCGGCGAGCGCGTCGATCAACTCGGTCACGCCAAACAGCTTGAGCGCCGATCCGAAGTAGACCGGGGTCAGGTCACCGTGCCGATAGGCGGCAAGGTCGAAATCGGCATAGCCGCCAACGGCAAGCTCCGCCTCTTCCCGCAGCTTCTCCAGACCCTGCGGCGATACATGCTCGGCCAGCGCATCGTCATGGATGCCTTCGACTACGACTTCCTTGCCCTCAAACTCCTTGCTCGCACCGGAAGGTTGGCGCAGCCGGTTCCTGGCAAAGTCGTAAATACCCTCGAACGTGCCGCCCATGCCCACCGGCCAGCTCATCGGGCATACATCGAGCGCCAGCGCGTCGGCGACTTCGTCCAGCAGCGCGAACGTGTCGCGCCCTTCCCGGTCGACCTTGTTGATGAAGGTGATGATCGGCACGTTGCGCAGGCGGCAGACTTCGAACAGCTTGCGGGTCTGCGGTTCGATGCCCTTGGCGGCATCGATCACCATGACCGCCGAATCGACCGCCGTCAGCGTGCGATAGGTGTCTTCCGAAAAATCCTCGTGCCCCGGCGTATCCAGCAGGTTGAAGGTAATTCCGTCGCGCTCGAAGGTCATGACCGAGCTGGTCACGGAAATGCCGCGCTGCTGCTCGATCTTCATCCAGTCCGACCGCGCGCGCCGGTTCGCTCCACGCGCCTTTACCTCGCCCGCGAGGTGGATCGCACCGCCTTCCAGCAGCAGCTTTTCGGTCAGCGTCGTCTTGCCGGCGTCAGGATGGGAGATGATCGCGAAGGTACGGCGGGATGGGATGGTCATGGCCGGCCCCTATAGCGATTTTCAAAGGATTCGCCAGCCGCGCCGGTTCAGGCGCGTTCAGTCCACCAGCGTCACGTCCATGCGGAACCGCCGTTCATCCCCCGGCAGCAATCGCATGATGCCCTGCTTGGCCCAAACGTCGCCTTCGAAGCCCACAAGGTCCGCCATGCCCGCCCAAGGCTCAACGCAAAGGTAGCGCGCGCCCGGCTTTTGCCACAGGCCCAGCCAGGGCGTGTCGGGAAAGTCGATCTTCAACCGCGTTCGCCCCGGCACCCCCCACAGCAGGCTGTGACTTTCCAGCCTGTCCCAGATCAGCGCGTCCCCTTCGAACATTGCGTGGGTCGGCACGAGGATGTTGCCATCAACCGGTGACGCTCCGCTCTCCCGCGCGATCAGCCCCGGCTCGTCACCCACCTTGCGGATCGGCGCGGGTTCCGCCTTATCGAACTCGACCCGATGCGCCTCCGCTTCCCCGCCATAGGGGAGCGGCCAGGCAAAGGCGGGATGGTAGCCGAAGGAAAAGGGCAGGTCCGCCTCGCCCCGATTCATGACCGTCGCCGTCATCATCAATGTGCTACCGGCGGCCGCGAACTGCATGTCCAGCCGAAAGTCGAAAGGATAGACAGCGCGCGTTGCCGCATCGGCTTCGAGCCGGAAGATGACCGATCCAGGGAGATGCTCGATCTGCGCAAAGGCCATGCGGCGCGCAAAGCCGTGCTGCGGCATCGGATACTCATGACCGTCGAGCCGGTAAACGTCCCCGCGCGACCGCCCGACAAAGGGGAAGAGCAGGGGCGCATGCCCGGTCCACCAGCGAGGATCGGCGTCGGTCATGAGCTGGTGGCCCTGCGCGTCCTTGAGCGACCACAATTCCGCGCCCAGCGGATTGATGCTGGCGGTCAGCCCGTCCGAAGCGATGGTTACAAACTCGTCCACTCGGGCTTCCCCCTGTATCGCTGCAAGGATTTACGCCCGCAGCGTTCCGCCCAGCTTTTCGGCCGCCTTCACGATGTTCGCGCTGATCGCGTCCAGCTCTTCCTGGCTGAAGCTCTTCTCGCCCGGCTGCAAACTAACCTCGACAGCCAGGCTCTTCCTGCCTTCGTCCACGCCGGGTCCAGCGAAAACGTCGAACAGTCGTGCATCGACGATCGCCTTCTTGTCCGCGTTCCTGACCGCGCGCACCAGCGCATCCGCCTCTACTGCGTCATCCACTACAAAGGCGAAATCGCGCTTTACGGCCTGCAACGCGGGCGGTGAATAGGGCGCGCGCATGAACCCGCTGGCCCGCTTGGCCGGGATCGCGTCGAGGAAGATCTCTCCGGCAACCACTGCGCCGGTCAGTCCGAATTGCTTAGCAAGCGAAGGATGCAGCACGCCGAACTCGGCAAGCACTGTCTTGGGGCCCAACCGCAAAGTGCCCGACTGCCCCGGATGATAGGCAGCGGAAGCCTCGCCAAAGCTTTGCAGGTTTGCCACGGGTGCGCCCGCCGCCGCCAGCAGGGCAATCACTTCGGCCTTGGCGTCATAGGCGGAGAAGGGCTGGGCCTTGCCTGTCTGCCAGCCCCGCGCCACCTTTTCGCCCGCCAGCACGAAGCTCGCGGTCGCCCGCTCCTTGCTGGTGAAGTAGCGCCGTCCCAGCTCGAACAGTCTTACCGAAGCCGCTCCCCGGTCCATGTTCCGCCGCGCTGCCGACAACAAGCCGGGCAGCAGCGATGGCCGCATGACCTTCAGGTCCTCGGAAATCGGATTGGCCAGCGTCCAGTCGCCACCGCCGACCGCAGCGGCTTCCTTTTCGGAAATGAACGACCAGTTGATCGCTTCGGCCAGACCCCGCGCTGCCGCCGTTCGCCGTACCCGGCGCTCGACCAGCTGTTCGCTCGTGGCGGTCGCCTTCGCGACGCCGGGTGCGCGAGGCAGGGGGGTGGAAGGCACCTGGTCCAGCCCGACGATGCGAACCACTTCTTCGACCAGGTCGGGCCAGCCATCGACATCGCGACGCCAGCTTGGCACTTTCACCGTCCAGTTCGCGGGTGTCGTCACCGGCATGCCATCTTCATAGCTGAAGGTCGCGTCATTGCCTTCGACGCCGAAGCCCAGGCTTTCCAGAATCTGGCGCTGCTCGTCTTCCGCGACATCGACGCCCGCCAGCGCGAAGCATTGGCTCGGTTCATAGATCACGATCTTGTCGGCGACGGGCGGGCTTCCTGCCCGCGTAGCCTCGCTCGGCGCGCCGCCGCACAGTTCCGTCACCAGGTAGGTGGCGATAGACAGGCCATCATCCAGGAAAGCCGGATCGACCCCCCGCTCGAACCGGCCGCGCGCATCGCTGGTCAGCGCCAGCTTCTGCCCCGTGACCGCGATCCGCTCCGGCGTGAAATAGGCGCATTCGATCAGCACATCGGTGGTGCCTTCCGTGGCGCCCGAATGTTCGCCGCCCATGATGCCGCCAATGTCGTGCACCGCCTCGTCATCGGCGATGACGGTCATCGTCTCGTCAACGGTGTAGGTCTTGCCATTAAGCGCCAGCACCTCTTCGCCCGGCTTTCCCCGGCGTGCGGTCAGGGGGCCTTTCAGCGTGGCCAGATCATAGACATGCAGCGGGCGTCCAAGGTCGATCATGATATAGTTGGTGATATCGACCAGCGTGCTGATCGGCTTCTGCCCAATTGCCGTCAGTCGCTTCGCCATCCATTCCGGCGATGCGCCGTTCCTCACGCCCTTGACGGTCCGGGCAAAGAAAGCCGGGCAGCCGTCTGCGTCCTCGATCCGCACATCAGGCCCGGCGCCCGTACCCTCGATAGCAGGCACGATGATAGGATTGAGAGTCCCCAACCCAGCCGCTGCCAGATCCCGCGCGATCCCGCGCACGCCCATGCAATCCTGCCTGTTCGGCGTGATCGACACGTCAATGACCGGGTCGTCCAGCCCGGCCCAGACTGCATAGACCTGTCCCACAGGTGCGTCGGGAGCCAGTTCGATGATCCCGTCATGATCCTCGCCCAGTTCCAGCTCGCGGAACGAACACATCATGCCGTTGGATTCGACGCCCCTGATGGCCGTCTTCTTGAGGACCATGCCGTTGACCGGCACCACCGCGCCTTCAGTTCCGAATACGCCCACCAGTCCCGCGCGGGCGTTGGGCGCGCCGCACACGACCTGAAGCGCGCCGTCGCCGGCATCCACGGTCAACACCTGCAACTTGTCCGCTTGCGGGTGCGGATCGGCCGTCAACACCTTGGCGATGCGGAAGGGGGCGAGCTTTTCCGCGGGATTTTCCACGCCCTCGACTTCCAGGCCGATGTTGGTCAGGCCCTTCAGGATCGTAGGCAGGTCGGCATCTGTGGTCAGATGCGTCTTGAGCCAGCTTAGCGTGAATTTCATGCGCCCACTCCTCCGCTCAGCGTGGGTACGTCGAGCGCGGAGAAGCCATAATGTTTCAGCCAGCGCAGGTCGCCGTCAAAGAAAGCGCGCAAGTCGTTCATTCCATATTTCAGCATGGCGAGCCGATCGACGCCGGTGCCGAAGGCAAAGCCCTGCCACTCGTCCGGGTCCAGCCCGCACGCCTCGATCACGCGGCGATTGACCATGCCGCTGCCGAGCACCTCCAGCCAGCCGCCGCCCGGCGCATCGCCGTCGCCGCCAATCACGCGCTGGCCGCTCACCAGCGTATAGCCGACATCGACTTCGACCGAGGGTTCGGTGAAGGGGAAATAGCTGGGCCGCAGGCGCAGCTCGATATCGTCGCGCTCGAAGAAGGCCTTGAGGAAGGTTTCCAGCGTCCATTTGAGGTGGCCCAGCGTGATGCCCTTGTCGATCACCAGCCCTTCGATCTGGTGGAACATGGGCGTGTGGGTCGCGTCGGAATCCGACCGGTAAACCCGCCCCGGCGCAATGATGCGGATCGGCGGCTCACCGTTCATCATCGTGCGGATCTGTACTGGCGAGGTATGGGTGCGCAGCAGCATCCGTTTTCCGTCTTCGCCATCGGGGAAGTAGAAAGTGTCGTGCATCGCCCGCGCCGGATGCGTTTCGGGAATGTTGAGCGCCGTAAAATTGTGCCAGTCGTCCTCGATCTCCGGCCCTGTCGCTACGGAGAAACCGAGATCCGCGAAAATCTCCGCCAATTCGTCCATGACCTGCGACACGGGATGCACCGATCCTTGCGGACCGATCTCAGCGGGCAGTGTCATGTCGATCTTCTCTGCCGCAAGCCTGGCGTCGAGCGCCGCCTGCTCCAGCGCAGCCTTCTTCTCCGCCAGCGCCGCCGTTACGCTTTCACGCAGATCCTGGATCGGCGGGCCTTTTTCCAACCGCTCATCCGGGCTCATGGGGCCAAGGGTTTTTAACAGGCCGGTCACGACCCCGTTCTTCCCCAGTGCGCCGACGCGCAGAGCCTCCACCGCCTCGAGCGTGTGGGCGGCAGCGATGTCAGCGATCAGGCCGGCTTTCAGATTGGCGATTTCATTCATGATTCTTCGTCATTCCCGCGAAGGCGCAATATGTGCGCGCCTTAGCCGGGTGCGCCGCGCAAGGAAAGGGTCAGGCCCGCGCGCCCAGCAGCGCGCCTCCAAAACCGACAAACAGCAGGCCGGTGCCCCGGTTGAACAGCCTTTGCCGGTTCGCCGGCTCCAGCCAGCGCTTGAGCTTCAGGCCGCCCAGCGCATAGGCGCCGTACCAGAAGCTTTCGATCACGACAAAGGTCGCCACCAGTATCGCCAGCTGAATACCGAAAGGCCGCGCCGTGTCGATGAACTGGGGGAACAGCGCCGCCGCAAAGATGATCAGCTTGGGATTGGAAAGCCCTGTCAGCAGCGCCGTGCCATAGAGCTTGCTGGCCCGCAGGGAACGGGCCGCTCCACCATCCGTGCCCTGCGTCACCGGCGAGCGCCAGGCTTTGATGCCCAGCCAGATGAGATAAGCGACGCCCGCATAGCGCAGGCCGTCGAACAGTAGGGGCGATGTCTTCAACAGTGCACCCAGGCCCAGGGCCGACGCGACGAGGCAAAGCAGCACCGCGCTCATAAGCCCCGCCATGGTCGCCAGCGCCTTGCGAGGACCGTAGGCGATGCTCTGCGTCATCACATGCAGCATGTTCGGGCCAGGCGTGGCCGAGATCAGCAATACTGCGGTGGCATAGAGCCACCAGATGTGCAGCGACATGGGCTTGCTCCTTTCGCGAGGGGGCAGGGGCGTTGCCTGCAAACAAAAAGGGCGCCGAAGGCATCTGCCTCGGCGCCCCTTTGGACGGTCTTGCGACCGATCCGGCTCAGGCCGCGGGCAGCGCTGCCTTCGCTTGGGCGATGATGGCGCTGAACGCTTCACCTTCATGCATTGCGATGTCGGCCAGAACCTTGCGGTCCAGATCGACGCCGGCCAGCTTCAGGCCATGCATGAACTGCGAATAGGTCAGGCCCTCGGCGCGGACGCCAGCGTTGATGCGCTGAATCCACAGGCCACGGAAGGACCGCTTCTTGACCTTGCGATCGCGATAAGCGTACTGCCCGGCCTTTTCGACGGCCTGGCGAGCGATGCGGATCGTATTCTTGCGACGGCCATAATAGCCCTTCGCCTGTTGCAGAAGCCGCTTATGCTTCGCCTTGGTGGTCGTA
This sequence comes from Sphingobium sp. MI1205, assembly GCF_001563285.1. Lineage (NCBI taxonomy): Bacteria > Pseudomonadati > Pseudomonadota > Alphaproteobacteria > Sphingomonadales > Sphingobiaceae > Sphingobium > Sphingobium sp. MI1205. Next base: position 107,780 of record NZ_CP005188.1, read on the forward strand.
CCACGTTTTACGCGTGCCATGTGCCTCTACTCCTTACTTCAGGCCGTAGGGCGCCCAGAGGCGCACGTGAGCGACATCGGAATCCGACAGCACGGAAGTGCCGCGGTTCTGGCGGATATATTTCGAATTGTGGCTGATCAGGCGGTGACGCTTGCCAGCGACGCCGTGCTTGACCTTGCCGGAAGCGGTGAACTTGAAGCGCTTCTTCACACCGCTCTTGGTCTTGAGCTTGGGCATTTTCGTCTCCTTTTTCAGCGCGACGATTACGGACAGCCCCGGCAGCCCTAGTTAGCCGGGCGGTCCTTCCAAATATCGCGAAGGGGCGCCCATAATCGGATGCGCCGTCCAAGGCAAGGTGATTCGGACCCAAAACAGCGGGACCGCGTTGTTGCGCCATGGCCGACGCCGATCCCTCCCGGCTGGGCAGCCCTGCCACAGAAGCTCCTCCGGCACCCAGCTGGTCGGGAGGTTTGGGCCATTACCGGTCGCAGGTGCGTGCGCGCTGGCGCAAGGTTCCGCTGCCCGTGCGCATTATCGGCTATATCATCGCTGCCCTCTTTCTCCTCTGGCTGATCCTCTTCGTTACCAAGGGCCGGTTCCTCAAACATCCGTTCGAACGCTTCCTTACCAGCAGGCTGGAACGGACGGTCGATGTTGAGGGTGACTTTCAGCTTTATTTCGCGCCTCTCACCATCAAGTTTCGCGCGGAAAAGATGGCGATCGCCAACACGCCCTGGGCCAGCCGCCCGGACTTCTTTCACGCCGACCTGATCGATACGCGCATCGCGCCTTTGAGCCTTGTCTTCGGCGACCAATATCGCATCCACTGGCTTGAGCTGCGCAATGCCGCGGCTGACCTTGAATGGTCGCGCGATGGCAAGAGCAACAGCTGGACCTTTGGCGATCCGGGAAAGAAAGGCGAGCCGCTCGACCTGCCACTGGTGCGCCGTGCGCTGCTTGCCGGAACCACGATACGCTATCGCGACCCGCGCATGCTGCTCGCCACCGACATAGGCTTTGAAACGGTGAAGGCGCAGGACACGCGTATTGCCAGCGACATCCGCTTTTCAGGCGACGGGACGATGCGGGGCCGCCCCTTCACCCTGCGCGGTGGCCTTTTGTCGCCTAATGAGACCGTGACCGGGGGAAAGAACAGCCTCGCTCTCCATGCCCAATCCGGCGCGACCGTGCTGGAGGTCAGCGGGACGCTGCCCGGTGCTACGGAGATCGAGGGAGCCGACCTGCGCCTTTTGACCCATGGTCCCAATCTTGCGCTGCTGTTCGACTTTCTGGGTGTCGCCATTCCCGAAACCCGCGCCTATCGCTTCACCTCCGCGCTTACCAGGCAGGGGGACGCATGGCGTTTTACCCATCTGAAGGGCCGGTTCGGCGACAGCGATCTGGCGGGTCACATGACCATATCGCGGCCCGACAACCGGCTGCATATTAAGGCGGACCTTACCACCCGGACGCTGGACATCGTCGATGTGGGGCCTTTTATCGGTTATGACCCGGAACGCCTGGAGGCGAAGGGAGCGGACGGCGCGATCGAAAATGTGGGCGGCGCTCCACGCATCCTGCCTGACGCAAAGCTGCGCGCAGACGCGCTGCGGAATTTCGATGCCAATGTCCGTTATGATGTGCGCCGCATTCGCGCGCCCAATGTACCGATTTCCAATGTCGAGCTGACCGTTGCGCTGGAACGGAGCCTGCTGACGCTGTCTCCTCTCACCTTCGACATGTCGGGGGGCCATGTGAGTTCCGACATAGAAATCAATGCGCGGACCAGCCCGGTGCGAACGCGCTATGATATCCGCCTGTCGCCGACGCCCATGGGGACGCTGCTGGGCCGCTGGGGCGTGGAGCAATCGGGCACGACCGGTATCATCAAGGCCCGCGCCCAGCTGACTGGACGGGGCGACACGGTCCATGATTCGCTGGCCGCATCCGATGGTCGCATCGCGGTGATCCTGCCTGCTGGCACCATGTGGGCGCGCAATGTGCAGCTGTCCGAACTTGATATCGGCACCTTCATCACGAAGATGTTCGAAAAAAAGCTGAAGGAACCAGTGCAGATCAATTGCGGCCTCATCGCCTTCACCGTTCGAAACGGGATCGCCGCCGCCGATCCTATCATTATCGACACCAGGAAGAATGTGATGCTGGGCCGGGGCGGCTTTTCGTTCCGCAACGAAAGGCTGGACCTGGCCTTCCGCGCCGATGGCAAGAAGTTCAGCCTTTTCTCGGGGCAGTCGCCGGTCGGAATCAACGGCTATTTCGCCCGTCCCAGCATCGACATCATCAGTCCCGAATTGATGGCGAGGGGCGGCGCGGCGGCTGCGCTGGGTGTTGCTGCCAGTCCGCTGGCCGCCGTGCTTGCTTTCGTGGATGTGGGTGATGCCAAAAGCGCTGCCTGTGGACCTGTCCTCGCTGGCGCAACGGCTGCTGCCCAGCGTACCAAGGGCGGCGAGCCTCGGGATGACGTAGGACGTGGCACCACCGCAAAGGACGAATCAGGAAAGTCGAACGCCACGGAGAAGAAGGCGCAGAAGAAGAAGTTCCTGGGGATTTTCTAAGCTGTCCGGGCGAAAACCTCAGTGGTCATGATGTTCGTCGGCAAGGCCCTCCAGCACATCTTCCAGCCGTGCCGGATCGCCCAGCGCGATCACGCGCCCGTCGCTGTCGGCGGTGATCGGGTCGCCCGTCCAGTCGCACATGCGCCCGCCTGCACCTTCGACCACCGGCACCAGCGCGGCGATGTCATGCAGCTTCAGCCCTGCCTCGATCACGATATCGACATGGCCCGATGCGATCAGTCCGTAATTATAGCAGTCGCCGCCCCACACCGTGTCGCGGCACTGCCCCGCAAGCCGGGAGAAATGCTCGCCCGTGCAGCCGGGGAAATATTGCGGCCCCGTACTCGCGACGATCGCTTCCTCCAGCGACCTGCAGGCGCGGGTCGTCACCGGCTGTCCGTTGAAGGTCGTCGGTTGGCCCATCATGCCCGCCCAGCGCTCCTGTGCGATCGGCTGGTCTATGATGCCGATCGTCGGCCATCCGGCCTGGGTGAGTGCAATGAGCGTGCCGAAGATCGGCCGGCCCGCGATGAAGCTGCGCGTCCCATCGATCGGATCGAGGATCCACACGCGCTCCGCATCCTCGCGCGTTGCCCCATATTCCTCACCGATAATTCCGTCCTGCGGGCGCTCTTTCTCCAATATTGCCCGGATTGCCGCTTCGGCGGCGCGGTCGGCTTCCGTCACCGGTGACTTGTCGGACTTGAACTCCATATCGTAGCGCGCACGGAAAAACGGCCGGATTGCCATTGCGGCGGCGTCGGCGAGGCGATGGGCAAGGGTCAGGTCGTCGCGGGTCGTCATGGCTCCCCGCCTAGCGGTAAAGCGGCTCTCGCGCTAGGCTGTGCCAAGCCGATTCCTCGTGCTTGAAGGAGGGAAAGATGCCCGGTTCGCCTGTGATCCCTGGCCTGCGCTATGCCGATGCGCCTGGCGCCATACGCTTTTTGTGCGACGCATTCGGTTTCGAGCTGCGCGCATCCTATGAGGATGATGCCGACCCGCGCATCATCCATCATGCCGAACTGACGCTGGGGGACGGCATGGTGATGCTGGGCAGCGCCCGCGACGGCGAAGAAGAATCGCTTTACAGCTGGACGACCCCGCGCGAACTGGGCGGTGTCACGGCTTGCATCTATGTCGTTGTCCCGGATGCCGACGCCCATTGCCTCCACGCCCGCAATGAAGGCGCGGTAGTGGTGAGCGAGCCGCATGACAATCCGGGTTACCCCGGCCGGGGATATGAAGCGCTCGATCCCGAAGGCAATGTCTGGAGCTTTGGCACCTACGATCCCTGGGCGGGCGGCGCTTAAGCCTTCCGCAAGATCATGCCCTTAGCCTTCCGTTCATCCAAGGGGGCATGATGTGGCGCTGATCGGCTGGATATTGAGTTTCGCTGCTTTGCTGGGCGCTCTGGCGCTGCGGCAGGACATGCCCATGTCTGGATCGTTCAGCCTGTCGAACATGCTGTTCCTGCTGGCGCTGCTCGCCTGCCCAATGCTCTGGCAGGACAAGCCGCTCGGCATTTCCCGAGGTCAACGCATTGTGGGCGCGCTGATCCTGATGTTCTGCCTGCCGATACTGTTGCTGCCGGGCGCTTCCTAAAAGTCGCGCGGCGCAACTTTCCATTCAGTCGAACAGGCTGGAAACCGAGCTTTCGTCAGCAATGCGCTTGATCGCCTCGCCCAGCAGCGGTGCGATCGGCAGGTGGCGGATGCTCTTGGCATTGCACACCGCATCGGTGCCCTGGATCGAATCGGTGATGACCAGTTCCTTCAGCTCCGACGCCTCGACGCGCGCCACCGCGCCGCCCGACAGCACGCCATGGCTGACATAAGCGACCACTTCCTCGGCACCCGCGGCTTTCAGCGCGCTGGCCGCGTTGCACAGCGTACCCGCCGAATCGACGATGTCGTCGATCAGTACGCAAAAACGGCCCTTCACATCGCCGATGATGTTCATGACTTCCGATTCGCCCGCCCGCTCGCGGCGCTTGTCGACGATAGCAAGGGGGGCGTTGTCCAGCCGCTTGGCCAGCGCACGGGCGCGCACCACGCCGCCGACGTCCGGCGACACGACCATCAGATTCTTGTCGCCAAAGCGTGCCTGGATGTCCGCCGACATGACCGGCGCGCCGAACAGATTGTCGGTGGGAATGTCGAAAAAGCCCTGGATCTGGCCAGCGTGCAGATCGACCGACAGCACGCGATTGGCGCCCGCCGTGGTGATGAGGTTGGCCACCAGCTTGGCCGAGATCGGCGTACGGGGGCCGGGCTTCCGGTCCTGACGGGCATAGCCGAAATAGGGAACAACCGCAGTGATTCGCTTGGCCGACGCGCGCTTGAGCGCATCGATCATGATCAGCAATTCCATCAGATTGTCGTTGGTGGGATAGGCCGTCGATTGGATCACGAACACGTCCTCGCCCCGGACATTCTCGTGAATTTCAACGAAAACTTCCTCATCCGCGAAGCGGCGGACGCTCGCATCGGTCAGGGGGATCTCGATATAGTCTGCAATCGCGGCCGCAAGCGGCTTGTTGGAATTGCCGGTCATGAGTTTCATGGCCAAACCCCCCGTGACGAATTAATGACGCTGTGTGAAACGCGGCCCCTTTAGCGGCGCATCTCCTTCGTGGAAAGGCGCTTTTGCTCCCTGCGGTAAAATGCTCTAGGGCGCCTGCCCATGAACGACAAACTTGTGATCGCCCTTGCCCAGATGACGCAATCGGTGGGCGACCTTGCCGCCAATGCCGATGCGATGCTGGAATGGCGGAGCAGGGCTGCGGGCGCGGACCTTATCGTCTATCCCGAATTGCAACTGATCGGCTATCCGCCCGAGGATCTGGTGCTGAAGCCCGCTCTGGTCGACCGCGCCAATTACGAGCTGGACCGGCTCGCCCAGGCCACGGCGGACGGCGGCCCCGCGATGCTGGTCGGCACGGTCGTCGCGTCGCAGGGTGTCCTGTTCAACGTCGTCGCCCTGCTGGACAACGGCGCAGTAACGGCCATCCGGCAGAAGCGCGAACTGCCCAATTATGGGACGTTCGACGAAAAGCGTCTCTTCGCGCCCGGCCCGCTTCCCGCGCCGATCGAATTCCGGGGCGTGAAGATCGGCGTCCCCATCTGCGAAGATATTTGGTTCCCCTTCGTCACCGCTCATCTGCGGGCCGAAGGCGCGGAAATCCTCATCAGCCCCAATGGCAGCCCGTTTGAAATCGACAAGGACGACCGCCGGATCAATGCAGTCGCTGGCACCCGCGTACGTGAAACCGGCCTGCCGCTCGTATATCTGAACCGCGTCGGCGGCCAGGACGAACTGGTATTCGACGGCGCTTCCTTCGTCATGGGCGCAGACCGCAGCATCGCCCACCAGCTGCCCGATTGGGAGGAAGCACTCGTCCTCACCCAATGGGAAAAGTGGGACGGCCAATGGGTCTGCATCCCCGGTGACCAGCACGCGCTCGACGCTCGTCCGGCCGACATCTACAACGCCATGGTGCTGGGTCTGCGCGATTATGTGAACCGCAATGGCTTTCCCGGGGTGGTGCTCGGCCTGTCGGGCGGTATCGATTCGGCCCTTTCGGCGGCGGTCGCCGTCGATGCGCTGGGCGCGGATCGCGTCTGGTGCGTCATGATGCCATCCCGCTTCACCAGCCAGGAAAGCCTGGACGACGCCGTCGAATGCGCCCGGCTGCTGGGCGTGCGCTATGACACCATCCCGATCGAGCCTGCCGTCGCCGCCTTCGACGCAATGCTCGGTCCAGCCTTTGAAGGGCGGCAGCGCGACCTGACCGAGGAAAATCTCCAGTCCCGCATCCGGGGTGTCACGCTGATGGGCCTTTCCAACAAATTCGGCCACATGCTGCTGACGACCGGCAACAAGAGCGAGATGTCGGTTGGCTATGCCACCATCTATGGCGACATGGCGGGCGGCTATTCCGTGCTGAAGGACGCCTACAAGACGACCGTCTTCGACCTCAGCCGCTGGCGGAACGAAAATGTCCCCTCGCTGGGCGAGGCGTTCGGGCCGACAGGGCCAGTGATGCCCGATCGTGTCATCACAAAGCCGCCCAGCGCGGAACTGCGCGATGATCAGAAGGATGAGGACAGCCTGCCCCCCTATGAGGTGCTGGACCCAATCCTGTACGGCCTGGTGGAGGAAGAGCTTTCCGTCGAGCAACTCGTTGCCCGCGGCTTCGACCGCGACACCGTCGCCCGGATCGAGCGTCTGCTCTATGTCGCGGAGTATAAACGCCGCCAGTCGCCTCCCGGCGTGAAGCTCGGCATCCGCAATTTCGGTCGCGACCGCCGTTACCCGATCACCAACGCTTTCAGAACGCTGTAAAATGACCGTCATCACCCGCTTTGCTCCGTCGCCTACCGGCAATCTGCACGTCGGCAATATCCGCGCCGCGCTCCATAACTGGCTGTGGGCAAGAAAAAGCGGCGGCCGATTTCTTCTGCGGCTCGATGACACGGACCTTGAACGGTCGCGTCCCGAATATGCCGACGCGATCAAGGCCGACCTTGGCTGGCTTGGCTTGCACTGGGACGGTGAGGAGAAGCAGTCCGACCGCTTCGCCCTTTACGAAGAGAAGTTTGAGCGCCTCAAAGCATCGGGCCGTGTCTACCCGGCCTATGAAACCAGCCAGGAACTGGATCTGCGCCGCAAGGTGCTGCTCGGTCGTGGCCTGCCGCCGGTCTATGACCGTGCTGCGCTGTCCCTGACGCCGGACCAGATCGCTGCTTATGAAGCCGAAGGCCGCAAGCCCCATTGGCGTTTCAAGCTCGACCATGGCCAGCCCATCGCCTGGACCGATCTCATTCGCGGCGATCAGCGTTTCGATCCCAAGCTGCTGTCCGATCCGGTGATCCGCCGCGCCGATGGCAGCTGGCTCTATATGCTTCCTTCGGTGATCGACGATATAGACATGGCGGTCACCCATGTGCTGCGGGGCGAGGACCATGTGTCCAACACCGCGACGCAGATCCAGATGTTCGCTGCCCTCGGTGCGCCCCTGCCTCACTTCGCCCATGAGGCCCTGCTGACCGGCAGCGAAGGAAAGCTGTCCAAGCGATTGGGTTCGCTGGGCGTGGCCCATTTCCGGGAGGCTGGTCTTGAACCCATCGCGCTTATAGCGCTTCTCGCTCGCCTGGGCACATCGATGCCGATCGAACCCGTCACCGAGCTGCAACCGCTGATCGACAGTTTCGATTTTGCGCATTTCGGACGCGCGCCCGCCCGCTTCGATGAAGCAGAGCTTGCAGCGCTGAACCAGAAGATCGTCCATATGCTGCCCTATCGTGCCGTAACCGGCCGCCTTCCTGAGGGAATGGACGAGGCCGGGTGGGAAGCGATCCGCCCGAATCTGGAAACGGTTGCGCAAGCGGCCGACTGGTGGCGCATCGTTACCGGGCCGATCGAAGCGCCCGAACCCGAGCAGGAAGATCGCGCCTTCCTTGCCGCCGCACATGAAATGCTGCTGGACCTTTCCTTCGACGCGGATATCTGGCGCACGCTGACCGGCGGCCTGAAGGATCAGACAGGGCGCAAGGGCAAGCAACTCTTCCTTCCGCTAAGGCGCGCGCTCACGGGATTGGATCATGGCCCCGACATGAGCCAGCTGCTGCCCCTGATCGGCAGGGAGGAAGCGCTTGAGCGCCTCGCCTGACCGGGGATGAAACCATCGCGGGTATGGCCGGATAGTCAGTCCCGCAGCCGCTCCAGCGCTTTGCCCACGGCCAATATGCCTTCCGGCGCAACGGCAAAGCCCATATGGGTGCAATCGACTTCTATCGCCCGGTCGCGCTCTCCTGCGCGTCCCATGGCGCATGCGGGCAGGATGACGCCGTCGCGGCGTGACCAAAGCGCGATAGTCGGCACTGGCGGCTTCATTTCGCGGTTGCAGGCGAAGGGTGGGCAATCGACCGGATGGCCCGCTACCAACTGATAGAGCCGCCACGCATGATTGGCGCGCACATCACCGGAAAAGGGCGTCCCCATGGTGACGACGCCACCGACCTTGTTGCTCGCGATTTTGGCATATTCTCTCGCGAACAGGCCGCCCAGGCTCCAACCGACCAAGGTCACTGGCTTGCCGCTGCCGCGCCGGATTTCATCCACGCGCCGGTCGATCTTTTCAAGGCTGTCGGCACGAGGCCCCAGATTGCGGCCCATTCCCCAACCATGCGCTTCAAAGCCCGCCGCCTGCAATATAGCGCGCAAAGGCTCCATCCGCTGTTCCGACGCCAGAAGACCGGGGATCAGAAGAACTTGCCGGCCATCACCCCGAATCGCTCTCGCCAGCGAAACGGCCTGCGCCCGGCTGCGCGCCAGGTCGAAGGGCATGGAGGCATTGGCCAACAAATGCTTCACCGGCGGCAGTTCAGGCGCGCGTGGCCCGGCGGCTAGGCGTCCTTTCCAGAAGCTGGTGATCGAATCGGCATATGGCGGCACGAGAAATAAGTCTCCCTGGCCCGATGGGCGAAAGATGACATTCTCATGACAAATGCTCAACGCGTCCAATGGTTTCGCTCATCTGAGCCAACCATTGGTCGATTATGACAGTTTTCAGGGCGCCAGTGGGGACGTCTGGCTTACAGCCGCACCATCGACAGCGCGCAACTGACGCGGTTCCAGGATCGCGGCCGTCTCGATAAGGTCAAGCGCGCGGCGCGCCTCCAGATAGCGGCGGGCATATTGCATCCATCGGTCCGCGGCTGCGCGCCCCGGCATTTGCTCGACTTCGGTCAGCGCTGCGCTCACCCGGCCTCCATCGATGTATCGGAGCGCGCGATCCATCGCCAGCTGCGGTCTGGGTGAAGGCGTCGATGCGCGGCGAATCGTCAGTAGCTCGCGCGCTTCATGTTCAAATGCCTCCCACCAGCTTGTCTGCGGCCCGGGGGTCGTCAACTGGTCGGCGATGTTGGCAAGTCCGCCCCGCAGGTCGGCCAGCGTCACGGGTTCCCTTGCCGCATTGATGATCGTTGCGACCGCACGCGGCTGTGCCTGGCCAAAACGCAGCCGCAATTGCCCCTCGACATAGCCGAGCGGCGCGCCGCTATCGAGCGCGCGGCGCGCGGCGAACGCCACCAGCAGGCTTTCCGCCCGTGCGGCATTGCCAGACGCTGCCTGCGCTTCCACGGTGATGCGGTTAAGCCTTTGCTCCAGCTGAACTACGCGGTCATCCAGCATCTTGGCCGTGTCGGTAGCCAACGGCCTCATGGCGACGCCAGGCCGCAAATAAGGATCGGCCGTTACAACGGACTGCCGCGCATCGCGGCTCCACCGTCCCTGCACATAGGGCACCGCCAATACCGTCAGCACGACACCGATAGCAAAAGCGAGCAGGAGCAGGGCGGGCATCAGCCATGGGCTTCGTCCACGGGGGGATGCAGGCGGCATTGCCGTGACGCCTGTCGCGCCGCCTTCTTCGCTCATCGGAGACTTTTCTTCCATCTTGGCGGATCATTCGCACAATCGGACGGCGAGGGCCAGCATCCTCTCATCATCGGGCCGGTCGGGCGCTTTGTCGCTCGCCCATCCCTGCCCGCAGGCTGCGAGCGCAGCCGGGCTGATGGCGATGATGTGCAGGTCTCGCCGCTGTAGCGGATCGATGAGGGCGGCCAGCCTGCGCCCGGCCCGTGGCGAATGGACCAGCAGCACCGCGCCAGGTTCGAGAAGCGCATGCAACCCAGCCTCCGCCTTTTCGCCGATCGTGTATACCGGCACCCGCTGAATGCTGAGGGGGCCTTGCGCGATCGGCGTTACGGTCGTGCCGCCCAGATGCAGCAGGCGGCGGTGTCCGTCCGCCGCGATCCGGGTAGCAATGGCGCTGCCATCCAGATCGCCATGCACGATGTTTTGAAAACCCGCTTCCGCCATCGCCCGCGCCGTGGCGCTTCCCACCGCATAGGCAGGCAGGCCGTGATAGCGGGCGAGTTGCGCGCCTCCCAGCCTCGCTGCCTGTGCGCTGGTCATCAACAGCGCGTCGAAGTCCTCGCGCAGGGGTGCTTCCCAGTCGATCGGATGCGCCTCGAACAGAGGACAGAGGCGGGGAAGCAGGCCCAGCCGCCTTGCACGCGCCGCGCTTTCGCTCGCCCCCGGCTCGGGTCTCAGGATGATGACTGGCCTCACCCCTCGAACAGGGCGCGCAGCTCCGCACTGGCGCCATCCAGCAACGCACGCCCCATCGTTTCGGCCGCGCTGGTATCGCCGCGCGCAATCTCGCAGATGTCGCTAACCCGCTCCTGTCCATCGGCACTCAATATCTCGGCCGACAGGCGGATTTTCCCACCCTCCAGCCGCCCCCACGCCGCAATCGGCGAATGGCAGGTGCCCCCTAATCCCTTGAGCACAGCCCGCTCCGCCATCACGCAATCGAACGTGTCGATGTCATTGATTGCCGCCAGCATCGCCAGAATCGGTGCATTGTCGGCCAGCGCCTCGATCCCCACAGCGCCTTGCGAGGGTGCCGGCAGCATGACGTCGAACGGTATGCCGGTCCCCACGTCGCCCTGACCGAGCCGGTCCAGTCCCGCCGCCGCCAGCAAGGTGGCATGGACTTCCCCCGCCGCCAGCTTGGCCAGCCGGGTCGCGACATTGCCTCTGAACAGCACCACCTGAGCGTCGGGGCGCAACCGCTTGACCTGCGCGGCGCGGCGCGGCGAACTTGATCCCACCACTGGATTGGCTGGCAGAGCGGCGAAGCTGTCCGCGCCCACCAGCCGGTCCCGCACATCCGCTCGCGGCAACATCGCCGCTATCCGGATTTCATGCGGCCTGATGGTTTCCACATCCTTCATGCTATGGACGGCGAAGTCGATCTCGCCAGCCAGCAATGCGCGATCCAGCTCTTTCGTCCACAGCGCCTTGCCCCCGATCTCGGCAAGCGCGCGGTCCTGGATGCGGTCGCCGCTGGTCTGGACGATCACCGTCTGGATCGCATCCCCGTCCCAGCCGTGGCGGGCGCACAGCGCCTCTGCCGTCATGCGCGCCTGGGCAAGGGCAAGGGGTGAACCCCGCGTACCGAGGCGGAGCGGACGATCAGGCAGGGAAGAAGGCGTTGTCATATGCCGCTTGCTCTAATGGCCGTGGGCATTAGATGGAAGCAACAATGACGATCATCCTCGGCCTGGAATCGAGCTGCGACGAAACCGCAGCGGCGCTCGTGACGGCGGAGGGCAAAATACTTGCGCACCGCCTGGCCACGCAGGAGGAAGCACATCGCCCCTATGGCGGGGTCGTTCCCGAAATCGCCGCCCGCGCCCATGTGGAGGCGCTTGCTCCCTTGGTCGAAGCGGCGCTGGCCGACGCCAATCTGACGCTGGATCAGGTCGATGTCATTGCTGCCACGGCGGGTCCGGGGCTGATCGGCGGCGTGATGGTCGGCTTGGTCACGGGCAAGGCCTTGGCCCATGCCGCCAACAAGCCGCTAATTGCCGTCAATCATCTTGAAGGACATGCGCTGTCGCCGCGCCTGGCTGATCCAACGCTGCAATTTCCTTATCTGCTGCTGCTGGTTTCCGGCGGCCATTGCCAGCTGCTGCACGTTCGTGGCCCCGGCGACTACGCCCGCCTCGCCACCACCATCGACGACGCCTCCGGTGAGGCGTTTGACAAGACGGCGAAGCTGCTCGGCCTTGGCTATCCCGGTGGACCGGCGGTGGAACAGGCGGCGGCGAAGGGGAATGCAAAGGCGGTGCCTTTGCCCCGGCCTCTGGTGGGCACAGCGGAACCCCATTTTTCCTTCGCGGGGCTCAAGAGTGCCGTCATGCGTGCGGCGCAGTCCGGCCAATATTCGACCGAAGATATCGCCGCCAGCTTCCAGCAGGCCGTCATCGACTGCCTGGTCGACCGCACGGAAAAGCAGCTATCCAGCCATCAGGGAGTGACGGCGCTGGTCGTCGCTGGCGGCGTGGCCGCGAACCAGTCCATCCGAGCCGCGCTTCAGTCGCTGGCCGCGAAATATGACCTGCCCTTCGTAGCGCCGCCGCTCTGGCTTTGCACCGACAATGCGGCCATGATCGCCTGGGCGGGGGCGGAGCGATATGCGGCGGGATTGGTGGACGATCTGACTGTCCCGGCCCGGCCGCGCTGGCCGCTCGATCCGGACGCGGAAAAGGCGCGCGGCGCCGGGGTCAAGGCATGAAGAGTGTAAAGGCATGAAGGCGGGCGTTATCGGAGCTGGCGCATGGGGAACCGCGCTGGCGCAAACCCTTTCGTCACAGGGCGACGATGTCCTCCTGTGGGCGCTCGAACCCGAAGTGGTGGACGCGATCAATCGCGATCGCCTCAACCCGCTCTATCTTCCCGGCATCCCGCTAAGCCCTGCGGTCCGCGCCACCGGCGACATGGCGGAAATGGCAGATCGCGACCTGCTGCTGATCGTCAGCCCCGCCCAGCATCTGCGGGCTGTCGTGGCGGGTCTCCCCTCGGGCCTTCCGCTCATCCTGTGCTCAAAGGGGATCGAGGCCGGGACAAGCCTGCTGATGTCGGAAGTGGCGCAGCAGGCCCAGCCAAAATCCCCCATCGCGGTCCTTTCAGGCCCAACTTTCGCGCATGAAGTGGCCAGGGGCTTGCCGACTGCCATCACCCTGGCCTGCGCAGACGCTGACCTTGGACGCCAGATCGCCGCGCGCATCGCCCGGCCTGCCTTCCGCCCCTATCTGTCCGACGATGTGGTCGGCGCGGAAATTGGCGGCGCGGTGAAGAATGTCCTGGCGATTGCCTGCGGTGTCGCGGAGGGCGCAGGCCTTGGCCTCAACGCCCGCGCCTCGCTCATCAGCCGGGGCTTTGCCGAAATGACGCGCTTTGGTCTTGCGCGGGGAGCGCGCGCTGAAACGCTGTCGGGGCTTTCGGGCCTTGGCGACCTCGTTCTTACCTGCTCCTCGACCAATTCTCGCAACTTCTCGCTCGGCAAGGGGCTGGGGGAGGGGCGTCCGGCCGCCGAACTGCTCGCCAACCGCCGCACCGTGGCCGAAGGCGCTTTCACCGCACCGGTCCTGCGTGACGCGGCGCGCGCCGCCATGGTTGAAATGCCAGTGGTCGAAGCGGTCTGCGCCCTGCTCGAAGATGCAGCGCCGCTTGGTCAGGTCATCGACGCTCTGCTCGCCCGCCCGTTACGGCCGGAATAATTCCGTCGCCCTTGCATCCTTTATTGTTTACCATTCGGCACGAAAGATGATGCGACAGGGGGACCCAAATATTTTGCCGGCTGAGCAGGCTTCCTCCTCGCAACAGGACGATATTGCAGCCCTGGCCAAGGGCGGTCGGACCAATGTGTTTGGTTTCCTCCTGCGCCTTGCCGCGCGACTGCCGTTCCTGTTCATCGCCGGCCGCTGGTATGGGGCGGACGCGCTGGGCCGCTTCGCCTACGCCGTGCTGGTGGTGGAGTTCGTTGCACAACTGGCGACATTAGGGCTGAAGCGCGGCCTTGCGGGCGCGCTGTCGCAGACCGAACGTCCGCACAATCATGTCGTCACCGACGCGATGCTGGTCACCATGATAGCCGCGCTTTTCGGCAGCGTCCTGCTGGTCGCTTTTCCGCAGGCGATGTTTCCCAACAGCGGCATCAACGGCCTTGATCGACTGCTCGCGCTGATCGTCATCGCGGTGGCTGGGTCCGATGTGGCGCTGGCTGCCTGCGCCTACCGTTTCGACATCGGCGCGACGGTCCGTGCGCGGTCGATCATAGAGCCCTGGGCGATCAGCATCGGCGCCTTTGCCTTTTCATTTTATTCGACACGGGACGGGCTCATCTTGTCCTATGTCCTGTCGATGGTCGCGGCCCTCATTGCCTCGATCATTCCGATGACCCGCCACTATGGCATACCCTATGGCTGGCGGCCCGACGGCGGCAGGCTCTGGCGTCTTGCCCGCCGCAACCTGCCGCTCGCCGCAGCCGATGGCGTTGAATGGGGGTCGCGCCGGTTGGACCTCGCTATTCTGGGCCTGTTCGTCAGCCCGGCGGTTGTGGGCATCTATTATGTCGCGCAGCAGGTCGCCTCCCTGCCGCAAAAGCTCAAGACCAGCTTTGACCCTATCCTTGGCCCTGTCATCACGCGCAACCTGGCGGAAGGCAATCTGACGGCGATTGCTAAGCAGGTCAGCCAGGTCGGCTTTTGGATCATCGCCGCGCAAGCGGGCATCGCCCTCGCGCTCGGCATCCCCGGCGAAGCGGTCATGGGCTTGGTCGGCCCGCATTTCGTGGGCGGCACCGGCGCACTCGCCTTCCTGTTGCTGGCCGAAGTCGTCGCCGCCACGGCGGTCGTCAGCGAATCCGCGCTGGTCTACATCGCACGCCATCGCAATCTCATGATCTCGCTGTGCATGATCGGTCTGCAGGCGGCGCTCAGTTTCGGGCTCATCCTGCTGGCGCGGCGCTTCGGCCTGTCGCCAATGGCGATTGCGGCGGCCCCCGCGCTGGCGCTCAGCATCGCGCTGGGCGCGGGCGCGCTGGTCAAGGCGCGGCTTCTTTCGCATCTGCTGGGCGCGAAGGTGAATGCCTGGCGCTGGCCGCTGCTCAGCGCTTGTGGCGTTGCCTGTATCGTTGGAGCGGCCTTCGTCGCCTTGCCGCGCGAATATGAATGGGTCGAACTGGTCTTCGGCGTCGCCACGATCCTTGGCGTCTATGGCTTCGTCATCTGGCGCTGGGGCTTCGGCCCGGAAGACCGCGCCCTATTCAGGCGGCAGAAGGCAGCCGCCTGAACAAAGTCGTTGCCGCGACTTCGCCCAGGACGAGCGAACGCAATGGATCAGCCGAACAATTTCGCCCGGAGCGCCTGGAGATCCTGCTCAGGCCGTGCGCCCCAATGCGAAATCACCTCGGCGGCTGCGACTGCCCCCAGTTCCAGACAGTGATGCACGTCCAGCCCTTCGAGATGTCCGGCCAGGAACCCGGCGGCGAACAGGTCGCCCGCACCGGTCGTATCGACGATCTGCGAGACCGGGGCTGCGGTCACTTCATAGCGAAGGCCATCCACCACCGCGATCGCGCCCTTTTCGCTGCGCGTCGATACCAGCACCGGCACTTTGCCCGTGAAGGTCGCCACCGCCCGATCAAAATTATCGACCTGCGCCAGCGCCTGGATCTCATGCTCATTGGAAAAGAGGATGTCGATCTGCCCCTGTTCGATCAGCTCGAGGAAATCGGCCCGGTGCCGCTCGATCACGAACCCATCCGACAGGGTGAAGGCGACTTTGCGGCCAGCCCCGCGTGCCGCGTCGATAGCGGCGCGCATCGCCGCGCGCGGCTGTTCTGGATCCCATAGATAGCCTTCCAGATAAAGGATGGCCGCTGACCGGATCAGGTCCAGATCCAGCGCGGATTCGGGAAGGAACTGCGACGCACCAAGGAATGTGTTCATCGTCCGCTGCGCGTCGGGCGTCACCAGGATCAGGCAGCGCGCGGTCGGTATGTCCCCCTTCGCCGCTGGCGTATCATATCGAATGCCCAGCGCCCGCACATCATGGGCGAATACCTGGCCCAGCTGATCGTCGCACACCTGGCCGATAAAGCCACAACGCTTGCCCAGGGCAGCCAGCCCGGCAAGCGTGTTGGCTGCCGATCCCCCGCTGACCTCCTTGCCAGCGGCCATGTCGGCATAGAGGCTTTCGGCGGTCTCGGCGTCGATCAACTGCATGCCGCCCTTGGTCAGCGCATGTTCGGCCAGAAACGCATCATCGCTCGGCGCGAGTACATCGACGATGGCGTTGCCGATCGCGACAACATCTAGCGAGGGGGCAGCAGCGGTCACGCAATATCCTTCGATTGAAGAAAAGGTCAGGAAATCGCGCCGTGTCTACCGATCCGCATCGTCCCGCGCAACGGCGCTGATTGACGCGGCCATCCGGGCGCGGGATAGCAACCTCCATGGTGATCACAGCCGCCCTTCGCGCCTTTCCAGCGATCTTCCATCCCGCCGCCCTGCGCCTGTTGGGTAAGACATTGCTGCTGACGCTGCTGATTTTCGCCATGGCGGGGCTTGGCCTCTGGACGGCCGTGCATGGCGTTCGCGTTTATTTCGGCTGGGGCGGAGGCGGTTTCGCAGAAGCGGCGGCCACGGTTATCGGCGTGGTTGCGTTCGCCTGGCTGCTCTTTCGCGCCATCGCCATGGCGGCCATGAACCTGTTTGCCGACGACATCATCGTCGCGGTTGAAAGGGCCAGCTATCCCGACGCAGCGGCAACCGCGCATTCCCTGGGCCTGAGACCCAGCGCGCGGCTTGCGCTTGCATCGGTCGTCCGCACGCTTGGCTGGAACCTGCTCGCCCTGCCAGCCTATCTGCTCTTGTTCGTGACCGGCGTCGGCACCGTCGGGCTGTTCCTGGCGCTCAATGCCTATCTCTTTGGCCGCGATCTTGCCGACATGGTGGAGCCGCGCCACGCCGGGTTGCCGCCGATAGCTCCCCTCCGCCGGTGGCTCATGGGCCTCGCCTCGACGCTTCTGTTCCTGGTACCGTTCATCAACCTGCTTGCACCGATCTGGAGCGCGGCTATGGCGGTGCACATGCTACACGGCGCCAAAAGCAAGTCGCGATGAACTCTGTCCGCCTGATCTTCGCACTCGCGCTCTCAGGATCGCTCGCAGCCTGTGGTTCGGTCGTGCCGCCCGCGTCGGTCGGCCGCCCGCCCGCCGGTCCGCCTGCCAGCGCCTTCATGCGCTCGGGCCCGCTCATGGGAATGGACGCCCGGCGTCTTATCCAGCAGTTCGGTACGCCGCGCCTCGACATCCGCGAAAGCACGATGCGCAAGCTTCAGTTCGCTAACGGCCGCTGCGTGCTGGACGCCTATCTATATGCTCCTGGCCGGGGCAAGGAACCGGTCGTCACCCATGTCGATGCCCGCACGCCTGCTGGGACGGATCTGGATCCCGGCGCCTGCGCCGCTAATTTCCACGCGAAATAGCACCCGGTTCCGACAACCGCCCGATCGCCCAGGCCGCTGCTTCCGCTACAACCGGGTCGTCGTCGGCCAGCAACGGCTGCAACCGCGCGATCAGCCTCGGGCTACCACTATTCCCGGCGGCGATGGCCGCGTTGCGCACCATCCGGTTCCGCCCGATCCGCTTGATCGGAGAGCCCGAGAAAATCTCTCGAAAGCCCGCATCATCCATTGCGAGCAGGTCGCCCAGTTCCGGCGCAGCCAGCTCCGCCCGCCCGATGAAAGCCTTGTTGGCTGCTGCCGCATCGGCAAACTTGTTCCAGGGGCATACCGCCAGGCAGTCGTCGCAACCATAGATGCGGTTGCCGATTCCGACCCGGAACTCCTCCGGTATCGGTCCCTTATGCTCGATGGTGAGGTAGGAAATGCACCGTCGCGCATCGACCACATAGGGCGCGGGAAAGGCATCGGTGGGGCAGGCCGCCTGGCAAGCGGCGCAACTGCCGCAATGGTCCACTTCCGGCGCGTCCGGCTCCAGCGCGATCTCGCTGTAGATGGCCCCCAGAAACAGCCAACTGCCATGAGCGCGGCTGACAAGGTTGCTATGCTTGCCCTGCCACCCCAAACCCGCCGCCGCGGCAAGCGGCTTTTCCATCACCGGCGCTGTATCGACGAAAACCTTGAGCGCGCTTTGCTGCTGCTCCACCAGCCAGCGCGCCAGGCTCTTCAGGCCTTTCTTGACGACGTCATGATAGTCGCGCCCCTGGGCATAAACCGAAATCCGCCCCCGGTCGCCCACATCGGCCAGCGCCAGCGGATCGCGGCCGGGCGCATAGCTCATTCCCAGCATGATGACGCTGCGCACATCGGGCCACAGGCCCTTGGGCGAAGCGCGCTGTTCGGCCCGCTCCTCCATCCACAGCATTTCCCCATGGCGGCCTTTGTCCAGCCACTGCCGCAGCCTTTGTCCCGCCTCTGGCGCCGCGTCGGCGCGCGCGATGGCGCAGGCGGCAAAGCCCAGCCGCTGCGCCTGCTCCTTCAGGCGTTGTTCCAAGGTTTCGGTTTGCGTTGGCATGGTGTGCGACTATCAGGAGCGGATGATCGGTAATGCTCCGGCTCCTTCCCCGACCTATGCCGTCGAAGGCCATGGTCTTGTCAAGACATTCGGCAATTTCCGGGCGGTCGATGGTATCGATCTCGCGGTGCCTGCCGGGTCGATCTATGGCATTCTGGGCCCCAATGGCGCGGGCAAGACCACCTTGCTCCGCACGCTGCTCGGCATCATCGACCCTGATGAGGGGCATCGCAGCTTGCTGGGCGACGACGTTCCGCTGCGCCAGGCGCGCATCGTCGGCTATCTGCCCGAGGAGCGTGGCCTTTATCCCTCGATGAAAGCGGCCGAAGCCATCGCATTCATGGGCGCACTGCGCGGCCTGCCGCTGAAAATCGGGCGGGAACGCGCCCGGACGATGCTGATCGAGCATGGCATGGGCGCGTCCGTCGATAAACCGATCCGCCAGCTGTCGAAGGGCATGGCGCAAACGGTGCAATTGTTCGGGACGATCATCCATGAACCCCGTTTGATCGTATTGGACGAACCATTTTCGGGCCTGGACGCCATCAATCAGGGCAAGCTGGAACTGTTGATCCGCGATCAGGCGCGGCGGGGCGTCACCGTCCTGTTTTCCACCCATGTCATCGCGCATGCCGAACGCCTGTGCGAGCGCATCGCCATCGTCGCGGGCGGCCGTATCCGTTTCGAAGGATCGGTAAGCGAGGCGCGCGATCAGTTGCGTCCGAAGGTCAGGCTGCGCACGCGGGCGAGCGATGGAGGGTGGCGTCGCGCTCTGCCGCCCGAAACATTGGCCGCCGATGGAGCTTGGCATTTCGACCTGCCTGATGAAGGCATAGAACCGCTGCTTCGCGCCTTGCTGGATGGCCATGCAGGTATTGAAAGCCTGTCGATCGAGCGGCCCGGATTGCACGACGCCTTCGTCGCCATCGCAGGCGATGCCGCCGCCCGGCAGATGCAGGATGTGGAAGGGGAGGGCGCTGCATGAGCGAGGTTCTGCGCGCCGCCCTGGTCATTGCCCGGCGGGATTTTTCCGCCGTCATCTTTTCAAAGACTTTCATCCTCTTCTTGTTGGGGCCGCTGTTTCCCGTCGTCATCGGCATGGCGTTCGGCGGCCTGGGGGAAAAAATCACGCGGGAAGGCCTGCGCCCCACGGTCGGCATGTCCATGTCCGCGCCGGACGCCGCCCGGATGGAGCGGGCGCATCGCGCGCTTGCTACCCGCATCGGCGCGGAAAATCTCCCGAATCTCCAGCGCACGCCGACGGGCGATCCGCGCGCATTGCTGGCGCGCCGCGACGCACGGTTCATGGCGATCGTCTCTGGCAGCGTGGAAAAGCCGATACTGACCGGCAAGGCGAGCGATCTCGCCATGCTGGAGGGTGATGTCAGCCTGCTTGCGAGCGCCGCCGTCGCTGGCGAGAAACTCCCCCATGTGCAGGTTGAAAAACAACTTGTCTCCGCCAGCGCGGGGGCGGAGGCGCAGTCGCGCCTGCTGACCGGCCGAGCGGCGCAAATACTGATTTTCCTCCTCACCATGCTGTTGGCGGGGATGGTCCTGTCGAACCTGGTGGAAGAAAAGACCAACAAGGTCATCGAAATCCTGGCCGCTGCGGTGCCGATCGACTCCGTATTTCTGGGCAAGCTGCTGGCCATGTTGGCGATGAGCTTCGTCGGCATCTGTTTCTGGGGAAGCGCGATCGTCGCGGGCGTCGAGCTGCTGGCCGGGCCGGATATCGCGCCGCCGACCCCTGCGGTTGGCTGGCCAATGTTTCTTTTGCTGGGCGCGGTCTATTTCACCATGGCCTATGCGCTGCTCGGGTCCCTGTTCCTGGGCATTGGGGCACAGGCAGCGACGGTGCGCGAAGTGCAGACGCTCAACATGCCCGTCACCATGGCGCAGATGGGCATATTTTTCTTCGCGACCTATGCCGTCGATCATATGGGGTCCGCGCCCGAAGTGGCTGCGATCATCTTTCCCTTCTCCTCGCCCTTCGCCATGATCGCGCGGGCGGCGCAGGACGCGGCGATCTGGCCGCACCTGCTCGCGATCGGCTGGCAGGGGATCTGGGTCGCGGTCATCATCCGCCTCGGCGTATGGCTGTTTCGTCGTCATGTGCTGAAGTCCGGGCAGCCCAGTCTCCGCAGGCTGTTCAGGCGGCGCTCAGCCGTAGTAAAATAAGCTGTCATGATGACCCGGCGGCATCTTCTTCTGAACGGCGCCATTTGCGGTGTGGCGGCGCTGGCCTTCTGGCGGCTGGGCGTGGAAGATGCCGAGGCTGCCTATCCTGTCGCCCTCACCGACGCCCAGTGGCGCAGTCGGCTCAGCCCACTCGCCTATCAGGTGCTGCGGAAACATGCGACGGAACGGCCCTTTACCAGTCCGCTGAACAAGGAACATCGCGCAGGCACTTTCCAATGCGCGGGCTGTGCGCATCCTCTGTTCGCATCAAAGACAAAATTCGATAGCGGCACCGGATGGCCCAGCTTCTGGGCGCCTCTGCCACGCGCCGTTGGAACGTCGCGCGACTTTGCCCTGGGCTATCCCAGGACGGAGGTGCATTGCGCCCGCTGTGGCGGTCATCTCGGCCATGTGTTCGACGATGGCCCTCGGCCGACTGGCAAGCGCTATTGCATGAACGGCGCGGCGCTCAGTTTTGCTGCAACCTGACCTGATAAACGCGCAGGGATTTCGCGCCGCGTAGGGCGACCGGTTTCAGCCATTCGGGCTGCTTCCCGCGATCCAGCATGGCGGCCAGACTGCCCTCATGCTCCTTTGAATAATGCCGGAATTCATTAAGGCCGGCGCAGGCGATCAGATAATCGGGGCCTTTACCCCCGTTCAGCGCGGTCAGGATCGTGCGCGCCTGTGCTGGCGGGGCAGTGAAGCCTTCGACCACGGCGGTGATCCCGGCGGCATTGCGATGATGGGCCGTGCCGATCACCTTGTGCCGGGTGCGGACCAATATGTCCGGCCCTATGTCCAGTGGGGCAAAAAGCGTCGACGGCGGCAGTTGACGCAGCGATGTGAGCGCCTCTGGCGTCCGGCAGTCGTTGGCGACGGTCGGCGTTTCGTCTTTACCTTTGTCCAGCGCTGCCATCGCCGCGATCCAGATCGCGCATAAAGCCGCCGGGGTAAGCAGGGCGACAGCCGATGAGGCGAACACGCGCACCACGGTCGCCGATTGCTGCTGCGCGCGCCGGAAAAGCTGCAGGATCAGCCAGCCGATCCCCGGCAGGGCGAAAACATGCGCGACCGACATCGCCCGCATCACCAACAGGGCAACGATGGTTGCGCCCGTCAGCAGCAGCGCCACCATGAGCCAGCGATCGCGAACCTGCGCCATGGCGGCGTTGCGCGCGGCGAGTATCGAACCGGCCAGTCCCGCGACGGGGGGGATGAGGATCAGGCCCGCCATCGACCGGCCCTGCTCCCATATCGGCCGCCCCTCCATCACATGAAGATACCAGAGCTTGTAGGCGACCGGCCCCAGCGCCTGAAACGGATCGCCGGTCAGGCAGGCGCGGCCCGTCACGACGAACAGCGCTGCTGCCGCGCCTCCGCTCAGGCCCGCCGCCAGAAAACGTCCCCTGGCCGAAGAGGCGGGGGTGAAATGAAAAGCGATGGGCGTCGCCACTGCAAAGGCCAGCAGCGGCCAGACATAGGCTGCCGAAAGCGCGTCGCACTGCGCCTGCATCAATGGGCCGAAACCACGCAGCAGCGCCAGCAAGAGAAATGCCGCACCGCCCAGGGTGGCGGCATAGGCGACGAACCGCGCCGTTTCACGCCGATCCAGCCATTGCCGGAGCGCCAACGCCGCCGCGAACAATGCCGCATAGGGCAGCCCTTCGCTCGAAATCTGCAACCAGATCGCGATGGCCGCGCCAGCAACGACACCTCCACGCGCCGGACGCGGATCCATCGCACCCGCGAGCGCGATGGTCGCCATCAGGATCTGCCATCCATGATGATCGATGCGCAGAGGGCCGTATTGCACGAGGATGGTCGGTGTGGTCAGAAGCAGCAGCGGCGCGATCATGGCCACCGGCCTGCCCGCGATCCGATCGCTCGCAACATGAAGTACCCAGACCAGACAGCCCAGCAGCAGCAGCGGAACGACCGAACAGGCGATGACCTCCGCCATGCTCGCGCCCACCATGGGGTGCAGGAGCAGGATCAAGGCCGCTATCGGCATATCGACGATCCGCGACCAGTGCATGGGTCCACCGGTCGGCGGGCTCACCCGATGCTGGCTGACGTCCAGAAAAGGCTGGCCGCCAATCCAGTCGCGCACCTGTTGCAGCCGCATGGCGTCGTCGGGATCGCGAAATCCAAGCACGGTCAGCTGACCACGCGAGAGCCACAGCAAAATGACGGAACACAGGATCCACGCCGGAATGAGCCAGCGGGGATGCAGTGATACCTTCACGCTCAGATCCCGTGTCAGGCCCGACCGCGCGTCAGGCAACGGCGAAGACGCCATATTTCCGGATCGCATAGACCGTCAGGAAGCTCACCGGAATGGCAAGGAGCTTGGCAAGCGCTGGCGCAAGTCCCGCAACGCCGAGCGCGCTGACCAGCCCGGTAGTGATGCCCAGACCAACCGCGGCGCTCACCGCAAAGCCCAGCCGCTGCCCATGCGTGGGCCGCCGGGCCGAAGTGAAGACGAAGCGTATGCTGATCATCCAGTGCAGCAAAAGCCCGCCGACATAGCCGACAGCAGCAGCAGCAGCAGGCGGCACATCCATCCTCAGCAGGGCCAGGAACAGCAGCATGTCGCCCGACAAGGCACACAGGCTTGCCAGCAGGTAGCGTATGAAAGTGAAGCGCGCGGTGATCGCGCCAGCCAGACTGCCGATGCTGAAAGATGCCATCGCCGCGCCTTTACGCGGCCTTCAGACGGCTGGGCACCAGGCGCAGGCTGCCGAGCGCAGCCTTCTGGCCCATGGCTTCCTCGCCCTCTTCGCCCGCCTCATGATATTCGGCGTCTTCATTGACAGCCCATATGTCGAACAGGCGCTGGCCTGCTTCGATGTTGCGCACCGTCAGCATCGCCGTCATCATTGCATGATCCTGATTATTGTAGCGATGCATGCCGTTGCGGCCGACCAGATGCAGGCTGGGATAAAGCTGTTCCAACTCGCTCCGCATCGCCAGCACATTGGCGGCATATTCGTCGTCATAGACGGGATAGGCCTTTTCCTGACGAACCACGGCGCCACCAACAACGTCATTGGGATCGCAAAGGCCCAATATGGCCATCTCGCGCTTGGCAAGCGCGATCAATTCATCATCGCTGGCCGACCAGAGGCCGTCGCCTTCGAAGCAGAAATATTCAAGGCCCACGCAGGCAAGCGACGGATCGGGCACCATTTCCGGGGACCAGCTGCGGAAATTCTGGATGCGGCCGACCTGCACCTTTGAATCATGGATGTAGATCCAGTTGTCGGGAAACAGGTCGTCGGACCGGATCATCAGCGCCACGGTCAGGAAGTCGCGATATTTTAGCTCCATCGCGCTGCCCAGTGTCGCGGGCAGGGGATGGATGCGGCCTGCCAGTTCGCGCATGGGGGCGGAACTGATGACATGCGCGGCCTTCAGCAGCACGTCGCCGTCCGGGCCTTGGGCAACCATCTGCCACTGGCCGGTCGTGTCGTCGCGTGCAATCTGCTTCAGGCTGTGCGCCATCAGCACCTTGTTGCCGCCTGCCACCACCGAATCGCGCGCGGCTTCCCACATCATGCCGGGGCCTAGGCGTGGATAGCGGAAGCTTTCCAGCAGCGTCTTCGTTTCCATGCCGTCATTGGGCCGCTTGTTAAGGCCCAGCGACCGTTTCAATCCATCCTTCACCGCGCCCCAGAGCGACAGACCCTTGATCCGCTGGGCGGCCCAGTCGGCGGACATCTCATCGCAGGGCATGCCCCACACCTTTTCGGTGTAGGTCTTGAAGAAAATGGAGAATAGCTTGTGCCCGAAGGCGTTCACCGTCCAATCCTGGAAGGAGCGGACGTTGCGATTGGGCATCAGCCGGGCTTTTGCGAAACTCGCCATGCAAAGCGTCGAACGCCACACGCCCAGGTTCCACAGCGCCTCGAACGCGCGCAGCGGATAGCTGTAGAATTTGCCTTCATAATAGATACGGCTCATGCGCGGCCGCTGGATGAAATCGTCGGGCAGGATCTCGTTCCAGAGATCGACCACCTCTTTCGATTTGGAAAAGAACCGGTGCCCGCCAATGTCGAAGCGGAAGCCGTTCAGTTCGACTGTGCGGCTGATGCCGCCGACATAGATGGGATCCTTTTCGATGACGGTGACCGAAAAGCCCTTCTTCGTGAGAAGATAGGCAGCAGTCAGCCCCGCCGGACCTGCGCCGATGATGGCGACGTCCACATTCTCGTCGATATCCGGCATTCAATGCCCCCCGATAGGCTAGCTTCTACCATCGGGAGTGAAGGAAATCATCTAAGGAATGGTTAACGAAGGGGTAAGCATGACGGGGCCGTGCAATGGCGGCCCCGCCTGCATGCGCCAAAGCAGATCAGCCCTGGCGTTGTGCCTGCACAAGTGCGTCAAGGTCGCCGCGCGCACCGTCGAGCGCAGCGCCGTAGCAGTTGCGGAATTCGCGGGTCGGCTGCTGGATTGAACCGTTCATCCAACCGCACACTTCCTTGGCGGCGCGGTTGATGCGCGAATCGGCAAGGCGTGCTCCACGGGTGCTGGCCAGGTTGAGATCGGCCACCGACACGGTGATGCTGCGCGTCTCGGTGCCCGAACGGCCATCGACGATCACATCCATGTCGTTGCTGAGCGCCAATGCCGAGGCGGGTAGGGCGAAGGTCATCGCGGCGGCGAGCGCCACCATCGTCTTTCTGGTCATCCTAAAAGTCTCCTGCGAACATTAAAGGCTTGCCCCACGACTGCGTGGACATAGGGTCAGGCGGGAAAATAGGGTGCGTGCAGGCAGATGGAAAGATGCCAATCCACAGAAAGTGGCTGAAAACTGCGATTTTTGCGGTTGCGAAAGGAATGATGCTCCCTTCGCACGCGCAATGCAGGATCAGTGGCGGAAGTGGCGCATTCCGGTGAATACCATGGCAAGGCCTGCTTCATCCGCCGCGGCGATGACCTCTTCATCGCGGATGGAACCGCCCGGCTGGATCACCGCCGTGGCGCCTGCCTCCACTGCGGCCAGCAGCCCGTCGGCGAAGGGGAAGAAGGCGTCGGATGCAACCGCAGACCCGATGGTGCGCGCTTCGCTCCAGCCCGCCTTCTCGGCGGCATCCCTGGCCTTCCACGCAGCGATGCGCGCGGATTCCAGGCGGTTCATCTGCCCCGCGCCGATGCCGGCAGTGCTGCCGCCCTTGGCATAGACGATGGCATTGGATTTCACATGCTTGGCGACGGTCCAGGCGAACAGGCAGTCGGTCAATTCCTGGTCGCTCGGCGCACGCTTGGTCACCACCTTCAACTGATCGCCCGTCACGCGGCCATTGTCGCGGCCCTGCACCAGCAAGCCGCCCGCAATGCTCTTGATCTGCAAACCGTCGCGGGCCGGGTCAGGCAGATCGCCGGTCAGCAGCAGGCGCAGGTTCTTCTTTTTGGCAAAGATCGCCTTGGCCGCGTCATCGGCGTCGGGCGCGGCGACGACTTCGGTGAAGATGCCGCTGATGGCGTCGGCGGTCGGCCCGTCCAGCGGGCGGTTGACCGCGATGATGCCGCCGAACGCCGACACGCTGTCGCATGCAAGCGCGGCTTCATAGGCTTCGATCAGCGTGTCGCCGGTCGCCACACCGCAGGGATTGGCGTGCTTCACGATCACCACGGTCGGCGGGCCGTCGCGGAATTCGCTGACCAGCTCCAGCGCGGCGTCGGCATCGTTGTAGTTGTTGTAGCTCAGTTCCTTGCCCTGCACCTGACGCGCCTGTGCGATGCCGTTGGCAGAAGGGCCAACGGGCAAGTAGAGCGCCGCCGACTGGTGCGGATTCTCGCCGTAGCGCAGTGTCGATCCCAGCTTGCTGGAAACCGACAGGCTTTCCGGGAACTGCACGCCCTGATCGGCGAAGGCGAACCAGCTGGCGATCATCGAATCATAGGCGGCGGTGGCGGCATAGGCCTTGGCCGCCAGCATGCGGCGGAAATCATAGCTGGTCGCGCCGCCCTTTTCCGCCATTTCCGCGATCAGGCGGGCATAGTCGGCCGGGTCGGTGACGATCGCGACGCTTTCATGATTTTTTGCGGCCGAACGGACCATGGACGGCCCGCCGATATCGATATTCTCGATGATCTCCTCGCGCTCCGCGCCCTTGGCGACCGTCGCGGCGAAGGGATAGAGGTTGACGACGACAAGGTCGATCGCGCCGATCGCATGCTCCTGCATGGAAGCGACATGCTCTGGATTATCCCGCACGGCCAGCAGCCCGCCATGAACCTTCGGGTGAAGTGTCTTGACGCGGCCGTCCATCATCTCGGGAAATCCGGTGAGGTCGGAAATATCCTTGACCTCCAGACCCGCTTCCCGCAGCGCCTTGGCAGTCCCGCCGGTCGATACCAGCTCGACGCCATGCCGGCCCAGCGCCTGCCCCAGTTCGATAAGGCCGGATTTGTCCGACACGGAAAGAAGGGCGCGCTTGATGGAGACGTCGGTCATGGATGGTCCTGTGTGCTGCGATGGCTTGCCGCGCCCTTAATCCTGCTGGGCGGATGCGGCAAGCGATAGGAATGGGCGGGCAGTCGACGGTTGGGGGCTATCCCATCCGCTTGAACAGCCAACCGACCGTCGAACCGCCGGGCAACGCCTCCGCGGAGATGACGAGCTGTCGGCTTTCATGGGGCCGCCCTTCGCTATCCACCCAAAGGCTTTCCTCGATCGCCAGCTTCCCCATATTGGCGCGGAACTGCCATATCGCGCCCATCTCGATGCGCAGCAGCGCGCCCATGCCGTCGGCGGTGGCGGTAGGCTCGACGCCGGGCGCCAGGTGGAAACGCAGCTGCGCGGGTAGCTTGACCGGCTTGCGGCGGCGTGACGCAGGCGTCAGCATGTCCTCGCCCCGGATTTCCTTGCCATCGCCGCTGACCAGCAACAGTCGGCGGTGGACATAGCCCAAGCGCCGGACATAGCCGTCATGGCTGATTTCTATGCGGCTGCCGCTTTCCTGCTCCTGCCGGTGCAGCTCAACCTCGGTCACGCCCCGTCCCAATGTGCCGTCCGGCAGCAGGGCCGTGGAGTTGCTGTCGTCCAGCACCAATGTGCTGTGCGCTGCGGTAGTACGCAGCGCCTGCGCCAGTCCGTCGGGCATCCATGCGCCGCTCAGCGCTGCGCCGCCGCAATTGACGATCAGCCGCTGCGGCCCGTCGCTGATCTCGATCGCGGTGGTGGAGGCGCATCCGGCATCAGCCAGCCTCGCCACAGGCGGGGGGGCGGCATCGACCTGAACGATGGTCGATCCGGCGACCAGCCGCTGATAGCCCCAGTCGCTCGCTTGCCGTAGCGGGCGAGCGCGGACCCGGCTGGCGCGGACGACCGCTTCGATGGTGGCGGGATCAATGGCGCCAGCACCCTGCCAGCTGCCAAGCCCGCCATCGCCGTGCGAAAGCCCCAGCAACGCCGGAACCATCCGGCCCAGCGCTTCCGTGATGAAAGGGGGCACCTGTTCGCGGCGCACATCATAAACCGCGCGCACCATGGCGAGCAGCATGATGGCGTCCAGCTGGTCCAGCGGCGATCGCGACACGATGCCGCCATCGCCATGAACCGCGTTCTCGATCGCGCGCTTCAGGCCAGCTTCGCCGAAAATCTTGCGTGCAGCGCCGCCCGGCAACAGCATCGACGCTGCAACGATCCCGCCCCATGCGACCAGGCGCGGCAGGCCAAGCGGCGCCTTGTCCGCCCCGCGATCAAGGTGGCGTGCGGTGCGCGCGATGCAGTTGAGCACCAGCGATCGATAGACGAGATCGCTCGAAGACAGGATGAAGGGCGCGTGGGCCGACCAGAAGAGCAGCCGCCAGCCCGCATTGTCGGCCCGCCAGGCAGGCTCGCTCGGCGTGTCGGAATGCACCTCCAGCCATTTGCGCAGCACCGCCTCGGCGATCGGCGCCCCTTGCTCGCGCGTCGCCGCGCAAGCCAGATCCCGTAGCCAGGCGAAGCTATGCAGGTAATCCGCGAAGGCGGGGATCATCGTCATCCGCTCGAAACTCAGCGTCCCGACCGGCTGTTTCAGCCCGCGAAAGAGGAAGTAACCGGCCCGGATCGCCTGCCCGGCCTTGGGATCGCCGGGGATCTCATCATCCGGCACGGCCAGCAGCTTCAGCGGATATTTGCCCTTGAGCCGCCGCCCATGGATCGGCGTCTTCCAGCTCATCAGGTAAAAGCGGTTGGCGATCCGTTCCGCCAGCGACAGGCCCTTGTCATCCGCCACGCGGATGAGCCGCTTGCCCTGCTCGATTTCATCGTCGGCGGGTTCTGATCCGGCCGAATCGGGGATCGAGGGGCGAGGGATGCGCCTCCTGTCGCTCACCCGCCCTTGAGCTTCCTGATATTGTCCGCATAGGCCGCAGGGCCGCCGCGGAATGTGGCCGTGCCCGCGACCAGCACGTCCGCGCCCGCTTCGATCGCGCGGGGGGCGGTGTTGAAGTCGATGCCGCCATCAACCTGCAGGCGAATGTCGCGCCCGCTCTTGTCGATCATCTTGCGAATGGCCTCGATCTTGCGCAGCTGGTTTTCAATGAAGCTCTGCCCGCCGAAACCCGGATTGACGCTCATCACCAGTATCAGGTCGACATCATCGATCAGATAATCGAGCATCTTGGCCGGGGTGCCGGGGTTCAGCACCACGCCCGCCTGCACGCCCAGCGACTTGATATACTGGATCGAACGATGGATGTGCGGTCCAGCCTCGGGGTGGACGGTCAGGATATCGGCGCCCGCCTGCGCGAAGGCATCGAGATACTGATCCACCGGCGAAATCATCAGGTGGACGTCGAACGGCTTCTTGCTGTGTGGGCGCAACGCCTTCACCACGGCTGGTCCGATGGTGATGTTGGGGACGAAATGGCCGTCCATCACATCGATATGGATCCAGTCGCAGCCGGCCTCGTCGATGGCGCGAACCTCCTCGCCCAGGCGGGCGAAGTCGGCGGACAGGATGGAGGGCGAGATAAGGATCGGACTGGTCATCAACAGTCGGCTCTAGCCGCGCCTCGGGGCTAGGGCAACGCTCCATTTGAACCTTATCCACAGGGATTTTTGGGCCGGGGCGCTCGCGCCGTCAGGGCAGGGTGAATATGGTCGGGTCCAGCCCGCGCGACGCCAGCGATCCGCGTGGCAGGAACTGCTTGGCCCCATGAAGCGCGACAACCCGCGCGCCCTTCAGAATCGGCGCGGCGATCAGGCGCATGGTGCATTCGCCGCCGTCAAGCGGCCGGATATCGACATCCAGCGTAAATCCGCGGCGATGACGGATGGCATAGGCGCGCAGTCGCTCCATCGCCTCGCGTGAATCCGGCGCATAAAGCGAAACGGCCAGTTGCCGCGGCACGATCATGTCCCGGTCGATCCCGAACAGGTCATAGACGCCACTGGTCCACGACAGGCTATCATCGCCAAGGTCGCAATACCACAGCCCAAGGCCGCGCTCCGCCAGCGCTTCGTCATCGCGCGCCGTGCGCTCGTCCAGCGTTACGGAAGCCAGATGCCGATACAGATCGCTCAGCGGCCAGCTGTGATGCAGGGGAAGAGGCTCGATCGGGCGCACGCGAAACCTTTCTGGCGACTGGCCAAAGTCTAGGATTATCCCGGCGCGCGGGCAAGCCGTGCGATGAAAAAGCCATCTGCGCCGCCTTTGTCCGCCAGCGTGTCCGGTAGCGTCCGCAGCCAGCCTTCCGCGCATGGCGCTATGCGGTCGGGCAGTTCGGCCTGCTGTGCGGGTTGGAGAGCGAAGTCGGCATGCTCCTCCAAAAAGGCGCGCACCTGATCTTCACCTTCCGCCTGTTCCAGCGAACATGTGGCGTAGACCAGAGTGCCGCCCGGTTTCAGCCATCCGGCAACGCGCCCCAGCAATTCGGCCTGCAGCGCCGCAAGCTCGTCGATCTGGCGCGGGCCGATGCGATGCAGCACGTCTGGATGGCGGCGGTAGATGCCGGTGGCGGTGCACGGCGCATCGAGCAGAATGGCATCGACGGGAGCGGGGGGCTCCCATTGTCGCAGGTCGGCCGCAACGATGGCGGCGGGAAGACCGGTCCGCGTCAGATTGTCGCTCAGCCGCTCCAGCCGTTTCTTCGACTGATCGACCGCCGTCACCTGCCATCCGGCGGCGGCAAGCTGCATCGTCTTGCCCCCTGGTGCGGCGCACAGGTCGAGCACGGTGCGGCCTTCGCCTGCGCCCAGCAGCCGCGCCGGGCAGGACGCGGCGAGATCCTGAACCCACCAGGCGCCCTCGGCAAAACCGGGTAGTTCGGTGATGACGGTCTGGCCGGGCAGGCGGACATGGCCTGGCGCGAAGCTTTCGCCGCCCAGCTTTTCCGCCCATGATTGCGTCTCGCTCGCGTCGCGCAGGCTGAGATCGACGGGTGGACGCACGGCATAGGCATGCGCGGCGGCTTTCGGCATGGCCTCGCCCCATTGTGCCGCCCAGCGCGCGGCGACGGTGTCGGGCAGGGCAGGCGGATCGGGCAGGACCGGCTCGGCGCGGGTGACGGTGCCGAAAACCCCGTGAACCAGCTTGCGCGGACCGCCATCGACCAGCGGCAGCGCAGTGGCGATCGCGGCATGGGGCGCGGTGCCGAGCGCCAGCACCTGGATCAGCGCGATGCGAAGGACCATGCGCGCCTTGGCGTCGTCAGGCAGCGGCTGCTTCGTCGCACCGTCGATCAGTGCGTCGAGATCGGGCAGGTGCCGCAGCGTTTCGGCGGCGATCGCATGGACCAGCGCGCGGTCAGCGGGGGGCAGGCCCTGCGCCGCGCCGTGCAGCGCCAGTTCAAGCGGATCGCCCCGCCGCAGCACAGCGTCGAGCAGGCGCAGCGCAGCCCGGCGCGCGGGAAGGCCGGGGACGTCTTCGGGTTTGGAATGGCGGGCCATCAGCCGCGCCTAGGCCATATCTGACCGAAATGTAACCACCGATCGGGCTTGGGCCCGGACTCCAGGACGCCCCATTGGTTGCAGTATATGCGTCAGTCCCGACGCAGCGGGTCCAGCGCGCTCGATTTGCGCGGCTTGGCCGCGACCATCGAAGGCCGTACCGGATTCAACGCCGACACCGGTACGCCAGCCGTTCCCGTCATCGCCTCCAGCGCCGCAATGCGCTTTTCCGTCGCCGGATGGGTTGAGAAGAGTTCGCTGACATGCACCGGTACGATGTAAAGCTGTGCCGCGGCGGGATTGCGTTCGGCAACCGGATTGGGGATCATCTCCGCCTTGCCGGAAATCTTGGCGAGCGCGGACGCGAGCGCACGGGGATTGCCGCTGATCTGCGCGCCTGCGGCATCCGCGCCATATTCGCGCGTACGGCTGATCGCCATCTGCACGATCATCGCCGCAAAGGGCGCGACGATGACGGCCAGCAGCGTCGCGGCGATATTGCCATGGCCGTTTTCCTGGTTGCCGCCGCGAAAGAACAGGCCGAAATTGGCGAGCATCGAAATGGCGCCGGCAATCGTTGCGACCATGGTCATGATCAATGTATCGCGGTTTTTCACATGGGCCAGTTCATGCGCCATGACCCCCGCCACTTCCTCGCGGGTCAGCATCGACAGCAGGCCGGTCGTGGCGGCAACGGCGGCATGTTCGGGATCGCGGCCAGTGGCGAAGGCGTTGGGGTGCGGCTCGTCGATCAGGTAGACGCGCGGCATGGGCAGGCGCGCCCGCTGGGCAAGATCACGGACCAGGCCGTAATATTCCGGCGCGCTCTGTGCATCCACTTCCCGCGCATTGTGCATGGACAGAACGATTTTGTCGGCGTTCCAGAAGGTGAAGAGGTTCATCCCCGCCGCGACCAGCAGTGCGATGAACGCGCCCCCGCTGCCACCCAGGGTGTAACCCAACGCCATGAACAGCGCCGTCAGCGCGGACAACAGCATCACCGTCTTGAAACCGCTCACTTGTCTTCCACTCCTTCGCAGCCCAGATAGCGGGCTGCGCATGAATATGCGATTGCTTGCGCGGCACTGCAATTGAAAGGCTTGGGACATGGGAACATTCAACGGCAAGCGTCCGGCGCATGTGAAGCCGCCTGAGCATCTTTCAAAAAGCCCTCCGGTCCCCCAGCCCGATCCTATCGACCACCCTTCGCGGCATGAGGAGGAACTCAGCCCGGTTCGCTATGGAGACTGGGAACGCAAGGGAATCGCTATCGATTTTTGAACCGGGCCTTTGACGCGCCATCGGTTCATCGCTGATTTTGCACGGCTTCCGCTGGCCTGTGCCCCGGTTGCGGGGGGTGCGACCGCCCGACTCTAGCCTTCACTGCCTTCTTCCGTGCAGGATTCGCCTGGGCAGAGGGAAAAAAGAGCCGGGGTGGGTCGTGAATCATATAGCCGAGATAAAAGTGAGGGCGGTGTCTGATTATGCGCCGGAAGATGCGGCGCTGCTATGTTCCGTGGGTCGTCTGGTCTGTGCCTGGACGATGCTGGAGCAAAGCCTGGAGGCGAAGATCGCCATGATGCGGGAAGCCATGGGTGACGTGCGAACCGTCGGCACCCGGATGCGCCCCACCATGGCGAAACTGATGACCGAACTTCGCACGATCGTGGCGATGCGCGACAAGCGTAACGCCAGCGCGCTGAAGGAGATTTCGGATATCGAGCGACACATGCAGAGGATCGATCGCTTCCGATCGCTCATTATTTGCGGCTTTCAGCAGCCCGCGCCCGGCGGATTCACTTGCCGCGATGCGCGGAACAATCATACGCATGTCTCGCTTGATCACCTCGATGCGGAGATCGCTTCGCTCGAAACGGTGGCGCAGCGCCTGCTGGCCGTCTGACCGGGCGAGGTAATCCTCCCGCTATGCTTGACCTTTTCGGCGTGGACGGCAAAGCCTGTCCGCGCGCTTAGCGAGAATGGAGTACCATGCCTTACAAGCCGATACGTAAAGCCGTGTTCCCTGTTGCAGGGCTCGGCACGCGCTTTCTGCCCGCAACCAAGTCGGTGCCCAAGGAACTGCTGCCCGTCGTCGATCGTCCGCTGATCCAATATGCCGTGGATGAAGCGCGCGAGGCTGGCATCGAGCAGATGATCTTCATCACCGGTCGCGGCAAGGGCGCGATCGAGGATTATTTCGACATGGCCTATGAGGCCGAAGCGACGCAGCGCGAACGCGGCAAGGATCTGTCCGCGCTGGATGGCACGCGGCTTGCCCCTGGCAACGCTGTCTTCCTGCGCCAGCAGGAGCCGCTGGGTCTTGGCCATGCCGTCTGGTGCGCGCGCGACATTGTGGGGGACGAACCCTTCGCCATCCTGCTGCCCGACGAATTCATGAAGGGCGCGCCGGGTCGCGGTTGCCTGAAACAGATGGTCGATGCCTATAATCAGGTCGGCGGCAATCTGGTCTGCGCCCTTGAAGTGCCGATGGCCGACACGCCCAGCTATGGCGTCATTGATCCCGGCAAGCGGGATGGCGCGCTGACGGAGGTGAAGGGGCTGGTCGAAAAGCCTGCGCCGGGCACCGCGCCCTCCAACCTCATCCTGCCGGGCCGCTATATCCTGCAGCCAGAGGTCATGAAGATCCTGGAGACGCAGGAAAAGGGTGCGGGTGGCGAGATCCAGCTGACCGACGCCATGGCGTCGATGATCGGACAGCAGCCGTTCCACGGCGTAACCTTCGACGGACGCCGCTTCGACTGCGGGTCAAAGGCGGGCTATATCGAAGCAAACCTGGCCATCGCGCTGGAGCGTGAGGATCTGGGCGAACATATCCGCCGCTTCGCGACCGCCGAACTGGCCGCGATGGAAATCGCCGCGGCGGCCTGATGACGTCCTGAAAACAAAAAAGCGCCCCGACCTGTGCTTGGGGCGCTTTTTTGTGGGCAGGTCAGTGCCTCAGAACGGCACTTCGTCGTCCAGGTCATTGTCGAAATTCGGCCCGCCAGCGCCGCCACGAGCGCCGCCCGACGGGCGTCCGCCGCTGCTGCCTCCACCAAAGCCGCCGCCGCTGCTGCCGCCAAAATCATCATAATCGCCGCCAGAGCTTGCACCCCAGTCGCTGCCGCCGCCCTGCGACCGTCCGCCGCCCTGGCCGCCACCGCCGCCGCCCGCGCCGTCCAGCATCGTCAGGACCGCGCTCGGCCCCTGCAGCACGACTTCGGTGGTGTAGCGGTCATTACCTGACTGGTCCTGCCACTTGC
Organism: Sphingobium sp. MI1205; assembly: GCF_001563285.1. Taxonomy (NCBI): domain Bacteria; kingdom Pseudomonadati; phylum Pseudomonadota; class Alphaproteobacteria; order Sphingomonadales; family Sphingobiaceae; genus Sphingobium; species Sphingobium sp. MI1205. The sequence continues at coordinate 142,646 of NZ_CP005188.1, forward strand.
GGGTCTGCAGCTTGCCCTCGACATAGACTTTGCTGCCCTTGCGCAGATATCGCTCGGCGACGCCCGCCAGACCTTCGGAAAAGATCGCGACGCTGTGCCATTCGGTGCGTTCCTTGCGCTCGCCCGAGTTGCGGTCCTTCCAGCTTTCGGACGTTGCGATGCGGATGTTGCAAACCTTGCCGCCATTCTGGAAGCTGCGGACTTCCGGGTCCGCACCCAGATTGCCCACCAGAATGACCTTGTTGACCGAACCCGCCATAATTCCTCCGATACTTTGGAGGTTCTTATAATCGGCTGGCCTGCGGACGCTACCCCAAACCGATGGCGGTCGCCGTCCAATATGTCAGCCCGGCGGCGGCATAGGCCAGGGCAAACAGATAGCCGACCATGAAGAGCGGCCATTTCCATCCGTTCGTCTCGCGCTTGGTGACCGCGATCGTGGAAATGCACTGCGGGGCAAACACGAACCAGGCGAGGAAGGCGAGCGCCGTGGGCAGCGGCCAATTATCCTTCAGGCGTTCGCCCAGGCTTTGCTCCAGCTTCGCCTCGTCATCGCCTGCTTCAAGCGAATAGACGGTTGCAAGCGCCGACACCGCCACTTCGCGCGCCGCCATGGCGGGGATCAGGGCCAGCGATATGTCGCGATTGAACCCGATCGGCTCCAGCACGACATTCAGCCCATTGGCGATCCGCCCCGCGATCGAATAATTGACCTGGCTGACCGCGCTGTCCTCGGGTGCCTTGGGGAAGCTCAACAGTACCCACAAAATCACCGTGGATGTGAAGATGATGGTGCCAGCGCGCCTCAGGAAGATAACGGCGCGCTGCCACAGGCCCAGCAGCACGTCCTGCGGACGGGGCCATTGATATTTGGGCATCTCCATCAGGAATCCGCCGCTCGCGCCCTTGGTAACGGTCAATCGCAGCACCAGCGCGACCAGCATCGCGCCGATGATCCCTGCGACGTAGAGGCAGAAGAGCACAAGGCCCTGAAGCCCAATGCCCATGCCCACGTCGCGCGCGGGGATGAAGGCGCCGATGATCACCGCATAAACCGGCAGCCGCGCCGAACAGGTCATGAGCGGCGCGATCAATATGGTGGTCAGCCGGTCCTTGGGGTCTGCGATGGTACGGGTCGCCATGATGCCCGGCACCGCGCAGGCGAAGGAGGATAGCAGGGGGATGAAGGCGCGGCCCGACAGGCCGACCTTCGCCATCAGCCCGTCCATCAGGAATGCGGCGCGGACCATGTACCCGGTCGCTTCCAGCATCAGGATGAAAAAAAACAGGATCAGGATCTGCGGCAGGAACACGACCACTGATCCCACGCCGTTGATGACGCCATCGACCAGGAAGGATCGCAGCAGTCCGGATGGCAGGGCATCGCTGACGAAAGAGCTGGCGGCTTCCGCCAACCCCTCGATCATGGCAATCGGCGCTTCGGACCAGGCATAGACGGCCTGGAACATGACGAACAGCAAACCAAGCAGCAGCAGTAATCCGCTCACCGGATGCAGCGCGACGCGGTCGATGGCGGCGGTCAGGCGGCGCGATGGCGTTTCCCGCACGATGGCTGCGCGGGCGATGCGTCGGGCTTCGCTACGCAGCATGTCGAAATCGCGCGCATCTTCTGCAGCGCCAGTCCGCTGCGGGCTGCCGTCGAACATGCTGTCCAGCTCACCGCGCAGATGGTCCAGTCCGCGCTTGCGCACCGCCACGGTCGGTATCACCGGTACGCCCAGTTCGCGCGAAAGGATCGCGGCGTCCAGTTCCAGCCCGTCGCGGGTGGCAAGGTCCACCATGTTCAGCGCGATGATGGTCGGCAGGCCAAGCGACAGCAGTTCGAGCGCAAAACGCAGATGATTGTCGAGATTGGATGCATCGACCACCACCACCAGTGCGTCGGGCAGGCGTTCGCCCTGCTGCCTGCCGAGCACGACGTCCCGCGTCACCTGTTCGTCAGGGCTTGTGGGATTGAGGCTGTAGGTGCCGGGCAGGTCGACCAGCTCGACCGGGCGGCCATCCGACAGCGACAGGCGGCCCGCCTTGCGTTCCACGGTGACGCCCGGATAATTGCCCAGCTTCTGCCGCGCGCCGGTCAGAGCGTTGAAAAGCGCGCTCTTGCCTGCGTTGGGATTGCCGACGAGCGCGACCAGGGGCAGGTTGCTCATGCCGCGACGTCCTCCGGGCCGGTGCGCACCGTGATAGCGGCCGCGTGGTTGCGGCGCATCGCGATGGTCATGCGGCCCACCTTGCAAGCAATCGGGCCTCGACCCAGCAGTCCGCCATGATGCAACGCCTCGACGCTCGCGCCTTCGCACAGGCCGAATTCGCGCAGGCGCTGGCCGTCCGAAAGGGACAGCGCGTCCCAGTCTATCACATCCACATAGGCTGGCTGGCGGAGCGGCAGGTCGATCAAACGCAAGGGAAAAGCACTCGTTAGGATAAGCTGCGAGTGACTATCAATATAGATAGGAAAAGGCCAGACCGAATCGCCCTCGGCGCTCGGCAGATCATACTGCCGGGTAACGCAGCCTGCCGATAAAGCGGGACAGGCTCAGCCGCTCGCCGCCGCCCGCGCCTTTCCACTTCGCCTTGGCGCGCTCGAACCGCATGACGCCTTCGATGCGGCGGTTCAGGAAGGCGCGGCTTTCCGCCCAATCCTCGCTTTCGTCATCGACGAACACCAGCAGCGTTGCGGCATAGACTGCCGTCAGCGTCAGGCGCTTGCTGTAATGATTGAAGTCGGTGGCGCTATCCCCCGCCGCGCGCCACATGACGTCCGCCGCGCGCCAGCCGAGCCGCGCTGCCCGTGCGTTGTTTGTCGGCATGGCCATGATCGCCAGGGCGCGGCGCAAGGCCTCGCGGTCAGGGGCAAGCAGATCGAGGCGCGCGGTTACCAGCGCGATGATGCGCTGGCGGATCGACATGGCGTCGATCTTCTCCGGGGGCAGCGCCTCGATCATGCGCGCGTCGATGCTGGCGAACCAGGCGTCGATCATGTCCATCGCGCCTCCTGAAAAGGCGAGATGGGCGATGTCGGCATCGATACCGCCCTCCGCCGCCGCCATTGTTACCGCTTCCTTCCGCCATCCGTCGAAAGCTGCATGACGGGGCAGGATCGGCGCCAGGAACGCGCGTATTTCGTCCAGGGTGGGATCTTGGGGCAATTGGCTCATGGGGCAATGGTAAGGTCGGGGTGGCTCCCGCACAAGTATGGGCGCAAGGGGTCGCGTCATCGACGTAGAGCGGCTGGCCGTGACCGACGAGGCGTTTTGGCTCGCCAACCAGCGGCACGCCCTGCGCAATTGGCGCTTTCATCCGGCGACTCGCGACGGCGTAGTGGTCAGCGGAGCCAAGGTGCCGACCATATATTTCCGGCTGACCGACTGCTGAGCGCGCTGCGCCGGATGCAAGCGGCGGCTTTGCATCCGGCCGCGCCATCCCCTATATGACAGCGATGGCGATATTCCCCCGTCCAGTCTCTCCCAAGAGCGCGCTCAGCGACCTGTGGAGCTATTTTCGCGAGAATCGGCCGCACAAATGGCCGCTGCTCGGGCTGTCCATGGCGATCACCTACGTCATCATCTGGACCTTCGTGGTCGATGCCAACACCAATACCATGCCGACCCGCAACAAGATCATCTACGTCCAAAGCTGGGACGCCAGCCGTTCCGATGCCGCGATCATCCTGCAGCAGAAGATGGACCTGGCGAAGAGCGAGGCGGCGCTTCAAAAGCGGCAGAAGCAGATGCAGGGCTGGGCCGATGCGTTCGGCATCGACTGGCGGACCGAGGAAGCGCGGAACTCCGCGCGGCGCAAGGAGGCTTTGAAGGCCATCAACGCGCAGCTTGATTCGCGGCTGGCGAAGGCAGAGGCGGCGGACCAGGCCGCGCCCGGCACCCGCCAGCCTTGAACCGCCTGGTTATGGCTGATCCCGCCGACGATCGCCGTTTCATGGCTGCGGCCATCGCCCTGTCCGAACGCGGCCGGGGGCTGTCCACGCCCAATCCCAATGTCGGCTGCCTGATCGTCCGCGATGGCGCGGTCGTCGGGCGCGGCTGGACGCAAAAGGGCGGGCGGCCCCATGCCGAGGCGCAGGCGCTGGACCAGGCGCTGGACCAGGCGCGCGGCGCAACCGCCTATGTGACGCTGGAACCCTGTTTCCACCTGTCCCCGCGCGGCCCTCGCTGCGCTGATCTGATGGCGCGCGCCGGGGTGAAGCGCGCCGTCATTGCGTTGCGCGATCCCGACCCGCGCACGGACGGGCAGGGGGCGGCCTATCTGCGTGCCCGCGACATCGATGTCGAAATGGGGCTGATGGCGCAGGAAGCGGCTGCGGCGATGAGCGGCTTCGTCCTGCGGCAAACGCTTGGCCGTCCCGCCGTCACGCTCAAGCTCGGCCTGTCGCTTGACGGCTGCATCGCGCTCAGGGATGGGACGAGCCGCTGGATCACGGGAGAGGCCGCACGCGCGCACGCGCATCTCGAACGTGCGCGCCATGACGCCATCCTGGTCGGCGGCGGCACCCTGCGCGCCGACGCCCCGCGTCTGGATGTGAGGCTCAAGGGATTGGAGGACCGCTCACCCCGCCGCCTGCTGCTCGGCCGTGGCCCGGCGCCCAAGGGATGGGAGACCATCGGCCAGCCGAACGATATCGCCGCGCTCGCCCAGGTCGATCATCTGCTGATCGAGGGAGGCGCGGCCACCGCCGCTGCCTTTCTGCGCGCCGACCTGGTGGACAGGCTACTGCTCTACCGTGCCCCGATCCTGATCGGCTCTGGCCTTCCCGGCATTGGCGACATCGGCCTTTCCGATCTGACGCAGGCGCATGGCCGCTGGCGGCTGATGGATGAGCGCCGGCTGGGCGAGGACCGGCTGGAGGTTTACGAAAGATGGCGCAGCGCCTAGAGCGCGGCGGATACCCAGCAGGACTGCACGACCCATGTTTACCGGCATCATCACCGACATCGGCACCATCCGCTCCGTCGAGCAGCGCGGCGACCTTCGCCTCGTCATCGGCACAGCCTATGATCTGGACAGCGTTGCGATCGGCGCTTCGATCGCCTGTTCGGGCGCCTGCCTGACCGTCGTCGAAAAGGGTGCTGACTGGTTCGCCGTGGACATGTCGGCCGAAACCGTGGCGCGCACTGCGCCCGGCCTGTGGGTGCAGGGCGGACGGCTCAATCTGGAGCGCGCGCTCAAGGTGGGGGACGAATTGGGCGGCCACATCGTCACTGGCCATGTGGACGGCGTCGGCACATTGGTGTCGGCGACGCCGGAAGGCGATTCGACGCGCCTCGTCATCGCCGCGCCTGCCGCGCTGGCGGCCGCGCTGGCGGCCAAGGGCTCGATCACGGTCGATGGCATTTCGCTGACCGTCAACAGCGTGGAGGACCAGCCGGACGGCACGGTTCACTTCGGCCTCAACATCATTCCGCACACCGCATTGGCCACCACGCTGGACGCGCTTCCCGCCGGACGCGCCTTCAATCTGGAGATTGACGTGCTCGCCCGTTATCTGGACCGGATGCAGAGCCTTCGCAAGGCGATGTGATTTTCGCTTGAACATATCACATCATGATGTGATAGCTGCGCTCCACGGCCGATCTGGCCAAGGAGTCGCAGCCCATGTCTTCCGCGCTTATCGATACCGTCCGTACCCTCGTCAATGATGGCGGCATGTCCCGCTCCGGTCTGGCGCGCGCCGCCGGGCTGCACGCCAATTCGCTGCGCAAACTGGGCGAAGCCGACTGGAATCCGACCGCGGAAACGCTGGGCAAGCTGGAAAGCTACCTGCTGCGCCGCGAAGGCGGCACGGCGCTGGCCAGCCCGGAAGAGATCATCAACGAAGCGCGCAACGGCCGCATGTTCATCCTGGTCGATGACGAGGATCGTGAAAATGAAGGCGATCTGGTCATCCCTGCCCAGATGGCGACGCCTGATGCGATCAACTTCATGGCGACGCATGGCCGGGGCCTCATCTGCCTGGCGATGACCAAGGCCCGCGTCGAGGAACTCGGGCTTGACCTCATGAGCCGCAACAATGGCACCCGGCATGAAACCGCCTTCACCGTGTCGATCGAAGCGCGCGAGGGCGTTACGACCGGCATCAGCGCCGCCGACCGCGCCCGCACCATTTCCGTCGCGATCGACGGGTCGAAGGGGCGCGACGATATCGTTACCCCCGGCCATGTATTCCCGCTGGTGGCAAAGGATGGCGGCGTTCTGGTACGCACCGGCCATACCGAAGCGGCGGTCGATGTCGCACGGCTGGCCGGCCTCAATCCATCGGGCGTCATCTGCGAAGTGATGAAGGATGATGGCACGATGGCGCGCCTCGATGATCTCATCCCCTTCGCCCAGAAGCACAAGATGAAGATCGGGACGATCCGCGATCTCATCGCCTATCGCCGCCGCCACGATCATATGGTCGAACGGCGCGCCGAAACCACGTTCAAGAGCGAGTGGGGCGGCGACTGGAAAGCGATCAGCTTCTACAACAAGGCGACCGAGAGCGAGCAGTTGGTGCTGCAAAAGGGGCATGTGGTTCCCGATGAACCCACGCTCGTTCGGGTGCACCAGCTTTCCCTGCTGGACGATGTCTATGGGGCCACCGGCCCGCGCCGCGGCTTGCTCGCCAAGTCCATGGAAATCATCGCGCAGGAAGGTGCGGGGATCATCGTCGTGCTAACCGGCACCTCTCCGGTGGACTTTGTCAGCCGCATCCTGCGCCATCATGCTGGTCAGCCCGGCAGCGGCATGGATGAGCTTCGCGACTATGGCGTGGGCGCGCAGATCCTCGCCGAACTCGGCGTGCATGACATGATCCTGCTCAGCAACACGCACCACAGCCTGATCGCGCTTGACGGCTATGACCTCGCCGTGGTTGGGCAGCGGTCCGTAGAGCAATAAGAAGGATATAAGGCCGTGGCGAAATTCCTGATCGTTGAAGCCCGCTTCTACACTCATCTCAACGATCTGCTGATCGAGGGCGCGGTGGCCGCGCTGGAGGCGGAAGGGCACAAATATGAAGTCGTGACGGTGCCCGGTGCGCTGGAAATCCCCGGCGCGGTGGCGCTTGCGGCGGAAACCGGGCGCTATGACGGCTTCATCGCGATCGGCGTGGTCATCCGTGGCGAAACCTATCATTTCGAAGTGGTGTCGAACGAGAGCGCGCGCGGCCTTATGGCGCTCAGCATGGACGGCATCCCGATCGGCAACGGCATCCTGACTGTCGAGAATGAGGCCCAGGCCCTGACCCGCGCCCGTTCCGATGAAAAGGACAAGGGCGGGGAGGCCGCAAAGGCCGCCATCGCCATGCTGGCGCTGCGTGAGAAATTCAGCGCCTGATCGTCAGTCGCAAAGACATGGTAAAAGGGGGCTGCCACTGCCTTGGCGGCCCCCTTTTCATATCCCGTCAGCCCGCCTTGGCGAGCGTCGGATAATCCACATAGCCTTCGGCGCCCTGTGAATAGAGCGTGTCCGCCCGCAACGGATTGAGCGGCGCGCCGACCGACAGGCGGGTGGGCAGGTCTGGATTGGCCAGGAACGGGCGGCCAAAGCTGATCGCCTGGGCAAGCCCGCTGGTCAGATCTTCATGGGCGCGCGCGGCGTCGTAATCGCTGTTCAGCACGAGCGGTCCCGTAAAATGCCGACGAACGATCGGCGACTGGCGTGGGACATCGGTGGCGCCACGCGTTCCATCCGGCCGCAATTCGCGCATTTCCAGGAAAGCCAGGCCGATCGGCTCCAGCGCCTTGGCAACGGCAATCGAAAGGCTGGCGGGATCGCTGTCGTCCGTGCCCTGCGAAGCCCCGTTCAATGACACGCGCACTGCCGTACGATCCGCGCCGATGGCATCTGCCACGGTCTGCGTGATTTCGCGAAGCAGGCGCGTCCGGTTTTCGGCGCTTCCGCCATAGGCGTCCTGCCGCTGATTGACGCCGTTCCGTAGGAATTCGTCGATCAGATATCCGTTGGCGGCATGAATCTGCACGCCATCGAAGCCAGCGTCCCGCGCATTGCGCGCCGCCGTGACATAGGTGGCGATCAACGCTGGAATTTCAGCCTCTTCCAATGCGCGGGGCTGCTCATAGGGCTTGTTGCCGTCATAGCTATGCGCGTGGCCGGGGGCCGTGATGGGGCTGGATGATACGGGCTGTTCCCCGGTGATGCTTGAATGGACCAATCGCCCCATATGCCAAAGCTGCGCGAAGATCAGGCTGCCGCCATCATGGACAGCCTGGGTGACGGGCTTCCATGCTTCTACTTGCTCGGCTGACCAGATGCCTGCCGCGTAGGGCCAGCCAAGGCCCTGCTGCGACACGCCTATGCCTTCGCTGATGATCAGGCCTGCCGAAGCGCGCTGCCCGTAATAATCGGCCATGATCGGTGTCGGTATATGGTCACGCGTGGCGCGGGCGCGAGTCAGCGGGGCCATCAAGATGCGATTGCGCGCGGTAACGGCCCCCAGCTTCACGGGATCGAAGAGGCTGATCATATTTTTCCCTATCAAAGTTGCAAAATGCAACGTAGTTGATTGCCAACGCCAGCTAAGGGCCGGCGACCGCCCTTTCAAGTCCCCGACCGCAAATCATCAAAACAGCGTGTCGATCGCATGGATTGCCAGCCCGACCAGACCGCCGACCAGCGTGCCGTTGATCCGGATATATTGAAGATCGCGTCCCACGGCGCTTTCCAGGCGGCTGGTGACGGTTCCTGCATCCCATCCGCGTACGGTTTCGCTTACCAGTTTGACGATGGAATCGCCATAGCTTGCCGTCGCGCCCACCGCCGCGCGTCGTACGAACCGGTTGACCAGCAATCGCAGGCGGGGGCTTTCCTGCAACGTCCCGCCCAGTTGCTGCAGCGCCTCGCCCAGCCGTCCCGCCATCGCCTTGCCCGGATCGCGCACTGCGCGCAGCAGCCCGGATCGTGCCTGTTCCCACAGCCCATCGATCCATCGTTGCATGGCAGGATTATCGACGATCTCGTCCCGAATGCGCGCCACGCGGTCCTGCATCACGGGATCGAATTGCAGGTCGTTCGCCAGCTTCGCCATGCCTTCCTCCGCCTTCAGGCGCAGGCTATGGCCGGGATCGGCAGCCATTTCCGCCAGCATCCGGCGCAGGCCATCGATGATGGCGTTGGACAGATTTTCATCAAGTCCGGTCCAGCGCAGGATCTTGCCCGCTCGTTCATGGACCATCTGGCGGATCAGATGGTCGTTGGCCTCCAGCGTGCGATCCGCCCAGTGGATGATCCCGTCCATCACCGGCGCATGCCGACCATCGCGCATCGCCGCCTCGATCGCCTGGCCCAGTAGCGGCGCGAGGTTCATGCCCCGTAACCGCTGGGCGATCGCGCCTTTCACCATGCCGCCCAGCCGCTCCTGGTCCAGCGCCTCCAGCATGTCCGCTGCCAGCCGGGACGCGCCTTCCCGCAGGCGCCCGCCGCCGCCAGAGGGGCTCGCCAGGAAGCGCCCGGCGGCTCCCGCGACGTCCAGCCTCTGCATTCGCCGCGCGACCACTGCGGGGGTCAGGAAATTGTCGCGCAGGAACAGCGCCAGCGTGTCGCCGATCCGGTCCTTGTTCCGGGGGATGATCGCCGTGTGCGGGATGGGCAGGCCCAGGGGATGGCGGAACAGCGCGGTGACGGCGAACCAGTCGGCCAGCCCGCCAACCATCGCCGCCTCGGCAAAGGCCTGGACGAAGCCGATGGCGGGATGGTGATGCGCCGTCGCCCGCGCGATCAGGAACAGCATCGCCATGGCGAACAGCATGCCCGTCGCCATCAGCCGCATGTCCCGAGGAGACCGGACCGGCGCATCGGCGGCGGGAACTGGAACGGGAAGCATCTTCATCGTCCAACCAACGGCTACGCCGCCCTTTCGTTCAGACAAGCGCGTCTGCCCCCCCCCCTGCCGGTCCCGCCCATTATTCCGCGGGTTGTGTGATTCCTTCATGCTTTGTGTCGTCCCCAGGCTTGTAGGTGAGCAACCTGCGTCTCAGGCGCGGCCCTACCCATTCCTCGAACTCCAGTGCCAGACTGAACGTGGCGGGCACGATCACCAGCGTCAGCAGGGTGGACAGCAGCAGGCCGCCGATCACCGTAATGCCCATCGGTGCGCGCCAGGCGCTGTCGCCGCCCAGCGACAATGCCGTCGGCACCATGCCCGCGACCATGGCGACGGTCGTCATCACGATTGGCTGGGCACGCTTGTGCCCTGCATCGACTATCGCCTCGAAACGCGGCACGCCCTTCTGCACTTCCTCCAGGGCGAAATCGATCACGAGGATCGAATTTTTGGCAACGATGCCAAGCAGCATCAACACGCCGATCAGCACCGGCATGGAAATCGGATTGCCAGTAAGGTGCAGCGCGATCGCTCCGCCCAGCGGCGCCAGCAGCAACGACCCCAGATTGATGAAGGGCGGCATCAACCGCTTGTAGAGCAGCGTCAGCACCGCCAACACCAGCAGGATGCCGGAAATGACGGCGGTGATGAAATTCCTCACCAACTCCGCCTGCCATTTGGACTCGCCGGTGTTGATTTTTTGAAGATCCGGGATGCGGCCCTCATTAATCGCCATCATCGTGGGCAAGGCGTTGATTTTCCTGGTGGCCTGGCTGCTGACGATGCCGGGTGCGAGATCTGCGTCAACGACGATGCGCCGGATCTGATTATAGCGGCGGATCTGCGTCGGCCCGGCGCCGAATTCCACGTCGGCGACTACCTTCAAGGGCACGGAGCCGCCGCTGACCGTGGGCACGGGCATATTTTCGATTGTCGCCATGTCACGGCGGCTGTTTTCGGCGACCGCCACGCGGATGGGTATCTGCCGGTCGGATAGCGAAAATTTGGCGGTGTTCTGATCTATGTCGCCGATCGTCGCAACCCGGATCGCCTGGCTGAGCGCCGCAGTGGTCACCCCAAGGCTGGCCGCCAGGTCGAAGCGTGGCTTGATGATGATTTCCGGCCGGTTCATGTCACCCTGTACGCGGGGCGACCGTATTTCCTTCACGCCAGACATTTCCGTGACCAGCTTGTTGGCGGTCTGCTCCAGCAGGTCCGCATTATCGCTGCCCAGCATGATCGTGATGTCGCGACCGAAGCCGCCCCCCGACTGCGACTGGAAGTTTACGCGCGCATCGGCAATCTGCTGGAATTGCGGCGCGACAGCGCGCTCCCATTCGACAGAAGAAGACGGCCTGTCCTTCCTCAGTGTCAGATAGATGTTGGCGCTCGTCGGCTCGATGTCGGCAAAGGCCGCTTCCACATAGGCCTTGTTGGCCGCCAGCATGTCCGCAACGCGTCTGGTGACTTTGGTGGTCTGCTCCAGCGTGCTACCCGGCACAGTTTCGATTTTCACCTGGCTGAAATTCGTGTCCGTCGATGGCTGGAATGCCATCGGCAAGGTGGCGAAGGCGAGTATAGTTGCGGCAAAGGCCAGCGCCCCGATCCCCACGGTCCAGATACGGTGATCGCGCAGCCAGGCGGTAAATCGCCCGCCTGCGCGCGCCCGATGGGCACCGGCACGGCGTTCATCGAGCGACCAGCGCAGGACACGCATGTAAATGTCCATCAACCGACCCTCGCCATGGCTTTTCGCGCCATGCGCCTTGAGGAAATAGGCGGCGACCATGGGCGTGATCAGCCGGGCGACCGCTAGGCTGAGCAGCACGGCCACGACCACTGTCATGCCGAACTGAATGAAAAATTGCCCGGAAATGCCTGGCATCAATGCGACCGGCAGGAACACCGCGACGATCGCCATAGTCGTCGCCAGCACGGCAAGCCCGATTTCGTCGGCAGCGTCGATCGCCGCCTGATAGGCGGTTTTGCCCATCCGCATGTGGCGGACGATATTTTCGATTTCCACGATAGCGTCATCGACCAGTACGCCCGCCACCAGGCTCAGCGCCAGCAGCGAGATGACGTTGAGCGTGAAGCCCATCATGTCCATGAACCAGAATGTCGGGATTGCCGACAAGGGAATGGCGAGCGCCGCGATGATCGTCGCGCGCCAATCACGCAGGAACAGGAAAACGACGACTACGGCCAGCACTGCGCCTTCGATCATCGACTGCATCGCCGTATGATATTGGCTCCTGGTGTAATCCACGCTGGAGAAGAGCTGCTGGTAGCGGATCTTCGGATTTTCCTTCTTCAACTGCTCAAGCACCTTGAGCGCGTTGTCGAAGACGGTGACGTCCGACGATCCCTTTGCCTTTTCCATGCTGAAGCTCGTCACCTGCGTGCCGTTCATCAGCGAAAGAGACCGCTGCTCCGCATACATGTCGCGCACATCGGCCAGGTCCGCCAGCTTCACCGTGCGGCCGCCGGCGATAGCAATCTGGGTCTGGCCCAGCGCGTAGGCGTCCTCGGCGTTGCCCAGCACGCGGATCGCCTGTTCTGCTCCGGCAATTTCGGTGCGGCCGCCTGCCGCGTTCAGGTTCACCTGCTGCAACTGCTGATTGACCTGCGCGGCTGTTATGCCGTGCGACTGCAGCTTGGCCGGGTCCAGAATAACGCGGATTTCGCGGGTGACCCCGCCGCCGCGCTTGACCGCCGCCATGCCGGGCACTGCCAGCAGCCGCTTGGCGACCGTATTGTCCACATACCAGGACAATTGCTCCAGCGTCATGTCGGTCGCTTCGGCGCTGAAATAGGCGATGGGCCCATCGACGTCCATCCGGGTGACCTGCGGCTCCAATATGCCTTCGGGCAGATCACTGCGGATCTGGTCGACAGCATTCTTGACGTCATTGACCCCACGGTCGACCGGCGTTCCGATCTGGAACTGCACGATCGTCATCGACTGGCCCTCCGAGACGGTCGAGGTGATCTCATCGACACCGCTGATACCCCGGACGGCGGCTTCGATCCGCTGCGTCACCTGCGTCTCAAGCTCCGGGGGCGCGGCGCCCGGTTGTGATACCATCACCTGCGCGATTGGGAAGCTGACGTCGGGCTGCTGATTGATGTCCATGCGGCCGAAGCTGACCATGCCAGCGATCAACAGCGCGACGAACAATACGAGCGGGGATACCGGATTACGGATCGCCCAGGCCGAAATATTGCGAAAACTCATGACGGCTTCCTCGCCCGCGCGGTTTTACCCGGCCTTTTTCAGTTGCGGCCGGACCTTTTGTCCGGCGCGCAGGAAGGCGCCCGCTGACGCCACTATGCGTTCATTGCCATTCAGGCCACGCGTCACCGCCACGCCCTTGTCAGATACCTGGCCGACTTCGACATCGCGCCGTTCGGCCTCGTCACGCGCGTTGATGACGTAGACATAATGGCCCTTGGCATCGGTCTGCACCGCCGATTCCGGTAGCATCGGTGCGGTCGCGGAGCCGCTGACGATCGTCGCGGAGGCAAAACCGCCCGGACGGATCGCGGGGTTATAGGCGATTGCGATACGCGCCATTCCCTGCCGTGTTTGCGGATCGATCACCGGAGAAACCTGCCACACGCGCCCGCTAAACTGCGCTTGGCCACCCACCGGTGTAATGGTCGCGCTGTTGCCCGGCCGCAAGGTTGCAAGATCAGTTTCGCTCAGCTGCGCCAACAGCTCCATTTCGCCGCCCTTCGCCATGCGGAACAGCACGCCGCTGCTTGATCCGACTATCTGGCCCGGCTCCACCTCGCGCGTCAGGACCAGTCCGGCCGCCGGTGCGCGGATGTCCAGTCGTCCCGTTCGCGCGCGCTGTTCGGCAAGCTGCGCTACGGCGACATTCACGCGCGCATTCGCGGCATCCCGGGTGGCTGTGCGCTGGTCAATGTCCGCCTGGCTGATGAACCCCCGCTGCACGAGGGCGCGGGCGCGATCAAGCTGCGCCTGAGCCAGCTTGGCGTCGGCTCGGTTGACTTCCACCTGGGCCGCCAGAGATTTTATCTGCTCTGTCTGGACGGACCGCTCGATTACCGCCAGCACCTGGCCCGCGCGGACCCAGTCGCCAGGCTGCACCAGCACCTGCCTGACTTCTCCGCCTTCACCAACGACGCCGACAGGCATTTCCACACGCGCGGCGAGTGAACCGTTGCCGCTGATAGTGCGCGGTACAACCGACTGACCGGGCACGATCACCGTGACCACAGGCGCTTCTTGAGCCGCTGCTGCCGTTTCCGGACTCTTGCCATGCATGGTGATCCACGCGGCGATGCCGATGAGAATGATGGCGATAATCGCGCCGATGACCAGCATGCGCCGCCGTGCAGGCTGCGCTTCTTCGCCAAAGATGCCCGCCGGGGCATCCCCGGCGACCTGAGTTTCGTAGTTCATCCCGGTTCCATCGCTCGGCGTCTTGCCGCTGGAGCACTGTGTTATATAAACAATGCACCTGGCTCAACCCTCCATACACTTTGCACATCTGCGCAGCAACAATCGCGGTCGGCCTGTCCCTTGCCAAATCGTTGCGGCTATGGCGCTATGACGGACGCAAAGGGCGGGAGGCTAGGATGGAATTGCTTGGTTGGATCATCGTCGGCCTGTTCGCAGGGGCGATCGCGCGGTTGGTGATGCCGGGCCGTGATCCGGGAGGCTGCGTGGTGACGATCCTTCTCGGGATCGCCGGCGCATTGCTTGTGGGCTATGTCGGGCGCCTCCTCGGCGTCTATGATCCGGGGGAGCGGGTGAGCTTTCTGGCGGCTGTGCTGGGTTCCATCGGTGTTCTGGCCATATATCGCTGGTTTGGGAAGCGGCGCTGACCGGCGCAAAAAAAGGGCCGCGTCGAAACGCAGCCCTTCATACCCGCCAGCTGAGCTTGCGGGTCGGTTTAGCGGACCGATCCGCGACGGACCAGATTGACGATGGCAAGCAGCACGATTGCGCCGACCAGCGAAACGAGGAAGCTGTAGAGCGTCAGGCCATCATTGATTGAACCGCCGCTGAAAATCAGGCCGCCGATGAAGGCGCCTACAATGCCGACGACGATGTTCAAAAGGATGCCCTGCTGCGCATCGGTCCTCATGACCATGCTGGCAAGCCAGCCAATGATACCGCCCACAACAAGCCACAGAATGATACCCATCTCACACTCTCCTTGGACCAGCGCCCCCAGCGGGTTGGCTATTCTGCTCAACGGCGAAGTCGGCTTAGCGTTCCGTCGAAAATGTTTCCGGGTTGACATTTAGGTGCGAATCGCTGCGCACGCGCAAACGAAAAGGGCCGCCGGATGCACATCCGGCGGCCCTTTTCCACACTTGCGGCTCGATGCCGCAGACGATGATCAGTATTTCTGCTGACGTTCGTAGAGCGACTTGTAATATTGTATCCGGGTCACCCGCAGGCCATGCATGCCCGAACGATCAACCGCGCGCTGCCAGCCCGCAAATTCCTCCAGCGTGAGCGAATAGCGCGCGCAGGCTTCATCAACGGTCAGCAGGCCGCCATTGACGGCAGCGACGACTTCCGCCTTCCGGCGGACGACCCAGCGGGTCGTATTCACTGGAGGAAGGCTCTCCAGCGTCAGGGGTTCTCCGAGCGGCCCGACGACCTGTGCAGGTCGTATTTTTTGATTTTCTATCATTCTCACCCTCAAAAAGCGGCACTGGCTTTGCCGAATTCAGCAGCGGCAACCGTTATGCGCGTCAGCCCTGAAGATCGGCTAAAGCCCCACGGTAAACGCTCCCTTCATCATCATTGTCCCACTCCTAAATGCTGTGCGATCAACGGGTTGAAGCTGCCCGTTGGGCGCGCGGCTGCGATCATGCCGCTGGTCCGTGGCGCGAAGATTTCGGCCAGGTCCTGGATCCAGTCGCCCTCTTGGTCTTGCCCCCGCAGAACCCCCGCAACTGCCTGCGCGGTCGGGCTGGCCGCCTGCGCCGCCGCCGAAGCAGCCCGCAGCATCGGCCAGACCGGCGCGTGCGGCCGGCTGACGGGTCTGGCATTGGCGGGTCTTAGCCCGCCCGCCCGAAGAAAACTGAAGTCCATGAGGCGAGGGATAGGGAAAAAAGGATAAAGTCCGGTAAACTCGCGCCGCCGGAATGATGCATGTCGCGACGGCGGGGCGGGAATCCTCTGGAATGCGCGCGCAGGCGCGATTATATGCGCGCCCATGCAGCCTCAGTTTCAGTTGCCCGAGCCGCTCAGCGCGCGCCGAATCGTTGTTGCCATGTCCGGCGGCGTGGATTCGAGCGTCGTCGCCGCGCTTGCCGCCCGCACCGGCGCGGAAACCATCGGCGTGACGCTCCAGCTTTACGATCATGGCGCGGCGGTTGGCCGCACCGGCAGCTGCTGCGCCGGGCAGGACATTCGCGATGCCCGCGCGGTCGCAGACCGTATCGGTATCGCGCATTATGTCTTCGATTATGAAAGCCGCTTCCGGGATTCGGTCATCGCCGACTTTGCCGATGAATATATGGCGGGACGCACGCCTATTCCGTGCGTGAAGTGCAATATGGGGGTGAAGTTCACCGATCTGTTCCAGATCGCGCGCGACCTGGGTGCGGACTGTCTGGCGACGGGCCATTATGTACGCCGGGTCGAAGGTTCGCAGGGTGCCGAGCTGCACCGGGCGGCCGATCCCGCACGCGACCAGAGCTATTTCCTCTTCGCTACAACCCAGGCGCAGCTCGATTATCTGCGCTTCCCGCTTGGTGGCATGCCCAAGCCGCAGGTGCGCGAGATCGCGGGTGAACTGGGCCTGGCGGTCGCGCTAAAGCCTGATAGCCAGGACATTTGTTTCGTGCCGGACGGCGATTATGCCAAGATCGTGCGAAAGCTGCGTCCCGATGCCGATGAGGGCGGCGAGATCGTCCATATCGATGGTCGTGTGCTTGGGCCGCACAAGGGGCTGATCCATTACACGGTAGGCCAGCGCAAGGGGCTGGAGATCGGCGGGCAGGCGGAGCCACTATACGTCGTTCGTCTGGATGCCTCGGAGCGGCGGGTAATTGTCGGGCCAAAGGCGGCCCTTGCAGTATCCGCGGCGCAGCTGTCCGACATCAACTGGCTGGGCCGTGATTTCACTGGGCCATTGACGGCCAAGGTGCGGTCGATGGCAAAGCCGGTGCCCGCGCGGCTGGATGGCGGGCGGCTGGTTTTCGACGCGCCCGAGTTCGGCGTCGCGCCGGGGCAGGCGGCGGTACTCTATGCGGGCGATCATGTGCTGGGCGGCGGCTGGATTGCGGCGACCGAACCGGCGCTGGCCGAGGCCGCTTAGGAACGCGCTTCCCGATCCGCCCTGCGCGACCTTGCCCTTTCAACCCCCGCCAAGTAAGGCCCGCCGGTCATGACTCGTCCGCTCACTCTCGCCATCCCCAAGGGCCGCATCCTTGATGAAGCGCTGCCTATGCTCGCGCGCGTCGGCATAGAGCCGGAGGCGGAATTTCATGACAAGAAAAGCCGCGCCCTGCGCTTCGCCACCAACCGTCCTGACATATCGATTATCCGTGTGCGCGCTTTTGACGTCGCGACCTTCGTCGCTCACGGCGCGGCGCAGATCGGCATCGTCGGTTCCGATGTGGTCGAGGAGTTCGATTATTCCGAACTCTACGCCCCCGTTGACCTCGATATCGGCCATTGCCGCCTGTCGGTCGCGGAGCCTGTCGATCTCGCCGACGAGGATGAGGCGGCGATGAGCCATGTCCGCGTGGCCACCAAATATCCCTATCTCACGCGCCGCTATTATGAAGCGCGCGGTATCCAGGCTGAATGCGTGAAGCTGAACGGCGCGATGGAACTGGCCCCGTCGTTGGGCCTGTCTCGCCGCATCGTCGATCTCGTCTCCTCGGGAGCGACGCTCAAGGCCAATGGCTTGGTCGAAACACATGTCATCATGCAGGTGTCAGCCCGTCTGGTAGTCAATCGCGCCGCTTACAAGATGCGGTCCGCTGACCTCGCCCCTCTGGTAGAGGCTTTCCGCAAGGCCGTGGGAGTGAAGAATGCCGCTTAGGCTCGACAGCCGCGACGCGGACTTCGCCGCAGCCTTTACGGCCCTGGTCGATGCCCGGCGCGAGGCGGACGAAGATGTGTCGCGCGATGTCGGCGCGATCCTGAAACGGGTGCGCGCGGAAGGCGACGCGGCGATCGCCGATTATACCAATCGCTTCGACCGGCACGATCTGGACGCAAGCGGCTGGGCGGTAAAACCGGCCGAGTGTCGCGCTGCGTTGGAGGGCATTTCCACTGAATTGCGCGATGCGCTGGAACTCGCGGCGGCGCGTATCACCGCCTATCATGAAAAGCAGAAGCCGTTGGACAGCGACAGCGTCGATGCGGCAGGTGTCCGCTTGGGCGCGCGCTGGACGCCCGTCGATGCGGCCGGGCTTTACGTGCCGGGGGGCCGGGCGGCCTATCCCAGTTCGCTGCTGATGAACGTCATTCCCGCCAAGGTCGCGGGCGTCTCGCGCATCGCAATGGTGACGCCGACACCCAATGGCGAGATCAATCCGCTGGTCCTGGCCGCAGCCAGCATCGCGGGGATCGAGGAAATCTGGCGCATCGGCGGAGCGCAGGCAGTGGCCGCGCTCGCTTATGGCACTAACCGGATCAGGCCGGTCGATGTTATCACCGGACCGGGCAATGCCTGGGTGGCGGAGGCCAAGCGGCAGCTGTACGGCGTGGTCGGCATCGACATGGTGGCTGGCCCGTCCGAAATCGTCGTCGTGGCCGATGCGCAGAATGACCCGGACTGGATCGCTGCCGATCTGCTCAGTCAGTCCGAACATGATCCGACCAGCCAGTCGATCCTCTTCACCGACGATGCCGCCTTCGCCGATGCCGTCGCTGCGGCGGTGGAAAAGCGTCTGCCGCTGCTTTCAACCCAGGCGGTCGCGACTACCAGCTGGGCAGCCAATGGCGCGATCATCCTGGTGCGCGACCTGCAAGAAGCGATGCCGCTGGTGAACCGCTTGGCGGCCGAGCATCTGGAACTGGCCGTCGATGATCCCGACGCCCTGTTCGCGCAGGTGCGTCATGCCGGATCGGTATTCCTTGGCCGCATGACGCCAGAGGCGGTGGGCGATTATGTCGCTGGTCCCAACCATGTGCTGCCGACCGGTCGTCGTGCGCGTTTCTCATCGGGGCTTTCGGTGCTCGATTTCATGAAGCGCACCAGTTTCTTGAGCCTCGACAGGGCTGCAATCGAGGCCATCGGCCCGGCTGCGGTTGCCTTGGCGAAGGCGGAGGGACTGCCAGCCCACGCAGCATCGGTGGCGGTGCGGCTGCGGTGATGATGTTCCATTCGGTTCTGGCCTGTCGGGAACCGGATGCGCAGGGTTCTCGACAGGCCAGAACCAAACGGAATAAAAGACCTTTATGAACGAACGCTCCAAATCCCGCTCCGCCGCCCGCCTCGCCGCGGTTCAGGCGCTGTATCAGTTGGAGATGGAGGGCATCCCGCTTGCGACGCTGTTGCACGAGTTCCATCAGCACCGGCTGGGCGCGACGATCGAGGATGTTACCTATGCCCAGGCGGAGGAAAGCTTTTTCGACGATATCGTGACCGGCGTGGAAAAGCGCCGCAGCGAGATCGACGGTATCGTCACGGCGCGCCTGTCCAAGGGCTGGAGCCTGGAAAGGCTCGACAAGCCGATGCGGCAGATTCTACGGGCGGGCACATATGAACTGCTCGCGCGGAAGGATGTATCGACCGGAACGGTGATCAGCGAATATGTCGATGTCGCCCATGCCTTTTACGACAAGCGTGAAGCAGGCTTCGTTAACGGCTTGCTCGATGGCGTGGCAAAGGATGTGCGGAAGTAGCGCCATGCCGGACACGGGCGACCTGTCTGGTTTCGAATATAGGCTGATCTTCGGTCATGTCGGCTGAATCCCGCTTCCTGACGCTGCTTCGCTTGCTGGCGAACGATCCCGGTGCGCAGGGTCTGCAGGATGATGTGGCGGTGTTGGAGGTGGGAGGAACCCGCCTGGTCCTGACCAGTGACACGATGGTGGAGGGGGTGCATTACCTTCCCACCGACCCGCCCGCCGACATCGGTTGGAAGCTTGCCGCCGTAAACCTGTCCGATCTGGCTGCGAAGGGTGGGCGCCCGGTGGGATGCCTGCTCAACTACGCCTTATCGGGTGACGACAATTGGGACGCCGCTTTCCTTGAAGGCTTGGGCGATGCGCTCAGCCGCCATGCGATGCCGCTGTTGGGCGGCGACACGGTGCAAATGCCGGCTGGCAGCCCGCGCAGCTACAGCTTGACCGCGATCGGCGAGGCCACCGGCCCTGTGCCTATCCGGGCGGGAGCGCGGGCGGGCGACAGGCTGTATCTGACAGGGCCGGTAGGTGACGCCGGCGCAGGGCTGGACCTGCTGCGGTCCAATCCGGGTGCGTCGGGGCCGCTGGTCGATGCCTATCGGCGGCCGAAGCCGCGCCTGGTCGAAGGAGCACTGCTCTGCTCGCATGTTCATGCGATGATGGATGTGTCCGACGGATTGCTGATCGACGCAGCACGCATGGCGGAGGCGAGCGGGCTTGCCGTCACCATCGACCATATACCGCTGTCCTCCGCGTTGGAATCGGCCCGCGGCGCCAGCACCGCGCTACAGATCGCCGCGGCGCAGGCGGGGGACGATTATGAATTGCTGTTCGCCCTTCCACCCACGCTCAAGCCGCAGGTGAGGGCTATTCCCGTGGGACACTTTTCCGCAGGATCGGGGCTCAGTCTCTTCATCGACGGGGCGGCGATGCCGCTGCCCGCCAGCCTTGGGTGGGAACATGGATGATCGCTATCGCCGCAAGTTGCTGATTCAGGTCATTTCTGTAACGGCTTGACGCAGCCGGTCCGGGCTGTAGCTTCCCCTCCATCCTTTCTCAGCCCGGTTGGACCGCATGATGTGCGTGTACCTGATGCTGATTGATGCGGTGCCCGATGCCGGATGCGTGAATTCCGGCTGCCCGCCCTTATGCCTTTCGCCTGCCCGTTATTCCCTGCGGAGCGGCTGATGACAGTGATAACAGGGGGAGAGGAACATCCATGCAAATTGTCTATATCGCCATAGGGTGCGGCCTGCTGGCCGTGCTCTACGGACTGTTCACCAGTCGACAGGTGCTGGCGGCCTCCGCTGGCAACGAAACCATGCAATCTATCGCTGGCGCCATCCAGGAAGGTGCGAGAGCGTATCTCAGCCGCCAATATATGACCATCGGCGTGGTGGGCGTCGTTGTCGCGGCGATCGTCCTTTATTTTCTGGGCGCGGTTTCAGCGATCGGCTTCCTGATCGGCGCGATCCTGTCGGGGGCGGCGGGCTTCATCGGCATGAATATTTCGGTCCGCGCCAATGTGCGCACCGCCGAAGCTGCGCGGACCTCGCTGCAAAGTGGCCTTACAGTTGCCTTTCGGGCAGGTGCGATCACCGGCATGTTGGTGGCTGGGCTGGCACTGCTCGCGATCAGCGTCTTCTTCTGGTATCTGACCGGCCCTGCGGGCCACGCTCCCGACGATCGCCTGGTGATCGACTCCCTTGTCGCGCTGGCCTTCGGCGCCAGCCTTATTTCGATCTTCGCGCGTCTGGGCGGCGGCATCTTCACAAAGGCGGCAGACGTCGGCGCGGATCTGGTGGGCAAGGTAGAGGCGGGCATCCCGGAGGATGATCCACGCAATCCCGCAGTCATCGCGGACAATGTCGGCGACAATGTCGGCGACTGCGCAGGGATGGCGGCTGACCTTTTCGAAACCTATGTCGTGACGGTGGGCGCGACGATGGTGCTGACTGCACTGCTGGTGACTGGGGTCGACAATGCCTTCCTGCTGCAACTCATGGCACTGCCGCTGATCGTCGGCGGCGTGTGCATCATCACCTCGATCATCGGCACCTACATGGTACGGCTGGGTTCCAGCCAGTCGATCATGGGCGCGCTCTACAAGGGCTTCTGGACCACGGCCATCCTGTCGATCCCGGCGATTTATTTCGCGGCCCAGTTCACCCTGGGCGATCTTAACGCCCGCTTCGGCGCCGATCTTGACGGCAATGGCGGCTATACCGGTATCGCATTGTTCTGGTCGATGATGGTGGGTCTGGCGGTCACGGGCCTGATTGTCTGGATCACCGAATATTATACCGGCACCAACTACCGTCCGGTGCGCAGCATTGCCCGCGCATCCGAAACCGGCCATGGCACCAACGTGATCCAGGGCCTTGCCGTGAGCCTGGAAGCGACGGCGCTCCCCACGCTGGTGATCGTCGCGGGCATTATCGTCGCGCACCAGCTCGCGGGCCTGATCGGCATCGCCTTCGCGGCGACGGCCATGCTGGCTCTGGCAGGAATGGTCGTGGCGCTCGACGCTTATGGTCCGGTCACGGACAATGCGGGCGGCATCGCCGAAATGGCCCATCTCGACGACAGTGTGCGGGCCAAGACCGACGCGCTGGACGCCGTGGGCAATACGACCAAGGCGGTAACGAAAGGCTACGCCATCGGCTCGGCGGGCTTGGCCGCGCTGGTGCTGTTCGGCGCCTATACGGAAGACCTGAAATTCTACAATTCCGCGCTCGGCCTGACGGAACCGGTCGATTTCAGTCTGTCCAATCCTTACGTGATCGTCGGCCTGCTGCTGGGCGCGCTGCTGCCCTATCTGTTCGGCGCGATGGGCATGACCGCCGTTGGCCGTGCTGCGGGCGACGTCGTCAAGGACGTGCGCGATCAGTTCGCCACCAACAGGGGGATCATGGAAGGAACGTCGCGCCCTGATTATGCGCGAACCGTCGATCTCGTCACCCGCGCCGCGATCAAGGAAATGATCATCCCCAGCCTGCTGCCCGTGCTGGCCCCGATCGTCGTCTTTTTCGCGATTTCGGCCGTGGCGGGTACGCCCAATGGCTTCGCGGCTCTGGGCGCGCTGCTGCTGGGCGTCATCGTCTCCGGCTTGTTTGTCGCCCTGTCGATGACCTCGGGCGGCGGCGCTTGGGATAATGCGAAGAAGTACATCGAAGACGGCAATCACGGTGGCAAGGGATCGGAAGCGCACAAGGCGGCCGTGACTGGCGATACCGTAGGCGACCCGTACAAGGATACGGCTGGCCCCGCGGTCAATCCGATGATCAAGATCACCAACATCGTTGCGCTGTTGTTGCTCGCTGCGCTGGCGCACGGAGCTTGATCGGGATGCCCTCTCCAGCAATGGAGAGGGCAATTCTAGCAACATTGCGGGGGAATAGTCTTCAAACTGAAATAAAACAGAAATGATAGAGTCACATAACGGTCATAGTCGGCGCCGACGCCACGTGGCGCGGGAGACCGTTTGATATGCGACCGACTTTAAGGCTTTTCCTCTCAGCGATGGTGGCATTGGCTGCCCTGCCGACCGCTGCACGGGCAAGCGAGGATGAACAGCTTTGGACCGTTGCCAGCGCGACGGTTAAGATCAGCGACAAATGGCGCTTCTCGCAGGAAATGGTTGGCCGCTTCAGCAACGATCGAGACGGCCTGTACGAAATCGAAATGAACGCGCTGATCGGGTACAAGGTCAGCAAGAACGTCACGTTATGGGCAGGTTATACGCATGATCCCAATTATGCGGCGGGTGATTTCACCGTGATGGAGCATCGTGGCCGCCAGCAGGTGACCTTCGACAATATCGTAAAGATTGGACCGGGCCAGCTCAGCGCGCGGCTTAGGCTGGAGGAGCGCTGGCGCGAAGGGGTTGACGGCACCGCTTGGCGCGTGCGGCCCTATGTCAAATATGTCCTGCCCTTCAAGGAAGGCGGCAAGACAGCGCTGGTGCTGAGCCATGAAAGCTTCATCGACCTCAACACCACCAATTTTCAGCGTGTCGAGGGCGAGGAGCGGATGCGCAACATGATCGCGATCACCACGCCCTTGGCGAAGAATGTGAATGCGGAGTTCGGCTATCTGCACCAGCATGGTTTCCGGCCGGACGCTGACGACTCCAATGACAATGTCGCGTCCTTAGCGATCAGCTTCTCCTTCTGAAGGCGCTCTCCAGTCGAAGCTGGTGGGAGGCAAGGTTGAGCGGCTTGCCCCGTCGCCGTCTGGAGGCCTATAGGCGCGTCCATGACCAGCGAACCCTTCCGCTCGCAGTTGGCTGCCCTCGACAAGCGCGGGCGGCTGCGTCGCCTGGTGCCGCGCACCGGACGCGATTTCGCCTCGAACGATTATCTTGGCCTCGCATCCGATCCGCTCATTGGCCAGGCGGTAGCCGACGCGGTTGCGCGCGGTGTGCCGGTGGGTTCTGGAGGGTCGCGCCTGCTGCGCGGCAACGCGCCCGAGCATGAGGGGTTGGAGGCGAAGGCCGCCGCCTTCTTCCGCACCCAAGGCGCGCTTTTCCTCGCCAACGGCTTTGCGGCCAATTGCGCGCTCTTTTCAACGCTGCCCCAGCGCGGCGACCTGATTGTCGCCGATGAGCTTATTCATGCCAGCGTGCATGACGGCATCCGCCTGTCAAAGGCGGCGACCGTCTTTGCCCGTCACAATGATGTGCAGAGTTTCGCCGACCTGATCGGCGCATGGCGTGACGAGGGGGGCAAGGGCCGCGTTTGGATCGCTGTCGAAACGCTCTACTCCATGGATGGCGACACAGCGCCATTGGGTGACCTTGCGAAGCTTGCCGCTACCCATGATGCGATGCTGATTCTCGACGAAGCGCATGGCACCGGCGTCTTCGGGCCGGGGGGGCGGGGCCTGTCGGCGGGCCTGGATGGACTGCACAATGTCGTGACGCTCCACACCTGCGGGAAGGCGATGGGGGTGGAAGGCGCGCTGATCTGTGGGCCGCAGATCATTATCGACTATCTGATCAACCGCGCCCGCGCCTTCATCTTCTCGACCGCACCGTCTCCACTGATGGCCGTTGCCGTCTCCGCTGCGATCGACCGGATAGAACAGGCCGACGACCTGCGCGCCCGGCTCAAGACGCTTTGCGTCGATGCCGGGGAGGTGATCTGTGCGCCGCTGGGCTTGCCGCAACCGCGCAGCCAGATCGTGCCGGTTCTTCTGGGGGATGATCGTCGCGCCATGACCGCCGCCTTAGCCTTGCAGGAGGCCGGTTTCGATGTGCGCGGCATCCGCCCGCCAACCGTGCCACCCGGCACCAGCCGCTTGCGCATCTCATTGACGCTGAATGTCGGCCGCGCCGACATCGCGGCGCTGGGAGAACAGTTGCGGCGGGTTCTGGCATGAGCCGCTTCATTGTTACCGGCACCGATACCGACATCGGCAAGACGGTCTTTGCCGCCGGTCTCGCGGGGGCGCTCGGCGCTCATTATTGGAAGCCGGTTCAGGCCGGTATCGCCCCAGAGGGCGACAAGGAAGCCGTTGCGCGGCTTGCGGGCTTGCCCGCCACGCAAATCCTGCCGGAAGCATATCGGCTCAAGACTCCAGCCTCGCCGCATCTGGCAGCCCGTCTCGACGGGGTAGAGATCAACCTCGACCGGCTTGCCCTGCCACAGGTCGATGGGCCATTGGTGGTGGAGGGGGCGGGCGGCGTCCTGGTCCCAGTCAACGAGACATTGTTGATGGCTGACCTCTTTGCGCATTGGGGCCTGCCGGTCATCCTGTGCGCACGCACCGCGTTGGGCACCATCAACCACAGCCTGCTCAGCATCGAGGCGCTGCGCAGCCGTGGCATCACGCTGGCCGGGATCGCCTTCATCGGCGATCCACATGCGGAGAATGAACGAATCATCCCGGCGCTCGGGCGCATACCCAGCCTTGGCCGCCTGCCGCATCTCGATCCGCTCAATGCGCACAGCCTCCGGGCGGCCTTCGCGGCGAATATCCGCTTGCCCTGAAGCGCTGTTGCGGCTCAACTCCCCGCGATTTGGGTCAAGCAAGGGATGTTTCGATGAAATTCCTCCTCCTCGGCGCCGCAGCCTCGGCGCTGGTTCTGGCCGCTTCCGTTGCGCAGGCCGACCAGACATCCACGGCAAAGCCCACCTATGGCAGCTATGGTTTCGACACGCAGGGTATGGACCCTGCCGTTGCTCCCGGTGACGATTTCTACCTGCACGCCAATGGCCGCTGGGCGAAGGAAACGCCGATCCCGGCGGACAAGTCCAACTATGGCGCCTTCAACGTGCTGGACGACCTGTCGCGTGAACGGACGAAGGGCATTCTGGAAGCCGCACGCTCCGACCCCGCAAGCAAGATCGGCATCGCCTACGCCAGCTATCTCGACGCCGCCTCCGTGGAAAAGAAGGGATTGTCTCCCATGCAGCCATGGATCGCGAAGATTCAAGCCGTCAGGGACAAGGGCGACTATGCCCGGCTTGCCGCCGAGGCTGCCCGGGCGGGGATTGCGGGGCCTTTCGCATTCTATGTGGGTCAGGATGACAAGGATCCCGAACAGTATATCCTGAACCTGCGCCAGGCTGGCCTGGGGCTTCCCGACCGGGACTATTATCTTCAGCCCGACGGGAAGATGGCGACGATCCGGTCGGCCTATGTCGCGCATCTTGAGCAGATGCTGACGCTTGCCGGGCAGACCGATACGCAACGCCGGGCGGCGGCGCTGATGGCCTTTGAAACGGAAGTGGCGAAGATTCACTGGACACGCGTCGACAGCCGGGACGCTGACAAGACCTATAACAGGATGTCCCTCGCCGACTTGCAAAAGGTTGCGCCGGGCTTTGATTTCACCAGCTATTTCGCGGCTAACGGTCTTAGGCCCGCAGCCTTGATCGTTGCGCAGCCAAGCGCGATCACGGGCGAAGCGGCGCTTATCGCCCGGACGCCGGTCGAACAGTTGAAGGACGCGCTGCTTCTCCGCAGCCTGCACGCCTATGCGACCTATCTGCCTGACCGGGTAGCGGACGCCGACTTCGCTTTCTACGGTACTACCCTTTCCGGCACGCCGCAGCGGGAAGAACGGTGGGAGCGCGCTGTCGATTTCGTGAAGGGATCGATGGGCGAGGAAGTCGGCAAGCTCTATGTCGCCAAATATTTTCCGCCGGACACCAAGGCCGCGATGGACCAGCTGGTCAAGAATGTCATTGCCGCCATGGGTCGTCGCATTGATGGTCTGACCTGGATGAGCGACGCCGCCAAGGTGCGGGCGCACAAAAAGCTCGCCGCGTTCACGCCCAAGATCGGCTACCCGGAAAAGTGGCGCGATTATAGCGGCCTGACGGTCAGTCCAGCGGACCTGTTCGGCAATGCTCTGCGGTCGAACCAATATGAATTCGACTATCAGATGGGGAAGCTCGGCAAGCCCATCTACCGCTGGGAATGGCAGATGACGCCGATGGAGATCAACGCCTATGCGGACTTTTCCATGGTGGAGATCGTGTTCCCTGCGGCGATCCTGCAGCCGCCTTTCTTTGATCCCCATGCCGATCCGGCGGTCAACTATGGCGGTATCGGCGCGGTTATCGGCCATGAACTGAGCCACCATTTCGACGATCAGGGCGCCAAATATGACGAGACCGGGAAGCTCAACCAATGGTGGAGCGATGCCGACGTCGTCGCCTTCAAGGGGCTGACGGACAAGCTGATAAAGCAGTATGACGCTTATGAAGCCTTCCCCGGCGCGCATGTGAAGGGAGCCTTCACGCTGGGCGAGAATATCGGGGATCTCGCCGGTGTTGCGGTTGCGCTTGACGCCTATCATGCTTCGCTCGGCGGCAAGCCGGCACCCGTGATTGATGGCACCACCGGCGACCAGCGTTTCTTCCTTGGCTGGGCACAGGTGTGGCGCCGCAATTATCGCGAGCCGAATCTGCGCCAGCGGCTGGTGACCGACCCGCATTCGCCGTCGCAATATCGGGCGGACACGGTTCGCAATTTCGATCAATGGTATGCGGCCTTCAAACCCAGGCCGGGCAGCAAACTCTACCTTGCACCGCAGAATCGGATAAAAATCTGGTAGTTATTCCGCAGTGGTAACGATTCGACATTACGGTGGGTTGTGGGGAGGAAGCGGTGAGTAGTTGCGCCAACTTGCTGTCATCCCTGAAATGTCACGCTTCGCCGGATCACTCTTTAAGATGATGCGTCTCTTCCACATTTTTTACTCATTAATCATGAGGAGAAGCATGTTGACGGGTTTTCGTTCATCCACCTTTCTGAAAGCCGGCTTCGCGTCGGCCGCTCTGTTTGCCGCAGCGCCGCTCCTGGCGCAGGATACAGCCGCTCCGGCATCCCCGGCAACGCCTGCCGCGCCAGCGACCCCTTCGGCGGGGGCTTCGCAATATAGCGAGGCCGACATCAAGCAGTTCGCTGCCGCAGCCGTGGAAGTGACCAAGATTCAGTCGGACGCCTCGATCGCGGCCGCAGAAAAGCAGCCGAAAATGCTTGCTGCCCTGCAGGCGTCGGGCATTGCGCCTGAAAAATTCAACGAGATTGGCCAGGCTGCTGCGGCGGATCCGGCGCTTCAGCAGCGCATCCAGGCTGCCGCCCCGGCTACGCCAGCGGCCCCTGCAGCGCCCGCGACGCCGGCAACGCCTGCTGCACCTGCCAACTAACGGCAAAGATAGGGCAGGGGAGGAGCTTGGCCTGACGCGCTTGCTCTTCTAAGCGTCATTCCATGACCTCCCCTGTCTGGCACCCATTCACGCAACACGGCCTTGGTGAAGCGATCCCGCAAGTGGCGCGGGCCGATGGTGCGATCCTGCACCTCGCTGGCGGCGGCTCGCTGATTGATGGCATTTCCAGCTGGTGGGTGACGACGCATGGTCATTGCCATCCGCGTATCGCTGCGGCCATCGCAGCGCAGGCTGGGCTGCTCGACCAGCTTATTTTCGCGGGATACACGCATGAGCCTGCCGAACAGGTGGCGCGCGGTCTGATCGATATCGCGCCAAATGGGGCTGGCCACGATCCGCTTGCCCATGTTTTCTTCTCGGACAGCGGTTCCACGGCTGTCGAAGTCGCACTCAAAATGGCGCTCGGCTACTGGCACAATCGGGCGAAGGACGGTTTTTCGCCGCCGCGTCATCGCCTCCTGGTGCTGGAACATGGCTATCACGGCGATACGATCGGGGCGATGTCGATCGGCGAGCGGGGCGTCTATAATGCCGCATGGACCCCTCTCCTGTTCGACGTGGGCACCATCCCCTTTCCCGCTTCTGGCGCCGAACAACAGACGCTGGACGCGCTGGAAGCCGCCTGTGCGCAGCATCCCGCTGCATTCATTGTCGAACCGCTGATTTTAGGGGCGGGCGGCATGCTCCTCTATCCGCCTGCAATCCTCCGCGAAATGGCTGCGATCTGCGCGCGGCACGACGTCCTCTTCATCGCGGACGAGGTTATGACGGGTTGGGGCCGCACGGGCACCCTCTTTGCTTGCGAACAGGCGGGCGTGGTCCCGGATATCATGGCCGTGGCAAAGGGTATTACCGGTGGCGCGCTCCCGCTTGCGGCGACATTGGCGACATCACGGATCTTCGACGCGCATAGCTCGACCGACCGTTCCCGTCTTTTCTACCATTCGAGCAGCTACACGGCGAATGCGATCGCCTGCGCCGCCGCCGCCGCGAATCTCGCTATCTGGCGAGAAGAAGATGTGTTGGGCCGCATCGCAGCTCTGTCGCAGGGAATTGAGCAGCGACTCGGCCGCCTTGCGCAGCATCCCGCCTTTGCCAATCCGCGCCAGCTCGGCACGATCGCTGCCATCGATCTGGTCGCGAAGGACGCAGGCTATCTTTCCGATCTCGCGCCGCGCCTGCGCGCGTTCTTTCTTGAAAATGGCCTATTGCTCCGGCCCTTGGGAAACACCATTTACCTGATGCCGCCCTATTGCGTTGATGCAGATCAGCTTGATCACATCTTCGCGCTCCTCTCGAAAGCCGGTGATATTTTCGGCATTGCGGCCTGACTTCCATTTTCCACAGTTTGGCGCTATGGCGGCGCGATTTTTTGGCTTCCCAGGATATTATGGCAAAAGAAGAACTGCTTGAAATGCGCGGACAGGTTGTGGAGCTTCTCCCCAACGCCATGTTTCGCGTCCGGCTTGAAAATGATCACGAGATCCTCGGCCACACTGCCGGCAAGATGCGCAAGAATCGCATCCGCGTGCTGGTGGGTGACGAAGTTCTGGTCGAACTTACTCCTTACGACCTGACCAAGGGTCGGATCACTTACCGCTTCAAATAAGCCGCAATTTTTCCATGCGGCTTATTCTTGCTTCGGCTTCTCCCAGACGGTGTGAACTTCTGGGTCAGATCGGCGTGTCTCCTGATGCGGTGGACCCCGCCGATATAGATGAAACACCATATAAGGCCGAACCGCCTGCCGTTTACGCCGCCCGTGTCGCTGCCGACAAGGCGGCGCTGGTGGCGCAGCGACATCCAGGCGCGCTCGTGCTTTCGGGCGACACCGTTGTGGCTGCGGGCCGCCGCATCCTTCCCAAGGCGGAGAGCGAGGCCGAAGCGGGCAAGTGCCTTGAACTTCTTTCCGGCCGCCGCCACCGGGTGCTGAGCGCGATTACCCTGATCGACGCAGAGGGCAGGGCGCGGCACCGCCTCTCCACCAACATCGTCACCTTCAAGCGCCTCGACCGCACCGAGATCGACGCCTATCTTGCCAGCGGAGAATGGCACGGCAAGGCTGGCGGTTATGCGATCCAGGGGCGGGCTGCTGGCCTCATTCGGGCCATCCAGGGCAGCCACAGCGCAATCATGGGCCTGCCCCTTTATGAAACCCGCGCGCTGCTCAGGGCAGCGGGCTACCCATTGGACTGAACCATGGCCGAATGGCTTTACGAAGAAGGCATCGGCGAAGCCCGCGCCGCAAAAATTGAAAAGGGCCGTCTGGTCGAAGCGCAGATCGAACGCGAAAGCGACGCTGCTCGCGCCGGCTCGGTGATGCAGGGCAAGCTCGTCCGCACCATTATCCCTAAAAAGCGCGGGGTCGCTCGCCTGATATCGGGCGAAGAGGTGCTGGTCGAACCCATTCCTCCAAAGATCGCGGAGGGCGCGACCGTCCTCCTGGACATTCTGCGCGAAGCCATTCCAGAGGAAGGGCGCGCCAAGCTTGCCAAAGCCCGCATTGCGCAGCCCGGCTCAAAGGCGCATCCCGCCCCCAGCCTGCTCCAGCGCCTGCGGGCAACGGACCTGCCGGTCACACCATGTCCCGCACATGAAGAAGACCGGTTCGAAGCCCATGGGTGGAGCGAACTCATGGAAGAGGCGATCTCCGGCGAGATCGGCACGGAGGAAGCGGCGTTGCGCATCTTTCCTACCCCGGCGATGATTCTGATCGATGTCGATGGCTCCCTTCCCCCCGCCAAACTCGGTCCCAAAGGCGCCAAGCTTGCGGCTCAGGCGATCCGCCGCATGGGGCTGACCGGGTCCATCGGCATCGACCTGCCGACGATGAACAACAAGGATGAGCGCGCCGTCGCTGCAGCGCAGATCGACAAATATCTGCCGTTGCCTTTCGAGCGTACGGCGGTCAACGGCTTTGGCTTTGTCCAGATCATTCGACGGCGAGAGCGGATGAGTCTTATAGAGCTGCTTCGCGCCGACCCGGTCGAGACGGCAACGCTTGCACTGCTGCGCCGCGCCGAGCGCCACGGCAGCGGTGGCCCCGCGACGATCACCGCCGCGCCTGCAATCATAGACCGGCTGCACAAGAGCCCCGATTGGGTTGAACAGCTTGCCCGTCGCCGAGGTGGCGCGATCAGCTTGAAGGCGGACGCCAGCCTCGCCATATCCGGTGGCCATGTCGCCTAAAACATCCCCCTGTCCGATTTGCGGCCAGCCATCTCAGGCCGAAGCACGCCCTTTCTGCAGCAAGGCTTGCCGCGATCGAGACCTGCTGCAATGGCTTGGTGACGGATATCGCGTTCCCGGCATACCGGCCGCCGACGAGATGAAAAAAAGCGACAATTATGGGGTGGACAGCCCCCCGGATTGATGCCTATAGGCACGCCTCTCGAAGCCGCCGGTGGTTCTCCCCGGCGCCAGTGCCCGGGTAGCTCAGTTGGTAGAGCATGCGACTGAAAATCGCAGTGTCGGCGGTTCGACTCCGTCCCCGGGCACCATTTGCCTCTCCAATATAGTCCAGCCCCATCTGTCGCGGATTTCTGCGATAAATCAGGCATCCCCTGTCGGATGCTGTACAGTGTTATCCACATACTGACAGGAAAAATGGGGGTCAGATGGGGAGCTGAAATCGCTTGGCCCCCTGGTGCGTGGAAAGTGGCCCCTATGGCGCCGACGGACACTGCGATCAGAAAACGCGAAGGCGTGGAAGAAGCCTTACAAGCTCGGAGACTCGGGCGGGCTGTTCCTGTTGGTGCAACCTACCGGCGGAAAGCTGTGGCGGCTCAAATACAGGATCGACGGCAAAGAGAAGAAGCTGGGCCTTGGGACATATCCCGACGTGAGCCTTGCGGACGCTCGCAAGCGCCGGGATGCGGCAAAGACAGAATTGTCCGCCGGCAAAGATCCGGGCGTTGAGAAGGTTCGCCGGAAAGCTCCACGCCAGATTTCGGCTGGCAACGCCTTCGCCACCGTCACGGCCGGGTTCATCAATAAGCGCACGAAAGAAGGCTGGTCGCTCTCCACTCAGGAGAAGGCTGACTATCTCCTTCAGCATTTGACCCCGACGTGGGCAAGATGCCGGTGGCTGAAATGGTTCCCGCTGACCTGCTGCCTATCCTCAGACGGGCCGAACCGAAGAGGAAGCTCGAAACGGCACGGCGGCTGCTTCAATTTTCCAGTCAGGTTTTCCGCTATGCCGTCGCCACCAACCCTCATATCCTTAGTCAAGGTGACGAGGTTGGGGGTCATCCCTTTGCCTGCAGCAGGTCCAACGCATCGACGCTATATTCCTGGAAGATATGCCGACCGCGTCGGACGATCTTTTCGGTAAGGATCGACGGGCGCATCAACAGGACGCTGACTGCATAGGCCGAAACGGAAGCGGCGACGCAGAACGGCAGCGCGTCGAAGCGGCAGCGAACAGCGCGCCGGTCTGGGCCCGCGCATCGCGCCGCTCATGATGCCTGCCATGCCGATCATCGCCCGGCGATCCGGGGATTTCGCGACAAGGTGTTTCCGGTGCCGCTGTTCAGTACGCTGTTCTGGCTATGCTGTGACGGGACGGGCGTGCTGCGTTATGACATGTATTTCAACGTATATCGGCACTGGTATCTGGAATTGTTATGGGCCGCCCTGACCCTCACCGTCTCGTTTGAATTGCTGTTCATCTACATGACGGTCAGGTTCGGCAGGAAGAATTGCTGCCGGGATCGAGCCGGGCGGAATATCTGATCGCGCAGGCGATGTATTTCGGGCCGGAATTTTCGCACGCCTGGCATGCTGGCCTTTTTGGCGATCT
This sequence comes from Sphingobium sp. MI1205, assembly GCF_001563285.1. Taxonomy (NCBI): domain Bacteria; kingdom Pseudomonadati; phylum Pseudomonadota; class Alphaproteobacteria; order Sphingomonadales; family Sphingobiaceae; genus Sphingobium; species Sphingobium sp. MI1205. Next base: position 175,849 of record NZ_CP005188.1, read on the forward strand.
ATGTACGCGGCAAGGAACGTGCGGCGGTTCCGGCGGCAAGCGAGGCGCGAGCGGCCGCGACGTAGGAGAGGGTCGGGTTCGGAAGCAGTCGAGGCGCCAGGCGCGACACTGATTTCAGGTCAGCGTCGCCAGCAGCCCTACATCGAAAGGCTGAAGGTCATCAAAGCGCCCGGCCTGTACTTTCAATGGCCAGTCCGGGTCGGCGATAAGCGCGCGTCCCACTGCTACCAGGTCGAAGTCGCCCTGCTCATGCATTTTGAACAATTGGTCGAGCTTGGCGACATGAGCGATAATTGTCGGATCAGGACTGGTTTCGAGCAGTTCTCGATCGAGCCCGACCGATCCGACAGTGATCGATGGCTTGCCGGTGATCTTTTTCGCCCAGCCGGCGAGGCTGAGATCGCTGCCAGCGAATTCGGGCTCCCAGAAGCGGCGCTGCGAGGCATGGAAGATGTCGATGCCGGCGTCGGCGAGCGGCAGCAGGAACTGCTCCAGTTCTTGCGGCGTGGTCGCCAGCTTCGCGCCATAATCCTGCAGCTTCCATTGCGAGAAGCGCAGGATGATCGCGAAGTCGGGCCCCACGGCGGCACGGCATGCGCGCGCCATTTCCACCGCGAACCGGGTGCGGCCGGCAATGTCGCCGCCCCAGCGATCGGTGCGCTTGTTCGTTTCGGCCCATAAGAACTGGTCGACCATATAGCCGTGGGCGCCGTGGATTTCGACGCCATCGAAGCCCAGTGCCTTGGCTGTCGCGGCGGCGGTCGCATAGGCTTCGATGAGATCTTCCACGTCTTTGTCGCTCATCCCCTCGGCGATCTTGTCGCCCACCGCGACATAGCCCGACGGGCTGACCCGGGTCGAGAAATCCTCCTGTATGTCTTCATAGACGCCAGGGGCCTTGGGGCGGTGCGTAAGGCCGACATGCCACAGTTGCGGCACGATCTGCGCGCCGGCGTCATGCACCTCTCGCACTACGGTCGCCCAGCCGGCCAAGGCGTCCTCCCCATAGAAGCGAGGGGCGTTCTCCTCATTGGATGCGCCGGAATGCGGAATCCAGCTGCCTTCGGTGATTATGAGGCCGACCCCTCCCTCGGCGCGCCGCTTGTAATAAGCCGCCACGTCGGCGGTCGGGACGCCCGACGGCGAGAAGGTACGTGTCATCGGTGCCATGACCAGACGATTGCGCAGCGAAAGCGACTGGCTTTGGAACGGCGTAAAGAGACTTTTATTTTCCATCGCACTGGCTTCCCGCTGATCATGGAACTCTGGGGGCAATGCTGTCGTCCGGCCTTCCTCTTCAGTCAAGCCTGTATCCGGCATAAGGCGGCAGAACGGCGCGCAGCGGCCGCATCCGGATGCCTTCCAACCGGAAATCCAAAAAACTGTACCCAAAGTGCGAAGGCCATCATTTCCCCGGCAGCGTTCGATGTTGCTGCTACTGTCGCCCCACAGATAAAAACTCATGAGGGGAATCCAATGAAGAAAGCGGCTGCAAAATTGCTCGCCATTTCGTCCGCTTCGGTCGCCGCGCTGGCTGTTCATGCGCCGGTGATGGCGCAGAGCAGCAGTGCGCAGATGGTGTCACCTGGCGACATCATTGTCACCGCACGCAAGCGCGAAGAAACCGCCCTGGAAGTCCCGGTGGCAATTACCGCGATTGGGCAAGAGCAACTTCAGAATTTCGGCATCACTACCGTCGACGCCGTTGCGCGCGCGGTGCCATCGCTGATCATCGGCGAAGGCGGCGGGACCGTGCAGGGTGGTATCATCTCCATTCGCGGCCTTGCCGGTGCCGACAACAATCCTCTTAACGATCAGGCGGTTTCCTTCAACATCGATGGAATCAGCATTGGTCGCGCAACCGTCCGCCGCATGTCGGAACTGGACCTTGCCCATATCGAAGTCCTGAAGGGCCCTCAGGCCCTGTTCTTCGGCAAGAACAGCCCTGCCGGTATCATTTCAATCCGCACCGCCGATCCCACCGACAAGTTCGAAGCCGGTATCAAGGCGGGCTACGAGTTCAATGCTCGCGAAATTCGGACCGAAGCCTATGTGTCCGGGCCGATCAACGACATGATCGGCTATCGCATCGCCGGCTTCTATTCCGATATGAGCGGCTGGGCCAAGAATGAGGTGCCCCGCGACTTCGCCAACACTTCGACCGCCCAAATCTTCCCTCTGGATAGCCACCGCGCGCCGGACAAGAAGGATTTTGCAATCCGGGGCACGCTGACATTCGATAATGCCGACAACTTCGACGCGCGATTGAAGCTGACCTACGGTAAGGTGATCGACCAAACGAGTTCGGCCGGCAACACCCAATTCGTCGCTTGCCCCTTGGGCGCTCCGCAGTTCTCGATCGGCATGCCGGCCAACCTGCCAGTCGATAATTGCGTTGCCGACAACAAGAACCTGGTCGGCGGTTTCAACGGCGCCAATGTGGAAAATCTGTTCCCCGAAATGGATTGGAATGGCGGCCAGCCCCGGCTGGAGCAATATCAGTTCCTCGGCGGCCTGGAGATGAATTATCAGGTGGACGAGGATGTGAAGCTCACGTCCGTCACCGGCTTTTACAAGCAGAAGCTCGATAATATCGCGAACTTCACCCAATATTATTATGAAGATGGGGCGGTCTATTTCTTGAATGGCGCAGGCAATCCCGCGCCCGCTGGGCAGGGCGCCCAGGTGCGGCGCTGGCATCTGCCGAGCTATAATGAATTGGCGCTGCGCGAATTTTCGCAGGAACTGCGGCTCGCCAGCGATTTTACCGGGCCGATCAACTTCATGATGGGCGGGCTGTTCACGGACAGTAAGGCGACCGCCGGGTCGACCACGCCTGCCCGAACGACCAATCCGGTCGCTTTGAACAAGTATAAATATGTTCAGGAAGGCCAATCCTATTCGATTTTCGGGCAGATCATCGCCAAGCCGATCGAAATCATCGAGCTGAGTGCTGGTGCGCGCGCGTCCTGGGAAAAGAAGCGGCTGCCGACTTTGCTCAATTATGACCCCACTGCGCCAGGCAATCTGTCGCCGATCACGGCCGCTGGGTTGCGGCGCAAGGTCGACTTTTTCGATGTGTCGCCGGAATTCACCGCCGCCCTTCATCCCAGTCGCGACCTGAATATCTATGCTTCCTACAAGGAAGGCTTCCTTTCTGGGGGCTTCAGCGCGCTTACGCCTACGGCCGGTGTGATCGGAGGAACGCAACAGGTCACCTATGACCAGCAGGTCACCAAGGGCATAGAGGCGGGGATCAAGGCGGCGCTTTTCGATCGCACCTTGCAGGTCAACCTGGCCGCCTATAATTACAAGACGACGGGCCTGCAGGTGGGCGTCACGGTTTCAGGCGTGCAGCAGGAGTTGCGCAATGCGGGCAGCGTGCGGACCAAGGGTATAGAGGCTGATTTCACCTACCGGACGCCACTGGACGGTCTGTCGCTGAACGGTGCGATGAACTACAACAAGGCCTATTATATCGATTATCAGGCCAGCTGCTATCGCGGTCAGCCTTCGGAAGAATGTTTCGTCCAGTTCAACAACTTCACCGGAACCTCTGCCCTGTTGCAGAATCTGAGTGGCCAGGAACTGGTGCGCGCGCCGCGCTGGACGGCGAACGCCGGCTTCAACTTCGATCGGCCGATCAATGAAGGGATGAAGATCGGGCTATCGGGCAATATGAGCTATTCGGACTCGTATTTCACCGACACGACCAACACGCCGGGAGGACGCCAGCCGAGCTACACGCTGTTTGACGCATCGCTGCGCCTGAGCCAGGCACAGGATCGTTGGGAAATCGCCCTGATCGGCAGGAACCTGACGGACAAATATTATTTCGTCCGCAGCAGCGACACTCCCTTCACCGGCAGTGATCCGGGCCGCTATGCCCGGAATGATCCGCTTCGCCTTCTGGGTGATACGGCTGCCTATGTCGGTCGCGGCCGCGAAATATGGGTGCGGCTGAGCTACCGGTTCGGCAGATAGAACTCCCCGGGACGGCTCGCCGCCCCGTTCGAACTGGAGCGTCCCCGCCTAAGCGGGGGCGCTTTTTTCATTTTGCCATCCGCGCATAAAAATTGCCGCCACACTAAGGCGCGGCGGCAATGGTGGAATCGGCAGAGAGTTCGTCAGTACGACTTGGGCAGGCCCACCACCTTTTCGGCGATGCAATTTATGATCTTTGCTGGGCTGACGGGGGTGATGACGGGCAAAATGGAATCGCGGAAGAGGCATTCGACCTGATATTCGGCCGCATATCCCATGCCGCCATGCGTCATCACCGCACGGGTGCAGGCATTAAAGCAGGCGCGGCCCCTTTTTCGGGATCTTCGTGACCCCTATCTGGCTCTTGTCCAGGTCGATGTTGAAGAGGGTGAGGCCGTCCGTAGGCTTCTTGCATTCCGCCTTGGGAGTCGTGCGGGTGAGCAGCAGTCCGGTGACGCGATAGCCGCCGTTCACCTTTTTCGCGAATGTGCTGATGCTGGTGGTATCCAGGCCCGCATCCGGTTCTGTGACGCCAAGGCCAGCGCCGCCCAGATCTTCCGGCATGGTGATCCCCAGCCAGCCGGCATCCGCCATGGCCTTGTGAAATTCATAGGGGAAGCGGCGCTTTTCGCTGGCGTTGCTCCAATATTCGTCGTCGAACCCGTCGACGATTTTCTTCGCCTGTCCCGGACAGTCTGGTGATCGGGCGAAAGGCCGATTTCCATCATCTGTCCTTTTGGCGGCTGTTGAAGGTTCAGGCCTGAAGACCAGCCTCGTGATACCGGCCGTCTCCAGGGGCAATCAGTCATTGCCACGCGTAAGAACTGATTGCCTGGCCGGGGTGCGCCAAGCTTCGGATTGAGAAAACAGCCGATCGTCCGACAGAATACACAAAAACTCTAGGTGAGATGGAAGGGCTTTCAAGCTGTGCCGCAGTCGAGACAAGATGCGCGCGAGGAATCCGCATGACAGCGGAATGGAGCGTCCCGCTACCGCCCGGAACGCTGGCTTCGCAGCATGTTCGGGCAACGGACGTCGAAGGATAAGGAGAGGGCCATGAGGCCGCGCAGTGTCTGCCTGCCGCGACGTACGGAGGGCCGGTCGTGACCAGTTCATCTTCGCTGGTCGCGCCTGGAGGGAGCTTTTCGCATCCCGCCTGGCGCATGCTCCTTATCGCCTTCCTGGCGCAGAACTGCGCCATCGGCATGAATTTCGGTATCTATGGCACAATTGTCGGGGCGCTCGAGACGGGCTATCACACGAACCGCACGCTGGCCGCTTCGGGCCTTGCGTTCATGACGTTGCTGATGGGCTTGCTGTCGCCGCTGATGGGCGGGCTGATGCGGCGCTTTTCCATCCGTACGCTGATGCTGGTGGGCACGCTCGTCAACGCGGCGGGTTACGGGCTGCTTACCGTGGCCCCGAACATCGAAGCCGTGCTGGCCATCTATACCTTCGTGATCGGACCGGGCGTATGTCTGCTGGGCCCGATTTCGGCATCCACGCTCGCGAACAACTGGTTCCTGACTGGGCGCGGGCGGGTGCTAGGCTTCGTCAACATGCCGCTGTTCGTGGCGATCTTTCCGGTGCTGACGGCGATCGTCCTGCCCCGTTTCGGGCTGGCCGGCGTATTCGCAATGGCTGCGCTCGTGTCGCTCGCGTTCGTGCCGCTGGCCATGACCGTGATCTCCGCGCCGGCGGACCGGGGGCTGCGGAGCTTTGGCGATGATGGCAGCGTGCCCGCTGCAACGGACGCCGCCGATTTGTCCGGGCAGGGCAAGGGACGTATCCTGACCACCCGCGAAATCCACCGCAGCCGATCGTTCCAGATGATCTGGCTGTGCATCGGATTGCTGACGGCGGGTGGTGTAATGATGACCACCCACATCGTGTCCATGGCCGTGGAAAAGGGCCTGGCCCTGCAGCCCGCTTCGCTGCTCCTGTCCGTCTTTGGTATTTCGGCTACGGCGGGCGCGCTGCTGTTCGGCTGGTTGGCCGATCGCATCGGCGGCCAGCGCGCTGTCGTTGTGCAGGCTTTGGGCTGGACGGTGCCCTGGACCGCGATGCTGCTCCTGGGGCCCGCGCTGCTCCCGCTCATCGCGGTGGCGGGCCTGACGGGGCTGATCTCCGGTGGAATCGTGGGGTTGTGCGCGGTGATGATCAACGCATGGCTTGGCCCGCAAAATTTCCCCGCCGCGATGGGGAATGTCTATTTTTACAAGGTGCCCTTTCTGTTCGGAGCGGCGCCGCTGGCGGGGCATCTGTTCGACCGAACGGGAAGTTACGATGTTCCCATTCTTATACATATCGCGACCTTCCTGTTGGTCGCGATGATATTCGCCTTATTCCGCCCGAAGATAATCGGACAGGCGGCATAATCTCAAGGACGAGAAGAAAAGTTGTCCTGATGTCATATCTATCATCACGGTGATAGTTCTGGATCCAAATCAGGAAAATTATTGAGGATAATTCCATGGCTACAGAATTCGACCAAAGTCACCTCGTTGAAAAAGCGGTGGCCCGCGTGCAGCAAATGTCGATCAGCGACCCGGAAATGGCGGCACGGATTCCCGATCCTAAGGTGACGGAAGCAATCAAGGATCCAGCCCTTTCCTATCGGCAGATCATAGCGACGGTGCTCGAGGGCTATGCGGACCGCCCTGCCTTCGGCTCTCGCCACTACACGCTTGAGCAGGATGCGGCTGGCCGGACGGTGCGGCGGTATGACATGCGCTTCGACACGATCAGCTACGGCGAATTGCGCAGGCAGGTCGAAGGGATCGCGAACCTGTGGAAACACCATCCCGACCATCGCGCCGCACCCGGAGACAAGATCTCGTTCATCGCCTTCACCGGTGCTGAAATGGCGGCGGTCGACCTGGCCTGCAACTATGCCCAAACCGTTTCGGTGCCGCTGCAGGCCAACCTGCCTGCTCCCGACATGCGCCAAATCCTGACGGACGTGGCGCCGACCGTGCTTGCCGCCTCGATCGACAATCTGGAACTGGCGGTCGGCTACGCCATCGACCAGGACACGATCCGCAGCCTGATCGTGCTCGACGCCGACGAGCGAGTGGACGATGACCGTGATGCGATCGCCGCAGCCCGCGCGACGTTGGCCAAGGCGGGGGGCCGCGTGGCCCTCATCACCTTCGACGCCGCGGTCGACTATGGCAGCATCCATGAATTCCAGCCGCTTGCCGAAACAACCCCCGATCATGTGTCGATGATCATGTATACCTCGGGCAGCACGGGCAAGCCCAAGGGCGCGATCATCCATGACGCCATCAGTTCCCAGTTCTGGAACGAAACCATCCCCGCTTACCGGCCGACCGTGCAAGTCGCCTATGCACCCATGAATCATTTCATGGGACGCACAATGGTACATTCGACCCTGGCGCAGGGAGGGACGGCCAACTTCACCTTGCGCAGCGACATGTCGACATTGTTCGATGACTTCCGGATCACACGGCCGACGATGATCCTGTTCATCCCGCGCGTTTGCGAACTCATCTATCAGCATTATCAGTCCGAAGTGCAGCGTCGCGTCACCCTGGGTGAAAAGGAGGCCATGGCCGACGCGGCCGTGCGCCAGGAAATGAGGGCCAGCTATCTGGGCGATCGCCTCTGCGGCGGCGGCGTCGGCTCTTCGCCAACCGCGCCGGAAGTGCGCCGCTTCATCGCCGAATGCTGGGAAATGCCGCTGGTCGAAGGCTATGGTCAGACGGAGGCCGGCGCCGCGGCGATGACTTCGGAAAACCGACTGACGTCCAACATGATCACCGAGTTCAAGTTGGTTGACGTGCCTGAACTGGGCTATTTCACGACCGACAAGCCCTATCCGCGCGGCGAGCTCTACGTGAAGACCAGCAAGATGTTCCAGGGCTATTTCAAACGCCCCGAAGCGACCGCCGCTGTTTTTTCGGAGGATAACTTCCTCAAGACCGGCGACATAATGGAACAGCGCGGGCCTGATCATCTGGTGTGGGTCGACCGGCGTGGCAACGTCATCAAGCTGAGCCAGGCCGAATTTGTTGCGGTTGGGCCGCTGGAAACGACCTATCTGGGCAACAGCTCCCTCATCGAGCAAATTTTCGTCTACGGCAGCTCATACCGCTCCTATCTTCTTGCAGTGGTCGTGCCCGATCTCAGTGTCGCGCGCGCAATGTTGGGGCATGATCCGAACGAGGCGGAACTGCGCGAGCTGATCCTGTCTGAATTCAAGACAGTTGCACGAAAGGCCGAACTCAAGAATTTCGAGATTCCCCGCGACGTTCTCATCGAACATGAGCGGTTCACCTATGAAAATGGATTGTTGTCGAGCGCGCGCAAGCCGCTTCGTCCCAATATCAAGCGCAAATATGTCGATCAGCTGGAATCCATGTATGAGGAAATGGACAAGCAGCAGCAGGTCGAACTCGCCCGCCTGCGCGCCAGCGCCGACGGTACGACGGCGGAGCGTGTCGCCGGCGCCTTCAAGGCCAATCTGGGCCTGCCCCAGGTAGACGCCGATAATCCGCGCAGCTACGGCGATCTTGGCGGTGACTCGCTGGGTGCGGTGGGCCTTTCGCTGCTTTTCGAAGAAATGTTCGGCGTTACTGTTCCCGTCAGTGCAATCCTTCACCCGGCCGCGACGGTGCAATGGCTCGCCGAGCATGTCGACCGTGCCCAATCGGGTGAGACGGTGCGCATGTCGGACGTGCATCCCGACCCCGACCTGCTCCGGCCCAGCGACCTTAAGCTCTACAAGATGATCGACGAGGCCCTGCTGACCGATGCGTCGCACGCCGCACCGCCAGCCGCAGAGGCAAAAAATGTCCTCGTCACGGGCGCCAACGGCTTTCTTGGCCGCTTCCTGTGCCTTGAATGGCTGGAACATGTCGCGCCGCGCGGCGGCACCGTCTATTGCCTGGCACGGGGAAAGACCGAGGCGGAAGCCAGAGCGCGGCTCGAAGCGGCGTTCGACAGAGGCGATGCCGCGCTACTGGCCCGGTTCCGGCAGCTTGCGGATCGGCACCTGCGCGTGCTGTGCGGCGATCTTGCCGAAAAGCGGTTTGGCCTGGACAGCGAGACCTATGACATGCTGACGCGCGAGCTGGATCAGATCGTCCACTCCGCGGCCTTGGTGAACCATCGCCTGTCTTACGCCAATCTTTTCGCGCCCAACGTTCTGGGTACGGCCGAACTGATCGCGCTGGCGCTGACGTCCAAGCTCAAGCGGTTCGATTATATTTCGACCGTTGGTGTTCCGGCGCTTCTGCCTTCGCTCACCGGCGCGCCCGAGGCGACCGATGTGCGCGACGTGCCCGATCCGGTTCGGCTGAGCGATGGATATGCGAACGGATATGCCGCAAGCAAGTGGGCAGGCGAAGTGCTGCTGCGCGAAGCCAATGAGCTGTTCGGGTTGCCGGTCAATATATTCCGCCCGAACATGATCCTGCCGCATCGTAACTATTCCGGTCAATATAATGAGACGGACATGATCACCCGGCTGCTCTTCAGCCTGGTCAAGACGGGTCTGGCGCCCAAATCCTTCTATGCGCTGGACGCCAACGGCAATCGGCCTCGCGCCCATTATGATGGTCTGCCGGTCGACTTCCTGGCGGCGATGATCCGGGAGGTTGGCGCGGAGCCCTATACCGGCTTCCAGAGCTTCAACATGGTCAACGACCATGATGATGGCTATTCGCTCGACTCCTTTGCGGACTGGATTGAAAGCGCCGGCTATCGCGTCGATCATATCGCCGATCATAGCGCCTGGGCAGAACGGTTCGAGGGCAAGCTCCGCAATTTGTCGGAAGAGGATCGGCAGAATAGCTCGATCAACATTCTGGCGCATTTCGCCCAGCCCCACGAAGCAAGGGAAAGCCCGCTGGACAGCAGCGACTTTGCAAAGCGCGTCAAGTCGCTGAAGGTCGGCCCGGTCATGCCCCACCTTGATGAGGCCTATATCCACAAATATCTGGCTGACATGCAGAAACGCGGCCTGATCGCCGAGCCCGAGGCAGTGGCGGCCTAAAGACCGAAGAAGAAAGGGGCGATGGCACAGACCATCGCCCCTTCGCCTTGCCGCCGGGAAACACGCTGTCGCGTCGGCCGCGGGTTTCTTGGTCGTACCGTGACTTCTTGCGCAGAAGCGGCTCCCGCTTCTGCGCGCAATGCTCAGATTAGTTCAGCGATTGCTCGTCATGATTACGCCTTTGAATGAAGGCGCGGGGGGAAACGCCCCAGTGGCGCTTGAACGCGCGCGCGAAGGAGCTTTCAATTTCATAGCCCACCCTCTTGCCGACTTCCTGCATGGATAGCGACTGGTCGAGCAGCAGCTTTGCAGCGCGTTTCATCCTTTCTCGGGTGAGGAAACCGATCGGTGCCTCGCCCACCAGTTCCTGAAACGCCGCGGCGAAGGCTGAACGGGACAGGCCGACATAGCGCGCCATTCGTTCCACGCTCCAGTCATGTTCTGGTCGCGCGCAGACTTCACGCATGATGGCGGTCATGCGGCGACGGTTGGGACTGCGAACGTCGCGATATTCCCGGCCGCCCCAGATCTTGGTCGTGTAGCAGCGCAGCGCCTGGCATAATTCCATGTTCGCGAAGGAATAGGCCAGCGCATAACCCCCAATACCGCGCAGTTCCGCGTGTAGCAGTTCGGGATCGAAGGGGAAGGCGCGCAATTCGATGTCGCCGTCGTCGCCGATCTTGCTCGTTCCGGAGCGTAGCGCGACCAGCTTGGGCATCGCGCGATTGGAATAGGCAGTCCGCCCCACATAGGACAGTTCCAGGAAGCACTGCATGACCACCGCCTGGGCGGGGCCTTCGCCGAAGCGGACAGTTTCGAGCGATTCAGGTGGGCGAAGAGGTATGGGGGGCGTCGCCAGCCTAGCAGACGCTTTGCCATTACCCAGCCTGTGCTCATCGCCGTAGAAGATGAGGCCCACGTCCCCCGCCTCCAGCCGGGCCAACCGCCGGCCCGACTGTATCACCACCTCTCCTTCCAGCACGGCGTAAATGACGGGCTTTGCACTGGCCGAAATGGAGATCACGTCGTCGGGCGTGAACTGCACGATCCGGCCATAGCCATTTTCGGCCCTCAGATCCTGCATGATCAGTTCGGAAAAGGATCCGTCGGCGGGGCCGGGAACGGGTGGGGAGGTTGAGGGGAGCGCAGCGGGAATATGCTCTGCAAATCCGCTTGGCATAGTTTGACTGCTGTGCGTCATTTCCTTGATCATCAGCCCCGCTCCCCTGCTTTATATGGAGTTCACACCTGTTGTCAGTAGCCTGTCAGGCCTTCGTGCTGATGGGCGGACGAATGAAAACCTCGTGAAGATTGATGTCGATCGGCTGTTCCAGGATGTAGCGCACGACATTGGCCACATGCTGCGGATCGCCGACGATCTTGCTCATGTCCGTGCTTTGCGGGTCGATGCCCAGCCGTTCCAGATTGCCTGCCAGGTTGGACATGGTTTCGGGGTTAAAGTCACGCGCCAGATTGGTCGCGAAACCGCCCAGAACGACGGTGGAGACGCGGATATCGTCACGTTCGACTTCCTTGCGCAGCGTCGCCCCGATCATCTCCGCGGCCTTTTTGGAAATGCCGTAGACGCCCGGTTCCTCAAAACTGCCCTGGACCGAACCGATATTGATGACATGGCCCGGCTTGCCATGGGCCCGCATCGCGCGGACGGCTGCCTGACTGCCTTCCAATTGGGCCATGACGTTGATGTCGAGCATCGCTTGCCAGCGCTCGATAGTGCCTTCCATCAGCGGTTCGGGATACATCACGCCCGCATTGTTGATGACCGCGAAGAAATGCGGATGCTCCTTGCCGATCCTGTCGATCAGATCGCCGAGCGGTCCGCGTTCTTGAAGGTTCATCGCCACGGCGGTCGGCTTGGGCCCGCCGGCCTGCGTGATCAACTCTGCCGTGCGCGCCAACTCTTCCTCGGACCGGCCGACCAGGCAGACATCGGCGCCGTGTGCCCCCAGGTCGACGGCGATGGCGCGGCCGATGCCGCTCGAAGCCCCCGTCACGACCACAGCGCGGCCTTCAAGACTCTTGCCCATATGCTTTCCTCTCCACTCTTGCGTCGGTGGCCTGCGCCGACTGTCCGGCTGTGCTCATCTACTTATCACATCTAAGCTAGAGCCGAAACTCCTGTAAAGGCCACCGTTCGTCTGCAATGCTCATGAGATGGCGGCGCGCCTTATCCCCGGCGAGCATGTCCTCTACCACTTTGTTGACGCATTGCATCGGTCGGCGGAGGTGACTTCAGCTTTTCGAGCAGCTGGCCATGATTAGCGGCAAAGAGACAGAAGGTCGTCGCCTTCGGATCAGCGATGTCGCGTGCGAAGTCCGCGAGCAATTTGCCGCTCTCATCGTCACGCAATTGAGCCCGGTGAAGCGGGCCTGATGATAGCGCGCCTGACCGTTCTGGGTGGTGATCGCTGAGCTTGTGCCCGTGACAAGTTTCGCTCGCGCCTCCAGGCTCGGCCCGTCGATCGCGGGAGCGATCTGGGCTTCGACCGCAGCCTGGCTGCCGTCCGTCCGCCAGGCGACCGCCATCTCGCGGACCGGATCGGCTCCTGGCGTCAACACGATGCGGTCGGGCAAATTGCGCGCCGCATAGGGCTGGCCAGGCGAATGCGGCACGGGTTGCGCCGCAAGAGGGGCGGCGCAGGAGGGGCGGCGCAGGCAGCGCCACCCATGAGGATGGCGCTGACTGTCGTACGAAGCGATGCGAAACCTGTCATCGCAACTTCCTTAAAAGTTTGCCCGAACGCCGAATTTGGCGGTGTAGCCGTACTTTTCATATTGGAGCAGTTGGCGTCCATTTCCGGTGCCGCGCTGGAAGGCGACATATTTCGCATTGTTGATGTTCACGAACTCGCCGAAGATCGTGACATTGGGCAGGACGCGGAACTTGGCGCTCGCGTCGAGCTGGAAGTGATTGCGGACATAGCGGTCTTCCTCCGCGCTGCCTGCCAACTCGTCGAGATATTCATCGCGATAGGTGCCAGCGAACCGGATGCTGAGCGGCCCCTTCTCATAGCCGAGCACAACGTTGAACGTGTGCCGTGCCGCGTTGAGCAACGGGATGTCGCGGAAGCCGTCCTCGGTGGGCACCTGGCCGTCGGCATCGGTGAAGGTATAGTTGAGGTTGGCCAGCAGGCCGTCGAACGGCGCGGGGAGCATCCGGAAGCTTTGTGCGTAGGCCAGTTCGAGACCCTTGATTTCAGCGTCACCGGAGTTGAAGCGGATCGTCGCTTCGTCATAGGTGAAGCCGTTCAGCGCATAATCCTCGATTTCCTGTTCGACGATGTAGTCCTTCAGCTTCTTGTAGAAGAAACCGCCCTGAAGGACGCTCGACGGTGCGAAATACCATTCGGCGCCAGCGTCGATATTCCATGCGCGATAAGGCTTGAGGTTGGGATTGCCGACATCCACTGAAGAATCGTCGCCGTCGCGCTCGGCCTGAACGCGCGGGGCGAGCTGGCCAATACCCGGGCGGACAAGGCTCTTGAACGCGCCGAGACGCAAGATGAGCTTGTCGGTCGCCTCATAGCGGACGAGCGCGCTCGGTAGCCAGTCGGTGTAGCTGCGCTTGATCCGGCTGGGCGTGACGCTGACGATATCTTCGTCAAGCTCTTCGCCATCGACTTCAGTGCCTTCGGTCAGCAGCGTGACGAAATTGCCCTGCAGGTCATTCCTGGTCCGCTCGACGCGGACGCCGCCGATAACCCGCAGCGGTCCGGCGTCGTAGCGGCCCATAAGATAGCCCGAATAGACATCCTCGCCTACGCGATAATCCGCGATGCTGGACTCGATCGCCGTGTCGATGGCATTCAGCTCGAAGTCATTGAAATTGTCGCTGAAGAAGCCGCGCACGCCGCGTTTCTTCACAACTGGTCCCAATTCGGCGAGGCGATAGGTCTGTGTGCCAAGCGCGTCATTCAGTGTGAAATCGCCGCCAAAGCCGTCGAAAACGTCCAGCGTCAGATCGTAATTCTTTTGCCGCAGCCGCGCCTTGCCCCCGCCCTGAACGGTGAATGTCCCCTGATCCAGCGGAATGGCGTAGGCGATGTCGCCGCGGAAATTCCACTCGCGATCGGTCGAACGGCTTAACGTTGTGCGCTCAAGCTTGTCGAATTCATATTGCGACGGATCGTTGAAGTCCGCGGCGCTCGGCCCGGAAATGGCGTAGAGCGGAATCTTGTAATCGGAATAGTCGAAATCGACGGTCAGGTCGTCGCCCTCGACCGCTTCAAAATCGCGACGGAACACGACGGGATCGATCGATCCGTTCTCAATCTCTTCGGCGCGCGACCAGGCGGCGGAATATTTGAAGGTCCAGGGCCCGCTCTCGGTCACACCGCCGATCTGGTACGACTGGATCTTTTGCACTTCGAACCGGTCCTTGAGGTCGCGTTCGACGCGGATGCGCGATTCATCTTCGTCGTCGCCCGGCACGCCGCTGTTGAGGCTGAATGACGTACCACTGGCCGAGGTAAGATTGGCATCGCCGAGGTCGAAGACCAGGCGGCGACGGTCTTCCTGATCAGAGAAACGGTTGTAGATGCCCTTGGCATAGAGCTTGGTCGATGGCGCCGGCCGCCAGTCGAGCGACAAAGAGCCGCCGGTGCGCAGGCGGCGCACGTCATAGTCGCGATATTCGATGCTCTCAGCATAGCCCTCGTCGGTATAGTCTTCGGCTTCGATATTGTCGGTTTCGAACCGACGCTTGTAGTAGGAGGCGCCCCCGGCAATGCCGAAATTGTCGGTGAGACGCGTTGAGAAGTCGAAGCTGCCCTTGGGGGTGACCGCGTCGGCATAGTGGTTGTACGAGCCTTCGATCGACGCGGCGAGAAGATCCTTGCGCCGATCGAAAGCGCTGGTCGTGTTGATCTCGACCGAGGCACCGATCGTGTCGCCGTCCATGTCGGGTGTCAGCGATTTCTTGATTTCGATCGATTCGATCAGTTCAGAAGCGACTACGTCAAGCGCCACCGAGCGTGTGTCCGCCTCGGGAGCCGGCACGCGCACACCATTGAGCGAAGCAGCGTTGAGCGAGGGATCGAGACCGCGCACGGCGATGAAGCGGCCTTCGCCCTGGTCGTTGAGGACGTTGACGCCCGGTGCGCGGCGCACCGCCTCGGCGACATTCTGGTCGGGAAATTGGCCGACCGCGTCGCGGGTGAGCACATTTTCCACGCCGTCGGCAGCCCGCTGGCGCGACAGCGAACTGGCCAGACTGGCCTGTTGACCGATCACCAGGATGGTGCTGCCGTCGCTGCCGAGCAGGATGATTTTGTTGATGTCTCCCGTTTCGGACACCGTGATCGTCTCGCGATAGTCCGCCACCCCGCTATAATGCGCGCGCAATGTGTAGGTGCCTGCTGGGACGTCGGTGAAGCGATAGCTGCCGTCGCCCTGGGCTTCGACCGTGCGGCCAAGCTCGACAATGGTGATCTCGGCGCCTTCAAGCGCCCGCGTGCCGGTGCCGTCGGTCACCACGCCGCTGACCGTGCCCGCGAAAGCGGGGCTCGAAAGCACTGTCGCCGCCAGAAGAGCGGAACAGACCGAAAGATTATGACGAATACCCCGTCTCAAACGCATGATTAGCCCCCTGATGAAATTCTCGCCTTGAATGCGAGTTGGCAGGGGCACTGGCAGTAATGCTTTGCATTTTGAGGATGTTTCCATTGCAACGGCGCGACGTTAATATGACTGTCCAGTTGCAGTGTTCGGAACTCTGTATCTCATGCGACCAGCTTGATTGACATTTCCGCCCGTAATTGAGGACGACGGTCAGCTATTCCTTTGCGTTGCCAAGCGTGATCGCCAGGCGCCCGTGAAGGGTTCCGGGCGATCGCGCAGCGTCGAGAGGGGGCGCCTTGATGCGCGTGTCCATCGGTCTGGCGCGCCGACCCGGCGTGCCGGACCTGCGTATCCGGCTCTAGAAAAAGGCGAGCAGTATGGCGCCCAGTCCGACCCGATACAGTACGAAGACGGTCATCGACTTTGTCCGCAGAAACCGCATCAGGCCGGCCATCGTGATGAAGGCGGCGACGAAGGTCAGTACGCCAGCGACGAATGCATCCCATTGCATCTCGCGCGTCGCCTCGGCGAGGTCGAGCCCTGCGAGAAGCCCGGCTCCGGCAACCGCCGGGATCGACAATAGAAATGAGAAGCGCGCCGCTTCGGCGCGGTGGAAGCCCAGTACCCGCGCCGCCGTCATGGTCACGCCGGAACGGCTCGTACCCGGAATGAGAGCCAGCGCCTGGGCGAGCCCGACGATGATGGCGTCCTTCAGGCGCATGTCCTCGTAGTGGCGTTCCTGCCGCCCCCACCGATCCGCGGCGCCTAGCAAAAGCCCGTAGAAGATCAGGTTAAACGCGACGAGATCGGTCGATCGGAACTGGTCGAGAAAGCCGCCGGTCTTGAGAAACAGTCCGACCAGGACCGCCGGGATCGTGCCGATGACAATCCAGAGGAACAGGCGCTTTTGCTCGTCGGCGCGCCCCACTCCGACGGTGGCCAGCCCACCTTGTGCCAGACCGCGCACATCGCGGAAGAAATAAATGATGATGGCAAGCAGCGAGCCGACATGGACCGCGACGTCGATCAATGGACCCTGATCTGGGAAGTCGGTGAAATGCGGGATGAGGATCAGGTGACCGGATGAGGAGATCGGGAGAAACTCGGTGATGCCCTGAACGACGGCGATGAGCAGTTGCTGGAAGAAGGTCATGGGTCGATCAGGATCCCTATTGTATCGAATTGAAAACTTCTGGCTGTATTAAGCGACGGGGTTTGTGAGCCATTGTCCCGAAGTCGCGCTTTGAAGCCTCGCTGGAAATGCGACAAGCCGGCTAGCTTAAGCCAAACCCTCGGCTGGCAAGGCCGGCTTTCCGCTGGTTTAATCCTCTCCTGCTACCTTGATCGGCTTTCCGAGCATGGCTCGCACGTACACGCGCTGGATCAGGACATAGACGACTATCGTCAACGGTGCCGCGAGCAGCACTCCAATGAAACCGAACAACAGGCCGGCGGCAAACACCGCGAACAGCAGCACAGCTGGCGGGACATCCACCGCATGCTTCTGAATCATGGGCTGCAGGAAATTGCCCTGCAGCTGCTGGATGGCGAGGAACAGGAGTAGCGTCCAAAGCGCCGTCATAGGCGTTACGGTGAAGGCAAGGAGGACAGCGGGAACACCCGCGATAACCGGACCGACCATGGGAATGATATCGAGCAGGCCGGCGATAACGCCAAGCCCGCCCGCCGCAGGCACGCCGAGCAGCGCGAGCCCTGCCCAGGTCAGCCCGGCGACGACCATTGACGAGACTGCCTGACCAACCATCCACCCGCGCAGCCCGACCGAGGCATCATTGAGCGCCAGAGCGGCAATTTCTTCGGCTCTTGCAGGGATAAGGAGAAGCAGTCCCCTTCGATAGGTCGCAGGGTCGCTCGCAAGGAAGATCGCAGCGACAAGCACAAGGACGAAGTCGGCCAAGCCACTGCCGGCGGCCATTGCATAGCCTCCAGCCTGCGACGCGAGGCGGGAAATGTCGTCACCGCCGATTTCGGCCAGCTCCCGCACCCGCTCGCCCAGTCCGTAACGGTCGAGGAAGCCTTCGACCGCCTGAATGGCGCGCGGAACCGTCTCTCGGATCGTGTCGAATTCACGCGCGAGCTGCGAGCCGAATAGCACGAATGCGCCGATGAAGAGCGCAAGCATGCCGATCACCGATAGCGCAAGTGCAACCGGACGCTTCATCCGAGTTATGCGGCAGAGCCAGGAGGCGATCGCGTCGAAGACTGCCGCGATCACGACTGCTGCAAAAACGAGCATCAGGAAGCGGGTCAGTTCGATCGCAAGCCACGCCATGCCCACGATAGCCACGACGATCAACGTGGCGATGGCGATCCGTCCATGATCAAATTGCAACGGCGGCAGCGCTGTCTCGCGCCGTCGTTCTGCTGCGAGTGCTTCGCCAGGATTATTATCGCTCATACAGCGCTTGTATCGTGGATGGACTGCCGCGCAACCTCTGGCGGCGTATCAGCTCGCTCGTGAAATGCATTGCATAGGCGCGTCGCCGCCCGCGCGGCCAGCGATGCAAGACTCTTTCTGGAGCGCGCCGCGAAAGTATCGGCTGACGTTTGCCGACACGCCCGAGGAGAGCGATGCGGAAGGTTGAAGCGACGAAGGCCCGTTTCCTCGGACCCATCAGGGCCACGATCCTGCTGGTCGCGGGCGTCATGGAAATGCGCCTCAGCCCTGCAAGCCCGGACTGGCGATCACTGGCAACCCCGAACTGCCCTGCGTCTCTGTTTCCTGGCCCCCTTTTGCAAGACGGCCTCAGTTCGACCACGGATTTCCTTTCAGCCCCGGTCAGAACCGGGCGCGAACGCCTCCAAGCGCAAGGCGCGGTGCGCCGGGGCGCGGACGCGTCCTGATGATGCCGTCTGATGATGCCGTATCAGGATGACGACGATAGAAATCCGGTAGGATACTCCGGCCCCGCCGCCGTGCTGACGGGGCTGCCACGAACTATTCGACGACATGAACACCGACTGATCGTGCCGCTCGCCGAAGCACGATCATGGGGAAGGGCGGTGACTTCCCTCGCCGCTTCAATCTCACGCTACGATGCTTGATGCGGGATCTGGAGGAAGTCGAAGCGTGGCTGGAAGAGCGCCGCGTGCCCTCTTCCGTGGCGATATGGAGCGACCGGCAGATGGTCTGATAGAGGGCAAAGCCGATCGCTTCATCGTCGACGACCATGTCGATGCCTTCGCGTCCAGCTTCGAACCGATGGCCACGGGCCAGAGCATTGAAGAGCCCCAATAGATATTTCATGAATCCGAACCAGATGGGACGGCGGATCGACCTTCCGGCCGCAGCAAATAATTGGTGTTGATAAGCCTGGGAGAGTCGGTATCTGGTAACGCTATCATAAATTGAAGGAGGCGAGGATCATGAGAGCGACGATTATGCTGTCGCGTCGGCGACTGCTTACGGGTGCGGCGGGAGCCGGCATGTGCGCGGCTATCTCGAAAGCCTCTGCAAGCACCTCTTGGAGCACGGTCGCAGGCCGCCGACAAGAGTTTCCGCTCATCACCGATGGATCGCCAGCCACCCTCGTCGTTGAGGAGAGTGCGGATTCGGCGGTCCATTTCGCCGCCCGATGCTTGGCCGAGGATATCAGACGCGCATCCGGACGGTCGCCACAGGTTCATACCGATGTGGGGGCGACAAACGGTCCGGTCGTGCTGATCGGCGTCCTGGGGCAAAGCCCGGCCATCGATGCGCTGGTGGCGGGGCGGAGGATCGACGTGTCCCGCATCAGGGGCCAGTGGGAAGCCCATCTCCGCCTGGTGGTCGACCGACCATTTCCAGGCGTGCCGGAAGCGCTCGTCATCATCGGCTCCGACCGTCGCGGGGCAGCGTTCGGGGTCTACGACCTGTGCGAGCAGGTCGGCGTGTCGGCATGGCACTGGTTCGCCGACGTCCCGGTCCAGCGTCGGCAAAATGTCACCATCCCGTCGGAACCCCGGATCGACCAGCCGAAGGTTCGCTACCGCGGCTTCTTCATCAATGACGAGGATCCCTGCTTCAGCGGATGGGCCAAAAAGAAGTTCGGCGGCATCAATGCGGCGATGTATGCGCATGTGTTCGAACTGCTGTTGCGGATGAAGGGCAATTATCTCTGGCCCGCCATGTGGGCGCCCAAGGCGTTCGCCGCCGACGACCCCAATAATATGATCGTCGCCGATTCAATGGGCGTCGTGATCGGCAATTCCCATCATGAACCGATGCTGCGCGCCCAGGACGAGTGGCATCGACATACGGACCAGGGCGTCACCGGCGGCCTTTGGGATTATACCAAAAACGGTGAGAACCTTCGCGCCTTCTGGCGCGGCGGCATCGAAAGGATGGTCTCCAAGGGCAAGGGGCAGGTCTATGAGTCGCTGGTCACCGTGGGCATGCGCGGCGACGGCGACGAGGCCATGGTGGAGGGCACGGCGACCGAGTTGCTTGAACGCATCGTCGCCGACCAGCGCAAGATCATCGCGGAGGTCACGAAAAGACCGGCCAGCGATACGCCACAGCTCTGGGCGCTCTACAAGGAAGTACAGGACTATTACGACCACGGCATGAAGGCGCCCGACGACGTCACGCTGCTGTTCGCGGATGACAATTGGGGGCAGATTCGCCGGCTTCCGCCTCTGGGTTCGCCGCCCCGCCTAGGCGGCTATGGGGTCTATTATCATTTCGATTATGTCGGGGTTCCGCGCAACTACAAATGGCTCAACACCAATCAGATCGAAAAGATCTGGCAGCAGATGGATCTGGCCTATCAGCGCGGCGCCAGACAGATATGGATCGCCAATGTCGGCGATATCAAACCGATGGAATTTCCTCTGGGTTTCTTCCTGTCGATGGCATGGAATCCCGAAGCGATGACGCCCGAAGCCCTGCAAGCCTATCCGCACGCCTGGGCGCGAGCAAGTTTCGGCCCGCACCAAGCCGTCGAGATTGGCGACATCATGACGACCTACAGCAAATTGGCGGCGCGGCGTAAGCCCGAGCTGATCGATCAGGACAGCTTTCCCCTGGGCGAGGCGACGGCGGAAGCTCTGGACGGCGCCGAGTTCGGCCAGATGGTCGATGAGTGGAACGCGCTGGAAGCCCGTATGCTGGCGGTACGCGGCAAGCTGCCGCCGGAGCAGGCGGACGCCTATTACCAGTTGCTTGAATTCCCGGTCTCCGCGATGGCCAACCTCTATCGCCTTCATTATTCCACCGCCTGGAACCGGAAACTCGCCGCGTCGAACGACGCGCGCGCCAACTATTTCGCAACCGAGGTCGAGACGGCCTATGCGCGGGACGGTGCCCTGACCGAGCGCTATCATACGATAAACGGCGGCAAGTGGGATGGCATGATGAACCAGGTCCACATGAATTACGTCATCTGGAATGATCCCACGCAACAGACGATGCCCAGCATCATCCGGGTCGGCGGCGATACGCCAGACGGCAAGCGGCGACGCCAGCCGACCTTCGTCACATCTGCGCCCCGCCAGCCGGGAATCGTCGCGCGCGAGGCAGGGACGTTCAATCGCGCGCATCATGGTCCCGGCCTGCGATGGACGAACATTCCAAATCTTGGGCGCACGGCAGGCGGCGTTCTCGCGCTGCCGCAGGGGCAGGCGGCGACGAGCGAACGGGATGGCGTCCGTCTCGAATATGACATGGTCATGGACAGGCCCGGCCCCGCGACTCTCACGCTGTTCCTTGCGCCGACCCTGGACACGCTCGGTCAGGGCGCACTGCGTATCGGCGTTTCCATCGACGACCAGCCCGTCCAGCCGCTCACGGCCCGGCTCGAAGCGACCGGCGGCGCGCAGGACACGCCGGGCAAGCAGGCCTGGGCGGAGGCTGTGCGCAACAATGTCGTCAGGCTGTCGGCGGAACTCGGCCCTCTTACGGCCGGCAGGCATGTCGTAAAAATCTGGCGGCTGGACGACAATGTCGTGCTCCAGAAAGTCGTGCTGGCGACCGTGCCCTTACCCCCGTCCTATCTTGGACCGACCCCCACCTAAAACGGCACTTTGCTGCCACCGGAACCGGCGAGACCGATCCTCGTCATCGCCGCGCCAGGATATGCATCGCGGCGCGGACACCCTGGGTCTCCAGCAGATCTAGCCAGCGCAGCAGCGCCGCGCGGAAGACGACATTGCCGCGCAACGCGGGCCGCATGACGGGATCAAAGCCCAATATCGCGTCCACCCGCTCGCCCGCGCTGTTCGCGTCGGCCAGGCAGGTCGCGATCGGCCCCGCCAGCGGATCGTCGACCAGATGCGTGCCGCCGACATCATCCCGGCCCGCCTGCCAGCGGATCCAGGCGGCGACCGCCAGCGACAGCGCGTCGATCCCGTGCCCCGCCTCCAGCCGCGCGGCGATAGGAGCCAGCAGGCGCTGCGGCAGCTTCTGCGATCCGTCCATCGCGATCTGGCGCGTGCGGTGCTGCAATGTCGGATTGTCGAACCGGCCGATCAGGGCGCGGCGATAGGCGGCGATGTCCAGTTCCGGCGGCGGGTTCAGCGTCGTCTCGCTCTCATCCCACAGCGCCTCGACGAAGGCGCGCGCCTGCGGCAGCGCCAACACTTCATGCACATGGTCGATGCCGGCGAGGCCACCCAGATAGGCGATGCCGCTATGCGCGCCGTTGAGCAGGCGCAGCTTCGCCTCTTCCCACGGCGCGACATCCGCAGTCAGATGCACGCCCGGTCCAAAGTCCGGCCGGGGACCGCAGAAATCATCCTCGATCACCCATTGCAGGAACGGCTCGGTCTTGACCATCGCGCGATCCTCCACCCCAATCCGTGCGGCAAGAGCGGCAATGTCGGCATCGGTCGTGGCGGGAACGATGCGGTCGACCATGGTCTGCGGGAACGCGCCCCGTGCCGCGATCCAGTCCGCGAGCGCCGGATCGTGGCGCCGCGCCAGGCCGGTCACCGCGTCGCGCAGGCGCGCGCCGTTGTACGGCAGGTTATCGCAGGAAATGGCCGTGAAGGGCGCTTGGCCGGCCGCACGGCGCATGGCCAGCGCGGCGACCAGATAGCCCGGCGCGGTCTGAGGCGCATCAAGGCTGGCAAGGTCCGCCGCCAGTTGCGGGTCGCCTTCGATCAGGGCGCCGGTCGCCGGGTCGAGCTTGTAGCCTTTCTCGGTGACGGTTAGAGTGACGATATGCGTATCGGCATGCGCAAGGGCGGCGAGCAGGTCTCGCGGCGCTTCGGGGGCGACGATCACGTCCTGCACGGCGCCGATGATCCTTGCCTGCTCGGCGCGCCCGTCGCGGACGACCAGCGTGTAGAGACCGTCCTGCGGCGCCATTTGGTCGCGCACGGCAGGCGACCGCAGCGAAGCGGCGGTGATCCCCCAGCGTAGGTCGCCGCAGTTTAGGGCATCGTCGAAGAACACCGCCTGATGCGCGCGATGGAAGGCGCCGATGCCCAGGTGAACGACGCCGCGCTTGACAGCGGCCCGGTCATAGGCCGGGCGCAGGACATCGCCGGGCAATCCGTCGATCGTCGCAGAGGACAGGCGGCTCACAGCTTGTAGGCCGCCTTGACGAGATCATAGGAAAGAGCGCGCGCCAGTTCAAAGGCTTCGTCTTCCTCCAGCCGATGCTCGGCGACGAGTTGCGCCAGCCACGCGCAATCCATGCGCCGCGCGACATCGTGCCGCGCCGGGATCGACAGGAAGGCGCGGGTGTCGTCGTTGAAGCCGACGGTGTTGTAGAAGCCGCCGGTCTCGGTGGCCCGCTCGCGGAACCGGCGCATGCCTTCGGGGCTGTCGTGGAACCACCAGGGCGGCCCCAGCTTGAGGGCCGGATAATGGCCCGCAAGCGGCGCCAGTTCGCGCGAATAGACATCCTCGTCCAGCGTGAAGAGGATCAGGGTCAGGCGCGGGTCGTTGCCGAAACGGTCGAGCAAGGGCTTCAGCGCGCGGACGAACTCGCCGGGAAGCGGAATGTCGCCGCCCTTGTCCCGTCCGAAGCGCGCCAGCACCTGGCGGTTATGGCTGCGATAGACGTCGGGATGCAGCTGCATCACCATGCCGTCCTCGGTCGACATGCGCGCCATTTCGGTCAGCATATGGCCACGGAACAGCTCGGCTTCCGCCGCCGTCACCGGTCCCGCCACTACCTTGGCGTAGAGCGCCTCGATCTCCGCCGGCGGAAGGTCGGCGGTGAAGGCGCTGGGATGGCCATGGTCGGTCGATGTCGCGCCCGCTTCACGGAAATCGGCGCGGCGCTTCTCATGGGCGCGCAGGTAACCCGTGAAGCTGCCCGCATCCTCGCCCGCCATCGCACAGAAGGCGCGGACATTATCGGCGAAACCGGGCGTCTCCGGATCCATGACGGGGTCGGGACGATAGGCCGTGACCACCCGTCCCTTCCAGCCGCTCTCGCGAATGACGCGATGGTGATCGAGCGGATCGAGCGGGCCTTCGGTCGTCGCGATCAGTTCGATATTATAGCGTTCGAACAGCGCGCGCGGGCGGAAGGCGGGCGTCTTCAGCGCAGCATCGATGATGTCGTAATAATGATCGGCGGTTTCCGCCTCAAGCCGGACGTCGATCCCGAAGGCCTCGGCGAAAACCCAATCCAGCCACATCCGGGACGGCGTCCCCCGGAACAGATGATAGCGCTCGGCGAAGCGCCGCCAGATGGCGCGCGGATCGGCTTCGACCGGGCTGCCGTCGACCGTGGGAACGCCGAGCTGGTCCAGCGTCACGCCCTGGCTCATCAGCATGCGGAAGACATAGTGATCGGGGACGATCAACAGTTCCGCCGGATTGGCGAAGGGCTGGTCATAGGCGAACCAGCGCGGATCGGTGTGCCCGTGCGGGCTGACGATGGGCAGGTCCTTGACCGTCGCATAGAGAGCCCGCGCGATGTCACGGCTACGCGGATCGGCGGGGAATAGCCGGTCGGGATGGAGTGTCAGCGGTTTCATGCAGCGTCCTTCGCCAGGCCTTCGGTGGAGACCGGCGCGTAAGTCGGATTGATGAAATGATAGACGGCGAGCGCCAGCAGATAGGCGATCCCGCAGAAGGCGAAGATCGGCGTGTAGCTGCCCACGCTGTCGAGAACATAACCCGCATATTTGGCCATCAGCATGCCGCCCGCAGCGCCAGCGAAACCGCCAAGACCAATGATCGAACCCTGCGCCCAGCGCGGGAACAGGTCGGCAGGCATGGCGAAGATATTGGAAGAAAAGCCCTGATGCCCTGCGCACGCTAGTCCGATCAGCAGCACAGCGATCCAGAGGCTGGGCGCCTGCTGGGCAAAGGCGACCGGCACCGCCAGAAGCGCGCATCCCAGCATGGCGAGCTTGCGCGCGCGATTGGCCGAAAAGCCTAGCCCCAGCATCCTGGACGAGGCATAACCGCCAGCGATCGATCCGACGTCGGCAAGTAGATAAACCGCGATCAGCGGCGGGCCGAAACCCTTCAGATCGACACCGTAACGACGCGAAAAGAAGTCCGGCAGCCAGAACAGAAACATCCACCAGACAGGATCGATCAGGAAACGGCCGATGATATAGGCCCAGGTCTGTTTCAGCCGGAACAGCGCGCGATAGGGGATCGGCTTTTGCTCGATCGGTGGATCGCTTTCGATATAGGCGACTTCCTCCGCCGTGGCCATCGGATGCTCGCGCGGCCGACGGTAAAAGGCGATCCATACGACCAGCCAGATGATGTTGACCGCGCCGGTGATCCAGAAGGCCGCGCGCCAGCCCATGGCCAGCACGATCACCGGCACGATCAGCGGCGTCACCAGCGCGCCGATATTACCCCCGGCGTTGAAGATGCCTATGGCCAGCGCCCGCTCACGCTTGGGAAACCATTCGGCAGCCGCGGCGATCGCGGCGGGGAAAGTGCCACTCTCACCCAAAGCCAATGGCAACCGCGCGATCGCGAACCCCATGGTCGATGTCACCAGAGTCTGCGCGAAGTGGCCAAGTGTCCACACGCCGACAGCTACGGCATAGCCGACCTTCGCCCCGACCTTGTCAATGAACCGCCCGAACAGCAGGTAGCCGATGCCGTAGGCCGCCTGAAACCAGAAGGCGACGTCGGCATAGCCGGGCTCGGTCCAGCCATATTCCTGCTGCAAGGACGGCTTGAGCACCGACAGCACGAGCCGGTCGACATAACTCAGCACCACGGCGGTGAAGATCAGCGCGCAGACGATCCAGCGGATACGGCCGGATGGTTTGGGCGATATTTCGGCGTTCATCGCCCTCTCCCGTCTCGAATTCCGTCATCCCCGCAAAGGCGGGCACGCGGGTTGGGGTTTGTCACCAGTTAAACATCGTCCCGTCCTCCAGCCGGTTCACCGGCAGGAAGGCGCGGGAATATTCAAACTTTGCGGCCAGTTCCTCATCCAGCTCGACGCCCAGGCCCGGCTTGTCGCCCGGATGCATCTCGCCGTTCGCGAAGGAGTAGGCGTGCGGGAAGACGGCGTCGGTCTCGGCCGTGTGCCGCATATATTCCTGGATACCGAAATTCGGCACCGACAGGTCGAAATGCAGTGCCGCCGCCATGCACACGGGCGACAGGTCGGTCGCGCCGTGGCAGCCGGTGCGCACCTGATAGAGGTCCGCCAGCGCCGCGATCCGGCGCAGATGGGTGATGCCGCCGGCGTGGACCACCGTCGCGCGGATATAGTCGATCAGCTGGTTCTGGATCAGGTCCTTGGCGTCCCAGATCGAATTGAAGATCTCCCCCACGGCCAGCGGCGCCGTCGTGTGCTGGCGGATCAGCTTGAACGCCTCCTGGTTCTCGGCAGGAGTGGCATCCTCCAGCCAGAAGGGGCGATAGAGCTCCAGATCCTTGCCCAGCCGCCCCGCTTCGATCGGCGTCAGGCGATGGTGGATATCGTGCAGCAAGTGCACGTCCCAACCCAGCGCCTCGCGCGCCGCCTTGAACAACTCGGGCACGACGCGAAGATATTTGGGTGTGTTCCAGACATTCTCGGTCGGCAGGTCCGCGTCGGCAGGTTCGTAGAAATATTTGTCCTTCGATACGCCATAGGTCGACGCCATGCCCGGCACGCCACATTGCAGCCGGATCGCCTTGTACCCCTGCGCCTGATATTCGAGCGCGACCTTGACGGTGTCCTCGATCGTCGTGCCGTTGGCATGGCCATAGACCATCACGCCCTCGCGGCTCGCGCCCCCCAGGAGCTGGTAGACCGGCAGGCCCGCGACCTTGCCCTTGATGTCCCACAGCGCCATGTCGACGGCGGCGATCGCGGTCATCGTGACGGGACCACGCCGCCAATAGGCGCCCTTGTAGAGATATTGCCAGATGTCCTCGATCCGGTGCGCATCCTTGCCGATCAGGCAGGGGATGACATGATCGGTGAGGTAGCTCGCAACCGACAGTTCACGCCCGTTGAGTGTCGCGTCGCCAAGGCCCGTAAAGCCCTCGTCGGTCTCGATCTTCAGCGTGACGAAGTTGCGGCCCGGACATGTGACGATGACCTTGGCGCCGGTGATGATGGGCATGGGCGATCCTTATTCAGACAATTTCGAGCGTGACGGATTGGAGCGTTTGGCTATCGGGGCCGACCATGATGTCGAACTGCCCCGGCTCGACCACTTCCTGCATATCGAGGTTCCAGAGCGCGAAGGCGTCCGGTCCCAGGGTGAACCGCACGGTGCGGCTTTCGCCGGGCGCCAGCGTCACCCGCTCGAAGCCCTTCAGTTCCTTGATCGGCCGCGTGACCGAAGCGACGCGATCGTGGACATAGAGCTGCACCACTTCGTCGCCGGCGCGTTCGCCCATATTGCGGACATCGACTTCGACAATGACCTCGCCCCCGACACCGATGCGCGGAGCCGACAGGCGCGGCGCGCCGATTTCGAACCGCGTGTAGCTGAGCCCGAAGCCGAAGGGGAACAGCGGCTCAATGTCCTCGAAGACATAGCCCCGCCGCGCCGACGGCTTGCGGTTGTAGAAGACGGGAATCTGCCCCGCGTCGCGGGCGACGGTCACCGGCAGCTTGGCGCCCGGATTGACGTCACCGAACAGGATGTCGGCCATGGCAGTGCCGCCCTCCTGCCCCGGATACCAGCATTCGAGCAGCGCGTTGGCTCCTTCGACGACGGAGAGATAGCTGGGTGGGCGCCCGTTGATCGCGCAAACGACGACGGGTTTCCCGGTCGCCTTGATCGCCGCGAACAGGTCGTTCTGTTCGCCGACGAGATCGAGGCTGGTGCGGTCGCCGAGATGGTTGACGGCGAAGCCCTCGCGGCTGGTCTGCTCGGTATCGCCGATGGCCAGGATGACGATATCGGCGGTCTTCGCGACGTCTACGGCCTCGGCGATCAGCTGCCGGTTCTTCGCCGGATCGGCCAGAAACACCTCATCGACCGAACGGTCCTCGCTCTGCGTGATGAACACGCCTTGCGCATGCACCACCTCGGCCTTGCCCTTGAGCTTGGCCTGCACCCCTTCGAGCAGTGAAACTGTCTGACGGGGCGTGCTGGAATAGCCGCCCAGGCGCGCCACGGCCGCGTTGGGACCGATCACCGCCACCTTCCCCTGCGCGCCCGCCTTGAGCGGCAGAGTGCCGTCATTCTTGAGCAGGGCGATCGACCGTTGCGCGGCCTTGAGCGCGAGCGCCCGCGCCTCCGCATTACCGGTCAGCCGGTCATAATCTTTCTGCGGCCAGGGATTTTCGAACAGGCCCGCGCGGAACTTGAGAGTCAACATCCGTGTGCAGGCGGTGTCGACAGCCTCGAGGGGGACGGTGCCCGCGCGGACCTGTTCTACGAGTGTCCGATAGGCCAGGCCATCGGGCAGCTCGCAATCCACTCCCGCCCGCAGCGCAGCCCGCGCAGCGGCCTGGAGATCAGGCTGGACATGGTGAATGGTATCGAGTTCGGGGACCGCGCCATAGTCGCTGACGACCGCGCCATCGAAATCCCATTCGCCGCGCAAGATATCGTGCAGCAGCCAATGGCTCATATGGCTCGGGACACCGTCGATCTCGTTGTAGCTGGGCATCACCGCCGCGATGCCGGTGCGCCTGACGACGGCGCGGAAAGGCGGAAAGAAATTCTCGCGCAGTTCGCGCTGCGAGATCGGCGCCGGGGCAATGTTCTCACCGCTTTCGGGCTGGCCGTGGCCGGTCATGTGCTTGAGCGTCGCCATCACCTTGCCGGGGCCGATCTCCTTGCCTTCGCCCTGCAGGCCGAGAACGGCGGCCACACCCATCTCCCCGCATAGATAGGGGTCCTCGCCGAACGTCTCCTCGATACGCCCCCAGCGCGGATCGCGCGCGATGTCGACGACGGGCGAGAGCGCCAGGTGGACGCCGCGTGCGCGAACCTCGCGCGCAATGACAGACTGCACGTCCTGCATCAGTTGGCGGTCGAAACTGCCGGCAAGACCGATGGCCATGGGGAACATGGTGGCGTCGGTCGCCATATAGCCGTGCAGCGATTCCTCATGGAACAGCACGGGAATGCCGAGCCGCGTTTCTTCGACCGCCCATTTCTGGACGGCGTTGACGAAGGCGACGGTGTCAGCCGGGGTACGCCAGCGCGCACCGACGCCGCCCGCCTGGGTCGAACCGTTAGGTGCACCACGCCGGTCCGAGGGCCGCGTGATCTGACCGAAGCTCGCGGGATAGGCGGCGCTGGCCTTGGCCGGGGAGAAGGTGAGATCGTCCATGATCTCGGCCTTGGTCGCCCAGAGCGCGATGATCTGGCCGACCTTTTCTTCGAGGGTCATCCGCCCCATGAGGTCCCGCACGCGCAGGTCGATGGGCGCGGAAGCGTCCTTGTAAAGCGGCTTGCTCGTGCGCGCGATGGCAGGCGCGGCGCCCACCAGCGATGTCGTCGCGAGCAGGCCTAGGACGTGCCGACGGGGAAGCGCGGTTCCGATCACGGCGTGACCCTCAGCGTCGTCGACTTGAGATCGACCGAGCTGTTGCCGGTCATGATCTCGAACTCGCCCGGCTCAACGACGCGCTCCATGCGGTCGTTCCACATCTGCAGGCTTTGGGGTCCGACGGCGAACTGCACCGTGCGGCTTTCGCCGGGCTTCAGCGTGACGCGCTCGAAGCCCTTCAGTTCCTTCACCGGCCGCGTGACCGAGCTCACCTTGTCGCGAATGTAGAGCTGCACGGTTTCGTCGCCCAGGCGCGCGCCGGTATTGCGGACATCGACCGACACCGTGACAGTGCCGCCCGGCCCCACTTGCGCAGCCGAAAGCCGTGGCGGCGAAAGCTCGAAACTCGTATAGCTGAGGCCGTAACCGAAGGGATAAAGCGGCGCCGTCGTATCGAACAGATAGCCGCGCCGGGCGCTTGGCTTGTAGTTGTAGAACATTGGTAACTGGCCGACCGAGCGGGCAATCGTCACCGGCAGCTTGCCGCCCGGATTGACGTCGCCGAACAGCACGTCGGCCATAGCGTTGCCGCCCTGCTCTCCGAGATACCAACCCTCGACCAGCGCGTCCGCCTGTTCCGAAATCTTGACCGTGGATGCCGGACGGCCATTGATGAGCACGACCGTCATCGGCTTGCCCAATGCCTTCAGCGCGTCGAACAGCTCCTGCTGCTCGCCCACCAGGTCGAGGCTGGGTCGGTCGCCCAGATGATTGTCGGCCCAGCCTTCGCGGCTCGACTGCTCGGTATCGCCCAGCGTCAGAACGATGCGATCGACGCCCTTCGCCGCTTCCACCGCCTGCGCGATCAGCTTGCGATTTTCCGCCGGATCGGACTTGGTAACGCTGTCCGCCCACCAGTCGTCATTTTCGGTGATTTTGACGCCCTGCGCGAAGACGATCGTCGCGCGGTTGCCGACCTTGGCCTTGATTCCGTCGAGGATCGAGACGGTGTGCGGGGGCTGTCCATAATAGCCGCCCAACCGCGCAACCGCGGCGCTGGGGCCGAACACGCCGATCGTGCCTTCGGCTTTGAGCGGGAGCATGCCGTCATTCTTGAGCAGCGTGATCGACCGCTGCGCAGCCTTCAGTGCGAGTGCGCGCGCCTCCGCGTTGTTGGTGATCGCGACGGATTGTGCGGCATCGGCATAGGGGTGTTCGAAAAGACCGGCGCGGAACTTGAGCTCCAGCATCCGGCGCACGGCCTGATCGACCTGCGCCTCGTTCACGCGTCCTTCCCGCACCGCCTTGGTGAGCGCCGCATAGGACAGGCCGTCGGGCAGATCCGCGTCTACGCCCGCATCGAGCGCGCGCTTGGCAGCGCCCTCCAGATCGTCGGTGATGTGATGGATGCTCTTGAGCTGGTCGATCGCCGAATAGTCGCTGACCACCGCGCCGCGAAACCCCCATTCGCCGCGCAGCACATCGTGTAGCAGCCAGCGGCTTGCGTGGCTCGGCACGCCGTCGATTTCATTGTAGCTCGCCATCACCGCTTCGATGCCGGTGCGCTTCACGACCTGCTCGAAGGGTGGGAAGAAGTTCTCACGCAGTTCGCGTTCGGAGATCGGCGCCGGGCCGACATTGGTCCCGCTTTCAGGCTGGCCATGACCGGTCAGGTGCTTGAGCGTGGCGAACACATGGTCGGGACGCAGCAGGCGTGAACGCCCCTTGCCCTGCAGCCCCTCGACCGCCGCGACGCCCATCTCACCGACAAGATAGGGATCCTCGCCATAGGTTTCCTCGATCCGGCCCCAGCGCGGGTCCCGGGCGATGTCCACCACCGGCGAAAGCACCAGACTGACGCCGCGGGAGCGGACTTCGCGCGCGATCACCTTGTTGACGTCGCGCACCATGTCGGGGTCGAAGGACGATGCCATGGCAATCGACTGGGGAAAGCTGGTCGCGCCGACGGCGGCGTAGCCATGCAACCCCTCCTCATGGAAAAGGATGGGAATTCCGAGCCGGGTCTCGGTCGTCGCCCAGCGCTGCAGCGCGTTGACCAGCGCGATCGTCTGGCGCGCATCGCGTCCCGGCGCGACACGGGGACTGACGGCGCCCTTGGCATCGGAAGGGCGCGCAAAGTGGCCGAGGCCATTGGGGAATTTCGATCGCAGCTTGGCGGGATCGAGCTGGAGCTTGTCGTCGAAGATCGCGACCTTGCCTTCCCACACGGTCGTGATCTGCGCGACCTTCTCCTCCAGCGTCATCCGCGCCAGCAGGTCGTCGACTCGCGTCTCGATCGGGAGCGACGCGTCCTTGTAGGGCGCTTTCGCGAGGGCGGACTTGGCCGCGGGCGCCCCCAGCAGCGGACTGACCGGCGCTGCCGCCAGCAGGGCAAGGACCGAAGCGGCGCTTAAAATCTTATGGGATCGCAACAGGACACCCCTCTCTTCGTGACAAGGCGACATTTGGCTTGCCGTCGCTCAATTGATAGCGTTACCATTGCGCATGCCATAATGGCTTGTCAATGCCCTTCGACCGGCATCGACAAAGCCGATATCGGGAGAGTGAAGAATGGCGTTGCGCCTTTATTGCTGCATGATTGCGCTGGTCCTGACGCTATTGGCGCCGGGCGTGCGGGCCGAGGACGGCTATGATCTGTGGCTGCGTTATCCAAAGGCGCAGGGAAGCGCGCTCGCGGGGCTCTCGAAACATAGCCGAGCGATCGTCGCGCCGGGGCGCTCGCCGACCGCCCTGCTAGCGCGCGACGAGTTGGTCCGGGGCATCACTGGCCTTGTCGGGCGCGCGCCAACCATGGAGACGGCACCTCGGGACGGTGCCATCTGGCTCGCGACTCCCGCCGATTCGCTTGGCCTGGCCAAACTGCCCCTGCAGCTCGATGGCCTGGGCACCGAGGGATTCGTCATCCGTAGTCTCGGCGTCCGCGGTCAGGCGGTCACCGTCATCGCCGCGCAAACCGACCAGGGCCTGCTGTACGGCGTCTATCATTTCCTGCGCCTGGCCCAGACCGGGCAGGCGCTGGACAGGCTCGCCGTGCGCAGCCTGCCGCGCGTCGGACTGCGCCTGCTCAACCACTGGGACAATCTGGATGGCATGGTGGAGCGCGGCTATGCCGGTTCGTCGATCTGGGACTGGTGGCGGCTACCCGATTGGAAGGAGCCCCGCTATACCGATTATGCGCGCGCCAATGCGTCGATCGGGATCAATGGTACGGTCCTCAACAACGTGAACGCTCAGTCGGACAGCCTGACCGCGCCCTATATCGCCAAGGCCGCAGCGCTGGCCGATCTGTTCCGCCCCTATGGGATCAAGGTCTATCTGTCGGCGCGCTGGACTGCGCCGATGGAACTGGACGGACTGAAGACTGCCGATCCGCTCGCGCCGGAGGTTGCAGCCTGGTGGAGGGCCAAGGCCGACGAAATCTATCGCGCGATCCCCGATTTCGGGGGCTTTCTGGTGAAAGCGAACAGCGAAGGCCAACCCGGTCCGCAGGATTATAAGCGCACCCATGCCGACGGCGCGAATATGCTCGCCGCCGTCGTAAAGCCGCATGGCGGCATCGTGATGTGGCGCGCCTTCGTCTATGCGCAGGACAATCCCGACGACCGCGCCAAGCAGGCATATTCGGACTTCAAGCCGCTCGACGGGAAATTCGCCGACAATGTGCTGGTCCAGGTGAAGAATGGAGCGATCGACTTCCAACCGCGTGAGCCCTTTCACCCCCTGTTCGGCGCGATGCCCGCCACGCCACTGATGATGGAATTCCAGATCACCAAGGAATATCTGGGTCAGTCCACCCATCTGACCTATCTCGGCCCGCTGTTCCAGGAGACACTGCAAAGCGACACCTTCGCCAAGGGCAAGGGGTCGACCGTGGCGAAGATCGTCGACGGATCGCTCGACGGTCATCGTCTGACCGGCATGGCGGGTGTCGCCAATATCGGTACGGATCGTGACTGGAGCGGATCGATCTTCAATCAGGCCGACTGGTATGCCTTCGGCCGCTTCGCCTGGGATCCCGACGCATCAGCCGAAGCAGTCGCCCGGGAGTGGGCGATGCAGACCTTTACCGCCGATCCGCGCTTCGTCGATCCCGTCGTCGGCATGATGATGGGATCGCGCGAGGCGGCGGTCGATTATATGACGCCGCTCGGCCTGGCGCACATGATGGGCACCGGCCATCATTACGGACCTGCGCCCTGGGTGGCGGATCTGGCGCGGCCGGAATGGAATCCGGTTTATTATCATCGCGCCGACAGCAGCGGCATCGGGTTCGACCGGACCGCCACCGGCAGCAATGCCATCGCGCAATACGCGCCGCCGGTCGCCCGGCGGCTGGCCGACCCCGTGACGACGCCCGAGCGCGAACTGCTATGGTTTCATCATGTCGGCTGGGACAGCCGGCTCGCATCGGGCGATACGCTGTGGAACAGTCTGGTGCGGCGCTATGACGCGGGGGTTGCCGCCGTCGAAGACATGATGGCCACATGGCAGGGGCTGCGCCCCTTTGTCGATCCCGCGCGGTTCGCCAAGACGGAGACGTTCCTGACGATCCAGAGGCGCGAGGCCCGCTGGTGGCGGGATGCGTGCGTCGCCTATTTCCAGTCGATCGCCAAACGCCCGCTTCCCCCCGGCTCGGCCGCCCCCCCACACTCCCTTGAATGGTACAAGGAGCAGAGCTTTCCCTATGCGCCGGGCAACCCCTGACCGGCTGCGCAGGTTGATGCTGGCAGCAAAGACCGGGGAAGAACATTTTTGCCGCTTTTCCCCTTAGCTTTCGTCACCATTGCCGCTAACCCGTTCGAACGGTGGTCAAGGTCGATTATGCGCAGAGTGACGAGAGTTCTTAATGGATAACAGGACGTCGCGGCGGCAACGCAACGCGCCGACCATAAATGATGTCGCCCGGCATGCCGGCGTGTCGCCCATGACGGTGTCGCGGGTCATCAACAGCGAACATGTCGTGAAGGCGGAGACCCGCGAAAAAGTCAAAAGCGCGATCGAGGCGCTCAACTATGCGCCGAGCGCCGCCGCGCGCAGCCTGGCGGGCGGCGAGGAGATGCGAATCGGCCTGCTCTACAGCAACCCGTCCTCCTCCTATCTCAGCGAATTCCTGATGGGCAGCCTGGACCAGGCAAGCCGCAGCAACGTGCACCTGGTCGTCGAGAAATTCGGCGAGGATATGTCGGTCAAGAATGTGGTGAACCACCTGGTGCGCGGCCGGATCAACGGCGTCATCCTGCCGCCGCCCCTATGCGATTCGCTGGAAATGCTCCGTGCGCTCGCTGCCGCGATGATCCCCGCCGTCGCCGTCGCCACCGGTCGCACGCCCAAGCGCATGTCGGCGGTCAGCATCGATGACGAGGACGCGGCCTATGCGATGACGCGACATCTGATCGCGCTCGGCCACGTGCGAATCGGCTTCATTCGCGGCAATCCCGATCAAAGCGCGAGCGAGCGCCGCTACAAGGGCTATGTTCGCGCCCTGACGGAAGCGGGGATCGCGGTGGATGATCAACTAGTGGCACAGGGGCTGTTCAGCTATCGATCGGGCCTGGATGCGGCGGAACAGATACTGGACCTGCCCGAACCGCCCAGCGCGATCTTCGCCAGTAACGACGACATGGCCGCCGCGACCGTCGCCATAGCACACCGGCGCGGGCTGGACGTGCCCGGCGACCTGACCGTGTGCGGCTTCGACGATACCCCGCTGGCGACGACCATCTGGCCGGAACTGACGACCATACGCCAGCCGATCAGCGACATGTCGCGCGCGGCGGTCGACCTGCTGGTGCGCGAGATCAGGGGTGGCAAGATGGAAAAGGACGGGCCGCCCAGCCACATCCTGCTCGACTATGCGCTGATCCGCCGCCAATCGGACGCCGCGCCGCGCCGGCGCCCGCGCAAAACCTGACAAATCTCGCCTAATCTTCGTCCACGCTCAGAGCGATGCTCATCGTCAGCATGCGTGACTGACCCGGCTCCAGTTCGTCCATGCCGTCCGGCCGGTTGATCACGTCGGGCATGTGGCTCACCGGCTCAAGGCAGAGAAAACCGGCGTCCGGCGGGCGATAGACATGCAGACCGCGCGCGCCCGTGGCGGTAAGGGTCAGCCGCCGCCGGGCGTGATCGCTGAGGATGGCGACGCCGTCCCATCCCGCATAATAATGGTCGATCAGGCTGGTCCCCTTCGCGGCTGCTCCGGTGGACCAGTCGCCAAGCCCATCGGCCGGTGCAAGCGCCAGCGGCAGATGATCCGGCGGCTCGGATAACCAGAGCCCCGCCGCCTCGAATTGCAGAAAACTTGCCCGACTGATCGGGAAATAGGGGTGGAAGCCCAGACCGACCGGAGCCGTCCCGGTCGCGTCGTTCCGCAGGACAAGACTGATCGTCAGCCCTCTGCCGGTCAGTTCGATCCGCTGCGTCGCGCTGTAGGGCCATGGCCAGGCGTCACTTCCCGGATGATCGTGGCACAGCGTCGCGCTATCCGGTCCCGCGGCCTGCACCTCCCAGCGCGACAGCCAGCCCAGACCGTGCAGGCTGTGGGGATGATCCCCGAAATTGCGCGGCAGACAATAGTTGCGGCCGCCAAAGGCGAAACGGCCATTTGCGACCCTGTTGGCATAGGGCACCAGCGGAAAGCTCGCCATGGCCAGCGGATCGCGCGCATCGACCGGTGCGGGACGCAGCATGTCCTCACCGCCGATCCGCCATGCGAGGAGCGCGCCACCCCGGTCGGGCGCGAGCGACACTTCCGCATCGCCTGCGGCAAGACGTACGATGTTCAGCCGACCATATCCTCAAGCTCGCGTCCCTTGGTCTCGCGGACCATGGCCCGAACGAAGAAGAAGGACGCGAAGGCCGCCAGCGCGTAGAACCCATATGTAACCGGCAGGCCGATCCCGGCCGCGAGCGCGGGAAAGCTGACCGACACCAGGAAGTTGGCGGTCCACTGCGCGAAGCCGGCCACCGCCAGCCCCGATCCGCGAATCTGGTTGGGGAACATTTCGCCCAGCATGACCCACATGACCGGACCCCAGCTGAGATTGAAAAACACGACGTAGAGATTGGCCGCAAGCAGCGCCACCACGCCGGTATTGTCCGACAGGCGCAGGCTGCCGTCGACGAAAGACCCGGTCGAAAAACAGATCGCGACAACCGCCAGCGTAATCGCCATGCCCGCCGATCCGATGAGGAGCAGGGGCTTTCGACCGACGCGATCGATCAGGAACACGGTCGCCACGCACGCCATGATCGACAGCGAACCCGACAGGATGTTGATCAACAGCGCGTCATTCTCGCTGAAACCCACCGACTGCCACAGGACCGCGCCATAATAGAAGACGATGTTGATGCCGACCAGTTGCTGGAAAACGGCCAGGCCGATGCCGGTCCACACCACCGGGCGCAGCTTGCCGCTGGTCTTGTCGATCAGATCGGAAAATCGGGGGCGGTGATGATCCACCGCCAGGCTCGCGCCGATCTCGGCGACCTTGCGGTCCGCTTCGGCGGCGCCGAACAGCCGCGTCAGCACCTTGCGCGCATCATTCTCCCGGCCGCGCGCCATCAGGTAACGGGGACTTTCCGGGATGAAGAGCAGCGCGAGGAAATAGATGCCCGCGGGGATGACCTGCATCCAGAACATCCAGCGCCAGGCCGGCAGGTCGAGCCACAGCGTCGCCATCGATCCTCCGGCCGCATGGGCGAGCACATAATTCGCCACGAACGCCCCGGTCAGGCCAGTGATGATCATGATCTGCTGGATCGACGACAAGCGGCCGCGAATGGCTGCCGGCGTGACCTCGCTGATATAGACGGGCGACAATACGCTCGCCGCGCCTACGCCCAGCCCTCCAACCAGTCTCGCGGCGATGAACAACAGAGAGGAGGTCGCTGCTCCGGCCGCAAGGGCGCTGGCCACGAACAGGAGCGCGGCGATCATCATCACCGTTCGCCGGCCGAGCACGTCCGCCAGCCGGCCAGCCAGGAATGCGCCGACGGCGCAGCCGATCAGAATGGCGCCGACGTTCAGGCCCGTCCCCAGCTTCGAAAGGTCGAACGCATGTTCCAACCCGTCCTGCGTGCCGTTGATGACGCCTGAATCATAGCCGAACATGAACCCGCCGATCGTCGCCACGGCAACGATGGCGGCAATAAACGCCATGTTGACCCTTTCGATGTTCCCCTCGCGCATCCCAATATCCTCTCTTCGACTTTATAGTTCGGCGTAGTGGCCAAGAAGCCCGCTTACGCCTGGATCAAACGCAAACAGGTCGCCTGCCTGTTGCTGCTCGCGCAGCATTGCGTCGGTCAATCCCTTGCGCGCGGTAGTGGCATAGGCGGTCGCCAGATCGTCGCCACCAAAAGCAATCTTCGTGACGTTAGCGACCGGAAAGGCGATGTGCGTCATCATCGCGCCGGCGGGGTCGTAGCGCCGCACACCCCAGCCACCGAAAAGGCCGATCCACAAGCACCCCTCCGCATCGATCGTCGGCCCGTCGGGATAACCCGCTCCTTCCTCGATCCGCGCGAAGGGCGCCGTCTCTACAAGTCCCGCCTCGTCGATCCGGCTTTTCCAGATCGTGCGGCCCAGCGTGTCGACATGATAGAGGACCGTGCCGTCAGGCGAGAGCGCGGGCCCATTCGTGATCGACACCGGCGCGACGCCCATGTCGCGCGACAGGCCGCCATCCGTCCGGTAGATGCGGCCACTGGCCAGAAGCTCGTCGTCGTCCATGGAGCCAAACCAGATGCGTCCCTCGCGATCGACGGTGGCGTCGTTCAGGCGGTTGCCCGGCTGGTCGGCCTCGGGATCGTGAAGCAGGGCGAACTGCCCGGTCGCGGGATCGAAGCGGTGCAGCCCGGTCTTAAGGCCCAGGATGAAATCGCCTGCGATTGCGGGTACGATCCATCCGACGGGTGCAGGGGCCGGCCAGCTGCGCGATATTTCCATCTCCGGGTCATAGCGATGGATCAGCTGAGCTTTGATATCGACGAACCATAACGCTCGATCCCGTTCGACCCACACGGGTCCTTCCCCCAGGACGGCACCCAGACTCAGAACCGATTGCGGCGCGTGCACCATCGCTCAGCGCCAGCCGGCATCGACGAAATAATCATGACCGGTGCACATGCGCGCGTCATCGGATGCCAGGAACAGGGCGATCGCGGCGACGTCGACGGGCATGATCCGCGCGTCCAGGCACTGGGCCGCGACGATATCCGCTTCCCCCTCCTGCGTGTACCATTTCATCTGGCGCGGCGTCTTCACATTGCCCGGCACGATGGTGTTGACGCGGATATTGTCGCGGCCCAGATCGCGCGCCATGCCGCGCGTCATCCCTTCGATCGCGGCCTTCGCCGTCTGGTACAGCACCAGGTCGGGCAGGCCCAGATGCCAGCTGATCGACCCGAAGTTCAGGATGACGCCGCCCCCGGCCCTGCGCATGGCGGGCACCGCCGCCTGCGCGGCGAAGAACATATGCCGCAGGTTCACGGCCATGCGTTCGTCCCAGTAAGCGGGGGTCACATCCGCCATGGCATGGCGATCGTCATTGCCAGCATTGTTGACAAGAATGTCGATGCCGCCCAGCGCCTGCTCGGCGTCCGCCATCACCTGCTGGACGGCGTTCACATCACGCAGGTCGCAGATGTGAAAGGAAGGCGCGAAAGCCGCGTCCTTAGACCGGGCGACGAGCGCCGCTCCTTCCTTTTCCAATATGTCGCAGAAGGCCACGCGCGCGCCCTGAGCGACGAAGGCTTCGACCAGCCCTTCACCGATGCCGCTGCCACCGCCGCTGATGAAAACCCGTTTCCCCACAAGGCTGGGATAAATGGCGGACGCGGTCATGCGCGCATGTCCTCCATCTGGCGTCCAATCAGGCCGCGCGCCGCCAGATTGGCCATGAAGGCGCCCAGCCCGACGGTCCAGGGCGGCGCATCCTTCGACGTCGCCACCCGGTTGACCAGCCGGCCCAGCCGGGGCGTGGCGATCGATACGCGATCGCCGACCTTGTGGGTGAAGCCCCGTCCCGGATCGTCGCGATCCTGAACCGGCGCGAACAGCGTGCCCAGGAACAGGGCGAAACCGTCGGGATATTGATGCTCGCTGAGCGTCTGGCGGACCAGTTCCAGCGGATCGCGGCTGATCTGCGCCATGCTGCTGACGCCCTCCAGTCGATAGCCCTCTGGTCCTTCGATAACCAGTTCGACCTCCGCCGCGCGGACATCGTCCATGGTGAAATCATCGTCGAACAGGCGGATCAACGGGCCCAGCGCGCAGGAGGCATTATTATCCTTGGCCTTGCCCAGCAGCAGCGCGGACCGTCCCTCGAAATCACGCAGATTGACGTCGTTGCCGAGCGTCGCGCCAACCGCCTTGCCCGCCGAATCGACGATCAGCACGATTTCGGGTTCGGGATTATTCCAGGTCGAATCGGACCGGATGCCGATCTGCGCGCCCGCGCCCACGGTCGACAGCACCGGCGCCTTGGTGAAGACTTCCGCATCGGGACCGATCGCGACTTCGAGATATTGCGACCACAGCCCGTCCTCGATCAGCGCCTGTTTCAGCGCGGCGGCTTCGGGCGATCCCGGCACGACGGCGCGGATCGAACCGCCGACCTGCGCCTCCAGCCGGGCGCGAATATCCAGCGCTGCAGCGGAGTCGCCGCGCGCGCGCTCCTCGATCACCCGCTCGATCGCGGACAGCGCGAAGGTGACGCCGCAGGCCTTCACGCACTGCAGATCGATCGGGCTGAGCAACGGCAGATCCAGCTTGTCCAGATCGCCCAGCGCGCGACCGGAGCCAGTGTCGAGCGGCAACGCATCGATCAGCATGGAAACGGTGGGCGCGACCGTGGACATATCGTAGACGACGCCCCGATCGACCAGAATGGGGCTTGGGCCAGCCGCCTGCATGACCCGGCCGACGAAACGGGCCGCCCGCCAATCCGCCGGTACATCGTCACGCAAGGAAAAATCCCCAGACATCGCCAACTCCTACTCGACACTTATCACTGATAGCGCTACCACCATAGGACGGCCGGTGCTGTCAAGTGGTTACATAAGGCGGCCGTGGGAGATGGCATGATGCGGAGCGGGCGATGGGCGAATCAGTGAGCGGCGCGGTCCTGTGCCTGGGCGAAATGCTGCTGCGGCTGTCCGGCTCCGAAGGTGGGCGCCTGCTCGACTCGCCTGGCGTGCGGGCGCATTTTGGCGGGGCCGAGGCGAATGTCGCGGTAGCGCTGGCGCAGCTTGGCTTGGACGCCCGGTTCGTCAGCCGACTGCCGGACGGCCCGCTAGGCGATGCCGCGATCGACCATCTTCGTCGCCATGGCGTGGCGACGACCGGCATGGTCCGGACCTCCGGGCGCATGGGCCTCTATTTCCTCAGTCCGGGCGCCGGCGTGAGGGCTTCGTCGATCATTTACGATCGCGCCGGATCGACCTTTGCACTGGCCAAGGCGGAGGATTTCGACTGGCCCTGCCTGCTGCGCGGCGTGCGCTGGCTCCACCTGTCGGGTATCACGCCAGCGCTCGGCCCGGCCAGCGCGCAGCTGGGTCTTGCTGCTGCCCGCGCAGCGAAGGCGCTGGGCGTGTCCCTGTCGTTCGACGGCAATTATCGCGCGACACTGTGGGGCCAGTGGGATGGCGATCCGCGCGCCATCCTGACCGACTATGTAGCCCTGGCCGACCTGTTCATCGGCAGTCATCGCGACATTGGCCTGCTGCTGGGTCGCGATTTCAGCGGCAGCGGCCCGGATCGCCGCCGGGAAGCCGCTGTGGCGCTGTTGGATGCCTTTCCCGGCCTGGCCCATATCGCATCCACCGCGCGCACTACTCTGGACGCCACACATTATCGTCTTTCGGCGCGCGTGGACGGTCGGCACGGCTTCCATCAGACGGACGAGGTCGCGTTGAACGCGATAACCGATCGAATCGGCACCGGAGACGCTTTCGCCGCCGGTGTGCTGGCCGCGCTTCATCGGGGCGCGCAGGAAGCCGCGGAGCAGGGCCTGGCGCTGGCCTGCCTCAAACATTTCATCGCTGGCGACGCCAGCATTTCGCGCCCGTCCGACGTCGCGGCTTTCCGGCAAGGCCGGTTCGACGTGCAGCGGTAGTCGCTATTTCTCCCTCTTGAACAAAGGACAGGACATGATCACGGGCGCAATATTGATCGGGGCGAAAGATGCTTCCAGAGAGCCGTTCTTCGACGCGGTCGATCCGGCCACCGGCGCAGTCCTTGCGCCCCCTTTCAGCAACGCGGACGCGACCGATGTCGACCGGGCATGCGCGCTGGCGGAGGCGGCGGCCATTGCTTTTGCCGATGTGCCTCCCGAAGCGCGGGCGACGTTCCTCGAGTCGATAGCGGACGAGATCGTCGCAATCGGCGATCCGCTGATCGAGCGGGCCATGGCGGAAACCGGGCTGCCCCGCGCTCGGCTGGAGGGTGAGCGCGGCCGCACCACGGGCCAGTTGCGCCTGTTTGCGCAGATGTTACGGGATGGCTCCTGGGCGCAGGTTACGATCGATCCTGCCCTGCCGGACCGGCAGCCGCTGCCCCGTCCCGACCTGCGCCGTCGCCATCTGGCGATCGGTCCCGTCGCCGTCTTCGGGGCCAGCAACTTCCCGCTCGCCTTCTCGGTCGCGGGCGGCGACACGGCGGCGGCGTTGGCGGCCGGCTGCCCCGTCGTGGTGAAAGGGCACCCCGCCCATCCGGGTACGGGAGAACTGGTCGCCCGTGCCATCGCGACCGCCGTGGCCAACTGCGGCCTGCCCGAAGGCGTGTTTTCCTTCCTGCCCGGCGCGACCAATGAACTGGGCGCCGCGCTCGTCGCCGATCCCCGCATAAAAGCGGTGGGCTTCACCGGCTCGCGCGCGGGGGGGCTTGCCCTGATGAAAATAGCTGCCGGTGGTGCCGAACCGATTCCGGTCTACGCCGAAATGAGTTCGATCAATCCGGTCATCCTGTTCCCCGCCGCGCTGAAGACAAGAGGCGCGGCGCTTGGTCCCGCCTTCGTCCAGTCGCTGACGATGGGCGCGGGGCAGTTCTGCACCAATCCGGGGCTGGTGATCGCGGTCGGCGGGCCTGATCTCGACACTTTCGTCGACGCGGCGGCGGCAGCGCTGGCCGACAGCAAGCCGCAGCCCATGCTGACGCCGGGTATTCACGCAAGCTTCGAAAGCGGCGTGGAAGCCCTGGAGTCGCACGAAGCGGTAACCCCGGTGGCGCGCGGCTGCGTCGGCGATGGCGTGAACCAGGCGCGCGGCGCGCTGTTCCGCACCAGCGCCGCGCGCTTCCTGGCCGATCCGGCCTTGTCGCACGAAGTCTTCGGTTCCTCCGCGATCATCGTCACCGTGCGCGACATGACCGAAGCTGCAACGGTGATCGCAGGACTGGAAGGGCAGCTTACCGCCACGCTGATGCTGGATGCCGACGACGAGCCTGCCGCCGCCGCGCTCATCCCCCTGCTGGAACGCAAGGTCGGGCGCATCCTGGCCAATGGCTGGCCGACGGGCGTGGAGGTCTGCCACGCCATGGTGCATGGCGGCCCCTATCCGGCGACGTCCGACAGCCGGACGACCTCTGTCGGCACGCTGGCGATCGACCGGTTCCTGCGGCCGGTCTGCTATCAGGGCCTGCCCGCGTCGCTGCTGCCCCAGCCGCTCGCGCCGGACAATCCGTGGTCGCTGCCCCGGCGGATCGACGGCGTTCTCCAGGCGGACTGAAGGGGCCAGAACATGACACAATCCCGTTTCCGCTCGCAGGACTGGTTCGCCGACCCCGCCCGTTCGGACATGGTCGCCCTCTATCTGGAGCGGTTTATGAACTACGGCATCACGCCTGCGGAACTGCGATCGGGCCGGCCGATCATCGGCATCGCCCAGACCGGCAGCGACCTGTCCCCCTGCAACCGCATCCACCT
This sequence comes from Sphingobium sp. MI1205, assembly GCF_001563285.1. Classification (NCBI taxonomy): domain Bacteria; kingdom Pseudomonadati; phylum Pseudomonadota; class Alphaproteobacteria; order Sphingomonadales; family Sphingobiaceae; genus Sphingobium; species Sphingobium sp. MI1205. The sequence continues at coordinate 219,206 of NZ_CP005188.1, forward strand.
CGACCTGGCGAAGCGGGTGCGCGACGGCATCCGCGACGCGGGCGGCATCGCGATGGAGTTTCCGGTCCATCCAATCTTCGAAAACTGCCGCCGCCCGACCGCCGCGCTGGACCGCAATCTCGCTTATCTGGGGCTCGTGGAGATCCTTTACGGCTACCCTATCGACGCGGTGGTCCTGACCACCGGCTGCGACAAGACGACGCCGTCCGGCATCATGGCCGCGAGCACGGTCGATATACCCGCAATCGTCCTGTCCGGCGGCCCGATGCTGGACGGCTGGCACGAGGGTGAACTGGTGGGATCGGGCACCGTCATCTGGCGCAGCCGCCGGAAATTGGCGGCGGGGGAGATTGACGAGGAAGAGTTCCTGCGCCGCGCCTGCGACAGCGCGCCGTCCGCCGGTCATTGCAACACCATGGGCACGGCCTCCACCATGAATGCGGTGGCCGAAGCGCTGGGCCTGTCGCTGACGGGATGCGCGGCGATCCCCGCTCCCTATCGCGAACGCGGGCAGATGGCCTATGAAACCGGCCGTCGCATCGTCGAGATGGCGCATGAGGATCTGCGACCGTCGGACATATTGACGCGCGACAGTTTCCTGAACGCGATCCGCGTGGTCAGCGCGCTTGGCGGTTCCAGCAACGCACAGCCGCATGTCATGGCGATGGCCCGCCATGCCGGCGTGGAGCTTACCGCCGCCGACTGGATGGACGAGGGGTACGACCTGCCCCTGTTGCTCGATATGCAGCCGGCCGGTCGTTACCTGGGCGAGCGCTTCCACCGCGCCGGCGGTGTCCCGGCCATATTGTGGGAATTGCTGCAGGCGGGCCGGTTGTCGGGCGATTGCGTCACCGTTACCGGCCGCACGATGGGCGAAAACCTGACTGGCCGGGAAACCCGCGATCGCGACGTCATCCGCCCGTTCGATGCCCCCCTGCGCGAACGGGCCGGATTCCTGGTCCTGTCGGGCAATCTGTTCGACTTCGGCATCATGAAGACATCGGTCATCAGCGAGGAGTTCCGCCAGCGCTACCTTTCGACGCCCGGATCGGAAGGCATATTCGAAGGGCGCGCGATCGTCTTCGAAGGCGGGGAGGACTATCACCACCGCATCAACGATCCGTCCCTCGCCATCGACGAAAATTGCATTCTGGTCATGCGGGGGGCGGGGCCGATCGGCTGGCCGGGATCGGCGGAAGTGGTGAACATGCAGCCGCCCGATGCGCTGATCCGGCGCGGCGTCCAGTGGTTGCCGACGCTGGGCGACGGTCGCCAGTCGGGCACGTCGGACAGTCCCTCCATCCTCAACATCTCGCCTGAAAGCGCGGCGGGCGGCGGTCTGTCGTGGTTGCGGACAGGGGACAGGCTGCGCATCGACATCAACAAGGGTCGCTGCGACGCGCTGGTGGACGAGGCGGAGATCGCGCGTCGGCGACAGGAGGCTCCGCCCCCCAGTCCGCCGTCCAATACGCCCTGGGAAGAGCTGTTCCGGGAAAAGACCGGCCAGATGGAGACGGGGGCGGTGCTGGAAATGGCGGTCAAATATCGCGGCATTTCCCGGCGCACCCCGCGACATAATCACTAAAAAGGGCGAACGATCATGGCCATCATCCCCCGGGTTGCCCTGACGGCGGCGGCGCTCGCCGCGCAACCGGCATTCGCGCAGCCGGAGTTGGACCCGATCTTCGGATCCCATGCCGTGCTTCAGCGCGACAGACCCATTCGCGTCACCGGGTCCGCCAGGGTCGGCGAGCCTGTGACGGTTACGCTCGGCAATGCGCGGGGGAGCGGGCGCGCAGACCAAAGTGGACGATTTTCGGTGCGGCTGCCGACGATGGGGGCGGGCGGCCCTTACGTCCTGTCCGTCACCGCACCGTCGGGCGAGGCGCATGCCGACGATGTGCTGATCGGTGATGTCTTCCTGTGTTCGGGCCAGTCCAACATGGAACTGCAGGTCAGCCGCGCCCAGGACGCGCGTAGCCAGATCGCCGCGTCCGCTGACCCCGCTCTGCGCCTGATTACCATCCCTCGCGGCACCGCACCGGCGCCGCAGCCCGCTCTTCCCGGTTCACCCGCCTGGGCAGTGGCCAGCCCGGACAGCGTGGCGACCTTTTCCGCAGCATGCTTCTATATGGTCAAGAATCTGCGCCGCACAGCCAAGGTGCCCATCGGCGCCATAGCTTCCAGCTGGGGCGGATCGCGCATCAGCACTTGGATGGGCGATCCGGCGCTGGTCGATTCTGGACAGAAGCAGGCGGCGCAGCTGCGCGCTGTCTATGCCCGCGATCCCGCAGCAGCCGCACGCCGATTCGGCGCCGACTGGGAAGCCTGGTGGCGCGCGTCAACCGGCGACGCGCCGGGGGCGGAACCATGGCAGCCGAACGCCGCGATCGAATGGAAGCCGGTTCCCCGGATGACATATTGGGAAGATTGGGGCGTTCCCGCGCTGGCCGACTACAACGGTATGATCTGGTTCAGCAAGGATGTCAGTCTGACCGCCGAGCAGGCCCGCATGGGGGCGACGCTCGAACTGGGCCAGCTCGACGACGCGGACCAGAGCTGGGTCAACGGAAAAGCGGTTGGTAGCGATGGAGATCCCGAATCGCTGCGGCGCTACCCGGTACCACCCGGCACGTTCCAGGCCGGGCGAAACGTCCTGCGGGTGAATCTCAACGACGTGTGGGCCAGGGGCGGGATGACAGGGCCTGCGGACAGCATGGTCATCCGGTTTGCCGATGGCAGTGTCGTGCCGATCGGTTCGGGATGGTCTTACGCCGTCGAACCAAGACGGCCTCAGAACGCCCCGCGCGCGCCATGGGACGACCTTGCCGGCGCGGGCATGATCTACAATGCCATGATCGCCCCTCTGGGCGACATCGGCCTGAAGGGCGTGGCCTGGTATCAGGGCGAATCCGACGTCGGGATTCCGGGCTATGCCGACAGATTGCGGGCGATGATGGCCGACTGGCGCAGGCAGTTCGGCAATGCCGGCCTTCCGTTCGCCATCGTTCAGATTGCTCCTTATGGCGCCACGACCACTGCCCCCGCTCAGAGCCGGACGGCCGAACTGCGCGAACAGCAGCGACAGGTGGCGCAAGGCGATCCGCACGCCGCGCTCGCGCTGACGATTGATCTGGGCGATCCACTGGACATCCACCCTGGCGAAAAGCACGAGGTCGGGCGCAGGCTGGCGCGGGCCATGCGATCCATCGCCTATGAAGAGGCGGGCCCCCCGTCCGGTCCCCGCGCGATCGCGGCGGACAGGATGCCGGACGGGTCCGTCACCGTGCGCTTCGCCGACGTGTCCGGTGCGCTTGTCACCCGCAGCAGCGCGCAGGCCATCGGCTTCGAACTGTGCGGCGCACGGGCTGACGATTGCCGCTACGCCACAGCCAGTGTCGGAAAGGACAGCATTACGCTGGCCGGGGACGGCCGCCCCACGAACAGGGTCCGTTATGCCTGGACCGAAAGCCCGGTCGTTAATCTGTACGACTTGAGCGGCCTTCCGGCCGGACCGTTCGAATTGACCGTCACCGGCCGATAACGAACCGCGCAAACCGCCGCCGATATGGGCGGCGGCACGCACGGAGCCAGACGTGAGCGCTGAACGGCACGCATCCACAACATTCATTTACATGCCGTCAGCCCCTCACGCTTCAATCTTACGGGTTGACGACTCAACGGTAACATCATACGCAAACAAGAAATGGTAGCGCAATCATTCGATCGCGTGTCGCCTGAAAAGGGAAGGGAGCAGGAGCGCGTGTCCATCGCCAGCATTGCGGAAACGCGGACCATGGCGATGCCAGCGCCCGAACGCAGCCTTCTTGATGTCCAGCCTGCATTTATGAACCCGCGCCCATTCTTGGCCGGCCTGACGGCTTTGGCCCTGCTTGCCCTGCCGTCAATCGGCGTCGCCGGAACCGCCCGATTTGAAGATTTCCGCTATGAGGGGCGGTCCATGGAAACGGTGCGGCTCAAGCCTGGCCAGTTCCGCAATCCGATCCTGTCGGGCTATTATCCCGATCCGTCGATCACGCGGGTGGGTAACGATTATTATCTTGTAAACTCGTCCTTCTCGCATTTTCCGGGGTTGCCCGTTTTCCATTCCAGGGATCTGGTCAACTGGGTTCAGATCGGCAATGCGATCGATCGGCCAAGCCAACTGAATTTCGAGGGTCGCGCCATATCCGACGGGGCGTTCGCCCCGGACATTTCCTGGCATGATGGCCTGTTCTACATCGTCAACACCTGCGTGAGATGTGGTGAGAATTTCGTCATCACCGCCACCAATCCGGCTGGCCCATGGTCGGACCCTGTCTGGCTTCCCTTCGAAGGTATCGATCCGTCTATCTACTGGGAAGGCGATCGCGCCTTCATCGTAAACAACCGGGCGCCTGACGAGCCGCCACGTTACGACGGACATCGCGCCATCTGGATCCAGGAATTCGACTGGCGTTCCGGCAAGATGGTCGGGGAAAGCACCCAGTTGGTCAACGGCGGGGTTGATATCCGGCAGAAGCCGGTATGGATCGAGGGTCCGCACATCTTCCAGAGAGGCGATTTCTACTATCTTATCGCAGCAGAGGGCGGCACGAGCGAAAATCACTCGCAGGTCGTTTTTCGGTCACACAATCTGCGCGGCCCATACCTGCCCTACGCCGACAATCCGATCCTGACGCAGCGTGATCTGCCCCCTGGGCGCCCGGATGCGATCTTCGCGGCGGGCCATGCCAAGTTCGTGCAACTGCCCAACGGGGATTGGTGGGCAACCTTTCTTGCCACGCGCCCCTACCGCGATGGCCTGTTCAACATCGGCCGCGAGACGTTTTTTCTCCCTGTCACCTGGCGCAACGGATGGCCTCGCATACTGCCCCACAAAACTGCCATACCGTTCGCTACGGCCCGCCCGGCGCTGCCCGCCGCCGCGCCGCCGGCGCTCCCCACCAGTGGTGATTTCGGCTATGTCGACACGTTCAGCGAAAAGGCCCTCGGGCCGCAGTGGATCGGAATCCGCACGCCTGGCAAACCGCTCTACCGACTGGAAGGCGGGGCGCTTGTGATGGACCCTGGCGCTCCCCTGGGCGATCGCTCTCGCGTTCCCACCTTTATCGGGCGGCGACAGCAGCACCACATCGCCACGGTTTCGACCACCATTCGGTTTACACCGGAACAGGACGGGGAACGCGCGGGTCTGGCCGCTGTTCAAAGCGACGAGTCCTTCCTGTTCTTCGGTATCGCCCGAACCCGCGGCAAGGCGATAGTCGCTCTGTATGTTCGTGATAAGGCGAAGGCGGATCGGCTGGTCGCCGCCGCGCCCGTGCGGGTCGGACCGGCTCTCACCCTTACCATGAAAGCAGCCGGAGGCAGCATGAGCTTCGATTATGCGATCGGCAAGGAGCGGCACACTCTGCTCCAGAATTTCGATGCCTCGTTTCTGAGCACGGCGCGCGCCGGAGGTTTCGTGGGGACGGTGATCGGACCGTACGCGGCAATCCCGTAGCTGTCGAATGAGATTGCTATTGACACATCAGCGTACAACTGGAAATGTTACCGCTACCAAAGATCGCGGACTCAACCCGACAACGTCACCGGGAGGATCAACAATGACAGCATTCGCTTCCACCAGCGCGGCATCGCCCTGTCCGGACCGCAACGACCCCGTCTGGAATATCGCAAACAACACGCAGGTGCATTGCCCCAATGACCAGCGCCGCCGGGGCTAACCGTAATCGCTGCATTGTTGAAAATAAGAGAGAGGAACTGAAAATGCCCTACAACCGATTTTCTTTGCCCAAGGCGCGAACCATATTGCTCGGCGCCACGATGCTGACGGCAACGCTGCCCATGACGGCCGTCGCACAGCAGGACACCCAGCCCGCCTCCCTGCCGCAGAGCGAAAACGCCTCGGTGGAAGACATCATCGTGACAGGCTATCGCTCAAGCCTGGCCCAGGCGACCAACGCCAAACGTGAATCCAATGGCTTCACCGACTCGATCTTTGCCGAGGACATCGGCAAATTTCCTGACACCAATATTGCTGAATCCTTCAACCGCATCCCGGGTATCACGATCTCTCGCGACGTCACGGGTGAAGGCACCAATGTCGCGATTCGCGGACTGGGTCCGAATTTCACTAATGTGACGTTGAACGGCGCGACGATCGCAGTCGCCTCATCGGGGGTTACCGACGCGCAGGGCACCGATCGTGCGGTAGATCTCAGCTTCTTCCCGACGGATCTGTTCACCAAGCTGACGGTAAACAAGAGCTATACCGCCAACCTTCAGGAAGGCGGCGCCGCAGGTAATATCGACTTGCGATCAGCACGGCCGTTCGATCGCGCAAAGTCGTTCCTGACCTATAATGTCCAGGCCACCAAGCAATCGCCGGAGGATCGGATCGGCGCGCGCGGATCGCTGATCGGCAGCTGGCGCAACGACACCTTCGGTATTCTTGCCGGTGTCTCGGCGCAGCGGATGTACACCGACAGCCGCGGTTTCGAGACGATCGGCTATACCAATCCCAACCTCACAGCAGCCCAGTGCGGCGCCTCGACGGGTTGCAACACGACCGGCGGCGGCAACTGGACCATCCCCGACACCGTGCCCGCTGGCGCGGGCGCCGGTTTGGTTGCCGGCACTACGATCGATCAAGCCTTCCTGCTCGCCAACAACCCAGGCGCGACGATACAGCAGATTGACAACGGCCTGTTGCCGCGCCTTGGGCGTTTTTCCAGCATGCGCGGCCGCCGCGACCGGATCAACGCGATCGTCAGCGCCGAATGGCGGCCCTCCGATGAACTCCAATTTTACGTCGATGGCCTCTATGGGTATAAGCATAACGACCTGATCCGTGAAAATATGGCGTGGATCGTGCGCAACAGCGCGATCATTCCGACCAACCTCACATTTGACAAGTCTGACTGCAGCGCCGGCTGCACCGTGACCGGCGGAACATTCGCCAACGCGCAGTTTTTCAACGAATTCCGTCCCTATCTCGAAACTACCGAGCTGTTCAATATCAACCCCGGCCTTGAATGGGCAATTTCCGACCGTCTCACATTGAAGCTGCAGGGAAATTACGCGCGCTCCACCTTTCACCGCGAAAACCCGACTATTGGCATGACCACGTCGCTCGGCGTCGGCAATACCGTCACCTTTGCGAACGACGGCGGCATACCGACGATCACGAGCGACCTCGACCTCAACAATCCTGCCAACTTCGGGTGGTACACGGGCAGCCGCGCGAGCCTGAACGGCGAGAAGCGACTGAACATCAACAAGGGCGTGCGCGGCGACCTGACCTGGGGCGACAAGGCCCTCAACGTGCAGGTCGGCGGCGCCTATGACGATGTGTCCCGTCGCATCAGAGGCTACGACAACACACAGGCCTGGCAGAACGCGGTCTGCGGCAATAATCCGAACGTCTTCGTGCCTTCACCCAACTCGCAGCCGGCCTGCGAGGGCCTCGATGCACCCGGCTCCGCGCCAGCCGGCTACCCCACCTATCCCGGGCTCGGCACTGGATTCAGCGCCGGCATGACGGGGCCGGTGTCATATGGCGGCTCTCTGGTGCCCAATAGCGCGGCCCCCACTTACCTCATGCCGGGCCCGGCCGGCTTCGTGACGGTGAATTTTCCTGCCTTCGCCGACGCCACGAACTATGACCAGTTCCTCGCCAACGCGCCGGACAGTGGCGGTTCGACGACGGGCGCCAGCGGCGGCCTGATCCGCGAAAAGGTCAAGTCGGCCTTCGTCACGGTCAATGGCGAGCAGGAACTTGGCGGCAATATGCTGCGGTTCAACGTCGGGGTTCGTTACGTCAACACCGACCAAACCATCGCTGGGCGGGTTTCGCTCCCCGACCCGCGCAACACGACGTCCACCGGCACCCTGCCTGATGGCGCCCGCTACCCCAACGTCGTAACGATCGTGACGACGAACAACAAATACACCAAATGGCTTCCGGCAGCCACTTTCGCCTATGATGTGGGTGACAACGCCGTCGTCCGCGCCGCGGCTTCGCGGACCATGACCCGACCGGACCCGGCCGCGCAGCTGCCAGGCGTCAACTTCAGCGCGCCATCGGCTGATCAGGCATCCATCGGTAACCCCGCGCTGTCGCCCTACATGTCCACAAACCTCGATCTGGGCTTCGAATATTATACCGGCCGGGAAGGCGTGATCAGCTTCAATGCGTTCCGCAAGTCGATCAAGGGGTTCACGACCACCTCGATCACGACGGTGCCGTTCGCCAGCCTGGCGCAATACGGGATCACCTACGACACCATCAATCCCACGCAGCGGATCGCCATCGACTCGCGCGGTGGTCCATCTGCAGCGCAGGTCCAAGTGACGTCGCAGGTCAACGTGCCCAACAAGCTGACGATCAACGGCCTCGAATTCCAGTGGGTACAGCCGCTGGACTTCATCACCCGCAAGATCGGCGTGACCGGCTTCGGCTTCAACGCCAATGCGACGATCGTCGACCAGCGCAGCGATGGTCCCGCGACCGCCTTCGGCGTCGCGCCGTTCACCTATAACATCACGGGTTATTACGAAAAGAACGGCGTGATGTTGCGTGTCTCGACCACCTATCGGCAGGGATCGCAAAGCAGCAATCTGGCCCAGAACGGCATTCCCGCCGCAGCGCTGTTCACCGACGACTACACGACCTATGATTTCTCCTCGTCGTTCGACCTGGACAAGATCTTCGGGATCCCCGGTGCGCCGCAGTTGACCTTCAACGTCGCCAATTTCACCAATGCGACGTTGCGGTCTTACTATCAGTTCGAGAATGCGACGTACACGTCGTACAAGCCCGGTCGCCAGTTCCTGATCGGCTTGCGCGGTACGTTCTAGAACGCGGGGAGGGGGGGCGTCGCAATGACGCGCCCCTCCTTATACACCAGGTTGGCGCATGGACCGACCGCCGGGAGGGCCTGCCGGTCTTCCGCTTTGCAAGGAGACTGACGTTGTTTACGAGGCGCAGCATCTTGAGCGGCGCGATGGCCGCCGGTCTCCTCGCCTCGCCCCTGGCGGCCGCAGTGCGGTTCGACCGACGCAAGCCCGGATTCGACATCGCTCTTGCCACGGGCGAAATTACACCGATCTTCGTGGACCCTGCGGATCTGGCCGGCGTGCGCCGTGCCGTCAGCGATCTGGCGGCCGACATCGGGCGTGTCACGGGCACGAATGCCGAAATACTGTCCAGCGCCGATACCCTCCCCCCCCGAATCATCATCGTCGGATCGCTCGGGCACAGTCCGGTGATCGATCGCCTGATTTCGAACGGCAAGCTGGACGCTGCCGACATTCGCGGGAAATGGGAATCCTTCGTCGTGCAGACGGTCGCCAGCCCGTTGCCGGGGGTCAGGGAAGCGCTGGTCATCGCGGGAAGCGACAAGCGCGGTGCGATCTACGGCGTCTACGACCTGTCCCGCACCATCGGCGTTTCCCCCTGGTACTGGTGGGCTGATGTCCCCGTAGCCAAGCAGAACCAGATCCGGGTCAGCTACGGGCGCTATGTTCAGGGCGCGCCCGCGGTCAAATATCGCGGGATATTCCTGAATGACGAAGCGCCCTGCCTGTCGGGATGGACGACCGAAAAATTCGGCGGCATGAATTCTAAATTCTACGCGAAACTGTTCGAACTGATGCTGCGGCTGAGAGCCAATTATCTCTGGCCGGCCATGTGGAACAACAGCTTCGCCGAGGATGATCCCGCAAGTCCTCGCCTGGCCGAGGAATATGGCATCGTCATGGGCACGTCCCATCATGAGCCCATGATGCGCGCGCACAAGGACTGGACCGACCGCCGGTCACATCTTGGCAACGGTCAATGGAATTACGCCACCAACCGCGAGCCGATACGGCAATTCTTTCGCGAGGGCATAGAGCGCAACCGCAACAATGAGGTGATCGTCACCATCGGCATGCGCGGGGACGGAGATACCGCGCTGGAAAGCACCGGCGGCCTCAAATCGGACATAGCCTTGCTGGAAACGATCATAGCCGACCAGCGCGACATAATCGCCCGGACCATGGAACGCCCGGCCGAAAAGGTGCCCCAGGTCTGGGTGCTGTTCACGGAAGTCTACAAATATTACGACGCCGGACTGAAGGTGCCGGATGACGTGACGTTGCTGTTCGCCGACGACAATGTCGGCAATCTGCGCCGACTGCCGTTGCCTTCCGAGCGTAACCGGCCTGGCGGATACGGCATCTATTTCCACATGGACATGCACGGCGGTCCGTTCTCCTATCAATGGCTCAATTCCAATCCCCTGCCCAAGATCTGGGAACAGATGAACCTCGCGCATCAATATGGCGCCAACGAGATATGGATCGCCAATGTCGGGGATCTCAAACCGCTTGAACTGCCGGTCGAATTCTTCATCGCGATGGCGTGGGACCCGTCCCGGGTCGACAAGGACAAGATCGCCCGGTGGACGCGCGACTGGGCCGAATGTCAGTTCGGCCCAGACCATGCCGAGGAGATCGCCTTCCTCCTTTCGCGCTATGCCAAATATAATGCCTGGCGCAAGCCGGAGCAGTTGCGCCCCGGGACGTACAGCCTGGAACATTATCGGGAAGCGGAACGGGTGTGCGACGCCTGGAACCAGCTGGTCGAACGGGCGGAGGTGGTGAATGCGGCGCTGGCCCCTGCCCAGCGCGACGCCTTCTACCAACTTGTGCTGCATCCCGTGCGCGCCTGCGCGAACCTGACCAACATGTATGTGGCAGCCGCGCGCAATGCCCGGTTCGCCGAGCAGGCCCGCGCCAGCACCCGCGCCGAAGCGGCGGAGGTGCGCCGGCGTTTTCTCTACGATCACGCGCTCAGCGATTATTATAATCATCAGATGGCCGGTGGGAAATGGAACCACATGATGGACCAGACCCACATCGGTTATTTCGACTGGTATCCGCCGGAAGCCGACATCATGCCGCCGGTCGCCGATCTGGACCTGAAAGCGGACGGTGGCTTCGGCGTGGCGATAGATGGCAGTGCGCACTCATGGCCAGGCTATTATCTTCCACCAAAGCTCCGTGTGCTCGACAGCATATCGAAGACGCCGACCTATATCGAAACATTCCCGCGCGGGACTGATCCGGTCGCTGTCGAGGTGACCGCCGACCAGCCCTGGGTTCTGATCCGCGAAGGCAAGGCGTTTAGCAGTTCGCCCCTCGACCGCCGTTTCTGGATCGATGTCGACTGGGCCAGGGCGCCGGTCGGGCAAAACGTCGCGCTCGTCACCGTCCGTGACGACAAGGGCCGCCAAAAGGTAGAAGCCCGCCTCACGGCCATCAAGGCGACCGCATCCCAGGCGAAAGAAGCGCGAGGCACGTTCGGGGGACTGACGGAGGCATTTTCAATCCCGGCCAACGCATTTCGCCGATCCATAGCCGTCGACGGAGTCCGCTGGGAAGCCATCGAGGATTATGGCCGGGTGAAGGCCGCCATGTCCATATTCCCGGTCGATGCCCGCTCCTTTCCGGATCCCACCGTCGCGCCTAGACTGGAATATGACATTTTTCTGGGGGAGGCCGGCCAATACCATGTCCTGCTGGTGACAAGCCCCACGCTGGAAGTCATTCCCGGCAGGACGTTATCGGTCGCGGTTATCCTGGACGATCAGGCACCGGTCGTGCACGCCGTCTTCTCGCCAGAGGATCGGGTCGCCGAGGATTTCCTCGGCGACAGGCATTTGCCCAATACCGCCAACAACGCCCGAACGATGCGGTTTGACGTCAATGCGGATCGTCCCGGCCGCCATGTCCTGACAGTAGCAATGGTCGATCCGACTATGGTCCTGCAGAAAATAATCATATCAAAGGACGAACCCGACAACTCATATTTCGGTCCGCCTCCACCCGGCATGCCTTTTGAAATGACGTGAGTTGGGATCGAGCGGTTTGAGCGTGCGCCAGGGGGGCTTTTCAGAACGGCCCCAATTGCGGCGGCGTCGCGCGAAGCCTCTCCGGCTCTACACCATCTACGGTCCACCCGAGCATGTTGACGGCGCGGTCCACAAGAACGGGGCGGATGCCGAGGCGCACGAATACCATTTCGACGGTAGAGCGACCGAATAACCTCCGCGGCGCCGTCCCCGTCAGACATCCATGTTGGGAACGTATCACGGATTGTCCGTTACGCCCGGCGATGGCAATAGCCCCGAAACACCACAGGATTTCCGAGGGGACTTCACGCAATCGTGCGATGCGGGGGCCTGCCTTGGGTCTTCGGTTATGGTCTCGATCCGTTTCGGTGTCTTCGAAAGGACGGACCATGCTGAGGTCCAGCATCGCGAACATCAGACACATCGATTCGGCATTCTCGACAATTCATGAATATCGGCATAGACGGCGCAGCGTGACTGACACCCGCAAACTCCTTGCTCGGCACCGTTGGCTATGTGCGATGCTTTTCGGGGCCGCTTTGCTGGTCAAGGCGGTAATGCCCGCAGGTTTTATGCCGGTCGTTTCGCAGGGCGTGATTCTCGTCCAGCTCTGCACAGGTCAAGGCGCTCAAACGATCGCCATGGAGGTGCCGGGTCAGGCGGGTAACGACGACCATGGCAAGCCCGAGAAATCGGAGATGCCGTGTGCGTTTTCCGGCCTGTCATCGCCGACGCTCGCGGCTGCCGATCCAATTCTGCTCGCCATCGCGATTGCCTTCGTCCTTGCGACGGGCTTCCGTCTTCCTTCCCGAATAGTCCTTTGGCGCGGCATCTATCTTCGTCCGCCCGCGATCGGCCCGCCCGTCGTCTGATTCCCTCAACTCTCCGCGTTGATCGGCGCCCCTCCGGGCGTCTTATGTGAATCAGGATTTCGACATGACTCCTCTGCTTTTTGCCGCGCACCGCGCGGCACCCTTGGCGCGTGCCTCCGCCGGCGCGGCCGCATTTAAGACCCGTCTGATCCCTGGCATTGCCTTTCCCGCCTTAGTAGCTGTGCTGGCATGCTGCCCGTTCTCGACGGCCCATGCACAGGATGGGGCCGTGCTACCTGAGATCGACGTGGATTCAGCGAGCGAGACGGCGCCGACGGTAGCGGGCGAAAGGATTTCCTCCGCACGGCTCCGTAATCGTCAGACCGGCTCAAGCGACACGGCGGCGATCCTGCAGAGCGTGCCAGGTGTAAGCGGCTTCGGCGCAGGGGGCTTTTCCACCCTGCCGGTGATCCGCGGTCTGGAAGCGCAGCGATTGACCGTTCTCGTCGATGGCGTAACAATCGCCTCAGCGTGTCCGAACGACATGAATCCCCCGTTGTCCTATACCGATCCGCAGACCGTGGGGGCAATCGACGTCATAACGGGTGTTTCGCCAGTCAGCTATGGCGGCGACAGCATCGGGGGCATCATCCGCGTCGAGAGCACGCCGCCACGGTTCGCGGATCAGGGAGAAACGCTGCTGACTGGCGAAGTCTCGACCTTCTATCGAAGCAACGGCGACGGCTTCGGAGGTTCGCTGTCGCTGACCGCGGCGAACGACAAGCTCAGCCTGACCTACAATGGCTCCTATACCCAGGCTGACAATTTCAAGGGCGGCGGATCGCTGGGCGCCGTGCGGTCGAGCGAATATGCAAAGACCGATCACAGCCTGAACCTGGCCGCGCAGGTCGGCAGCGGCCTATTGGAGCTGAAGGGCGGCTATCATTTCTCGCCTTATGAGGGCTTCCCCAATCAATATATGGACATGACCTCCAACAGGTCCTGGTTCCTGAACGGACATTATGCGGGCGTCTTCGATTGGGGCAACCTCGATGTCCGGGCGAACTGGCGCGACACCGACCACGCCATGAATTTCCTCGCAGACAAGGGCGGGACGGCCACCGGCGGGATGCCGATGAACACGGAGGTCCACAGCGCGGGATATGCGGTGCAGGCGGATATCCTGCTGGGCAATGCTGGCACGCTGCGCCTCGGCAACGAATTCCAGCATCAATGGCTAAACGACTACTGGCCGCCGGTCGCGGGCAATATGATGATGGGGCCAAATGCGTTCATCAACGTCAACGGCGCCAATCGCGATCGCCTCGGCACGTTCCTCGAATGGGAAAAACGTTGGGATCGTGGCCTCACCATCGTCGCCGGCATCCGCAACGATCAGGTCTGGATGAATAGCGGGACCGTCGCGCCCTATGGCACCGGTATGATGCAGATGGCCGACGTCATGGCGGCTGCGGCGTTCAATGCGGCCGACCGTAAGCGGCACGACAGCAATTGGAGCGGCACGCTCCTTGCTCGCTACGCGCTGTCCGGCCATGCGGAAATCGAGGTAGGCTATGCCCGCAAGGTGCGCTCGCCCAATATTTACGAGCGTTATAGCTGGGGCCGCGGCGGCATGGCGAGCCGCATGATCGGGTGGTTCGGCGACGGGAACGGCTATGTCGGCAACCTCGCGCTTCGCCCGGAAAAGGCGGATACGCTGAGCGCCGCGCTATTGATCCACAACGGCGGCAAGGATGGCTGGTCGTTGAAGATCGCACCCTATTACACCCATGTTGATGATTATATCGACGCCGTGAAGCTGGCGGATTTCACGGACATGATGGGACAGCCCACCGCGTTCGACCAGTTGCAATTCTTCAACCAGAAGGCGGAAATCTACGGTATCGACCTGTCGGGCGCCGTGCCGCTCTGGTCATCATCCTCGGCGGGCACCGCGCGTCTGACCGCGCGCGCGAGCTGGCTACATGGGCAAAACCTGACGGACCATGGACCGCTCTATCACCAGATGCCGTTCAACGCCGCGCTGGGGCTGGAACATCGGATCGGCGGTCTCGAAACCCGGATCGACCTGACCATTGCCAGCGAGAAGGATCGCGTCGATCCTACCCGCAATGAACCGCGGACGGGAAGCTATGCGCTGCTTGACGTCCAGCTTGCCTATCGCATCGACAATGTACGGCTGACGCTTGGCGCGGACAATCTGTTCGACAAGGCCTATTTCGCTCCGCTCGGCGGCATGTCGCTCGGGGACCTGAAGGCGACCGGAGTCCTGCGCCCCGTCTCGGGCCGCGGACGCTCGATCAATGCGGGCGTCACGCTCTCATTCTGACGGCGATGCGTTCGGGTCGGAAATCGCTGACGGAAGGGCGGAGGACAGGCTATGGCCGGTCCCCCGCCTGGTCGCGGCGCTGGGGTGCGGGCCTTGCCGCTGCGTCATGCTGCCTGCTTATGCTGGCAGTTCTCGATGGCAATCTCTCAGGCTTAATGATGTCATCGGCGCCGCGCCGCGAAGTGAGCAGCTTTAACTTGTCCACTCTATCGCCAATGGCCTCATCCGAACCGCGCGCTCGGCCGCGCGAGATCGAACGTCCTCCCGCCTCGCAGGCCGGAAGGGCAGTCATTGGAGAGCAGGCGATCGGCAAGGCCACTTCGCGACCCACACCTCTGTCGCTGCCGGTCCCAGTGCCGCCGACAGTCTGGCCCTTGCCATCCTCACCATCTCAAGCCAAGCCGTTGCCGGAACAATCGGATGTCGTCCCGGTACAAGCTCCTGACGACAAGAAAGCGAGCGCGCTTGCGGCTTATCAGAGCCAGATCTGGGCGCGAATTGCGGCACGCAAGCCTGTGGGCCTGCATCTGTCCGGTGTTGCCATGGTGCGTTTCGTTGTCGGCCGTGAAGGCGAGCTGGTTTCAGTCGAGCTTTCGTCATCCAGTGGAAACACCGCCCTGGATCGGTTGGCGCTCCGCACGGTGCGCAACGCCAGTCCCTTTGCAGCGCCTCCTATGTACGTGGAAAGGGATCAGCTGATCTTCACGATACCCTTCAGTTTTCACTGAGGACGCTTGGCAGGCGGCGCCATCATAGCGACGAGCCACTTGCCCTTGCAATCATCGAGCGAGCGTTCGCCATGCGTGATCTTCGCCTTGAAGGCGGGCGTCGAGTTTATCAGTCTTTTCCGAAAATGGCCGATTATATGGGAGTCTTGGTGCATGAGACCGAGTGCACGCGCGCCCTAAAGCCGTCATTTAGGATAATTATAGCCGCATGGAATCGTCAGGCGGTGGTGAGAAGGTGCCTTGCCCATCCGACGATTCGCGCGCGGTCCATCGCGCCGGCCTGGCGCGCGATCTCTCGACCGTCCTTGAACAGGATCATCGTTGGGATAGAGCGTATGCCATAACGTCCCGCAACGCCTTGCTCGGCCTCGGTATCGACCTTCAGCAGCCGTACCTTTGGCTCCAGTTCGGCGGCAGCGGCCTTGAACGCCGGCGCCATCGCGCGACATGGCCCGCACCAGCTCGCCCAGAAATCCACAAGAACAGGGAGGCTTCCGCGACCGACATGGCGATCGAATGCGGCTCCGTCGACATCGACGGGCTGGCCCTGGAAGAGCGGCATCGAGCATCGCCCGCAATTGGGCGCGAAGCCGGACTTCGCAGTCGGAACCCGGTTGATGCTCGCGCATACCGGGCAAATCACAAGCTGGGACTCGGACATGCGGACGTCTCCTTGTGGAACGCAAGCACTGCTTAGTCGTTTACGCGCATGATGTAACCGTGTAAAAAAGGTGGTTCAAGGCTTTGCCTCATCAGGAGTAGAAATTTGAATTCGAGCGCAGACGTCAATGCCGCTTGCACAGCCAGGATCCTACAGATCGGCGATGCCGCGCCGAATTTTCAGGCGCGCACGACGATGGGAGATATGAGCCTGTCCGATTATCGTGGCCGCTGGGTGGTGCTGTTCTCGCATCCCGCGGACTTCACGCCGGTCTGCACCAGCGAATTCGTCGCGCTCTCGCGCGCCAGCGATCGGTTCAAAGCGTTGAACTGCGAGTTGGTCGCGATCTCGGTCGATAGCCTCTATTCGCATCTGGGGTGGATACGCGCGATTCATCACCATTTCGGCGTCAAGGTCAGTTTTCCGATCGTCGAAGATCCGTCGCTGGTGATCGGTCGTGCTTATGGGATGCTTGCGGAAGATGCACCCGACGCGGCGACGCTGCGTTCGACATTCTTCATCGACCCCGAGGGCATTATTCGCGCGATGCTCTGCTATCCGGCCACAATCGGGCGGTCGGTTGACGAACTTCTGCGCGTGCTGGCAGCGCTGCAACGGGTCGATAGCGACAATGTGGTGACACCCGAAGGTTGGCACCCCGGCGATGACGTGCTGCTCCCGCCCTATCAGGATCAGGCTTCGGCGCTCGATGCGGCAGGCGAGACCTGCTGGTTCCATCGAACCTTGCCCGACAAACAAAAAGAGGCAGGTAAGTGACGACCTTCACCGATACGCAACTCGACGAGATCACCGATGTTCTCAAGGCGCTGGCCCATGAGGTCCGGCTGAAACTCATGCGCACGCTGCTCGAAAATGGCGAGAAGTCGGTGGGCGAGCTCGAAACCATGACCGGCATCGGCCAGCCTGGACTGTCGCAGCAACTTGCCATCCTGCGCAAGGCAGACCTGGTCCAGACACGCCGCGACGCCAAGCTCGTCTTCTACAGCCTCGCGCCGAATACGCTCGAAGGCACGGCGAAGCTGCTCTGTGCTCTCGCGGGAGTTTCCGCGAAGGAGGTGCAGCCCGCGGCAAAGACTGCCGACTCGCGGGCACGGGGATCGGCTGCGACCTTCGCCAAGATCTTGTAATCACGCGGCGTAAGGACTGGCACTGAAACGGCCGCTTCGTCCCAAGAAGCCCGCCATGAAAGGAGCGGCGCGATGACGCAAGACAGCGACGAAGGCGCGAAAGAGACATGGGCCAAATCGGGTCGCAAGAAGACGGGTGCAGCTAAACCGCGACCAAACGAGAGGACCGATGCGAACGCGCCGCTCGATCCGGTGGAGGAAGCGGGGATGGAGTCCTTCCCGGCGAGCGACGCTCCAAGCTGGAATCCCTGAACAATGGCAGCTCCCTGGCGGGCGATGAGCTTCCTACCTCCGCGCAATTTCACGATGCTCCTTCATCGCGCACGCAGGCCAAGCCGTGCGGTCACGGCGTTCCTGGCTAGCCTGGAATGTTCGTCAAGCTAAGATTGATAATGTGCTTCTCGCCTGCAAGGGCCAGGAGTTCACGCCGATGGCTGACGACGACAAGCCCGGTTTTTGTTTCGCGAAGCCAGGCGTCGAGCTGGCGCGCAAGCCGCGCTTCCGTAACCATATCGAGGCCTTCGCTCGGCTCGTCGAGCAAGAGCCATGGCCTCCCGGCCAGGACGGCGCGGGCGATCGAAAGCCGCTTGCGCTGCCCCCCGGACAGGCGCGCCCCGCCGTCGCCGACCCATTGGTCTAGCCCATGCGGCATCGCGCGCACATCGACCAGGAGGCAAGCCACTTCCAGCGCTGCCCAAAGCTGTTCGTCGCTGAGGCCCGCGCGGGCGACACGCAGATTGTCACGCACCGTTCCCGACAGGAGTTGGGCATCCTGCGGCGAGAGCGCGAAGGCCGCTCGCACCGCTGCGGGCGGTAGCAAGGCGATAGGCTGGCCATCAAGGTGAATGCCAGGATCCCGATCCGGGGGGCGAATCCCGGCGAGCGTTTCGAGAAGGCTGGTCTTGCCGCTGCCGGACTGTCCCGCAATCCCCAGGCGCTCGCCAGCTTCGAGCCGCACATGCACACCATTGCCATCCAGCGCGATGGTCCGCCCGATCGGCGCGGATGCCACCTCTGCCGGAACAGGCTTGTCAATCTGGCCCGACATTTCCTCCAATCGCGCGAGGGCGGCTGTGATCAGTGCGCCCCGCGACACACCCCGAACATAGCCGGAAAGAGCCTCGACCGCGCCCGCCGACGCCAGCACGGCGAGCACCGTCATGGGCAAGGAGGTGTTCGAGATGGCAAGGACGGCGCCCATGGCGATGCCCGCGCCAAGGGTTAGCCCGGCGTCGATGATCGCTTCCCCACGCGCGAAGCGGCGCCGCGCCCGGTCCAGCTCGGCCGTGTCGACAGCAAGCTTCCGTTCGATCGCGGGGACCAAGTCATAGGCCAGGATTTCGGGCGAGGCTGACGTGTAGTCGACCATGCCGGCTTTGAGCCGCGCCAACGCCGCCGCCATGTCGGTTGCGGCGATCGCGAGTAGCCGGGGCGCTGCGAGATGCGCCCAAGCGGCGAGGCCGGAGAGCAGCACCAGCAAGATCAGACTGGCCCAGGGACTGGCGAGCCATACCAGAGCAAGACCTATGGCGGCACCGGCCAGGGCAGCAGGAAGCGCGGGTTTACGGACCAGACTATCTTCGAGCGCGCCGATGTCCTGAACGAGCCGCGTCACCGCATCGCCCGCCGATACGGCCCGCACGTCACGTGCCGCCAGGATGCGGTCGAACAGGCGCGCGCGGACAGTGGCGAGTGCCATCAATGCGGCGCGGTGCCCATAGAGGCGTTCACCATAGCGCGCTGTCGTGCGGACGATCGCGAGCAGTCGGATCATCGCGCTCGGCACGAGATAGTTGAAGCCCTGCGCGGCCAGGACGCCGCCAAGGCCGGCAAGCGCCGCGCCGCTGATGAACCATCCCGACAGGCCCAGCAGCAGCACCGCGGCGATCGTCGCGGCGGCGGCGAGCAGACCCGCGATACGGAAAGAGCAGCGCTCAGGGCCGATGGCTTCGGCCAGCAACCGGTCCATATCGGCGCGGCTCACACAAGCACCATTTCGCGGTCGGCGCTCGCGGCCAGTTCGGCGCTGTGCGTCACCATGAGGACGGTGCGCCCTCGAGCGGCCGATGCCAATATCCCGGCAATATCGGCCGCCGATCGCGCATCGAGATCCGCGGTCGGTTCGTCGAGCAGCCAGAGCGGCGCGTCCTTCAAAAGGACGCGCGCGATGCCGACCCGCCGACGCTCCCCTCCCGAAAGGCCCGATCCGCGATGGTCGAGTTGCAAGGTCAAGCCTGCGCCTCGCGCCGCGATCAGAGGGCCAAGGCCGGCACGGCGCGCGGCGGCGCCAACCGCCGCGTCATCGGCCTCGGGCCGCGCGAGCCGGATATTGTCGACGAGCGTGCCCGGGATGAAGGCAACCGATTGCCCAACCCAGCCAATGTTGCCTGGTAGCGCAACATTGGCCGCGTCCTGGCCGTCGACGAGAATGCGTCCCCTGCCGATAGGGGCAAGTCCCAGCAAGGCGTGGAGAAGGCTCGATTTGCCAATTCCCGTGCTCCCTCGCAATGCGAGACTGGTGCCTGCCGCCACATCCAGCGTGAAAGGGCCGATCGTCGTCTCGCCATAGTCGATGACCACGCCATCGAAACGCAACGCGGGCGGGCCTACGATCAGGCTTTTCGAGGCAGGCGCAGACGGGGGAGCGATGCTTTCCAGACGTTCGACAGCTGCCTCTCCAACTTGCTTGTCATGATAGGCGGCAGCGAGGCGGCGCATGGGGAGATAGAATTCAGGCGCAAGGACGAGGACGAACAGCGCTTCGCCCAGCGTCAGCTTTTCGGGCACCGGAAACGGTAGCAGCCCCAGCAGATTGAAGCCGCAATAGAGCGCGACCAGCGCCACCGACAGGGCCGCGAAGAATTCGATCACCGCGCTCGACACGAAAGCAACTTTCAGCACGTCGATCGTGCGCGCTGCGACCTCGCGCGTCGCGTCGGCAAGATGACGGCCGATGCGCTCCTGTGCACCGAAGCCGACGATCACCGGGAGCGCGCGCACGCGATCGACGAACAGGCCCGACAATCGGCTTAGCGCGTCGAGCTGGCGGGCGGAGGCGCGCGCCGCGGCCGTCCCGGCAAGCGCCATGCCCAGACCGAAGGGCAAGAGGGTAGCGAGCATGATTGCGCCGGCGACCCAACTTGCGAAGGCTGCCGCAATCGCGATGAAAAGCGGCGACAGGACTGCCGCGCGGCGCAGCGGCAGGAAGCGGGCATGGAAGCCGCCCAGGTCCTCGATACGATCGACGGCATCGGCGACCGTTTCGCCCAGCATCCGGCGATCGCCCGGCGCCGCGATAAGCACTTGGGCGTAAATCCGTTGTCGCCAGTTTGTCTTGGCTGCCACGGCCACGGCCTCGCCGGTGTCGGTTGCTCCGATCTGTATCCCGGCGCGAAGCAGGGTGGCCGCAATCAATCCGCCCGCGGCGAGCAGCAGATTGCCATGCTCGTCCTGCGCCATTGCTGTTACGCCGGTGGCCAGGGCCACCGCCATGAGGATGGCTGCGCCGCTATCGGCGATCCAGAAGAGGACCGGAGCCTGGCTGTGAAATCGGTTGATCATATACTCAGTTACGACTAATGGCTAATCATAATCTTTTCAACCGACTCGCTGCAATTTTGAAAGCTGGGCCGGAACGCAAGGAGCCTTGCCATGGATATGGCCGTGATCGAACTCTCCCGGCTGCAATTCGCTCTGACCGCGCTTTATCATTTCCTGTTCGTTCCTTTGACCCTTGGTCTTTCCTTCATGCTCGTCATCATGGAAAGCATCTATGTGATGACGGGTCGGGAGATCTGGCGGACGGTCACGCGCTTCTGGGGCAAGCTGTTCGGGATCAATTTCGTGCTGGGCGTGGCCACCGGCATCACCATGGAATTCCAGTTCGGCACCAACTGGTCCTATTTTTCGCACTATGTCGGCGACATTTTCGGCGCACCGCTCGCCATCGAAGGGCTGATGGCCTTCTTCCTCGAAGCGACCTTCGTCGGCCTCATGTTCTTCGGGTGGGACAAGCTGTCGAAGCTGGGGCATCTGCTTACCACCTTCATGGTCGCGCTCGGATCGAACCTGTCGGCGCTCTGGATTCTCGTCGCCAATGGCTGGATGCAGCATCCCACCGGATCGCGCTTCAATTCCGAGACGATGCGGATGGAGATCACCGACTTCATGGCGGTCCTGTTCAACCCCGTCGCGCAGGCGAAATTCGTCCATACCGTGAGCGCGGGCTATGTTTGCGCCTCGGTCTTCGTGCTGGGCATCTCGGCCTGGTATCTGCTCAAGGGCAAATGGGTCGCAGTCGCCAAGCGCAGCTTCACCGTGGCGGCCGCGTTCGGCCTCGCCTCGTCGCTCTCGGTCGTCGTGCTGGGCGACGAAAGCGGTTACGCGCTGACCGACAACCAGAAGATGAAATTGGCGTCACTTGAGGCAATGTGGCACACCGAACCTGCGCCCGCGGGGATAGCGATCTTCGGCATTCCAAGCCTGGAAGGGCGCGAAACCCGCTATGAAGTGAAGATCCCCTATGTGCTGGGCCTGATCTCGACGCGCAGCCTTACCGGCGAGGTTTCGGGCATCTTCGAACTGGTCGCCAAGGCGGAGGAGCGCATCGAACATGGTATCCAGGCCTATGACGCCGTGGAGCGGCTGAAGGCCAATCAGAGCGACATGGCCGCGCGCGAGCAGTTCGAGCGGAGCAAGGCCGATCTCGGCTATGCGCTGCTCCTGAAGCGCTATGTCGCCGATCCGCGCACCGCGACCCCCGAACAGATTCAGAAGGCGGCCTGGTCCACCGTGCCCAACGTGCCGGTCATGTTCTGGGTGTTCCGGGTGATGGCAGGGCTCGGCTTCTTCTTCATCGCCTTCTTCGCGGCGGCATTCTACATGGCCTCGGTCCGCAAGTTCGGCTGCAACAACGGCTTTTGCCGCACCTTCATGCGGGCAGCCGTGTGGATCATCCCGCTGCCATGGATCGCTATCGAATTTGGCTGGATACTTGCCGAAATCGGCCGCCAGCCCTGGGCCATCGAAGGCGTTCTGCCGACCTTCCTGGGTGCATCCAGCCTGACCGTTGCGCAGCTATGGACCACGATCATCGGCTTCACGCTTCTTTACGGCGCGCTGGCGGTCATCGAAGTTCGCCTGATGCTGGCGGCGATCCGCAAGGGGCCGGACGGGCATCGCGCGCCCGCGCCGGTGGTGGCGCACCCCAGCGGCTACGCACCCAT
Source organism: Sphingobium sp. MI1205 (assembly GCF_001563285.1). NCBI lineage: Bacteria > Pseudomonadati > Pseudomonadota > Alphaproteobacteria > Sphingomonadales > Sphingobiaceae > Sphingobium > Sphingobium sp. MI1205. The sequence continues at coordinate 242,030 of NZ_CP005188.1, forward strand.
TGCCGCCGAATGAGGAGAACAGGTCATGGCACCTCCGATCGACTATGAAACGCTCCGGCTGATCTGGTGGCTCCTGATGGGCGCCCTCCTGATCGGCTTCACCCTGACCGACGGTTTCGATCTGGGCACCGCCGCCCTCCTGCCCTTCGTCGCGAAGACTGACGCCGAACGCCGCATGGTCATCAACTCGATCGGCGCGACATGGGAGGGGAACCAAGTCTGGTTCATCCTCGGCGGCGGGGCGATCTTTGCGGCCTGGCCGTTTGTCTATGCGATCAGCTTTTCCGGCTTCTACCTTGCGATGTTCCTCGTCCTCGCCGCACTGATCCTGCGGCCCGTGGGCTTCAAATATCGCTCGAAAAAGCCTGATGCGGCATGGCGCTCACGCTGGGATTGGGCATTGTTCATCGGCGGTTTCGTCCCCGCGCTGGTGTTCGGGGTCGCGGTCGGCAATGTCCTGACCGGCATTCCCTTCCGCCTCGATAGCGATCTGCGCGCTTTCTACGAGGGGGGGCTGCTCGGTCTGTTCCATCCCTTCTCGCTGGTCGCGGGACTGCTGTCGGTGGCGATGATCGTGCTGCACGGCGCGAGCTGGCTTGCGATCAAGATCGAGCGCGGCGCTGTTCATGATCGCGCGCGCACCTTCGGCCAGATTGCGGCCGCCGCCTCCATCCTGCTCTTCGCGGCTGGAGGCGTGATGATCGCAACCATGGGCTATGGCTTCCGTTTGAGCGATACGGTCGATCCCGCCGGCCCTTCCAATCCGCTGCTCTCGGGAACGATCGCGGCACCTGGGGCGTGGCTTGACAACTACAGCAAGCATCTCTGGATGCTGATTGCGCCCATCATCGGCTTCGCAGGGCCGGTGCTGGCATGGATTGGTATTCGCAAGGAACGAGAAATCCTCGCCTTCGGCGGTTCGTCGCTCGGCGCGGTCGGCATCATCGCGACTGTGGGCCTCTCGATGTTCCCCTTCATCCTGCCCAGTTCGATCGACCCCGCCTCAAGCCTGACCGTGTGGAACGCCTCGTCCAGCCATGTGACGCTGTTCATCATGCTGGCAGTGACGGTCATCTTCCTGCCGATCGTGCTGCTCTACACGGCATGGGTCTATAAGGTGCTGTTCGGTCGGATCACCTTGCGCGACGTCGAAACCAACCCCGACTATTACTGAGAAGGACGAGGGCGATGTGGTATTTCAGTTGGATCCTCGGTGTTGGCCTCGCGGTCGGGTTCAGCATCCTCAATGGCCTGTGGCACGAGTTCCATTCCGATCCCGATGACGATGCGGCAAGTTGACCGCCGCTACCTATGATAAGCCTTGGCCCGCTCGCGCTGGCGCTGGAGCGGCTTTTCGCGGTGCTTGGGATCATTGTCTTCCTGATGGCGGCGAACTGGATCTGCCGCCGCCACGGAAAGGACAGCGAGAAAGCCGCATGGCGGGCACTGCTCGTAGGCTTGCTGGCGGCGCGCCTCGGTTTCGCAGGCCAGAACTGGCCCGCCTTCGCGGTCGAGCCTCTGACCATTCTCTATGTCTGGCAGGGCGGCTTCTCGCCGCTCGTGGGTCTGACGGCTGCCGCCATAACGCTCGGTCTGTCCCTGCGACGGACGCCCGCGTTGTTGCCCATGGGCATCGCATTCACGGGCAGCGCCGCGGCTGCCTTGGCAGCCACAGCGCTGTTCCTCACCTCTGCGCACAAGCCCTTGCCGCAAGGACTCGTTCTCCATTCGCTGGCGGGCGAGGCCAGGTCGCTCGACGAACGACGGGGAAAGCCGCTCGTCATCAATCTCTGGGCGAGTTGGTGCCCGCCATGCCGCCGAGAAATGCCGATGCTGATCGAAGAAGCGACGCGCTCGCCCATGCCGATCCTGCTCATCAATCAGGGCGAGGATGCGGAGCGGGTGCGTGCGTGGCTTCAAGGCCAAAAGCTTGCACCGGCCAATGTCCTGCTGGACCCGGATCAGCGCGCGGCCGCCGCGATCGGATCGGCGGGCCTGCCTGCGACGCTGTTCATCGATAGCAAGGGAGTCATCCGCGAGTTGCATGTAGGCGAAATCTCCCGCGCCGCCTTGCTCGCGGGAATGCGGGAGCTGGATTAGTTTTTGACCAAGGAGAGTCACCATGACCAGACAAGTGAATATCGGGATCGACGAAGAAGATCGCGTGGCGATCTCCGAAGGCCTCAGCCGCCTGCTGGCGGATACCTACACCCTCTATCTCACCTCGCATAATTTCCACTGGAACGTGACCGGGCCGATGTTCAACAGCCTGCACACCATGTTCATGACGCAATATACCGAGCTGTGGAACGCGATCGATCCGATCGCCGAGCGCATCCGCTCGCTCGGGCAGCCGGCACCGGGTTCCTATGCGCAATATGCGAAGCTCAGCTCGCTGCCGGACGCGCCGGAAGTTCCCCCCAAGGCGCTCGACATGGTGGACATCCTGGCCAAAGGACATGAAGCGACGGCCCGGACCGCACGCGCGCTGTTCCCGCTCGTCGAGAAGGCGAGCGACGAGCCGACCGCAGACCTGCTGACGCAAAGAATCGGCGTGCATGAGCAGACTGCATGGATGCTCCGCGCGCTGCTCGAGGAATAGGTTGGAAGCGGTGGCGCTTCATCCCATCGGATCGAAAACGCACCGCGAAGCTGGCCCGGGGCAAAGCCGGTCGCCTGATCTTCTGGATAATGCTTACGGATCGCGGCCGTTACTCGGGGGCGATGTTCTGGCCGTGGCAGGCGAGGCGCATGGGCATGGTCGGTATGGCGCGCATATAGCGGTATTCGCGCTCATCATGCGCCAGCCAGCGCTTGGGGCGGCCGTTTTCATCCAGCGGCGCGGCAGACCAGCCCTCCATGACGCGCTGTTCGGTCGCATCGGCCGTGACGGCTGGGTTACGGGCGCGGAGTGCGGTGCGCCTGACACTCGCGCCGCTTTCTTCCGAGAGCTGCGCGGCAAGCGCCGGGGCGATGCTCGAACAGACGCCGATCGCGCCTCCCGGTCCCTCCTACGCTATCTCTGCCGTGAGCGCGCTCAGCTATTCCTTCTGAAAGCGGTCGGCCAGGATTTCGGAACGGGCCTCCGCCTGCGTGGCCATCGTCATCTTGTCATGGCCAAGCTCGTTCGGCGCACAAGCCTCGAGCGTCAAGGCGGACAACAGCGGAAGGGTAGCGCCTCGCATTACGACACTGACGATCGGCCAGCGGGCGGCCCGAAGCGGTCGCAGAGCATGTCGATCAGCTTGCGAACGTCGTCATCGGCCAGGCTGTAGTAGATCGTCGTGCCGTCGCGGCGGGTCTTGACCAGGCCGCCTTCGCGCAGCCGCCCCAGATGCTGGGAGACGCTGGATTGCGATTGCCCGCACAACTCCACCATTTGCCCGACCGAAAACTCACCTTGCGTCAGCCGGCAAAGTATCAGCAACCGCTGTTCGTTCGCGACCAGCTTCAGCACGTTCGCGGCATAGGCGGCGTGCTTCACGAGTTCAGCAAGGGGCGTATCGAGGGGCATCATCTGGTCGCGGGCTTTCCGTCATCTCGAAGCACAATGTAAATGGCCGGAATAACCAGCACGGTCAGCAGCGTCGAGGATGCAAGACCGAACAGCAGCGAAATTGCGAGGCCCTGAAAGATCGGGTCGGTAAGAATTACGGCGGCGCCGATCATGGCGGCCGCAGCGGTCAGCACGATCGGCTTGAACCTGATCGTTCCCGCTTCGAGCAATACATCGCGCAGGGACTTATCGGGCGTCGCCGTGTGCCGGATAAAATCGACCAGCAGGATCGAGTTGCGCACGATGATGCCCGCGAGCGCGATGAAGCCGATCATCGAGGTCGCCGTAAACGGCGCGCGGAACAGCATATGGCCGATGACGATGCCGACCAGGGTCAGCGGCACTGGCGTCAGGATGACCAGCGGCAGGCGGAAGCTTCGAAATTGCGCCACGACAAGAATATAGATGCCGAGCAGCGCCACCATGAAGGCACCGCCCATGTCGCGGAACGTGACCCAGGTGATCTCCCATTCGCCGTCCCAGAGGATGGATGCCACGCTTTCATCCTCTGGCTGCCCATTGAGGCGGATTTCCGGCTTCGCCAGCCCCTTGGCCGCCCAATCATAGTCGTTCACTGCGCGATCGACCGCCAACATTCCATAGATCGGCGCTTCATAGGCGCCAGCGAGCTCGGCCGTCACCATGTCGGCATAGCGGCCATCGCGGCGGAAGATGGCAGGACTTCCTGTCTCGGTGCGGACATCGACCACGGCGCCCAAGTCGACTAACTCGCCGCCGGGCGTCTGCGCAACCGGCGTGCTCGAAAGGGCCTGCGTCCAGCTCCGATCCTTTTGCTCGAGCGCGATGGTGATCGGGAGCGGCGTGCGCCCGTCGCCGCGCGGTGCGTAGCCCACGGTCTGGCTGCCCAGGAGCATGCCGATGCTGTCGGCGATCTGGCGCTGCGAGAGGCCATAATAGTCGAGGCGGTCGCGCTGGATGTCGAGGCGCACCTTGGGCCGCGGCGTGCCAAAGCTGTTATCGACGTCGACGATGTAGGGAACGGACCTGAAGATCTTCTCCAGCTCGGTCGCCGTCTTCTGGCGGGTTGCGGCATCGGGGCCATAGACCTCGGCGAGCAGCGTCGCGAGCACCGGCGGTCCCGGCGGCGTCTCGACCACCTTGATCGAAGCGCCCGCGGAAAGTTTCAGCGCCTTCAATCGCTGCCGAAGATCGAGCGCGATCTCGTGGCTCGACCGGCTGCGGTCGCCCTTGGGCAGCAACGTCACCATCACGTCGCCCTGTTCTGGCTGCGCGCGCAGGAAATAGTGCCGGACAAGACCGTTGAAATTGAACGGCGCCGACGTGCCGACATAGGCCTCCATCGACGTCGCTTCCGGCAGGCCTCGCACGATGCCAGCGACATCCTCCAGCACACGGCCCGTGCTTTCGAGCGCCGTGCCTTCGGGCATGTCGACCACCACCTGAACCTCCGACTTGTTGTCGAACGGCAGCAGCTTCACGGTGACGGCCTTGAAATAGAACATCGAGCAGGCAACGAGCGTTGCCACGCCCACCCCGATCAGGAAATTGCGTGCTGACTTTCGCGTATCGATCACGCGATGCGCGACGCGGGCATAGAGCTGGCCCAGCTTACCGCCGCTCTCGTCATGGCCGTGGCCATTGGCCAGCGTCCGCCTCGCGAACCGGATCATCAACCATGGCGCGATGACCACTGCGACGAAGAAGGAAAAGATCATCGCGGCCGAAGCGTTGACCGGAATCGGCGCCATATACGGTCCCATCAACCCCGAAACGAACAACATGGGAAGCAGCGCAGCAACGACAGTCAAGGTGGCGACAACGGTCGGATTGCCCACTTCGGCCACGGCCTCGATCGCCGCCTGCGTCCGGCTTCGATCATCGTCCATCGCCCAATGGCGGGCGATATTCTCGATCATGACGATCGCATCGTCCACGAGGATGCCGATCGAGAAGATGAGCGCGAACAGGCTGACGCGGTTGATCGTGTAGCCCATGAGGTTCGACGCGAACATGGTGAGCAGGATCGTCGTCGGGATGACCACGGCGGTCACGCCAGCCTCGCGCCATCCGATCGCGAAGCCGATCAGCACGACGATGGAAACGGTCGCCAGCGCCAGGTGGAACAGCAGTTCGTTGGCCTTCTCGTTGGCCGTCTCGCCATAGTTGCGGGTAACGGCGACCTCGACATCATCGGGGATGAGCCTGCCCTTGAGTTTTTCGACGCGCTCAAGGATGGCGTCGGATACGACCACGGCATTGGCCCCGGCGCGCTTGGCGAAGGCGATGCTGACAGCGGGCGCGGAATTCCATTTGCCGTTCTCCGCCTTTGCCCAGCGCCACGCTCGGGCCTGATCCTCACGCGGCCCTTGGCTGACACTAGCGATGTCGCGCAGATAGACGGGGGCGCCGGTGCCGGACCGTACGGTCAAGAGCCCCACTTCTTGCGCCGACGATAGTGTGCGGCCCGCAGTCACGCCGACCGCCTTGCCGTCCTCGCGAATATTGCCCAGCGGGAAGCTACGGTTGGCTTCGCTCGCAGCCTCGATCACGCTGCCCAGAGGCACGCCATATTGGCGCAGCTTCGCAGGGTCCGGCGCGATGCGGATTTCTTCGGGACCTCCGCCGACGAGAAAGGTGAGCCCGACATTGTCGACCTTGGCGATCTCGGTGCGCAGCTTCGAGGCCAGCTCATAGAGGCTAGCGTCGTTCCACTGGCCGACCGCGCCGGGTTTGGGCGAGAGCGTCAGCACGACGGCGGGCACATCGTTGATGCCGCGCACCGTCACTTTGGGATCGGGAATACCGACGGGCTTCCTGTCCCAATTGGCGCGCAGCTTCTCCTCGATGCGGATCGACGCGTCCTCGGGATCTGACCCCACAAGGAAGCGGGCCGTCACCATCACGCCATCGTCCTGCGCCTGGGTATAGACATGCTCTACGCCGTCCACGCTCTTGACGATCGTCTCCAGCGGGATACCAACCAATTCGGTGGCATCGGTGGCGGAAAGGCCTGGGGCCATGACCTGGATGTCCACCATCGGCACGCTGATCTGCGGTTCCTCCTCCCGGGGGATGGAAAGAAGAGCCAGCAGACCAACGGCGATCGCCGCGAGGAGAAACAGCGGCGTCAGGGGCGAGGCAATGGTGGCCTTGGTGAGGCGGCCGGAGATGCCGAGATTCATTGGCGGCTTGCCTTGGCAGGCTTACCGGGGACAAACAGCATGTCGCCGGCGGACACGCCGCTCAATATCTCGACCAGGGTAGGATCGGCCGTTGGCGCGATCTGCACCGGCACCATGCTGAGACGCTTGCCTTCGCTCACCACCTGAACCTGATCTATCCCGTAGTGCGTGGTGACGTATTGACGCGGCACGACCAACGCCTTGCGCCTGCCGACCTCGACCGAAGCACTCACGCGGCGGCCGATAAATCGCGTTGAGAGACCCGGCAGCGTCGCATCGGCGCGAACCTGGCCTGCGGTGATCGCAGGATAGACCTGCGTTACGCTGCCTTCGTGCGACCCGGAAGGCACCCCGGCAACTTGTAAAGCTGCATCATTGACGATCACGCGGGCACCGGGGCGAACCTGTCCTGCAACCGATTCAGGCAGCATCAGGCGCAAGACCGGCGGGCCGGCGGTGACGGTTGCAATCGACATGCCCGGCGCGACCGCGGAGCCCGCCGGAATGTCTGCGCGCAACACGCGGCCGCTTGCCGGCGCAATCACCGCGCCCTGTCCCGCGACGCTGGCGCTCGCGCCCTGCTGCGCGCGGGCGGCGGCGACCTGCGCGTCGGCTGCGCGCGCGGTAGCCACGGCCTGATCCAGGCGCGCCTTGGCATAGACGCCGTTGTTGTAGAGGTCGCGGATGCGAGCGAGATCGGCATTGGCGCGCGCGGCCTCCGCCTGCGCCGCGGCGGCTTGCGCACCATAAGCGCTCGTCTCATAGCCAAGCCGCGAGTCGACGATCATGCCGATGCGCTGGCCCTTCTGTACCGTGTCTCCGGCCCGTACCGAAAGGGAAGTCAATATGCCGGGAATGCGAGCAAGCACCTCGGCTTGATCGCGCGTGGCGATCTCCGCACCCACGGCTTTCATATCGGCGATGTCTTTCGGCGCGAGTCGCACCATATTCCCGGCAGGCAGCGTAGCTACTGCCTCATCGCGTTCCGGCTGACTGCCGCACGCCGATAGCGCCAGCGCGGCGCTTGCCAAAAAAAGCCACTTGCCCATGCCGTTCATACCCTTCTTCCGGCCCTTTCTTAGGCGCGCTTAGCTACCGATCACCGGCAGTCCGGCGTCTTTCCAGGCGCCGATACCGCCGGCGAGATGCGTGTCGATCGCGCTCTGGGCCTGCGCGCATTGGTCAAGCGCCTGCCCGGAACGTCGCCCGCCCGCGCATTGCAGCACGACCGTCCGACCTTCGGGATCAGGGATGTTACGAGGTGCAAAGCCCGATAGCGGCATGTTTAATGCCCCTGCGATGTGACCGGTGGCGAATTCGCTGGCCTCGCGCACGTCGATCAACAGCGCTTTGCCGTCCTTCAGCATGGCGTTCAACTCAACGGGGCTGATCTCGCGGTGCACAGCACGTTTCTTAAATCCGAACATGGGACCCTCTTTCAGTTTGTGGATTGCATATAACGTGTAATGATTATATAAGTCAATGTCATTGAATGAGGAAGGGCCGCAGATGGGCAAGCCGTTGATCGTGGTGTTGGGAGCTGGCCTGGGAGGCACGATCGCCTCCTATGAGATCAAGGCCGCCGTCAAAGACCGCGCGGACGTGATGACGGTATCCGATACGGACACCTACAGCTTCATCCCGTCCAACCCATGGGTCGCCGTTCGCTGGCGCAAGCCGGAAGCGATACAGGTCCATCTCCCTCCGGTGTTCGCGAAGAAGAAGATCGGTTTTACCTCCATCGGCGCAAAGCGACTCCATGCGAGCGAAAAGCGCCTCGAACTCAATGACGGAACATCAATCACTTACGACTATCTCGTAATCGCAACGGGTCCCGATCTGGCCTTCGACGAGATCGAAGGGCTGGGACCGCAAGGCCATACCGTCTCGGTTTGCCAGACTGCCCATGCCGCCCATGCGGCCGACGCCTTCGATGCCTTCGTGGAGAACCCCGGCCCGATCGTTGTTGGCGCGGTCCAGGGCGCTTCCTGCTACGGTCCGGCCTACGAATTCGCGCTGATCCTCGACACCGAGCTTCGCCGCCGCAAGATCCGTGACAAGGTGCCGATGACCTTTGTCACCGCCGAACCCTATATCGGGCATCTCGGCCTCGATGGCGTCGGCGATACCAAGTCGTTGCTCGAAAGCGAGATGCGCAATCGTCACATTAAATGGATCACCAATGCGCGCGTGTCCAAAGTCGAAGCCGGACTCATGCATGTCGAGGAAGTGGGCGACGAGGGCGCGGTCAAGAAAACGCACGATCTGCCGTTCGGCTACTCGATGATGCTCCCCGCCTTTCGGGGTGTCCCCGCCGTGCGCGACATCGAAGGTCTGACCAACCCGCGCGGCTTCATCATCATCGACAAGCACCAGCGCAATCCCGCCTTTCCCGAAATCTTCGCGCTCGGCGTCTGCGTTGCCATTCCGCCCACGGGTCCGACCCCCGTACCGGTCGGTGTGCCCAAGACCGGCTTCATGATCGAGAGCATGGTGACGGCAACCGCCGCCAACCTCGCGTCGATCCTCGAAGGCAAGGAGCCGACGGCCCAAGCGACGTGGAACGCCGTCTGCCTTGCCGATTTCGGTGACGGCGGCGTGGCCTTCGTCGCGCAGCCCCAGATTCCGCCGCGCAATGTTAATTGGGCCTCCAGCGGCAAATGGGTTCATTTGGCCAAGATCGGCTTCGAGAAATATTTCCTGCGCAAGGTCCGCAAGGGCGAGAGCGAGCCATTTTATGAAAGCCTCGCGCTCCATGTCATGGGCATCCGCAAGCTGCGTTTCTGATCTTCCTCGAGTGAAGGAGTGTAAAAAATGACTCTCGATCGTGCCGTGATGACATTCGCCGGATGTGTTGTGCTGCTTGGCGTCGTCCTGTCGCTCACCGTCCATCCATGGTGGATCGCGCTGACCGCATTTGCGGGCCTCAATATGATCCAGGCGAGCTTCACCGGCTTCTGCCCCGCCGCGATGCTGTTCAAGGCGCTCGGCGTTCGTCCGGGGACTGCCTTCAAATGATCCTCAATCGGTCGATCCGCCTCTTGGCTTGCCTGCTCGCGAGCGTCGCCATGCCAGCGCAGGCGACCACGCTGGAAGAGGCGATCGCGGCCGCGATGAACCATGCGCCCGAGATCGAGGCGGCGAGCGCCGATGCCGATGCAGCCGATGCCCGGATCCAGGAAGCCAGAGGTCAGGGTCTCCCCAGCGCGACGCTAAGCGGGACAATCGGCTATGGCCGCCTCGATCCACAGGGCTTTTTCGGACTTCCGGCAGCGAACGTCACCCCGCGCGCGGCGCAACTCACCATCGAGCAGCCTCTCTATATGGGTGGTCGGGTCAGCGCCGGGATCGAGCAGGCCAGAGCCGGGAGCGAAGCGGCACGCGCGGGTGAGACCATGACGCGCAGCCAGATCCTCGTCGCGACGGTCCAGGCTTATGGCGACGTGCTGACCACACATCGCACGGTCACGCTCTACGAACAGATGGTACGGCAGATGGAGGAGATCCAGCGCCAGGCCCGTCTCCGCTTCAAGGCCGGCGAAAGTCCCAACACCGACGTCGCGCAGGCTGCTGCCCGCCTTGCTGAAGCGCAGGCCGCGCTTGAAGGCGCGCGCGGCCATGCCGCCTCGGTCGATGCCCGGTTCACCAACCTGACCGGCCTCGTGCCGCAGGACCTTCAGCCAATTCCGGCAAATCCCGCCATCCCGGCCTCACTCGATGAAGCGCTCGACATCGCGCGGGCGAATAACCCTGCCGTCGCTCAGGCGGAAGCGGCATTGAAAGCCACGCGGGCTGGCGCAAGAGGGGCGCGGGCCGAACGCCTGCCCACGGTGGGAGCGTTCGCTGAAGGCTCGACGGTTCGCGATCAGTTCTTCCCCGATTACCGCGCCGATGGCGCAACGGTCGGGGTGCGGGCGCGGTGGCAGTTATTTTCGGGCGGGCGCGTTTCGGCGAAGATCGCAGAATCCAACAGTGCGGTCAGGGCCGCCGATGCGCGGGTGCGCGCCGCGCGATCCGCCGTTGATGAACAGACGATCAGCGCCTTTCAGGGCGTGCGATCCGCCGTGCTGGTCGAAGCCGCCGCCGCAAGCCAGGCCCTTTCCGCAGCACAGGCCCGCGACAGCGTTCGCCACGAGGTACGCGTTGGCATGAAACCCCAGCTCGATCTGCTCGATGCGGAACGCGAGTCGACCGCTGGGGCGGTGAACGAGGCCAGGGCGCAAAGCGAGCGCATCGTTGCGGCCTATCGGCTACTCGCGCTGCTTGGGCGCTGAATCACATCGCATGGCAAAAGGACAAGCCCGCAAGATCATTAGCCGCTATGTGCTTCGAGCCCACAAGGCGAAGGCGTTCTCCCAGGGCCAGCCTCGGATCCTGACCGGATTGCGAAAACGCGGCGCGGCCGGGAGGTCCCTCATCGGCGTGCGAAGCGCATCGCCACCCTTGAACAAGAGGTTGCAGCGGCTCCGACCACCACAGACAAGCTGAAGTTGCTTCCCTCCCTGATCGGGAAACTGAGCGAGGCGTCCATCGGGGACCCTTCGTGGGCAAGGCGGAAAGATGCAGCTGTCCGGGGCCGCCGCAATCTGAAAGCGGAGACCGGGGCGCGGTAACTCGAGCGGTAACCCGGGAGGGCGACCCGAAGGCCTCTAAGTCACGAAAGTCTTGAAAATCTGGAGCGGGCGAAGGGATTCGAACCCTCGACCCCAACCTTGGCAAGGTTGTGCTCTACCCCTGAGCTACGCCCGCTCTGGCGGCCGGAGGATGTCCCTCTCGGCGGGTGAGGCGGGCAACTAGCAGCGGTTATGCACCTGGGCAAGGGAGAAATGGCCGTCGGCGCAAATTTCTTCATTCGCGGTCCCGCGCAGCGCTTGGGCGCATTTCGGCTTGGCGCGGCGGGTTGGGCTGCTAGTCTGCGGACTTCAACTTTTCCGGTGGTCCGGGATCATCTTGGGCTGTGCGGCGTCATATGAACCGGGCCAGCAGCAGGAGGTAGAGCTTTGACGTCCGATCATCTGACACGCCGTGGCCTGCTGCAGGGAAGCGCTGCTGCGGCTGCGGCGCTTCCTTCGCTGGGCGAGGCGCGCGCCGCGCCGCACCGCCAGCCGCAATCGAGCAAGGGAGAGCCCATGGCTGCCGTGGAATTGACCGTGAATGGACGGGATGTGCACCTGCAGATCGATACGCGGACGACGCTGCTGGACGCGCTGCGCGAGCATCTGCACCTGACCGGCACCAAGAAAGGCTGCGATCACGGCCAGTGCGGCGCCTGCACCGTCATTGTCGAAGGGCGGCGGATCAATAGCTGCCTGACGCTGGCCGTCATGCACGAAGGGGAATCGATCACCACCATCGAAGGTCTGGGCACGCCGGAAAAGCTGCATCCGATGCAGCGCGCCTTCATCACCCATGATGGCTATCAATGCGGCTATTGCACGCCCGGCCAGATCTGTTCAGCGGTGGCCATGCTCGACGAACTGGGGGCTGGCATCCCAAGCCATGTGACCGACGATCTTGAGAAAGTCGATTTTTCGGACGCGGAACTGCGGGAACGGATGAGCGGCAATATCTGCCGCTGCGCCGCCTATCCCAACATCATCGCCGCCATCCGCGATGTCGCGGGGGAAAAGGCGTGAGACCGTTCAGCTATACCCGCGCCGCCAGCCCTGAAGAAGCGGCAAAGGCTGCGGCCGCCACGCCGGGCGCGCGCTTCATCGCTGGCGGCACCAACCTGCTCGACCTCATGAAGCTGCAGATCGAAACGCCTGCCCATCTGATCGACGTCAACCGCCTGGGCCTCGATCGCATTGAAAGGACGGCGGAAGGCGGGCTGAAGATAGGCGCGCTGGTGCGCAATACAGATCTCGCGGCCGACAGGACGGTGCGCCGCGACTATGCGGTGTTGAGCCGCGCGCTGCTCGCCGGGGCGTCGGGACAGCTGCGCAACAAGGCGACAACCGCGGGCAATCTGCTCCAGCGCACCCGCTGCCCCTATTTCTACGATACGCGCATGCCGTGCAACAAAAGGCGTCCGGGCAGCGGGTGCGGCGCGTTGCAGGGGATCAGCCGCAGCCTGGCGATCATCGGCACCAGTGACGCATGCATTGCTCAGCACCCATCCGACATGGCGGTGGCGATGCGGCTGCTGGATGCGACGGTCGATACGGTGGGGGCTGACGGTGCGCGGCGATCCATCCCGATCGCCGACTTTCATCTGTTGCCCGGCGATACCCCCCATGTCGAACATGCGCTGAAGCCCGGCGAACTGATCACATCGGTCACCTTGCCCCGCCCGCTGGGCGGCGCGCATGTCTATCGCAAGGTCCGGGACCGGACCTCCTACGCCTTCGCGCTGGTGTCGGTGGCGGCGGTGTTCGGCAAGGATGGCGGGGCGCGCTTCGCCTTTGGCGGCCTTGCGCCCAAGCCGTGGCGGATCGCAGAGGCCGATGCGGCGGCATCCGCTGGCGCGGCGGCAGTAGCGGAAGCGGCGCTGGCGGGCGCACGGCCCACGGCGCAGAACGCCTTCAAACAGGGCCTGACCGCCCGGGCGCTCGCATCCATTTTCCGGCAGAAGGAGGCCCGGTCGTGAAGTTCGACACGCCTGCCACCAGCAATCCCATTGATCGCGGCCGCGTCGTCGGCCTTCCTCATGATCGCATCGACGGGCCGGCGAAAGTCACCGGCACGGCGCCCTATGCCTATGAACGCCATGACGCAGCGCCCAATGCCGCCTATGGATGGATCGTCGGATCGGCCATCGCCAAGGGGCGGATCGGGGCCATGGACCTGCGCGCGGCGGAAGCTGCGCCGGGCGTGCTCGCCATCATCACGCATCAGAATGCGGGGCAACTCGGCAAGGGCGACATGAACACCGCCAACCTGCTGGGCGGCCCGCAGATCGAACATTATGAGCAGGCCGTCGCGCTGGTGATCGCCGACACGCTTGAAAATGCGCGCGACGCGGCGGGGCTGCTGCGCATCGACTATGTGCTGGAACAGGGCCGTTTCGACCTGGCGGCTGAACGCGGCAAGGCGGCCGTGCCGAAAGCGGGCTTCGGTGGCGACCCGGACAGCAAGGTAGGGGATTTCGATGGCGCATTCGCCAAGGCCGCCGTTCGGATCGACCGACATTACACCACGCCGGACCAGAGCCACGCGATGCTGGAGCCGCATGCTACCACAGCGGCATGGAATGGCGACAAGCTGACGCTTTGGACGTCCAACCAGATGGTCGCATGGGCTGTCGGGGAAATGGCCAAGACGCTGAAGATCCCAGATGCCAATATCCGGGTCGTCGCGCCCTATATCGGCGGCGGCTTTGGCGCAAAGCTGTTCCTGCGGGCTGACGCGCTGCTCGCGGCGCTGGGCGCCCGTGCGGTGGGGCGGCCCGTCAAGGTTGCGATCGCCCGGCCTCAGATTCCCAATAACAGCACGCATCGTCCCGCGACCATCCAGCGCATTCGCCTGGGCGCTAGCCGCGATGGCGTCATCGATGCGATTGGCCATGAATCCTGGTCGGGCGATTTGCCCGGCGGCGACCCTGAAATGGCGGCCCAGCAGACGCGGCTGCTGTATCGCGGCGCGAACCGGCTGATCTCGCACCGTCTGGCGACGCTCGACCTGCCCGAAGGCAATGCCATGCGCGCGCCGGGCGAAGCCGCGGGGATGCTCGCGCTGGAAATCGCGATGGATGAATTGGCGGAGGCTTGCGGGATAGATCCGGTCGAACTGCGCATCCGCAACGATGTGCAATATGATCCGGAGGTCGGACCGGACCGGCCTTTTTCAAGCCGTAAATTCGTGGAATGCCTGCGCGAAGGGGCGCAGCGTTTCGGCTGGGACCGGCGCAATGCCCGACCCGGTCAGATGCGTGAAGGCCGCTGGCTGGTCGGCATGGGCATGGCCGCCGCTTTTCGCGGCAATCTGGTCGTGGCATCCGGCGCGCGGGTGGGTGTTGATGCGCGGGGCCATGTGACGGTTGAAACCGACATGACCGACATCGGCACGGGCAGCTATACGATCATCGGCCAGACCGCTGCGGAAATGCTGGGCGTGCCGCTCGACGCCGTGACGGTTCGGCTGGGGGACAGCCGTTATCCCGTCTCGGCCGGTTCGGGCGGACAGTTCGGCGCCAACAGCTCGACCGCAGGCGTCTATGCCGCCTGCGTTGCGCTGCGCGCCAAACTTGCCGAAGCGGCCGGTTTCTCTTCCGACCAGGCGCTGTTCGAGGACGGGCTGGTGCGGCTTGGCAGCCAGTCGAAGAAACTGGGCGTGCTGGGGGGACGCGACGGTCTGTGGGCAGAGGACCTGATCGAATTTGGCGACCTTGCCCAACGCTATGCGCAGGCGACGTTCGGCGCGCATTTCTGTGAGGTGGGGGTGGATATCGACACGGCGGAAGTGCGCATTCGCCGTATGGGCGGCGCATTCGCCGCCGGGCGCATCCTCAATCCCAAATCGGCGCGCAGCCAGGTGATTGGCGCGATGACGATGGGCGTGGGCGCGGCATTGATGGAGGAATTGTCCGTCGATACCCGCTTCGGCTTCTTCGTCAATCATGACATGGCCGAATATATGGTGCCGGTGCATGCCGACATTCCCGAACAGGATGTGTTCTTCGTGGACGAGGTGGACGACAAAAGCTCGCCCATGAAGGCCAAGGGCGTGGGTGAACTGGGCATTTGCGGCGTTGGAGCGGCGGTGGCCAACGCCATCTACAATGCCACCGGGGTAAGGATCAGGGACTATCCGATCACCATCGACAAGATGCTGGCCAAGGCGGAGGGTTCGGCGCTCGCCTGAGGGCGGGGGTGTTCGTCCACGGCCGGTCATCTCATTGTCACTATGACAGGGGGCGACTAAGCGGGGGCGCATGAAAAAATATGCGCCGCTATTATTTCCTGCCCTGCTGCCCTCGCTTGCAGCCGCCCAGCCTGCGCTGAATGACAGGACAGAGGCGCGCATTGTCATCACCGGCGCGGGTTTGCCCCTGCCACCCGGCACGCCCGCCTATGGATCGGCGGTGATCGAGCGTGAGCGGATCGTAAACAGCGCGTCGGGACGACTGGAAAACATCCTTGGCGATGTCGCGGGCTTTCAGCAGTTCCGCCGGTCGGACAGCCGTTCCGCCAATCCTTCTGCGCAGGGAGCAACTCTGCGGGCGCTGGGCGGCAACGCGTCCAGCCGGACGCTGGTGCTGCTGGACGGCGTGCCGATGGCCGATCCCTTCTTTGGCTATATCCCGTTCAGTGCGCTGGTGCCCGATCGCCTGTCGGGCATCCGCGTGACGCGCGGCGGCGGGGTAGGGGCCTTTGGCGCGGGCGCGGTGGCCGGAACCATCGAACTGGCCAGCGCCACGCGCGGTCAACTGCCGCTGGTCTCCGCCAGCGCCCTGTACGGCAGCCGCGACGCCAGCGAATTGTCCGCCAGCTTCTCCCCCGACCTTGGAAGCGGTTACGTCTCGCTGTCGGGTCGCTGGGACCGGGGCGACGGCTTTCACACGACGCCCGCCGATCAGCGCGTCGCCGCCACCGTGCCCGCCGCTTACGATGGCTGGTCGGCCAATCTGCGCGCCGTCGCGCCGCTATCCGCCGATGCGGAGTTGCAGTTCCGCGCCACCCTGTTCCGCGACGAACGCACGCTGCGTTTTCGCGGAGCCGACAGCATGAGCGAAGGGCAGGACGCCAGCATCCGTTATGTGTCGCGCGGGCGCTGGCAGGTGGATGCGCTTGCCTATCTGCAGGCGCGCAACTTCACCAACATCGTGATTTCCTCCACCCCGCCTTCCCGCAAGTCGCTCGACCAGCGCGCCACGCCATCGACCGGCCTTGGTGGCAAGATCGAACTGCGCCCGCCGGTGGGTCAAGATCATGTGCTGCGGATCGGCGCGGACAGCCGGTTTGCCAGCGGCGACATGTTTGAAGATGCCTATAACGCCTCCATGCCCAGCAATCCCGTTACGGCGCGCCGCCATGCCGGGGGCAAGCAGCTGACGACCGGGTTCTTCGTCGAGGATGACTGGACAATTGGCCGACTGGTGCTGACGGCGGGCGCAAGGGCCGACCGTTGGTCGATCAGCGACGGCTTTTTTCGCGCTAATGCCGCCGTCCTCACTGACGATCGCTTCCCTGACCGCAGCGGATGGGAATATTCCGGGCGGGCGGGGGCGCTCTATCGGATAGGCGACCGCGTTGCCCTGCGTGGGGCGGCCTATACCGGCTTCCGCCTGCCGACGCTCAATGAACTGTACCGGCCTTTCGTGATTGCGTCCCCCGCCTCAATGGTGACGACGAAGGCAAATCCGGCGCTGACCAATGAAAAGCTGCAAGGGGTCGAGGCGGGAATCGACCTTTCTCCCGCCCCCGGCATGACGCTGTCCGCGACCGCCTTTTACAACCGCCTGGACGGCGCGATCGGCAACGTGACGACCAGTTCATCGGTCGTGGGCGGACGCAGGATTATCGTGCGTGAAAGGCAGAATATCGACCGGATCATCGCCAAGGGCATAGAACTGACCGCATCCGCCCGGGCCAGCGATTTCCAGTTGAGCGCATCCTACGCCTACAGCCACAGCAGCGTCCGCGCGCCGGGTGAGGATTTCGACGGCCTCACGCCTGCCCAAAGTCCGCGACATGCCGCCAGCGCCACGCTGGCCTGGCAACCTGTCAACGGGCCGACGCTGTCCACGACGCTGCGCTATGTGTCACGGCAATTTGAAGATGACCTGCAAACCGATGTTCTGCCGGGCGCGTTGACGGTCGATGCGGTGGCGCGCATTCCGCTCGCGCGCGGCCTGACCTTTGTCACGCGCGGCGAAAATCTTTTCGATGAAGAAGTGGTGACGCGCAACGCGGGAGGCTCGATGGATCTCGGCACGCCGCGTACCCTGTGGGTCGGGTTGGCATTCGCGCACTGAAAAAATCGCTTCTTGCTCCATTTTAAAGAGCGCGCATGCGCCCTTTGCTACAGCGGCGGCGACCATCCGTCCTGAGGCTGTGTGCGCGTATTTTCCGACGACCCCCTTTCGCAGGCTCTCCCGCGAGCAAGATTGACCGAATTTCGTTCGCCCAGCCCGGCGGAGCTGGAGATTTTCGCCAGCATGGCCGGGCCGGTGCAATCGGTGGCGCGCCATCGCACGATCCGGCGTGAAGGGGACCGCCCCCAATCGGTCTACATGCTGGTTGAAGGATGGGTGCTGAGCAGCATCACGCTCGCCGATGGCAGCCGCCAGATATTGAAGGTCCACCTGCCCGGCGATGTGCTCGGCGCGCCCAGCATCGCGCTGGATCGCGCGGCGGAGACGCTGACCGCGTTGACCACGACAAGGCTGCGGACAATCGGCCTTTCAGCACTAGGCAGCCTGTTTACGCGCGCTCCGCATATGGCCGCGTTGCTGTTCCTCAGTGCGCAGCAGGAACGGGTGATCCTGATGGACCGGCTTTGCTCGATCGGCCGGACTTCGGCGGAATGCCGCCTGGCCGCCTTTCTCGTGCATCTCTACGATCGGCTGAAACTCATCACGCCTGACGTCGGCGCGCGGTTCGATCACCCACTGACGCAGGAACAGATTGGCGATATCATCGGCCTCACGGCGGTCCATGTGAACCGGGTGTTTCGCGCGCTGGAGGACAGGAAGCTGATCCTGCGGGAAGGCCATGGCATCGAACTGCTCGACATGGCCGCCCTGCGCAAGCTCAGCGGCGTACCCGCAAGGACGCTGGCGCAGGATCTCAGCTGGCTGCCCAAACCGCTCGACTGAAGCGGCCCTTCGTCTTCATCTGTTGATCGGGAAGGGGGAGGGGAAATGGTGCTGCCGGCGAGGATTGAACTCGCGACCTCAGCCTTACCAAGGATGCGCTCTACCACTGAGCTACGGCAGCACTTTCACCATCCACAGGGCCTTTCGGCTTGCGGAGCCGGGCCTATGGCCGCGCGCGTCCGCCTTGTCAAGGCGGGTTGCGGCGGGCGGCGCAATTTGGCTATGGCGCGGGCATGACAAGCGGGCAGGACGATCGCAAGGCACGGTTGGCGCAGGCGCTGCGCGACAATCTGCGTCGCCGCAAGGCGCAAGCGCGCGAAGGTGTGGCCGACACAGCAATGCCTGCGAACGCGAAGCCCAAAGGCGAGGAAGAAGAAAGCTAGAACGCGGCAACCCGGCGGGTATTGCTGAACCCGCCCATGCCCCTCACAGCGGCGCGCAGGCCCTATTCAGCCACGCCAGGACCTCACCCTCCAGTTGCGGTCCCACGATCTCCACCACCTTCGCATGGTAGGCGTCGATCCACGCCCGTTCCTCGCCGGTCAGCAGCTCTGCCGCAATCGCATTGCGGTCGATCGGCGCAAAGGTCAGCGTTTCGAAACCCAGCATCTCCCGCTCAGCCCCCGGTATCTCGCGCGGCTCGACCAGCACCAGATTTTCGATGCGGATGCCATATGCGCCGGTCTTATAATAGCCCGGCTCGTTGGACAGGATCATGCCGGGTTGCAGCGGTTCGTCGCCGCCGCCAAAGGTCGCGATGCGCTGCGGCCCTTCATGCACGGACAGGAAACTGCCGACGCCATGACCGGTCCCATGGGCATAATCCAGCCCCTCGGCCCACAGGAACTGGCGCGCCAGCACATCAAGCTGGCTTCCCCGCGTGCCCGCCGGAAATTGCGCTTGGGCCAGCGCGATATGCCCTTTGAGCACCAGCGTGAAGCGGCGCTTCATTTCCTCGGTCGGCGCGCCGATGGCGATGGTGCGGGTAACGTCCGTCGTGCCGTCGCGATACTGGCCGCCCGAATCGACCAGATAGAAGGAGCCCGGCTCGATCCGCCGGTTGGTCTTTTCCTCGACCCGGTAATGCACCACCGCGCCATTGGGGCCAGCGCCGCTGATCGTGTCGAATGACAGATCCTCCAGCAGGCCGGTATCCCTGCGGAACGCCTCCAGCCGGGCGGCGGCGGTCAATTCATCGACGCCGCCAGCAGGCGCTTCGACGGAGATCCAGTGCAGGAACCGGGACAGGGCGGCCCCATCGCGCGCCTGCGCCGCCTTGTGCCCGGCGATTTCGACCGGGTTTTTAATCGCCTTGGGCAGAACGGCGGGATCGCGCAGCGGCAGCACCTTCGCGCCGCCCGCCTCCAG
Source organism: Sphingobium sp. MI1205 (assembly GCF_001563285.1). Taxonomy (NCBI): domain Bacteria; kingdom Pseudomonadati; phylum Pseudomonadota; class Alphaproteobacteria; order Sphingomonadales; family Sphingobiaceae; genus Sphingobium; species Sphingobium sp. MI1205. Next base: position 261,876 of record NZ_CP005188.1, read on the forward strand.
CGCCTCGAAGATCGCCGCCACGGCGCGATCCGGGTCCGCCGCCACCGTCTTGCCCGCAAAGCCCTTCAACGCGGCGGCGAAATCGGCCCGCGGATGCACGCGGACGGCATTACCCAGATGCTGCACTACTGTTTCGTCGATCTTTTCCGGTGCGACATACAGGTCTGCGGTCGCATCGGCATGAACGATCGCATAGGCCAGCGCGACCGGCGTGCGCGCGACATCCTTGCCCCGGATGTTGAAGGTCCAGGCGATGGAATCGAGCGCGGACAGCACCACCGCATCGGCCTTCCGCGCCGTCAGCCAATCGGCCATCGCCTGCCGCTTTTCCGCCGCGCTCTGCCCGGCATGGCGATCGTCATGCACCACCAGCCGCGCGTCGCTGGGCGCGGGCCGGTCGGGCCAGACCGCATCGACGGGATTGCTGTCCACCGCCACCAGATGCGCCCCGCGTTCCGCCAGCGCTTCGCCAGCCGCCTTCACCCATGCGCGGGTATGCAGCCAGGGATCATAGCCGATCCGCCCACCTTGCGGCGCATGGGTTCCCAGCCACGCCGCAACCGACGTCTGCGGCACGCTTTCATAACGCCACCGGGCGGCATCGACCTGCTCGCGCACCTGCAAGGTGTAGCGTCCATCGACAAAGATCGCGGCCTCTTCCGGCAGAACCACCGCGCTGCCCGCCGACCCCTGAAAACCCGTCAGCCAGGCAAGGCGCTGGGCATATTCGCCGACATATTCGCTCATATGCTCGTCGGTCAGCGGCACGACGAACCCATCCAGTTGCACGCGCACCAGTTGGGCGCGCAGAGCCTTCAGACGGTCTTCATAGGTGGACATCGCAATTCCCTTGATCCAGAGCCCTTGCGCAAGGCGCTTCATCGCCAACATAAGCAGGCATATACGCTAATGCCAGCATGCCACCTGATCGAGAATCTGGACCCTGAATGACAGTCAACACCACGCCTCCCTCCGCCGCCCGCCGTCCGCACAGCTTCACCCGCCACGGCATCACGGTGGACGATCCATGGGCGTGGCTGCGCGATCCGGGCTATCCTGAGGTCAAGGACAAGGATGTCCTCGCCTATCTGGAGGCGGAAAACGCCTTTTTCGAAAGCGCGATGCAGCCGCACAAGGCGCTGACCGACGGCCTGTTCGCGGAAATGAAGGGCCGCATCAAGGAAGATGACAGCTCCGTCCCGCAAAAAGACGGCGACTATGTCTATTGGCGCGCCTTCGAAACCGGCGCCCAATACCGCAAATGGTATCGCCGCCCGGTCGCCGCTCCAACGGACGGCAGCGCGGACCAACTGATCCTCGATGAACCCGCGCTGGCGGAAGGGCATGACTATTTCCGGCTCGGCGCGCTTTCGGTCAGCCCCGATGGCCGCTATCTGGCCTATGCCATCGACAACAACGGCTCGGAACGGTTCGAAGCGCGGATCAAGGATCTGTTCACCGGCGAAATCCTGCCGGAGGTGATCCCCGACACGCTGTCATCGCTCGTCTGGACCAGCGACAGCAAGGGGCTGCTCTACGGCATCGCCAATGACCAATGGCGCACTGACAATGCGCGGCTGCACTGGCTGGGGCAGCCGGTGGAAAGCGACGTCGAGCTGTTCCACGAAGATGATGAAGGCTTCCGCGTCTCGGTCGGCCTCACCTCGTCGGAAAAATGGATCGTGATCGCGACCGGCGATCATGTGACGACCGAAAGCTGGCTGCTGCCCGCCGATAATCCGCTCGCTGAGCCATTGCTGATTTCCGCGCGCAAGCCCGGCCGCGAATATGATGTCGATGAGCATGAAGGCACGCTCTACATCCGCACCAACGACATCCATCCCAATTTCCGGCTGGTGAAGGCGTCGCTCGCCGCGCCCGCCCAATGGGAGGAAGTGATTGCGGCGGACGCGCATTTCTACCTGACCGATTTCACCCTGTTCAAGGGCTTCTACGTCACCGAAGGGCGGCAGGACGGCCTCGACCAGATCGAACTGCGCGATTATGCGACCCATTCGGCGAAGCGCCTGTCCTTCCCGGAGGCCAGCTATTCCGCGTCGCTCGACGACAATCCCGAATATGACGTGACGAAGCTGCGCATCGGCTATGAATCGATGGTCACGCCCGACACCATCTACGACTATCATCTGGCGACCGGCGAGATGGAGGTGCTCAAGGTCCAGGAAATCCCCTCGGGCTATGACGCGACCCGTTACGCCACCGAACGGCTGATGGTGCCCGCGCGCGACGGCACGCAAATCCCCGTGTCGATCGTCTATCCAAAAGACCTGCCCCGCGACGGCAGCGCGCCGCTGCACCTCTATGGCTATGGCGCTTACGGCATTGCGATGGAGCCGGGCTTTTCGACTGGCCGCCTGTCCTTGCTGGATCGCGGCTTTGCCTTCGCCCTCGCCCATATTCGCGGCGGCGATGACCTTGGCCAGCAATGGTATCTCGATGGCAAGCTCGACAAGCGGGCCAACACATTCAACGATTTCGTCGATGTGGCGAAGGGCCTGATCGAGCGGGGCTATACATCGAAAGGCCGGATCAGCATTTCCGGCGGATCGGCGGGCGGCGAGCTGATGGGCGCGGTCATCAACAGCGATCCCGACCTGTGGGGCGCGGTGGTGGCGCATGTGCCCTTCGTCGACGTGCTTAACACCATGCTGGACGAAACGCTGCCGCTGACGCCGGGCGAATGGCCCGAATGGGGCAACCCGATAGAGGACAAGGCGGCGTTCGAGACGATCCTCTCCTACGACCCCTACTGCAATGTGAAGGTGCAATCCTATCCGCCGCTGCTGGTGACGGCGGGGTTGAATGATCCGCGCGTCACCTATTGGGAACCGGCGAAATGGGTGGCGAAGCTGCGTTCGGCCAAGACGGACGACAACATCCTGCTGCTCAAGACCAATATGGGCGCGGGCCATGGCGGCAAGTCGGGGCGCTTTGAAAGCCTGCACGAAACCGCCGAGGAATTTGCCTTCATCCTCTGGCAGATGGGCGTCGCGGACTGATGTCCTCAACCTACACCACCCACATCACCGCAGGCCCCGAGCATATCGACATATTGGGCCATGTGAACAACGCGGTGTGGGTGCAGTGGATGGAGCAGGTCGCGACCGAACATTGGACGCGTGACGCGGCGCCGGACCATCTGGACGCCTATCTGTGGGTCGTGACCCGGCATGAAATCGATTATCGCGGCAATGTGAAGCAGGGCGAAACCGTCACCGCGCGCACCTGGATACCCGAAGGTCCGCGCGGCGCGCGTTTCGACCGCCACATGGAATTCACCGGTCCCGATGGAAAGGTGAAGGTCGCGGCCAAATCCACCTGGGCGATCATCGACAAGGAAACGGGCCGCATCCTGCGCGTGCCGGCGGATGTCGCCGCGCGATTTCTGGCCGACTGACAGACACTTGCCTCTCTCCTGAAACCGCGCATCCGGAACCTGGCCCTCAACAGCACGTTACCCGGCTCTCAACATTGACAGGAGAGCATATGCGTAAATTTGGCTTTTCCATGAGCGTCATCGCCGCTGCTTCCGCGCTGTTCATCGCCAGCGGTCCGGCGTTCGCCGGTGACGAAGAACGCGCGCTCAAGGCGATCGCACAAGCGCAGGGCAAGATCGACGCCGCCACCAAGCTGACGACCGGACAGGTTGATCCGGCTGTTCTCGCCCGGGCTCAGGCCTCGCTCCGCCTCGCGCAGGAAAAGCTAAAGAGCGGCAAGGAACAGGACGCCATCACCGCCGCCGTCGAAGCGCAGGGATTTGCCGACACCGCCATCGGCCAGAGCCAGGCGAGCGTCCAGGCCGGCGCACAGGTGCAGGCATCGACCGCCGCCGCCGCGCAGCAGGATGCCGCCGCCGCCAACCTGCGTGCTGACGCCGCCGCCCGCGCCGCCGCTTCCGCCGCAGCCGATGCGCGCGCCGCCCGCGCCTCGGTCGTCGAAAAGACGACGACCACCACCGTCACCAGCCGCTGAAAGGAAACGGGCGGCTCCCCTGGCAGGAGCCGCCCGGTCAGAAGATGCCGACCGCGCCTTGCGCCCAGACAATCATGACGAACAGCAGCAAGCCGCCGCCCAGCAGAACGCGCCATCTCGGGTCCTGAATGAAGCACGCCGCCAGTTGATAACCGCCGACCGCACCGATCAGCAGCCCGCCCGCTACCGCAAAGTCGAATCCGGTCCAGCGCACCTCATCCGTAAATTGCATCGCGACGAGCGGAGCCAGCAGGATCAGCGCGATCACCGCCCATGGCGCCATCCGCCAGCTTCGCCTGCCCATGCTGTCCATCACCTGTCCCTCAATGCACCGACGTCGCCGGTTCAGCCCCATCATAGTCCAGAGCGTCAGGATCCGCGCCGCCCTCGGTCCGCTCCGACGCCTGACGCGTCCACATGACGGCATATAGCCCGTCCGCCTGAACAAGGTCCGAATGGCGTCCGCGCTCCACGATCCTGCCCTGATCCAGCACGATGATCTCGTCGGCATCCACCACGGTGGACAGGCGGTGCGCGACGACCAGCGTCGTCCGCTTGCGCGATATGTCGCGCAGCACGGTCTGGATCTCCGTCTCGGTGCGGCTGTCGAGCGCGCTGGTTGCCTCGTCCAGCACCAGCACCGGCGGGTCTTTCAGCAATGTCCGGGCGATCGCCACGCGCTGCTTCTCGCCGCCCGACAGCTTTAGCCCCCGTTCGCCCACGCGCGTGTCATAGCCCTGCGGCAGGCGCATGATGAAATCATGGATGGATGCGGCGCGCGCGGCCTGCTCGATCTCGGCCTGGGTGGCGTCCGCCCGTCCATAGCCGATATTATAGCCGACCGTGTCGTTGAACAGCACCATGTCCTGCGGCACGATCCCGATCGCTGCGCGCAGCGAGGCCTGGGTGACGCGCGCAATATCCTGCCCGTCGATCAGGATGCGCCCCGCCTGAATGTCGTAGAATCGGAACAGCGTCCGCGCGATGGTGGACTTGCCCGCGCCCGACGGCCCCACAATCGCCAACGTTTTGCCGGCGGGCACGGTGAAGCTCACATCATGCAAAATCTCGCGGTCGGGGTCATAGCCAAAGCGCACATGCTCGAAACGCACCTCGCCGCCATGCGCGTGAAGCAGGGGCGCGTCGGGGACGTCGCTGATCTCGGCTGGCGTATCGATCAGCTTGTACATCGCCTCCATGTCGATGACGCCTTGCCGGATCGTGCGATAGACCATGCCCAGCAGGTCGAGCGGCCGGAACAGCTGGGCCAGCAGTGTATTCACCAGCACCACGTCGCCGGTGGTAAAGCTGCCCCGGCTCCATCCCCACACGGTATAGCCCATGGCCCCCGCCATCATCAGGTTGGTGATCAACGACTGGCCGACGTTCAGCCAGGCGAGACTGTTTTCCGATTTGACCGCCGCTTCGGCATAGCGGCGCATCGCATTGCCATAGCGCGCGGCCTCGCGCTCCTCCGCGCCGAAATATTTGACCGTCTCGAAATTCAGCAGGCTGTCGACCGCATGGGCGACGGCATTGGTGTCCATGTCCACCATGTCGCGCCGCAACTGGTTGCGCCATTCCGTGATGGTGCGCGTGAACCAGATATAGAGGCCCACCATCGCCAGCGTCGCCGCGACCAGCCCCGCGCCGAACTTCACGAAGAAGATGACGCACACCGCCGCCAGCTCCAGCACCGTTGGCGCGATGTTGAACAGCAGGAAATACAGCATCGTGTCGATGCTCTTGGTGCCGCGCTCGACGATCTTGGTGACAGCCCCGGTCCGCCGGTCGAGATGGAAGCGCAGCGACAGGCGATGCAGATGGACAAAAACATCGTCCGACAATCGCCGCCCGGCTTCCTGCCCGACCCGCTCGAACACGGCGTTGCGCAGATTGTCGAACAGCACGCTGCCAAAGCGTGCGCCCGCATAGGCGACGACCAGCGCGATGGCGAGGCCAGCGGCGGGCTCCAGCCCCGGCGCCATGCGATCGATCGCGCCCTTATAGGCGAATGGCATGGCCAGGCTGATGACCTTGGCCATCACCACCAGCAGCATCGCAATCGCGACGCGCCGCCGCAGCGCGGGGGCGTCAGCAGGCCAGAGATAGGGAAGAAACCGCCTTAAAGTCGCCCAGACAGGCGGAAGGGGTGCGTCGTCGGGGGTGGATGGCGGCATGCGCGCTATGTAGGCGAACGCCGCCGATCTTATAAGCCCCTCCCTTTCAAGGGAGGGGGTAGGTCTTTTACTCAGTCGCGCAGCAGATCATTGATCCCCGTCTTGGACCGCGTCTGCGCGTCCACGCGCTTCACGATGACGGCGCAATAGAGACTCGGCCCCGGCGTGCCGTCGGGCAGCGGCTTGCCGGGCAGGTTGCCCGGTACGACGACCGAATAGGGCGGCACTTCGCCCATGAAGACCTCGCCCGTGGTGCGATCGACGATCTTGGTCGACTGGCCGATGAACACGCCCATCGACAGCACTGATCCCTTGCCGATGCGCACGCCCTCCACGACTTCGGACCGCGCGCCGATGAAACAGTCATCCTCGATGATGACCGGATCGGCCTGCAACGGCTCCAGCACGCCGCCAATGCCGACGCCGCCCGACAGGTGGACATTCTTGCCGATCTGCGCGCAGCTGCCCACCGTCACCCAGGTATCGACCATCGTGCCTTCATCGACGAAAGCGCCTATGTTGACGAAGCTGGGCATCAGGATGACGTTCTTCGCGATATGCGACCCGGCGCGCGCGAAGCTGCCGGGGACGGCGCGGAAACCTGCGGCGCGGAAAGCCGCTTCGTCCCACCCGGCGAACTTGCTCGGCACCTTGTCCCACCAATGGCCCGCGCCCGGTCCATTGTCGATCATGACATTGTCGTTCAGGCGAAAGGACAGCAGCACCGCCTTCTTCGCCCACTGATTGACTTGCCAGCCCTCGCTGGTCGGCTCCGCAACGCGCAGTTCGCCCTTGTCCAGCATGGCCAGCGCCTTGTCCACGGCCTGGCGCACTTCGCCTTGGGTGGACACGCTCACATTGGCCCGGTCTTCCCAGGCGGCGTCGATGGTGGCGATCAGATCTTGGCTCATGGCTTTTCCCCAATGATGTCGGCCAGGAATGGCGTCAGATGGTCGGTTTCGAAATCGATAAAGTCTGGATGATGCTCGTGATTGCCCGCTTCGGAGCCGTTGTTCACCCAGATGGTGGCCATGCCGATCGCCTTGGCGGGCTTCAGGTTGCGCGCCATATCCTCGAAAAAGGCGGCGCGCGTGGGATCGACGCCATGCACGCGGCACAGTTCGGCATAGCCCGACGGATCGGGCTTGGGCACATATTGGCAGGCATGGATGTCGTGGATCAGCTCGAACGCACGGCCAAGGCCCAGCTTGTCGAGCACGCGCTGCGCATAATCCGCGTCGCCATTGGTGAAGATCAGCCGCCGCCCCGGCAGCGCGGCGATATGGGCATTGAGCGCCTCATCAACCTCCAGCCGGTCCATCGAGATGTCATGGACATATTCAAGAAATTCGCGCGGTTCGATGTCATGATGGCGCATAAGGCCCGACAGCGTCGTGCCATGCTCCATAAAATAGCGCTTCTGCGTCTCGCGCGCGACCTCGGCATCGCAGCCCAGCAGCCCCTGGACGAACTCACCCATCTTGACGTCGATCAGTGCGAACAGGTCCGCCTTCGCCGGGTACAGCGTATTGTCCAGATCGAAGATCCAGCAATCGACATGGGCAAGCTCAGCGCGCATGGCCGCGCCCTAGTCCTGCAAGACGGGTAGGGCAAGAGCCAGGGGCCGCAACCGGGGACGTTGACGGTCAACAGCCCGGCGCGTCGCTATCCTCATAAAAAGCCTGCACCGCGGCCCAGGCTTCTTCCGCCGTTTCCACCCAGGTCAGCAGGTTCAGGTCCGAAGGCGAAATCACGCCTTCATCGGCAAGCGCCTCGAAATCAACTACCCGGTTCCAGAACTCCCGCCCGAACAGCAGCACTGGAATGGGTTTCATCTTGCCCGTCTGGATCAGCGTCAGCAGCTCGAACATCTCGTCGAACGTGCCGAATCCGCCCGGAAAGACCGCCAGGGCGCGCGCGCGCAACAGAAAGTGCATCTTGCGCAGCGCGAAATAGTGGAACTGGAAGCTCAATTCCGGCGTCACGAAGCGATTGGGCGCCTGTTCATGCGGCAGCACGATGTTCATGCCGATGGTCTGCGCGCCCACATCCGCCGCGCCGCGATTGGCCGCCTCCATGATCGACGGCCCACCGCCGGAGCAGACGACGAAATGGCGGCATCCCGACTCGGTCACCGGATATTGCGCCGAAATCCGGGCCAGCTTGCGGGCCTCTTCATAATAGCGCGCCTTCTTGGCCAGATTCTCGGCGATCCGCCGCTGCTCGGGCGTGGTCGCGGCATCGATCCGCGCCTGCGCCTGCTCCGGTTCGGGAATGCGCGCCGATCCGTAAAAGACGAATGTGGATTCGATCCCCGCCTCATCCATCAACAGCTGCGGTTTCAGCAATTCCAGCTGAAAGCGCACTGGCCGCAGGTCTTCGCGCAGCAGGAACTCCGTGTCCTGAAAGGCGAGGCGGTAAGCCGTGCTGCTCGTTTGCGGGGTATCGACCGCCCTGCGGGCGTCGTCGGCTTCCTGCCGTGCCGGGCGGAATTTGCGTTCTTCGATTTCTTTTCTTGTCATTACATCCAACTTAGGGCGGGACGCGTCAAAACCCAAGGGTGCCTAGCGGCAAAAACCGCCAGACCCGCCCATGTCGAAATGAAAATGGTCGCGGTGCGCGTCATTATAGTCGGGGCTCAACACAGTGCGGAACCGCTTGCAGGCGCTGGCCCGGACGATCTCCAAAAATTGCCGGGTCGGCCGGTCGCCATTCCACCCCTGCTCGATCGTGATCCGCCGCCCGTCCGACAGGACGAATGCGGATACGTCCACCGCATTGCTGAGCGCATGTTCGGACAGCTTGCCGCTGCCCGCGATCGGCCGGCAATTATAGGTGCCGAACGTCTCGATCCTTTCGATCTCCGCACCCAAAATCAGCCGCGCCGCAGGCTGCACCCCATATCGCGTCCATGCCGCGAAGTTGGCGGCCAGATTGCAGGTCATCGCCCCCAGATTGGTCGCGGGCACGCCGATGTCGATCAGCTTGACGCTGCCCCTCGCGCTGCATCCGCCGCCGAAATTCTGGTCGGGCAGGGGGGTGAAGAGGACGGATTGCGATTGCAGCTTCACCAGGCACTGCCGCAATTCCATCGAGGGCTGGGCAAATGAACCCTTGTTTTTGATGGGCTTGGACGGGCGCTCCACCCGCCCGCGCGGCACCAGGTCGCCGCCACAGGACGCCAGCGCGAAACTCAGCGCCAGCAAACCCGCCTGACCCACGCCGCGTAAAGCCACTTTTCCCCAAGCCCGCTCGTTCATGATCAGCCATTTACCACGGCTTGCCGCTTTTTGGGTTAACGGCGGCAACGGTTCGTCGCATCCTGACATTCGGCTTGACTCTGGTCGAGCGATCTTTAGAGCGGCCGCCGGGCCACGCGGTCCCAACGCCGCGCGTGCTCTCTGCAAGGAGAAGCATTACATGACTGATGTTACTGCCGCCGACGCCACTCTTGCGCCCACCGCGGCCAAGCCCGCCACCAAGCCGGCGCGTCCCTTCTTTTCTTCCGGTCCCTGCGCCAAGCCTCCGGGCTGGAGCGCCGCTGCGCTCGCTACGGATTCGCTGGGCCGCTCGCACCGTTCGAAAATCGGCAAGAACCGCCTCGCTTATTGCATCGACCTGATGCGCGAGCTGCTGAACCTGCCCGACACTCACCGCATCGGCATCGTGCCCGGTTCGGATACCGGCGCTTTCGAAATGGCGATGTGGACGATGCTGGGCGCCCGCCCGGTGACGACGCTGGCCTGGGAAAGCTTCGGCGAAGGCTGGGTGACGGACGCCGCCAAGCAGCTGAAGCTCGACCCCACCGTCATTCGCGCCGACTATGGCCAGCTGCCCGACCTTTCCACCGTCGATTTCAGCAATGACGTCCTCTTCACCTGGAACGGCACGACCTCGGGCGTGCGGGTGCCGAACGCGGACTGGATCCCGGCGGATCGCGAAGGCCTGACCTTCGCCGACGCCACCAGCGCGGTGTTCGCTTATCCGATCGATTGGGCGAAGATCGACGTCGCCACCTTCTCCTGGCAGAAGGTGCTGGGCGGCGAGGGCGGTCATGGCGTTCTGATCCTCGGTCCCCGCGCCGTCGAACGCCTCGAAACCTACACACCCGCCTGGCCGCTGCCCAAGGTGTTTCGCCTCGTGTCGAAGGGCAAGCTCGCCGAGGGCGTGTTCAAGGGCGAGACGATCAACACGCCCTCCATGCTGGCTGTCGAAGACGCAATCTTCGCGCTGGAATGGGGCAAGTCGATCGGCGGTGCGCAGGGCCTCATCGCCCGCAGCAACGCCAACGCCGCCGCGCTCGACAAGCTGGTTCAGGAACGCGACTGGTTCGGCCATCTCGCCGCCGACCCTGCTTCGCGCTCGACCACCAGCGTCTGCCTGACGGTCGAAGGGGCGGACGAAGCCTTCATCAAGAGCTTCGCGGCCCTGCTGGAAAAGGAAGGCGCTGCCTTTGACGTCGCGGGTTATCGCGACGCTCCGGCTGGCCTGCGCATCTGGTGCGGCGCGACCGTGGACACGGCCGATATCGAAGCGCTGGGTCCGTGGCTCGACTGGGCCTACGCCACCGCCAAGGCTGCCTGACAACCTTCTCCCACATTCCCCGTCATCCCAGCGAAGGCTGGGATCTCGGGCCTCTAGGTCGAATCTGGCCGCTCGAGATCCTGACTTTCGTCAGGATGACGAATTGAAAGGCAATTCCTCATGCCCAAGGTACTTATTTCCGACAAGATGGACCCCCGGGCCGCCGCGATCTTCCGCGACCGTGGCGTCGAGGTCGATGAAATCACCGGCAAGACCCCCGAAGAGCTGAAGGCCATCATCGGCCAATATGACGGCCTCGCCATCCGCAGTTCGACCAAGGTCACCAAGGAAATCCTGGACGCCGCCACCAACCTGAAGGTCATTGGCCGCGCCGGCATCGGCGTCGACAATGTCGATATTCCGGCAGCCTCGGCCAAGGGCGTGGTGGTGATGAACACCCCGTTCGGCAACTCCATCACCACCGCCGAACATGCCATCGCGCTGATGTTCGCGCTGGCCCGCCAGCTGCCCGAAGCCAACGCCCAGACCCAGCAGGGCCTGTGGCCCAAGAACGGCTTCATGGGCGTGGAAGTCACCGGCAAGACGCTGGGCCTGATCGGCGCGGGCAATATCGGTTCGATCGTCGCCAGCCGCGCGCTCGGCCTGAAGATGAAGGTCGTCGCCTTCGATCCTTTCCTGACCCCGGAACGCGCCGTCGAAATGGGCGTGGAAAAGGCCGATCTCGACACGCTGCTGGCGAAGGCCGACTTCATCACGCTGCACACGCCGCTGACCGACCAGACCCGCAACATCCTGAGCCGTGAAAACCTCGCCAAGACCAAGAAGGGCGTGCGCATCATCAACTGCGCGCGTGGCGGACTGGTCGATGAGGCCGCGCTCAAGGAAGCGATGGATTCGGGCCATGTCGCTGGCGCCGCGCTCGATGTGTTCGTGCAGGAACCGGCCAAGGAATCGCCCCTGTTCGGCACGCCCAACTTCATCTGCACTCCGCATCTGGGCGCATCGACCGACGAAGCACAGGTGAACGTCGCGCTTCAGGTCGCCGAACAGCTCAGCGACTATCTGCTCGATGGTGGCATCACCAACGCGCTGAACGTGCCGTCCCTGTCGGCGGAGGAAGCGCCCAAGCTCAAGCCATACATGGCGCTGGCCGAAGAACTGGGCAGCCTGGTTGGGCAGCTTGAGGGCGACCATGTGCAGGGCGTCTCGGTCGAGGTTGAGGGCCATGCCGCCGAACTCAACCAGAAGCCGATCACCGCTGCGGTGCTCGCTGGCTTGATGCGCGTCTATTCGGACACGGTGAACATGGTCAACGCGCCTTTCCTGGCAAAGGAACGCGGCCTTGACGTGCGCGAAGTGCGTCACGACCGCGAAGGCGACTATCAGACCCTCGTCCGCGTCACGGTAAAGACCGAGAGCGGCGACAAGTCGGTTGCCGGCACGCTGTTCGGCCATGGCAGCCCCCGTCTGGTCGAGCTGTTCGGCATCAAGGTCGAAGCCGATCTGGAAGGCCACATGCTCTACATCGTCAACCAGGACGCGCCCGGCTTCATTGGCCGCCTCGGCTCGACGCTGGGCGAGGCGAACGTCAACATCGGCACCTTCCACCTTGGCCGCCGCAACCAGGGCGGTGAAGCCGTGCTGCTGCTCTCGGTCGATGGCGCCGTGAGCCAGGAAGTGCTGAACGACATCTGCAAGCTCGCAGGCGTCAAGACGGTAAAGCTGCTGCGCTTTGCGTAAACCCTAAAAGCCCTCTCCCCTCGGGGAGAGGGTTGGGAGAGGGGGGGAGCATCCTTGCGCCTGGACCCGACGCTCAAGGAACGCGCGCGGCAAATGCGCGCCAACCCCACCCCCGCCGAACACAAACTCTGGCTAACCCTGCGCGCCAACTGCTTCGAAAACCAGCAATTCACCCGCCAGACGGTCATTACGCCTTATATTGTCGATTTCGTATCGAAGGCCGCAAAGCTCATCATTGAAGTCGACGGGGATACACATTCCGCCAAAGATCGCTATGACGCGCGACGAACAGAATTTCTGGAATCGCTGGGGTATCGCGTGATCCGTTTTGGCAATCCCGATGTGACGGGGAATATTGAGGGCGTCCTGAGTGTGATTGCGCAGGCGTTGCGCGTTCCCCCTCTCCCCAGCCCTCTCCCCAAGGGGAGAGGGAGTAAAGGATGACCATGATCCCCCCCGGCCTCCTTCCTGAAGGGCTCTCCGACCGCCTGCCGCCGCAGGCCGAGGCCTCCGCGCGTCTGGCGCGGCGCGTGCTCGATACGGTCGCCGCGCATGGCTATGAACGCGTCATGCCGCCGCTCGCGGAGTTTGAGGATACGCTGGTCGGCCGCCTCAAATCCATGCGCGCGCAGGATCTCGTCCGCGCCGTCGATCCGGTGTCGCAGCGCAGCCTCGCGCTCCGTCCCGACATGACCGCGCAGGTGGGCCGCATCGCCGCCACTCGCCTCGCCAGCGCCACGCGTCCCCTGCGCCTGTCCTATGCAGGCCCCGTGATCCGCCTGCGCGCCAATCAGCTCCGGCCGGAACGGGAGCGTTTGCAGGTCGGCGCGGAACTGATCGGCAGCGACAGCACCGCCGCCGCCGTCGAAATCGTCAATGTCGCGATTGAGGCGTTGCAGGCCGCGGGCGTCACCGGCCTGACGATCGACTTCACGCTGCCTGACCTGATCGACAGCCTGGCCGCCGGTCCGCTTCCTCTGGAGCCATCGGAGATTGAGGCCGTCCGCGCCGAACTGGATGGCAAGGATGCCGGTGCGCTCGCCGCGATCAGCCCGGCTGCGGCGGCCTATCTCCCGCTGATGGAGGCCACCGGCCCCTTCCACCCCGCGATGGAAAAGCTGGAGGCCCTGAACGCCCAACTGGGCGGCGCGATCGACAGCCGAATCGCTGGCCTGCGCGCCATCGCCAAACCGATCGGATGGGACATCACGCTGACGCTCGATCCCACCGAGCGGCACGGCTTTGAATATCAGAACTGGTTCGGCTTCTCGATCTTCGCGGACGGTTTCATTGGTGAAATCGGCCGGGGGGGCAGCTACGCCATCACGCGCGCGGATGGTTCGGACGAACCGGCCATGGGCTTTTCCCTCTATCCCGACCCGCTGATCGACGCGGGCTTCGGCGCGGAAAGCCCCAGGCGCCTGTTTCTCCCGCTCCACCATGACGAAAGTCGCGCCGCGCAACTTCGCGGGGAAGGATGGCACACCGTCGCCGCGCTCACGCCCCAGGAAAATGGCGAGGCGTTGCGCTGCACGCACTGGCTGGACGGCGACACTCCACGCGCCTACTAGACTTGACGCACATGGAGCGCGCGGCTAACGCGCGCCCCGCATCGGGCGAATGCGCCCATTGATCCCACCGGCATGCCGAGTCCCGTCGAAGGGCATGGCCGGTCCGCGCGGCGGGCGGAGGACTGTATCTGTGGCAAATGTTACCGTGATCGGCGCCCAGTGGGGTGACGAAGGCAAGGGCAAGATCGTCGACTGGCTGTCGGAACGCGCCGATGTCGTCGCCCGCTTCCAGGGCGGCCATAATGCCGGTCACACGCTGGTCGTCGGCGAAAAAGTCTACAAGCTCTCGCTGCTCCCCTCGGGCATCGTGCGCGGCACGCTGTCGGTCATCGGCAATGGCGTGGTGCTGGACCCCTGGCACTTCCGGGATGAAGTCGCGAAGCTCAAGGGGCAGGGCGTCGAAATCACGCCCGACAATCTCCAGATCGCCGAAACCTGCCCGCTGATCCTGCCTTTCCACCGCGACCTCGACGGCCTGCGCGAGGACGCATCGGGCGCTGGCAAGATCGGCACCACCCGCCGCGGCATTGGTCCGGCCTATGAGGACAAGGTCGGCCGCCGCGCCATCCGCGTCTGCGACCTTGCCCATCTCGACGATCTCGGGCCGCAGCTCGACCGCCTGACCGCGCACCATGACGCGTTGCGCGCCGGGTTCAACGAAGCGCCGATCGACCGCGACGCCCTGATGGCGGAACTGCGCGACATCGCCGCTTTCATCCTGCCCTTCGTGAAGCCCGTCTGGCTGACGCTCAACAAGGCGAAGGCGGAAGGCAAGCGCATCCTGTTCGAAGGTGCGCAGGGCACGCTGCTCGACATCGACCACGGCACCTATCCATTCGTCACCTCGTCCAACACGGTCGCGGGCACGGCGGCGAGCGGCACTGGCCTTGGCCCCAGCGGCGCAGGCTTCGTCCTTGGCATTACCAAGGCCTACACCACCCGCGTCGGCTCCGGGCCTTTCCCGACCGAGCAGGAAAACGACATTGGCCAGCGCCTTGGCGAACGCGGCCATGAATTCGGCACCGTCACCGGCCGCAAGCGCCGCTGCGGCTGGTTCGACGCCGTGCTGGTGCGCCAGTCGGTCGCGGTTTCCGGCGTCACCGGCATCGCGCTCACCAAGCTCGACGTACTCGACGGCTTCGAAACGCTCAAGATCTGCGTCGGCTACAAGATCGGCGACCAGAGCTTCGACTATCTGCCCGCCCATGCGCAGGACCAGGCGAAGGCCGTGCCCGTCTACGAGGATATCGAAGGCTGGCAGGACACCACGGCGGGCGCGCGCAGCTGGGCGGACCTGCCTGCGCAGGCGATCAAATATATCCGCCGCATCGAGGAACTGATCGGCTGCCCGGTCACGCTCGTCTCCACCAGCCCCGAGCGCGAGGATACCATCCTCGTGCGCGATCCGTTCGCGGACTGATCGCGATGGCAGGCGACCGCTTTGAGCGTCACAAGCAGCCCTGGACGGCGGATGAGCTGCAAAAGCTTCACTCGCTGGCGAAGAAGGGCATGGCGCTCAAGGCGATCGCCAAGGCGCTGACCCGCAGCGAGGAATCAGTGAAAGCCCGCGCCAAGCAGGACGGGCTTTCCATCGCCAAGCTGCGGTGAAAACGCGCTACCCCAAATAACGCGTCACCCCAGCGCAAGCTGGGGTCTCCCCCCCAGATCGCACGTCCTCTCCCGTCATCTTGTAGTGGAGCCTGTCCTCTGGACGCCGGGATGCAGCAATGCGACAAGAGCCGCATGGCACTAGACATCCTCATCCTCTACGGCTCCTATCGGCGTGGCCGCATGGGCATCCGCCTCGCCGACTATCTCGTCACCGGCTTCCAGGATCTTGGCCACAAGGCTGAACTGGTTGACGCGATGGCGGTCAATCTCCCCATGCTCGACCAGCGTTACAGCGATTATCCGCCCGGCGAAGCACCCACCGCCATGGCCGCATTGGCCGAACGTCTCACCGCCGCCGACGCCTTCGTCTTTGTCGCGGGCGAATATAATCGCGGGGTGCAGCCCGGCCTTAAAAATCTGGTCGATCATTATCTCAAGGAGTTCGACCGCCGCCCCGCCGGCATCGCCAGCTATTCAGCGGGCCGCTATGCCGGGGTGAACAGCCACGCCAGCTGGACAGTGACGCTTTCCGCCATGGGCATGACCGTCATTCCAGAGCGGCTGAGTGTCGGTCAGATCGGCCAGACACTCGATGAACAGGGCAGGCCGCAGGGCGATGGCGGCGCAGCGCTCGATCGGGGCTTCGCGGGCTTTGCCAAAAACCTCATCTGGTGGGCGGAAGCGGCCAAGGCGGCGCGCTGATCCCCGCCGCATGGGAAGGGGCAGGGGGCGTCAAGCGGCCTCTTCCCACTCCTGATCCTCTCCCGCCGAAATCACCGTCGCAGCCACCAGATCGCCGGTGACGTTCAGCGTCGTGCGGCACATGTCCAGGAAGCGATCGACCCCCAGCACCAGTCCGATGCCTTCTGGCGGCACGCCGACCATGCCCAGGATCATCGCGACCACCGGCAGCGATCCCGCCGGAACCCCGGCCGTGCCCACGCCGCCCAAAATGCACACCAGCATCACCGTGATCTGCTGCGCCCAATCCAACTCTATGCCGAAAAACTGCGCGAGGAAGAGGACGGTTATCCCCTCGAACATCGCGGTCCCATTCTGATTGGCGGTGGCCCCGATGGTCAGCACGAATCGCGAAATGCGACGGGGCAGGTGCAGCCGCTCCTCGGCCACCATGATCGCCGTGGGCAGTGTGGCGTTTGACGACGCCGTGGCGAAGGCCATGACCATCGCTTCCTGCGCGCTGGCGAAGAAACGCAGCGGCGATCGCCGCGCGATCAGGGCGAGCATCAGCGAATAGACGCCGAACATTTGCAGCCCCAGCGCCAGCAGCACCACGCCGGCATAGGCCGACAGCCGTTCCAGCAATTCCCACCCGAACTGCGCGGCAAGGTTGAACATGAAGCAGGCGATGGCGATCGGCGCGATGCGGATGACCAGCCCCATCAGCCGCATGGTCACCTCGAACAGCCCTTCGACGGCCGTCAGCAGCACGCGCGTCCGTTCGTTGCGAACCAGCACCATGCCGATGCCAAAGAACAGCGCGAAGACCATGACGGCCAGAATGTCATTATTTGCCATCGCCCGGATGATGTTGTCCGGCACCATCGCCAGCAGCGCGTCCACGCCCCTGGGGGTCTCGCCGCCGCGCGCCAGAATCGCGCGCGCGCCCTCCCCCGCATGGTCCAGCATTGCGCGCGCCTGAGCCGGATCAACGCCCTCGCCGGGACGCAGCCAATTGACCAGCGCGAGACTGATGGCCACCGCGATGCCAGACACGATCAAGGTATAGGCCAGCGTTTTCAGGCCAACCCTTTGCAGCGATCGGATCTCGCCCATCTCGGCAATGCCGACGATCAGCGCCGAAACCAGCAGCGGGATCACCAGCATGAACAGCAGCCGCAGGAAAATCTGGCCCACCGGCTCGGTTACATAGGTGGTGGCGAAATCGACCCACGCCGCATCCCGTGCGCCTGCGTGGACGATAAGGCCCAGGATCAACCCGGCAAGAAAGCCGGCCAGCATCTGCCATTGCAGCGAGAATGCGGCCTTTTTCTTCCCTTCCACAGGCTGCTCCCCATGCCGTCCTGACAGGAGAACCGTTTAGCTGCCGTAATGTTTCAGGGTCAATGAATCCCGTCCATGAAGCGGGGGCATGGCGTCAGGCCACGGCGGCGAGGGGGGTGTCAGCCGTGCGGCTTGTCCTCCACCATGTCGCTTGCCAGTTCCAACCCGGCACGGCCATGCGCGGCCGTATGCGTCGGCGCCTTGGGATGCGGAACATAGTCAGGCTCCTCGACCTCCAGCATGCCTTCCCATTTGGTGATGACGGACGTTGCGATGGCGTTGCCCAGCACGTTGGTCGCGGTGCGCCCCATGTCCATGAAATGATCGACGGCCAGGATGAACGCGATGCCTTCCACCGGCAGGTCGAACTGGCCCAGCGTCGCCGCGACGACGACCAGCGAGGCGCGGGGCACGGCGGCGATGCCCTTGCTGGTCACCATCAGCACCAGCAGGATGGTGATCTGCGTCGCGATCGGCAGGTCGATGCCATAGGCC
Organism: Sphingobium sp. MI1205; assembly: GCF_001563285.1. Classification (NCBI taxonomy): domain Bacteria; kingdom Pseudomonadati; phylum Pseudomonadota; class Alphaproteobacteria; order Sphingomonadales; family Sphingobiaceae; genus Sphingobium; species Sphingobium sp. MI1205. The sequence continues at coordinate 280,036 of NZ_CP005188.1, forward strand.
TGCGCGATGAAGATCGTCGCGAAGGTCGAATACATCATCGAACCGTCGAGGTTGAACGAATAGCCGAGCGGCAGCACGAAGCTGTAGATGCGCCGTGGCACGCCGAACCTGTCGAGTTGCTCCAGCATCTTGGGATAGGCCGCTTCGGACGATGCGGTGGAAAAGGCGATCAGCAACGGCTCGCGCACATATTTGAGCAGCTTGATCATCCGCCGCCCCAGGAAAACCGCTCCCGCGCAGCACAGCAATATCCACAGCGCGAACAGCGACAGGTAGAATTCGCCCACCAGCTCCCCGAAAGTCTTCAGCACGCCCAGCCCCTGGGTCGTGATTGCCGCCGCCAGCGCGCCGAACACGGCGAATGGCGCCACGCGCATGACATAGCCGGTGACCTGCAGCATCAGCTCGACCATCGCCTCGATCACCGTGACGATGGGCTTGCCCTTCTCGCCTATCGCCGTCAGCGCGACGCCCACGAACAGCGAGAATACCACGATCTGCAGGATGGAGTTTTCCGCCATCGCCCCGACCATGGAGGTGGGGAATACGTGCAGGACGAAATCCCTGAAATTCAGCGCTTCGGTATTCACGCCCGAATCCGCACCGCTGCGCACCAGGTTCAATCCCTCGCCGGGCGCGAAGAAATTGACGAACATCAGGCCCAGCGTCAGGGAAATCAGGCTGGCGATAATGAACCAGGCCAGCGCCCGCCCGCCGATCCGCCCCAGCGCCGCGCTGTCCCCCATATGCGCGATGCCCGCGACCAGCGTGGAAAAGACCAGCGGCGCGATGATCATCTTGATCAGATGCAGGAAGATGTCGGCCAGCAGGTGGAAATAACCCGCCACATCCTTCGCCAGCACCTTGTCACCGCCGACCCACAGATTGGCCGCGAAACCCGTAATCACCCCCAGCACCATGCCGGTCAGGATGAAAGCCGTCAGTCGATTTCGCATGCAACCCCTCTAAGCCGTGCCCGGCGGGCACACCTAACAGGCGCCCGCGTGGCCGCCTATCCTGTTGAACGAACGAGCGTCCCGATTCCGCGCTGTGGAAAGCTCAGGGATAAAGCATCCCCTCGCTCCATCCCTCGCCGTCACGTTCGAACAGCCGCCGTTCATGCAGCCGATGCTCGCGATCCTGCCAGAATTCGATCCGGTCCGGCACCACGCGAAAGCCCGACCAGTGCGGCGGGCGCGGCACCGGGCCGCCTTCGAACCGGCTTACCGCATCGGCATAGCGCGCCATGAAAACATCGCGCGAGGGCAGGGGCCGGGACTGGTCGGACGCCCATGCGCCTAGCTGGCTGTCCCGGCTGCGGGTCGCGAAATAGGCATCGGCGGCGGCGTCATCGACGGTCGCCACCGGCCCTTCGATCCGGATCTGCCGCCGCATGGATTTCCAGTGGAACAGCAGCGCCGCATGCGGATTGGCCAGCAGTTCGCCGGCCTTTCGCCCTTCGAAATTGGTGTAGAAGACAAAGCCGTCCGGCCCATGTCCTTTCAGCAGCACCATCCGCACCGAAGGCCGCCCGCGCGCATCGGCGGTGGCCAACGCCATCGCGTTGCTGTCGTTGATCTCGCTCTGGCGCGCTTCGCCATACCATTGGTTGAACAGGGTGAATGGGTCGGTCATGCTGCTGGTCTAGGGGTGGAACAGGATCATGTCGATGGTCACGCCGCTTGAAGGATCGTGACGCTTTCGCCACATATGGCGCAAATCGGTTTTCTTGAACAAGGATAGATATCGGGCAATGGCGGATCCCTACTCCACTCTGGGCGTCGCACGCGGCGCAAGCGAGGCAGAGATCAAGTCGGCCTATCGCAAGCTGGCCAAGGAACTGCATCCTGACCGGAACCAGGACAATCCCAAGGCGGCTGAGCGTTTTTCCGCGGTTTCCAGCGCCTATGACCTGCTGTCGGACAAGGACAAGCGCGCGCGGTTCGACCGCGGGGAAATCGACGGCGACGGCAATCCCACCGCCCCCTTCGGCTTCGGCGGCGGCGGTGGCGGCGGCTTTCGCGGGCGGCCGGGCGCGGGCGGCGGGTTTGATGATGGCGCCGATTTCAGCGATATTTTCGAAGGGCTGTTCAGCGGCGGCGGCGGCGCACGGCGCGGCGCGGGCGGTTTCGGCGGCTTTGGCCGGGGCGCGCCGCCGCAAAAGGGCGCGAACGTCTCCTATCGCCTCGCGGTCGCCTTCGTCGATGCCGCCACCCTCGCGCCGCAGCGTATCACGCTCCAGGATGGCAAGACGATCGACCTCAAACTCCCCGCCGGGGTCGAGAGCGGCACGCAGATGCGCTTGTCGGGCAAGGGGCAGTCCGGGCCAGCCGGGGCAGGGGACGCGATCGTCACCATCGAGGTGAAGCCGCATCCCTTCTTCGTCCGCGATGGCGACAATGTGCTGCTCGACCTGCCGATCACGCTCGACGAAGCGGTCAAGGGCGGCAAGGTCAAGGTGCCCACGGTCGATGGCCCGGTGATGCTGGGCGTGCCCGCTGGCGCCACCAGCGGCAAGACGCTGCGGCTGCGGGGCAAGGGCTTCACCCACAAGGGCGGCGAGCGCGGCGACCAGCTGGTGCGCCTGCTGATCGACGTGCCGGGCGATGATCCGGCGATCAAGGCGCTGGTCGAAGACTGGCACGACAGCCGGGCGGTGCGCGCCCATCTGGGCGTCTAGGATGTTGGCAAGGGCAAGGAGACCGCATGCCTAGCCCTTCGCCCTATTCGCCCGAATCCCGGCGCAAGCGCGTCGCCCAGGACGCCCGCGCCCACATCCACCGCCATATCGCCAAGGTCCGCCCGGGCAGCCACGCCTTTGAAATCGTGAAGCGCGTCGCCGTCGGCACCTATAATGACGGCTTCATCCATGCGGGAAACCTTGCCTACCTGTCGCTGATGACGCTTTTTCCCTTCTTCATCGTCGCGGCGGCGGTGGCGAGCATCTTTGGCCGGTCTGACGACGGCCTGGCCGCGGTCGGCGCTTTCCTGGCAACGGTGCCGCCCGGTGTCGCATCCGTCGTGAAACAGCCGATCATCGACGTCCTCAACGCCCGCACCGGCCCGCTGCTCTGGCTGGGCGGACTGGTGGGCCTGTGGACCGTGGGCAGCCTTATCGAAACGATCCGCGACATTCTGCGCCGCGCCTACGGGACAAAGAGCACGCGTCCCTTCTGGCACTATCGGCTCAACGCGATCGGCATCACCCTGATCAGCGTCTTTGCCGTCATGTTCGCCTTTTCCGTGCAGGTCGTCATCACCGGCATCGACCAGTTCCTGCGCCAGATATTGCCCTTCGCGGATCAGGCGATCCAGATCGTCACGCTGACGCGCATCCTGCCGATGCTGATCCTGTGCGTCGCGCTCTACTATCTTTACGTGTCGCTGACCCCCAGCGCGTACAAGGACAATCGCTTCCCCAAATGGCCCGGCGCGGTGGCTACGTCGCTCTGGTGGTATGGCGTCACGATGCTGCTGCCTCATACGCTGTCGCTGCTGGGCGGCTATGACCGCACCTATGGCAGCCTGGCGGGTGTCATGATCACGCTCATTTTTTTCTTCCTCGTTGGCTTGGGCGTGGTAATTGGCGCGGAACTCAACGCGGCGCTTGCTGAATTTCCCGAAGAGGAACAGGCGCCTGCTGGGGCGGATAGCAAAGGGAACGGGACAGTAGAATGACGGGCTTGATGGCGGGGAAGCGGGGGCTCATCATGGGGCTCGCAAATGACAAGTCGCTGGCATGGGGCATTTCAAAGGCCCTGCGCGCACAGGGCGCGGAGCTGGCCTTTTCCTATCAGGGTGAAGCGCTGGCGAAGCGCGTTCGGCCTTTGGCGGAGGAGCTTGGGTCGGATTTCCTGATCGATTGCGATGTGTCCGACATGGACAAGCTTGACGCCGCCTTTGACGAGGTGAAGGCGCGCTGGGGCAAGCTGGACTTCGTCGTTCACGCCATCGGCTTTTCCGACAAGAACGAGCTGCGCGGCAAATATGTCGACACCAGCCTCGAAAATTTCCTGATGACCATGAACATCTCGGCCTACAGCTTCGTCGCCGTCGCCCGGCGCGCGCGCGCGTTGATGGCGGAGGGCGGCAGCCTGCTGACCCTGTCCTACTATGGCGCGGAAAAGGTGATCCCGCATTATAACGTCATGGGCGTCGCCAAGGCGGCGCTGGAAACCAGCGTCAAATATCTGGCGATGGACCTGGGGCCTGAAAATATCCGCGTCAACGCCATTTCCGCCGGTCCCATCAAGACGCTGGCCGCCAGCGGCATCGGCGATTTCCGCTACATCATGAAGTGGAACGAACTGAACAGCCCGCTGCGCCGCAACGTGACGATCGAGGATGTGGGCGGCGCTGGCCTCTACCTCCTCTCCGATCTGGCGTCCGGCGTGACGGGTGAAGTCCATCATGTCGACGCGGGCTACAACGTCATCGGCATGAAGGCCGAGGACGCGCCCGACATTGCGCTGGACAAAGGTTGAGTTGAAAAACCCAGCTTGTTAGGTTATTGTGGTTACGGTTCACCGCGCGGCTGGCTTCCGCTTCATCATCTATGTCGATGATCATGCGCCCGCTCACATCCATGCGGTGGGACCGGGTGAAGCAAAGATCGACATATCGGGTGCGGCGCCCCGGCTCGTATGGGCTCATGGGCTGACAAGGGCGGATGTCCGCCGCGTAATGGCGATTGTCGTTGAACAGCAGGCGATGCTTTTGTCGCGGTGGAGGGATATTCATGGTTGAGATCAGTGATGCCGCCATCGATGCGGCCCTGGAACGCGGCATGCTTGCTCGTGAACTGGAGCCACGCGCAGCCACCGCGCATTATGATGCAGCTTCCGACCGCGTGGTCGTGGACCTTACCAATGGTTGCACCTTCGCTTTTCCGCCGCGGCTGGGCCAGGGGCTGGAAAACGCCACCGCCGATCAGATCGCGTCGGTGGAAGTCAGCCCTTCCGGTTACGGGCTTCATTGGGAGCAACTGGATACCGATCTTTCCATCCCGGGTCTGATGGCTGGCCTGTTCGGTACGCGCGCCCATATGGCGCGCCTTGCCGGGCGAGCGCGTTCCCCTGCAAAGGCTGCGGCTGCGCGGGCAAATGGCGCCAAAGGCGGCCGACCCCGCAAGCAGGCAGGTATATGAGCTTCAACACCTTCGGTCGCGTATTCCGCTTCTCCACCTGGGGCGAAAGCCATGGGCCTGCCATCGGAGCGGTGGTGGACGGCTGCCCTCCCGGCCTGCTCATCAGCGAAGCGGACATCCAGCCCTTCCTGGACAAGCGCAAACCCGGCACTTCCAAATTCACGACGCAACGCCGTGAACCCGATGAGGTGCGCATCCTCTCCGGCATCTTTGAAGGCCGCACGACCGGTACGCCGATCAGCCTGATGATCGAAAATACCGATCAGCGGTCGAAGGATTATTCGGACGTGGCCAATGCGTATCGCCCCGGCCATGCCGACTATGCCTATGACGCCAAATATGGCTTTCGCGACTATCGCGGCGGGGGGCGTTCCTCGGCGCGCGAAACCGCCAGTCGCGTGGCGGCGGGTGCCGTCGCCCGGCTCGTCATCCCCGATGTCGATATCTTCGCCTATGTCAGCGAGATTGGCGGCGACGCTATCGACTATACCAATTTCGACGCGAGCGAGATCGACAACAACCCCTTCTTCTGCCCTGATCCAGAGGCGGCCAGGCGCTGGGAACAACTGGTCGATGGCGCCCGCAAGGATGGTTCCTCGCTTGGCGCGGTCGTGGAATGCGTCGCCAGCGGCGTACCCGCCGGTTGGGGCGCGCCTCTCTACGCCAAGCTGGACAGCGAACTCGCCGCCGCGATGATGAGCATCAACGCGGTCAAGGGCGTCGAAATCGGCGACGGTTTCGCCGCCGCGCGCCTGCGTGGCGAAGAAAATGCCGATCCCATGCGGCCCGGCCCGGAAGGACCGGAATTTCTCGCCAATCACGCGGGCGGCATCGCGGGCGGCATCTCCACTGGCCAGCCGATCAAGCTGCGCGTCGCGTTCAAGCCGACCAGTTCCATCCTGATTCCGGTGGAAACCGTGACGCGGGAGGGCGAAGCATCCGACATCATCACCAAGGGCCGCCACGATCCCTGCGTCGGCATTCGCGGCGTGCCGGTGGTGGAAGCGATGATGGCGCTCGTGCTGGCCGACCAAAAACTGCTCCATCGCGCCCAGTGCGGCGGCGACTAGTATGTCCTAACAGGTCGAAACGGGCAGATTCCCCGGCAGACGCTGGATTGGCGCGAGACGACTCGCGTGATCTGGGTTATTATCCTGCTCATTGATCGCCCGCGGGAGGGCGAGCGGCAGTGCGTAAGCCTGGGGAGCGTCATTCCTCTTCGGCCTTTGGCCCAAAGCATGGATTGACGGTCAAAACGTCCCCTCAAGCCGCGAACACGGGCCAGCCATGGAGACATGGCTGGCCCATTTTCTTAGGAGTAAGGACCACACCCAAATCCGTCGTCCCAGCGACCCGTTAGGGCGGCGAAGCCAACGCTGGGATCTCCCGCTACGTCGCGCCTTCCCCGGCGAAACTCCAGCCTGCGCTGGAATGACGGGGCGTTTACACGCTTGCCAGGGACCACTCCCGCCCAACCGGCCCTATCCCTCGCTACCCTGCACCGCCATCATGACGCCATCACCCAAGGACAGCTCATGACCGGTCTCCCCTTCACACAGGTCGATGCCTTCGCCGACGCGCCTTTCACCGGCAATCCTGCGGCGGTCATGCCGCTCGACCGCTGGCTCGACGACGCCACGCTCCAGGCGATCGCGCAGGAAAATAACCTCTCTGAAACCGCCTTCACCGTGCCCACGCCGGACGATCCGGACGCCGACTATGCGCTGCGCTGGTTCACCCCGGCCGTGGAGGTGAAGCTGTGCGGCCATGCCACGCTGGCGAGCGGGCATGTGCTGATGGGCAGCCGCACCGCGCTCCAATTTCGCACGCGTCAGGCGGGCGTCCTGACGGTCAAGCGCGATGGCGACGGCTACGCCCTTTCGCTCCCCGCCTGGACGATGGAGCCGCGCCCGCTGCCCGATTTCGCAGCAGGCCTCGGCGGCGCGCCCGTCGAATCGCATTGGCGCGACGGCGGCTACAGCCTGTTCCTTTTTCCCGATGCCGCCGCCGTCCGTGCGCTACGCCCCGATTTCGCGGTGCTGCGCGCGCTGGGCAACATCATGCTGATCGCCACCGCACCGGGCGAGGACAGCGACATCATCAGCCGCGTGTTCGTGCCGGGCGGCGGCGTGGATGAAGACCCCGTCACCGGCTCGGCTCATTGCCTGCTCACGCCCTTCTGGGCGCAGCGCCTCGGCAAGACAAAGCTCAGCGCCGTTCAGGCGTCGGCGCGCGGCGGCCATATCGGGTGCAGGCTGGAAGGCGACCGAGTGATCCTCACCGGCGCCTGCCGCACCGTGATAGAAGGCCAGTTCATCCTCTAGGCGGTATCGACATTCAGCCCTGGCGGCCTGCAAACGGCGATTTTCCGCGCTTCCGATGCTCACCTACTTTGAGTAGGCTGCGCTTCGGGTCACGAAAAAATCACCATTTTCGGCTCGCCCTCCTCTGAATGTCGATACCGCCTAGGACGGAAACAGCCGCATCAGCTTCGCCAGCCCGCGCTTCACCGCCGCGCGCTGTTCCTTTTCCGGCGATATGCCGATGCGCACGACGGTCAGCCCCTGGCCGGGCGACACCAGAATATATTGCCCGCCATGACCGACGCAGCCGAACAGGCTTTGCGGTGCATCGCCCGGCATCAGCGCGCTTTCCTCGCCCTCGCGGTTCAGCCACAGATGCGCGCCATAGGCGGGGTTGCGGCGCGATGGCGTGCGCATGAAGTCGACCCATTTTTCGGGCACGATCTGGTGTCCGTTCGGCCCGCGCCCATGGCGGCGCAGCAACTCGCCGAAACGCGCATAGTCGCGCGCCGTCATATGGATGAAACTGCCGCCGATCATCGTGCCCGCCGCGTCATATTCCGCCGTCAGGCTCGTGAGGCCCGCCGGGATCGCCAGCCGCCCGTCGATGAAGGTCTGCATCGCCTGCCGCCGCGCGTCGGGGCTGGCGCTGTTCGTCAGCATCCGCGCCATCAGGTCGGTCAGGATCAGCGTGCTGCCGGTGCTGTAGGAAAAGCGCGAGCCGGGCGCATGGGCCAGCGGCTTGGCTTCGGCAAAGGCGCTCATATTCTGCGCCCCGTCGGTGAATAGCATCCGTATGGTATCGGCCTGCGCCAGCGGTTCCTCATCCTCGACATGGTCCAGCCCTGACGTCATGGCGAGCAGTTGCCGCAAGGTGATCCGCCCGCGCGGATCGCCCGTCTGGCTCCACGCCGCGACCGGCACCGGCGAATCGAGCGCCAGCCGCCCATCCGACACCATCAGCCCCACCAGCACCGCCGTCACGCTCTTGCCGATCGACCATCCCAGCAGCTTCGTGTCCGGCCCAAAGCCGGGCGCATAGCGTTCCGCGACGATCTCGCCCCGCCGCATGACGATGAGCGCGCGGGTTTCGCCCACATCCTCGTCGCCCTCGAACAGCGGGTCGATCGCCGCGCGCAGATCGCCTGCGTCGACACCCACATCGTCCGCCACATGATAGCGCGGCTCCGGGTCGGCGGCGCGCACGGTGAGCGCTCCCACCGTCAACAGGGAGAAAATGGCGACCGCCGCGCCAATCTGCTTTACGCTTTTCCGCTCGAGCTTCATAAGCCGCGCCCTTAGCACGGCTCATCGGAAAGGGGAGCATGTCCGGCCGCCCGAAATGGATTTATGCTCTGGCAGCAGTCGCGGCGGCGCTTGCCCTGTTGCTCGCCTGGAACTGGAGTTCGCTGCGCGCGCGGGCAGCAGTGGGCGCGGGATTTGGCGCGCGCGTCATATGTTCCTGCCGCTATGTGGAGGGGCGCGCGATGGACAGCTGCAGGGGCGACAAGGAACCCGGCATGACGCTGGTGACGCTGTCGGATGATCCCGAATCGCGCAGCGTGGATGCCAGCGTCCCGCTGCTCGCGTCCCGCACCGCCCGCTATCGCCAGGGCTGGGGCTGCCTGCTCGACCCCATCGAGTAGCGCCGCACAGCCGGATATTGCCTCTCCCGCCACAGTCGCTACAGCCCCCTGATGCGCCCCGACATCGCCACGCTCCTGCACGACATTTTCGGCTTTCCGGCTTTCCGGGGCGTGCAGGAACAGGTGGTGGGCCGCGTCATGGCGGGTCAGCCGACCCTTGCCATCATGCCTACCGGTGCTGGCAAGTCGCTCTGCTACCAGCTTCCCGCCGTCGCGCTCGATGGCTGCTGCGTCGTCATCTCCCCCCTCATCGCCCTGATGCACGATCAGTTGCGCGCGGCACAGGCCGTTGGCATCCGCGCCGCCAGCCTGACCAGCGTCGATAGCGACTGGCGCGAAACGCAGGAACGGCTGCGCAATGGCGATCTCGACCTGCTGTACGTCGCGCCGGAACGCGCCAGCGGCGAGGGTTTCCGCAACCTGCTGCGCACGACGAAGATCGCCCTGTTCGCCATAGACGAGGCGCATTGCGTGTCCGAATGGGGCCATGATTTCCGCCCCGATTACCGCTTGCTCCGCCCGCTGCTCGACGAATTTCCGGACGTCCCCCGCCTCGCGCTGACCGCCACCGCCGACGCCCACACGCGCGAGGATATTCTCGTCCAGCTGGGCATCCCGCGCGAAGGGCTGGTGATCGCGGGGTTCGACCGTCCCAATATCCGCTACGCCGTCCACCCGCGCGACGGCCTGCCGCGCCAGCTGTCGGACCTGATCGCCAGTCGTGAAGGCCCCGGCATCGTCTATGCGCCCACGCGCGCCGCCACCGAAAAGCTGGCTGAAACGCTGACCCGCACCGGCCGCCCGACCCGCGCCTATCATGCCGGACTGGCCCCCGCCGTGCGCGCCGCTAACCAGTCCGCCTTCATCGCCAGCGAGGATATGGTGATGGTCGCCACCATCGCTTTCGGCATGGGCATCGACAAGCCAGACGTCCGCTTCGTCGCCCACGCCGCCCTGCCCAAGTCGATCGAGGGCTATTATCAGGAATCGGGCCGCGCGGGCCGCGATGGCGAACCGGCTGAGGCGCATCTCTTCTGGGGCGCGGATGATTTCGCCCGTGCCCGCCAGCGTCTCACCGAGCTTGACCCCAGCCGGCAACAAGGCGAGCGCACCCGCATCACCGCCATGGGCGGCCTTGTCGAAACCGCCACCTGCCGCCGCGCCATATTGCTCCGCCACTTTGGCGAGAATCCGCCCGCAACCTGCGGCAATTGCGACAATTGCCTCAATCCGCCCGCCAGCATCGACGCCACCGAAACGGCCCGCAAGTTCCTGTCCGCGGTATATCGCACCGGCCAGAGCTTCGGTTCGGGTCATATCGAGCAAGTGCTGACCGGCGCCGTCACCGACCGCATCCGCGAACGGGGCCACGACAAGATTTCCGTCTACGGCATCGTCTCGGGCGACGAAATATCGCTGCTGCGCCCTGTCTCGCGGGCGCTCATCGTGAAAGATGCTTTGCAAACTAACGAACATGGCGGCCTTGAACTTGGGCCGAATGCCCGCCCGATCCTACGTGGCGAGGACGAAGTCAGCCTGCTGCTCGCCCCGCGCAAGGAACGTCGCCGCCGCAGCGCCCGCAACGGCAGCGCGGACAACCCGGTCGGCGATCCGCTGTTCGATGCCCTGCGCGCCTGCCGCCGCGAACTGGCGCAGGAGCAGGGCGTGCCTCCTTATGTGATCTTTCACGATTCAACCCTGCGCGAAATGGCCGAACAGCGCCCCACCAGCCTGGCTGAACTCGGCCACATCAGCGGCGTCGGACAGCGCAAGCTGGACGCCTATGGCGACGCTTTCCTTGCCGCCATCCGCCCCTTTCTTTGAGGGCGAAGATTTTTGGCGCGCCCTCTGCGCCTCCCCGCGCCAAAAATCCCAAGCCCCTTGAATCAAGCCCCCCACAGGAGCATGGCTCCACGCAAGAAGGAGTCCCGCCCATGTTTCGCCAACTCACCCCCAACCTCTACGTCTCCCCCCAGATCAGCGTCGATCAGGTGGACGAAGCCAAGGCGATGGGCGTGACCGTCATCATCAACAACCGCCCCGATGATGAGGAGCCGGGCCAGACCAATGGCGCAGAGATCGAAGCCGCCGCCAAGGCCGCCGGTATCGCCTATGCCGCGGTGCCGGTCGCCCATGGCGGCTTTGCTCCCTGGCAACTCGATGGCATGGCCGCCGCGCTTGGTCAGGCCGGGGAGGGCAAGGTTCTCGCCTATTGCCGCTCCGGCACGCGCAGCACGCTGCTGTGGGCGCTCACCCGCGCCCGCGCGGGCGATCATCCCGCAGCCCTGTCTGAAAAGGCGGAGGCGGCGGGCTATGACCTGACGCCGGTGCGTCAGATCATGGACGCGCTTTCCGCAGGTTAATGACGTCTCAATCCGATCCTTTTGACGCCATCGTTCTGGGCGCTGGCGGCGCGGGCCTGATGTGCGCTGCGGTGGCGGGTCAGCGCGGCAAGCGCGTGCTCGTCATCGACCATGCCGACCAGCCGGGTAAGAAGATCCTGATTTCCGGCGGCGGTCGGTGCAACTTCACCAATATCCACTGCGCGCCGGATCGCTTCCTGTCGGCCAATCCGCATTTTGCCAAGTCCGCCCTTGGCCGCTACACGCCCGCCGATTTCCTGGCGATGGTCGATCGGCATGGCATCGCCTGGCATGAAAAGACGCTGGGCCAGCTTTTTTGCGACCAGTCCGCGCGCCAGATCGTCGCCATGCTGCTTGCCGAGTGCGAGGCGGGCGGCGTCGCCATCCGCCTCAATCATGCCATCACCGCCGTAGCCCATGCCGATGGCCTGTTTACCGTCACCCATGGCGGCAGCGTCGCCACCGCCCCGGCGCTGGTCATCGCGACCGGCGGCCCGGCCATTCCAAAGATCGGCGCCACGGGTTTTGCCTATGATCTGGCGCGGCAGTTCGGCCTTAAGGTGGTCGAGCCGCGCCCCGCGCTCGTCCCGCTGACGCTGGGCGGCGAAGACCTGCTGTTCCGCTCCTTGTCGGGCGTTTCCACGCCTGTCATCGCCCGCCATGGCAAGACCGCCTTTCGCGAGGCGGCGCTGCTCACCCATCGCGGCCTGTCCGGTCCCGCGATCCTGCAAATATCCTCCTATTGGCGTCATGGCAGCGCCATCAGCCTCGACTTCCTGCCGGACGCGCCCGCTGGCTGGCTGGTACAGGCGAAGGGCAGCAAGCCGCGTGCCTCTGTGACTTCGGTTCTGCGCGGATACTTGCCCGACCGTCTGGCCGATGCGCTCGCGGAACGCCTCGCGCTGCCGGGCGACCTCGGCAACATCCCGGATCGCAAACTGGAAGAGGCGCAGCGTCGCCTCGCCGCCTGGGATTTCACGCCCAACGGCACCGAAGGCTTCGCCAAGGCGGAAGTCACCATCGGCGGCATCTCCACCGCCGAACTATCCTCGCAAACGATGGAGGCGCGCCGCGTGCCGGGGCTTTATGCCGTTGGTGAGGCGGTCGATGTCACCGGCTGGCTGGGCGGCTATAATTTCCAATGGGCCTGGGCCAGCGGCTGGGCAGCGGCGCAGGCGCTCTGAGCGCTGGCTGCGGTCAGCCGCACTCCACGGTCACATGCTCCATCCGGGGCAGCGCGTGGACCCGCTGGCGCACCGCCGCGACATTGCCGCCGGGGGACAGGCTGATGATGGCGGCATGGGCGTGCGGGCCGATGCGCCAGACATGCAGGTCGCGGATGGTCCCGCCTTCCGCCTCCACCAGATCCTTGATCCGCTTCATCAGCGCAGGTTCGGCCGTATCGAGCAGGATGGACGCCGTGTCCTTCATTAGCCCCCAGGCCCAGCGCGCGATGACCACCGCGCCCAAAATGCCCACCGCCGGGTCGAGCCACAGCCAGCCCATGTAGCGCCCCGCCAGCAGCGCCGCGATCGCCAGCACCGATGTCAGCGCGTCGGTCAGCACATGCACATAGGCGGCGCGCAGGTTGTTATCGGCATGGCCATGCTTGTGATCGTGGCCAGCGTCATGATCGTGTCCATGCCCATGCCCATGCCCATGCCCATGCCCATGCCCATGCCCATGCCCATGCCCATGCCCATGCCCATGCCCATGATGGTCATGGCTGTGATCATGGCCCAGCAGGACCGCGCTGATCAGGTTGATCGCCAGGCCGACGACCGCGACCAGCGTCGCCTCGCCAAACTTCACCGACACCGGCTCGAAGAATCGGGTTGCCGATTCGACCAGGATCAGCAGGGCGGTGACGCCCAGCAGCAGGGCGGACGCAAAGCCCGAAAGGTCGCCGACCTTGCCCGTGCCAAAGGTGAAGCGCGGGTTGCGGGCATGGCGGCGGGCATAGCCATAGGCGGCGGCCGCCACTGCCAGCGCACCCGCATGGGTCGCCATGTGAAATCCGTCGGCCAACAGGGCCATGGACCCGGTGATCCACCCGAAAACGATCTCCACCACCATCGTCGCTGCGGTCAGCCATACCACCCACAGGGTCCGCCGGGCATTCTGGTCATGGCCCGCGCTCAGATAGATGTGATCGAAATAATGCTGCTGCTCGCCTTCGTCATCGGCGGGGGAGGCGGAGGCGATCTGCGGAGAATGTCCGTGATGATGGTCGTGCATCGTCATTTCCCGTACCGCCGGATCAGCGCCAGCATTTCTTCCGCCGCCGCCTCGCGTTCGTCGTCGGTCAGGCCGGGGCGGGCGACATGATCGCGCATATGCTGCTCGATCAGCTCTTCCATCAAACTGCCGACCGCGCCGCGCACGGACGCGACCAGCTGCAACGTCTCCGAACAGCCCGCATTGCCCGACAATTGCCGCTCGACCGCGCCCACCTGTCCCGCAATGCGCCGCACCCGCGCCAGCAACTTTTCCCGATTTTCGACTATATGCATAGGATACCCCCCTATCCTATAGGCCGCTTTCCGTCAAATCCGTTTCAACTCACCATTTCATTCATTAATTCCCTTCCCGCCGCCGCCCCGCCTGCCTAACAGAAGGGATGGCCAAAACCTTCGACTGTGACCTTGCGATCCTCGGTGGTGGCCTTGCCGGCACGCTCACCGCGCTCGCCTTCGCCCGCCTCCGCCCGGACGTCGACCTGCTGCTCATCGAGCGCGGCGCTGCTCTGGGCGGCAATCATATCTGGTCCTTCTTCGACAGCGACATCCGCCCCGCCGACCGCTGGTTGCTCGACCCCGCCGTCACCTTTCGCTGGCCGGAGGGTCACGAAGTGCGCTTCCCAGCCTATCGCCGCAGCATGGATACGCCCTATAACAGCATCGCCTCCACTCAACTCGATGCCTATGCGCAGCAGGTGCTGGGCAGCCACGTCATCCTCAACACTGACGTCGCCGGGATTGAACCAGACCGGGTCACCTTGTCGGATGGTCGCGAGATCCGGGCCCGCGCTGTCCTCGACACGCGGGGTGGCGGCGACCTTTCGGCGCTGGATTGCGGCTGGCAGAAGTTCGTGGGCCAGGCGCTTCGCCTGCGCAACCCCCATGGCCTGGACCGCCCCGTCATCATGGACGCCAGCGTTCAGCAGATCGACGGCTACCGGTTCGTCTATCTGCTCCCTTTCGACGACCGCACGATCTTTGTCGAAGATACCTATTACAGCAACAGTCCCGATCTCGACATCCCGGCGCTCGCCGATCGCATCGCCAGCTATGCCGACCAGCAAGGTTGGCAAGTGGAGGAGGTCGCCCATCAGGAAAGTGGCGTCCTTGCCGTAGTTCATGGCGGCGATTTCGACCGGTTCTGGCCTTCCGATGACAGGATCGCCCGTGCAGGGGTGCGCGCTGGATTATTTCATCCGATGACCGGCTATTCCCTCCCAGATGCTGTCGGCACGGCGCTTTGGTTTGCCGATCAGCCGCTCGATGGCCTGGCCGCTGCGACCCGCGACCGTGCAGCCGCGCATTGGCGCGCCGGCGGCTATTACCGCTTGCTGGGCAAGATGCTGTTTCGCGCCGCCGAGCCCAACCAGCGATGGCGCGTGTTCGAGCGCTTTTACCGGCTCCACCCCGACCTCATAGGCCGCTTCTATGCCGGCCATTCCACATGGGCAGACCGCATCCGCATCTTGTGCGGACGTCCCCCCGTGCCCATAAGAAGCGCCATGCGCGCATTGTTAAGCCCCTCCGCCTGATGAACCGTAAAGCGATCGTCATAGGGGCGGGCTTCGGCGGCCTCGCCCTTGCCATCCGCCTGCAATCGGCGGGCGTCGATACGACTCTTGTCGAAGCGCGTGACCGCCCCGGCGGGCGGGCCTATATGTGGGAAAGGGACGGTTTCACCTTCGACGCGGGGCCTACCGTAATTACCGACCCGGACTGCCTGGGCGAACTATGGCGCCTGTCGGGCCATGAGATGGCGGAAGATGTCGATCTCGTGCCGGTCACGCCCTTTTACCGCCTGAACTGGCGGGACGGCACGAATTTCGACTATTCCAACGACGAAAATTCCCTGCGCACCCAGATCGCGAAGCTTAATCCGCAGGATGTCGCCGGTTACCAGCGGTTCCTCGACTATTCGGCCGGCGTTTACGAGGAAGGCTATCGAAAGCTGGGATCGGTCGCGTTTCTCGACTTTGCCTCCATGATCCGGGCAGCCCCCGCGCTCGCCAAGTATCAGGCATGGCGGTCCGTTTATTCGATCGTCTCTTCCTATGTGAAGGATGAAAGGCTGCGCCAGGCCTTGTCCTTCCACACGCTGCTGGTCGGCGGCAATCCGATGCAGACCAGCGCCATCTATGCACTCATCCACAAGCTGGAAAAGGATGGCGGCGTCTGGTTCGCCAAGGGCGGCACCAACCGGCTAGTGCAGGGCATGGCCACCCATTTCGAAAGGCTCGGCGGCACATTGCGCCTTGCCGATCCCGTCGTGCGGATCGAGACTCACGGCGATCGCGCCGTAGCGGTGTCAACCGCCTCAGGCTGGCGCGGAGAGGCGGATGCGGTAGCGAGCAACGCCGACCTGATGCACAGTTATCGCGACCTTGTCGGGCATCATCCGCGCGGACAGAGCCAGGCGGAAAAGCTCGCCCGCAAACGCTGGTCGCCCAGCCTGTTCGTCCTGCATTTCGGAATCAAGGGCAGCTGGCCCGGTATCCCGCATCATATGATCCTGTTCGGCCCTCGCTACGGCGGGCTACTGACCGACATTTATGATCATGGCGTGTTGCCGCAGGACTTTTCGCTCTACCTGCATCATCCGACCGTAACCGATCCGTCAATGGCGCCGGATGGACATTCGACCTTCTATGCCCTCGCGCCCGTCCCGCACATGGGCAAGCTGCCGATCGATTGGGAACAGTTCGGCCCGGTTTATGCCGAACGCATTCTGGATGAAATTCAGCATCGGCTGATCCCCGACATTCGGTCGCGCATTGTCACACGTTTCCATTATGCACCGCCCGACTTCCGGCACGACCTGTCGGCTCATCTGGGCAGCGCCTTCAGCCTTGAGCCGCTGCTTACGCAGAGCGCCTGGTTCCGCGCCCATAACCGCGATGACGTGATCCCCAATCTCTATCTGGTGGGCGCAGGAACCCACCCTGGTGCAGGCATCCCCGGAGTAGTCGGTAGCGCCAAGGCGACGGCTGCGCTGATGCTTGAGGATCTGGCGTGAAACGTCTGGCCGTCTACTGCGGTTCAGCCATGCCTGCGGATCCCGTCTATGTCGAAGCTGCGCGGCATGTCGGCCGCACGCTCGCCGGGCGCGGCATCGGGGTCATCTATGGTGGTGGACGGCTTGGCCTGATGGGCGCCGTGGCCGATTCGGCGCTGGACGCAGGCGGCGAAGTGATCGGCGTCATCCCGGAAGCGCTGCTCAACGCGGAAGTGGCGCATCGTGGTTGCACCGAACTTCGCGTCGTGCAGACGATGCACCAGCGCAAGGCGCTCTTCACCGACCTATCCGACGGTTTCGTGACGCTCCCAGGTGGTGTGGGCACCATGGACGAGTTGTGGGAAGCGATCAGCTGGGCGCAGCTCGGCTATCACGCAAAACCGGTCGGGTTGCTCAATGTTGCTGGCTTCTACGACCAACTCATCGCCTTCAATCAGCATATGATCGGGAGCGGCTTCATCCGCCGACAGCATGGCGGCATCCTGCTTCACGCCAATGAGATCGAACCGCTGCTCGACCAGATGGCCGCCTATCAGGCGCACGAGCCCATCTTCTCCATGACGCTCGACCGGCTCTGATCTTTTCCGCACCGGCTTGCGGGCGGCGGCGGGGGAGGGCATGCCCCCCATTGTGACTAATCTGGACCGTCTCAAGCTCGTAGCCCACGCCCGCGACAGCATCGCGCGCGGCTCCAAATCCTTTGCTCTCGCCTCCAAGCTGTTCGACCGCCAGACCCGTGAGCGGGCATGGCTGCTCTACGCCTGGTGCCGCAAATGCGATGATATCGCCGATGGGCAGGATCATGGTGGCGCGATGCAGGGTGTCACCGACGGCCAGGCGCGACTATCCACCATGCGCGTGCTGACCGATGCCGCGTTGCGCGGAGAGATGACCGGGGATCCCGCTTTCGACGGCTTTGGCCTTGTCATGCGCGAATGCCGCATCCCGGCCAGCTATGCCCATGACCTGATCGAAGGCTTCGCTCTTGACGCTCGCGAGTGGAGGCCACGTAGCCAAGCCGACATGCTGCGCTATTGCTACCATGTCGCGGGCGCCGTGGGTTGCATGATGGCCGTGTTGATGGGGGTGGATCCAGACGACCAGGCGACGTTGGACCGCGCGTGCGACCTTGGTCTGGCATTTCAATTGGCCAACATCGCCCGGGACGTCAGCGAGGATGAAGCCGCTGACCGGTGTTACCTGCCCGAAGAATGGCTTGTCGAAATGGATATTCCTCCCGGTGAGCATATGAAGCCGTGGGCTCGCCCCAAGCTAGCGATTCTCGCCCGGCGCCTTGCGGATATGGCAGCCACTTATGAGCAAAGCGCTCGCCATGGCGCTGGTGCGCTGCCGCCTCGATCGGCATGGGCGGTTCTGGCGGCAGCGGGCATTTATGGCGATATAGCGCGCGAAGTCGCTCGGCGCGGTGAACATGCCTGGGATCACCGCGTTGTCACGCCCAAGGGCGACAAGCTTGGCTGGGTGGTTCGCGCAGGTATGCAGACTATAGGTCGCGCCCGCCGCTGGCCCGCTTCGGCGCCGCGCCCGTCCCATATCTGGACCCGACCGCAGCCCTGACAAAAAAAAGGACCGATACTTTCGTACCGGTCCCAGGCGTGTTCGCAGGAGGAACAAGGTGAGGCGGGCGGGCCGTTCGTTGCGGCCCGCCCTGCCGAAGTCTTAGATGTTGTAAGCGCGTTCGCCGTGCTCGCCGAGGTCGAGACCTTCCTGCTCGACTTCGCGGCTGACCCGAAGGCCAGTGACCGCCTTGGCGATGAAGATGGCGATGGTCGTGCCGATCGCAGCCCAGACGATGGTCGTCAGCGTGGCGAGCAACTGGGTCACGAGCTGGTCGCTCATCACGAAGTCCGCGCCGCCCGGACCACCGAGCGAGGGCGAGTAGACGATGCCCGTGCCGATGGCGCCAACCATGCCGCCGATGCCATGGATGCCGAACGCATCGAGCGAGTCGTCATAGCCGAGCTTCGGCTTGAGGACGGTCACGGCATAGAAGCAGATGATCGATGCAACCCCGCCGAGCACGATCGCGCCGAACGGGCCCGAGTTGCCAGCGGCCGGAGTGACTGCGACCAGGCCGGCGATGATGCCCGAGCAGAAGCCCAGTGCCGAACCCTTGTGACCGTTGAGGCGCTCTGCGAGCATCCAGAACAGGCCAGCCGAAGCCGTGGCGACGAAGGTGTTGATCATCGCGAGGGCAGCCGAACCATTGGCTTCCAGGGCCGAACCGGCGTTGAAGCCAAACCAGCCGACCCACAGCAGGCCGGTGCCGACAGCCGTCAGCGTCAGCGAGTGCGGAGGCATCGGTTCCTTGGGATAACCCATGCGCTTGCCCAGGATGATGCAGGCCACCAGCGCCGAAACACCGGCGTTGATGTGCACCACGGTGCCGCCTGCAAAGTCCAGCGCGCCCATTTCGAAGAACAGGCCACCGGCCGCCCATACCATGTGCGCAATCGGGAAATAGACGATGGTGAGCCAGACGAGGGCGAAGACCATGACTGCCGAGAATTTGATGCGCTCGACCACCGAACCCAGCACCAGGGCCACCGTGATGGCGGCGAAGGTCATCTGGAAGGCGACGAACACATATTCAGGGATGACGACGCCGTCTGTAAAGGTGGCGGCGGTCGAGTCCGGCGTAATGCCCGCCAGGAAAGCCTTGGAGAAATCGGAGATGAAGCCGTTGCTGGGACCCGCGAAGGCCAGGCTGTAGCCGTAGATTACCCAGATCAGCATCGCGAAAGCCGCGGCAGCACCGATCTGCGTCATGACCGACAGCATGTTCTTGGTACGAACCAGACCGCCATAGAAAAGGGCGAGGCCCGGCAGGATCATCGCCAGGACGAGGACCGTCGATGTCATCATCCAGGCGGTATCGCCCTTGTCCGGCGTCGGCGCGGCGGCTGCCGCATCCTGTGCCCATGCGGGCATCGCGGCGAAGATGGACAGGCCAGCAGCCCCCATCGCGCCGCAGAATTTATTGGAAAAGGTCATTATTCCCCCCTTCTTACAGCGCGGTTTCGCCGGTCTCGCCGGTGCGGATGCGCACGGCCTGACCAACATCGAGGACGAAGATCTTGCCATCGCCGATCGCGCCGGAGTTGGCCGCCTGTTGCGTCGCTTCGACTACGCGCGGAGCGAGATCATCATCGCAGACGACCTCGATCTTGATTTTCGGAACCATGTTCGTGGAATATTCGGCGCCCCGGTAGATTTCGGTTTGCCCCTTCTGGCGGCCGAAGCCTTTCACCTCGCTCACCGTCATCCCGGCGATACCCAGCGAGGAGAGTGCCTCGCGGACATCGTCAAGCTTGAACGGCTTGATGATAGCCATGACAAGTTTCATGTCGCCCCCTGTTAATGGTGTGCGACAACACTCCAGCAAGGGCCGTGCCAATTTGTTAAAAGCGCGTTATGGGGGCCTTCGTCCAAAGCCGCTCTCCTGGCGCCGCTAAAAAAATGGGCAGCACAAGAGCATTGCCTAAAAATTGGGCAGGGTGTCTACCCGTTGGCGCCTGTTTTCGCGGCCTGTTCTTCGCCGGGCGACGTTTTTCGGCCAAGGACGGCGTTGCGATGTGGAAAACGACCGAACCGCTCAATTACCGCATAACGTTTTTTGGCGAATTCCAGAGAGGAAGGGTCGCCCGCCGCTTCGAAAAGGCTGAGGGATAGTTTCTGGTCCTCCAGACCCTCGCTGTGCTGGAACGGCATATAAAAAAAGAGCCGACCCGCGCCGCCAATCTGTATGTCATAGCCATGTGCTATCGCTCCGCGTGCCACCGCTCTGGCGAGTTCATCGGTCGCAAAGGCTTGAGCCGTGTCACGAAACATGTTGCGGGGTAATTGATCGAATAGCAGAACAGCCGCCAGCGCGTCATCAGCGCGTTCAAGGAACGCCTCCGGAGCCAAACCTTTTTTGTCGTTCCACAAACCCTGAAAGCGAGCTGCACATTCCCGATCCAGGCCGGGGTCATGCGCCCACCACCCCTGCTCACCGACACGATTGAACCAAAAATCCAAAATCGCCGCAGCCCAGTCGGCGGTCACGGCGTCATGACTGTCCGTCAACATGTTCATATTGAAAGAAGCAAATTGCGGAAATCTGGTTCCTCAACCCGTAGCGACGTCGCCTCAGGTCGCCGTACCACCGACGGTCAGTCCTTTCATCAACAGCGTCGGCTGTCCTACGCCCGCAGGCACGCTCTGCCCGCCCTTGCCGCACATGCCGATGCCTTCGTCGAGCGCCCAGTCGCTGCCGATGCCGGCGACTTTGGTCAGTGCTGTCGGTCCATCGCCGATCAACGTTGCGCCTTTTATGGGCTCGCCCAACTTCCCATTCTCAACCTTGTACGCTTCAGTGCAGGAAAAGACGAACTTTCCCGACACGATATCGACTTGGCCGCCGCCGAAGCTCTTGGCGAAGATGCCCGACTTCATGCGGGACAGCAGCTCTTGTGGATCGTCCTGCCCACCCTTGATGAAAGTGTTGGTCATGCGCGGCATGGGCGCGTGGGCATAGCTTTCGCGGCGGCCATTCCCGGTCGGTTCGACGCCCATCAGCCGGGCGTTCAGGCGATCCTGCATATAACCTTTGAGTATTCCATCCTCGATCAGCACATTTTCCCGGGTAGGCGTACCTTCATCGTCGATCGATAGTGATCCCCGCCGATTGAGGATTGATCCGTCATCGACCACCGTAACGCCGGACGCGGCTACTCGTTCTCCGATCCGGCCGGAAAAGGCGCTGGTGCCCTTGCGGTTGAAGTCGCCTTCCAGCCCATGGCCGATAGCCTCATGCACCAGCACGCCGGGCCATCCGGGTCCCAGCAATACAGTCATCTCTCCAGCGGGTGCGGCGACCGAACGCAGATTGACACGCGCCTGAGCCAGCGCCTCGTCGATTGCCTGGTTCCAGATCGCTGGATCCATCACCTGATCATACAGATAACGCCCGCCAATGCCGAACACGCCCGTCTCGCGGCGGCCGTTTTCTTCCAGGATGAGCGACACGTTGAGCCGCACCAGCGGGCGAATGTCGGTCGCGATAAAACCGTCGGCTCGGACGATCTCGACGACGGACCAGCTTCCCGCCAAGCTCACCGACACCTGCGCAACGCGCGGATCACGCGTCCGTGCCGCGGCATCGATCGCCGCGCAGAGCGTTACCTTCTCGGCAAAAGGCACGATTTCCAGCGGATTTGCGTCTGTATAGAGGTGGCGGTTGGTATGCTGGGGCGGTGGTGCGGGCTGACCCTGTGCCGGATCGAGCAACGCCAGCGTTTCCGCAGCGCGACGGATCGCCGCCTCGCTTATATCATTGGCATGGGCGAAACCGGTCATCTCGCCGGATACGCCGCGCAGGCCAAAGCCCGCATCGGTCGAATAGTCGGCGGTCTTCAGCCGCCCGTCATCAAAGCCGAAGCTCTCGCTCGCCCGATATTGCAGATAGAGTTCGCCGTCGTCGCAGCTGGCAAGTGCCTGTGCAGTCAGACGGCGAGCGCCATCAGGATCTAGAAGGTCAGGCCGGTAGAGAAGGCCGCGCGCATCGGTGAACTGAGAGGCAATATCGGTCATGCCGCTCGATATAGGGGCGGCAATTCCGAAGCCCAATCAAAATCGCAACGCGTGCACCCGGATCAGAGGCTTGCGCCGGACGCGATATCAGGCAGACCGGCAACCTCGGGCGTGTCCGCCGGGCCGCCGATCAGGACAAAGCGCCGGTCGCAATAGCCGCAATCGACATAGCCATGCTCGTCAATTTCCAGGAAGACACGCGGATGGCCCAAGGCTGCGGGGATGTCACCCGATCCATCGCAGGAGACGCGGGGCTTGGTGACACGAATAATTTCAGGCGGCTGAATCATGATGGCTCGATTAGCAGCGGCGGCGTGACGCCGCAAGAAGGGTGGTGGTGGGCGATGACGGGCTCGAACCGCCGACATTCTCGGTGTAAACGAGACGCTCTACCAACTGAGCTAATCGCCCCCGTCCGGGTTTCCGGCGCTTCTAGGCAATTTGGCGGCCCGGTCAAGCGCACATTTGCGGAACGGAAGGGCAACGAAAGGAACAGCACGGACCTGAGGGTCCCGAACTATTCCCGAAGGACGATGCGAGAGGCAGCAGCCGCCGAATTGATATTTAGCTTCGAGCGGTAAAGCCAAAGGCGTGACCTTGTGATCGCGCGGCGACGACCCGCTTGGCTTCTTCGGTGCTGCCGTAGAGCGTAACCGGGTCCACAGAGGCAGCCAGGAAAATGGTTTCGGGAACATCGCTCTCATTCATCAAACGTACGATCGCGGCGACCCGCTTATCGAAAGCCGCTTTCACGATCTGGCTAGCAGCAGGTATCAACCGCGCTAGTCGATCTATCGTGGGCCGATCGACTTGCACCCGGTTTGTATATCCGAGCGGTGCCCAGCCATCCTCGAACTTCTGAACAAGAAGATGATCTCGATGCCAGATCCTATCGCCGATCTGTTCCTCCGCATAGACATGAGCTATTGCGCGGTTTCGAGCGGCAGCGACAATGTCGTGATCAGCTTGCTGATCGCCCGTCAGCTTTTCGCGGACTTGTATTGACCCTCGTTCGCCTCGCTTCGCGCTTGTGACTGTGGCTCGCGCATAGAGCGATATAGCGTTGAAGAGCAGGGCGCATTCGGTTGTTGATCTCGCCGTGCTGCCTAACCCCCTTGGGCTCTTCAATAGACCTTCCAGTGCCTCGATCGTGTGGGCGGCCTCGGCAAGATCGCTGTGGCAGGATTGCGCAATCAGCGCCATTCGGATCATCTCAGCCAGCTTTGCAAAACGCGGGTCGCCGTCCAGCTGGACAGCGACACGGCGGAGATCGGCTATCGGCGGAATACCGGCCATAGTCACCTTAACCATTTGGAGCATCAGTCGCTCGCGGGCGCTCCATACCGCGCCTGTTCCGTGCATTCCAAATGCATGCGGAGCAAGGGTAAACGGCTATATGGCGGCATCGCAAATAGTAAGCCGGGAGGGGTCGGGAAAAAGGTAATCTCTATAACCACCGTGCAAATTCAACAGGTTACGAGTAACATCACCTATAATCTTTCTATAACCAGATTATACCTTCTAGGAGTGATTTTCAGGCCCAATAAAGTCCTTAGTTTTCAAAGGGATTATAGTTTTGCCCCCTGAGAGGTTGCAGAAGATTATAGGGAAAGGCCAACCCCAGAAACCGCAGAAATCCGTCACTTTTTAGCGGATGATCGGCACAGATTGGCGAGATTACCTTTTTCCCGACCCCTCCCGTTTGCAACGGCAGCGAACATCATTTTTCGGGAATGTCGCACCGGCCCGATTAGGGCGCTCTGGGTGCATCAAAACGCATCAGCACAGGCCGCCTCATGAGCAGCAACCGGCCAAGGATCTAGGCCGCTTTCCGGGGGGTGTCTATGGTGCATCAAAAGGGACATGAAAAGCGCGCGGGCGAGGCGGGGGGAAAAGCGCGTTTTGAGGGGTGGCAGGGGGGCGGCCCCGGCGGGAGGCCCCTGGCTGCGGGCGCGCGGCGGCTCGGCGGCCTCACCTCCTCGATCAGGGGGCCAGACCGCCGTGGCATGATGCGCAAGAATGTTGCGCGCGCGTCGCCGGTCCACGATGGCCGCTTGCAAAATGCCATTGACCGACTCGGCTTGCGTTCTCCATATGTTCCATATCAGGAGACACGACATGCAACGCATTGACGACATTCGCGACGCAGTCGCGAAGGCGCTGGAGGAGCGCGGCTTTGATAACCGGAAGTTCTTGGGGGAGATCCGCGACGGGCAGCGGGACGATGGCCCCTATATGATCGGCGCGCTCGCTTGCGCCCAGCTGTGCCGCATGGAAGTGGCGGCGGAATGATGTGGCGCGCTACGCCGATGGGCTGAAGGTTGCCACCTGCATATTCGAGGCGGCAGCATGGCACCGCACGGTCAAGGTAAGCTGCCGCTGCGGGAATGTCGGCCTGTTCAACGGGCATGGCCTGTGGTGGAAATTCCAGCGCAAGGGCTGGACTGACGACTTCCGCGATGCACGCCGCCGGTTCTACTGCCGATCATGCTCCCAGCGTGCGGGCCGCAAGGTCCGGCCATCGTGGATTGAAACCTGCGATGAGCCGCCGCGCATCCGCCTACCCTTGCCTGACGAACGGGAATGGAAAAGAGCGGTGAACCGATTTAGGGGCTGACGCACGACGAGAAGTTCAATTCATTGCGGTTGCGAAACGCCGAATTGCCTCCCACATAGCTGCTTGGGAGGTACATCATGTCGGTTATCAAGAGCTTCGCCGTCGGAAGCGGCGATATGTTTTACATCAAGCACAATAGTGCGAACTTCACGATCATTGATTGCGACCTATGTGAAGGAAACGCTGATCAGATCATCAAGGAGTTGAAGGAGCAATCCGCAGGAAAGGAAATCACGCGATTTATCTGCACCCATCCAGATGAAGACCACTTTGGCGGCATCGAGCGATTGGACGATGCGATGCCGATTGTAAACTTCTACGTCGTAAAAAATCAGGCGGTTAAGGACGAGGACACGGTGTCCTTCCAGCGATACTGCCAATTGCGGGACGATCCGAAAAAGGCGTTCTACATCTATAAAGGATGCAAGCGCCGCTGGATGAACTTGGAAGGCGACGGACGATCAAGCTCAGGGATTCAGGTCCTCTGGCCAGATACGTCAAACGCGCACTTCAAAGAAGCGCTTGCCGCATGTGAGGCGGGCGAACATTTCAACAATACATCAGCGGTTGTGCGTTACAGCCTTAACGGCGGAGCGAGCTTTCTGTGGCTTGGGGATCTCGAAACTGAGTTCATGGAAAATATAGTCGATCACATCCAACTGGACAAAACCACGGTTGTTTTCGCAGCACATCATGGACGAGCTACCGGTAAGATCCCAAACAGTTGGCTCGAAAAGCTCGATCCTCAAATCATTGTCATCGGGGAAGCGCCAAAGCGGCACTTGCATTATTACACCGGCTATCAAACTATCACGCAAAACACGGCGGGTAATATCACGTTTGATCTCGTCGGAGATCGCGTCCACATCTACGCCGATAACAAGAACGGATGCCCCGACAACCTAACGGATGAAGGGCAGACCAAATTCGACGGCTATGTGGGGTCGATTACCGTAGAGACAGAATACACGCTGTGAGTAGCAGAGCCATCAAGGCACCTTATCCGCTGGCAGCGTGGCGTAGGTCCTGATGACATCGCTGGAATAAGCGGAATAAAATTTAAGGAATCTCCCGAACATTCCCACAGCTAACACGGCAGAGCCAGCCAAGATAAACGCTGTCTGGTTAGTGGGTGTCTGAAGTTGGCGGTAGGTAAGTGCACCTACCGCCACTAAGCTGACGAAACAGATATTTCTGCTCATCCCATACTGATTCATGAACGAGTTCAGGCGTCCGACGGTGTCGCTCACTCCACGCACAGGGTGGAATGCAGCCTGAAAAACCGTCTCACCGTCAAGCTGATCCTCAGCAACACCCAACTGCTTTGCCGCTCTTGCAAGTGCTCTTGCCCTTATCGGCTCCCGCAGCGGCGCATACTCGCGTGGTGCGAAACAGGCCGCAAGGCGGCGCTCAACCCAGTTCCGGTCCCGGAGGCCGAGCTGAATATCAGCCGGGATGGAGAGCAACCGGCGGGCTAACAAATGCTCAATCAAAGACGAGGATGGACCTGCAGTGATCTGGCCCGTCAGATAAGCTACCACGGTCCAGAACACCCCATCAATGATGTTCCAGTTAGTGCGATTGACGAGGACGCCCCCTGTTAAGGAATAATCAAGGGCGGCAATCAGGAGCATGCCCGAGGCTACAAAGGCGTAGAACTCATATTCAGCCAGAGGAAACCAGTCTTTCACTGAATAAGCCTTCTGATCAGAGCGGTAGATCACCGCCCGGTACCCTATCGTAACGAATGGTGAAAGAGGGACTGCGTTCCGCCCAGGCATCGGGCCCCTTACTGCGCCTTCACCCGCTCCAGAAATCGCACCGCCTCAAAACCCAGTTTATCGTTGAGTTCGAGGAAGACGGACTGCAGAGGCTGGATCTCCAGTTCAAAGAAGCTGTCCAGCGCCTTGGCCGGATCGCCGAAGCCGCCCGCGTTGGCCGGGATGATGCCGAGCAACTGCGGCGGGACGCGATGCGCGGCCAGCACGTCATCGCGCGTCGTGTTTTTGATCCCCAGAAATTCGTCCTTCGCACCGACTTCGGCGATCGGGATGATCTTGATGCCGTTCTCTTTGCCGCTGGGCGAGTGGACGAACATGTTGCGGAAATTGCCCGGCCCCTTTGCTCGCTTCAACGCGTCGCGCATGGCAGCGACGTCGCCATTGGCAAAGTCGCCGGTGGCATAGAGGATATAGCCCGCGTGGCTCCCGTTCTCGAAATAGCGGCGGCGGAACAGCGTGGCATTCTCATTGAGCAGCGCTGACTGCAGGGCCGACAGATATTCGGGCAGGCCATAGATTTCCTGATTGATGTCAGGCGCGAGCAGCTGATGCACCGTGCCCGGCACGAACTCGCTTTCGTTCCGATGACCCGGCACCCACCAGAAGCGGCCCGGCTCGATGCCGCGCCGCGTATATTTGGCGAGTGGATGTTCGAGCCGCAGCACGCCGCCCAGCTGGTTGCGGATCTCCTGCGCATAGGCGTTGCCCATCACCAGATAGTCCTGCACCATCCCGGCGAAGACCTTGCGCGACAGGAAAGGCGTGGGATCGAGGCTGGCCGCCAGCAAGTTCCGCTTGAGCATGATGGCGCTGCTATGGTGCGGCGACGCGCGGAATGCGCGGGCAAGCCCGTCCAGCGAAATCGGCGGCTCATACCAGCGGCCATTGTCCCAGCATTCCAGCATGTCGAGCATGGTGGCCCGGCTCAGCACCGGCTCAGGATCCCCGAAGCTGAACGTCTCGATCGCGCCGCCCCGATTGTCATTGGCCGCGACGATCGCGCCCTCGGACGCTGCAGCCGACTCCCGGCGGTTCATACGGCGTGCACGCTTGCTCATTCGATGATCTCCATTGTGCCCTTGGGCGCTTCCTTGCCGTCGAGCGGTTCGTTCATGAGGATGTGCATGGTGGCCCAAGCCAGATCCGCGTGGCCGTCATTGCCCCCGCGCCCAGCCTTGAACGTGATATTCCGCCCGCTGGTGGTCAGCGTCTTCTTGATCGACACGAACGCGGACACGAGATCGAGCAGGCCGCTGTCGAACGCGAGGCGGCCCCGGCGGATGACGTTCTGCGCCTTCATGATCATCTGCGCCTTGAGTTCGAGCGAATATTCGATCTTGGCGACGGCGCAGCCCGGCAGCGCGCCGGGCTTCGCCATGATCTGATAGACGCCCGCGCCGACGCCCTTGGCGTCGATGCCCAGATAGGTGCAGGTATAGCGGCTCAGGACCGCCTTGATGAATTCCGCCTGCTGCTCGAAATCGAGGCCGCGTAGCTGGTGGCGCTCAAGGATCCTGAATTGCCCGCCTTCGACCAGCGGCGGCGCGGCGATGACCAGCGCGGCATTGTCGCCATTCTCGCTTTCCTGCGGATCATAGCCCGCCCAGACCGAACGCTTGCCGTAGGGCCGCGCCGCCTCCGGGTTGAAATCCTGCCATTCGATCAGGCTGTCGCACCCGCAGGCGATCATGTCATTGAAGCGGAAGGCGGACTGGCTGTCGTCAACGAAGTCGCACATGAACAGATTGGCGAATTCGTCGGGCGCGTATTCATCCTCCAGCTCTTCAATGTCGAATAGGTCGCAGCCGCCCATCTCGGCGTCGCGGATGTTGACGATGTTCCGCCAGATCCGGTCCGGTCCGGCCATGCCGATCGCCAGCGCATCATGGCTGACATCGATCTTGATCTGATCTTCCTTCTTGCGCCGACGGTTGCGGCGGTCGCCGGTCCAATAGGGATAGGCCGGATGCGCGACGCTGGACGGCGTGGAGAAGTAGGTTTTCCGCCACTTCTTATGCGTCGCCATGCCAGAGGCGACCTTGTTCAATTCCTCGAACGAATGGACCCAGAAGAATTCGTCAAAGTAGAAATTGCCGTGGCGGCCCTGCGCGGTGCGGAAATTGGTGCCAAGGAAATGCAGTTCTGCCGCCGCTTCCTCCGCTGGCCGCAGATCCGACGTGATCAGCATCGGGTCGCCGGTCAGCGCGACGCCGACCAGCTTGGCGAAGCTGACGATATAGGACCGGAACTGGTGTGCCTGGGCTTTCGATGCCGACAGGAATATCTGGTTGCGGCCCGTCTCGATCGCGTCGATCAGCGCCTCGAACGCGAAATAGTAGGTTGCGCCGATCTGGCGCGACTTGAGGATCATGCGCGTGCGCTGATCCTTCGCCTGCCACCAGCGATGCTGATAATCATAGAGGCCGTCGAGGAAGACGCGCTTGAGTTCTTCCGCCTGCTCGGCGGTGAAATGGTTCTTTTTCGGCTTCTTGCGCTCGCCCGCGTTGCGGTTGCCGACCTTCTCGTTGAGGTCGCCGCTATGGCCGCCGGGGGCCTCATAGCGGCGGACCTTGGCGAGGCTTTCGATCTGGCGCGACAGCGCGTCCATCTCGACATAGTCGCCGCCGGTCTTCTTTTCCTTGGCGATCAGGGTCAGCAGCTTGATTTCGATGCCATCCTCGATCTTGCGGATCGAGGGGGCATCATCCCAACGCTGCCGTTGCTTCCAAGATTCGATCGTCGCGCGCGCGATCGGCTTGCCCTTGTCGCCCACGACGCCATGCAGCGCGAATTCTTCCGCGATCTGCGTCACCCCATAGCCACGCCAGTAGAGGCTGCGGGCGTGACGGGGCGGATCGAACTGCCAAAGGACAGCAGGCGCGCCGGGCTGGGGAGATTGAGCGGTCATCGCGGCGGACCATGCCCCGCGCCCAAGCCCCTGATCATTGGCATCTATTTGGATAGCCGCCTGTCCAAATGCAGGGCCTTGAGCCTGCCCCCGCGACGGCCCCTTTCTGCTGCCCATCAGGCCAGCGCCTGCGCGCCCAAGCAACCAAGGGAACCGGATCGATCATGGCAAAGAGCAAGTTTTTCCGCGTCGCAGTCGAAGGTGCGACCGTCGACGGCCGCGTTATTCAGCGCGAATGGCTGGAGCAGATGGCGGCCAGCTATGATCCGGCCACCTACACCGCGCGGATCAACTGCGAGCATATCGCCGGTTACAGCCCGGATCGCCCTTTCAACGCCTATGGCTCCGTCCTGTCGCTCAAGACCGAAGAAGTCGAACTGACCATCAACGGCGAGAAGAAGACGCTGCTGGCGCTCTATGCCGAGATCGACGCGAACGATCAGCTGGTCGAGATCAACAAGGCCGGGCAGAAGCTGTTCACCAGCTGCGAAATCCACCCCGACTTCGCTGGCGAGGGAAAGGCTTATCTGGTCGGCCTCGCCGTCACGGACATGCCCGCGTCGCTCGGCACCGAAGCCCTCAAATTCGCGGTCAAGTCGCGCTCGAACGTCTTTTCCAGCGCCCATGAAACCGCGCTTGAACTGGTTGCAGACCCGGTGGATGGACAGACCCTCGGCGAAAGCATCGCGCGCGGCATCGCCAGCTTCTTCAAAAAGGAGAAGAAGGACGAAGCCGAAACGCCTCCGCCTCCGCCGCCCGCCAACGACAACAGCTTCGATGTTGCGGCTTTCGGCAAGGTCATCGGTGACCAGATCGCCGCCGCCGTGAAGCCCGCCAGCGATGCCGTCGCGGCACTCGGCACCCGCTTCGATGCGCTGGAAGCCAAACTGAACAGCACCGAGCAGTCCCAGACCTTCAAGCGCTCGCCCGCCACCGGCGGCAGCGGCGGCGTCGTCACGGACTGCTGACCGCCTCGCTCATCTGAACAACCGCCCCGCCCCAAGTCCGTCAGGAGCCAACGCACATGCGTAACGAAACCCGCCTGCTCTTCACCGCCTATGTCAGCCAGATCGCTCTGCTGAACAGCGTCGCCGACGCCACCGTCAAGTTCAGCGTCGCGCCCGTCGTGGAGCAGAAGCTGGAAGAGAAAATTCAGGAATCGAGCGAGTTCCTGAGCCAGATCAACATCGTCGGCGTGCCTGAACAGTCGGGCCAGAAGGTCGGCGTCACCGTCACGCGCCCGCTGGCGAGCCGCACCAACACCGCAGGCGGCACGCGCCGCACGCCCACCGATCCGACCGACACCACGGACGACGGCGGCTATTTCTGCAAGCAGACCAACTTCGACCATGCGATCAAATATGCGAAGCTGGACGCTTGGCGGCACAAGCCGGAATTCCAGACGCTGCTGCGCGACGTGATCCTGAAACAGCAGGGCCGCGACCGCATCATGATCGGCTTCAACGGCACGTCCGCCGCCGCCGCCACCAACGTTGGCGAGAACCCGCTGCTGCAGGACGTCAACGAGGGCTGGCTGCACAAGATCCGCACCCATGCCGAAGAGCGCGTGCTGGACGACGGCGCACTGTCCACCGATCCGACCAAGGCGATCTATGTCGCCGCCGGGGTCGAAGTGGTCGATGCCGACGCCACCAACGTCGCCACCGCCGATGCCGATTTCGCAAACCTCGACGCGCTGGCCTTCGACGCGCTCGATCTGCTGGATCCGTGGCACCGCAGCGATACCGACCTTGTCGTCATCGTTGGCTGGAAGCTGGTGAAGGACAAATATGCCAATCTGCTCCAGGCAGCGGGCGATACCGCCACGGAACAGGAAGCGGCGCACCGCATCCTGACCCTGCCCAAGCAGCTGGCCGGCAAGCGTGCCGTCATCGTGCCCTTCTTCCCCGAAGACGCGATGCTCATCACCAGCCTCGATAACCTGTCGATCTACTGGCAGGAGGAAACCCGCCGCCGCCAGATCAAGGACGAACCGGCGCTCGACCAGATCGAGAACTACGAGTCCGTCAATGAGGCTTACGTCGTGGAAGACTATGGCCGCTGCGCCTTGGTCGAAAACGTCGTGATGGGCAAGAAGCCCGCCTGATCCGGCCCCGCTAATCCCTCCATCTGACAGGACACGCACATGAGCCTCGCTCGCCGCCACAGGGACAGGATCCTTGCTGCCAAGACCGTTGCGTCCGCTCCCGAAGGTGGAGCGGATGCCACCCCCGCTGCCGACACTCTCCCGGTAGCGGGGGCGGTCAACGCCTCGCCCGCGCAACAGGCCGCCGCGCAGGTCGCGCTGCGCCTGACCCACGATCTGCGCACCCTCAAAGAAATCCGTTCGATCGACCGGAAGATCGAGGCGAAGCGGCAGATGCTCCCGGAATATCGGCCATGGGTGCAGGGTATCCTCGCCGCCGATGCAGGCGTTGGCACCGGCCTCGCCGCCGAAGTGGTGCCGACCTGCATGGTCTGGCTCATCGACGTCGGCGACTATGACAACGCGCTGAGCCTCGCTGAATTCGTGTTGCGCCACAACGTGCCCATGCCCTCGCGCTATCAGCGCGACGCCGCCACGATCATCGTCGAGGAAATCGCCGACGCAGCTTTGAAGGCGCAGAACGCGGGCAATCGCTTCTCGCTTGAGACGCTGGGCGAGGTTTTGGACCTGACGTTCGCCTGCGACATTCATGATGAAGTCCGAGCGAAGCTCATCAAGGCTGCTGGCAATGAGGAACTGGCCGCTGGTGAAGCCGCCGAGGCTACTGCCGCCGCTCCGTTTCTGGATCGGGCTCTGTCGGCCTTCAACGAAGCCCAGCGACTGAATGACCGTATCGGCGTCAAGGACAAGATCAAGCGGGCGAACAAGCTGCTGGCGGCCATCACCGCCGCCGCGCCTGCCACGAACAACGAACAGGGCGGCCCAGACCAGAACGGTTCGGGCGCCTGACAGGCTCGCCCCCGGCGCTCAGGGGCGGATCGCGCGATGCGGGAGGCTTTCGAGCCGTAGGGCCGCACTCTGCCCCGATCCTCACCCCTGTAAGCCGGTGGGCCGAAATCGGAGGACATCATGCCCTTTTTCAATCTGGCGCTGATTGCCGTTTTCGCCGTCTGCGCCGTGCTGTCGGCGATCTTCTGTTTTGAGCGGATCTGGTGTGTCGTCCGCAAGCCCCAGCTGATCGCGCCCTATCTGCCTGATCGCATCCGCATGTCCCCGGCCTACCGGATCGTGCTGCCGCTCTTCCTGATCCTCGACGTCGGCGCGGCTACGGGCTGGGCCTTCGTCGTCTTCGCCAGCATGGCGTTCATCGCCCGATTGGGGATGGCATGACGTTCGTCGCCCGACCGCCCGCGTCCGAGATTGAGCAGCCGCCGGAAGAGGAAACTGCGGTCATCAACGACGGCTTCTTCCCCGACATTGATCCGGCGGCAGTCCGCGATGCCGCGAGGATCCCGACCAGCATCACGCCCGCGCGTCTGCGCGCCGCAATCATCGGTGCGGTCATGACGGCAGGAATCGACCTGCAGCAATTCGCCGCGGATTCCATCGCCGCCGGGCACGCCACGCTTGCTGACGTGCCCGCGCCCCAGCTGGACGGGGCGAGCGTGCAGCTGTTCCGCTACCACCGCGCCGTCGCGCTCTATGCAAAAGCCGAACTGATCGAGCGGCATCCCGACTTCGACACCACGGCAGCGGGCGGGGCGGAAGGCAATGACGCTGCAACGGCGATCGGGAGCTTGCGCCGTGATGCGATGCACGCGGTGCGCGACATGCTGGGCCAGACCCGAACTGTGGTGGACCTCATCTGATGGCGTCGGAGCAGCGCCTTGTTGCCCGGTCAGGGGACAAGCTGGACCTGCTACTGTGGCGCGATGCCGGGCTTGGTCCTGCTGAGATTTCCCGCGTCTGTGACGCCAATCCGGGGCTGGCCGATCTTGGCCCCATCCTTCCGCTCGGCACCATCGTCATCGTGCCCGCAACCGCCGACGCCAACGCAACGCGCGTGCTTCCCCTCATTCAGCTTTGGGATTGATCCATGGACCTGCGCCACCTTCTGGAATCCGTCATCGAATTGATCGGCTCCCTCACGCCTTCGCTGATCGGTTCCGCCGTGGCGCAGGCGTGGAAGCCCGCCTTGCCGTTCCGCCAGCGCTTCCTCCAGTGGGTCGTTGGATCGACGGTCAGCTATTACGCGACCATCGCCATCATCGCTGTCACGGGCTGGAATCACTTCGCCGCGCAGTCGATCGCATTCGCCATCGCCTTGCTCGCCTTCGACGCCACCCCGCGCATCGCAAGGGCGCTTGTCGACACGCTGACAAGCGTGCCGGGCCGCATCGCTGACCGCTTTCTGCCCAACAAGGACTGACCCATGCAGCTGTCCCCCAACTTTAGGCTGGCCGAATTCACCGCGTCCGCGACAGCGACGGCTCGGGGCATCGCCAACGTCCCCGGCGCGTGCCAGATCGCGGCGATGCAGCTGCTCTGCGCCAAAGTGCTGGAACCGCTGCGCGCGCATTTCGGCAAGCCTGTCCGCGTCACGTCGGGATTCCGCTCGATCAAGCTGTGCTTGGCGGTGGGATCATCGTCCAGCAGCCAGCACGCGCAGGGCGAGGCGGCCGATTTCGAGATCAGCGGCGTCGATAATGTGACGGTCGCCACCTTCATCCGCGATCACATGGCCTTCGACCAGCTGATCCTTGAAAACTACACGCGCGGCCAGCCCAACAGTGGCTGGATCCACGTCAGCTATCGAGACGGGCGACTGCGCAAGGATGTGCTGACCTATTCGCGCCGGTCCTATTTCAAGGGGCTGCTCGCATGATCGGGAAATCGCACCTCGCCATGGCCGCCGCGCTCGCCGCCTGCACCGCAGGAATCGGCGGTTTCTTCTACGGCACGAGTGTCGGCGTCGCAAAGGAACAGGCGGCGCAGAAGCGCGCCGATGATGCGCGGGAGGCCGAGCGCAAGAAGCTGCAGGGCAAGCTGGACGCCTCGTCCGAAGCTGCCCAGGCGAAAGAATATGCCCGGCAGGGCAGCGTTAGGGAAATCTACCATGAAAGCCAGAAAGTCATTGAGCATCCGGTTTATCGCAGCGTCTGCGTCGATGCTGATGGCGTCGGCCTGCTCGACCGCGCAGCCGCCACGGCCAACAGCGAAGATCTCTGGGGCATTGCTGGCGACACCCGCCCCATTGCCGAAGGTCCAGCGGACTGACGCGGGCGAGATGACCGGCGCGCAATGCCATGGAAGCCTGACCAGCATCTATGACGTCGCGGGCCAGATCCGCACCACCCTGATCGAATTGCAGGCGCAGGCCCGCATGGCGAACGCACAGGCAGACTGACGATGCGCAAGGCCGACAGCCTGCGGCAATGGCTCACCGCCTTTCTGCCGGATCTGAAAACCCATCCCGACCGCCTGCAGATCTATGTCGAGGGCGGGCAGATCAGCACGCGGCAGTCCCGCACGCTGTCATTCGCCTATGCCTATACGCTTAAGGTCGGCATCTGGGATTTCGCCGGTGACGCCGACACGATCATGGTGCCTATGCTGGCATGGATCGAGAAGGAGCAGCCCCAGCTGCTGCGCCGGTCCGATGCCCAGCCCTTTACCTTCGAGGCCGAACTGCTCGACAGCGAAGCGTCGGACATTCTGATCTCGATCGACCTGACTGAAACCGTCCTTGTCCTGCCCCGCGCCGATGGCAGCGGCTATGACGTCCAGCACCCGGCGGAACCGAATTTCTGCGATGCTTTTGACGGGGTGACAGCTTCCTTCCTGCAGGGCTTTGGCAACGCCGAACTGCTGGTTGAGACTGCCGATCCCGACGCTGATCTGACCCCAGCGATTCCGCCCGACGCATGAGCGAGGATCTTGCCGAGATCGAGCGCATTGCCGGGGCGCTGATCCGCAGCCTGTCATCAGGCCAGCGCCGCACCCTCATGCGCCGCATGGCCCGCACCATGGCCCAGAGCCAGCGCGAGCGCATCGCCGCCCAGCGCCAGCCTGACGGCTCGAAATTCGAGGCGCGCAAGGAAAAGGCCCCGCCGGTGTCGGGCCGGGGGGCGACATGCTTTCTCTATCCATCCGGCGGCGGTGGCGAGCCGCGCAAGGTCATCATGAATTCGTTCGCCTGGACGACGGGGCGCATGATGACAGGCTTCGACATTGAGGCTGGCGGGATCCGCTCATTCGAGTTCGACAAGGTTGTGAAATGGCTCCCGATCCCCGAAGAGCATCGCAACGCGGGGGGCAGCAGTCTTCGCCGCCGGGGCGGCCTGCGTCGCCGCGCCATGTTCCGGCGCTTGGCGAGTGGGCGATTCCTGCGCACCGGGGCGGATGATCAGGGCTTCTGGGTCGGCTTTTCCGGCAAGGTGTCGCAGATCGCAGGCGTTCACCAGTATGGCCTGCGCGACAAGCCATCGTTGCGCGCCAAGGCCGTGCCCTATCCCAAGCGTGAACTGCTCGGCGCGACGGCGGCGGACCGTGAGCAGCTGCTAGACATGCTCTATACTCAGTTAGCAGAAGTGTAATGCGTCTCAGATCGCCAAATGATCGCTCAGTGAGAGTTCTTGATGCATCGCATGCCAAGCTTGGAAACGAAGCTGGCTGATCTTGTTCCAGTGATCTTTCATCATTTGGGTGGCCGCCTTTAGGTCGCCCTTATGTCGCTGACCCATATCCTTCATATATTCCGTATCGGGTTGCGCGAGACATATCAAATCAACCATTTCGGCGAGCGGCTTGCTCGCGTTCTGTGAAAATACTCGCGATATTTCGTCACTCAATGAATACCATTCAGTGACTAAATCATCATCTATGTCCGCTCGATTATCCGATTGTCTGTCGGTAACTTCATACATGTTTAAGAATTCATCCAGCAGCTTCTTCCGCATGTGGTAAATATCGACGCGGAGTTGCCGTTCGGTCACTCTACGGGTGAATGCAAACTGCTCCCGGCTCAGCTTCCACACCATATAGGCGAAGACCACTTGCCCGACTGCGCCAAAAGCGGTGAAGAAATCGGTGAATGGGTTGCCCTTTTTTGTCGCGGTGACAACGGCAAGCATGATCATCAGGATCATTATCGCCCAAAAAGCGAAGGCGAATGCCGGCGGAATGGCCGCCGCTAGTAGTTTCTCATGCTTCCGGCTCCGCGGCCACTTTCCACAATCCCGTTTCATGAACTGCTATTGGCATGAGGCCGCAAGCAGGGGAAGCTGGCAGGTGGCCTGATGCAGCATTTGGATAGTGGCCTGTCCAAATACAGGGGCATAGCGCACTACTATCGCCTGCCCCGACATGGCCGACATGGCCGATGCTACCTTCACCGCTGTCGATCTGTCGCGCCTGCCCGCGCCCAGCATTATCGAGGCTCTCGATTTCGAGGCGATCTATGCTGATGCCGTCGCGCACATGCAGTCGATCATGCCGGGATTCGAGGCCCGCGACAGCGATCCAGCGTCGAAGCTGCTCCAGACCTTCGCCTATCTTGTCCAGCTGCACCGGCAGCGCGTCAATGACGCGGCTCGGGCTGTCATGCCCGCCTACGCCACCGGGGCCGATCTCGACAACATCGCCGCCCTGTTCGGCATTACCCGCTTCACCCTCGTTCCGGCTGACGAAGTGCTGGGCATCCCGGCGATTATGGAGAGCGATGCGGATTTCCGCCGCCGCATGGTGCTGGCGCCCGAGGGCTATTCGGTCGCCGGGCCAGAAGGTGCCTATGTCTTCCACGCGCTTTCAGCGGATGAGGACGTGCTGGACGCCAGCGCCATCAGCCCCGCTCCGGGGGAAGTGCTGGTGTCGGTTCTTTCGCGCACCGGATCGGGTGAAGCTTCGCCCGAGCTGCTCACGGCGGTCGATGCCTTCGTGTCAGATGAGACGCGCCGCCCGCTGACGGATTTCGTCACGGTCCAGTCGGCAGAGATCATAGAATATGCGGTCGTTGCGACGCTGACCACCTTCAGCGGCCCTGATGGCAGCGTTGTGCTTGCGACCGCGCAGGCGAGCCTTCTCGCCTATGTCGAGGCGAGCCATCGGCTTGGCCGCGACATCACCCGCTCGGGCCTGTTTGCCGCCCTCCATGTTGAGGGCGTGCAAAATGTCGTGCTGACCTCGCCTGCTGCCGACATCGTCGTTTCGCGCGTCCAGGCACCGCACTGCACCGGCATCACGGTCAATTACGCGGGCACGGGCGAATGACCTATCCGTCGATCTTGCCCCCTTCATCGACTGCGTTGGAAAAGGCGCTGGAGCAGACGGCTGCTCGCATCCTCGACTTTCCAGCGCCGGTGCGCGCGGTCTGGTCGCCCAACGATTGTCCGATCGAACTGCTGCCGTGGCTCGCATGGGGCCTGTCGCTCGACAACTGGTCTTCCGATTGGACGGAAGCAATCAAGCGCGAGCGCGTCCGCCGCGCTATCCCAATCGCCCGGCAGAAGGGCACCGCCGCGTCCGTGCGCGCCGTCGTCCAGAGCTTCGGCGGTTCCGTTGCAATCCGCGAATGGTGGCAGCAGGAGCCCAAGGGCGACCCGCACACCTTCAACCTTGTGATGAACCTTGAGCAGGACGGCGTGCCCGCCTCCGCTGCCTTCGTTGATCAGGTTATTGCGGAAGTCAGCCGCGCCAAGCCGGTGCGCAGCCACTTCACCTTCACGCAGGGCGTCACCGCAAAGGCCGGAATCGGCTTGGTCGCGGCGGTTCGCCCAACCATCTATGCCCGCCTTTCCTGCACTGCACCGGCGGCCTGACCGGAGGAATCATGGCTCTCACCATCATCGTCACCAATGCTGGCCGGGCTGCGCTGGTCAATGCCGCAAACACTGGAACCGCGCCTGTCACCATCGCACAAGTGGGCCTGTCGGGCACGGCTCTCGTGCCCTCTGCGACCGCGACCGCGCTTCCCGGCGAGTTCAAGCGGCTTGCCACCATATCCGGCGACGTGGTTGCCGACGACACCATCCACCTCATCGTTCGCGATGAAGGCACAGACGTCTTCACCGTGCGTAGCATCGGACTTTACCTCGCCGATGGCACTCTGTTCGCGATCTATGGGCAGGCCGCCGTGCTTGTCGAGAAATCTGCGCAGGCGATGATGCTCATCGCGATCGACGTAAAGTTCGAGGACGTGGCCGCCACGACACTCACTTTTGGCGACGCCAATTTCCTCAACCCTCCCGCGACGACGGAACAGATGGGCGTGGTGGAGCTGGCGACGCTCGCCGAGGCGATTGCAGGCATCGACACGACGCGCGTTCCCGCTGCGAAGATGATCAAAGATGCCGTCACTTCGTGGCTCGACAGCCGCTTCGGCGCAAACAATGCCAGCATCTGGCATCCGGGCAATGATGGTGCCGGATCAGGTCTGGACGCTGATCTGCTCGACGGGCAGCAGGGCAGCTATTACACCAACATTACCGCGCGCCTTGGCTACACTCCAGTCCAGCAAGGTACTGGTGTCGGACAGCTTGCAAACAGCATCAAGATGGGCTGGTCGGGCACGCGCCTCAAGGCCACGGTGGATAGTTCCGATCTCGGCAATCTTGTCTTTGATGGGCACATTACGGACGTCTGGCGGGCGTCGAACGACGGCGCGGGATCGGGACTTGATGCCGATCTGCTTGACGGTCAGCAGGCCACCTATTACACCGATATCACGGCGCGGCTTGGCTATACGCCGCTCAATTCCACTGCCTACACGGCGGAGGACGTCAAAACGAAACTGCTGACGGTGGACGGCGCAGGCAGCGGTTTCGATGCCGACCTGCTCGATGGGCAACACGGCAGCTATTATACGGCTATCACGGCGCGGCTTGGTTATACGCCCGTCGATGTCGCCGACTACACAGCGGCAGACGTAAAAACGAAACTGCTGACGGTCGATGGTGCTGGCAGCGGTTTCGACGCTGACCTGCTCGACGGGCAACAGGGCAGCTATTACACGAACATCACCGCGCGGCTTGGCTACACCCCGCTTGATGCCTCGGGCGATACGCTCACTGGCGACCTCACTCTCCTTTATGCCACGCCGACGATCAGCTTCCGCGCGTCCGGCTATATGACGGGGTTTA
Organism: Sphingobium sp. MI1205; assembly: GCF_001563285.1. Taxonomy (NCBI): domain Bacteria; kingdom Pseudomonadati; phylum Pseudomonadota; class Alphaproteobacteria; order Sphingomonadales; family Sphingobiaceae; genus Sphingobium; species Sphingobium sp. MI1205. The sequence goes on from NZ_CP005188.1 coordinate 319,731, forward strand.
TCCGCAACGACGGCAACATCCTTTATTTCCTGCGCGGAGCCGTCAACGCGACGACCTTCACCGCAGTCAACGGCACATGGCCGATGACCATCAACCTAGCGAATAATGAGGTGCGGGTAGGTGGCGAACTTTATGCCCGCAACGGAAATAAGGTCTGGGACGCTGGGAATGACGGCGCTGGCTCCGGCATGGACGCCGACTTGCTCGATGGCCAGCAGGGCAGCTACTACACGGACATCGCGGCTCGGCTCGGCTTCACGCCAGTCAGGCAGGGTGGCGGCGCAGGCCAAGGGACCAACATCATCCGGATCGGGTGGAGCGGTTCGCGTCTGAAAGCGCAGGTCGATGGTGTAGATCAGGGCAATATCGTCTTCGACGCGCAGTTTGGTGCCCAAAATCTTTCGTCCAACGGATATCAGGTGCTGCCCGGCGGCCTGATCCTCCAGTGGGGCAACGTCGTTGCTCCAGCGAACGGCATCAACGCCATCACCTTCCCGATCGCCTTCCCCACCGAGTGCCTCGCTGGCTTCGCCACCAACATGTCGGGCGCGGTGCCTTCCGCCTGGGCATCCGCCGGGAGCCAGTCTGCAACGGGCATGTCCGTGGGGCATGCCAGAGCGTCCCTTACAGCCGCCGCCGCCGGAACCGCCGCATTCTGGTGGGCCATCGGGAGATAACCAATGTCATTGTTCTTCGCGCCCTCGACCGGGGGATTTTACAAAGCTGAAATCCATGGCGACGCTATTCCGCCGGACGCCGTCGAGATAACAGCGGAGCAGCATGCCTCCCTTCTCGCCGGGCAGACCAATGGTTCCATCATTGTCGCGGATCAGGCTGGGCTTCCTACACTCGCCTCGCCGCCGCCGCCGTCCCCCGATCAGTTGATGATGTGGATGCGCGGCGAGCGCGACCAACTGCTGCGCGACAGCGATTTCACCCAGCTTCCTGACACTCCGATCGACCCGGCGCTGCGCGAAGAATGGCGGCTTTACCGTCAGGCGCTGCGCGATCTGCCGGAAGCGATCACAGATCCCGCCGCCATCAACTGGCCCATTCCTCCAGCATCATAGGATTGCAGAATGACCGACATTACGACCAAGATCGGAAAATACGATCCCGAGACCCGCTCGGTGCCCGTCACCTTCACGAGCGGTGAGATCGTCCACAAGCGCAGCGTCAATGCCGTGCTGAAGAATGACGGCAGCTACGATAGTGCAGGAACCAAGGCGCGCGTCGAGGACGTCGCAAGCGGAGTGGCGCACAAGATCGCTGCCGGTGTCATTACCGTTCCCGAGCCCCTCTCTGGGCCGCTTCCGTCTGAATGAAACAGTGGCGGCTATGAACGCCGCCGTTCCCCCTTTACGGAGGGGGCTTTGGATGTCCCCACATCCTCAAAGCCGCGAGCCTGCACTCGCACTCTCAAGGCAGCGCGCCTGCCTATTTCGAGTTCCCTCCGTGGCCGAGCCATGGAGGGACATCGTGCAGGAAATCCTACATGTCTACCCCTTTTGTTCTCGTTCGTCCTGTTTCGCCCGTCGCCGGTTATATCGGCGGAAAGCGCAACCTTTCCCGGCGGATATGCGCGATCATCGACGGCACGCCTCACAGCAGCTATGCGGAACCGTTCGTCGGCATGGGTGGCATCTTCCTGCGCCGTTCGCGCCGCCCGCGCGCCGAAGCGATCAACGATATTTCCGGCGACGTCGTGACGCTGTTCCGCTGCCTTGCCGAGCATTATCCCTATCTGATCGACATGCTGCGATTCCGCGTGGCGAGCCGCGCCGAGTTCGAGCGGCTGCTGGGGCAGGATCCTGACCGGCTGACGGATCTGCAGCGCGCCGTCCGCTTCCTCTATGTCCAGCGTCTCGCCTTCGGTGGCAAGGTGCGGGGACGTGGCTTCGGTGTCGATGCCGCGTCGCCCGCGCGCTTCGACGTCGGGAAGATCGAACCGCTGCTGGCGGACGTCCATGATCGGCTGCAATCCGTCGTCATCGAGCGCCTGCCCTATGCCGAGTTCATCCGCCGCTATGACCGGGACGGCGCGCTCTTCTATCTCGATCCGCCCTATTGGGCATGCGAGCGTGACTATGGTGCCGATGTTTTTAGCCGTGCCGACTTCGCCGCCCTGGCTGACCAGCTGGCGGGAATCAAGGGCCGCTTCCTCATGTCGCTGAACGACAATGAGGGCGTGCGGGACACATTCTCCCGCTTCACCATCGCCGCGATCGACACGACATACAGCGTCGGCGGCAAGCCGACCAAGGCTGGCGAAGTGCTGATCAGCAATTTCCCGCTGCCCGCGAACGACGGCTAAATATTTTCCCGCGCAACAATCGTGAGCCGTGTTGCGCGGGATCAACTCAATTATTGAGAAGGCTCAAAATGGGCTCGGGCCGGTGAAATCAATTCGGTGAGGCTTTCCCTGCTGGCCGAATTCGATCCATTTGGGCAGTCTGGACAAATATATATGCGCAGTCATTGCGCTGTTCACAGGATTGGAGAATGTCCGCCCAAAATAGCCGTTCTGTCGCCCTTCGCCACACATCATGGCGACCATGCCTCCAAGAACACCTTTAGGCCCGGGGCAGAATGCGGTCAGCAGATCCGCTTCTTTTTCGCTCACGACCGCGATGGAAGGCGTCCACGTGCCTGTTCGCGGCCACACTTCCAGCACAAAGCCATTATCCACCTTGTGCAGCTGATGCCCGAACACAAGAGGTTCTGCACCGCTCGCGCTCCTTGCTCCAGAGATGGAATCGCGAACCTGCTGCTGCCAGTCATTGCTGTGGAGATTGACGCAAAGGCGGGTCGCAAGGGCTGACGGCACCAGCAGAGGGTCGAATTCGCCAGAGAAGAGGCCGATGAGCGGAAAGGAGGATCCTCGCGTCCTGAGTGTCCGGTCGAGGGCATATGCCAGCTCCTCCTGACAGGGTTCACTCTTCAAGCTGTTTTCAGTCACGTAGATCGCCCAGGCACTGACCTCTGGACTGCGAATTGCTGCGTCGATCTGATCCCACAAGCGGCGACCCGCGAGCAGCTGCACCCGGTCATAGCTGACGTCTACGCCAACGCGCCGCAGTTCCGCAATGATGTGATCTACGTCATCCTGCTCATTGTCTTTCCACGCATATGTAAGCCACAGTTTGCTCATCTATATCTCTCCGGCTTGAGCGGCGAGAGCTAGTTGATCGTAGGAACTTGCGCAATGAGCCCGGCGCCCGACGAGCGAAGCCTGCGCCCTGCCAACGCCCTGCATTTGGATAGCTTTCTGTCCAAATGCAGGGGCGCGAAAGGATGGAGCGCGCGCGTCATGGTCCGCGCATGGCGAACACCCAAGATCCCGAACAGCAGGTCGGCGAGGCGATCCAGTATGGCGTCATTGCGTCCGTCGATTATGCCGATGCCACCTGCACCGTCACGCTGGGCGATCTGACCACCGGCAACCTGCCGTGGGTCGCCATGCGCGCGGGCGGGACACGCTACTGGTCGCCGCCCTCCGTGGATGAACAGTGCGTCGTGCTGGCCCCGGAAGGCGATCTGGAAAATGGGCTGGTCATTCTGGGCCTCTATTCCGACGCCAATCCACCGCCCTCCAATGACCCCAACATCGTCCAGATGGATTTCCCTGACGGTGCATCGATCAACTACAATCATGCCGCCCATGCCCTCGCCGTAACGCTTCCCGCAGGCGGCACGGCAACGATCGACGCTCCCGGCGGGATGACGATAAATGGCGATGTGACCGTCAACGGCACGGTGACCGCGACCACCGACGTCATCGGCGGCAGCAAGAGCCTCAAGGGCCACAAGCATAGCGGCGTGCAGGCGGGCGGTGCCCAGACCGGAGCGCCGGTCTGATGGCGGGCATGGCGCGAACCTCCGGGGCGGTGCTGGACGGCCTCGAACATATCAAGCAGTCGGTCACGGACATCCTATCGACACCTGTCGGCACGCGAGCAGGCCGCCGGGAATATGGCTCCCTGCTGCCGGAACTGATCGACCAGCCCATGACCCCGGCAAACATCCTGCGGGTCTACGCGGCGTCGGCGGTGGCGATCTCCCGCAACGAAGACCGGCTGCGCCTGCGCCGGGTCAGCCTCGCCGCCGGGGAGCGTCCCGGAGCGGCCACCATCATCATCGACGGCGATCGAACCGACACCGCCGCCGCGAATGCCCGCACTCGCCTCGTCCTGCCCCTCTCTCTTTAGCCCAAGGAGCCTGTCATGCCCTTCAAACATGGTATCACCGTTACCGAGATCGACACCGGCGCTCGCACGCTGACCGCCGTTTCCACCGCCATTATCGGCTTGGTTGCCACGGCTTCCGATGCCGACGCCGCCGTCTTTCCCCTCGACCGTCCCGCGCTGATCACGGACATTGAGACGGCGATCGGCGATGCGGGCGTGGATGGCACGCTGGCGAACGCCCTGCGCGCCATTGCCGACCAGACCCGCCCCGTCGTCGTCGTGGTTCGCGTCGAGGAAGGCGCGGATGCTGCCGAGACTGCCAGCAATGTTATCGGCACCACCGATGCCAACGGCCAGAAGACCGGCATGCAGGCGCTGCTGGCCGCGCAGGCGCAGCTGGGCGTCAAGCCGAAGATCCTCGGCACCCCCGGCCTCGAAACGCAGGCGGTTACCACGGCGCTGGCTGTGGTGGCGCAGAAGCTGCGCGGCTTCGCCTATGCCCGCGCGATCGGCGAGACGGTCGCAGCCGCCATCCTCTACCGCGCCAATTTCAGCGCGCGCGAACTGATGCTGCTGATGCCCGACTTCCTCGCCTGGGACACGGCCGCCAGCGCCAACGTCACCAGCTATGCCGCCGCCCGCGCCATGGGGCTGCGCGCCCTGATCGACACCCAGACCGGCCCGCACAAGACGCTCTCGAACGTCGCGGTGCAGGGCGTCGTCGGCCTGACCAAAGATATCCATTGGGATATTGAGGATGCGGCCAGCGAAGCCGGGCTGCTCAACGCCAAGGAAGTGACCGCCCTTGTCCGCACCGACACCGGCTATCGCTTCTGGGGCAACCGCACCACGGCAGAAGCGGAAAGCCTGTTCGCCTTCGAAAGCACCGTCCGAGTCGCGCAGCTGCTGGCCGACACGATCGTCAGCGGCATGATGTGGGCGATCGACAAGCCGCTGACCCCCGCGCTCGCCAAGGACATCATCGAGACCATCAACGGCTTCTTCCGCCAGTTGAAAGCGCAGGGCATCATTCTCGGCGCGAATGCATGGTTCGATGAGGCGAACAACAGCACGGCCAGCCTCAAGGCGGGCAAGCTGCGCATCGACTATGACTACACCGTGCCGCCGCCGCTGGAAGATCTGGGCTTCAACCAGCGCATCACGGACAGCTACTTCGCCGATTTTGCGAGCCAGCTGGCCGAGACGGTCTGATCCCGCCCCTTTCACCCCTTCAATCATAGGAGCCAGCGATGGGACTGCCCCGCACCCTCAAGAACATGAACCTCTACAATGAAGGCATCGGCTACGGCAGTGAGGTCAACACCGTCACGCTGCCGACCCTGACCCGGAAGCTGGAAGAATATCGCGGCGGCGGCATGAACGCCCCGCTCCAGCTGGACATGGGGATGGAGGCGATGGAACTGTCGTTCAGCGGCCCCGGCCCGCTGCGGGACGTCCTGCAGCAGTGGGGCGTCAACACGGTGGACGGCGTCTATCTTCGCTTCACCGGCAGCTACCAGAAGGACGACAGCGCGGCGATCGACACCGTCGAGGTCATCGTTCGCGGTCGCTATTCCGAGATCGAGATGGGCGATCAGGAAATGGGCGAAGTCGGCGAGTTCGCCGCCACCATGGCGCTGGCCTATTACAAGCTGGTCTGGAACGGGCGGACGGAAATCGAGATCGACCCCATCAACATGGTCGAGATCGTGGGCGGCGTGGACCGCACCGCCGAACTGCGCGCCGCTGCTGGCATGTTCTGATTGCTGCGGCCCGGCGCGCGTCGTCGGGCCGTCCTTCCCTGAAATCTGAGAGAGAGTATCATGAGCGAACCCAACGCCCCCGTTTTCCGCACCGTCACGCTCGACACGCCGATCGTGCGCGGTGAAACCACGATAGAGGAACTGCAGCTGCGCAAGCCACGTTCCGGCGAACTGCGCGGCCTGTCGCTGGTCGATCTGGGCCAGCTGAAGGTGGACAGCCTCACCAAGATCCTACCGCGCATCACCGTGCCCCCGCTGACCGAAGCGGAAGTCGGCAATATGGAACCGGCGGACCTGCTGGCCTGCGGTGCGGAGATCGGCAGTTTTTTGCTGCAGAGGTCGCAACGTGCGGCTGTCCTCGATCAGTAGATGACGCGATGGCGGACGTGGCGATCATCTTCCATTGGTCGCCCGCCGTCATGGACAGCATGGACCTGTCCGAACTGATGGGCTGGCGCGAACAGGCCGCCCGTCGATCGAAATCCCCTGACAAGCCCGGAAAGCGATAATGGCGGACAAGAATCTTCGGCTGCAGATCATCCTTGAGGCGCTGGACAAGGTCACATCGCCCCTGAAATCCATCACTGGCGCGTCGTCCGCCGCGCGCCGGGATCTGGCGAAGACGCAGGATGAACTAAAGGCGCTTGGCGCCCTGCAAAAGCAGGTCGGCAGCTACAAGTCCGCGGAATCGCGCTTCGCCAACGACACGCGCCAATATCAGGAACAGCAGGCGAAGCTGGCGCAGCTGCGCGCCCAGCTGGAGGCGACGGAAAAGCCGACGAAGAAGCTACGCATGGAATTTGAGCGGGCGGAAAAACAGTCCGCGCAGCTGGCGGCGCGCCTCGATCAAGGTGGCGCGGAACTGCAGCAGCTGTCGGCCAAGCTCTCCGCCGCCGGTGTCGATGTCATGGATCTGGCCGGGCATGAGGATCGCCTCGCCAATCGCACTGCCGAAGCGAACCGCGCGCTCAAGCAACAGACGGCGCAGCTGGAGAAGGTCGCCCAGGCCAACCGCAACTCCGAAAAGCTGAATGAGGTCAGCCAGAAGGCGACGGGCATGGGCCTCGGCATGGTCGCCGCTGGCACCGCCGCCGGTGCGCCGATCGTCATGGCGACCAAACAGGCGATGACGCTGGAAAGCGCCATGGCCGACGTCCGCAAAGTGGTCGATTTCCCCACGCCCGAAGCCTTCAACAAGATGTCCGACGACATTTTGGAGATGAGTACGCGGATCCCGATGGCCGCCGAAGGCATCGCGCAGATCGTCGCCGCCGCTGGCCGCGCCAATGTCCCGCGCGAGGAACTGATGCGCTTCGCCGAAGATGCGGCGAAAATGGGCGTTGCGTTTGACAGCACCGCCGAAGATGCGGGCAACACCATGGCGAAATGGCGCACCGCCTTCGGCTTGCCGCAGGATGGCGTGGTGGCGCTGGCCGACCAGATCAACGCCCTGACCAACAGCTTTGGCGGCAACGTCGGCGCTGTGACGGACATGGTGACGCGCATCGGCCCGCTGGGTAAGGTGGGCGGCCTCGCTGCGGCCCAGATCGCGTCCATGAGCCAAGTCCTGTCCAGCGTGGGCGTGGAATCGGAGATCGGCGCGACTGGCATCAAGAACATGATGCTGGCGCTCACCAAGGGCACGTCGGCCACGAAATCGCAGCAGGGCGCGTTCAAGGCGCTCGGGCTAGACGCGGTGCAGATGTCCAAGGACATGCAGAAGGATGCCGGGGGCGCGATTACTAATGTCCTTGAACGGATCCAGAAGCTGCCGAAAGAGGCGCAGGCCGGGATGCTGACCGAACTATTCGGATCCGAAAGCGTCGCCGCCATTGCGCCCATGCTGACCAGCCTCGACCAGCTGAAAACGAATTTCGCGCTGGTCGGCGACAGAAGCCAATATGCTGGCTCCATGAACAAGGAATTCCTGTCGGCCATCGCCACCACGGAAGGGGCGACCGGCTTGGCGGGCAACGCCCTGTCGGCGCTCAACATCACCATGGGCCAGTTCCTGCTGCCCACCATCGTCAAAGTGTCGGGCTACGTCCAGAAAGCCGCTGTCGGGGTGCGAGGATGGGCACAGGAGCATCCCGTGCTGGCCAAGGGTATCATGATCTTCATGGGGGCGGGGGCTGCGCTGCTGATCCTGCTCGGCGGCCTCGCGCTGGCTTTCGCCGCCTTGACCGCCGCCGCCGCGCCGCTGGGCATCGCGCTCGGGCCATTGCTGCTGATCGTCGCCGCCATCGCGGCGGTCGCCGCTGCCGCCTATCTGATCTACGACAATTGGGGCGCGATCTCGGCATGGTTCGGCGGCCTGTGGGAAGGTATCAAAGCCATGGTCAGCGGGGCGATCGACTTCCTGATCAATGCCTTCCTGACCTTCCACCCGCTCGGATTGCTCATCCGCGCCTTCATGCCCGCGCTGGCCTATCTCCAGTCGCTGAATTTTACCGAGATCGGCCGCAATTTGATCCAAGGGCTGATCAACGGCGTCGTGGGGATGTTGGGCGCGCTCAAATCCACCATCGTCGGCGCGGCCAGTTCCGTCGCCAACTGGTTCAAGTCGAAGCTGGGCATCCATTCGCCCTCCCGCGTCTTCGCCGGGCTGGGCGGGTTCGTCATGGCCGGGCTGGATCAGGGCCTCGCCAGCAACACCGGTGGTCCGCTCGATCGTATTGCCGAACTGTCGGACCGTATGACGAAGGGCTTTTCCGCCAGCCCTGTGATTCCGCGCATCATGGACCTGTCGGGGCAGATGGCGAGTGCGATCGGCGTGGGCACCGCTGGGGCGGCGATGGCCGTCGCGTCTCCTGCTGCGGCTCAACAGCCCGGCAGCAGCCCTGCCGCTGCTGCCGTGCAGAACCACTACACCATTCAAGTCACCGTGACAGGCGGCGCGCAGGGGCAGGAAATCGCCGATCAGGTCCGCGAAGCGATCGAGCAGATCGAGCGCGAGCGGCGCGGGCGCGGCTTCGGCGATCAATAAGGAGGGCACCACATGCATTTGATGGCGCTGGGCATGTTCCTGTTCGAGATCGGAACGCTGGCCTATGATGAAATGCAGCGGAAGACGGACTGGCAACATGCCCGATCCCAGCGCGTCGGCGCGCGGGACGCAACGCAATTCACCGGCGTCGGCGATGAGACGATCAGCCTTTCGGGGGCAGTCTATGCCGAGATCGCGGACGGGCGCGTCTCGCTCGATGACCTGCGCAGCATGGCGGACGACGGCGAGGCGCTGCCCTTGGTCGATGGCAGCGGCACGGTCTATGGTAATTTCGTCATCACAGCGCTGGATGAGCGCCATGCCTTCCTCATGTCCGATGGCCGCGCGCGCCGGATCGATTTCGGCATAGATCTGCTGCGCGTGGATGATCCGGCGACGGCAAATAATGCCCAGGCGTCGGCATGAGCGAGAAGATCAACAATATCGCGGACTGGCGCGTGACGCTCGACGGCAAGGATCTGTCGGACCGGCTGCGCCCGCGCCTCGTATCCCTTTCCCTATCCGAAAAGCGCGGCGATGAAGCCGACCAGCTGGATATAGTGCTCAACGACACGGACGGCATGCTGGGGATCCCAAAGGAAGGCGCGGTGCTGAAGGTGCAGCTGGGCTGGAAACAGGGTGCGGACGTTGCCACCGGCCTGATCGATAAGGGCAGTTTCAAGGTGGACGACGTGTCGCACAGCGGCCCGCCCGATCAGATCACGATCAAAGCCCGCGCCGCCGACTTCACCAGCAAGATCCGCAACCGGCGCGAGCAGAGCTGGAAGAACACGACGCTGGGCGCGGTGCTGAAAGACGTCGCGGGCAGGAACGGCCTGACGCTGAAAGTCGCATCGGACCTTTCCTCGATCGCGCTGCCTTCGATCAGTCAGAGCCGGGAAAGCGACATCGCCTTCCTCAAACGCCTTGGCCGCGAGCATGATGCCGTGGCAACCATCAAGGACAAGCATCTGATCTTCGCGCGAAAAGGCGCGGGCACCACGACCAGCGGCAAGGCGCTGCCAACCCTGACGATTCGCCGCACCGATGGCGACCGTCACAACTGGCAGCGACAGAAGCGGGATGGGCAGGAGGGAGTATCCGCCAGCTGGCATGACAAGAAGGGCGCGAAGCGTAAGACGTTCACGGTCGGCAAGGAAGACGGCGCGAAGAAGCTGCGCAAGGTCTATCCCGACGAGGCATCGGCGAAGCGTGCGGCAATAGCAGAACGGGACCGGCTCAAGCGGGCACCGGCCACCTTTGACATGAAGCTGGCGCTGGGCCGCGCCGACGCCATCCCCGAAGCCCGCGTGAAGGTCAGCGGCTACAAGGATGAGATCGACGCCACCACATGGCTGATTTCAGAAGTAACGCACCGGCTCGACAAGTCGGGCGGCTTCACGACCGATGTGAAGATGGAAACGGCTCCCTGATCAGATGAGGAAGCCGCCGAACGCGAGGAAACCTAAAATCCAGAGCGGGATCCAAATCCACAGGCTGTCGCTCTCGTAGTTCCAAAGGCGCGACAATCTTGGCTTCATCGGGCGGCCTTGGCGCAAAACAGCCTGTTGGTCCGCTCATTGTCAGCGCAATAGTCAGCCACCGCTTGGCGAGCAGCAACCCTTACATAAACGTCATCAGCGAATTCAAGCAGGCCTTGCGGGGCGATGTTCTCGTACTGCACCGCCCGCAGATCAGCTGGCTTAATCTCGAACTGCAGCACTTTGCTGCGCGATTCCTTGCCGTACTGATCCACCAACGGTGCGGTGAACCAGAAATCAATTCGGTCCACGCTTTGGGGAATGTCGCTGGCGCCAGCCTTGATTGCCTTTCCGGCGGCTTCCACGACCATCGCAGCTTGCACAGGCAAGTCCGACCCGTCCCAACCCTGTTGCAGGTCCACCTTGACGCTGGCGAACTTCGTCTCTGCGTAAGCATTGACCTCTGCAATCTGATCATTTGAAGCGGCGACGGTGCCTGCCGGTGCGGCCTTCCTCTTTGCCTGGGCGATATCAGCGGCGGCCTTCGGCGCTGGCATCACTGCGGCTGTCAGAATGAAAAGCGCGAACGCGATGCCGACGCCACCAAGCGCGCGCTTCCGCGTCCCCAATCCAACCTTTGGCAGGGGACGCACCAAGGCGATAATGGATGCAACAAGTACGATCAGGCACGCCATCAGCGTGCAGAAGGCTGCGAAATCTCTCATTTTTCCCCCGTTCAGAGCCTAATCGTCAGGCCAGATTTCATCTGGATAGAAGCCCGTGTCGGCCCCGTCATCCATACATCCATCTTCCTCGCTGGCGGTGGCAGGAAGGACCGGGCTTTCACCGTCGAAAGCCACGCGGATCCACGCACCGGATGATGAGACCTGCTGGAAGATCGCCTGCACTTCGCGGCATTGTTCCAGCAGCTGGGAAATGCGGCCGCATCGTTCCGCCGTTAGATAACCTATCTGCACCCCACGGTTCGAAACCACCGCCACGGCGCGCGCGTCGGCCTTGTTATGCGGCTCTGGGCGCAACTCGACCCGCTCGCCGGGTACGCAGAGCAGGATTTCGCGGCGGCGGTCAGATCCGTCGCTGTTCGGGAATCGTGCGCCGACAACCGCCAGCGACATAGCGGGCAGGCGGCCCACTGGTGTGACCATTAGAGCCTCTTCACCACCGCGATCACGCGACCGACGATGAACAATTCGCCGTCAGCGGCGATCTCGTCCCGCACCAGCTGATTGTCCGAACTGATCCGCATGCTGCCATCAGGCAGGGCGCGCAGCCGCTTGATGATCCCCAACCCGGCGAACACCCCCGCCCAGATCTTGTCGCCCATCTCCGGCGTAGTTTGCGATCGGTCGATGATGACCACGTCCCTGTCGTGGATGGTCGGCATCATCGAATCACCGATACCTGTCGCGCTGCAGAGCAGATGCGGCGGTGTCGTGGTGAACTGGCTGAGCCAGCTGCGGGAAAATTTCACCTTTTCGACGTCGATATCTGTCGTGTCGAGAAAGCTGCCGCCCATGCCGTAGGACAGGTTGATGTTGTCGATCTCGACAGTGTCGCCGTCGTCATCGGCTACGTCGCCGGGAGCCACGATCACCACGCGCGCAGATGGGGCATCATCGTCCGTCTCGCCCACCAGATATTCCGGCGAGGTCTTTAGCGCACGCGCCAATTCAAGGATTTTCCCGGTTTCCCGCGTCTCACCGGAGATCAGGCGGCCCACGGAAGGTTGGGAAATGCCGATCTCGCGCGCCAGTGCCGATTGGCTGGTGCGTCGATCCTGAATGAGCCAGTCGAGCCGGGAACCAATGATATCAGCCATGCGCTGCTGCCTATACGAAAATGAATAGCCAGACACCCAACGAATACGTTGACAAGGGGCTATTCAGTTCCGTATAGGTCTATTCATGGATGAAGACCTAACCCCTTACGAAGCGCTCGTTTTGTGCCGCGACCGCGCGGGCAGCGATAGCCAGATGGCCCGCGACCTGCTGGTCTCGCAGCCGAAGGTCTGGCGCTGGATCAACCAGTCGAAGCTGCTGCCCGCTGAGTATGTCCTCGCTGCAGAGGGCCTTTACGGCGTGTCACGTCATCACTTGCGCCCCGACATTTACCCGGCTTCCCTGACCGTCGCGCCAGAAGATCCCGGCGAGGAATGTGGCCCAATTCTATCCGGTCGCGGCCTGCACGTCGCTTGCGATCGGAAGCCGAAAACGCAACGGAAGGATGTCGCCTGATGTCCTTCGCTAAGAATGTGCAGGCCCGCCTGCTGAACGCCCTTTACGACGCCGCTCACCCGATGAGCGTCACGGAATTGGAAACCCAGCTGCGCGTCACGCGCCGCGATCTTTGGTCCGCAGTCCGCGCCCAGGCAGTGCTTGGCAATGTGCGGAAGGGCCAACCCCTCGAACTCACCGCAGCAGCCCGCGCCGCCATAGCAGCAGGCCGGGCCGCGCACCCGGCGGCAGTCGCCGCCTGACCTGAAATTGGTTGGGCGAGGCTCGCACCCCCGCCCAACCGATCCGCTTGAAAGGACCAAACGGAATGCATTCCTTCGAGACACAGGCGATCGGGCGCAATGCGCCATCGCAGTCTGATCGCGCAGACCGCCCTGAAAACGGGATAGCCGACGCCGCGCGCGCCGAACATTCGGGCAAATGCCCATCATCCATTTGCCCCAGCGATACCGCGCAGACCTATTCGCTCCGGGGCCGCTTTGCCGCGCGCCACACCTTTGTCGTGCCCGAAGGGCTGACCATCCGCGACGAACCGGCCCCCGCGCCGCAGCTGCCGCGCTGGTATAGCCTCGCCGCCTTCCTCATCATGAGCAGCGCCACGATCTTCGCCCTGTGCGCCATCGGGAGGCCGGGAGCATGAAGGTGCAGGCCATGGCGAGCGCGTTGCGCGTCACTCTCACCCTGCGCGAAGCCCGCGCATTGCAGCAGCTTGCGACCGCAGGCGCGGAAGCCTTGAACTTCATGGTGCCGGATCAGACCGACGAACTGACAGCCATGCTCGACATTGGCATCCACGATCTCGCAACTAAGCAGGCAGAGGCCCGACTGCGGCGAAAGGCCAAGACAGAGCGGCCTCAATTCCGCCCTATGATCAATGCCGACATCGACGGCTTCACGATCTGCGCTGAGTTGGGCGACTGGATCGATATTAGCCGCGTCCCCGACTATTATGTGTGGGCAGAAGTCACCCCAGAGCGGGAAGGCGGGCAGCATGAAATCCGCCGCAATGCTTGGCGAATCCTTGTGCTCAACCCCGATCGCAACGGCCCCCTGCATCTTGCGAGCGGATGCACGCAGACCGAGCGCAAGGATGAAGTCGGTACGCTGGCTCGCAAGCTGGTCGCCGACATGATCGGCGAGAGGATTGCCGCATGACAAAGGTCCGCGCTCCTCTCACCTTTTCGCTCGCCATCACCACGGCTGTCGGCCTCATTGGCTGGGATCAGGCGGCCAAGATCACCCGGCGGTCAAAGCGCGCGGTGCGGTATTGGAGCGAGAGCGACAAGGCCAGCATGCCGACGCTCGATCAGGCCATCGCCCTCGATCGCGCCTTCATGGAAGCGGGCGGCAACTATGCCCCCATTCTCGAAAGCTATGCGCGGCAGTTGGACGTCGCGCTCTCGAACACATTGGCCTGTCGAGCGGCGCTGGCCGACGACATCGCCCAGGCATCCCTGGAATCGGCGGGTGCGATCAGCAGCAGCATCCATGCGATGCAGCATGGCGCGTCGCCGACTGAAATCCATCACGCCATCAAAGAGACCGAGGAAGCGAGCGGCGCTTACAGCCGCCTGCTGACCCGTCTCAGGTCATTCCTGCCCGGCAACGGTGCTGCGCAGGGTAAACTGGGGGAAAGCTGAATGTCGGGTCTGCCACATGTCACTTGTCCGGCCTGCGGGGGCCGTGCCCATTCTCGGGCTGTGGGCAAAATTAGCACGCTCTTTCGGGAGCTTTATTATCGCTGCCGCAATCCCGATGCCTGCGGGCATGAATTTGTTGTCGAGATGGTTGCGGTGCGCAGCACGAAGGCAAGCCGCTTTCCCAGCCCGCTGGCCGTGCTGCCAATGACCACATGGCACGCCGCCGCGAACGACCGCGCCGATAATGATAACGGTCCGCCGAGCGAGCCCGCCAATGCCGTAGCCATTCCGACTTAACCGCTCGGCCTAGCCGACACGATCCCGACGAACAGAACCCAGCCCGGCGCGCCCCGCCGCCGGGAACGGTCCCTTATTGCCTGAGAACCTGTCCCCATGCGTGAAGACATACTGCGCGAAGTCACAGCCCGCCTGACCAAAGACTATAATCTCCGCGAGCGTGGCGGCTTCCTGCGCGAGGGGAAGTGCCCCCAATGTAACGACAAAAAGGCGCTGTGGACGCCCGCAGGCCATCCTTGGGTGCTTCGCTGTGGCCGCGTCGAGAAATGCGGATGGGAAGGCGAAACCAAATCGCTCTACCCGGAAATTTTCGATGATTGGTCGAAGCGTTACAAGGCGACCAAGCAGAACCCCAACGCCGCCGCCGACGCCTATCTGATCGCCGCGCGCGGCCTCGACATCGCGCCGCTCAAGGGCGCCTACAGCCAAGAATGGTATCAGGATCCCGAATTGAATATCGGGTCCGCGACCGTGCGATTCCCGATGCCCGGCGGCGGCTATTGGCAGCGACTGATAGATCAGGCGCACCGCTTCGGCGACAAGAAGGCCACCTTTTCCTATGGCGGCGGCTATCGCGGGCAGGTCTGGACCTATCCCGGCGACACCATCGAAACGCTGGCCCGCGCCAAGGAAATCTGGATCGCGGAAGGCATATTCGACGCCATTGCCCTGCGGCAGAACGACATCGTCGCCGTCTCGGCCATGTCCTGCAACAACTATCCCAAGCAGTTTCTGGCCGATCTGCGCAAAGCCATTGGCGACGATCCCGAAGCCGGGGCCGGTCCGCGCCTGATCTTCGCTTATGATCAGGGCGCTGCCGGTGTCGACTATACGATCTCGCATGTCGCCGAAGCCCGCAAGGCTGGGTGGAGCGCGGGCGCAGCGCAGGTCAAGATGGATGGCGAGGGCGAGAAGCGGGACTGGAACGACCTGCACCAAGCTGATCGGCTCAAGGCCAACCATATCGAGGAATATCTCTGGGCGGGCGACGTCACGATCGCGGGCAGCGCCGATGAAAAGGCATTCCTGATCTACAAGCGGTTCAAGACAGCCTCTTTCCCCCTGATCTTTAACCAGCGGCAGCTGTGGGCGTCCTTTTCTCTGGAGCGGATCGAAAGCATCCTTGAAGGGCTGCGCGAAACCGATCCGACCATCGCATCCCTGCCGTATCAGGATCAGTGGGAGCAGGCCGCGCGACAGGCCGCCGACATCACGGAATTGGCGAACTGCACCTTCCGCACCCTGTATTTCCAGAAGGACGCCCACATTGAAGAGGGCGCATATTTTCTCCGCATAGATTTCCCCCGCATGAAGGGACAGCCGCGCCGCGAGCCGGTGAAGGCTACCTTTTCCGGCGCGAACCTGTCCGCCGGTGCCGAGTTCAAGAAGCGGCTGTCATCGGTCGCCCCCGGCGCGCAGTGGACCGGCGCGACCGGCCATCTGGACAAGTTGATGCAGCGCCAATGGGCCAGCATCCGCATGGTCGAGGCGATCCAGTTCACCGGCTATTCCATCGACCATGAAGCCTATCTGCTGGGCGACATCGGCGTCAGCAACGGCAAGGTCGAGAAGGTCAACAAGGACGATTATTTCGTCTTCTCGCGCAAGGCGGTGAAGCTGCGCACGGCGGACCGCCTGTTGAAGATCAACTATGACGCGGACCGCCTCAATCTCGAATGGCTGCAGCCGGTCTATGAGGCTTGGGGGCCGAAGGGCTATGTCGTCCTGACATTCTGGGTGCTGTCGCTCTTTGCCGAGCAGGTCCGCGCCGCGCAGGATTCCCTTGGCTTTCTCGAAGTGACCGGCCCTCCCGGCACCGGCAAATCCACGCTGATCGCCTTCCTGTGGAAGCTGATGGGCCGCGTCGGCAACTATGAAGGCTTCGACCCGACCAAAGCCACCAATGCCGGTATCTCCCGCACCTTGGGACAGGTGGGCAATCTGCCGGTTGTGCTGATCGAGGGCGACCGCAATCAGGACACGCCGCACAGCCGCCGCTTTGAATGGGACGAACTGAAAACGGCCTATAACGGGCGCGCGGTCCGCACCCGCGCCATCGCCAACGGCGGCATGGAGACGTTCGAGCCGCCTTTCCGGGGCGCGATTGCCATTGTGCAGAACGATCCGGTCGAGGCGTCCCCGGCGATGCGCGAGCGCATCATGGGCCTGACGATCGATAAGGCGGGCTGGGGCGAGCACACCCGCGAGGCGGCTGAGAAGGTGGCGCGGATCGACCGCGACGACGTGTCGGGCTTCATCGTCCATATCGTCCGCAAAGAGGCGGAAATCCTCAAATGCTACCGGGAGCGGTTCGCCCAGCACCGGGACGCGATGCTGAAACAGCGCGGGATCCGCAACAACCGCTTGGCGCTGAACCATGCCCAGCTGGCCGCGATGTTCGACGCCATGCAGATCGTGGTCAACAAAATCCCGAAAGCCGCGGCTGATGCCACGCACGATTTCATCCGGGAAATGCTGACAGATCGGCAGCGCCTGGTCGAACATGATCATCCCCATGTCGAGCTATTCTGGGAGCGCTTCGATTGGATTGCGGCGCAGGAATCCGACACGACGGACCGCCCCATTGATCACAGCCGCACCAACGACGTCTTTGCGATCAACCTTGTCCAGTTCGAGCAGAAATGCGGCGATCTGCGGCTATCTCTCCCCCCGATGAATGAACTCAAACGACTGCTGAAATCCAGCAAGGCGCGGAAGTTCATCGCTCACAAGCCGGTCAATTCCCGCACCGGAAAGACCGTCAACTGCTGGGTCTTCAACCGGCCCGACAACACCCCCACCGCATGAACAGGAAGGCAATCATGCAGGCTCAATCTGTAGAATCCCACGCGCCCCTAATGCGCATGGCCGCCGTGCCCGATGGCAAGGGCGGCGTCGTCCACAAGCTAGTCCCTGCCACGGTAGAGCCGGTCCGCAAGGGCAAGAAAAAGCGGCACGTTCCCGATCCGATCAAGGCCAATCCCGACGCCGCCGCCCAGCAGCTGCGCCAGCTGATCGAGCGGATAGAGAATATCGACGCCGAGATCCTTGGCCTGCTGGATGACCGAAACGACGTCTATCAGGAGGCGAAAGCCACCGGCTACAGCAAGAAGGCCATGCGCGACATCATCGCGCGCCGGAAGAAAGACCCGAACGCCCTGCAGGAAGAGCAGGCGATCCTCGACACCTACCTGACCGCGCTGGGGATGGAATGACCATGCGCCGCCGGTCCCACCCCGCAATTCATCCCATCGGCTGCGCCTGTGATTCCTGCGCGCCCGGTGGATCCAGCAACCGGCGCACCGGACTGGCGATCAAGGGCGCAATCCGGGCGCTTTTCCTGATCGCTGCCCTGTTCGCCATCCCCTTCATCATCGCCCACGCACTGGCCAGCGCCAAGGGAGAAAACCGTTGAACATGATCCCCACCTTCGCCCGCTTTACCTTCATCTGTGCTGACTGCGGCACCCAGCACAACAGCCCGACGCAGGACGTTCCCAAGGGCTGGGCACTAGTCGCCATGGACTGCTCCGGTGCGCCCTTCGTCCGCTGCCCCGACTGCGCCGCCAGCGTCGATCAGGCCCAGCATGATCGCATGACGGACTTCATGACCAACATGCATCCGCCACAGCCCGCGCCGCCCAGCAGGCTGACGCTGGACGAACATACGGCCCTGACCTTCTTGGCTGAGGGCGCACGCGCCATGACGTGGCCGATCGCCAACGCCTGCGGCCTGATCGCCGGAGGGCGCTGCCTTCCTCAAGCGCGCAATATGCTGCGCCGTCTCGAACGCTGGGTCCTGATCGCACGGAACAAGGTGATGGGTCATCACACCAGCTGGTCGATCACTGACGCGGGCAGGAAGGCGGTGCAGCCATGACAGCCGCGCCGTGGACCATGACCACGGATGAGCATTGGTCGGCGATCGTTGCGGTTTGCGAAAGCCGCGATGCCTCATGGGCCGAAGAGATCCGCAAGGCGGGCAATGGCGATAAACGCTGGCGGCTGACAGAGGCCCGCAACGCCGATATGGCGCAGTGGCATATCCTCGCCGTGCTGATCGCTCGCAAGTTGGGGATCCCGACACTGATCCGCGAGGAACTAACCGGCGTTGGCCGGCCACCCAATCCGACCGATCGGGAGGGCTGGCTCGGCATCGTCGCCACCGCCCGCCGCGCGCTCGACAAGGCCGTCGATGGCACCCCGCATTATCGCAACCTCTACGCCATTTGGCGCTGGGCGCACCTTTACGTGCAGGTCTGGGCAATCCCTCTGCTCGAACTCCGTGCCGCCGCCTTTGAACAAAGGGACGCAGCGTGATCGCATACGCTTCCAGAACTAACACCCGGCGAAACGTCGCCGAGATCAAAGCGGCGAATTGGCGCTGGATGGTCTCGCCTTTCGACCGTGGCGGTCCGATTCTTGCGGGATTGAGCCATGCCGTGGACTGCGGTGCTTGGGCAACCTTCCAGGCATTCCAACGTGGCGAGCGTGTAACACCGCTTCCCGACTTGCGTCGCTTCATGGCCACAGTACAGCGCTACGGTCCCGGTGCCGATTTCATCGTTGTTCCAGACATCGTTTTGGGAGGAGACCTCAGCTGGCATCTGACCCGGGCTTGGCTCCGCCGGCTGCGGCGCTATTCTTCGATCCGGCGCGTCCGCCTGATGATCGCGGTGCAAAACGGGTTTGATCCTGCCTTCGTTGAGCCGTTCCTTTCATCGCGCGTCGGCGTTTTCGTCGGCGGTGACACAGAATGGAAACTGGCAACGATGGGAGAGTGGGCAAGGGTGGCCCACCGGAAAGGTGGCATCTGCCATGTCGGGCGGGTGAACACGGCGAAGCGGATTGCGCTGTGCGGCAAGGCTCTGGTGGACAGCTTCGATGGGACATCGGCAACGAAGTTCGCCGTGACCACCCGCCCTCTGGAAAGAGCGCGCTATGCTGCAGTTCTGGAGCGTGCCCAGATCGACATAGAGCAATACTTAGAAAGGATGGCAGCATGAGCGGTCCGATCCTTTTGACACCGGCGGAGGCGGCCCAGCGCCTCCATGTCAGCGACAAGACCTTGCGCCGCATCCGACAGCAAGGTCATATCCGTTACGTCGCCATCACAGAGCGCAAGATTCGTTACCGCCCGGAAGACTGCGACGCCTATGTGGCGGCCCGCGTCCGCGAGGATCATCAATGTCCGTCTACAAGCCGAAAAACTCGACCATCTACCTCTTCGACTTCCAACATCGTGGTCGGCGATTTCACGGCTCGACGGGCCAGAAAACGAAGCGCGAAGCGGAAAGGGTAGAGGCGCGAAAGCGGGCAGAGGCCGCGCTCGACATCAAAACTCGCAAGCCGATAACGATGGATGAGGCCGCTGGGCTCTACGAGACGAAGTTGCGCAAGGAGGGCCGCTGGAGCGCATCGTCTGAGACTTGGCTGGACAATTTCGTGAATGCCATCGGCCCCCGCACATTCATGTCCGACGTCGATCACACGGACGTCGGCACTTACTTCCGGCAGCGCGCCGCGCTGATCGAAGGCTCCAGTGTAAATCGAGAGATCGATGTCGCCCGCGCTTTCTGGCGCGCGACCGAACGGGCGCGCTATGACGTCGGCGAAATGCCGGACTGGGGCGCGATGCGCTACGCAGTGAAGGAGCATGACCCGCGCGAACTGCAATTCGATGAAGAAGACCGGCTGCTCTCGACAATCCGCGAAGATTACCAGCCATTCGTCAAGTTCGCCCTGCTGTCAGGCTGGCGCGTCTCGGAAGTTCGGACCCTCCTGTGGTCCGATCTCGACGTGCCCGCCAAGGTGGCGTGGCGAACAGTGAAGGGCGGCAATCGTATCAAGCGCCCGCTCACCACGGACATGATCGTCCTCATAGCGACGCAGCCGCAGGCATGCCCGCAGGTCTTCACCTATGAATGCCAGCAGAGCCGCCAGAAGCGCCGCAAGGGGCAACGCTACCCGATTTCCAAGGATGGCTGGCGGAAGGTTTGGGGCGAGGCTCTGACCGCCGCCGAGATCGATAATTTCCGCTTTCACGATCTGCGCCACACGCGCGGGACGCGCATCCTGCGCCAGACCGGCAATTTGGCCGCCGCGCAGAAAGCCCTAGCACACAAGAATATCCGCACCACGTTGCGCTATGCTCATGCGTTTGATGATGACGTGCGCAAGGCGCTGGAGGCGTCGGAGTCCCGAATTATTCCCGAAGTGGTTGCGACGGAGACGAAGAAAAGCGCCTAAATACAAGGCGATGGATCGAGCGGGGAATTTCCGTGTAAACGAGACGCTCTACCAACTGAGCTAATCGCCCGTTACCGCACGCCAATCCGGTGCAGCCGGAGCGGGCCTATCTAGGCGAATCGGCGCGCGGGTCAAGCATTGATGATGATCGGATCAACCGCAAAGAAAGCGGCGGCTGGCCGCGAACCAGCGAGTCAGCGCTTCGGCGGTGTCTTCGGTGAGGGCGATGAACACGCGGCGGCCGTCCTGTGGATCGGCCTGACGACGAACGATGCCTTTGTCCGTCAGCGTTCGGATCCAGCGCAGCGCGGTCGTCGGCGGTACGGCGGAGGCGATGCACAGGCTGGAAACGGAAACACGCTCCTGCTCCAGCCGCGCCGCCAGCAGATCGAGCAGCATGTCCCAGGCCGGATCGGCGAACAGGTCGCCGGGCAGGAAATCCTCGCGCAGCCGCCTTGATCGCAACAAATCCCTGACCTGCGACGCGTCGAGTGCGGTTGTATCCGTTATCGACTGGTCGCTGCCCATTGGCTCGACCGCCGGCATGCCGATATAGTCGCTGGAGCGGTCTGATATGCGTGGCCCCAGCGCGAAGGATGGCGTGGCATGGCGCGGCCGGGATGTCAGAGCCTCCAGCGTACGGGCAAGCCGACTGACCTCTTCGCTCAATTGCTGCAAGCGAATGCCTTCGCTTTCCTGATTGACCTCATGAAGGGTGCGCTGCGGCGTAGCGCTTCCAGCGGTCAGCAGCGCCGCTGCGAGATCGGCATGATCCGGTGCACAGAGCAATTGCGTTCGCTCGCTTCGGATGCAGGCAAAGGCCAGATCGACCGTGTCCATCCCGGCGACAAGGATGACCGACAGGTCATTCTGCATTGCCAGCGTCTCAACCTGCACCAGCAGGCGTTCGAGCAGGATGGATGGTTGCGTGCAAAACAACAGGATGACGTCGCATCCCACCTGCATGTCCAGCCGCAAGGAGGCCTGTTCCAGCCGGACGATGTCCAGCAGCCGGAATTGGGCGGCGCGGGCGAGACCGTCAATATCATCAAGGAAGATGTCGTCAGCCAGGATGAGCAGGCCAGCGCGCTGGTCTTTCATCCCGTAGCTTTCCTCCATCCCGGCGCCAAAGTCGGCCGAGGAACGATCCATTTCCACCCATTATCTCCTGTCCCTGCTTTGTTCCGAGCTTATCGGGAATATGGCGGCCGTGCGCCGGATCTCTCCTCCATATTGGAGGGTGTGATCGCCTCCTTCCGTCCGATGCTCGCTTGCCGCTACGAAATGCAAGGGGTCAAGCGCTGCTGCCGCCAAAATGGCGCGGCTTTTCGCCGAAGTGGGGAGAGCGTCAGCGCGGATTTTATTATATCCGAAATGGACTCATTTTATTGGGCAGATTTACCTCAAACTGCCGTTTTTCTGGCAAAATAGATGTAAAGTTCCCGCAGCCGGGTCGCCATGGGGCCCGGCGCTCCGTCCCCAATCTGTCTGCCATCGATGCTGATGACCGACTGGCAGAGCGTCGATGCGCTCGTGATGAAAGCTTCAGAAGCGCCTAGGGCTTCTTCGACGGTAAAGGGGCGATGCTCGACCATGATGCCGCTTTCCTCCGCAAGGGCGGTGAGTGCTGCCCCGGTGCAGCCCGCCAGCACCGCCTGGGAATAGGGGCGGGTGATGATGCCTTGTTCGGTCACGAGAAAGGCGGTCGATGACGCGCCTTCGGTAACAAACCCGTCCTCCACCATCCACGCCTCTTGCGCACCCGCATGGACCGCAATCTGTTTTGCCATTGCTTGCGCCAACAGCCCGACGCTTTTGATGTCACGCCGCGCCCAACGCAGGTCCGGCGTTGTCACGACTGCTATTCCGGTGCGTGCAGCAGGGCTATCCAGAAAACGCTTCGCCTGGACGAACATGACCAGGGTCGGCTGCAGGTCGGGAGAGGGCAGGAAGTCTCGGCTGACATCAGCGCCCCGCGTCAGTTGAAGATAGATCAGCCCTTCTTCCAGATCGTTGCGCGTGGCCAACTCCCTCTGCGCCGCTTCGATCTCCGTGGAGGGAAGAGGGAGTGTGAGACCAATCGCAGCTGCCGATCGTTCCAGCCGGGCGAGGTGCGATGCGCTATCGACCAGCCTTCCTTCGATGACGGCGGTGACCTCATAAATGCCGTCCGCGAACAAAAATCCACGATCAAGTACAGATACGCGGGTTTCGGCGAGGGGCAAGAACGCACCATTGAGATAGGCTATCGACATGAGGGGACACATTTCTCCCGCGCGACAATGCGCGATGCAGCGATCTTGCCGGGGGAGGGTCCTAGGTCAAGCGAGGATCGTCACCCCATCGCCTTCACGCGCTCGCCTATGCCCCGCAATTCATGAACGAAGCGCGCCCGTTCCGCCTTCTTGCGCATTTCGTCCGGCACCCGCAGGAGGAAGCTGGGATGCACCGTGACCCAGCCCTCCATGCCATTGTCCAACGCGATGGGTGCCCCTCGTGTCCGGCTGATCGTCACTGCCTTGCCCAGCATGGCTCGCGCAGCCGTGGCTCCCAGCGCTACCACGATGCGAGGACGGAGAAGATCCAGCTCCTGGTCGAGCCACCACCGGCACGCCTCGATTTCCGGCGTGTCCGGCGATTGGTGGATACGTCGCTTGCCACGCCGCTCATGTTTGAAATGCTTGACCGCATTGGTGACATATATGCTGTCCCGGTCGATCCGCGCCTCCTCCAGCGCCCGGTCAAGCAGCTGGCCCGCAGGTCCAACGAAGGGGTGTCCAGTGACATCTTCCTGATCCCCCGGTTGTTCGCCGATGAGGACCAGCCGAGCGTCAAGTGGGCCTTCACCAAAGACCGTCTGGGTTGCATCCTTGTAGAGATGGCAACGAGTGCAACTCATCGCCTCCCCCAGCAACATCTTCCATGCGCCCTTTATGTTAGACGGCCTTGCGGGAGCCTTTGGCGGGGTGGCGATCATGGCTGCCTCCCGAGCCTGTGCTCCTGCGACCATTTCGGGGATGAGCGCGGCTTCCGGCAGATTGCGCCAATATTTCTTCGGCATTTCGGACAGCATGGCGCGCTGCTTGAGCCGGGCCGGGTTGAATATTGCCGCATAATAGCTTTTCCACACCTCTTCGACCGGATCACTCGCAGGCGTATCCGATCGCGTCGCACCTGGTCCCTCGCTCAACGTGTTGCCGTCCCAATGGATGCTGGCTTCAGGCGTCAGGATTGACCAGCGCATTGATGCAAAACGGCGGACAAAAAATCCCGCATTGGCGCGGACGATATGATGATCGGGTTCGAACCAAGCGACGAAGCGGGACGTGCCGCCGTCTTCCTCGACCTCCCGGAAGCGTACGAAGGCACGCATCTTGTGGATGTCTCGCCTCACCCCTCTCGCCAGCGCTTCTACGCGGCGTACCAGCGGATCAGCCCGATCTTCCATCCGCGAGGGCCTTTGCCTCACTCTGAGCAGCAGGTTGTAAAGGAGGGCGAAGCGTTCCCCGTCCCGATGCAGAATTGCGCTGTCCGCCATTTCCAGAAATGCCCGAGGTACGGAAAAAGGGCGGGCCAGATCGACCGTAGGCAACTCGTCGAAGGGCAGAAGAGACGCCGCCTGTCCGGCAACGCACCAGTCAATTTCTTCCGCTGCGACATTGGCCAGCGCAAACCGCCTAGCCGCCGTGCGCCATTCATCGAAATCGTCGGGCCTGCTAAGCAGCGCCTGATACATTCTTGCCTCAGTCGGCGTTTTCCGCCCGTTGCAATTCGGCCGGCTTGCGCCGGGCGAAGGTTGCAGCGAGCTTCTGTTCCTCTTCGGTCGTCAACTCGGCAGCAGCGTCAGGGAACATCTCCTCTTCCTCCTCCTCAATATGGTGGAGGTAGCGCTTTTTCATCTTGTCGAAAGTTTCGCGCCATGCGGTACTGTTAAACTCCTGCTCGTGGAGTTCCTCCAGATAATCGTCGATTTCCTTATGCTCCGAGACGCTATGCTGCGCGTCTTCTCGCAAATCAGGGCGAGCGAGCATCGTGGCATAGAGCGTTTCTTCTTCGGCAGCGGCGTGTGCGGTCACTTCCACTCGAAACTGCTCGAACAGCTTTGCCAGCCGCTCATTGTCACCCGTCGCATCCGCCATCTTGTCGAACAACTGGCGATGGGCGTCGTGGTCCTGCTTAAGGCGATCGAAAATGGTGGCGTCAGCCATATGTGCTCCTCTTGTTTCAGAGGGCACAACGAAATGGATGACCCTTTGGGTCCGTAGTTCAGCCGAACAGAAAGCGGAAGATTATGGCGACCGGTATCCACAAAAGGCTGCTGGCAATGCTGGTCAGCCAGAGTTGTACGACATCGCGGCGGAAACGCAGGTCAAGCCCCGCGCCGGAAAGGCCGCTCTCGTCAAACAGCTCCCAGCGGCGTTCAAGACCGCGGGCGGCTATAGCAAAACCAGCGATGGCGATGATGATGGCAAGGTGCAGCACGAGCGAACCGCCCAACTTGGCGACGATCCCGATCTGTAGCAGGCAGCAAGCGACAAGCGCGGTGGCCAGATGGCTGCTCATCCGCTTGGCGTAGCGACCGCCATGCGATTGCGGAGAAGCATTTTTGAACAGCGTCGCCACCAGCGTTACCCCTCCATTCCCTGCTCAGAGGAAAACATGAAGTGCAACGCATATCAACGGCAAAATTCGCTGCTTCAGGCAAAAAGCTCGAGTTGAGTCGCGGCGGGATCCAGCCGCCTTTTGAGGTCTACGCTGTCGATCAGATGTAGCGGCCGCCAATCGCTTGCGATCAGGAACGGCCGCAGCTTGGAGATCGAGTTGGTCAGGCGGGCGACATCTGCCAGTTTCAGGCGGCGCTCTCTACGGCTCGCAATGATGCGATCGACTGCCCTCACGCCAAGACCTGGCACACGTAGCAGCATTTCCCGCGCGGCCTTGTTCACATCAAGTGGAAACATGTCCCGGTGTCGCAGCGCCCAGGCCAGTTTGGGATCTATGTCAAGCGGAAGGTGCCCTGTTTCAGGGTCCGTCGCCTCTTCAAGATCGCGCACCGAAAAGCCATAGAAGCGCATCATCCAATCCGATTGATACAGACGATGTTCGCGAAGAAGCGGTGGACGTTTGAGCGGCAGGACGCTGCTGGGCGAGGGGATAGGTGAAAAGGCGCTATAATAGACGCGGCGCAATGCATGTTTGTCATAGAGTGTCCGCGCCCGGCGGAGGATGGTGCAATCATTCGATCCATCGGCGCCGACTATCATTTGCGTCGATTGACCCGCCGGGGCGAAGCGGGGCGCATGGCGGTAACGCTTCCTTGCGTCACCCATATCCTCGATCGTCGTGCGCAGATCCTTCATAGCGCCTTCGATCCGCGCGCCATTCTTTTCAGGCGCCAGCCGTTTCAGCCCCTGTTCGGTCGGCAGTTCGACGTTGATCGACAGCCGGTCTGCATAAAGTCCGGCCTGACGCGTTAATTCAGTGTCAGCGTCCGGAATGGTCTTCAGGTGGATATAGCCGCGAAAGTCGTGCTCCTCACGCAGCGTGCGAGCGACCTCGATCAGCTGCTCCATCGTATAGTCCGGCGATCGGATGATGCCGGAAGACAGAAAAAGCCCCTCGATATAATTGCGGCGGTAGAAGTTGAGCGTCAGTGCGACGATTTCCTGCACGGTAAAGCGGGCGCGGCGCACACTGCTCGACCGGCGATTGATGCAATAATGACAATCGAAGATGCAACTGTTGGTCAGCAGGATCTTGAGCAGCGAAATGCATCGGCCATCAGGCGCATAGGCGTGGCAGATGCCCATGCCCTCGGTTGATCCCAGTCCACCTTTACGCCCGGACAGGCTGTCACGCCTTTTCGTACCCGACGACGCGCAGGAAGCGTCATATTTGGCTGCGTCTGCGAGGATTTCGAGTTTCTGGACAGTTGAAAGGATAGGCATATGTTCATGGTATGTTCTTATCTTGTCCATGTCCTTGATGCAGATTGGTATCGCCTCAGCTTTCCCCCACCTCGGAACGATGGGTGATCCCTTCAAAGTCGTAATAGGCGATTCGCCCGGCAAAAGCCGCCGCTTAGAAATTTGTCGGCCGCAATCCTTCCTGGGTCGAGCTGCCATCCCCGCCGTTGTATGTGTATGGATGATGCAATGGGCGTCGGGCATAATGCGGTGAAACACGCTATGCTGGGTAAAGCCGGCGCGGTTTACCGGATAGACGCTGCCATCGAGCACATGACCGTCGATATCGATCTTGACCAGATTCGACGCCGTTACTTCGGAATAAAGAAGGTCGAAGGGATTGATCAGGAAGGCGTTTTCCTCACCCGGAACAGGCAGCGTTATGTGATTATAGATAAGCTCCGACCAGCCCATATGGCCGAATATGCGGTAGCAGGCCGCCAGCTGCCGACGGGCTTCCCACTCTGCTGCTGACGCATCGGGAAGGAAATGGCACTTGCCATGGCGTTCCTCCTCCTGTCTTGTGCACCCGACTGTCTCTCTTGAGGGCACTGCTTCGAGTGGAACGGCTTTAGGGTTGAATTTGGCCGACTCTGCTGATAGGGCGCGCCCCACACGGCGCAGGCTGGCCTGCGACGACTCATCGCTATTACGTTCGGTAGGCCCGTCGGGAGGGGTTTTTGTCTCCTGGCGATCAGGCCTCTTTCGACTGGAGTTTGACTGGCTTATGCAAATCATCGTTCGCGACAACAATGTCGACCAGGCCCTGCGCGCGCTCAAGAAGAAGCTGCAGCGTGAGGGTGTGTATCGCGAGATGAAGTTGCGCCGTCACTACGAAAAGCCGTCGGAAAAGCGCGCCCGCGAAAAGGCGGCTGCGGTTCGCCGCGCGCGCAAGCTGGAACGCAAGCGCGCTGAGCGCGACGGCGTCCGTTAAGACCTTCGTTATTCGGGGCGGCTGTCCGGCCGTCCCAATCCTGCTGATCATCCGCACCTGCGAGGCTTAGGTCCATGTCCACGACCGCTGTTCCCCTTCGTCCCATCGCCAAGGGGTCGCTCACGCGTCTTTGGATCGGCGTTGCAGCCGTGGCGGTCGCCGCTGGCGGATTGGCCTGGGCCGGGCAGCGCGGCGTTGAGCCTTCCCCTGCGAGCTATCTGGCACGCAATGCGGGTGAGGAGGGCGTCGTGACCACCGATTCAGGGCTGCAGTACAAGGTGCTGGAGGAAGGCGAAGGCCCTAGTCCGACGGCGGCGGATGTTGCGCTGGTGGGCTATAAGGGCACTTTGCTCGACGGGACCGTCTTCGATGAAAATCCGCAGACCGCTATGCCCGTCGATGGCGTGGTCCCCGGATTCTCCGAAGGGCTGCAGAAGATGCAAAAGGGCGGCAAGTATCGCCTCTGGATCCCGCCGCAGCTTGGCTATGGCGAGCAGGCGGCTGGTCCTATTCCTGCCAATTCGGTGCTGGTGTTTGACGTACAACTGCATGATTTCAAGTCAAAGGCAGACATCATGCGGATGCAGCAGATGATGCAGCAGGGCGCTACCCCGCCACCATTGCCGGGCAACTGATCGGATTACTAGCGTTAGATAAAGGCCCGGTTTTCCGGGCCTTTCTCATTCTATCCGCACTATGCCGCTGGTCGCGGGGTCATCGCCGCGCGCGTTGGAGCGTTCCTCCAGATAGACCTTGATCATTGCCACAATCGGGTCGGCCAGGAACAGTCCCAATATTCCAAATAGCGCGCCGAACAGAATCTGCGCAGCCAGCACCAGGGCGGGCGCCAGGTCTGTCGCGCGCTTGGCCACCATCGGGACGATCAGATAGCCGTCCACGATCTGCACCACCAGATAGACGGCAAAAGCGTATAGACCGGCATTCACCCCGGCTGAAAATCCGACCAGCACGATCAGCACACCGGAAATTATTGCCCCAATATTCGGAAGGAAGGCAAAAAGCCCGGTGAGGATTCCGAGTAGGCCCGCCATAGGTACGCCACCGGCAAGCAGGAGAAGCCAGGTCCCGACCCCTTCGACCGCCATGCCGATCAATCGGCCGAACATTAATCGGCGCAAGGTCAAGCCCATCTTGTCCACGACATTGTAAAAGCCCACTCTGCGACCCATCGGTAGCATCCAGGCGACGCCGCGTTCGTAGAGTCGGGGTTCGACTGCAATGAAGATCGCCAGCACCAGCATCATGACGCCGCTGGTAACAGCACCCACCATGGTTCCCACCGCGGCCGTGACGCGGCCGATGGAACCGAAGGCCTGACTGGCAAGGCTTTTGAAGTCGTTCGGCGTGGTGGCAATGCCCAGTTGCTCCATCCATCCGCCGATGCGGACCACTTGAGCCTCGACGACCGACCGCATTGCCTGCGCCTGCATCGCCAGGCTCGATCCCGTCAGGTAAAAGGTGTAGGCGAGGAAGAGTACCGCTGAAATCAACACAATGGTAAGACGCCAGCCGCGACTGATGGGCAAAACCCGGCCGAGCAGCCTCGTGCCCCCATCCATCATCGTGGCCAGGACCAGCGCACCGAGGATCAGGATGATCGGCTGGGCTAGGAACACCAGCAGCGCCACCGCCGCCGCCATGCCGATCCACACGCTTGCGCGCTTGATCTCCCGCTGAATCAGGGGGCTACGAAGTTCGCTAGGGCCGGGCTCCTCAATGTGGACATGTTTCCCGCGCAATCACCAGCCCCTTGTTGCCAATCATTATTCCGGGGGTGCAACGCTCTCCGGTCGCAAGCTGTTCCCGGCCCGGCCGCTACGCAGGCCATGAATCCAGCTGATTGGATTCCAGGTGAAATTGCCATCCAGCGAGAAAGTGATGAACTCTGCGCGTCCCCCAATCGCTTCCCACGGGACGGGGCCGCCCAGGCCATTTTCCTCCAGCGGCGCGCGGCTGTCGGCGCTGTTGTCCCTGTTGTCGCCCATCAGGAACACATGATTCGCCGGCACGCGCACTGGCTCATACCAGTCGAGCGTACTGGGCCCCATGTCTATGATCAGATAGCTCTTGCCATTGGGCAGCGTCTCCTGCCGGACGGGCAACTGGCAATAGCTTCGTCCGTCCGCTCCTGTTACGCGCGCCCCCGGGAACTGGGCGGGAGAGCAGGGCGCATTGTCATCGACAGGGATGCGCACAGGCTTCAGCGCCTTTTGGGGGACCGCCACGCCGTTCAGGATCACCTGTCCGCCCCGCACCTCGATAATGTCGCCGGGTAGGCCGATCGCGCGCTTGATATAGTCCTCCCGCCGGTTATGCGGCGACACGATGACGATATCGCCCCGCTCGGGCAGGCGGCCGAAAATCCGGCCCTTCAGGAAGGGGAGGGGATGAAAGCTCGGCGAGACATAGGACCAGCCATAGGGAAATTTGCTGACCACCAGACGGTCGCCTTTGAGGAGGACCGGCATCATCGATTCGCTAGGAATGTAGAACGGCTTTGCCACGAAGCTGTGGAACGCCAGCACTGCCAGGATTAGAAGGGCGATGCTTTTTACCTCATGCCACCAATCGATTGACCCTTTTTCGGTTTTGGCCGGCGGCGGGGTTGTTGGCTCGTCGGGGGAAAGCGGGTCGTTTTCGCTCATATCGGTTGCCGTCATGAAAGGCTTCTCGGACTCAGGGGCGCCGCTGTCACTGGGGCAGCGCTTCGATGATGACGAAGGCCTGCGCCCATGGGTGATCATCGGTTAGCGTGACGTGAATCACAGGCTTGTGGCCTGACGGAACCATGGATCGAAGCTGCGCAAGCGCGCCGCCGGTGAGTTCAAGCGTGGGGGCGCCGCCCGGCCGGTTCACGATGCCGATGTCCTTCATGAACACGCCGCGCTTGAATCCGGTACCGAGCGCCTTGGAAAAGGCTTCCTTCGCCGCGAACCGCTTGGCGAGAGTTCCGGCCTTTGTGAAGGGGCGCCGATTGGCCTTTGCTCGTTCGATGTCGGTAAAGACACGCTGTTCGAATCTTTCGCCGAACCTGTCGAGCGAATGCTGGATCCGCTCGATATTGCACAGGTCGGAACCCAGGCCGATGATCAACGGACGAGGTCCATCTGCCGCCGCATTTCCCGGATGCTGTCTTCCAAGCCGTTGAAGATCGCCTCGCCGATCAGAAAATGACCGATGTTAAGTTCGGCCACCTGCGGGATCGCCGCAATAGGGCCGACATTGTCGAAGGTCAGTCCATGGCCGGCATGCGGTTCGATCCCGTTCTTGGCGGCCAGCGCTGCGGCATCGGTGATGCGGCGCAACTCGATCGCACGCTCCGCGCCGGAAACATGAGCATAGCGGCCGGTATGGAATTCGACGACCGGCGCGCCGAGCCGGATCGCGGCCGCGACCTGAGCCGGATCAGCCTCGATGAACAGGCTGACGCGGATTCCCGCGTTGCTGAGAGCCTGAACAACCGGTTGCAGCGCATCGATCTGCCCGGCTGCGTCAAGGCCGCCTTCGGTCGTTCGCTCCTCTCGCTTTTCCGGCACGATGCATGCGGCGTGGGGGCGATGCTTCAGGGCGATGTCCAGCATTTCCTGCGTCGCCGCCATTTCCAGATTAAGCGGCACGGTAAGCGCCGCCATCAGCATAGCGATATCTTCATCACGAATGTGCCGCCGGTCTTCGCGCAGGTGCGCGGTGATGCCGTCAGCACCGGCTGCCACTGCGAGCAGCGCGGCCTTCACAGGATCGGGATGCTCCCCTCCTCGGGCGTTTCGGATGGTCGCAACATGGTCTATGTTGACGCCCAGACGCAGGTGAGCGGGAGACGGGTGCATCTGGCTTATTGCTTCCGGCTGCCGGGCTTGATCGCGGGCACGGCCGCCAGTTCGGGCGGCACATCGTCGGCTTCATAAACCGGGAAGTTTATGCTGACGAGCGGATAGAAGGGCACGCCCAGATCCACTTCGCCCGCAGACCGATCCACCAGAGCCGCCTCCGCTATGACGATGCCGCCCTCCGCTTCCACCGCCTCGATCGCCTGGCGCGAGGACAGGCCGGTGGTGACCACATCTTCGACCATCAGCACTTTCTGACCCGGCACGATTGCGAAGCCGCGGCGAAGCTCGAACGTGCCTTCGGGCCTTTCCAGAAACACCGCATCCTTGTCGAGCGCCCTGCCCACCTCATGGCCGATAATCAGCCCCCCCATGGCAGGGGAAACGACCAGGTCGATTTCTTGTCGCAATTCGCGCGGCAGCTTCTGCACGATAGCGCGCGCGAGACGGCCTGCGCGTTCGGCGTTCATCAACACGCGCGCGCATTGCAGATAATTGGCGCTGCGGCGGCCCGAGGACAGAATGAAATGCCCTTCCAGCAGCGCTCCGGCCGCCCTGAATTCCGCCAATACTTCCTCGTCGGTCATCCGATTTTTGATCCATCCGCCCATGCCAGGGCCATGTTTCAGAACCAGCCGGCACATCTTCTTCCAGCATGAGACACGCCCATGATCGCGCTCCTGCGCGCGAGGTGCGAGATAGGCGGACGACAGAGGCGTTGCAACAGCGAAGAAAATCTGCTCCTGCCCGCTTGAGGCAGGAAAAAACCATGCCTATAAGCCGCGGCAGACCGACCGGGCGGGGGGATGCGTATGCGCGCGCCTTCGTTGCAGCGGCGCCAAGGGGTTACGGGGTAAGAAGACGCTTATGAAGATGGTGAAATCGCTCGTTCTCGCCGGATTGCTGGCCTTTGCGCCGGCTGCGGGGCTGAACAGTCAGGCGTTGGCACAGGACAATGCCGCCCTCGCGGCTGCTGCTGACAACGCGGTCGCGCCGACCGAATCGAGCGCTAATGCTGCGGCTCCTGCCGCCGAAGTTGCCGCCCCGGCCCGGATGAAGCCGATCGAAGGCATCGGTATGCCGCGTCCTGGCGAAATCACCTTGCAGGAACAGTTCAGCCCGACCGGCCACACCGCCCGCTGGTTGCATGATGTGCTTTTGCTTCCGCTGATCACGATCATTTCGATCCTCGTGCTCATCCTGATGCTTTATGTCATGGTCCGTTTCCGTCGCAGCGCGAATCCGGTGCCGTCGAAGACCTCGCACAATACGTTGATCGAAGTGATCTGGACCGTGGTTCCGGTTATTATCCTTCTGGTGATCGCCGTGCCGTCGATCGGCTTGCTGGCCGACCAGTACAAGCCCGCGCCCAAGGATGCGCTGACCGTCAAGGTCACAGGCTATCAATGGTATTGGGGCTATGAGTACCCCGACAACGCCATTCCCGAATTCGTTTCGAACATGCTCCCGCAGGACAAGGCCGAGGCAAATGGCGAGCCTTATCTGCTCGCGCCTGACAATCGCCTCGTGCTGCCTGTTGGCCGTCCGATCAAGCTGATCATTACTGGCGCTGACGTCATCCACAGCTTTGCCGTTCCGTCGCTTTGGGTAAAAATGGATGCGGTGCCGGGCCGCCTCAATGAAAAGAGCTTCTCCATCGAGAAGCCGGGCGTCTATTATGGTCAGTGCTCGGAACTGTGTGGCGCACGCCACGCCTTCATGCCGATCGCGATCGAGGCGCTGCCCCCGGCTCAGTTTGACCAGTGGGTCCTCTCGCAGGGTGGTAAGCTTCAGGGGGCAGCAGCGACTGCTGCTGCCGCTCCCGTTGCGCCTGCCGCCGCACCCGCCGAAAAGCTTTGATGTAAGGGCAAGACGCCATGACAACCATTACCGCAGATCATCACGGCGATCATGCTCATGAGCATCATGACGCCGATCACAAACCAGCCTTTTTCCAGCGCTGGTTCATGTCGACGAACCATAAGGATATTGGTACTCTCTATCTGATCTTCGCGATCCTCGCGGGCGTGATCGGTGGCGCGATTTCAGGGTTGATGCGTGCCGAACTTGCCCAGCCGGGCATCCAGTATCTTCAGACTTGGGCGCAGTTCAGCGATGGCCCCAATGCCACGCTTGACCAAGCCTATCATCTCTGGAACGTGCTGATCACCGCGCACGGCCTGATCATGGTCTTCTTCATGGTCATGCCCGCGATCATCGGCGGCTTTGGCAACTGGTTCGTACCGATCATGATCGGTGCGCCCGACATGGCTTTTCCGCGGATGAACAATATCAGCTTCTGGCTGCTTATCCCGGCTTTCGCCTTGCTTTTGGGTTCTGCCTTCGTCCCTGGAGGGACTGGCAATGGCGCTGGGACGGGTTGGACGGTCTATGCGCCGCTTTCGACCAGTGGTTCAGCTGGCCCGGCCGTCGATATGGCGATCCTGTCGTTGCATATTGCGGGCGCCAGCTCCATTCTGGGTGCGGTCAACTTCATCACCACCATTCTCAACATGCGCGCGCCGGGCATGACCTTGCACAAGATGCCGCTGTTCGTCTGGTCAGTGCTGGTCACCGCCTTCCTGCTGCTGCTCGCGCTGCCCGTTCTGGCTGCCGCGATCACCATGCTGCTGACGGATCGTAACTTCGGCACCACATTTTATGATGCGGCCGGTGGCGGCGACCCTGTACTGTACCAGCATCTCTTCTGGTTCTTCGGCCATCCCGAAGTGTACATCATGATCCTGCCGGGCTTCGGTATCGTCAGCCAGATCATCTCGACCTTCAGTCGCAAGCCGGTATTCGGTTATCTGGGCATGGCATACGCCATGGTCGCGATCGGCGTCGTCGGCTTCGTCGTGTGGGCGCACCACATGTTCACCACCGGCATGTCCGTGAACGTTAAGATGTATTTCACGGCTGCGACGATGGTTATCGCTGTTCCTACCGGGATCAAGATCTTCTCGTGGATCGCGACGATCTGGGGTGGTTCGATCAGCTTCAAAACCCCGATGGTGTGGGCGCTGGGCTTCATTTTCCTCTTCACGGTGGGCGGTGTTACGGGCGTTGTGCTAGCGAATGGCGGTGTCGATGACGTACTGCATGACACCTATTATGTCGTAGCGCACTTCCACTACGTGCTTTCGCTGGGTGCTGTGTTTGGCCTGTTCGCGGGCTTCTATTACTGGTTCCCGAAGATGTCGGGCCGGATGTACAACGAGTTTCTCGGCCATCTGCACTTTTGGGTCTTCTTCGTCGGCGTGAACCTGCTGTTCTTCCCGATGCACTTTCTGGGCCTGTCGGGCATGCCTCGCCGCTATCCTGACTATCCCGAAGCCTATGCTTATTGGAATGGCGTGGCCAGCCACGGTTATGAGATCATGGCGGTCGGGGTGCTGATCTTCTTCGTGAACGTCTTCTGGTCGCTCGTTGCTGGCAAGAAGGCGGAAGGTAATCCGTGGGGCGAAGGCGCCACTACGCTGGAATGGACGCTGTCTAGCCCGCCGCCGTTCCACCAATTCGAAACCCTGCCGGTCGTCGACTGACGATCGGCGCGAACAAAGGCGTCCCGTTATTGGGACGCCGGGTAGCGGCTAACGCCGTGGACCTAATATGAGCAGTCCCGGCGTCCGTAATGGCGCCGGGTCGCCGCATGAGGAGCATATGGCAAGTTTGCCGTTCACGGCCGAAAACACGGCTTCCACGATCCCCGCGCACTGGCGGGATTTCGTCGCGCTGACCAAGCCGCGGGTGATGACCCTTGTGGTCTTCACCGGGCTTTGTGGCCTGCTTGCTGCGCCGGGCCATATTCACCCCGTTTTGGCTTTCACGGCCATCCTCTGCATTGCGCTGGGCGCGGGCGCTGCGGCGACGCTCAACCAATGGTACGAGGCCGATATTGATGCAAAGATGAAGCGGACCGCCAACCGGCCGCTTCCGGCGGGCCGCATGGATCGGCAGTCTGCGCTCCATTTTGGCGTCGGTCTTTCCTTCTTCTCGGTACTTTTGATGGGTATCGCCACCAACTGGCTGGCAGCAGCGGTTCTCGCGGTATCGATCCTCTTTTATGTGTTCGTCTACACCATCTGGCTCAAGCCCAGGACGACGCAAAATATTGTGATCGGAGGCGCTGCTGGCGCCTTTCCGCCGGTCATAGGCTGGGCTGCCGTTACAGGTGATGTGGGCGCGCTGCCGATCGCACTGTTCATGCTCACCTTCTTCTGGACCCCGCCGCACTTCTGGGCGCTCGCGCTGTTCGTGAAGACCGATTATGCTGCGGCAAACATTCCGATGCTGCCGGTTGTGTCCGGCGAAGTCGCAACGCGCCGGCAGATTTGGTTTTATACAGCGATCATGGCGGCGGCGGCGATGGCGCCGGTCCTTCTGCGCCTCACCGGCTTTATCTATGGGGTGACCGCGCTGCTCGGAACCGCGTTGTTCGTTGTCTTCGCCTTCCAGGTCTTCTGGCGCAGGGAGATGGATCCGGCCCGCATGGGACCCGAACGGCGGCTGTTCAAATATTCAATTTTCTATCTTTTCCTTCTCTTTGGAGCGGTCGTGGTCGATCGTTGGCTGCTTGCATGACGCCTGAAGAAGAAAAACAGGTCAGAAGCAGACAGAAGTCGCGTGCGCTCGTGACGGGGCTCCTGCTCGCCGCGCTCGTCATCCTCTTCTACGCGATCACCATCGCCAAGATGGGTGGAGGACATTGATGGCCAGCTTGCCGCCGTCTCCCTTCGATCGGGACCGGCGTAATCGGCGAACTCTGGTGGCCATGGCGGGCGTAGGTTTCGCAATGCTCGGCTTGGGCTTCGCATCGGTTCCCCTCTATCGCATCTTTTGCGAACGGACGGGTTTTGGCGGCACGACGCAGCGCGCGTCTGGCGACGTCAATGTGCAGCCGGCTGTTGGCCACAACATGTCTATCCGCTTCGACTCAAACGTTCAGCCCGGCATGCCGTGGCAATTCTATCCTGAGCGCAGGACCGATACGGTGACCGTTGGGGCCAGGGACATGGCTATCTTCATTGCCAAGAACATGTCCGACAAGCCGGTGACCGGAACGGCGAGCTTCAACGTCACGCCGACTCAGGCCGGTGCCTATTTCACCAAGATCCAATGCTTCTGCTTCACGCAGCAGACCTTGCAGCCTGGCCAGGAAGTCCGAATGCCGGTGCTCTATTATGTCGATCCAAAAATTCTGGCGGATCCTGACAACCGGGACACGCAGCAAATTACGCTAAGCTACACCTTCTATCCTGTTGAGCAGGACAAGAAGCCGAGCTAAGGCAATCCACGATAACGCGAACGCGAACAGGGAAGAGTACGTCATGGCAGGCGCCAAGCAGCACGATTATCATATTCTACCGCCCAGCATCTGGCCGCTTTTTGGATCCATGTCCGCGCTGGTTATGGCAGTTGGCGCGATCATGTGGATGCATCCCGACGCGATGCCCGCTGGCGGTGGTTGGGTGTTCCTGATCGGCGTGGCTGGCGTCCTGTTCACCATGTACAGCTGGTGGGCCAATGTGATCGCCGAAGCGCATGCCGGGGACCACACGCCTGTCGTCCAATTGCACCTGCGCTATGGCATGATCCTGTTCATCGCTTCCGAAGTGATGTTCTTCGTGGGGTGGTTCTGGGCATATTTCGACTTCTCGCTGTTCCCGAGTCAGCTCCCGCCGATTGACGGAATGTTCCCGTCAAAAGGCATCGAAGTAATGAATGCATTCGAGTTGCCGCTGCTCAACACGCTGATCTTGCTCTGCTCCGGCACCACCGTCACCTGGGCGCATCACGCGCTGATTCATGGCGATCGTGAAAGCCTCAAGACCGGTCTGTGGTTGACCGTCATCCTTGGCGTGCTGTTCTCGTCGATCCAGGCCTATGAATATGCCCATGCTCCGTTTCCGTTCGGCGGCAGCCCCTACAGCTCGGCCTTCTACATGGCGACCGGCTTCCACGGGTTTCACGTTCTGGTCGGTACGATCTTTCTGATCGTTAACCTGATCCGCGTCTACAAGGGGCACTTCACCCCCCGCCAGCATTTCGGTTTCGAAGCGGCTGCCTGGTACTGGCACTTTGTCGATGTTGTCTGGTTGTTCCTGTTCGTCGCCATCTACGTCTGGGGCGGCTGGGGCGCCCCGATGCATGGCGGCTAATCACCGATCAACATTCAGATAGCGGACGGCCGGGCATGACCCGGCCGTTTCCTTTTGCGGCGAGGCGGATTATGGCTGCTCCGATCATGTCGTTCCCCGTTCCTTCTCCACGGCCCTTTGCATGTGGTGCCGAGCCCCGGTTGATGAGTTTCGACAACAGGATATTGGCGAAAGCGGCTTTCAGCATCTGGCCAGCGGAGCAGCATTTATGAAATCTGGGCGCTTTCCGCTTCTGGCGACTCTGATCGTTGCGGCCGCAATTTTGGTCATGATCGGCCTTGGCGTTTGGCAATTGCAAAGGCGGGGTCAAAAGGAAGCGACTCTGGCGCTTGTGGCGGCGAATCCAGCGAAGCCGGCGATTAGCTTTCCTTGGACGCCCCCCGTCCCTGACGAATTGCTGTTCCGCCGCTCATCGCTCCATTGCCTTAATGTTGTAGCTTGGCAGACCGAAGCAGGACGGGCCGCTGATGGGTCAGTGGGCTATCGCTATATCGCGCATTGCTCCACCGGCGCAGAGGGGCCGGGTGCGCTCGTCGCAGTGGGCGTCGCCAAGCAACCGGACCTGAAACTGAATTGGGACGGCGGCCACATCGGAGGTTGGATCTCGGAAGAACCAGATCACAGAACGCTACTCTCGCGGTTTGCCGGCGATGTTCTGCCATTGCGGCCGATGCTGATTGCGGAACGCGCACCGAACGGGCTGAAGCCTGTAGCGCCGCCGACCGTTGAGGATGTCCCCAACAATCATCTCGCTTATGCCGTCCAGTGGTTTCTGTTCGCCGCCGTGGCCGCTCTCATCTATGCGCTTGCACTGCGCAAGCGCGCCCCGCCGCCCGGCGGGTCGTCGTAAATGCTTGCTCCGCCCGCCCTGCATCGTTACCGCGCTTCCCCATCATGCAGTATGTGAGCACCAGAGGAAGCGCCCCCAGGCTGGGTTTCGAAGATGTGACGCTGGCAGGGCTGGCGTCTGATGGGGGGCTCTACATCCCCGAAAGCTGGCCGCGCCTTTCCGATGACCAGATCAGTGCGCTTGCTGGCCTCTCTTATGTCGAAACCGCAGTGCGGGTCATGTCGCCCTATGTGGCAGGATCGCTGACGGAGGATGAACTGCGGGAACTCTGCACCGCAGCCTATGGACGCTTCAGCCATCAGGCGGTGACGCCGTTGGTGCAACTTGATCATCAGCATTGGTTGCTCGAACTGTTCCACGGTCCGACGCTGGCGTTCAAGGATGTAGCGCTACAGTTGCTCGGCCAACTGTTCGAGCGGTTCCTGTCGCGACGGGACGACCATCTGACAATCGTCGGTGCGACATCCGGGGACACTGGATCGGCGGCGATCGACGCGGTGGCCGGACGCGAGAAGATCGACATCTTCATGCTGCACCCGGAAGGCCGGGTGTCGGATGTCCAGCGTCGGCAGATGACGACCGTGCGCGCGCCCAACGTCTATAATATCGCCATCGAGGGCAGCTTTGACGATGCGCAGTCGCTGGTAAAGGCGATGTTCAACGACGCCGCCTTTTCAAAGCGCTTCAATCTGTCAGCGGTGAACAGCATCAACTGGGCGCGGCTGATGGCGCAGGTCGTCTATTATTTCTACGCTGCAGTTCGCCTGGGTGCGCCGGAACGGCCGGTCGCCTTTTCCGTGCCCACCGGTAATTTCGGCGATGTGTTCGCGGGCTATGTTGCCGCGCAGATGGGGTTGCCCGTCGCCAAATTGATGGTCGCCACCAATGTGAACGACATTCTTCACCGTGCGCTTTCAGACGGCGATTACAGCCAGGGTCAGGTGGTCCAGACGGCGACGCCCAGCATGGACATCCAGATCAGCTCCAATTTCGAGCGTTTGCTGTTCGATGCTGGCGGGCGGGACGGCGCTGCCCTTTCTACGCAGATGAAGGGTTTCGAGACAAACCGCTCGATGCGCCTTACCAATGCCCAGCGAGCCGGTGCTGCGAAGCTCCTGACCTCTGCCCGTGTTGATGGTGATGCGATGAACATGGCGATCCGCTGGGCTTTCGACGGTTCGGGACAGGTGATCGATCCGCACAGCGCCGTGGGGCTTGCCGCCGCGCGCGAACTGAACGTCGATGCGAGCGTTCCTATCGTGACGCTGGCGACCGCGCATCCGGCCAAGTTCCGTGAGGCCGTCGAGCGCGCGACAGGTATTCGCCCGCCATTGCCAGCACGGATGGGAGATCTGTTCGCTCGCGAGGAAGCCTATGCCAAGCTGCCTGCGACCTTTGACGCGATAACCGCCTATGTCGCGGAGCGCGCTACTCCACGGGCATGAAGCTCGACACACTCATTGGCGAACCCTGGGCCGATTACGGCCTGATCGATTCAGGTCACGGCCGGAAGCTGGAACGCTATGGCCGTTTCCGGTTCATCCGGCCCGAGCCGCAGGCCATGTGGGCGCCAGCCAGTGCGGACTGGCAGGCCGATGGTGAGTTCGTGCCCGGCTCTGACGAGGAAGGTGGCGGACGCTGGGTTCATGCCCGACCGGTTCCGCCGGAAGGCTGGCCGCTTAGCTGGAAGGAGGTGACCTTCCAGGCCAGTTGCACGCCTTTTCGTCACCTGGGCTTCTTCCCCGACATGGCGCCGGTCTGGAACTGGATGCGCGGGCAAGTCGATGGCGTCGAGCAGCCACAGGTGATGAACCTGTTTGGCTATACCGGCGTCGGTACGCTGGCGATGGCGGCTGGCGGCGCGCAAATGGTCCATGTCGATGCATCCAAAAAGTCCGTGGCGCAGGCGCGCGCCAACGCCGCCGCATCGGGCATGGAGGACCGGCCAGTTCGCTGGATCGTCGATGACGCAGCCAAATTCGTTGCGCGCGAGGTGAGGCGAGGGCGGCGCTATGACGGCATCTTGTTGGATCCGCCTAAATATGGCCGTGGGCCTGATGGCGAGATCTGGCGTCTGGAAGAGGATCTGCCTGCCCTTATCGCCAATTGCAGACAACTGCTCGATACCGATAGCCGCTTTCTGTTTCTGACGGTTTATGCGGTCCGAATGTCGGCGCTGGCGATCGGGGAATTGCTGCGACAAGTCTTCGCAGATCTGCCTGGAGAGGTGGAAGCGGGCGAACTGGCGGTGCGTGAGGAAGCGCGGGGCCTATCCCTGCCGACGGCGATCTGGGCGCGCTGGCGGCGCTGAGCGCCCGCCTACGCTCCCCTTGATCCCAGCAGCGGTACGATGTTCACTGGCCGTCCATTGCGCCGCAATTCAGTGGTGATGCTTGGCCGTCCCAGCCCCGCGCTGCCCAGCGGATCGCCTTGGCGCACCTTGTCCCCAACGGTTGCGGAAAGGCGGAGCAATCCGGTGATCAACGTCGTCCAGCCACCGCCATGGTCCAGGATCAATATCTGCCCATAGCCGCGATACGGCCCGGCAAAGACCACGCGACCCGCCGTTGGCGCTACCGCCAGCGCGCCTGGCTGCGTCACGATGGTCAGGCCGCGTGATCGCACACCACTTTCGGACAATTCCCCCATTCCCGTGACAAGCTGTCCCATGACCGGGAGACGGTAGGGAGGCGGTCCGCTTGACTGTCGTTTCTCCGTTGGCGCAGGAGCGGCCGCCAGATCCGGCCGGGCGGGGCGAAGCAGCGGGCCGGGGAGCGCCGCCAACTCATCCCGCAGGTCGCCAGCCGCCTGCAGCCGGTCCATCAGGTCAACGATATCGCGCGCGCGCTCACCCATGGCCAGCGCGCGATCGCTCTCTAGATCTGCATTGGAACGATAGTCCTTTGCCGCCAGCCGCTTGCGCGTTTCCAGCGTCTGGAGCGCGGCCTGGCGGTTGCGTAGATCGGCTTGGCTCTGCGTCAGGGAACCCGCAGCCTGTTCCGCACTTTCGCGCAGGGCTCGGCTGCGATCCAGCTCCGCCCGCAGGCCTGCCGTACGTTCCTGGATGACGGGAAGTATCTGGTTCAGAACGGCGCGCATGTGCACTGCGTCACTGACCGATCCGGGCTGCACCAGCGCCAGCGCCAAAGGGCGGCGCGCCATCATCTGAAGTGCCGCTGTCAGGCGCACGACCGGTTCCTGTTTCGCCGCGAGCCGTGCTGCCTGGGCGCGCTGCATGCGGGCGATGATGGCGATGCGGGCCTGTGCCGCCTGAATATCGGCTTCGGCCTGTTGAATGCGCGCGGCCATGGCGGCCGCCCGGCGTCGTGCTTGATCCGCCTCGTCACGGGCGGCGCCTGCCTGCTGTTCCAGTCGTTCGGACCGTTCGCGCGCCTGCTCGGACTGGATTCGTGCGGCCTTGAGGGCGGCCTGTTCCTGTTGAAGACTGGTCTCACCCGTGCCGCCTAGGATGATGCCAGGACCGGCGGCGGTCAGGCGAGCAGTGGCAACGACCGCTGCACCCCCGATGACCGCTGCGACAATTGCTGACCGTTTCACCCTTGCCCCTTGCGGCCCATGTGGACGGGCCGCGTGGACTGCCTATCCTGAAAACCCGGCCGCTGTCGAGCGGCGACCATATCAGCCTTCGCGATGATAGGGATGGCCCGACAGGATCGAAGATGCGCGCCAGAGTTGTTCCGCCAGCATCGCGCGTGCCATCATGTGCGGCCAGGTCATTGCGCCAAAGGCGATCAGCAGGTCAGCGTTCGCCCTGTCGGCATCCTCGAACCCGTCCGCAGCGCCGATCAGGAAACGGCATTCGCGGGTGCCCGCGTCACGCCAGCCTTCCAGCCGTCTGGCGAACTCCACCGAGCCCAGTTGGCGGCCCTTTTCGTCGAGCATGACGGTGACCGTGCCCGGCTGCGCAGGCGGCAGTTTGCCGCCGCGATCAGGCAGTTCGGTTATCCTGTGCGGCATCGTCAGCCGTTTCATATAGCGCTCGACAAGCTCAGCCTCGGCCGAGCGCCCGATCTTTCCGCGCGCAATGATGTGGAGGAGCATGGAGAAGCTCCTAACAAGTCAGCGCGCGCTTGTCGAAGGCCGTATCAGGCGGTGCCGGCTACCGGCGCATCGACAAAGCCCCACATGCGCTCCAGATTATAGAAGCTGCGCACTTCCGGCCGGAACAGGTGGACGATCACGTCGCCTGCATCGATCAGCACCCAATCGGCAATGGGCAATCCTTCGACGCGCGCGGTGCGGCCGGTAGCCTGCTTGATGCGCTCCGCCAGCTTCTGCGCCATCGAAGCGACCTGACGCGACGAACGCCCGCTGGCGATCACCATATGGTCAGCGATGCTGCTTTTGCCTTCGAGAGGGATGGAGATGGTTTCCTGCGCCTGGTCGTCGTCGAGCGACTTGAGGACAAGGTCGTGCAGGGCGGCAACGCTATCGGCGCCTTGGGCCGTGTCGTTGGCGGGATGTGGTCTGGTCAAAGATGCTCCATTCTAGACAATCAACCGGCGCGTGAGCGAATCGCGCACGCGTGCATGTTCATATTCGCAATGCCAGAGGGGTTTCGCCTGCCGTAACAGGGTCGCCGATCTTGGATCAGGGCGAAAGCGCAAAAGCACGAGCGCCGGCGTTCTCCAATCCGTCCACTCTGCACTCTGGCGCGCGGGCCGGACGAAACGCCGCAGCCAGGCCATGGCCCCAGAGCCACGGGCAGTACCATCATAGCCGGGACGGGCAATTACGGCAATGGGCAACTGTCGCGCAATGCCGCGCCAGTCCTTCCATTGGTCGAACTGTGCCAGATTATCCCCACCCATCAGCCATATGAAGCGGTTGCGGGGGAAGCGGCGAGTGATTGTTCTTACCGTATTGACGGTAAAACGAGTGCCCAGAGCCTGCTCGATCGCGGTGGCGCGAATCGGTGCGCGGCGAGCCATATGACGCGCGTGGCGAAGCCTGGCGGGCAGCGGCGCCATGCCTTTGCGAGGCTTAAGCGGATTGCCCGGTGACACGAGCCACCAGACCTCGTCGAGCCGCAACGCCTTCGCCGCGAAGAGCGAGATGGCGCGGTGCCCGCCATGGGCCGGATTGAAGGAGCCGCCCAGAAGGCCGATACGCGCCATGCCTTCAGTCGGTATCCACTACGGTCCGCGCTTCGCGCAGTCCGGCACGCCCGCCGCTCGACAGTTGCCGCTTCAGTTGCTCGGGCCGTGGCGCGATCAGAAAGCCGAAGCTGACGCAGCCTTCGCGCGTCCCGACTGCGTGGTGCAGCCTGTGCGCCTGGACGATTCGCTTCATGTAGCGCGATCGCGGGACATGGCGGTGGCCGATGCGGCGGTGAACGAGGATGTCGTGGAAGCCGAGATAAATCAGCCCATAGGCGGCGATCCCGGCCCCGCAGGCCGTCGCCCAATCACCCCAGCCCCATTGCACCCCGCCCAGCAGCAGCAGGATGGAGGGCATGGCGAAGATGACGAAATACAGATCGTTCGCTTCCCACCAGCCGGTGCGGGGGCGATGATGG
Organism: Sphingobium sp. MI1205; assembly: GCF_001563285.1. NCBI lineage: Bacteria > Pseudomonadati > Pseudomonadota > Alphaproteobacteria > Sphingomonadales > Sphingobiaceae > Sphingobium > Sphingobium sp. MI1205. Next base: position 363,886 of record NZ_CP005188.1, read on the forward strand.
CTCGCATGCAGGAACCAGCCGGGGCCATGCATCACCCAGCGGTGCATGGCATAGGCGAAGCCTTCCATCGCGGCGACCGTGGCGGCAAAGATGAGGAACAGCGAAAGGACGGTCATGCGGCTCTATATAAGGACGTCTATGACGGCGCGCGACAGGTAAAGCGGGTGGCGTGAAAAAGGCCGGGTCCGATGGATGACAGTCCCACTCTAGCCACGTGCTTTCCGGAACCGGGTGAGGCCCGCGTCGAGGTCCGCGATCAGGTCGGCGGGATCTTCGAGACCGATCTGCAGGCGCACGACGGGCCCCTCCGCTTGCCATGCGGTCGCGGTGCGGTAGCGAGCTGGATCAACCGGAAGGGCGAGGCTTTCAAACCCGCCCCAGCTGTATCCGATGCCGAAATGCGCCAAGCCGTCGATCAGGGCGGCTCGGGACTGTTCGTCGCCGCCGTTCAGCACGAAGCTGAAGAGGCCGCTCGACCCGATAAAGTCGCGCCGCCAGATATCATGGCCGGGACAGCTGGGCAGCGCGGGATGAAGGACGCGGGCGACGTGCGGCTGATCGGCGAGCCAGCGGGCGATCTGCAGGGCGCTGTCCTGATGCTGGTTGAGGCGGACGCCAAGAGTGCGCAGGCCGCGAGAGGCGAGCCAGGCGTCGTCCGGGCTGACCATTTGGCCCAGTAGGTGCGCGGTCTGGCGGACCTTCGGGAACAGCGCCGGAGTGGCGGTGACGGAGCCGAGCATGACGTCGCTGTGGCCGACGATATATTTGGTGCAGGCGAGAATGGAGATGTCTGCGCCGTGAGAGAGAGCCCGGAAGAAATAGGGCGTGGCCCAGGTATTGTCGATCAGGGTGACGATGCCTTTTTCCCGGGCGAGTGCGGTGATGGCCGGGACGTCCTGCACTTCGAACGTCAGGCTGCCGGGGCTTTCGAGGAAGATGGCGCGGGTTTTTTCATGAATGAAATGGTGAATTGAAACGGATTTTAGCGGGTCATAGTAAGTCGTTTCGATACCGTAACTTTTGAGCATCTTGTCGCAGAAGTTGCGGGTCGGGTCGTAGGCGCTGTCGACCATCAGGAGGTGGTCGCCCGGCTTGAGCACGGACAGCAGGGCGCAGGCGATGGCGGCGACGCCGGAGGGGAAGAGCATCGTGCCTTCCGCGCCCGGTTCCATTTCGGTGAGCGCGTCGGCGAGGCTCCAGGCGGTCGGCGTGCCCTTGCGGCCGTAGAAGAGGCGTTCGTGCGTGCTGCTGCTGGCGGCGCGGCGCAGATGGGCGACATCGTCATAGAGGATGGTCGAGGCCCGCCAGACGGGCGGATTGACGATCGCGCCGGGCTGACCGGGCATGCCGGTCCATTCAGGCTTGCGCCCCGCCTGCGCCAGATGGGTGAGCGGCTTGCGATCCTTGCTCATGCAGCGGCACCCGTCGCCTTGGGCGTTGCGGGATCGAGGCCCCATTCGGACCAGCTGCCGTCATAGAGGGTCACATCGGTCTTGCCGAGCAATTCGAGACCCGCCAGCAGGATGGCCGCCGTGACGCCGCTGCCGCAGGTGGTGATGATCGGCCGCGAGAAATCCGTGCCCGCCTCGACGAAGAGACGGCGCAGTTCCTCGCCCGTCTTCATGCTGTTGTCGGGGTTGAAGAGGCTGGCCGAGGGCAGGTTGCGCGATTCGGGGATGTGGCCGGACGCCATGCCGGGCCGTGGCTCCTTCTCTTCTCCGGTGAAGCGGGCCGCGCCGCGCGCGTCGATGACCTGAGCGGCTTGATCGGAGAGATTGGCGAGCAGGTCGTCCTTTGTCCGTACCTGACCTTCGGCGCGCCGGGCAATGGCGTTGCCGCGCGGGATGACGGGCCAGCCGGATTCGGTCGGCCGTCCTTCCGCCACCCATTTGGGAAGCCCGCCGTCCAGTATCGCGGCGGACGCGGCCACGCCATAGAGCCGCATCATCCACCATGCGCGCGCGGCGCTGTGCGTGGGGCTGTTGTCATAGAGGATGATGCGGCTGTCCGCGTCGATGCCGAGCGCGCGGCAGCGTTCAGTCATGAAGGCGTCGCTAGGCAACATGCCGGGACGTGGATCGTCCGCATCGGCGAGGGTCGGCAGGTCGAGATAGGCCGCGCCCGGAATATGCGCGGCTTCAAATTCCGCGCGCGGATCACGGGGCGTGCCGGGCAGGAAGAGGCTGGCGTCCAGGATCTTGAGGTCGCGCTTGCCCAATTCCGCCGCGAGCCAATCTGTTGAGATGAGAATGTCCATGCCGCCTCATTTTGTGCCGTTTCCCGCATTTTACGAGGAGGAGGGGATGGTGGGAAGGGAATTGAGAGGGGCGAATCGAGCGCGATCATTCAGATCGCTATTTTCGCGCAGATTCCGCCTAGCTCGCCAGTTCCAGCGCGGTGGCGCGGCTGCCGGGCGTGCGGAACTGGCGCGGGCCTTGGTCGAGGCGGAAGGGGGCGAGCCGGTCGGCGGGCGGGGATTTTTCCTGACCCACGATGAAGGCGCGACCGGTGCGGCCAGTGCCGGTAAGGCTGTCCCCCGCCTCATCCGCCCAGCGATATTGCGCGTCGAAGGCGACGAGCGGGATCAGCAGGGCGCGGTTGCCCATCTGCACCGGCGCGATCTGGTCGGGCAGGAGGCGCAACTCGCCGGTCAGGCTGTGGCTTTCACCGGGCGCGATGGACACGGCCGAATGGGTGGGCATGCCGGTCGCTCCGGCGAAGAATTGCTGCATCGTCGCCTGCTGGCCGGTGTCGGCATTGGCGATGAGCGTGCGGACGAGAATATCCTCCGCAGGAAGCGCGCCGCGATTGTGGAGGGTCAGGCTGTAACCGACCGTCGCACCCATCAGCGAAAGACGCGCGCTGCGTATCTCCAGCGAGAGATCGAGCCAGGGGCGATCGCTGGCTGCGGCTTTGGGTGATGGCCGCATGGCCGGGGGCGAAGCGGGTTTCGGGGCGGGTGCTGGAGGCGCGGGCTTGGCGTCGGGTGCTCGCCGGGGTGGCACCGGCGCGGGCGATTCTGGCTGCGCTTCCTCGGCGATTGGCTCCTGATCCGGCTGTTCTTCGCGGCGGCGGCGGAGGAACAGCCATGCGGCGGCAAGGGCTGCGGCCAGCAGGGCGATAGCACCCGCGATCCATTGCCAGGACGAGGATTGCGCTGGTGCGCTGGGTGGTGGTGGGGGCGATGGTTCGGCGGCGCTGGGCTGCGGAGCGGCTTGCGGCTCGGCGGGGGAGGATGGCGCGGTCTGCGGCAGGGGCGCGGCAGGCGCGGGGGCGTCACTTTCCGTGCGGGGCGCGGGTTGGGCGGGTGCGGCAGGGGGCGTCGCCGGGCGCTGCGGCTGCGCAGGCGCGGATGGCTGCGGCTCTGGCGTGGACGCTGGGGGAGCGATGACCTGCGGCGGCGGCGTGATTATGGGCGGCGTTACCGGCGGCGGAGTGACGGGGGCACCGCGAAAGACGTCCAGCTCCGGTCCCTGGCGGTTCGGATCGGCGGGCGGCTGGCCCGTGCGGGGCAGGTTGAAGACGGGATCGCCGCCCTGCTGATCCTGAGCAGCAGAGGGCGTGGCCAGCAGCAGCGGCACGGCGGCGATGATGGCAGGACGCAAACCCATGGACGGCAGCCAAGGCAATGCAGCCGCTGAACGGCAGGTGAACGGGGAAGATGGGCGGCGCTGCGGTGACATTAGGCGTGCAATGACGTAGATGGCCGGTCATGACTGATACGCCTGAACCTGTAAAGCCGATCCATCTGGGGCAGAGCAGCGCGCTGCCTGCGTCGCCCGAAGATGCGGTGCTCGACTATGTGCCCAATCCGCGTCCGGGAAAGCCCTATCTGGTGCGCTTTACCGCGCCGGAATTTACCTCGCTCTGCCCGGTGACCGGGCAGCCGGACTTCGCCCATCTGGTGATCGACTATGCGCCCGCCGCCACGATCGTCGAATCGAAGTCGTTGAAGCTGTTCCTGGGGGCGTTCCGCAACCATGCGGCGTTCCATGAAGATTGCACGGTAGGCATCGGCGAGCGGCTGTTTGCCGAGATGCAGCCGCTGTGGCTGCGGATCGGTGGTTACTGGTATCCGCGCGGGGGCATTCCGATCGACGTGTTCTGGCAATCGGGAGAACCGCCCGCCGGACTGTGGCTGCCCGCGCAGGATGTGCCGGGGTATCGCGGGCGGGGGTGAGCCTTTTTGCGACTGATGTTCGGCGTTATGACCTGAGATCCCAGCGTTCGCTGGGATGACGGGGGTGTGGGGTGGATCGTCATGCCAGCGAAAGCTGGCATCTCGGGAGGCTGGCGATGAGTTCGCGTGATGCGGCGTAGTTGGACGTACATCATGACGAACAAGCCGCGCGGGGTGCTGTATATTGGCGTCACCAGCAACCTGGCTGTGCGTATCGACCAGCATCGGCGTGGTGTAGGATCGGGGTTCTGCAGCAAATATAATCTGCGCCGTCTCGTGCTGGCGGAAGAGCATCAGCGGATTGACGATGCGATCGCGCGGGAAAAAGCGTTGAAGGCATGGAAGCGAGACTGGAAGATCGAGCTGATCGAAGCCGGGAATCCAGAATGGCGTGATTTGTTCGAGTTTATCCTGTGAGGCGGGAGATCCCAGCGTTCGCTGGGATGACGATAGTAAAGCCTCCTTTGTTAAACAAAAGAACAGCAACGCCGGACCAACGGCTTGACCGCAGGGGCGAAAGGTTCGATCCCGCAACTATGTTGGCGCTGTGCCGTTGTGGCTGCGCCGTTCTCAACGTGTCGGAGTTGCGGACCTGATGTCTTTTGGAAAATTCCTGCCCCTGATGCTGGCGGCTGCGCCGCTGGCCCTGATCCAGCCTGCTCTGGCGCAGGCCCCCGCTGGCCCCGCGCCGGGGATCACGACGCAATTGCCGCGTGGCGCGGCGCCCAGCCATTATGCGATCGAGGTGACGCCGGACGCCCCGAACCTGAAGTTCACGGGCAAGGTGACGATCGACGTCGCCATCGCCCAGTCCATGCCGGTGCTGGTGCTGAACGCCGCGGACCTGACGATCAGCGATGTCAGGCTGACCCCGGCGAAGGGCAGGGCGGTGAAGGGCACGGCCAGGATCGACGCGGCCGCGCAGACGGTGACGCTGGATTTCGGCAAGCCGCTCGCGCCGGGCAATTACAAGATCGACATCGCCTATGCCGGGGTCATCAATACCCAGGCGAATGGCCTGTTCGCGCTGGATTACACCGACAATGAGGGCAAGGCGAAGCGCGCGTTGTTCACCCAGTTCGAAGCGCCCGATGCGCGGCGGTTCGTGCCGAGCTTTGACGAGCCGAGCTACAAGGCGACCTTTGGCCTGTCCGCCATCGTGCCGACGGGGCAGCTGGCGGTCAGCAACATGCCGGTCAAGGAGTCGCGGGATCTGGGCGGCGGCAAGACGCGGGTGACATTTGGCAGCAGTCCCAAAATGTCGTCCTATCTGCTGTTCTTCGGCCTGGGCGACCTGGAACGCGCGACGAAGATGGCGGGCGCGACCGAGGTTGGTGTGATTACCGGCAAGGGGAATACGGGGAAGGCGCAGCTGGCGCTGGATGCGTCGGTGGCGATCCTGCCCTGGTTCAACGATTATTTCGGCGTGCCCTATCCCCTGCCCAAGCTCGACAATGTCGCGGGGCCGGGGCAGAGCCAGTTTTTCAGCGCCATGGAGAATTGGGGCGCGATCTTCACGTTCGAGCGGGCTTTGCTGGTCGATCCGCGCTTTACGTCGGAAGGAACGCGGCGGACCATCTATTCCATCGTCGCGCATGAAATGGCGCATCAATGGTTCGGCGACCTTGTCACAATGGCCTGGTGGGACGACCTGTGGCTGAACGAAGGGTTCGCCAGCTGGATGGCGACCAAGGTAACGGACAAGCTGCAACCCGAATGGGAAATGCTGCTGACCCGCGTGGGCGGGCGCGAGCGGGCGATGGCGCTCGACGCGCTGGCGACGACGCATCCGGTGGTGCAGAAGATCAATACCGTCGAAGAGGTGAACCAGGCGTTCGACGACATCACCTATGAAAAGGGTGAGGCGGTCATCACCATGCTGGAAGGCTTTGCCGGCGAGGATGTGTGGCGCGCGGGCATTCGCAGCTACATGAAGGCGCATGCCTATGGGAACACCGTGACCGACGATCTGTGGAAGGCGGTCGAGGGCGCGGGGGCGAACGGGCTGGTGACAATAGCGCATGACTTTACCAGCCAGCCGGGCATTCCGCTGGTGAAGGTGGAGAGCGCGCAGTGCAAGGGTGGGTCCACCGTGCTGGCATTGTCGCAGGGCGAGTTCAGCCGCGACCGGAAGGACAAGACGCCGCTCAAGTGGAACGTGCCGGTGATGGCGCAGACCATCGGCGGCGCGCCGCAGCGGCTGATCCTGAACGGCACGGCTTCGGTCACGCTGCCGGGATGCGGGGCCTATGTCGTCAATGCGGGGCAGACGGGCTATTATCGCTCGCTCTATCCGCAGGCCAATGTGAACGCGCTGGTGAAGGACTTCACCCGGCTGTCGTCGATGGACCAGATCGGGCTGCTGGCGGATAATTTCCAGCTGGGGCTGGGCGGTTACCAGCCGATCGGGGTGGCGCTGGACATGGTGGACGCAGTGCCCGTCAGCGCAAGCCCGGCGGTGCTGGCGGAGGTGCCCGATTATCTGGGCAGCGCTTACCACATGCTGGAAAGCGACAAGGCGGGCCAGGCGCGGGTCGCGGCCTATGCGTCGCGCAAGCTGGGGCCGGTGCTGGCGGATGTCGGTTTCGACGCGAAGGCCGGGGAAGGGCCGCAGGTGCCGGTGCTGCGGTCGGCGCTGGTGGCGACGCTGGGCGACATGGGCGACAAGGCGGTTGTGGCGGAAGCGGCGCGGCGCTTTGCGCAGCCCGCGCTGCTCGACGGGCCGCTGCGCAATGTGTGGCTGAGGATCATCGCGCAAAATGCGGACGGCGCGACATGGGAAAAGCTGCGCGCCATGGCCAATGGGGCGAAGAGCGACCTGGAGAAGAGCACGCTGTTCGCGCTGCTGGGCGCGGCGAAGGATGAGGGGCTGGCGCAGAAAGCGCTGGACCTGGCGATGACCGACGAGCCCGGCAAGACGACCAGCGCGGCGATCATCTCCGCCGTGGGAGCGGAGCATCCGATGCTGGCGGTGGACTATGTATTGGCGCACCGGCAGCAATATGAGGCGCTGATCGACGTATCCGCCCGCAGCCAGGCGATCGCGCGGCTGGGCGGCGGATCGGCGGACCCGGCGATGGCGACGAAGCTGGACGCCTATGCCAGCCAGCATCTGACGCCGGAATCGCGCAAGGTCGTGGACCGGTCGATCTCCGCCATCAAGACGCGGATTGAGACGCGGGCGCGGCTGAAGCCCGATCTGCTGGCCTGGTTCGCGAAGAAGTGAGACTGTTCCCCCTCCCTTCGGTGAAGGGAGGGGATGTCCTTGCCTAGCGAAGGCCGAGCGCCGTGGCGATATCGTCCCAGGCGACCAGTTTGAAATTCTGCGCCGCCGCGGCGTTGTGGCCGTCCTGCGCGACGAAGAGGCCGCCGGGATAGGCTGGCCCGAAGTCTCCCAGCATCAGGTCGATGCCATCGGTTTCTTCCGCCCCGCCGATAGCGCCCGCGCCCACGCGGAAGCGTCCGGCATAGCTGTCGTCGCTCAGCCGGTAGGCGACATAGGCATTGTCGCCCTGGCTGGAGACGAGGACATAGCCATCCTTCTCCCCGATGGGCGCGATGGCGACGCCTTCGGCATCGGCGACCAGGTTCCTGCCATCGGCCGCCGCGATCATGGTCGGGGTGGTGGAGCCGGTAGCCCGCGCGTCGAAGCGCCACAGCCCTGCATCTTCCTCCGCCACGTACAGGATGCCCGTGCGGTCGTCGGCGGCGCAGCCTTCCGACTGGGAGGCGAGCTTCATGGAGCGGACCATGCGTGCAGTGGGCGCCGCGCCAGCGGTGTCGAGCGCGATCTGATTGATCGTGCCGTCCTTCAGGACGATGAAGGCGTAGGTGGTGGCGGCGTCCCTGTAGAGGCAGATGCCGTAGGCCTCGCCCTTCCCGCCGTCGATCTTGCCGAGGGCGGTGAGTTTGGATGTCGCAGGGTCGAGAAGGAAGAGCGCCACCTTTGCATTGGCAAGGTCGTTGCGGTCGCTGGCTGCGACCAGAATGCCCTTCCGGCCATTGATGACGACATCGTCGCGCAGGTCGACATTGTTGACCCGGCCAGCGTCCAGGAAATCGCGCGTCCTGCCGTCGAGGCCGTAGACGTAGAGTCCGGCCTTCTTGTCGGTGCCGACGATCAGACTCTGCGCCGGGTTGGCGGCATTGCGCCAGATCGCAGGATCGTCCGCCGCGTCCGCATTGGCCGTGCCCACGGGCACGGTTTCACCCCGCGCGGTGACTGCGACGGCGGGGGAGGCGTTGGCGATACGCGTGGCCAGCGGGACTTCCCGTTCTACCGACGCGCAGGCGGATAGTGTAATAAAAGTGAAACCTATAAGCGTTGAATTGTAATATTTATTACATAATGCAATCACCAATACCTCCTGACGGCTATTTATACCAAATAGATACAAGAGATAGTTGGTTGGTCAATTTATCAATTAAATAAGCCAAGGTGAATTTATGGGCAAAAACAGGCATATATGCTTGTCTGGGTATCGGTCGCGCTGTTTTCCGTTTCCGCTCATGATGAAGAATCACCTGCGCCGAATGACGAGATTGCACGTTCCGCCAGACCGACGGCCAGAAGCAGGAGGGAAAGGGGCTGCTGGCGCGGCCCCTTTTTCTTATGCGAGCGGGACGCTGGCCCAGCGGCGCAGGCGGGCATAGAGAGCCGCTATGACACCGCCGAAGATCAACAGGGCGAGCGGCGCGGCAAAGGGATTTTCCGCCAGCAGCGCAAGCGGCGCGTCGCTGCCGGTTGCGGCGACGATCCCGGCGAAGGCGACCCCGAACAGGCTTTCGCCGACGATGAAGCCGGTCGCCATCAGCACGCCCATGCGTTCGGCAAAGTCGGGGTTGGCCTGACGCAGCGCCCAGCGATTGTAGAAATGGCCGATCAATGCGCCGACCGGGATCAGCAGGGTCAGCGCCATCGGCAGGTAGATGCCCATGCCGACCGCGAGCGGGGGCAGGCGCAGCTTGCCCGCCTTGCCCAGCAGTTCGTCGATGACGACGACCACCGCCCCGATCAGCGCGCCGACACCGATCAGGTTCCAGTCGAGATCGCCGCCAAGCACGCCCTTTGCCAGCGCGGAGATCAGCGCGGCCTGCGGCGCGGGAAGCGCGGTGGCCTTGGCCCCCGGCGCGCCCGCAAAGCCGAATGCGTTGTTGAGCAGGTCCAGCACCGGCGGGATCACCAGTGCGCCGAAGATCACGCCCAGCACCAGCGCGAGCTGCTGCTTCCACGGCGTCGCGCCGACCAGTTGGCCGGTCTTGAGATCCTGAAGATTGTCGTTCGATATGGTGGCGATGCCAAAGACGATGGCGGTCACGAACAGGGCATAGGCGATCAGCGCCTGCGACTGTTCGGGATCGCCGCCCGATCCGTAGATCGCCGCGAGGATCAAGGACGCGCCCAGCACGGCGAGGATGCCGACGCCCGAAATCGGGCTGTTCGACGCGCCGATCAGGCCCGCCATATAGCCGCACACCGCCGCGATCACTATCCCTGCGACCAGGATATAGGCGAGCGTCAGGGCGATGATCGGCACCGGATTGAGGGCGATCGGCCCCCCTTGCGCAAAGTACCAGAGCAGGACGGCGATGGGGACGAGCGAGGCGATGATGGTGCCGCCGACGATGCCGATGGGCAGGTCGCGCTCCGTAAGTTCCAGCAGGCCGCCTTCGCCCGCGTTGCGCCGTCGCGCCGCCGCCATCGCGGATCGGATGCCGCTGACGATCGGGCCGAGGATCTTGAGCAGCGTCCAGATCGCCGCCACGCCGATCGTCCCGGCGCCGATGAAGCGGGCCTTCGTACGGAAGGTCGCGCCTACTATGTCCGCCAGCGCCGCGTCCGTGGGCAACGGGGCGGTGAGCCAAGGGACCAGGCCCAGCCAGCTGATGAGCAGGCCGACGAACATGGCGATACCGACCGACAGCCCGACCAGATGGCCGACGCCGATCAACGCCATGGAAAAACTGGTCGAAAGGGATGTCGCGCCGCTGCCGAGCTTGAAGAAGGTGGCGGCTTCCTCTGCGATCAGCTTCGTCTTGGCGGTGATCGAAAAGGCGGCGGCGGCCAGCGCGCTTAGCATGATCGCCGCAAGGCCGCGCCTGTTCTCCTCAAGCCCCTCGCGCGAGCCTGCTCCAACCTTGAGCACTTCGGCGGCGGCGACGCCTTCGGGATAGGGGAGGTCCGATCCGGTCACCAGCGCGCGGCGCAAGGGCACCGAATACATGACGCCCAATATGCCGCCCAGCGCAATGGTGAAGGCGGAAAGCCAATAGGGAAAACCCTGCCACCAGCCGATGATGACCAAGCCCGGCAGCACGAAGATGATCGCCGAAAGCGTGCCCGCCGCCGAAGCGATCGTCTGTACGATGTTGTTTTCCAGAATCGTGCCGGTCGCGAACATGCGCAACACCGCCATGGATATGACGGCGGCCGGGATGGAGGTGGCGAAGGTCAGCCCGATCTTCAGCCCAAGATAGACATTGGCGGCGGTGAAGAGCAGCGTGATGAGCGCGCCCAGAATGACGCCGCGTAGCGTCAGTTCCGCCATGGGCGTGGCTTTGGCCGAATCGGTGGTCACCAGCGTCTTCCCCCTGGGGCTGTGGTTTTACAAATGTCCGGTAATAATGTTGCTTGACCGTGGATCAATCGGAAAGTGAGGCGCTGCGTGCCACGGGGCCCGTCGTTACAGGCTGGCCCGCGACGGAAGCGGTCTCGCCGCGATCCAGCCAGCTATCGACCAGACGGGTCCAGCGGCTATAGCCGCGCGCATTCATGTGCAGGCCGTCGGGCCTGAACAGCGACGCGTCCGGCAGCCCGTCGCGGGCCAGCAAAGCGCTGCCGACGTCAAGATAGTCGAAGCGGCCGACGCGGCTGCGCGCGGCGACAGTCATGTTGACCGCAGCCATTTTGGGCCAGAGCGTCCAGCGGATCGGCGAGGGCTTGAGCGAGAGAAAGGCGATGCGCGATCGGGGATAATCGGCGCGCAATTTTTTCAGCAGCGCCAGCAGATCATGGGCGACCGCAGCAGGGGTCGCTCCGGCGGCGAGGTCATTTTCCCCCACATAGACCAGTATCGATCGGGGTGCGGCGTGCGGCAACAGGCGGGGATAATAATGGAGCACGTCCGGCGTGGTCGCGCCGCCAAAGCCGCGATTGACGGTGGCCTCGTCCGGGAAGCTGCCGCCTGTATTCCACAGCCGGATGCTTGAACTGCCAAGGAACAGGATGCCGTCGGGTGGACCGTCATTGGCTCCATTGGCCTTGGCAAAGGCGGCGATTTCATTGGAGAAGGGGAAAGCGGGATCAGCGTTGACGCGGGGCGCATCGGACGATCCGGGCGCGACCGATTGCGCTGCCGCCGTTCCCGGCGGGAGCAGCAGCGCGAGCGCAGCCAGCGCGATCCGCAGCGCCGGCAGGCGCTTGCCGGCACTAATGCCGATGGAGGGGGCGCAGCTGATATTTGCCGTTGGCATAGGTGCCGAACATGCCCGTGATGGCCGGGTGGTCCACAGGCTCTTCACTGTCGTCGGCGAGCAGATTCTGCTGGCTGACATAGGCGACATAGCTGGTTTCGCCATTTTCGGCGAGCAGGTGGTAGAAGGGCTGGTGCTTGTCGGGCCGGGACTGTTCGGGAATGGCCTGATACCATTCCTCGCTGTTGGCGAAGACGGGATCAATGTCGAACACCACGCCACGAAAGCCGAAGCTGCGATGTTTTACGACATCCCCGATGCTGAAACGCGCGTGGACAACGGGCGGGGCGCTGATATCTGCTCCGAAAATTGCGGTAGTGTTGGTCATGATGGACAATTTAGGGCGCTTCCCTTTCGTTACAAGAAAAATACGGTCCAGCCCGCTTGGCAAGCCGACCATCATTCGCTAATGGCCGCCGCTCGACCGGGTCGGCGCATGCCGTCCTTCTGCGGAGAGGTGGCAGAGTGGTCGAATGCACCGCACTCGAAATGCGGCGTGCCGGCAACGGTACCGAGGGTTCGAATCCCTCCCTCTCCGCCACTTAGTCATCCAACCGGATCCAAGATCATCCATAAAATCCCGTATTAACGGGATTTTAGGTGATTCTCGTGTCCAAGCGCATCCAGCGATATCCAGTCCAAGCCAACGCTATTTGGGGGCATTTTGGGGGCATCGAATTGGAGATTTGGGGGCATGCTGACCGACGCGGCAATTCGCAAGGCTAAGCCCAAGGAAAAGGACTACAAGCTGGCCGACTCCGGGGGGTTGTACCTGTTCGTGACGAAAACAGGCCACCGTAGTTGGCGGCTCAAATACCGTTTCGCAGATAAAGAGAAGCGCTTGGTATTGGGAAGCTACCCCGATCTGTCGTTGGCCGAAGCCAGGGATCTGCGGGACGACGCCAAGCGGATGTTACGTGATGGCCGCGATCCAGTGGTCGAGGCGAAGAAGCGCAAGCTTGCCAACGTCGTTCAGATGGAAAACACGTTCGAGAAGGTGGGCCGGCAATGGTATGCCGACCAAGTGGCTCGCTGGAAGCCTGTCCACGCTGCGGACGTCATCACCAGCCTGGACCGAGATATTTTTCCTGTCTTGGGAGGGCTTCCGATAACCGATATTGACGAGCCCCTCCTTCTCGCAACGCTTAAGAAGGTAGAAGGGCGAGGGGCCATTGAGACCGCGCACCGCTTGCTGCAGCGGTGTTCATCCATATTCAAATATGGCAAGGGCATTGGCGCCTGCCGTGAGAACCCTGCCGTTGACATGAAGGTCAGCCTCAAACCGGTTCCGCCCGCACGCCGGTGGCCTGCGCTGACGGAACTAGATCAGCTTCAGGCTTTGATTCGCGCCGTAGATTGCTCCACTTCCCATCCGATTACCCGTCTTGCGTCGAGAATGATGGCGCTGACTGCTCAGCGACCAGGGATGATAAGAACCGCGCCTTGGAGCGAGTTTGAGGGGATTGATTGGAACAAGCCTGATGAGATGGCGGATAAACCGCAGTGGCGTATCTCGGCTTCCCGCATCAAACTCGTGCTGGAACTCCGTGAAGATCAGGCGTTCGAGCACATCGTGCCGCTGTCGCATCAAGCTGTCGAGGTTCTGCATGTTGCTCGCCGTCTGTCGGGTAGAGGACCCTTGGTATTTCCAGGGGCGCGGAGCGGCTTGGAGCCGTTGAGTGAGAATGCCGTAGGATATTTGTACAATCGGATCGGCTACAAGGGACGCCACGTTCCGCATGGATGGCGTTCATCCTTTTCAACTATGATGAATGGTCTTGCGGAGCGATCGCATCCAGGTTCAGACCGCCTCGTGATCGACCGCCTCATCATCGATTTGATGCTAGCGCACATCCCGGCAGGAATGTCGGGTAGCGAGCTGATATATAATCGTGCCGCCTACATGGAACGGAGAAGAGAACTCGTGCAACAATGGGCGGATATGTTGATGGGAGGTCAAGTTGCCGCCCGTGATCTTTTAGGGGGTATAAGGCGCTCAAAATCTAACACGCGGTGATCAACTAATGCGGTGTGGGTCTCGCGATACTTGTCGAAGAATTTTTCGAGCTCCTTCTCGTCTGTGATCGGCTTTTTAGGGTCCAAACCCAATCAGCCTCTTGAAAATCTGCGCGCACATTGATTCAGGGAGTCTCCGCTGAAGCAGGAGGTCCCGAGGATGTCGCGTTCATTGTTCTGGTTGTCGGATGAAGCGTGGGCTGTGATCGAGCCGCACTTGCCGAAGAACCAGCCTGGCGCGCGGCGGGTCGATGATCGGCGGGTGATCTCGGGCATCATTCACATGCTCAAGTGCGGTGGCCGCTGGGCGGACTGCCCGTCCGAATACGGCCCTGCGACAACAGTCTACAATCGCTGGAACCGGTGGAGCCGTCGGGGCATCTGGACCCGCATCCTTGCGGCATTGACCGAGGAAGGCTGGATTGCGGAAACCGGCCAGATCGACAGCAGCTACATCAAGGCCCACCGCTCTGCCGGTGGCGCAAAAGGGGGGCGCGAGCCAATGCCATTGGCATCTCGCGTGGCGGCCGGACGACGAAGATCCACGCCCTTGTCGATGTCCTCGGGCGGCCTCTCCGCCTCGTCCTGACACCCGGCAATACATCCGATGTGAAGGGCGCGGACCTGCTGATTGGCGAAACCATTGGCATGAAGCGGGTGATCGCCGACCGTGGCTACGACGCAAACCGCATCAGGGCTGCCTTGCGCGAGCAGGGCACGATTCCGGTGATCCCCGGCCGTCGCAATCGCAAGCGCCCGATCCAGTATGACGAACGCCGCTACAAGGACCGCTGGCGGGTCGAGGCAATGTTCTGTCGTCTGAAGGACTTCCGGCGCATCGCAACCCGTTACGACAAGCTCGCCAGGAACTTCCTATCAGCCGTAAGCCTCGCTGCCGCCGTGGCCTTTTGGCTGTGATTGAGTCTCGACCCTAGGCTTCACCTTCTTCCCGGTCACGAACATGCCATCGATCTCGACCTCCCCCTCCATGATAGGGCCTTTTTCAAGTTCTCTGTCGTTGATTGTCTGGATGGCTGCTCTGATCCGGTGCTGGAAGACGAATGGAGTCGAGTAGGAATTTTTGATGTGACGCCGCTGATGTAAGGCGGCGAAACCCATGACCCCGTTGGCGAAAGGCAGCGTGGCAGCCAGGATGCGGCGGAACGACCGTTTGCGGCTATGCAGATGGGTGCGGATTGTGACGGTATATTGCAGATAGCAAGTGCTGGTTTCGCCAACGATCTCGTTCGTGATCGTCCCCTGCATTTCCATTTCCGGTTTCGATAAGCGTCCACGATTCTTTGCACCCGCACTCCGGACACGTGGGGATGCCATACGGTCATCGGATAGCCACGAAGAGATCGGGGGCCTCGTCGTCGGAAAGCGCGTACACCTCTTCCATCGTCAGATTGACCGCCGCGCGGGAAAGGAGGGAGCGCTGGGCCACGTATAAGATGCTCTATGCGCTATATACGATGCTTTACGCCCACGCGCACAGGCCAATGCATCATATTCTATGCTTTCAGCACTAGAAGCAGTGCTAAGAGCTTTGCGGTTTGAGCCGTTGGTCCTATAACGTCCTTCATGACCAGCCATGACGATTCCGATCCAGCGCCCATCTTCGACGACAAAGCCTGGGAAGAGACCGCAAAAAACATGCTGCGCGCCGAAATGATGCGCCGCGGTATTTCCTATGCGACTTTGGCAGAGATGCTTTCCGGCATTGGTGTCGGCGACAACGAGTTGAACGTAAAGAACAAAGTAGGTCGCGGCAAGTTCAGCGCAGTCTTCCTTTTGCAGTGCTTCATGGCGCTGGGTGTCGAGTGGTTACAGGTCCCGAAGTCGCTTGATGAGGCATCCGGAAAGGCAGGTGCGCAGCATCTCGCGAAAGGCCCTCGCGCGCCAGGCGAAGGAGGAATGGCCAGATGATCAAGACCAGACAGCGGGTCATTGACCATGGGGAGGTGTTCACCGACGAACGT
The DNA here is from genome assembly GCF_001563285.1 of Sphingobium sp. MI1205. NCBI lineage: Bacteria > Pseudomonadati > Pseudomonadota > Alphaproteobacteria > Sphingomonadales > Sphingobiaceae > Sphingobium > Sphingobium sp. MI1205. The sequence goes on from NZ_CP005188.1 coordinate 379,537, forward strand.
GAGGTGAATGCCATGCTCGACCTGGTCAAATCCGAGACGCAAAGGATCGACAGCAGGTTCCTTGAACCAGCATGCGGATCGGGAAATTTCTTGATCGAGGTCCTTCGTCGGAAGCTCGAGATCGTTGAGGAGCGCTACGGACGGGGGCAGCTCGAATTTGAAAGATACTCCATCCTGGCGCTTGGCTCGATCTATGGCGTCGACCTGCTGGAGGACAACGTATCTGAATGCCGTGACCGGCTCTACGATCATTTCAACGACATTTACTCGCGGTGCTTCGGCCCGAAATGCCGTGATGAATGCCGTTCCTCGGCGAGATATGTTCTGGATCGTAACATCGTTTGCGGTGACGCGCTCACGATGACGACCGTAGGCCGTCGGCCTGAACCGATCGTCTTTTCGGAGTGGTCTCCGGTCAATGGTAGCCTCGTGAAGCGCCGCGATTATTCTCTGGCACACCTCCTGGTGTATCAGCCGATGGAAGGCCCCAGTCTGTTCTCAGATTTGGGAGAGGAGGCCTTTATCCCGAAGCCCGTTCGTGAATTCCCTCTAACTCATTACTTGAAGCTGGCTGAGGCCGCGCATGCTTGAGATCAACTACAATCCCGACGTCCTCAGCTGCCTGGCGAACCTGAGCAACGACGAGGTGTTCACGCCGCCGGAGCTAGCGAACGAAATCCTCGACCAGCTCCCGTCGAGCCTGTGGTCTGACAGCGGCGCCACTTTCCTCGATCCAGTCACCAAATCCGGGGTGTTTTTACGCGAAATCGCAAAGCGCCTAGTCGAGGGTCTGAAGGGGGAGTTCCCAGACGAGCAGGAGCGGGTCAATCACATCTTCAAAAACCAGCTGTATGGGATTGCTATCACCGAGCTCACTGCGCTCCTGGCCCGTAGATCGGTTTACTGCTCCAAGAACGCAAACAGCCCCTTCTCCGTCTGCACCGATTTCGATGGTCCAGATGGCAACATCCGGTTTAGCCGGGTCGAGCACACATGGGATGGCAATCGCTGCAGATACTGTGGTGCTTCACAATCTGTGATGGAGCGTGGCAATGATCTCGAAACGCATGCCTATGGATTCATTCACACTGACAACCCCGAAAGCCTCTTCGACATGAAGTTCGACGTCATCATTGGTAACCCTCCATACCAACTCTCGGACGGCGGGCACAACGCAAGTGCGAGCCCGATTTATCACAAGTTCGTGGAGCAGGCGAAGAAGCTAAATCCCTCTTATCTGATCATGATCATCCCAGCGCGCTGGTATTCCGGCGGCAAAGGCCTGGACGGATTTCGGGCTGAGATGCTGGCGGACAAATCGATTAAAAAGCTCGTCGACTACCCGAAGCTCTATGACGCCTTCCCCGGCGTCAAAATCCGTGGAGGCGTATGCTACTTTCTCCGCGACAAGAATTACCAAGGTCCGTGCGTGGTTCAGACGATGTGGGATAACCTCCCCCTCGGCGATCCGATGGAACGCCATCTCAATCAATACGATGTTTTGGTTCGGCGCAACGAAGCAATCTCGATCTTGGAAAAGGTTAAAGCGTTCAGGGAAAACGGGGAGTTGGAGGGCACCTACGATACCGTGGTGTCCAGTTCAAAACCGTTCGGGTTCAGGACCAACTTCCATGGGCGGGCTCATCGACGTGGATTGGCCGATCCAGTAAAGCTCTACGGATCACAGAAGGTCAGCTGGATTGATAGAGGCCAGGTTCAGCAGAACGCTGGATGGATCGATCAGTGGAAAGTGTTGATGTCTGCCGTGCAGGGAACCAGCGCTGCCATTGAAACGAAGTTCCTGAGCGCTCCCAAGATTATCGCCCCCGGTGAGATTTGTTCGGAAACCTACAATGTGGCCGGCAGATTCGACGACCGGGATTCTGCATCACGCTGCGCGAGTTATCTCAAGACCCGTTTTGTCCGGTTCTTGGTGTCGTTGCGTAAGATTTCTGTCCATGCGTCCAAGGACGTCTACAGCTTTGTGCCAGTGGTCCCCTTCGATCGTATGTGGAATGATGAGGCCCTCTATAACCGCTACGGCCTGACCGAGGCCGAAATCGCTTACATTGAGGAGACAGTGGCGCCGATCGAATTGGAATTCGATCTGGAGTCAGGCGATGCCTGATCCGTTTTTTCCGCCCAAGCCCGAAATCAGCCCCAAAATTTACGCCTATCGGGATAAGAGCCCTGCTTACGAAGGCATGCTCAAGGTCGGTTTTACGGCGCGCGACGTCGAGGGCCGCGTAGCGCAGCAGTATCCGACCAAGCGCCCAGGTGAGTTGCCCTACGAGATCGTGCTCGAGGAGAGTGCTGTCTGGAATGACGGAGGCTCTTTCACCGATTATGATATCCATCGTCAGCTTCGAAAAAAGGGAGTCCGCAATCCCGCTGGTGAATGGTTCGAGTGCGATGTCGATGATGTTCGCGCCGCCGTCCTAGCGGTTCGTGAAGGTATCGACAACGAAGACAACCGTACGCAGAACTTTAAGATGCGTCCGGAGCAAGCGGCTGCGGTGGAGAAGACTTCGCGGTATTTTGCCAGCGTCGATGACGAAGGCACCAACCATACTCCACACTTCCTTTGGAACGCCAAGATGCGCTTCGGGAAGACGTTCGCCTCTTATCAGCTTGCGAAGCGCATGGGATGGAACAAGGTGCTTGTGCTCACCTTCAAGCCTGCCGTGCAGAATGCCTGGGAAGAGGACCTCAAAAGCCACATCGATTTCGAGGGGTGGCAGTTCGTGTCACGGGGGGGGCTGTCCGAGGCTGACGTCGATATGTCCCGTCCGATAGTGTGCTTTGGGTCTTTCCAGGACTTCCTCGGCAAAAACTCCGCCGGCGGTATCAAGGCCAAGAACGAGTGGGTTCACGCTACCAACTGGGACTGTGTGATCTTCGACGAATATCATTACGGCGCTTGGCGCGAGAACGCGAAAGAATTGTTCGAAGCCGAGGATCGCAGGGAATTGGAATTCGCCCAGGGCAATGGTCTCGACTACTTCTCCGAGGAGAACATGCCGATTACCACGGGCGCATACCTGTATCTCTCAGGAACCCCTTTCCGCGCGATTGCATCGGGGGAGTTCATTGAGGAGCAGATCTATAACTGGACCTATTCCGATGAACAGCGGGCGAAGGAGCAGTGGGAAGACGTAGACAATCCATATGCCTCTTTGCCGCGAATGGTGATGCTGACCTACCAGTTGCCTGATGCGATCCGGGAAATCGCCATGCAGGGCGAGTTCGACGAGTTTGACCTCAATGTTTTCTTTTCGGCCGACGGCGAAGGCGATCGGGCACGTTTCAAATACAAGAACGAGGTTCAGAGCTGGCTTGATCTCATCCGCGGGTCCTACGAGGAGACGGCCGTAGACAATCTGCGGCTTGGTAACGAACGGCCGCCGATGCCATTTTCAGACGTGCGCCTCCTTAATCTTTTGTCGCACACCTTCTGGTATTTGCCGTCTGTGGCGTCGTGCCACGCGATGAGGAACCTGATGTCCGAGCGGCAGAACCGCTTTTACCATGACTACAACGTCATGGTCTGCGCCGGCAGCCGGGCGGGCATCGGCGTTGCTGCGCTCCAGCCCGTTCTGGATGGCATGGATGACCCGCTCAAGTCCAAATCCATCACGCTGTCATGCGGAAAGCTGACCACCGGTGTGTCCGTAAAGCCTTGGACAGGCATCCTGATGCTTCGTAACATTTCCAGCCCGGAGAGCTATTTCCAAGCAGCGTTCCGTGTGCAGACACCCTGGGTCATCCAGAACCCCGATTCCGTGTCTTCATCGAAGCGGGAGATCGTGAAGAAGGAATGCTATGTCTTCGACTTCGCACCTAATCGCGCGCTGAAGCAGGTAGCCGACTACAGCTGCCGTCTAAATGTCGATGAGACAAATCCTGAGAAGAAGGTCGAGGAGTTCATCCACTTTCTCCCTGTCCTTGCTTACGATGGCAGCTCCATGCGCCAGATCGATGCCGCCGGCGTGCTCGATATGGCGATGAGCGGGACCACCGCCACGCTGCTTGCGCGGCGCTGGGAGAGCGCCTTGCTGGTGAATGTGGACAACAACACCCTGCAGCGGCTGATGAACAGCGACGCCGCCATGCAAGCGCTGATGAAGATCGAAGGTTTCCGTAATCTCAACCAGGAAATCGAGACGATTATCAACAAATCGGAATCGGTAAAGAAAGCGCAGGCTGAAGCCAGTGATCGTGATCTAACAGCGAAGGAAAAGAAGCAGCTCAGCGAGGAGGAGAAGGAATACAAGAATGCTCGCAAGGAGATCCAAACGAAGCTGGTCAAGTTCGCGACGCGCATCCCGATCTTCATGTATCTGACGGATTACCGCGAGAAGTGTTTGCGAGACATAATCACGCAACTCGAGCCGGGGCTATTCAGAAAGGTGACCGGGCTGGGGATACCGGATTTCGAACTCCTGGTGAGCCTGGGTGTCTTCAACAGCGGACTGATGAATGACGCGGTCTACAAGTTCAAGCGGTATGAGGATGCCAGTCTTTCCTACACTGGATTGAACCGCCACGAGGGAGCGGACGTCGGCCTTTACGACACCGTGATATCGGCGCACGAATTCGTCTGATTCGGGGCGCGTGAGCGCAATCGGAGCGAATGACCGCGATTGGTTTTTCTGCTAGATAAGCTTGCTGACAACAGCCCTATGTGAAGCTGCTGGAGGTGGAGGCCAAGAAGGGCCAGCTTCCGTGTGCCCGTGTCGAGATCGCCAAGCAGATGAAGGGCGGCGTGTCGCGCCAGTCGGTCTGGGTCTATGACGGGACCGAACTGACCGAGGATCGATCAGGCCTCCGGCGGACGGACAATCTATACCGGATACCGCATCGGCATCATCGAGAAGATGCGAGGTGGCGGGTCGATGCAATTGATCGTGCCCGGCGCTGGTCGCGCGATGCGCGCAAGCGCTCCGAGATATGCCGCGCCCCGGCGAAGCACGCGTCACTTTCGAGCTGGCCGAGATGCTGATAGGGCGAGAAGAGGTAACCCCGGAGGTCGGGACTTCACAGCCGCAACGCCTTGCTGTCACGCACCTCGACGTCCCCGATCTTTTGGGCGGGTTACAGAACCGCACCGAATTGCCGCGCAAGGCGCTGGCCGACATCCTTGTTCAGTCCGGTCGATTGGCGGACGCGGCGGTGAACCCGTCCGCCTTCGTCGACGCGGTGACAGCGATCATCCAGGCGGGCAAACGGCTGATGATGACGAACGGCATCATCTACAAGCCGCTGGACGAATGGTGGGCCCAGGACCTGTTCGCGCCCGAAGACCATGTGTCGGTCGATCACTGGTCTCGGTCGAGCACGCGCCGCTCGATCACATCGTCACGGACTTGAACATTGAGGCCGAGCTCGCCAAGGCGCTCGACATCAGCGGCGCGATAAAGGTGTTCGCCAAGCTTGCGCTGGGCTTCAAGATTCACCACGCCGTTGGGCACGTATAATCCAGACTGGGCCATCGTCCGCCAGTATGATGGTCGAGAAGACGTCTATCTGGTCAGTGAGAGCAAGGGCGACCTGAACACACTCCGCGAAGCCGAGAAGGCGCAGATCGCTTGCGGCAAGGCCCTCTTCAAGGCGCTGGACGTACCCTTCGTGACCGCGATCAACCTCGACGGAATTCTCGCGCAGATTTAGCGGCTGCTCGAATGCTGGGGCGAAGTACACTAAGTATCAGCTTTGATGCCGGGCTTCGCCTCGGGGTAGTGCGAAAAACCGCTTTGATCGCGAGAATGTGTCACGCTGGGTTTGCGCACCACGTTTCGATTTCGGATTCCCGCCAAGCAGTGCAATTGTTAGAGATCTGGATTTGCGACGGAAATGACCCTGCCGCAATCTTGTTATACAGTGTGGATCTCTTTAGACCTGTCCGACGTAGCACCTCTGGAAGCCGAAGTAAGCTCGAGCTGGATCTGCTGGTCTGATCGACTGGTCTCAATGAAGTTGCAAATGAAAGGCATATGGGAAGGATGGCGGCAATCAGGTGCTGCCGCTCCTTACTAGGAAGGTGTTCTAGAGATTGCATCAGGTTCGAAATCAGTCCGCCGAGTTTATCCAAATCGACTGGGCGCTCGGGGGCTTCTCCGAGAGCGGCTTTCCAATCGGTATTTAGGACGTGCGGGTTGGTCATACCCAACCCTAGGCTTTCTCGTCCTCTCCTTGGAGGTAGACGATTTGAAATTTAATCCAATCCTGTAGTCGGGCAGGAGGTCTATCTCGTGAACTCCTGCTAAGCTCAGCTTGTTATCCAGAGGGACTGTTTCTCGATTTACAGCGCTTTTCATTGGATAGCCTCGCTTTGCATCCCTAAGCAGGGATATGCCCGCCACGTTGCCGTCATGATCGTGCGAGTTCATTTGCGATGACAGATGACAAGCCTTGCCATCGGAATCGAACGCCGTGCCGGCTTGGCGATCCTCAAGAATCAACGTTCTCATGACAAAAAGTATCGTCTTGGCCCCGTTGTGCCGTTTGGCTGGGAGATCCTCTTTAAGCCATTCCCGGAACGCCAACTCACGATGGCTGGGATTTGGAGACGTCAGCTGCCTTTTTCTTTTAGAGAGGTTTACGAGTCGCAATGCTGCAAAAGCTACTTGGATCCCGGCGCTTATGCCAAAAAAGTAGGTTGATGCCGCTGTGCTTTTGAAGTTTTCATTATCCACCTTAGATGGGCGCTTGAATTCTGGATCATTTTTGGCTCGATCGATGATGTCTTTAATCTCACCAAACGTTTGGTAGAGTTCGTCATTCAGCCTCCCAAAATTGCCATCTTCGTCCTTTTGGGAGATTCCTTTTGATTTAACGACGCCTTTGGCAAAATTTAGGTTAAATTTCGATGCGAGTATGGGAGGGCGACCCTGTATTAGTGGAAGATTATTGGCTTTAAAGTGGTTTTGACGATAGCGATAAACATAGGCGTCGGCAATGTCGGACATGAGGTCTAATATAGCCCGCTCTGTCATTTCGGTGTAATCAAAGGGTAAGAATTGTCCGGCATCCAAAACTACAGCCCGTGCTGCGAGAACCTGAATTTCAAACATTGAATAAAGCACAAGCACATCTGCGATACATGCTTGCGCGCGGGATAAATCGGTACTTCCGAGATGCAGAGTCGCTAAATATTCCAAAGGCTCATCGAGGTGTCCGCTGATGACATCGAAAAAAAGACTCGGATTCTGTTTACGCATCTCGACAAGATCTGACGCTAGTCTGCTCGTTTCGATCTTCAGAGCGCCCGCAAGAAGAAGGCGGGCTTCTTGATGAGGGCGGACGCAAAGCATGTGATCCAAAAGGCCGGTGATCTCATCTTGATTTTTGTCTTCGAGGCCCAAGGCGAATTCTCGTGGCATGCGGATGCGATGGTCCATCAGGTGTCCGATGGGCAAGCTTGCGAGATCTTCTTCAGTAAATAGACGGCCGAGATACGTTTGCCGGTCCATGTCATGCGTTTGAGCGCTCAGAACAAAATCCCGCGCCAGGGACCTCAAAATCCCCATGTCCACGGGTCCGTTCCCAAAACCGCTTCTGACGAAATTCGAGGGATCTTCAAACATATGGTCTGGCTCCGGTGAACTGGCCCGGAGCGCTGTGGATGAAGACCCTAAAGTTCTGATTAAAAGCCGGATCGTATACCAATCGAAGACGTCGTTAGCTGTGTACGAACGTCCTTATCGAGCCGCAGTGGTTCGGTTTAGATGAGGACGTAAAGATGACTAACGATGAAGCGGAACTAGGTACGGAAGTTGCGCGTGAACTGCTCGCAGATCGCGAGTTGCTTGCCGCGCCGCAGGTAGCGGCCGCCCGGTTCGTGAAGGCTCTACTGGCGGCGAACCCTCGGGTGAAACTGCCGGCGATTGTTGCCAACCAGAAGGCCAGAGATTGGATGGAGGCTGCGCGTGTTACGCCGTCGATCCTCCGTGAGGCGCTGGCCGCTGGTCGCAAGGAGTTAAAATCGGTTAGCGCTGAAACCGCGCTTAAAAGGCCGAAGAAGAGCAAGAAGTATGCGCCCATCGATGCCGAGCCGGTCTCGACGCGGAATGCGCGGCAGCAAACCGCTTTGGGAACTCCAGTCCCGTCCAGGGCGAGCAGCGCTCACAGTGTCGCGGCTCCCAAGCCAGCACCTCGTGCTGATCTCTATAGTGATGTGATGGTGCCGAACTAATCCTTCCTGCCCAAGCCTTGCATCAAAATGGCGGGCGGCTGGATCGTGTCATCTGCCCGCAACTCTTCGAAATTACGCCCAACAGGACTCAAATCATGACGATGATTATCGATCAAAATGCTGACTTTCGCCGTGAGCCTCATGCTCTTGAAATGCCCTTGGTGATCTTCGTCACCGGCGACAAGGGAGGGACGGGTAAGTCGTCCAACACCTTAAACCTTGTGCGTCTGTCTCGCACCGACCAGCCTCAGGCTCCTTTGCCGAAATTACGTTGAAAGCTCAGGCGAGCGCAAACTAGCCGGCCGATAACCCGCACCGGCATAGATTGAAGAACTGCCGCTAGGCGCTCTGCGCTTTCCGTCACCGGCGCTCAGCAACTCACAAGCGGTTACTATCGAAAAATTTCTCTGGAGTGCCCGTTATGTCCGCAAAGACAGGATCAATCTGCCCGGAATTTCCGCCGCTCGCAACTTCACCGCCTCTGCCCATCATTGTCGTCAATGGTGACAAAGGCGGCATCGGCAAGTCTCTCATCGCCCGTATTTTGGCCGCATTTCTCCGGTCAGCCGGTTACCTCGTCGTCGGTTTCGATTGCGATGCGCGCAATGCGCATTTGGATCGCTACTATCGTAGCGTCATGCCGGTAACGCGGGCTTATCTTCGCCATACGGATGGTTGGGGATTGCTTCTTGATGGGTGGGAGAATTCCCCTTCAAATGCCGCGCTCCTTGTCGATATGCCAGGAAATGTTGGCGACGCGCTGGAGCGCGAGATGCACCGGGTAAATCGGGCCGCAGCAAAGCTCAATCGCGATATTTTGCATGTTTGGGTGATTGATGAGGAGGAAGACGTAATCACCCTGTTGAATCGCGTCAAAGATTTCGCGCCTCCAGAGAAAACGCTAATCGTGATGAATGGGCGGTTCGGCGATAGCCCTCGCTCATTCGTGCTGTGGCACGAGTCCGAACTGCGCGAAGAAATGCTTGCGGCCGGCGCGTCGGAGACCTTCATTCCGGCGCTGCAAATTCGGCCTCGTACGAAGATCGCCCGCGCACGTTGCCCGTTCGATGATTTGTCGATGTTGACCCTGAGCGTATCCGAACAGGTCGATTTTGAGCTGTGGTGGGACGACGTCATTCGAGCCTTTCGTCCGTTTTGCATTCAGTCGGGGTTGATCCTATGAGGCAACTTGTCGAACAGATGTATCGTGATCTATTGGAGCGCGAAGCAAGTTCCGAAGATTACGTCAGAATGGAAAAATTCCTCCGACGGCTTCCTGCGGGAATGCGGGATTCGCCGGGGGTTCTTGCTGAGATAATCTTCCGGTTAGAACATATCCGCCAAATTGATGAAGTCGTACAGAGGGCCTCATTCGAGGCGCAACAGACCGTTCATCGAGACCTACCAAAACGAGTTGAGAAGGCAGCGGAAACTGCCTTCTATACCTTCCGCGATCTGATGCCAGTCGATAGTCAGGACGCGATGGCGCGCCTGTATCGCTGGGGCGCGTTTTGGATGCTGTTTGTTTTGATCTTCGGCCTCGTCACTGGTGGGGCCAGCACCAAATGGTGGCTCTCGCGTCCTGAAGTACGCCAGCACGCAATCTCGGAAATCAACTTCAATCACTGCATTGATGCCGTCTTCGGAGCAGCAGCGGTCAAACAGCGCAATGTCGCCGAAGCTGCAGATTACGCCGTGGAACAGTTCCGCAGCGACTCTCGCCTTTGTGCGGCGGAATACGCCGACCGCCTCGCAAATCAGTAATTGAAGGCCCGTCAGTTCAACGATGTTGTGCTGACAGGCTCTCCCCTCCGCCTTCGGCTCCGTCCGCAGATAGCTGCGGGTTTAAGTTTAGTGTGCTTTCAAATTAACGTGGGAGGAAATTAGCCAGGGCTGGCCAACGTATACCGCGCATCGGCGCGGAGACGTCAGCTTTGTCGCGTGGTCGCTCTGGCGCTGCCGTTGACGTGGCCGGACCTGGCCGGGGAGGAGCGTTGCCCTCCCCTGGACCCCTCCCTCCAAGACTTTTCGAAACCCTTGTTTCTGGAGAAAATGAAATGACCCATCGCTCAGGCAGCGAGGTTCGTGTGCGCACCGTCGTGCTTCCCACGCGCTGGTCACCTGCCGAATATGACCTCCTCCAGGAGATCGCAGAACATTCGGACATCTCAACTGCTGAAGTGCTCCGCCGTTTGGTGCGGCAATCGCATCCCCAGCTCATTCCTTCGCGTCAGTTGGTTCATGATGTCCGGCGTATCGGCCAGAACATCAACCAGATTGCGCGTCATGCGAATACCGCGCGCTCCGTCGAACTCGTGGGTGAGCTGCAAGCCGCCTATGCCGACCTGCTCGACGCCATCCGCAGGATGCTTGCGTCGTGATCCCCTCAATCACATGGGGCCGAAACTTTTCGGGCCTGGAAATATATCTTACCTACAATCGCGATCACGAGATCCTCGATCTGCGTGAGGTTTCTTCACTCGGGAATGCATCTGCTGAAATGACCTTGGTCGCCGAGCAGGCGCCCAGGGCCAAAGCGGTCGTGATGCACATTTCGCTTTCCGCGGCCGTCGAAGACGGGGAGTTGTCTGACGCGACATGGAAGCAGATCATTGATGATCTGCTCGACGAATTCGGCCTTCACGGCCACCAGCTAGTTGCCGTCCGCCACCGCGATAAGCAGTATGACCATATCCACCTCATGATCTGCACCGTGTCGCCTTTAACTCTTAAAACACCTCCGAAGCAGGCTTTCCTCGCGCCGCACGCGCGTCGCAAAGGGGTTGCATCTTTCGCCCTCAAGAAGACTGAGGTTGAGCAGTTGCCCGTGGCGGATGTCGTGTGGCGTTCGTTCAATCAGTTTGCACTGTTTCGGCTTCAAGACCTGTGCAGGACGATCGAGAAGCGGCTCGAACTGCGCCAATTGCGTACCCACCTCGAGATGGAGTTGGCACGCGAAATCGGGCCGTCGCGTCGGACCAAAGCTGCCCATGAACATCGGCAGGCCCGAACTGGTGAGCGGTCTTTGCTTGAAAGGGCTGATGACATCCGTGCCGCTCTGGACCTTCAGACGTGGCACCAAGCTGGCCGGGCTCTCGCCGCCATCGGTGTCGGCTTCGAGGCTGCTTTGCGCAAAAGCAAAAAGACAGGGGCGAGGATCGTTGGCCTGACGCTGTTCGATCTGCGGAGCGTCAACAATCGAATCAAGGCCTCCGATTTGGATACCGCGGAGCGCCGATATGGGTTGCTTCAAATTGAAAAGCGCCGCCCTGCGGACGCTATCACCTTTGAGCGGTGGTGGCCTGAAAATACCGACTATCTGCGCGCCTGCCCGGAGATGAAGGTCGAAGAGGTGCGACCAGACCGGACAGAATTTAATCTATACCGGACGCAGCATTTCGAGGCGCGCCGAATTGCGCGTCTCGAGCGGGAGAAGCTGAAACGCGCGCACCGGGCAAGGCGGAAGGCTCTGTCTGAGCGGTTGACCAAACAGCGCAAGGAGGAAACTGCACGTCTCCCTTCGTCGCAAAGGCGATCGTTCAGCGTTGCGTTCACGAAGAACGTGCGATTGCCTCAACTCAACGCGCTGGATGAGGAACATCAGACGCAAATAGGCAAGCTTCGACTACCGCGCTTGTTGAGCTACGCGCTTTTCATACCGCATCACGTGCCCGAAAAAACCGTGGTCAAGCATAATGATCCGGTGTTCTACGAAATGCCCGCTCACAAACCGATCACGAAGGAAGCTGCTGTGGAGCGTTCAGCGATTGCCCCTCGGCGCACCCAATCGAAGGCAGAGCCTGAGATCGACACTGACGCCGACATCGATCGTCAACTGGCCTGGATTGCGCAACAATCAGGCCGTTCGCGTTGACATTGTGAGAGAGCCAGGGCGCGCCGTCTTGATGAGCGGATTTGCGAACCTGCTTACAGACATGCGACCGTTATTGTCGCAGACTGTTGTACAGCTTGGCTCGTCTAAAAGGCGTGGAAAGTTAACAAGAAAATCGTAGCTCCAACGAGCCGATAGCGTTAGCTGGACGCGGAAAATGGGGGGCTGATTTGCAAGAAGCGGAGTTTAAGGCTTGGCTTGCCGAGCGGGGAGCAAATACTGAAAGCGGTCGAAACACTCGTGCCCATGCGGTTCGGACCATCGAGAATAACCTGTCTGCGTTAGGCTCTCCTCATTCGGATCTCGCCGACGCCTGGCAGGCGGACAAATTTGTACATTTACGTCAGCGTCTGAAGGCAATGCAGGCCGACTTCCAAAACGGCGGCAGTGATTTCAAGATACTCATGCCGCAGTCTGAGAGGCCGCTAAATCGATTGGCTAGCTGGCGCTCCTGGCTGGGCCAGTACGGGCAGTTTTTGGGAGGGGCGGTACTGGGCGATCGGTACGCCGACGCCATCCGATTGCATGTCCTTGAAAACTACATTGAGCCGGCACGTGAGCGCGAAGAGGATAGCGTTGAGGTCCTGGTACGCGACGTCAACGCGGCTCTCGGCCTGAAGGAGGCTTGGCCGAACATCTGCCAGGCTCTTGCCGGCCGCAAGTTTCGCGAAATGGCTGATGTGAGACTGGCTGAGCGTGTCGGCGCGAATATCAGCCCGGCAACGGTCTTGCGTTTTGATCTCGCGGCAAATGACGGTGACATCGAAGGGGAATTGCGTCAGCGATACGGCGTCCCGCTTGTGGATACCGCTAAGATTCTGGCATTTGGCCTGCCAGATGGGCGTCAGCTTGCCTGGGAGCGCACGGTCTCGGTAGCTCAAATTTGGATTGAAGACAGTGTCGATCGAGAGTCTTGCCCGCTTCCTATTCACCGCACGTACCTTCCCACTCAGGCGCGGCATTCTAATCTACCGCCTCGGCTGAAACATAGGGCGGCAAATGGACACAGGCCGCGACCCGTTTTGATCGTTCGCCCGGCGGATGCAATGCAGATTGTTGAACTGCTCGATTGGTATGACGATGCCGGCCCTTATGTCGATCGTGACTGGCTGGATCGGTTGCGTTCTGAATTTCTTGAGCGCCATCCCGGGTTTGTAAGCTTCGAGGACGGCGCCAGCTATGCGTCCAATGAGGGCAGCAAAAGACGCAATCTGGTAGAATATGCACAAGCTTTGGTAGGTCAGCTCACGGGCGAAGCGAAGGATGAGCCGTCCTTAGGCTCATCGTTGCTCGACCTGCTCGTCGGCAAAGCCGGGGTGCCATGCGAGCTTCTTGATTGGCGGGTGATCAATATTGTCCAAGCGCTTCGGACTGACAATCCAGGAGTGGTGGAGCAAGCAGCTGAGGATCTCGCTCAGGCCGGGGACGACGTTGCCGGAGTCATGGCTTTCGTCGGCGCTACGTGGCCGCTGATGCTGCCTCATGCGCAAGCAAATCCTTATGCCGAAAGCCGGACGATATCGACCATGCTTCGCGCGTTGATCGCTCCCGAAGGAATGTTTGGCATCCGATCCACCCCCACTGACAATGCATGTTGGATGCTAACCGGGAGCCCCGCTTTCGAACCAAACCCATTGAGCGAAGGTGAGTTGGCTGGCGTTATGCGCCTTGTCCGCACAGTGGAACGTCTCATGCGCGACGAGTGGCAATGGGCGCCTCGCGACCTCTGGGATGTTCAGGGATTTGTTTGGGAAACCTGTCAGAAGCGACTACCAGAACCGGCAGCGGAGGTCAGCGTGATGACCGATGAAAAGCCAATCTGGCTCGTGACATCTCGCGATGGCGAGGCTGACGGGTTCGCCAGCTTCGTGGAGCGTGGGACATGGCATCTGCTCTACGATAGCGACAGCAAATATAATCATATGGTTCGCGAGATGCAGCCGGGCGATAGGATCGTCTTGCGAGACTATCTGCCAAACCAGCGGAATGCGCCATTCGAGACAAACGGTAAACCGGTCAGCGCCATGCGGATAAGGGCTACCGGTATCGTGAGGGGTGATGGCGAAGACGGTTGTCAGGTTCAGGTGGATTGGACCCCGTTGCCCGAACCTTTGCTGTGGTGGCTTTACACCAACAATGACACGATCTGGCGGCTCCCACTTGAGCGTGAGGCGGCGCGTAAGCTCGCGGCGTTCATTTTTGAAGGCGAAGCACAAGATATCGCCTGGTTTCTGAATCTACCTTTCTGGCGTGACCGCCTCAACGCGTCGCAGGATGATAATATGATGCTCAATCCGACCAATCTCATTCTCTACGGACCTCCCGGCACGGGGAAGACCTACTCTACGGCCCGGGAGGCCGTGCGCTTGTGCGTTGGTTCGGCCGATTTTGCGGAAACGGCGGAGGGGCGGGCTGCTCTCATGGCTCGCTATCGGCAGCTCGAAGCGGAGAAACGCATTGCGTTCGTCACCTTCCATCAGGCCTACGATTATGAAAATTTCGTGGAAGGTTTGCGGCCTGACGAGGATGCCGAAGAACAGGGAGCTGGTTTCCGGCTAAAGCCGTATCCCGGCATTCTACGGGAGATTTGTGCGCTCGCTGAACATGCCCGAAAAAAGGCGGAAGCAGGCGAATCGGGTCGGGCGATCGATCTTTCCATCTGCCGATTCTGGAAGATGGGCTTGGGCGCTATTCGCCAGGAGGAGGAAGTTTACGAGGCGGCGCTTAAGGACGAATACATCGCTTTGGGTTGGGGGAGAGCGGAAGATTGGAGCGATGACCGCTTCTCGACCGTAGAGGCGATCAAGTCCCATTGGTTGTCGCTGTTTCCTGAAAGCCAAGAGCCCAGCAATTGGACCCAGACCCACCGTTTCCGCAATGATATGGCGATCGGTGATATCGTCATCGTTCCTTTCGGCAATAGCGCGTTTCGAGCCGTGGGGCAGATCGTAGGTGACTATGAGTTCATCCCTGAAGCCGAAGGGTATTTTGCCCACCGGCGCAAGGTGAAATGGCTCATGACAGCTGATGAGCCGCTGCCTCTTGACGTTATCATCGACGGCAATTTCACTATGCGCACCGTTTACGAGATACCTCGTAAGCGCATCAACATTCCTGCATTGAGCCGTCTGCTTAAGGCCGATGAAGAGCCGGGTGAGCGGCCGATCACTTTGACCAAGCCCGACGAATTTGTATTAGTCATTGATGAAATCAATCGGGCTAACATATCAAAGGTATTTGGAGAGCTGATCACACTCCTGGAGCCGGACAAACGGCTCGGCATGCCTAACGCTCTGACTGTACGACTGCCGTATTCGAAGGCAGAGTTCGGCGTGCCGGCGAACCTTCACGTCATTGGCACGATGAACACCGCTGACCGGTCTATTGCATTGCTCGATACTGCTCTCCGTCGCCGCTTTAAATTTCGCGAGATTGCCCCTAACCCCCAGCAGCTCAAGAATGCTGCAGCAGCAACGAACATGCCTCTCGTCGAGATATTGAGGACAATAAACGATCGCATTGAATATCTGGTCGATCGTGAGCACCGTATTGGGCATGCCTTTTTCATGGGCTGCAAAACGTCCGACGATGTTATCGATGTGATGCGCGATAAAATCATCCCGCTGCTCCAGGAATATTTCTTCGAAGACTGGAGCCGCGTTCGGATGGTGCTCGGGGATGGGTTCATTGGCCAGGAAGTGATCAAGGCTCCTCCGGGTATGGACGGTATGGATCGCGAGCGCTGGTTTGTCCGGGATTTCTACAGTGCTGAGCCGAAAATTTCGCTCTCGGATGCGTTTGCTCGTCTTCTGGGCAAAGGGGCAATTTTGTCAGCGGTCAACGAGGATGACGAGCCCGACGCGGAGAACGACGTCGCATGACGCATCTCCACGTGCCCGAGTGGGGACGAGTAGCAATCGGTCCAGATGGCTTTTCCCTGGCCCAGGCTGAGGCGCTGCTTTCTGCCGCTCGGGCACATCCGATGGGTGGAGAGGATGGGAGCGCCATCCTGACCGATCATCGTCACCACCTGCGGGCCAAACAGATGGTGGGCGTCATCGCCGCACCAGGTTGCAGCTTAGAAATCTTGCCGAAAGTCGATCCTGAGGCCGAACTGGGCGATCTCCCGACGGTTCGGTCCCGCCTGATTTCCTTGCTGGACTTGGCGCTGGGGCTGAACTTGGCGGACGGCGCTCAGGCCGCCATGGCTCATGGTGCGGAAAACCTGCTCGACATCTTGATCCGCCTTTTCGCGCAGCGGCTTCTAGCCCTGGCTCGCCGAGGCTTGCCCCGGGCCTATCAGGCTCGAGCTGAGGATCTTCCGACACTGCGGGGGAAGCTCAATATCGTCCGCCAGCTGACAGTTCATGTGGGCCGTCCGGATCGGCTCGCCTGTCGCTTCGATGTGCTGTCCAGCGACATACCGCTGATGCAGGTGATGAAAGCAGCCGTGGTCTTTCTTTCTCGGTTGGCCCGCGCGCACGACACGCGCCGACTGCTAGAAGAACTGCGCTTCGTTCTGGCAGATGTCGCAGATGTGCCTATTTCCGCACTCCCCTGGGAGAAAGTCAGGATCGATCGCACCAGCCAGCGGTGGGAAACTGTCTTTGCTTTGGCGAAATTGCTGCTCAGGCGTGATTGGCAGGGAACGGCTTACGATCGTCGATCACACAACGGCATAACGCTGCTCTTTCCGATGAATGACCTATTCGAAGCAGCGGTCGCTGCCCTGCTACGACGGGCTTTGTCAGGAAGCGGCATCAGCGTCGTGGAGCAGGGAGGCCTTCGTCATTGCTTGGGCGAATGGACAAAAGATGAGGATTGTGAGGGCCACGTGTTCCAAACACGACCTGATATCCTTCTTCGCCGTGGAGGGAAGGATCTCGCCATTATCGACACCAAATGGAAATGCCTCGCCCAGGATGTTTCGGTCGCGAAGAGGGGGGTGGCTCAAGGTGATGTGTACCAGATGATGGCCTATTCGCGGCTCTATCGGTGCGATCGCCTGATGCTACTCTATCCCGCAGTCGCGGGGAGCGGAACAATCCTCAGCCGCCGCTTCGGCATAGCGGGGGGGCGAGAAATGCTGGCGCTCGGATTAGTTGATTTGACGGCGCAGATGAACCTCGTCCAAAACGAATTGAAAAAACTGATTTTCGACTTTCTGCCTCGTGAACTCGAGAGTGATCTGAAGTTGGCTACAGCATGATCTGTTTGCGTTCGGTGCGTTGCAACGTCCCCGCGCCAATCTGACCAGAACTTCCGCGGCGCAGGCCCGGCGCTCCTGCATCGTACTGGAAAGGCTGCCTGGCGGGACAAGAACTAAAATTTGCCGATGCGTAAGTAAATCAACTTTTCGGCAGTAGCTGTCTGTGTAACAGATCCGATGTTGGTTTTGTTGGCAGTCGAGAAGGGGGCATTCTGATTGATAGCTGCATCTCGTCAAAGCACCCGCTGGTTTGCGCCATTCACCCAAGCGCACGGAATTCGAGGCGAATGATGGTGCGACCATTTTTGTCGCTTGATCGTGCCACGCTGAAGCGCATGTCAAGAATCCATCAATTCAGCGCCAGCTGCCGTCAACCGTCGCTCCCGTACCCTGTATATGGGCGGAGCGTAATCTCGCTCAGATCTTCGTGATCGCTGGCTGCTGGGTAGCGCCACGGAGTTTTTGGCGCTTACAACCTAGCGGCCGCCCATCGGTGAAATCTCGCATCCGATGAATAATTGGCCTCAGAAACTCTTGAGTTGAAATTGCATGACCGCATTGAAGACCACGCCGCAGGCGACCATACAGCAGATCCAGACCTTGCTCTCGGAAAGTTACGGATCGGGATTCACGATCTTCAAGGAACTGATTCAAAACGCTGATGATGTTGGCGCTAGCAGGCTTCTCTTGGCGGGGCACGACGGCTTCCCTGATGCTAACAACGTGCTGCTGCGTGCGCCTGGGATCTTCGTCGCCAATGATGGTCCAGTGAGTTCGAGCAACTGGGAGGGGCTACAACTAGCTGCCGGTGGCAGTAAGGGTGGTGACGGGCAGGCAGTCGGCCGTTTCGGGTTGGGCCAGAAGGCGCTTTACCACCTGTGCGATGCATATCCCGTGTTCGCCCGGATCGATGGCGGTCCTCAGCCGACCACGATGATCCTCAATCCGTATGAGGAAATCGCTGAGGCCGATCACGCCCGCGCATGGAAGTCGCTTTCGGCGAAGGACGAAATGCTCTTGGCTGAGTGGGCCGATGGTCAGGGGATGGCGATGGGGCTCGTGCTTTACATCCCGTTGCGCACTGATACGCTGCGGCCCAGTTCTGACTCCCGGATTAGCCTGACCAGAGCGCAATGGAATCCTCGCGACGCATTGAAGGATATTGTAGATGGCGAGCAGCTCCACGCCACAATAAGTTGCCTGCGTCACCTCGCGCGGATCGACATCGAATGCCCGGGCGAAATTCCCTGGCGCGCCGAAGTCCAGCCGGGGGGCACGCGCCTCTCCGGCCCGGGCGATGACGCCCAGCGTCAGATGGAGGCTGCGTTTGGGGGGCGCTTCACTGTAAACGGGAAAGCGTGCGAGGTACATGGCGCCCAGCGCAGCCTCACCGACGGAACGGCTGTGACGCTGAGACAAGAAGATGACTGGCCCTCTGCTTGGACGTTGACCGGGTTGGACAAGGCGAAAGCCACGCCACATGGAGCTTCGATCATTTGCCGGCACCCGGTAGGTCCTGGTAAGTCCGCGCGGCTACGCATATGGCAGGGTGTCTATCTGCCACTCGGTGACCCGGCCAAGGACCGCAGTGTCGTACTTGGCGATCCCGCGCTGCCAGGAAATGAAAATGTCGACATCGTCGTCCACGGTGACTTCTTTGTGTCGAGCAATCGCGCGAGTATCCTTGTTAACGACGGTAACAGGGGGCAGGACGCGATCAAGCTTCGCTGGAACGAAGCCTTGCAGGCCGAAGCTTCGCTCCCCTGTGTGCTCGACGCGGTGGCTCAGGCGGTCCTCGGCATCAAAGCCAACAACGATCGCTATGAGCTGATTCGCGCTCTTGGTGAAAGTCGTTGGTGGGGGGAGAGGGCGAGAGCGATTTGCGGAGGTCGCGCGCTGGTGCGACGACTCGATGGGAGCGATAGCAACTGGCGCATTGAGAAGGCGACGCAGCTGCGCCCTATGCCTTCTTCCGAGGCAACTCGCCCGCGCCGCCTCACGGAGGCGTGGAAGGGCTTTCTTGATTGGTGCACAGCAAATGAGTTCGTGCTCGCGCAAGGCGTCACGCTCGGCGAAGCGCGCCCTGCGTGGGAGGATCGGGAGCTGGCCGAGTTGGTAGCCGGCTTCGCCCCAGCATCTCTATCGAGCAAGGATGCCGCCAATACATTGGTCGAAATTCTCGATTACAATGCCAGCACGAGTGGAGGCGAGATTGGTCCGTTGGCCCGGGCCGCAATGGCGAATGCGTTTCGGGCTGCGATGCACAATGGTACGAAGTTGGCGCCGATGGCCCAGCTCAGGCGACTGACTTTGCATTTGCCGCACGATCAGGTGCTCGTCCTCCCCAAGTCGGTAACCGATCCGGAGTTGCTCGCTCGCCTTGCAGAACTTCCAGACACATTGTGCATTCGCGCAGAATGGATAAGCGAGGAGCAGGCGAAGCAAACGCGTAGGCTTGCGCGTGACGAAGCAGTGTCGTTGCTGGCTGTGCTTGAACCGGTGACCCAGCGGCCAAGCCGTATCTTTGATCAGGCGCTCGCACTGATCGGACTTGTTTTGCAGAACGGCCCGACGCTTGCCGAACTAGCGCGCGACAGCAAGGCAGCATCGCTGAAGGTCATCCCCGTTGTGCGGGTTGATGATCGAGCAGACATCATGCTCTCCCCCGCGGAAGTTCTCGATCTCATGCGCGAGAAGCTGCTGTTCCACCACGGCCCCCACTCGCAGCTTGAAAAGCTTGCCAGCGCGATTGTTGAGCCGGTGATCTACCACTTGCGGCAGAATATCGCGCTCACCCCGCCGCCGGGCATGTCGCTGGCTTCGTCGAACACGGTATCCGACAAGGTCGCGGTACTGGGGAAAGTTCTGCAATTCGGGCCGATTTTAGCGCGGGTCGAACTGTTCAAGGAATTGCGCGAACATATGCCCGCACCGCTGATGCGGCGGCTGATAACGGGCGAACCGGGCCTACGTGATCAGGTCACGTTGGCGCGGCTTGTCGGCTTGCCTGTGGCACTGGGATCTCTCGTCCATAAATTGATGGCGGATGATGTCTCGATCCGTCTGCTTGACCCGGCCATCGCCGACAAGCTCGGCCACGAGGAGGCGCGCAAGACCGACATCGAGGATCTCGATCTGGCCTGGCTCGGTGAACAGCTGGTGCGCCGGCGCAGCTTCGTCGAGCCATTTAGCGAAAATCAGGCTGAAACTTTACTCACGTCGGGCCTCTCGAAAGAAGTCCTGATGCAATTGGCGTTGCACCGGGCGATGAATGAGGAGGGACTGCACCGCGCGGACACCCTGCTTCGAGGTGGGCTCAATGCCGTTCCCGTGACCATGCGAAGCCTCGTGCGGAATTTGGACCCTTGGCCTGATCCGCGCGCGTCTGCCGTGCAAAATGACCTGATAGTCGGATGGAGTCCGCAGCGCCAGGTTAGGCTCGCCCTAGACAGCGCCGAACCGCATCGGTTCTGCTCGGAGATAGCCGAGGTGCTGGGCAGTATCGCGTCACTCGAGGATTCGATGGATGCAAATCTGCGTGCACGGGATTGGTTGGCGGTGGATGGGCGCGGACGGGCGCCGCGCGATGTGCTCGACCTGCCGATCTGCGCTGCCGAAGCGTGGACCCAAGTGATGGCCGCACAGACCCCGGTCCTCCGCGAGCACTTGTCCCCCGAACTGCTTTCGGCGCTTGATCGCCATCGCCTCGTCGACGATCGAGCGACGGCTTTCCGCCGGGTGCTGCGCGACGCGGCCGAAAGCCGCCTGGCGGGGTTGATCGTCGATACGTTGAACGGGCGGGCGGATCTGACAAAGCTTGCGCACGCGCGCTGCGAGCTGGCCGAAGGCGCTTGGCCGATCGTTGCTAGCGCGCTGCGCAACTTTTCGGATGAAGAGGCGCTACGAGGGGTAATGGCCGGCATCCGCTTTGCCGACCCCGATCTCGATGCCGTCGTTGACCAACTCAATGCGCTGGCCAGAATCGCCGCGCGCGATGGTCAGGTCGGTGAGGCCGCCCGCAGGTTGTGGCGCGCCGGTTTCGAGAAGCATGCTCCAGACCTGCGTATCGAAACCGATTTTCTGCCCGCGGATCTGCTTGTGGAGAGCGAGGCCGGTCGTTTTGCGCGTGCCGACGAGTTGGCCCTCTCTGCTTCAGGTGTGGAATCGCGTGATCTGTTGGCACGGCAATGGCAGTTCGATGTGCCCGCCAATCATTCGCCAGCCGCACTTAGCAAAGAGGTAGCGAGCAGGCCGATCGGGGACATGGTTGAGGCGCTCTTCAAGCCGTTCCAACCTTTCCATGAACTGCACACTGCTGTGCTAATGGTTCTGGCCATGCTGGGGCGCGACAAGGGCATTCGCCGGGTCGCTAGCCAATTCATGGGCAATCCCGATTTCGACGACATATGTGCAGACCTTGATGAAAGATCGCGCCGACAGCTGGGCTTGTACGATCCGCTGGCCGACCACATGGCGCGCCTGCGCCTGGTCGTAGTTCCGGTGCAGGACGGCCGGGCGCTGGCTCTGTCAGCCGCGGGCACCATCGTGCTGGCTGCGGCCGAGCGTGAAGGCGCGTTGCTCTATGGCTGTTTAAAGGCGGGCGACGGGTCCCATAATTGGCAGCTGACGATGTCACCGATCGAACCGCGGGATCTAACCCACGCCACGAATCTACTGCGCGGTGCTGTGAAGAAGCTCGTCGAACCAATCGGTATGCGAATGCAAAATCAGTCTAGCGCGGTGCTGGCCCAGTTCGATGGCTACCTCGCTTCCGACCAAGCAACTCTTGACGAACTAATCGCCGACATCCGCGACGGCTTGGCCGAGCGGATCAAGAAGCTGACCCGCGGGACTTATCTCAAATCGGCATTAAGCCGCTACGACGACGACCGCAAACAGGGCCGCCACGAACAGGACGATACCGCTGCGCGGCAGCGCGCCAAGGACAATCTGTGGGCAGCGATCTCTCGCCCGGAGGCAGGCAAGGAATTGCTCGCGTCGGTCCGAGAGAAGATGTTGCGGCGCAACTACGCGCCATCGCGGACGCTGTTTGAGCTCTTCCAGAACGCGGTCGATGCGGCCCGTCAGAAAGGCCAGCCTTCCGACGTTCGCGTCGAGGCTGAACGCGACGAAACGGGCGCGATTTGCCACCTTCGCTTCATTCACTGGGGGCGGCCGGTCAACGTGCCGGGCGGCCCGCTGACGCCTGCCCGCTATGCGCGCGATCTCGATAATATGCTCGATCTGGACTCATCTGAGAAGGAAGCCGATCACGGCAAGCACGGCCTTGGCTTCAAGACGACCCACATGCTGAGCGACAATGTGGGTGTCGCGAGCGGGCGGCTGCGCTTTCGCATCAAAGGTGGGATGATCCCCGAAAAGTGGGAAGATGGCCGCGCTCTTCAGCAGTTGCATAACACCAAAGACGCGCCGGCGACAATCATCGATATGCCGATTTCCCCCGGTCTGGAGCATGCTGCCGCCGATGCGTGGAACTGCTTCGTTGAGGTCGCACCGTTCCTGCCCGTTACCGCGCCAGAAATCGGCGAAATGGTGATCAAGGACGGCGGCGAAACCCGTAGTGGCGAAGCCGCCGTCACTGAGGTCGCTCCAGGTATTGCTGCGGTCCAGTATGGCCACGATCAGCGCTCTTTGCGCCTTGATCTTGGCCGCCAGCATTATCTCTACGTCAAGCTCATCGCGGGTACGCCAGTGCCGTTCGCCAAGGGGTGGAGCCGGCTGTGGAACCTTGCTCCGCTGGATGGCGAGACGGTGAACGCCGCGTGGTTGATTGACGGCCGGTTTGAGATGGACCAGGGGCGACGCGGGCTCCATGGTCAGGGAGAAGATAAACGCCGCGCTATGCGCGCGCTTGGGGGGCCACTTGGTGATCGGCTAGTCGAACTTTTCCAGGGCTGGGACGAGATCGCGCCTATAGCTGGCCTGGCTGTCGATGGCCGTGACGATTTCTTCGCGCTCTTAATCGACCGTATGATCGACGACACGCGCGACCAACTTGCGCTCGAACTGCATGGGCGAGCTGGGCAGTCTCTTCAAGTTGACGCACTGCGGGGACTGGCTGCGCTCGTCGATGCATGTCCGGTGGTACCACTGTCCGGAGGCGGTCTGGTTTGCGCTGATGAGGTTGAGGGCGTCTATCGCAATACCCTAGAAGATCCCGTGACATTGCAGCGCGTTAGAGCTTGGGGCGATTATCTCGGTTTTCACAACCACGCGATAAACGCGGGGTGGGCCGCAAATCTAGAGGCACTCGGCTTCGACAAGGTGGCCGGGATCGATCTTGGCGTCCTCGCAGAGAGGCTGTTCTCCGGTGGGGGTGTTGATCCGTTTCGTGCTGCGGCGTTCGGCACGGTGTTCAATTCGAGCGAACGCCAGAATTGGCATCCTGAGGAGCGCCAGCGGGCGGAGCGCGCGTTGCGCGATGTTCTACTGCTGCCTGAGGACGGCAGCTATGTGCGTTCTAACCAGTTATTGTTCCCGCAAGACACACGCGAGACTCAGGAGGGCGAGACTGAGCGACAGCGCGCCGCCTTTGCGCCCGCCGCGGGCAGACTTAACTCTGACTATACGGGCAATGCGGTGGAATTTGCTCACCTCGTGCGCGCGCTGGCGGGCTATTCTCAGATCATCGTACGCAAATATCTCGCAACCGCTAATCAGGACTCAGCTCGCCTTTTTGCAGCCCTCACCTATTTGGCCGATCGCCCCAGCGAGATTGGTGGGATCGAATGGCTCTCCACCGTCGCCGACCTTCAATCTTTGAAAGAATATCGCCAGCTTAGCCGCCAGCAGCAGCTTTCGATCGAGGCCCGACTCGTCAACAACGGCGAAAATCCTACTTCTCCCCAATCGGCGTTCGATTTCGAGGATGATGTCGTACGCAGCGCCGAGGCAATCCTTCAAGACGTGGCCTCTTGGTGGGAGGAAAACCGCTTTGCCCTAGTTGCGCGGCATGATCGCCTCACATACGGCGAGCTCTGCGACCCGGCGGACCTCATCGATATGGATGACGTGGCCTGGTTCACGCTTCTCTCGCTCGGTTCGTTTCAGACGTTGGGCCGGATCACGCCTCAGCAGTCGCGTGGCTTCATTGAGCGCTGTGTAAACGAAGGGTGGTGGCGCGATCTCGCGACCATCGACGAAAGTGATCGCGAATTGAAGCCGTATGTCCAGCGATTGCTCGACTGGACAGAGATCGGCGCGGCAGACGACTATCTCATGTGGCGACGTTGCCTTGGCGATATGTGCATGATCGCGAGGCATCTTGAAACCTATCGTGAGATTTTTCTCAATCTACCACAGATGGTGCGCCAGCATGACGACCAACTGGCGCTCCGTGATTTGTTGCGCCCGTCCAGCAGCCACATCGTCGCCCGGATGGGGCTAGATGCCGCGCCGATCGCCCGGTCCCTCGGTATGGGCGCGAATTGGATCGTGCGTGAGCTGGCAAGGCGTGGCGTCTATGACGAGGATGATGCGGAAATCGTCCAACCCTTCGCGTGGAGCGCGCGGCTCCGAATCCGCCACTTTGCCAGTGCGATCCGCCTCGGCGATTTCGAATCCGGCATTGATGAGGGCCGGGCCTTGTATGACGCCGTGCTTGATGAAGTGGGAATCGACCTGCCCTTCGGAACAGACGGCGACTTGCCGCTAGAACTGCTCAATACCCGTGAACCCGGCCGCGGATGGTTGCCCGCCCGCACCCAAATTCTCGATGGAACCTGGATCGCCCCTGATCTCGATGAGGTGACGGAAAATGCTTGATGCCACCGATGCGCTAGCGCCAAATACCCCCGTTTCGCATCCGATACACGGTACGGGACAAGTCATTGCCGATACCGGTGCCACGGTAGTGGTTCGTTTCGGCGCGGAAATCCAACAGGTCCTGCGCTCCGAACTCGCCCTTGCCCGCTCGCTCGAACTTGCTCTGGGCGTCGGCCAGCTCGATGATAGCGCCGATGGCCTGCTGCGCGCCAGCGCACTGGCGATCCGTTCGGTCAACGACCAGTGGGGGGTGTTCTCGCGCTCGCGTGTGCAGCTACTTCCACACCAGCTCTGGGTCTGTCACAAGGTCAACCGGCAGTGGCCGTTCCGCTGGTTGGTCGCCGACGACGTGGGGCTCGGCAAGACAATCGAAGCGGGCCTGGTCCTCATGCCACTGGTGGCACGCGCACAGGTGCGCCGCCTGCTGATTCTCGCGCCCGCCAAATTGGTACCGCAGTGGCAGGCGCGACTGCGCCAGATGTTCGATCTCCGCCTGCAGATATACGACCGCGAGGTAGACAAGCCCGCTGCCGATTTCTGGGGAACGGCGCAGATGGTCGTTGCGTCGGTCCATACACTCAGGCGCGAGGTCGCTGAGGGGCGCGCCGAGGCCAGTCGCTTCCTTGATGCCGAGCCGTGGGACGCGGTCGTCGTCGATGAAGCGCATCACCTTCATGCCGACGAGAGAACAGGGGAGACGCTTTCGCTTGAGTTATTGAAGGAAATGGAGAGGAGACAGAAAATCCGGTCGCTGCTGCTGTTCACCGGCACGCCACACCGCGGGAAGGATCATGGTTTCTTGTCTCTGCTTAGTCTGCTCGACGCCGAACGGTTCGGGCCGGACAAGGACGTCGATGAGCAGCTCGCCGCGTTGCCCGACTTCATGATCCGCAACAACAAGGCTACAGTTACCGACCTCAAGGGCAACCGCCTGTTCACGCCGGTCACAGTCGAAACGCGCGACTATGCCTTCTCCGAAGCTGAGGCCAAGTTCTACGAAACACTGAGCGCCTTCATCATCGACGGCCGCGCCTATGCCTCTACACTCGATGGAAGAGCGCAGTCTGCCAGGATGCTGCTCCTAATTGCACTGCAGAAGCTCGCCGCATCCTCAATCGCGGCTATCCGTAGCGCGCTGATCAAGCGCCGGGCAAAGCTGGCGGCCGTGGCCAAGAATGCGAGAGTGGCACTCAGCATTCCCGAGGAGGCTGAAACGCTCGACGACCAGGCGATCCAGGTAGAGAACACCTTGGCGCAGATGCTGGTAGAGCTGATGGACGGCGAGGTCGCGCGTCTCGATGAACTGCTGGAACTCGCTGAGCCGATCGTGCACGAGCAGAAGATCGAGCGACTTGTCGGCCTGATCGACAAGGATTTGCCGGAAAACGAACCGGTCCTGCTGTTCACCGAATATAAGGCGACGCAGGCGATGGTCGTCGATGCATTGCACGATCGCTTTGGGCATGGATGCTGCGCCTTCATCAACGGCGACGGACGGCTCGACGACCTTTCGCTCGCTAATGGCAGCCGCGGCCCGCGCAGTTGGACTCGGGAGGCGGCCGCCGACGCATTCAACGGTGGGAAGGTGCGCTTCCTCGTATCGACGGAGGCCGCAGGAGAAGGCATCGACCTTCAGGAACGCTGCGCCACGCTCGTACATGTGGACATGCCATGGAACCCGATGCGGCTGCACCAGCGCGTTGGCCGTCTGTCGCGTTACGGTCAGAAGCGGCCAGTCCAAGTTTTCATCCTGCGAAATCCGGACACTGTCGAGGCTCGGATCTGGGATCTTCTCAATACCAAGCTGGAGCGCATACAGGCCGCACTCGACGTCGCAATGGACGAGCGCGAGGACATCAGCCAGCTGGTTGTAGGCATGAGCGGTCCGGCGACGATCGAGGCGATCTTTGCCGAAGGGCAGACGCGCGGGCGCGAAGGGCTGACTCAATGGTTCGATCAGCGTTCCGCCACGATTGGTGGGCGCGACGTCGTGGAGAGCGTTCGGAATATGCTTGGCAGCGTTAGCCGCTTCGATTTCGCACAAGTCGGGCGTAATCTCCCCCAAGTTGATCTGCCAGATCTCGAACGCTTTTTGAAACTCGAGCTTGAACGTCAGGGGCGGCGCGCCATGAGCCGCGCCGATGGATTAGAGGTGAACTCGCCCGATGCCTGGAGCAAGTCCGACTACGCTATCAGTAAGAAGTACACGGGCCTCGTGTTCGATCGCAACGCTCCGATCGACTCAAAGCAGGCTCCGACCAGATTGGTAGGCGTCGGCCATGCACTGTTCGACCGTGCTCTGCTGGAAAGTGAGAGGCGCGACGTGTTCCTCGCAACGTGCAACAGGCTTGATTCTCCGCTGCTTGTTGCCACGATTAGCGATGAAGTCACTGGCCAAGGCCAAACGGTCAGCCGCGTTGTAATCGGGGCGTGGCAGGATCCTGAGGGCAAGGTGCACATCCTTCGCGACTGGGAACTGTTACAGCGGTTGAACCGTCTTGGCCGATCGGATGCCGCGACAACTTCCCTGCAAAACGGAGGCGCGGCTCTGGCAACGCTCACCAAGGCCTTGCTGGCGCACGCCTATGAAGCAGCGCCAGGCATCGCAGAAGGCATGACCCGCCCGACCGTAAGAGGCGAAGTGTTGCTTGTCCCTGAGGAGATGGCAGATTGAGCGAACGCACTTTTCTCAACGGCTCCTAGCGTACGCACGTATCGGAAAGTGCCGACTGTGAGAACGAAAAGAGCCAGCCAGCGCCTGCCCGACCGGAGTTTTCATGAACGGCCACCCCGTTAGGCCAGCGGCCATATTGAGTCCGAACATCGGAGCGTGTCAGGATACAAAACCAGCGGGCTATCCGCTGATCACCGATAGTTCGCTACGGCCACGGGCGACGGGCGTCACTTCGATCTTCACGGGGATCCGTTCTTTGATCTCTTCGACATGGCTGATGACGCCCACTCTGCGGCCCGTCGCATGGAGGTGCTCCAATACCGATAGGGCTTGGCCGAGGCTGGCCCCATCTAATGCGCCAAACCCCTCATCAATGAACAGGCTTTCGATCTTGAGGCCGCGGCCGGTGGACATCTCGGCAAGGCCGAGCGCCAAGGCGAGGCTGATCAGGAAGCGTTCTCCGCCCGAAAGGTTGTGCACACCGCGGATTTCGCCAGCCATGTCATGATCGACGACCTGGATAAGCATGTCGGCACCAGAAGCGCGTTGAAGTTCATAGCGGGGCTTGAGATCCGTAAGCCTCGAATTTGCGTGCGCCAGCAGGCGATCAAGCGTTAGCCCCTGGGCAAAGCGCCGGAATCGAGCGCCCGTCGCATCGCCGATGAGTTCATCAAGGGCGAGCCACACCCGCGCCGCTGCCCGCTCGCGTTCCAAGTCGGCACGAAGCTTCGTAGTCTGCGTCCGAACCTCATCATCCCGGCGGAGCACGAATTGGGCATCTTGGAGCGCCTTCTGCGCCGCCTCGCCCGCGTGCTTGGCTTCGCTGACCGCTTGAGCAAGGGCATCGCCAGAGAGGGAAGGAGGGTCAGTCTGATCGTGGCGGGTCAGATCCTGCTGCCGTTGAATCAGTAGGGCAGCGGCATGCTCTGCGGCTTTGTCGATGCTGGCAAGAGCCTCAGCCTCCTGATCGATGGCCTCCTGTCCCGCTCGAGTTGCGTCGGCGACGGCGTCTTCTTCGATCGCCAACTCAGTAAGGCGTGCGTGAAATCGACCTTGGCGATCCAGATGGTCTTTGATCCTGCGCTCTGCTTCTTGGTCCGCGGACTCTTTGTGAGCGGTTGCGGCCGCCTGCTGCTCTCGCGCCTTGCTGGCCTCTACTTGGGCAACTTCCAAAGCTCGGCGGCTCTGCGATAGGGCCGCTTCGTTGCGGGCGACGACGATCTCCACCGTGTCGCCGCCAAGCAGGCTTTTCCGAGCGTCCGTTTGCCGAAGATGATCTTCCTCCCACCCCTTCGCTTGAGACTCGATTTCTTCGAGTCGGGCGGTGGCTGTGGCGGTCTCCGTACGCGCGTCAGCAACGGATCTCTCCAGCCCCGGAATTGCGGCGAGGAGCCGTGAATGTTCCGCAGAATGGGCGCGCCAAGCCTTGGCAGATTCATCGAGCCAGGCTGCGGGGTCAGGTAACTGTCGCCAATGTGCGCTGCCGCCGAACCTTGCGTCGATCGATCGCGCGAGCCGATCTCGTGTTTCGGTAGCGTGCAATTGGCGTTCCGCTATGCCGCTCGATTGCTGCTCGATATCGCGCACTGTCTGAGCGGTGAGACTTGAGGCTGCGCGGCATTTCTCCCACTCGTTTCGAGCCTTTTCATCGGCGACTGCGCGGCGACTGACAGGATGCGAGCGTAGCGACAATCAAGATGAGAATCGGTTGTTGGGGTGTCGGTGAAGGACGGAGGGCGTAGCCCGAAGCCCGTAGCCGAGACCCCAACAACCGATGGCCCTTCAATGGAGGAGCCGCAGATCGTCGGGGCCGACCCAATATTCATTGGCATATCCAGATTGGAGGGAGATGCCGTGAGTGCCGGGTTGCCAAGTCAACGATCATCAAATGAGGCTTTTCATGAAATTGCGACAGACCAACCCGGTCCCGGTGGCTGCGGCGAAGGCCGGGTTCAGCACCGCGACGGGCTACCGGATCGCGAGCGATCCGGTGCTTCCTTCACACCGTAAAGCGCCCCGCGGCCGACGGCGACCTGATCCGTTGGAATCGATCTTCGAGAGCGAGATCGTACCAATGCTGAAGGCGGCACCTGGCTTGCGGGCGGTGGCGATCTTCGAGGAGATGCGCCGTCGCCATCCCGATCTCGATTTTGGGGTTCGCCGCACGATGGAGCGTCGTATCCGTGCCTGGCGGGCCGTTCATGGCCCGGAACAGGAAGTGATCTTCCGCCAGACCCATGAGCCGGGGCGAATGGGCCTTTCGGACTTCACCGACATGAGGAGCCTCAAAGTCACGATCGCGGGTGCGCCCCTCGATCACCTGCTTTACCACTTCCGCCTGGTGTGGTCAGGCTTCGAACATGCCCATGTCATCCTGGGCGGCGAGAGCTATGTCGCATTGGCTGAGGGGCTGCAGAACGCGCTTTGGATGCTGGGCGGCGCGCCGGGCGAACACCGCAGCGACAGTCTGTCGGCCGCGTTTCGCAACCTTGATGCCGATGCCCGTGCGGACTTGACCACACGCTACGACGCCTTGTGCGAACATTATGGCATGACGCCGACCCGCAACAACCGCGGCATCGCGCATGAGAATGGCAGCGTCGAAAGCTCCCACGGCCATCTCAAGGCGGCGGTGGAGGATGCGCTGGCGATGCGTGGATCGACCGACTTCGAGGACCTCGCGGCCTATCGCAGGTTCATCGACGAGATCGTTGCCCGAAAGAACCGGCGCAGTGCCGCCCGCATCGACACCGAAAGGGCAACGCTCAAACCGCTACCTGATCGTCGCACCAGCGACTACGAGGAACATATCCTTCCCGTCACCTCGTCCAGCACCTTCGTTCTGCGCAAGGTGTTCTACACGGTGCCGTCACGGTTGATCGGGCATCGACTGCGTGTGCGCCTCTACGATGATCGGCTCGATCTGTTCCTGGGCGGCAGTTATCTCATGACCCGGCCACGCGGTCGCCCGAAAAGCGCTACCGAACATGGCTATGTGGTGGATTACCGACACGTGATCCATAGCCTCAGGCGTAAGCCGATGGCCCTGCTGCAACTGACCTATCGCGACCAGTTGTTCCCGCGCGAGGCGTACAGGCTCATGTTCGAACGGCTGCTCGAAGCCATGTCCGAGCGTGACGCTTGCCGCAAGATGGTCGAGTTGCTGTCCATGGCCCATGAACGGGCCTGCGAGGCCGAGCTTGCCGATCTTCTCGCCCAGGACCTTGACGAAGGCCGGCTGCCTGACATCGCCGCGTTGCGAACGCGCTTCTCGCCCGATCCGGCCGCGTTGCCCGAGGTGGTGGTCGAGCTTGGCCCCCTGACCGACTACGATGCCCTGCTGCTGGGAGAGGCCGCATGACCAAGGCCCATAACGTCGATGCCCAGCGCCTGAGCTTCATCCTCAACGAGTTGAGGCTTCCTGCCATCAAGGTGATCTGGCCCGAGTTTACCGAACGTGCCGACAAGGAGGGCTGGCCCGCCACCCGACTGCTCGCTGCACTTACCGAGCATGAAATGGCCGAACGTGACCGGCGTAGGATCGAACGTCATCTGAGCGACGCACGATTACCACCGGGCAAAACGCTCGACAGCTTCGCCTTCGACGCCGTGCCGATGGTCTCGCGGGCGCAGGTCACGGCCATGACCTCGGGCGACGGATGGCTGGAAAAGGGCGCCAATCTCATCCTGTTCGGCCCGCCGGGCGGAGGAAAGAGCCACTTGGCGGCAGCCATCGGCCTGCAACTTGTCCAGAATGGTTGGCGCGTGCTGTTCACCCGCACGTCCGAGCTGGTCCAGAAGCTTCAGCTCGCGCGCCGCGAACTGGCGCTCGAATCCGCCATCGCCAAGCTCGACAAATACCACCTGCTCATCCTGGACGACCTCGCCTATGTCGCCAAGGATCAGGCTGAAACCTCCGTGCTCTTCGAGTTGATCAGCGCACGCTATGAGCGCCGATCCATGCTCATCACGGCCAACCAGCCCTTCGGCGAATGGAACCGGGTCTTCCCGGATCCCGCCATGACGCTCGCGGCCGTCGACCGTCTCGTTCATCACGCCACCATCTTCGAGATGAATGTCGAGAGCTATCGTCGCAGGGCCGCCCTCCAGCGACAGACAGGGGCTGGAAGGACCCCAAAATACGCGACAATCAAATCCATCGAGAAAATGTCGATCAGCGACAATCAGAGCGAAGAATCGCCCTTGCCAGCGACAATCTAACCCGGCACCATGAACCCGCCGCGACAATCTGTTCTCATCCTGATAGTCGCTGACCTCTCACCCAGATCGTCGCGCTATAGGCGACCTGCGCAATCGTGACTGCGGTCCTCGCCTCCGTCATCGAAGCGCGCTGCTTATCCAGCGCGGCGAGTTCGCTTTGCAGAGTGGCTTCGAAGTCAGGCCCGGCCGGATCAAGGTCCACCGAGCTGCACTTTTCTGACAGGACTGCAAAGGCAGATTGGGCATTATTGCTGGCCGCAGCCAATGCAGCGGTCTGACTTTCTATGTCGTGGTCCAGCCGGAGGATTGACTGGTCAGTAGCCTGGATGCCTGCGGTGAGGGCGGCCTCTTCAGCGGTCTTTGAAGACAATGAGGCGTCCAGCTCGGCGATGCGCTCCCGCTGCTCCCGAAGCTGTAGGCCCAAGAGCGAGTCGATCGCACTCAACGCATGTTCGGTCGCTCCGCAAACTGGGCAGGCCTGTCCATCCTCAAGCGTGGCGCGAAGTTGCATTGCCGCTTCGCCCGAGGCCGTTTCGGCTAGCTCGCCGGCACGCCGTGCCTCCTGCAATTGCGCTCGCAGAATAGGAAGGGAGGAGCTGACCTGGGAATGCCGGACGACCAGATCTTTGCGTTCGGCCTTAGCGTCATCGAGATTGCTGCGCAGACGAACCAGGAGGTCACGGGATGTTTGTACCTGAGCTTCTTGATGCTTCCAGTCTACTAGGAGAGGAGAAAGACCTCCCAGGCGATCCCGTTTTTCAATGAGCGCTGAGAAGGCAGCATCGGATGGTGCTGAAGCCTTAGCCTCGTCCAATATGTTGCGAGCCCATATGGCAGCGGCGGCTGTTCCCTCTTCGGCTGCCTTGGCGGCTTCCCATGTGGCGTTGGCCTCTATTTTGGAAGCCTCTGCTTCCTTTGCGCTCTCTGAAAGCTGGGACAGCTTTATATCGACGGCTGCGATCTCGACGAGCTCTGCCGCGAGTTCCTGCTGCTGTGCAGCCAATGTGGCAAGCCCGGCGTTCGCCGTAAGCCACGATGCATGAACGTCTCGGGTCTCTATGGCCTCAGTCAACGAACCGCCGGCAGCCTTCTCAACCTCTTTACATTCGGATAGGGCTTGCGCGCGCGCAGCGCGGACGCCTGCTATGCCATCGAGTGATACGCTTGTTTCGGAAAGCTTGCGGTCGAGCGTGCGGGCTTCTTCGATCTCAGGAGATTGCGCCGCAACCCGTTCCGTTTCGACCTGGACGTTAGCTATCGCCTGATTTTCTTCGGTTGCCGTTTGCGTTACGCGTTCGCTTGCCTGCTCAAGTGCACTTTGCCGCAGGACAACAGTTTGCTGCGCTTTTTGCGCCTGCGTGGCCGCTTCCTGGACCGCGGTCCAGTCTCCGGCGAGCGCGTACGCCGCTTTGCTTAGGCGCAATGCTTCGTGCCGAGGGGCGGCTTCTTCGCGGGCTGCGTTCGCGATCGATGCGGCCAACTCACATTCCGTCACCTTGTTGGCCAAGGCAATGCGATCGGTCTCCCAGCGAACAGCTTTGGAGAGTTCTCCCAGCGCAGACGCGGTTCGATCTGCAACGTCCTTCGCGGCGCTTTGCTGCTCTTCGGCGATCCGGCGTGTTTCGTCGTCGAGGCCGTTCTGCGCCTCAATGCGGTCTAGGATTGCCTGCTGCTGGGCCCGGAGCGTCGTTGCCTTTTCATGAGCTGCGCGGCCAAGACTCGCATAAATATGTGACCCGGTCAGCCGTTCGAGTAGCTGGGCTCGCTCGTTATCGTCAGCCTTGATGAAGGCTTCGAAATCGCCCTGCGCCAGGAGGACGGCCCGACGAAACTGCTCAGCTGACAAACCGACGAGACGGTGAATCTCCGCTAGCGTTTCAGTTTTGGTCCCACCCAAGATCTCGCCGTCAGCAAGGCGCGTGAGGTTGTGCCGGGTGGCCTGCATGCGGCCATCGGTCTTCTGACGGGCGCGCTGAACGGTCCATCGAGCACGGTATCGCTCGCCGTCCCGGCCCACGAAGTCCAATTCCGCATACCCCTCACCGGAGCCATGCCGAAGGATGGCCCTAGGGTCTCCTGCCGACAACTCGTCACCTTGGGCAGTTTCGAACTTGGCCCGTGCCGGTGCTGCGCCGAGACGTGGTACCGAATCGAACAATGCCAGGCACATTGCGTCAAGCAGGGTAGATTTCCCTGCGCCTGTCGGGCCGGTGATCGCAAAGATGCCGGCGTCGCTTAGTGGCTCGGCTTCGAAATCAACTTCAAAATCGCCGTTCAGGCTGGCGAGATTGCGTCCGCGGATTGCTAGGACACGCATTAGGCGTCCTCCCTCGATGCTTGAGTCTCAATGAGAAGGGTCTGAAACGCTTGCTTCAAATCATCCGGTGGTTCGCTGCCGTGAGCCCGCTCGAACAGCTCTGCGAAAACAGCA
Organism: Sphingobium sp. MI1205; assembly: GCF_001563285.1. NCBI lineage: Bacteria > Pseudomonadati > Pseudomonadota > Alphaproteobacteria > Sphingomonadales > Sphingobiaceae > Sphingobium > Sphingobium sp. MI1205. The sequence goes on from NZ_CP005188.1 coordinate 413,943, forward strand.
TCAGGGAGGAGTTCGGCTAGATCTACATCGCGCTCAGCGATGGCTTGGTTGGTGGCCTCACGAGCCGAGATCCGTGCAATGCGCGTCAGCCGCACAGCCTTCCCATCGAGCGCCGCCATGACCCGAGCTTGTAGGTTCGGTTCAGGGCCATCAACGAGTACCGAAACTTCCACAAACGGATGCAGCCCGCGAGGAAGATCGGAATCGAAGTCCAGTCCCTGAATTGCGACCTCAACCTCACTGATCGGCTTTGGGCCGTCACCCGGGATCGTCAGAAAGGGGACGATGCGGGGAATTTCTTCCTCTCGGGCCTTCGCGCCGTCCGGCACAAGGTCGACTATGCTGACGGAATGGCGGTAGAGCCTTTCCGTTGCGGACAAGGGGAATGGTGAACCCGCATAACGGATCAGAGTATCGCCCTTGATCGTCTGAGGACGATGAAGATGGCCAAGCGCAACATAAGCTGCTCGGTCGTCAAAAAGCGCTGTGGCTTGGGCTTCCTCACCCCCTACGGTGATTCGACGTTCTGAATGTTCGGAGATGTCCCCTTCCGCGACGTGAAGGTGGCCAGTCACTATGAGGGGCAATCCGTCTGCTTTTGCAGCGCCCGCCGCCAGAACATTGGCGTACAACTCGCCAAGGCCGCCAGCGCCCATATCTCCCGGCCGGCAATAGGGGACGGCTGCCAACCATGCTGCGGTCTTACCCGTCCGACCGGTGAGTGGGATCAGCAATCTATCGAGGTCCGCTACGCCGTTTTCACGGGGTAGGGAGCCCACAAGGTGAATACGCCCTGGTCCAAGAAGTGCGGCGGGCAGATTGATCCTCGCTGCGCTGTCATGGTTCCCGCCAATGATGACGACCTGCAGCTTGGGGCAGCGCGCCGTAGCGTCCCGAAGGAAGGCATAAAGCCGTGCCATGGCTGACACCGGCGGGTTCGCTACGTCATATATGTCGCCCGTGACGAGCAACAGATCCGCTTCTTCGGCTATTAGGCGATCCAGAAGCCAGGACAGAAATGCGTCATGCTCTGCTTCTCGTTCATGGCTGAACAGCTCATGCCCGATGTGCCAGTCAGAACTATGGATCAGCCGGAAGGCCGGTATCGATTCGGTCATGGGTTCAATTTCGCAAAATTGGCGACAGAAATGGACGTAACTCGATTGCGGCGGAGATGGTCAGCGGCGGCTTAGCAGCCATCTCCGCTCTGGCAGAGGTGTCTGGCAAGGACGATCATGGCTTCCGTGTCCCGTCCGCAATAAGCTCGTAGCGCCGTATCAAGTGCCGCTCGGCGGTCTTCCGTCGTTGCGGGGGAGATGGCCTCCAGATATGCGGCCTGGGCGTTCCCGCCGTCTTTGACCTCCAACTCTGAATAATCAAGATCTGGGGCGACGGTGGGCAGAACAGCCTTGATCGACCAGCTTCCACGTTGGTCGCGGTGATACCAGTTGGCGCGAGTGACCGGCAAAAGGTCGACGACCCGCTCAATGATCGAGTTGAGATTGTCCGCCAGATCAGGGAAAAAGTCAGCAAGTTCGCGAAGGCGCCCCTTTTCAAAGCTAGCGTTGTAAGCGACTACCGCGCCCGACCTGGGGATCATCCTTACCAGCGCTTCGGCACAGGCCCTGCGTGGGTCCGCCCCGTCCAGACTGAGGAATTCATGGTGCTGAAGGCTTCCATCCTCCGCTTCGATATGAGCGGAAAACTGGAACGGCACCTGTTGATAGGGGTGGGTACCCACCCAGCGAGGAATGGCAAAAGCGATCGTCTCAAAGTCCAACCACGTTCGGGGGAAGGCCCAATCTGCCATGGCGGCTCGGGCACCTTCCACATTGTGATCGGGCTCGCCGCTAAGGGTAGCTTGAAATACCCGTTGATGGGTCGGATTGGTCAGCGCCGCAGGGTCGACCTCGAAAAGATCCTCGACCCCGCGCTTTAGCCACTGATTGCCCCCCCCGTATGGAAGCACGGTCACAGGCCATTCCGGGCCGGGAGGAAGCGCTGCTTCGCAATATGTGGCGAAATTGCACGGGAGCCCGTTGCAATGGGAGCCCGGAAGGACGGTGGGTTCGGTGCCAGTGAGCGTTTCGCGTGCAGCTGCCACTACTGCGGCTCGCGTTTCGACGCGATCCTGTATGTTGGAAGTGAGGTCGCTGTCGAAAAATAGGCCCTCAAGCGACCCATCAGGTTTGAGAACGAAATCGGAATCCAGATGACGAATCGCTGCGCTCTCGATTGGAACGCCGGCTTCGCGGGCGACCCAGACCTGCGTTGCTAGGTCATTGACGTGATAGTCCTTGGGCTTGGTCGAGCTTTTGACCTCGGCCATGTGCCAGCCACCAAGGCCATTTGGCTCGAGAATATCGACCCGCACCAGAACGCCATCATGCTGAAAGGTGGCTTCGAAGATCGGATCCTCGTGACCGTTTTCCAGCAAAGCCTTCGTCGTCGCCAACGCAGCGGACAGATCGGGTTCAGCCTCCACCATGACACCGCCCGGCAAGAGCGAGCAGGCAGCCTCGCCAACCTCGTGCCCGGCAGCGAACCGCGCTTCTGCGCCCTCATCGTCTTCCGCGAGTTCAGGGCGATGAACCGATAGCCATAGCCGCTTCGGGCATTGCTCGAAATAGGTGATCCTCGATTTGGACAGACCATGCGGGCGCGGTGAGACGCTCATGCTGCCACCCTCATGATGAGGTTGAGGAGGGGGAGGAAGAATCGTGGAGAGCTGATCGTCATGGTTCAACCATGCACAGTCGATGCGACAAATGCGGTCGTTTCGGGTGGCTGGGCCTGAGACGGCAACATCGTCAACGCAGCCACGATGCGCTGGCGCATCATCTCAATCAGGGCATCAGGCTGCTCGATGACGAGCTCGTTGCCCCAAGTGAACAGATGCTCGGCCAACTCTCGCATGCCGCCGCTGGTGAAGCGGATGAGAAGATCTCCATTCTCCAGTTCTTCGATCTGCTGATGGCGATGGAAGCGCCACTCTCGCGCTCGCGAGGCTGCCGATGCGTGGACGCGAAGCACGACGTCTTGCTTCTCATCTCGCCAAACTGCGAAACTGTCGGCTAGCCAGGCGTCAATGTTCCAATCATCCGGGGCGCAGCCGAGCTTTTCGCTCAGCCGGGGTTCGATCATACGATCCAGTCGATAATAGACCGGATCGTTTTCGCGGTCGGGCATTTTTCCGACCAGGTACGACAGAGGCCCGTGGACAATGCCGTAGGGAATGACCCGTCGCCAGCGAGGCTCCTGCTGCTGAACGGCGGCATAGCTGAATTCGAGGCAGCTGCCGGACAGTATTGCGGCTTGGACGGTGGCGATTGTCTCGGGCGGCACGGTCGCAACAGGTCCCGCGGTGACCATCGTCCGCTGAAGCCGAGTGAGCGCTTCTAAATCAGGATCTATGCGGCGCTTCTCGCGATCATCGAAGGCCCCTTTGACCTTCGCCAGAAGGTTCGCCAACTGGTCGGCGCGAACCGTCTGTCCGGCTTCTCGCCGTCCATCCACCTCGGCTTGCAGGGCTGCAACTTCAGCCGCAGTGGGGCGGGTATAGACGCGGCGAAGGCTGTCCCTGATGAGAAAGCGCTTTCGGCGATCTTCTGTCACTTCCTCAAGGTCGAAGTGCCGAGCGATGACGTCGCGCATGCGCTCGGCGGTCCTTCGATTGACGCCCAGCGTCTCCGCCATTTCATCGAGAGTCAGGCCCTCTGTAGATTCCGAAAGCGCGTGAACGAGCGCCAACAATCGATCCAGTTTGGCCATACGATCGGTCATGCTGCACTACCCCCCATTTATGTCCAACTACGACCGCACCCGTCGTTTTTTCAAGAGCCTAAAGGCGGAAATTGAGACCTGCGACTCGTGGAGGTGCGCGGTGTTGGCTGGAGGAACAGCGCTGGTTTGAGGATCTACCGAAACAAAAGCTGATCTGCCATTTCGCCGATGCGTTGATACCCGGCGATCCGATTTCGCCAAGCTTCCGGGATGCCGCTCTCGCCATAGAGGGCGCCCGCGAGCTGGCCCGTAATGGCAGCTGTCGTATCAGCGTCCTCGCCGAGATTGGCGGCAGTGAGGACAGCCTCGGCGAAACTGCCGGTCCGGCCGATGCACCAGAGTGCGGCTTCGAGCGAATGCGCCACATAGCCTGACGCGCGAATATCCCGCCTCGGCTTACCGCGCCAGGATCCGCTCACGATGTGGGAGATCCTCTCGGTTATGCCCTCTGCCGGGATGCTGAGAACATCGTGGAGGCTCTTGCCGGCAATCGCCATCGCGATCATTCGCCCGTAGATGACGCAGGCATCTACGGCCTCAGTCGCGCCATGCGTGACACGGCTTTGACGAGCTGCTGCCTCTTCAAGGGAGGGGATGTCGTCATGATACCTCAGAGCGATTGGCGCCAAGCGCATCAGGCTCCCGTTCCCCGCGGTGGTGGGGTCTGTTGATCCCGCGATGGGGTTTCCCGATCGCTCCCAGTGCGCCAATGCTGCGCTGACGGTCATGCCGATGTCGAAGCAGTGCCCGTTTGATGAATAGGCTCCCTCATCTCGCCACGCGACGAAGCGCTTCATCAGATCCGTTTCATCGATGCCGTCGCAGGATATGAGGCTGTCCGCCAAAGCGAGCGCCATTGACGTGTCGTCGGTCCATTCGCCGGGCTTCAGACCGAAGGGGCCGCCGCCGATCATGTCGGTAAGAACGGGATAAGTGTCCCGGCGCGCAAACTCCAATGTCGTTCCCAGTGCGTCGCCTACGGCCAATCCAATCAGAGCGCCTCGGCCTCGATCACGGGTGGCCGCGGGCGTCTTGGCGGGACGAACCTCTGCGACTGCGACTTTATGCTGCACGTAGGTGAGCTGCTCGTGCGTTTCGATCGCTCCAGGACGAGCCTTTCGCACTTGCTCTATGGCAGCCCTTGGTTCGGTTCCCAACTCGACCAGCAGCCGTGCGGCTATCATTCCAGCGCGTCCCAAGCCGCCCTTACAATGTACCACTATGTCGAAGCCCTGGCGTAGGCGTGAGCGCAGATTTGCGCCGCTGGTGGTCCATTCCTGCTCGAACAAAGGACCCGGTATGCTCACGTCAGCAATGGGCAGATGGAACCAGTCCATGTGGCGCGCGCGTACTTCCTCTCCGAGCCGATCCACGCCGAGACTCTGGAATTCTAGAGGTTCGATGAGAGAAATCACCGCCGCCGCTCCGCTAGCTTGAATGGCGTCTAGGTCGATGCAAAGGTCGCGATCCCACGCACCCGTTAGTGAATCGGGCTGCTTTTTCCCGGGGCAGAATGTGATCCCTATTCTGCCGCCGCTGGCGTGTGTTTGGACGAACGCGATTTGCAGTGGATGGCTCGAACTGGTGCGGGGGGTATGGGCAGCGTCTCTTTGTTCCATTCTTGTCCTTTCGAGCCACCTTAATGGCTCCAGCTTGAAGTTGGAGAGAGTTACTACGACCGAATCTGACAGATACGGTCGTACCTTCCTCTTCTTGGCCTATGAGAGGCCAAACTGTCTTGACCCAGCAGTCACGATAGGGTGGTGAAAGCATCATAGGGGGAAATATCATGAAGATTGATCGAGATAAGCTGAAAGAGGCAGGAGCCAGCGCCGCAAAGGTCAGCCAGAAAATTGGCGAGAAGACGGTCGATGGGGTGAAGAAGGCTTGGGAAACGGAGATGGGGCGCACCGCCATCACCGGCGCTGCGGCCGGCGCGGCTATCGCTGCGGTCGTCCCGTTCGTCACGGTTGGAGCCGGCTTGCTGATCGGTGGCGCGATTTCCGTTTTGGCGAAGAACGTCAGGTCGGGTCAGTAAACCTCGTCTGGGACCGGAAGCCTGCCAATGGCGAGACGGTCTCAACCTGCCATGGTCAGCCCCACCTCAGTAGAGGCTGCGAGGTGATCGAGAAACGCTGAACGGAACCTAACATGTTTGGAATATTCCTGCTGGCGGCTGTAACCGTCGTTGACGGCGATACCCTGCGCTTGGACGGAGAACGCGTACGTCTGGTAGGTATTGATGCCCCTGAGATACATAGGTGTCCGGCGGGGCGCGCCTGTGCTCCTGGCGATGGCCAAGCGAGCAAGCGCAGCCTGCAAAATCTCATGAACGGCTCCCTCAGCATTCGCCGCGTCGGACACGACCGTTATGGTCGTACCCTCGCGCACGTATATGTGAACGGCGTGAATGTTGCCTGTGAGCAGATCGGCCGCGGGCAGGCGGTTTACATGAGGAAGTGGGACAATGGGCTCGAATTGGCGCGGGAGTGCAGGTGATGGCTCGTCGCTGGGATGAGAAGGGTACAGAGGTGGATGGTCCCGCGTTTCCTTATCTCGTGGCTCTAGAAGTGATCATTATCGGAGGGCTTCTCCTGTTGGGCATAGGCATGATGCTGGCATCCGGCTTGAGGTGGCTCGTTGGTCTGTTCGGTTAAGCGAGAACGGAATGATGGGTGAACGCCAAAGCGATAGCTCGGTCATACATGCTAATCGCATCGCGATGGCTCGCGAGCTGGTAACAAAATCGCGTTCCGGTTCGACAAACCGATTAGCCCGAGAATTGGGTATTCAAAACGCCTATGCACGCCGCATTATGCAGGAGCTGGAGGGGGCCGGATTGGTGAATGCACCAGACAAACGCGGCGGGAGAACGGTTGCATCAGGAGTGTTTGTCTCGGAGATATGAGTTGATGCGGCTAATTTTTATTGCCTTCTTATTGGTCACCGGCGCTGTTCTGCTGCACCTGGCTTGGAATGCGGCGCTTAAGATTTTGCAGAGCATTGTCAAACTCGCCTACATGTCAGCTAAGGTGGTGGGAGCGGCGCTGGTGGCGGGATTGGCTGGCCTCGTTGCCTTCGTTGTTCTGCCTATTGCTGTCCTGGGTGATTGGTTCGGAATCGCGGTTGTGAGTGTCGCGATCGCAGCCTTCGTCCTGTGTTGGAGGAAATTCGCGGTTCGAGACGGACGCGCCGCTCGTCCGCTGTCCCCGATGGAAGAGGATCAGTCGACGTCCCTCCCGATCGTCGAGGAAGTGATCAAGCCTGAGGCGGATCCCCGCATCGCTGAGGCGTGGGAAATGGCGGGAGAGCTTGCACCAGAATACGCTCAGCGTCTTTCCGCAGCTAGGCGCCACTGCGCTCAAGTGTTGGAGATGGCAGCTGGGGGCCCGGTCGAATGGAGCATCGTCGATTGTTCGACATTTATCTCGCGCACCGTGCCAGATGCGGTTTCAACGGCTGCAGCACTGATGATGGACGCTGACCACTCAGAGCGGAGCAGCCTTGCCGGTGAACTGGTCGTTGATCTGGAACGGATCGCGAGCCGCGCGCGCGAGGAAGTCGACAGTCGCCGCCGTCAGCTTCGCAACAGTTGGCACGTTATCCGAACCCATATTGCAAGCCGGACGGCACGCGATGCGTCCTGATGGTGCGGCGGCGGGTTCTGACTTTGTGGCATGCTGCACGTCGACGACGCTGATGCTTTAGAGATTGAAGTCCGGGACGGCCCCGAGCCGTCAAGCCGGTGAATCGACCACCGGATAGTGCGGCATCGGCCATTCATGATCCGCGTTGTCCATCATCAGGTCGATAAACAGCGGCAGAAGGGAGCCCAGCAAGGCGCCGCAATCTCTAACTTGAGTGCGGTTGACCTCGCTATTCCAGGTTGCCCCTCCGTGGACCAATTGGTTTCGCAGGACGTACAGGCGTCCAAACAATATCGACAGCAAGGTGGCGGTGTCGTGGCGACGAAGGGCGTTCGCCGTAGCAATGCGCTCCCGTTCCAGCATTCCGCTCCAATCCTCGAAACCGGCAACCTGATTGTGATGATGCCAGAAGGGCGCGAAGACATAGCGGTTGTCTAGCCCGTATAATTCATCGCGTTGTTGATCGGGCGTCAGGATTTCGGTTTTTGGTTGGAGGCAGGCGCGGTGCATCACTCCCGGGGATGAGCCGAAGGTCGGGTATGTTGAGGCTTGCGGGTTGAAGGGACGGGTTTGGTTTTTGGGGCCAGGCCCGTTGTTCAGGTAACGAGGCGAGGGATACGATCGAGGGCGACCCGGACGATCTGCTGGTTGGGACAGGCGGTGGGCCATTGGACGCGGATCAAGGTCTTCATTTCGACGACACGGGCAGCGATCTTGATGAGGTGCAGGCGCAAGGTATCGAACTGGACAGTGCGCCATATTGAGCGTTTCGGCATGGCGGTGCGCAGACCCCACATAAGCCAGTAGGCACCGGCATGAAGGAACAGCCGCAACTGGTTGGCCGTGGCCTTTGTGCAGGATGTACGGTCTGCGGCGAGATGGGTTTTCCACGACTTGATGTGATTTTCCGCCTGCCCCCGCCGGCAATAGACCTGCTCGTAGAGCCAGCGGGGCGAGCCCTTTTTGAGATTGGTGACGACGAAGCGGGTGTCGGCCCCCTGATCGCCGACTTCGACGCGGGCGATGATCCGCTCGACGCGGCTCCAGCTTTTAGCGCCGTCGTGGAATGCCTTGAAGCGGCGCACCTTGCCATCGTCGGTTGCGGCCTCGAAGCGCGCTTTGGTGCTGGTTTCGAGATCGGTGACATGGCGGCGCAATGTCGAGGTCGGCGCGACGCCCAGGATGAAGTCGTGTCCGCCCGCCCGGCACCAGTCGATGACCTCGGGACAGCAATAATGACTGTCGCCGCGCAGCATGATCTGCGTTCTTGGCCAGTTGGCGCGGATTGCACGCATCAGGCGGCGCAGGAAAGCCCTGATTTCCTTGCCGCCGGGTCGTTTGGCCGGGCGTAGCACGGCAGTGATGAAGCGGCCCTCGCCATCGAACACGACGATGGGTTGGAAGCCATATTCGTCATGATGGGCATTGAATAATCGCAACTGCTGGCCGCCATGCACGGCATCGAATGTGTCATCAATGTCGAGGACAATACGCTTGGGCACGGTGCGGAAGGAATCGCAATACAGATCAACCATCGCCCGGCCCATGCCCAGCAACGCACGCGTATCAGGCAGGTTCTCCAGTCGCGAGATCGTCGGCTGCGAACATAGCGCGCGATCCGAAGGTGCCAGATCAAGGGCCAGCTTGAACATCGGGTCGACGCGCAGACTGGAGGCGTCATTGCCATCCTCGTAACCCGCCGCAATCATCATCAGCCGGAAGCGGATAATGTCGGTAAGGCTGTGGGTGATCAGATCCGGCGCGCGGGGATCTTTGATGCAGGCCGCCATGCGATCCGCAACGCCAAGGCGCTGCTCCACCTCGCGCAACAGCAAAATCCCGCCGTCTGACGATAGCAGACCGCCGTCAAATCTGACGTCCAACCGCTTGCCCGAAACAGGTGACAGACCAGGTAGCGGCAGCGTAGGATCGTCCATGGCGGGTGTAGCTTTCTTGAAATGACGTTGATCGGATTAGACAACCAAATCATACGTTAAATCAGATGCTTACGCTACATCCGCCAACCCCCGATGAATTATACGGGCTAGCAGCAGCCTAATTTCTTGACTGAAGCGCTGCCAAACCAGGTCATAAATTCGATGTTTGCTGTCGAAGCTAACCAAAGTGGAGAAGAAGCGCGCGAAGGCATCGCGCTCGCGCTGACTCTCTCCACCCAACGCTAGGCTAACGTCGCCTGCGTACGCTGCGTTAAACCCGATCCAAAGCAGTATGAAGCGCACATCTTCATCGCCTTCGCTGGCTTCTGCACGGCGCAGCCAGGAAAGCGCTCGGTGAACTCGAAGAGTGAGAGGCATTGCGAAGCCATCACGTAAGCTACGTTGCTTCCGCTTGAGCGCCTCAGGATGAAGCGGACTAGAAGATGGGTAGCGGAAAGACATTGCTCAGCTTCTCTGTATCAGATGTCTAAGATATTTCTGCGATGTAAAGATCGCGCAACCGGCCAACATATATCAAGTATTAGGGCCGTCTTGGTTCGAGATTAGAAGCGGAGGGGCTGCAGGCTCTTCGCCATCTGCGATGTATCCGTGAATGATATCGCCCGCCTTGAAGGTCGCATTGCCGCCTTTGTTAAGGAGGCCGAGGAGGCCAAAGCCTAACACGCCCAAAATGACTCCGCCCGTGTTTGAGGCACCTTCAGTGCCCTTCGTACCGGCCAACGCGACCGGCCCCCATTGCGTGTCGACGTGGATCAAGCGCAGGCTCAGTTGGCCTTTTCCTCCCGCCGCGCTGGTGCCCGAGACGGAAACGATTTCGCCCCAAGCAGTAGATCCGATCGGGATTGCGGTTGCCCCATCAACTGTCACAGGTGAGTTGACGCGCAGCCGGAAGCGGTCGCCGGCTTTAGCTGATCGGCTGTTGACTTCCCGAACAACCATCAGTTCGACATCCGTCCCTTTTACCCAACGAGGATGGGATGGGGCCGGGACGACGGAGGCTTCTGAAGCGACGTCCTGTGCGGCCGCCAACGGGCTGCCGACTAGGAGAAGTCCTGCCATAAAGGCTGCGCGCAACATTGAGTTAGTGAGAGCCCGCAGTGGTAGCTGCCGCGGCGGTACCGCTTGCCGACAAGAAGCGGACCGCGGTGCCAGTCGCATTCGCCTTGCCCCAGCTGAATGCCGACACGTGAGCATCGCCATACTGCGCTTTGACCACGGCATCAGCACCGAGCTTTTGCGCGCGTTCCCAAAGCTCCTTGTAGATTTTGTCCTGCGAGGGCGACTTGCTGAACACCGTTGCTTTGCGGACGCCCGCCTTGACCTCTCCTAGGATCTCATAAGGGCGGTCAGTGATATCGTATGGAAAAACGGGGACGCCGACTTCCTCGTTTACGAGCGGCTGGGCATGGGGCGCTTGGCTCAAGGCAGGCGCTGCAATACCCATCGAGAGGGCGGCAATCAGAACGAAACGCATAAAGTATACTTTCCCTGTTGGAGCCGGCTTACTTCGCGGCGGGAGCCACCGTCGGAGCCGACTGGGCTGCGATTGCGACTGAGGAAGCTGCGACAGGAACGGTCACAGGCTCGGAAGGTGTGGCCTCAGCGAAGACCAAAGGCACGTCTTCACCGATAAAGCCCTTGACCTGCGATCCCGCAGCGATTTTGGCGCTTGTTCCTGTGGTGAAAAATCCAACGACAGGAACGAAGGCCACAGCAGCTACGACGCCTGCCGTTCCGGTAACGCCTTTGTCATCAAACGTGCCGGTCAGCCGGATCTGGCGCCCGTTCACGCTCACATTGAGGAGCGAGGCGGTCAAATGGCCTGACTTGCCCCACATCCCTTTATTACGAACCTCGGTGATTTCACCGACGGCTGGCGAACCGACCGGAATGACGACCTGTCCCCCAACGGAAACCGGCTCGATCACGGAGAGCCTGAAGTGCTGACCTACCCGAAGTTTCTTGCCTTCGGTCGTCAGGGGCTCTTCCATCTTAAGTTGGATTTCAGTGCCTGTGCGGAGAACATTGTTGGCCGCGGGTCCCACGGCGAGTGCAGGCGCTTGAACCTGAGCATGTGCAGGCGTTGACGACGCGATTGCGCACGCGAGCGCAACATACATCAATCTCATTGATTTACCCCCATATTTGGCCTTCCCCAAGGCCAGTCATCGTGTGGCAGAGCGCCGGTCGGGATGTCAAGCGAACGGCCTCTGGGATTGAAGAACCTTGCCCTGCGGACCGTCTTACTGGACCGAGCCTGTTTGAAGTATTTGGTCCATTTTGGATGCTATCAGCTTCCAGAAGGACAACCCTTCCCAATCAGCTTCGACAGCAAGTTCGCCGATCCGCTCGGCTACTTTGACCGGCGCTTGGTTACCATGTCTCCTCAACAGCATCATGGCCGCGCCCAGTGCGATATGATCGTTGGTCATCCTATCGCTCTCCTGGATTAGCTCTTAACGCCGGACGGCGTCTGGACTTCCACCGTCATCTTGTAGCGATAGCGCTGCTCGCCAAGGATTCCGTAGCCGTAGGTGGTAAGTACAAGTGCGATACCCGCGATCAGCACTCCCAAAGTTATCAAGCACCCGCGCACGACATATCCTCTTTTGACGTGAGCCTTATTGTTCGGAGATATTTCGATCAGGCTAATAGCTGGGGCGGTGGGCTAATCGTCTTATAAACGCTGGATTTCGAACGGATTGAAGCTGTCATGCCCTCGGAAAATCGCGAGGAGTGCGGACATCGAGCGTCGGGAATAGGCCGCGCATATGACCGATGTTCCAGGTCACGATCGTGGGGATACCGTGTACCACCGCTGTTTCGCCGATCATTCGATCGTAGAGGCGAGCCCCGATCCCGCCATCGGCTGCATAGCTGCGCACCGTGTCGAACGTCTGCGCCGGGGTCAAGCCGATCAACTGGGTGACGGTTCTCACGCTTTCAAGCGCGGCCCAGGCTTCCTTTGCCGTGAAACGAAATGGCGCGTGTGTGCCGCGACGGGTCAGGGTGCTATAGACTTCGGCATAGCTGTGTGCGGCAACGCCCAGCACATGACCGCGACCAGCGTCGAACAGGTCGGCCGACGAAGCATGATGCTCATGATCGCCTGCCAACGCCGCTATAATCACATTGCTGTCGATTAGCGCATCAATCGTCAATGTCATGCTCACGGGTTCGATCGAGAGCCTCATTGGCGCTTTCGAGGCTGACCGGCTTGCCGCTCGACGGACGAACCAGCAGCGCGCCGCGCCGCACCAGCTTGCCGGTATTGGCTGGAATACCTGGCGGGACATAACCTCGCAGCGCGTCCTCGATCACCTCACTGGCCGTCATGCCGGTGAGTTTCGCAAGCGCACGGACCCGATCGCGCGCAAAAGCCGAGCGGACGTTGAGCTGGATATTTTCGGCACGACCCATGACCGAGCTCCTTTGCGATGAGATATATCATGTCGACGCTCGGTGGGCTATCGAAATTCCGTTTTGGCTAGCCCTGAAATCTGACACCGTCGTTTTGTCCTGGTAGAAAAGAGGACTTGAGGGAATCGACTTCACTGATCGAGCTTCCAATCATTATCTGCGATGATGTTTTGCATGTTCCAAACCACCCGTGGATTAGGTCCTCCTGCGCCGCTGAATTGGGGATATGCTGTAAAATGCGTGCGGAAACCCGGCTTCAGATCGAGCGACAGATTATCCTGGCTTTCGCTGACAGGGGTGCACCGGTCGATTGGCTGGTCGGGTGTATCGCATTCGTAAAGGCGACCGGCCAGGGTCGCGCTTTCGAGTGCCTCCATCCCATGGTTTTGAAACCATCCCTTCACGGAATAGCGAAGCTGCTGATCGTCAGCGTTGGATTGAAGTGCCTGCTCCTCGATTGTCCATTCTACAACGGGGGACCTTGCAGGTAGCTCATGTTCGCTCCACCAATCTTGAAACGCTAGAACTCCCAGCCATGCGGCAAGCGCGTAAGCGGCCCAACGGAAAGGGGCTACCTGCATCATTAATGCGAAGGCGACGCCCGCGCCTACCCAGGCTAGAAGATCATTCTCGCGTTCCGCCACATCTGCTCCCTGCCGTTGTTCGGAGCCTGATGAGGTGATCTTGCGTCAAAATCGGTCATAAGATTTGTGGTTGGATCTCGATCTTGGCCACCCGAATTCTGACAAGCTGATATGCAAGCCGCCTGTAATTGGTTGACGCAGAACCGCTTCGCAACAGCCGAAACACCCCTTGCGCATTTCAAAGCTTGTCAAAAACCGATCCCATCCGCGGTGCGAAAAGGCGTTCATAGGTTCGCAGCAGGTGGTAGTCCGTCATGCCTGAAACATAATCACAGATGATCCTCATCGGATCGGAAGAGCTGGCGAATTTGGCGTACGCATCGCAGGGCAGGAATCTCTTGGGCTCAGACTTCATGACCTCAAATACGGCGATTACCATCATCTGCCCTTTGAACTCGAGATGCTGGACGCTGGGGCTACAAATGACTTCCTCGTAAACCAGCTTCGTTACCGCAGCCAGGAAATCCGCTACGGGTTTTGGCACCTCCGCACGATACCGAAGCCTGTGCTCCTCAAATTCGGCTTCGTCGCGGATCTGGATGCTCGGGATGACGAAGTTGAGGATCCGGTTGATCTGGTGTTTGCGGTCGTTGCCGTCACCAAATAGGCGATCGAGTAGGCCACCATATACGTCGTTGCCATACTGCCCGCGATATTGGCTGTTAAGATAGTCGAGTAGGCCTTGGCAGGCCGAAACGGGCACGTGCATTTGAAACTGCTTTTGATCTATCAGTTTAAGCTCGAGCGCGTCCTCTAGATCGTGGATGCCGAAGCTGATGTCATCTGCAAGGTCCATGATCGAGCAAGCGAGGGATTTATGGCGTGCTTTGGCATGCCTCCCTGCACGAATGTCAAACTGGCGGAAAGCATCCTGATCGCCCTTGGAAAGCGGGGAGAGGATCCAGTCCACGACATCCTGCTCGCAATCCAAAAAGCATTTCGGAGGCTCGGATGCCTTGCGATCAAGCAGCGGCATACCGCTCGTATCTGCTAACATTCCCGGACGGAGGTCCGGGTTGGCCACTTCGCTGAACGACGCGGGGTATTTAAGAACGCCGAGCAGCGTCTCGCGCGTCAGGTTCGAGCCGGCAACCTCAGAAAATTTCTCCAGGCGCGATAGAATCCGAAGCGTTTGGCCGTTCCCTTCAAAGCCGCCATGATCTCTCATGCAGTAGTTGAGGGCAATTTCGCCGCCATGACCGAATGGAGGATGCCCCAAATCATGGGTGCAGGCGATCGCCTGAAGGAGCGCATGTTCGGGAAGGTGCTCAAGGGCTGGATGGCCGGGCAGATTATGGACGAGCTGTTTGGCTAACCCGCCAGCGATCTGCGCGACTTCAAGCGAATGTGTGAGGCGGGTGCGGTAGAAATCGCTTTCCCCTAGGTTGAGGATTTGGGTTTTACCCTGCAGCCGCCGAAAGGAGGCTGAGTGGACGACGCGGCCATAATCCACGTCGCCCTCAGATCGCGCATCAAAAGATTTTCGCAACTCTGGTGTTCTGCGATCGAGCCAGCTCATCATGTCCCCAGTTCCTCTGCACAATATCTGCCCGCTAGCATGGAGAATGAAGTGCGGGAACCGACCCCGTTCCGCCACTGACGCGCGGCCGCGGATAAACGTCGCAAGAAGGGGTAGTCCTATCCTCAAACCTCACCACGGATCAAAGAACGTGCTTCTGCGGCGCTGGTTGGAAAAAAGATGTCGCGGGCAACGCTTCCACAAAAAATTAAGAGCTTAGAACGTAACGACTGCGGAATGATGACTTCTGGAACGGCAGGCATCGGCTCAATGCGACCAATTTTGTCGTGCAATCAGATATCATCCCTCAGCAGTCCTTGGGACTGACGCATTCGTCAGAGGGCCCTGCGGGCATTGACAGGAGAAGTTCGGAATTGACGCAGCGTAATATCACACCGGTGGATATCGAGATTGCAGAACTCCTCTATCCTGTGCTGGTTGAAGCGGCACGGGGCGGGGAGAAGCTTACTTGTCTTCAGTTGATCGACCGAGCGAAACTGCGTCATCCGGACAATGTGGCGATTCAAAAACAAGTGCCAGTCGGGCTCGGTCGCCGGCTGGCTACAGTACGTGCGTTTACAGCGCCCCTTGGCTACCCGGACCTCACCTGCCTTGTAGTTCAACTGCGGACCAACCTGCCTGCTGACGTTTTCCCGAATCCCGAGGCTGAACAGGCGAAGGTCGCTGCTTTCGACTGGAAAAATGTGGAGCCCGCATTTTTCCTGCAGTTGGGAGAATGGCGCAAAGCCAATGAACGCAAAGCGAAGTGCGATCGCGGGACAGCCGTGCAGATCGTTTGGGACTATTACTCAGCCAATCGCGTTCGGATGCCCTCTGCTATCAAGCAGTTTAGGGAGCTTCTGATTGAAGAGGTGATGGGTGGTGAGGACGTCGAGCAGGCGTTCGCAGCTATCGTTTCAGAGCTGACTCCAGAGGTGGCGTGATGATTAAGCATCTCGCGATCAAACATTACGCCTGATGCGGCCGGTCCTTTGGCGTCGGGACCACTGTGGTTACGGCACCAGCCAGCGTTCCCCATCGGCAAGGCGCTGGATAGGCGGAAGGTCGATGCCTGGTGCATCCCATGACAAACCGTGGACTGGGACCAGGGCGCACGGGTTTACCGCTTTGGCAAAGCGCGCGATGTCGAAAGGGCTGGCGTGGCCGCTGGTGTGGAGGTGCAGCGCCTTCGCACCGGCCTGCAGGGCATGACCCCAACCCGTGTTTGGTGCGGTTTCATCCAAGTAGCCGCGCCAATTGGAGAAGACGTATGCATCACGGTCTGTGAAGCCGAGGCCACCGCGCGCGAACTCTGCCACCATGGAGTCCCGCGTCATAACTATCGCTCGACCGCCTGATAGGCGCTTGCGGGAGGTGGCATATGGTTTCCTAGCAAGAGCGTCGACCCAGTCATCCCGTCCTTGCCTTGCATAGAGGCGTTTTCCGGAGCCGGTAATGATTACCTGCAACTCAGGGAAGCGCGGATCGCCGGGTAAGGGGATCCCAGTGCCAGGTGCGATCCGTTCCAGCACGTCTGCGCCATAAAGGTCCACCACCAGGGAACGCCCGGTGCGTTTCGCGGCGCGGAACAATGTGACTGTTCGATCGAGATTCTGTGCGGACCAGTTTACGAAGATGTGTCCCGGCACCTCCTGGGCAAGCTGGGTAAAATCATGCTCCAGCTGCGCTTCGGTGACGACAGGCTTGTGGGTTCCCAGGTTCGTGCCTTCGATGATCAGCGCGTCCACGTCTCGCGGCGGATTTGCGATCATCGCCTCAACGAGTGCGGCCTTACGCCCATGGCAGCGAAAATCTCCAGAATAGAGTATGCGGCGGCCCTCTGCTTCGATCAGGAGCATGTACGCGTCAGCGGCGCTGTGGTCGGTGAGAAATGGGGTCACCGTGAATGCGCCGAGGGCGAGAGGACCTGACCTAGCCCGCCAAGTAGAGATCGAACGCGAAAGCGGCGTCCCGAACAGGCCGGATGTAAGCCGCATCAACTCCGCTGCTTTTTCACCGGTCCAAAGTGGCCAATGCGCGGGCAGTTCGTCGATCAGGCCCCAGTGATCCATGTGCGCGTGGCTGAACAGGACGGTGGCCGGACCGTCGCGATCGAGTGTCTGGGGTAGGAGGCCGCTCGCCTCGCGCGGTGCGTCGAGCGGCCGGCCGGCATCCAGGATCAAGCGCTCGCCTCCTGAGGCGACGAGTTCGATGCACGAGCCGCCGATCGCGCGCGTGCCGCGATGAACAATCACCTCAAGCATCAGGGGCGCGGTTCCACTTCCGCGATCTTGCCTGGGACCAGAATGCAGAGGCAGGAGGTTGCAGGCTTGCAGCCAATTGGAAGGACTTTGATACCAAACCGTTTGAGGCGCGCCTCATGCTGGTTTTGCACGAAGGAAGCCCCATGGGAGCGATAGCGCTCCATCTCCGTCTCGCGTAGCACCCCGTTGGCTCGGGGCGAACAGTAGTTGCCGACGACCACTCCGGGAGGAAGGATGACGGATGCAGTATCGCCAGCGTCGGCAAATGTCTGCCACGCCGCAATGGCGGGGCCGGTCTTGCCGAACATTTCGGCTAGCGCGAGAAGGATCCGTGCAGCTTCGGAATAGGCTGAGCGTACCTCGCTGGGACCGCTGTCGTTATCCATCCATGCCACGTATTTGCGGAGCTGAACCACTACGTGCGGTGCCGCTGGCTTATTGTGGTCGGACCGTAGCTCACCGTTTACGGCGCATTTCGCTTCCCAGAACCCGATATCATGACCCTGCGCGACTACCAGATCCATGCGCGGCGCCACTTTCCCAGTGGCATCGGGACGGGCAGGAAGAGCCATTTCTAGATCCAGCGTGCCCGCAGTGACGGCGACCAAATCATCTACGAAGCGCTTCTCGTCACCTGCATAGGTTTCAGCGGTGTGAACCCATTTGGTGACCTCCATCATGGGTATCTCCGTCCCATGACCGAGCGAGAAGGAGGTGTATTTCTGAGCATATTTGCTCTCGTCTTCGTGCCCTTTAACGACACCCGCCACATATTTGTCGTGGACTTCGAAGCGAGGCGAGCCGGAACTTATACTCAGCTTGGCTATGGACTGACCCTTTACATAAAAGTTCAAATAACCATTGCGCACCGCAACGCGTAGTCCATGTGGACCCGCATCTTCGCCCGGCAGCACCCAGCGGTCGAACAGAGCTTTGATGACGGCGACATCCCGATAGTTGCGAAGGGCGTCGACGTCGAATTTGCGTTCAAAAAGTGGCATGAAGGCTCTCTACTCATCAATTGCGACAGATTTGGTCATGGGTGAATCGTTCAACAAAGGTAGTGTCAGCTTGGCCGAGGACGTGGCGTCCGTTGCCGGCTGTGCCATCACGACCGTTCGGCCGCCTTCCTGCAGAACGTCGATAACACCAGTTCGGGAGAGCTTATCAACGCACTGCTGCATCCGCCGGCTTGCCACGGGAGGATTGTAACCTTGCGGCCAATAGGTGCTGACGATCAAACCCGGAGGGCCGATAAGGACTACCGATAGTTTGGTGGATACGGCGCGCCACAAAGAAACGCTGCTATGGGTTGTGCTACT
This sequence comes from Sphingobium sp. MI1205, assembly GCF_001563285.1. Lineage (NCBI taxonomy): Bacteria > Pseudomonadati > Pseudomonadota > Alphaproteobacteria > Sphingomonadales > Sphingobiaceae > Sphingobium > Sphingobium sp. MI1205. Next base: position 432,500 of record NZ_CP005188.1, read on the forward strand.
ACCGAACAGGTCGTCCAGGTCCACCAGGACCTTGGCCGCTTGACGCCAATATGCCGCTGCGGCGTTGTCGTGATTCCTCTTTTCAATGGGCTGCATTATGGCCGGCTCGCTACCATCTCGCCCGTGTAACATAGGGGAGCAGGCAGTTATGACGTCCCACAACGCTATTCCGGCGGGGTAGCCAGTTCCTCCCTGAGCAACAGCTATGCGACCTCCATATCGGCGGTCTCCGGAACCAGATTCCGCGGTCATGCCGATCACACCGGGGTTAGCTGCGATGACCTCTTCGAGGAAACAAGAACCCTCGTATCGTGTCGTACACGCCTCCTCTACGCTGCTGATTATCTCATCCGTTCGCTTCGGGGTCGCAAGTGCTGCAGGGCGATAGGTCCGCACACCGTCATCGGCGGTCACGGTGAGCAAGGGTGCGGCATCAGCCGAAAGCAAAGAGCCCACTTTCCTACCGTAATGATAGATGGCGATGCTGTCCTTAAAGGGCATCATCCGCAGTGGCGTCTCTGGCGAAAGTGGACAACCCGGCCGAGCCCATCGCTCGAACAGCGCGCGTACAGCGTTACCTGGATGGGCCGCGTCCCACCGAGCCAAAGAGCTGACGTCGTAAATTTGAGGCATCTTTATTCGATTTCCGTGGGTTGACTGCATCCCTCAGGATTTGGGATTTTCACATCCAGACGTCATTCTGGTTGCTGAATGGGGGGTATAGGGAAAGGGCGGTGAGCCGGAAAGCAGGCATCAGCATGAACTGGTGCCCACCTGCAGAAGGCCTCCGACTATCGGCATGTGGATGAATAGTTCGCAGGGAACACCAGGCCGGGCCTTGTCGAGCGCGTCAGCGTAGAGCTGGATTTGCGAGCCGTGCCCGACCGCTCGGGCATCCCAGCTATCCGGCGAACCTGGGAAGGATTTGTGATCGATGATGGCGAAGCCGCTGTCATGTTCAACCAGTAAATCGATGCGACCCGTTACAAGCTGATCTCCGATCCGGGCGGAAACTGGGGTCTCGCGATGAATTCGGCCGCTCGGCCATCGCTTCGAGATCTCAGCGAACAGCCGCTCATTGGCTTCCAGCACGTCCTTTGCGGCAACCTGATGCACCCCCCAGCGATCGAGGATCGCCTGTGCTTGAATAAGCCGGGCATCATACGAATCGTGAGGTTGATCTGCCGCAATGATAGCGTGCACGGCTTCGCCGAGCAGGGTCATGTCTGGGCTGCCTGCGAACGGCAAACGCGGGCCGATCGTCGATTTCTCTACGATGATGAAGGTTTCGCTGCTGGAAGCCTCGCTAGGGCGACGATAAAGCGGCGCTCGGTGCGTCGCTGGCCGCGCGATGCGTCCGAATGATACAACCGGAGGTTGAGACTCCCCGCCTTCACCGCACACCAGCGTTGCTGTTCTTGCAGGAAAAGTTTTCGTCCCCGCATGGATTTCTTCGCCTCCGCTGCGTGGTAGAGCGAAATGCTCCGTTTCGTCCCCATCGAGAACCTTCAACCAGTGAAGTGTCCCCTTAGCTGGAGCCGCAAACACAAGATGATCGCGAGCGCGGGTCATGCCGACGTAAAGAAGGCGGGCCTCCTCATCCCTCGATCGGATCGCAGCCCGTTGCCCAAGCGCCGAACTGGGCGCTGAAGAATCGAGATATACGTCCTTTTCTTGGCTCGCATATGGCCAAGGCCAATAGCGGATCCAGCGTCCGACGAGAGGATTTTGCCAATCCACGTCACCATCAGCCTCGGCCATGGGTTCGAACAGTCGAGGCTTTGGTTCTTTGCCTAGCCCAGTCAGGATTACGACGGGCCATTCAAGCCCCTTCGCTCCATGGTAGGTCATGACTTTAACAGCATCGTCCCGAAGGCTTCGCGGGCGGGCTGGGTTCTCTGCAGCCAACGCGAGTGCCAGCCCCGAAGGCGTCGCAGGAGATCCCTCGCCCGCGCAGCTTTCCTCATAGCTCCGAGCGAAGCCGCGAAGCGCTTCGAGATCATCGAGACGCGCCGGCACATCGCCCCAACTTTCGATGTGGCGATTGAGCTCAGGGAGAAGGATGATCGCATCGATAAGGTCGGCTGGCGTCAGCGACAAAATGCCCTCATGAATCTCTTGGAGGGCTGTGGAGATTGGTACGATGGCGAGCAGTGCCTCTGAGGCATTTTCCGCGCCAAGCGCCTCAAGCCAGGTTTCTGATTCTGGATCCTCGGCGAAGAAGCGGGCAAGTTCGGCAAGCGCGAGACGGTCTGTGGGATCTGCAACCCAGCGGAATGCCGCCATTACCAGTTGGACATGCGGCGTTTGGGTAAGGCCTTCACGCTCAACGGCTGCCTTGACACCTTGCTGACTGAGCGCAGCCGACACTTTGGCGATGTCCGCTTTGCTGCGGCACAGAATCGCTATGTCTCCAGCGCGGAGCGCCCGAACGCCATTGGGCTTGGCTGCCACTTCCCATGTTTGGTCGGCTGTCACCATCTCGCGGATTTGGGCGGCTAAAGCGGCATATTGAAGCTCAAGCTTTCCTTCGAGCCACCAGACTGCCAGCGGCGCCTGCGTGAATCCCTCTTCGCTGCGACCCGTTCCGCTGAACGCATGATCCTCCGCCTTAAGACCCATCGCGCTCAGGGCTGGCGCAAAGGCGGCGTTGACGAGGTTTATGATGCCCTCGCGGCTTCGGTATGAGGTCGCTAGCACATCCTGCGGTTCACTCGACGATGCAGCTACCCCTGCAAACGCGGCTTGGGTGAGGGCGCTGTCCGCATTGCGGAAGCCGTAGATGGCCTGCTTGGGGTCTCCCACCCACGTGCTTGCGTCGACTAACCCGGACATCGCAGTGAAAATGGCGACTTGAAGCGGGCTGGAATCTTGAAATTCATCGACAAACAGCCGACCAATGCGCTCGCCCAGTCCGGCGGACATTACCGGATCGCGAAGGACGTCGAGCGCGAGCGCCTCTTGGTCGGTGAAATCCAATAAGCCGCGCTTTGCTTTATAAGCTTGGAATGCGGTCAGGGCTTCGGTCGCACAGGCGAAGACCGACCTGATGAACTGGCTGCAATCCTCCCGAAGCCGCGGATGTGCAGGGTGGCGGCTCGCTGCTTGTGCAACTGCGTCGAGAGCGTCGATGAAGGCCTGACCATCTTTCTTGGCGCAGCCCACCTTCGATAGGCGGGCCCAGTTTGGCCAGGAAATCCGTTCTCCTCGACGAATGCTTGCATCGGTCTGGCGCAGCAACATTACGTGGGGCTTGGCAGTTGCGCTCGATTCAACAGGAACCGCAGTCACTGCCGAACTTACGGCCTTTCGCAAATCTGCATCAAGATCGTCACTGCGTCGGATCGACACCGGTGGTAGCAGTTCGAGGAAGGTTGCGACTGATCGCTCCGCTGAAACGGATAGATCCTGGGCGGGAATTCCATTCGCTCGAGCGAGCTCGATCAAACGCCTGACGGTGGTCCGCCAATCACTTCGTTCAGCGTCAGCGGCTCGCTTGGGCTCGAAGAACCCCATGACATCGGCGAGCGAGTTAAGCGTCGGCGCGTGGCGCTCAATCGCAGCATCAGCAGCGATCGCGAAAATTCGTGGCACGCTGCCTTCGGGAATGACCTCGGCCCGCGGAGATCGCCCCAAAGCGATGGCGTTCTCAGATACAATCTGACCGCAAATGGCGTTCACCGTTCCAAAGCGGGCTCCAAGCAATCGCGCTGCCTTATCCGGCATGCCCAATTCGAACAGTTTAGCACGCGAGCGCTCGATCAGTTCGTCCGCCGCTTTCACCGTGAATGTGGTTGCGACGATCGTCTCGGGATCACGGGATGTGACCTCCTTCGCGATGTTGCCGACAATTCGGGTGGTTTTGCCGGCACCGGCAGACGCCACGACGGTCGTGATATTGGGAACGGTCATGTTCAGTTGGCCTCCACGCCTACGCGGCAGAGCGCTGTAAGTTCGCAATAGCGACACGGTTCGGCCCCCGTCTCGATCGGGAGATCGGCCGGTATGTGGGCCTCGGTCTCATCGGCACCCGTCGCAACCGCAATCCCCTCCCGGGCTAGATCGAGCCACACCTGCCACGTCGACACGAGATTCGACCATGTGTCGGACAGGCTATGGTCGGATTCGACCGATTCCTCCGCCATGAACGAGCCGCTCAGCCCGATCAGCTGTCGCTGGTTCAGCATATAGAATGCGCCTGGAGCAGGCGTGGTGCTGTTGGAATTAGCTATCGCACCGTATGTCGCGAGCTGAATCGAACGACCTTCGGCGAGCTCGTTGCGTCGCTTCTTTGGGCTCCTTGACCATTTCAGATCTATTACGCCGGTGCCGTGAGTCGGGTGTTCTATCAGCATGTCGATGCGGCCCTTTACATCCGGTCCATCGACGAACTTCCTCGCGCGTTCGATTTCCGTCCCAATCACCTTTACGTCCATCGCCTGTAGAAGACGTGCGAGTTGGGCCAGAGCAGCTGGGACTTTGACCCGGGCCGACGCAAGCTCACCCGCATATTCCGGCTGCTGAAGCGGCGTCGCGATCGCACAAAGCAACTCGTCAAACAGATTGTTGGCTTGCGAGAAAACGACTGCTGGGTCAGGCACAGGGCCTGGCGGGAAAACGCGATTTGCAAGTTCATGGGCGAGGTTGCCAAGCAGCTGGCTTGTGCCAGGGATCTCAGCAACCCGGCCGCCTGAGAGCCGCAAAACGTCAAGAATGAGCCATCGCAGTTGGCAGTCCGCGAGATGCTCCAAGCTGGTGGCGCTTTCGACGCGATCGTCGAGTTTGGCGATTACAGATGCCGGCAGAGACCAGCGAGGGCGCTGTGCTGGCAGGAGGTTTGGAGTGATCGCTTCACGGAGAATCTCGTGCCCTGCGAGCTCATGATACGGCCCGTACAATAACTGTTCTGCTGACCATTGGATCAAGTCCTTAGCAGGTGTCGTCAATGGGTTCAGCTGATGGGCGAGGGGATGGCTCGTCGTCTCCTCCCCCGCCGAAAGCGCCGGTGAGAAAAGAATGACGCGCTCCCCAGCGCGATGCACTGCGTTGGCATTGCTCCACCCGATTCGGGCGCTGGCCGCGGCCGACGATTCGATTTCGCAGCCATGAGTCTTAAGAGCAGCAACCTCCGCGGCGGTCCATGGCGTTGAGCTTACGCGTTCTCCGGGACCTTTGAAGTCCCACCAAAGTACATTCTTAGCATCGCCCCAGATGGCGCCTGGATTACGCACGGCACGTAAACCGCCCGACGTCGCTATGTGGTTGGGGTTTTGAGCGCCGTCCGCAAGCACTTGGTCTGTCATGCGTCCAAGCAGCAGCGGAGAGAGCATCTCGACGTTCAGCACATCAATCGCTTGCACGAGGGCCTGTGCGGCACCAACTAGCGCCAGAAGAAGCGGATCAGCATTTCCAGCATTCGTCTCGAGCGCCCATTGCGCAACGCGAGAAGCGATCGACTTGGCCGCCTCCGCAGGCATGCCTTCGTGCCGCGGGTATAATTCTCCAGACGTCCATTGCCTCCACGCCGCAAGCTTCGCATCGCGCTTTTCTTGAGGTTCTGTGGACATCCTTTCGGCAAGATCTGACTCGATATTACCCCATGCAGCGAGCCAGGCTGGGCCGCCCGTGCCAGGTTCGCGGCTCAGTGCATAGGCGAGCTTGCGCGCCGCATGTCGCGCGATCGGGGGGCGCGGTAGCATGAGCAAGTCAAGCATCGCGTTCGCGTTGAATGGTGCCCAAGAAGCGGCGAACGCGAGCGGCAGTACCTGAAGCGCTCCACGCCATGGCGACGAGGCCGACAAGCCCAGAGCGGGAAGCCCGCGAGCTTGAAGCGCGCGGTCCAGCAGCGCGGTGTCTCCGTCAGCGCTCACAATGACCGTGCCATGCAACTCGGTTTCCGAACAATGGGCGAGCCACTCTGCAGCTGCTTCCGCCGCCGCCAAGGCTGTGTCCGCGTGGACGATCGCAAAGCTACCATCGCCTGCTAATGTCGAGGGTGAGCCGCTCGCGAGAAAGGCTTGCACGTGGCCCAGGTCATTGGAGGAAATTGCACAGGCAGGAGCCTGCGAGATTTCTACCCCCGATCCCTCCAGCGTATCGATAAGGCGCTGCCAGAGAGGCGGCAGCAAATCTCGGGGCTCGACCAGCTCGATTGAAGCGAGCGGCAGGCTTGCACGGGCCTTGACCGCATCGCAGAGCGTTCGCGTGCGATCTGCGACCCCGGGGGGAAGGGGCGGACCGGCCTCTTCCACCACCGCGAATGCATCAACACGTGCGGCGCCAATAGGGCTGCCGGACCAGCCGCCGGCGATCAGTTCATCTCGCCAATCGAGCAATGATGCGGCAGTGGCCCACGGATCAAGGGTGAAGGACTGACCGAAGAACAGGTCCGGGGCTGTGGCCAGCGCGGTACGCAATTTAGTAGCGTAGCTGGAAACTCGAACCGCATGTGCCACCCGGGGAGCTGTGAGGCCAAGCTGCACCTCGAGCATCTCTATCAGGCCTTGTGGCCCCACTACTGCGGCATTGAAGACGCCTTCATTCGGGCCCGGAAAATCCGGAAAGGAACGGCCATTGCATGAAAGGCCGAAGATAAGCTTCATTCTTAACTATCCCCCATCCGCGAGCTGCCTCGTCAGCGCACGGCATTGCTGGCCGTAAGCGCAAATGCTTTGTCATGTCATTAATGAATGCGTCCACGACAATATCGGTCGTCACAGTTTCGGCTCATGAAAACAGAGCCTTGGCGCCTTCCTCTAGTATCGCCAAGCTGTGCCCAATTGCTCGGAAAGGTGGCACCGGATCAATCCCGCAAGGCGGCTGCTGGAAGCAGGATGTTTGAGAGGTCGAGTGGGGGAATTTTGGCTGTCGCTGAGAAGTGAAATGTTCCTTAGGCGTCGGAGGGCAGCCGCCTCCGCGCCAAGTCGAAGAGACCAGATATGGTATATGTGAATGAAGAAGATCGGCAGCGGATCTCGGACGGCGAAGATGCCGCTCGCGCGCTTGCCAAGATGGGGGGCTGGACCACTCAGCCCTGCGATGGGCTATTCCCGCAGATTCTGAGCCAATATCGTTACAGTGAGCGGGCCGGGCTCGTTCTTGGTCACTGGCGTCGCGAAATTTCGTTCAGCAAATTGATCGAGGCAGTCCGTCAGTTACGAACGGACATCCTTATCCTTAAGCCAGGGCGCGACACCTCTCGGCGGAAGACCTATTATCTTTCGCTGATCCTCGCTCGGGCCGGCGAGGTCCGCCTCCACCGGGGCCTGCGGCTCTGGTCTGCCGATTTCGATTCGCCGCTGTGGGTAGTCGCAGATCCACGGGATAGGGATCTCGACCCCTGCTTTTTCAGCATTCGGTCGACCGGCGTTGCAGAGGAAGCTGGAGCACCGTTTGGTGATCCGGTCTCTGCTGAGACAGGCTTGCGGATCGCCGATCTTCGCTGGGTCGCGGAAATCGGAGGAAACTTCGTATGAGCCACGACGAGAATTTGCATTGGGAATCGTACCTTCCCGCTGGATGGCGACCGCTGTTTCGCCAGCTGTTGGCCGATCTGCATTCGGCTGGCATTTCGGTGAGAGTGACGCAAGCCAAAGAGAAGTTCGGGGAGCTGAGAGTCTATATCGATCGGCCTGACCAAGCGGCAGCGCCGCTCATTGCAGCCGCTGAGCAGCGTTCGACCCGCATGTGCCAAGAGTGTGGAGCTGCTGGCGAGCTCATGGTCGGTAATTATCTCTATGCCACCCTTTGTGAGGAGCACGGGGCCGGTTTCACAAAACCGCTGGGGCGACCGATGATATCGCTGAATCTCAGATACCCCAAAGACGATTGAGGACGAGCGCTGCCGACACGATGCGGCAGCGGCTTTGATCGGATGAGAAGAGCTCAGGTGACTGAGCAGATGAGATGAAAATCTTGGGGTGATGCGCGTCCAAGCTCAGCGGATCGCGCCCCCAAAAGGAAGATAATAAGTATGTTTAGCTCGATGAACGCGCAGCCCGGCTCGGGTGCGCCAACAATCCCGTTCGTCCGTGACGCAGTCCAGCGTGCGATGATCAAGGTCGCTTGGGAAATCGGCGGGCCTATCAGCGTCGATCCGGCTTTCGGGGGTGGAGCGCTTCTGCTTCAGGAAGCCAACCTCTTGATCCTTGGTACGTCAGCATTTCGGCCCCTTGGCGAGCAGCTGTTCGGCCAGATCGGTGACCTCTACGGCATGGACGCTCTGCTCGTCCGGTTCGACGCATATCAATGCAGCTTCGATATTCTTTTTCACGGCGAAGGCGAGTGGCTGTCGGATTATCGGCAAAGCCTTTTGGGCGGACAGGTCTGGTTTGTTCCCGCGCATGAAGACCAATCCTTCACTGTCAGGGCTGATAGTCAGGGACTCTTCCTCAATCCCCCGATGCTGCCGAACTCAATTCAGCGGCCTAGTGCGACCGAGATCCAGCCGGCAGGGAGGGACGTCGCATGACCCAGAAGAAGTCGAAGTCGGGTCCAGAGGAATTGTCTTGCTTCTATCTCGATTGGCCCGCCCATCCTCAGTTCCGGTACATGCGTTGGTATTGGAAGTCAGACGGGGCGCGTATCGGGATCGCCGCCCCCGTGTTGGCGAAGCTCCACCCCTCTGGCCATCGGGCGGCTCGGCATGACCTTCTCCTTCCGAGCAGTGCGCCAGGGGAATATGCGGACCTGCGCTATTTGCTCGAACGCTATGATGCTACCCAGCCCCTGATCGAACGGAATGGTTATGCCCAGTTCAACATCATTCTCGATGCCGACCGCCCTCTCCACGCCGATTGGGAGCTCGTCCGCGCCTGGGCACTGAGCTATTTCGTGCGCGAGCTGCAACTTGCCGCTGTCCTCGTCCTGCATGCGCCATTCCTGGCGGGCTCTGCGAACGAACCCCATGTCCACATCTTGGTGCCAGCTCGGCGGCTGACTGCGAATGGGTTTGGTCTGCACGCCCGTGACACATGCTCCGATGCAGGTGCGGCTGAAGCGCTTGCCAGCTGGTTGGCGTTCAACGGGGTGGAAGCCCTATGAAGCTGATCGAGCCGCCGACCAGGTGGGTCAACCTGCTGCTGATGATGATCCGCGAGGTGCCATGAGCAAGTCGCATTGGCGGCAAGGGGCGAAGCGCGGCAGATTGAAGCACGGGGTGATCCAGCGTCAACTTGATAAACTTGGGTGGCGAAAGGCGCCGAAGCTCCCAGTCGGTTACCCTCGCCGTGTCATACGTTTGGACCTGCGCATGATGCGGGAACACCCGGCCGCCGTCTGCGCCCGGGCGACGCATGACCTGGTAGTCGTTCTGCGCTGTGGCAAACCTGCTTTCATGGTGGTCCACTTTGCCTATGCGACAGAATTTTTGGACATTCGGCGTATCATGAAGAAGCCTGCCTCACAGGGCAGGTGGCGTCGCTCAACCTGAACGTTGATCAGAGCTAACGGCTTAGCAAGGAATGAAGAATAAGGCCGAACGGTGCTTGCTATCACCCCTTCGGCGCTACCTGCGACTGACACATGGCCGTCAATTTGGAGCAACGTCAATTTATGGCGAGGACGCGCCGTGGACGAATTCGCCCGAGCCGAGGCAGCCGTCAGCGAAGCGCTCCTGTTGCTATCGGAAATACCTGGGCGGGGCGACCCAGTGAGCCTGCCGCATCTTGTTGGCCAACGCTTCGCGGCGCTGGGCGAATTGGTAAGTGAAAATGGTGCGTTCGCGGCAGAGGGGAAGGGCGTGGCTAAATCACTTGCCGAATGGAACGTACATCACTCCTTCCGGTCCCTTTTGTGCCACGGGACGGCGACGGTGACCGTCGATCATCGTGGCCGATGGCATCTGGTACTGAAAATGCTCACCTTCAGATCGGGCGAGGCCGTCCGGGAGTCGATGGTCATAGATGAAGAAGAGGCTGCCGAACGGCTGACCGCGCTGCATGCCTCACGCCAGCGGCTAGAAGGCAGGTTGCGGGGCATGACGGCCGGCATCTGTCGTTAGCTTCGACGCTTGGTCCCGCTCATATGGGATGTAACTATGCCTGACAGGGCGTGATCGCGCACGGACGCGGAACTTGTCGCCATCAACGCGGGATACGTTGAAGGCGAAGCTTTGCCGTCATGCTTTTTGCGTCTGCATCTCAGGCGTCGCCAGCCCAAGCTGGATATTGACCATCAAAATTTGGAAATCTCGACGATGCTAAGAACAACACGCCGGAGCAACGGCGACGGGGATCAATCTGCCTCATTGAAGCGGGGTCGCACGCCTGCGCCGATCGTGGAACGCCCGGTTCCAAAGTTTACAGATTGGGTGGATCCCCCCTCTTTTCGTGAAGCGCTGGTCCTCCATCTGGGCCGCTTTTCCGAGAGCTATTACCAACTCCACCGATCCATCATCCAACCCGGGGAGAAGTTCGATCGCGCGACCCTGCAATCGTGGGTCGAGGGACGTCGCACCCCGCAAAGAACGACGAGTCTTGAGCTGCTAACGCGTATCGAGCGGCGCTACGATTTGCCCATGGGTTACTTCAAATCGAAGCTGCCGAACCCTGCGCGCGCGGCTTCTGGTCTATTGGTGAAGGGGCTGCCGAGAGCTGAGCAGCGGCGGCTGGCTTGGCACCTGCCCGATGATTTTAACTCAAGGCCGCTCAAGGAGCAGAAGGAGATCCTGGATTGGGTTCAGAACGTCGTGATCTCCGGCGCCACCGAATATCGCCGCTTTCAGGCTCAAGCCATGAAGCTGCGCTACGCGATCCGGTTTCCTTCGCTGACAGGCAAGCAGATAAGAGCGTCGGTTCCGAACGTTGGGGCTTACGATCTCGGTGACCAGGCTGACCATATCGGCGTGGTGGATGCGCCGCCTCGCCTTGTGTCGGAACTGACCGAGCTTATCCGTTTCAAGACCGCCACCCTCACAGATATCGGTTTCCAACGCATTGGGGTCTGGAACGAGGAAACGACAGCCCAGAAGATCGAGCATTTCGGCCTCATGTTCGGCGCTTTGGCCGCCTCGCCGTCGGGGGCCGTTCATGGGCATGGCGTGCCGCTGAAGGACATCTCGTTCGCCATGCTCATCTTTCCGCGCGTTTGGGACTGGTATGCCCAGTGGCGTGAGCGGCGACGCGGCTTCTTCACTCGCTGGGAATGCGACATGCTGCGCAATGCCATGGCGTTGGTCCGTTCCGAGACTGGATGGCTGCGGCAGCATCCAGAACTCGCTTCGCGCCTCGTGCCGGCTGCAGGACTCATATCGGCTGAGGAAGTCGCAGCTGTGCGTGCCGATTGGCAGGGTGCTTGCGATTTTCTCCATGCGCATGCGGGCGCACGTGTGAAGGAAGTGGAGCGGGTCGCGCGGATCCATCGTGATCCGTTTGAGCCGATACTGCCGATCCTGGAGGCGTCGAGTCCGGTGGCGGAATATCTGAAGATTGCCGATGAAATTCTGAAGCTTCGCCCAGACGCGCGGCGGTTTCCGCGTGCGGCCGCGGAAGTGGCTCGCTCCTACCTCATCATTCGTCTGGGCCTACATCTTGGATTGCGACAGAAAAACTTGCGGCAGCTGATGGTCTGCCCGCGAGGGCATCTGCCGCGTTCAGAACGGCAGCTTGAGGCGCAGAAGCGCGGTGAAATTCGCTGGAGCGAGCGCGACCATGGCTGGGAAGTTTTTGTGCCTGCTGTCGCGTTCAAGAATGCCCATTCATCCTTCTTCGCCGGCAAGCCCTTCCGGTTGGTCCTGCCCGATCTCGGCGGTCTCTATGACCATATGAGCGCCTATATCGAGCGGCATCGCCTTGCTCTGCTCAACGGTGCGGAAGACCCTGGCACCTTTTTCGTCAAGACGGTCAAGAGGACCAGTCGGGACGCGTCATACAATCAAAATACATTCTATGAAGCGTGGAGGCTTGTGATCCAGCGCTATGGTGTCTTCAATCCTTATACCGGGAGAGGTGCAATCAAAGGATTGCTGCCGCATGGGCCGCACAACGTACGGGACGTCCTAGCCACGCACATCCTCAAGCACACCGGCTCCTACGAACAGGCAAGCTATGCCATTCAGGACACTCCGGAGATGGTAGCAAAGCATTACGGTCGGTTCCTTCCTCAAGACAAAGCAGCGATGGCCGCTAAAATTTTGAACCGGGTCTGGGAAGCCGCTTGATCTGGAAAAGTGGGGCCGGCTCAGCCGGCCCCAGTAGAAGAACTTGGATAGGCCAAGCCTTCGGGTCGCGGAGGGAAACTGCTCGCAATTCAACCGATTCGGATAGGAAGAACTCGACATTCAGTGGCGAAGCGGCTCAGTTGGCGCGAGTGACGGAGATGATGGATATGGCTGATCGAAGCATGTTGGCGAAGCTTTGGCACGAACGTGCGAAAATCACACGGCAAGACATCTTCGGGTCTTCAGACGAGCAACTGCGACCAATTGCGCCCTCATCCCAAGCCGATGTGGCCGTACCGGGAATGGTAGGGGAGAACTACTCGAGCGGTGGGTTGGCCATCGTCTCTGTCAATCCGGCGGGCGGGAAGGATGATTTTCGTCCTACCGCGGGAGACGCCAAGTTGTACGATGCTGCAAAGAGGATCAGCCTATTCGACGATGTTCAATCGTTCGAGCAAATGAATCGGGCATATCGCTTGGGCATGCCTTCGTGGGGGGCGCAATGGCGCCACATCAATGCCATCTTGGCGGCGACTCATCAAAGCCTATGGCAGCTTGCCTATCCCTATCTGGTCCCCTTTCGAACCCGGCACGACAAGGGAAGTGCGCTCAAGCAGGATGTCATTGATCGGGCGTACCAGTTGGGGTTCGTCGAGGTGATGCGTGAATTGCAGCCTGCGTTAGTAATCCCGGTCGATCGGCATTCGGAAGCAGCTGTTCATCGGCTGAAGATCGAGACATCTATGACATTTGAGATCATTTATTACACGCGCCAGCAAAACGCTCATACAACCCGTACCGATACATTAGAGAACATTGCTCGTTATCACTTCAGCATTCCGCATCGCGAAAGCAACGGCCTTGTAGGCGATCAGGCAGCGTCGTGAATGGGCGGACTTAGGCGAGAGCCATCGACTGATCGCCTATAAACTCCGGCTGGCGTTTGATTAGGTCTTTGCAAAATCGATGAAATCTCGCATTCGTCCCCACGTCAAATTTGGGGGCACCTTTTGTGAATGATCTTGGGAATGCATGCAGTGGTTTCAATCAGGATGAACTTGATGAACTGAAGAGCGTGGCGGCACTGTACATCGAGTCTGGTGGGCTCATCATCAAGCTAGCCAGTTGGGTCGGGGCCAAAGCGGACGACCTGATCCACAAGGTTCCTGCAAACTGGCAGCACCTCATTGAGGAGGCTACGGACCTTGCCTTGAAGGAGAGCTATCGGCTCGCATTTGCCACCCAGCCCGATCAAGAAAATCAATCGCTTTTAAACAAGGCCCTTTCTTGGGCTCAGGGCGAGACTTGGCACAGGTTTGCCACCAGCGTTGCGGGAGCGGCCGGCGGCCTCGGCGGAATATCCACGACACTTATCGATCTGCCTGTGACGACGACCCTGATCCTGCGGTCGATCCAGCAGATCGCGACGGGATATGGCGAAGACCTAAACGATGAGGCCGTCCGCGCACAATGCCTTGCCGTTTTCGGTTTCGGCGGCCCCCTTACCGAAGACGATGACGCCGAGACCGGCTTGTTCGCCAGCCGTCTGGCGCTTTCCGGGAAGGCTACCGCCGAACTCATGAAGACGATTCTTCCTCGTTTCGGCGTGGTTGTCAGCGAGAAGATCCTTCTGCAGTCTACGCCCATCATCGGGGCTGTCACTGGCGCGGCGATCAACTCAGCCTTCTCGTCCTACTATCAGACCATGGCGCATGTTCATTTCAGACTTCGTCGGCTGGAGAAGGAGCATGACACGGATCAGATTCGCGCTTGTTTCGAGCGCATCGTCTCGACCCGTAGAAGGAAGAAGAGCGCGACGAAAATACCTGCAATGACCGTGGCGTAACGCATAAGAGACGCCGCGCTCGATCGAGGTCCACACGTTTTAGGCTTGGGCTCGGTCGGCTCGCGTCTCCAGCGATGCCATGTTGGAACGGGCAGTTGAACTCAAGGCGCACTGCGTCCTGCCATTCAACGCTGGGTAGGGAACGAGCGGTAGCCTGAATCTGTCCGTGTTGATACTCGGAACAGGTCAATGGAAATCGTGACTACGGACGGGCAGGAGATCGTCGCTCGGTAGAGCTGCCGTATCGATAGGTGGTGGCGCCAGTGCGCGACCATGCGGCAAGCCCGGATCGCGGGGGTCAGGGCCACCGCCATGGCTGGCGCCATCACCGCGACTCGGCGCAATGTTGAACTCGGCTCGCCCGATCGACCGCAGCATGTCATCATGATCGGTGATCCGATCGCAGATGATGTGAATGATTTCGCCCTCCTTCTGTAGCCGCTCGCGCATGGCAATCATCGATGCCGACATGACCCGCCGTCGATAGATCTCGAACCTGTTCGGCCAAAGGATGCCGTTGGCAACGCCGGTCTCGTCCTCGATGGTGACGAACAGCACACCCTTGGCTGACCCGGGTCGCTGCCGCACCAGTATGACCCCGGCCGCCTCGACATTGCGCCCGTCGTGGATGAAGCGAAGATCGGCGCAGCGCACGACCTTCATCCTGCCAGCTTGTCGCGGCTGACACATCGTCGTTGAAGAGTGAGTCGCGGCGAAAGCGTTTGCACCACGGAAGCCCATCACGTTAATTTCATAACCAATCTTGGATAGAGGATGTCATTGGTAATCGTTTTCGTATCCCGCTAAGCATTTTTACATGAACGATGACATGGGTGACGGTCGGCCGAAGCTGGGCCATATGTGGCTGCGAGCGACGTTCGCACCGCAAAGTCCGCCGCCCTATACCGAAAGCTACCTCGTCTCGGGTGCGCGGCGCACCGAAGTAATCGCTGGTCGCACTGTCGAGCTCTACCCGCGTTCCTATGCGACCGGTGACAATGTCATCGCCAACCTGCGCTTTGCCCTGCGCTATGAATCCCTGGATCTAGGCGTGCTGGCCGCAACCTTCGTTGCCATCGACGCCGAGGTCGTCGCGGCATGGGTGCGCACCGAGCCGAGCGGCAGCTACGCGCGGCGCGCCTGGTTCTTCTATGAGTATCTGACCGGCGAACGTCTCGACGTGCCCGATGCCGCGGCCGGCAATTATGTCGAGGCGCTCGATCCGAAGAAGTATATGGTCGGGGCGCGGCGGAACTCGTCGCGTCACCGCGTCATCGATAATCTGCTCGGCACGCCGGACCTGTGCCCCACGGTGCGCCGCACGGCGAAGCTGGAAGAGCAGATCGGCGTCCATATCGATGCCGAAGCATGGGCGATCATCGAACGCTATGACCCAGCCGTGCTTGCCCGCGCGGTGCGGCATCTCTTCACCAAGGAGACGCGCGCATCCTTCGCGATCGAAGGGGAGGTACCCAACCCGGATCGGACCGAGCCATTCGTCGCCGCGCTGCGCTCCGCCTCCAGCTTTGACACGGGCGACAAGGAAGCGATCGTCCGGCTGCAAAATGCGATCGTCGATCGCCGCTATGCCGCGACCGACTGGCGCAGCTTCCAGAATTTCGTCGGCGAGACGACCGTTGATCTCCGCGAGGAGGTGCATTTCATCTGCCCCCGACCTGAAGACGTTCCCTCGCTGATGATGGGCTGGATGGCGCTGACGGCGCGGATGCTCGCCGACGACATCGAGCCTGTCGTGGCAGCTGCAGTCGCGGCCTTCGCCTTTGTCTTCATTCACCCGTTCGAGGACGGCAACGGTCGCATCCATCGCTTCATCGTTCATCATGTGCTGAGCAAGACCGGTTTCAGCCCTGACAGCATGATCTTCCCTGTGTCGGCCGCCATCGTCCGCGATCAGCGCAGCTATGACGCGGTGCTGGAGAGCTTTTCAAGACCCCTGTTAACCGCGATCGATTGGGGCTGGACCAGCGAGCGCGAGATCGAGGTCCGCAGCGAGACCGCGCTGCTCTACCGCTTTTTCGACGCCACGCCGCTTGCCGAATATCTCTATGACCGCGTTATCGATGCTGTCCGTACGGAGATGCGCGAAGAACTGGGCTTCCTGGCTATGTTTGAACGCGCGATGGAAGGGGTCCGCACAATCGTCGATATGCCAGACCGCCGCGCCGCGTTGCTGATCCGCCTGATGCTTCAGAACGGCGGACGTCTTTCCAATAGCAAGCGCGCTCAGTTCGACGAACTGACCGATGCCGAGATCGTCGTGATGGAGCAGGCGGTGCAGTGGGCGATGGCCGAAGCGGGGGATATACCTCGTGCGGCAAACGCTTTCTGAGAGTATGTGATTACCCGAGGCTATCTGCGGTGGCGATCACGTGGGCGGCACACTAGGATCCCTGTACCCCACCAAGCTTGCCGCCAGTCGCATCGACCAGTAGCCGTTCGGCATCGCGCCAAGGGCGGTCATTCAAGTGCCGCGGTTACTTGGAACCGGACAAAGATGGCTCTGCATCAATTTGCTTTCTAGCGGGTTGAACGCACGGCTGGGTTTAGCTGAGGCTGTCTCGGGTTGCAGGGAGGAGCAAGCTCCATTGTCCGACCGATTCGATCTTGTCTTTTGACCATATGAGCCATATGTATGGCTCATATGAACGACGGAGAATAATGATGATCGCGGAAGCATGCGGCCTCGCTGACTCGCTCGGGCTAAAGACAGGCCCGCGATCGCCGCTGGCGATCGCGAACCGCATCAAGGCTGGACTCCCGCTCTCCTCGCTAGAGCGGTTGTCGAAGGCTATCGCGCCGGACGACGCTAGCTTCCCGTATCGCTTCGTGCCCCGTGCAACGCTGACGCGGCGCAAAGGCGCCAGCGAGCCAAAGCTCACCGTTGACGAAGGCAATCGTGTCGCATCCGTCGCCAAGGTCTGGGAATTTGCGATGGAGATCTATCACGACGAGATCAAGGCGCGCGAGTTTCTCTACCGTTCGCACCCAATGCTTGAGAACCAGAGGCCGATTGACGTGGCTACCGACACGGGAATTGGTGCCGATCTTGTTATCAATCTCCTCGGCCGAGCGGCCTATGGCGGCGGCGCTTGAAGCCGGGGATCGTTGACAGGGTTCTCTACAGCTACCGGATCGGTGACCCTGCAGGAAAGCATCCAATCTATGATGACGAGGGAGCCCGCCTTTTCCCGGGACGCTGGAACACCCCGAACAGCCCGATGCTCTACACCTCTGAGCATTATGCGACCGCGCTGATCGAGAAACTCGCCCACTTCAACGGGGTGCTTCCCGGGAACCAGCACTACATCCGCCTCACGATTCCGCCGGGCGTCAGCTACGAAGAATTCCCGCAGACTTCCCATCCGGGCTGGGACGGGATCGACGATTCGATTTCGAAGACCTTCGGTGCCACATGGTGTCTCGAATGTCGCTCGTGCATACTCATCGTCCCATCAATTCCCGGCGGTCGAATCGAGCGCAACTTTCTCATAAATCTGCGTCACCCCGACGCGGGCAAGATCACTCACGACATGGCGAGTCCGGTACCTTGGGACCTGCGCCTGTTCCAGATTTAGCCACTTTTTTGCGCGGACCATCGGCCGGGGCACAGTGCGCCAATCTCTGCCACCGCAGGACGCAGATGGCGATCCCGGAACCCGTCATTCCGGCCATTGAGTTGCCAAGTCTCACATCGGCTGGGCCGAGAGCTTCCGTCACGAAAGTTACCCAGAGGCACCAACGGCATTATCACAGAGCACCTGTCCGTTCGTTTATAGGACTGATCAGGGTCGCAGATTAGCCAAAGCAAACTGGACGGCTCGAAAAACGTCAGGATTTTGCGCTGTCATGGAGGCGCTGGCGCGGGGCGGCCTGACTGACCGCCTTGTGGGCTTGTTTTCCCTAGTTCTGCGGGCTGATCTGCTCCTTGGTGGATCGTTTCGGTATCAAGCAGACGCAGTTCGGCCTTCGAGCCACGCGAGGCGCTGGAAATTATAGACCAGGTTGGCCATGCCGATCTTGATCCTGGCGCGGGCGATACCGATGGTGCGGACGACGAGGCCCATGCGGTGCTTTTGCCCGGCAAAGACATGTTCGACGGCAGCGCGGACCTTTGACCGCTTTGCATTGGCCCTCGCTATCCGCCCGGGCAGCGGCCGCCGGGGCAACCGCTTCTGGTGGATGTTGCTGGTGAACATGCCCCTGGCGAGGAACGCCTCGTTCTTCTTCGATCGATAGGCGGTATCGGCCCAAACGCCCGAGGCGGTGTTCTCCTTGCTGATCAGATCGGGTAGTCGCGCCCCATCATGGGCATTGGCGGCGCTCGCATCCCAGGTGCGGATCAGCCCATGAGTCCGATCGATGCCGATATGGTTTTTATAGCCGAACATCGGAATGGCCAGATCGACCGGCTTTGCCGCCGTGGGATCGGCGCCTTCCCTGACCTTGGCCTTGGTATATTTGATCGACCAGCGCGCATCGCGGTCTTTCTGCCGGACCTTGGCGGGCGTCCAGTCCTGGGGAATACGACCCTCCTTGATGGCGGTCTTCTCCTCCTGGGTGTTGCGCTGCTTGGGCGCGGGCACGACGGTGGCGTCGATGATCTGCCCGCCCATGGCCAGATAGCCTCGATCCTTGAGCGCGGCATCGAAGCGCGCGAATAGCCGGTCGATCGCCTTGGCCTTTACCAGCCGTTCGCGGAACAGCCAGACCGTGGTGGCATCGGGCACGGTGCCCTCCAGCCCGACGCCCAGGAAGCGCTGGAACGAAAGCCGGTCCTTGATCTGGAACTCCGTCGCCTCGTCGGACAGCGAATACAGCGCCTGCAGAACGAGGATCTTGAACATGAGCACCGGATCGAACGGCGGGCGCCCGCCCTTATTGCGGGGTCCGCGTCGCAGTGCGGCCACCAGCGGCCCCCGGAATAGCTCGAAATCCACCACAGCCGATAGCCGTTCCAACGGATCACCCGCCGCGCTCAGCGCCTCGTAACGGTCCGAAAGATCAAAAAAACCAGGCTGCCCTGCCATCACCGCCTCCGCTCGTCGCGAAAGCCAATGAATCATGCAGCGAAGCTAATCACCAGCGGTTTTTCGAGGCGTCCAACTATCTCGCCACCCATGCCGATTTCGCCGCAAGCTGGTGAGACGCTGGAAAAATCAACCTTTGAGTAATAATGCCTGATAATAGGGCAATTATTTGGGGTCGGGGGCATTGGTGAACTTCAAAGATTTCGCAATGAATCTCGTGACGCTCGGCGGATACGAGCAGCTTGAGGCTGCGAAGGCCACCTACGCATCAGTCTACCGAGAATACGAAGATAATCGAAATAGGCTATACTACCTGGAGCGCACGAGGATAGATAATCTATCAAATCTCGGAGAATTGGTAATTGACAGCTTCAAATCAGCTAAGAAAGCAAGGAAAATTCTGCGCTATGTTGATCGTTGCCATGCCGCTTCTCTGCCCGAAAAAAGCCTGCGAAGTGCTGAATTCGGTCAAGAAATTCGTTTAAATAACGTCGATCGTATTATTGAGGAATATTCTTCATCTGTTTCAGTCGCTGGCGGCGCGGGGGCGGGAGCGGCTGTGGCAGCAGGCTCTTGGTCGTTGGTTGCGCTAATAGGTTCGGCATCGACAGGCACCGCCATTTCGACACTTTCAGGAGTAGCCGCCACCAATGCCACGCTGGCATGGTTCGGCGGTGGCGCACTAGCCGCCGGTGGAGCAGGTATGGCCGGCGGCACCTTAGTTTTAGGCGGGGTAGCTTTAGCCCCGGTTGTCGCGATAGCCGCTTGGCATTCCCGATCAAAGACTAAGGAAATAAACCAGGAAACAGAAAGCGTTCGGTACGCTGACCTGCAAACTCGTCAAGCTATTGGGCCAACGCAAAGCGCTATCAATGTAATCAATAGTTGTCTGGGGGGCATTCGTCCTTCAGCGGACGTGCTTCAATGGGAAGCTGATGCTGCAAAATGTTTATTGTTCCCGATATGGGGATGGTCATTATCTAAAAGATTTCTGGCGAGACTAATAGGAAAGCCATTTTACTCTGATGAAGAACGCGAGATTCTGGATTCACTTGAATTGGCACTAATGGAGTTCACCGGCTGTTTCCAGCGGATGCAGGACGGCGGCCATACTAATGGGGGAGTAAATGAGGGAATTTAGTATATACCAAAACTCCAAAGGAAGTTCTAGAGCAGTGAAAAACGGGTGGTGTTGGCCCGCATTCTTCTTTGGGTCATTATGGTCCTTGTTTAGCGGATTCTTTTTAGCTGCCATAATTATGCTTCCAATCGAGTTGGTTTTGAATATCGCTTCCAATGGACTTGAGAGAGGTCGCGAGCCTACTGAGTTTCCCGAACCTGCGGCGATGGCAATCTTAGTTATTGCTCTCATCGGATTGGGAATCCGCCTAGTTTATGGTGCACGGGGGAACAAGTGGCGCAAGGCTCGGTATCTTAGGGGGGGCTTTGAATTCCGTGGAGTGGTAAGAGCAGAAAATAAAGCGGGCGCCGTAAAATCACACGCCAGATAATCGAAAAACTACTTCTATCGTATCCCGTGTACTCTTTGGGAGTATGCGACATATTTTCGATTTTAAAGGCATAACATTGACCTTTTTTCAACGTGGCTTTCTTGCAGTCGTTTGCATTCTTCTCGGTTTTATCTTCTTCCCACTTTTTTTCCTGGGAGGGTTAATCGCTTGGAGTGTCTACCGAGACATTGTCGAAGCCCCCGCACGGCGAGCGCAGCAGGCACAGATCGAGGCCTCGATCAATGCGCCGGTAAGTGTAGAGGATATCCGATGGGCGTGCGAATCTCCCGCAGAGGCAGCTTTCCTCGATGCCATGATATCAGCCTATTCCCTGCAAACCGGGCCGGGTGCCATCGAGGGACAAGGATTGCGGCTGCGTAGTCAAATATCGATGGGACGACTGCGGATTTACACGGGACATGCGTCGTCCCAGTACCGTGCGGATTTTTTGGTCGATGACAAACTTGTCGTGGAAATTGATGGAGCTACCTATCATTCCTCTCCCGAGGCGGTCGCACGCGACCGCCAAAGGGACGAAGACATGAGACGAGAGGGCTACACAGTCCTAGGGTCGAGACTCAATCACAGCCAAAAGGCCACGGCGGCAGCGAGGCTTACGGCTGATAGGAAGTTCCTGGCGAGCTTGTCGTAACGGGTTGCGATGCGCCGGAAGTCCTTCAGACGACAGAACATTGCCTCGACCCGCCAGCGGTCCTTGTAGCGGCGTTCGTCATACTGGATCGGGCGCTTGCGATTGCGACGGCCGGGGATCACCGGAATCGTGCCCTGCTCGCGCAAGGCAGCCCTGATGCGGTTTGCGTCGTAGCCACGGTCGGCGATCACCCGCTTCATGCCAATGGTTTCGCCAATCAGCAGGTCCGCGCCCTTCACATCGGATGTATTGCCGGGTGTCAGGACGAGGCGGAGAGGCCGCCCGAGGACATCGACAAGGGCGTGGATCTTCGTCGTCCGGCCGCCACGCGAGATGCCAATGGCATTGGCTCGCGCCCCCCTTTTGCGCCACCGGCAGAGCGGTGGGCCTTGATGTAGCTGCTGTCGATCTGGCCGGTTTCCGCAATCCAGCCTTCCTCGGTCAATGCCGCAAGGATGCGGGTCCAGATGCCCCGACGGCTCCACCGGTTCCAGCGATTGTAGACTGTTGTCGCAGGGCCGTATTCGGACGGGCAGTCCGCCCAGCGGCCACCGCACTTGAGCATGTGAATGATGCCCGAGATCACCCGCCGATCATCGACCCGCCGCGCGCCAGGCTGGTTCTTCGGCAAGTGCGGCTCGATCACAGCCCACGCTTCATCCGACAACCAGAACAATGAACGCGACATCCTCGGGACCTCCTGCTTCAGCGGAGACTCCCTGAATCAATGTGCGCGCAGATTTTCAAGAGGCTGATTGGGTTTGGACCCTAAGAATACCAGCGCAATTGGTGTTTCAGAATTCTGTTGAGGCTGTGAAGAGGGTTGAAAATGCCAGGGCGGCAATTAGGTGAATGCCGACAGATTCTAGGGGGATCTTCAACAATGGCATCGGCAGCTCTGCCGAGTCGCCTGCCGCTAACCCGCCAGTCCGGAATCGGACAATAGTGTTGAAAAACTCTGGCTTGAAGTAGCCTTCGGGGTCTGATTCACTGTCCATACAGGACGGAGATGGGCCGATGATGGGCGAGCGGACGGTGGCGCAGGAAGCGCTGTTTTACAGCTGGACGCCTCGAAAAACCGCTGGTGATTAGCTTCGCTGCATGATTCATTGGCTTTCGCGACGAGCGGAGGCGGTGATGGCAGGGCAGCCTGGTTTTTTTGATCTTTCGGACCGTTACGAGGCGCTGAGCGCGGCGGGTGATCCGTTGGAACGGCTATCGGCTGTGGTGGATTTCGAGCTATTCCGGGGGCCGCTGGTGGCCGCACTGCGACGCGGACCCCGCAATAAGGGCGGGCGCCCGCCGTTCGATCCGGTGCTCATGTTCAAGATCCTCGTTCTGCAGGCGCTGTATTCGCTGTCCGACGAGGCGACGGAGTTCCAGATCAAGGACCGGCTTTCGTTCCAGCGCTTCCTGGGCGTCGGGCTGGAGGGCACCGTGCCCGATGCCACCACGGTCTGGCTGTTCCGCGAACGGCTGGTAAAGGCCAAGGCGATCGACCGGCTATTCGCGCGCTTCGATGCCGCGCTCAAGGATCGAGGCTATCTGGCCATGGGCGGGCAGATCATCGACGCCACCGTCGTGCCCGCGCCCAAGCAGCGCAACACCCAGGAGGAGAAGACCGCCATCAAGGAGGGTCGTATTCCCCAGGACTGGACGCCCGCCAAGGTCCGGCAGAAAGACCGCGATGCGCGCTGGTCGATCAAATATACCAAGGCCAAGGTCAGGGAAGGCGCCGATCCCACGGCGGCAAAGCCGGTCGATCTGGCCATTCCGATGTTCGGCTATAAAAACCATATCGGCATCGATCGGACTCATGGGCTGATCCGCACCTGGGATGCGAGCGCCGCCAATGCCCATGATGGGGCGCGACTACCCGATCTGATCAGCAAGGAGAACACCGCCTCGGGCGTTTGGGCCGATACCGCCTATCGATCGAAGAAGAACGAGGCGTTCCTCGCCAGGGGCATGTTCACCAGCAACATCCACCAGAAGCGGTTGCCCCGGCGGCCGCTGCCCGGGCGGATAGCGAGGGCCAATGCAAAGCGGTCAAAGGTCCGCGCTGCCGTCGAACATGTCTTTGCCGGGCAAAAGCACCGCATGGGCCTCGTCGTCCGCACCATCGGTATCGCCCGCGCCAGGATCAAGATCGGCATGGCCAACCTGGTCTATAATTTCCAGCGCCTCGCGTGGCTCGAAGGCCGAACTGCGTCTGCTTGATACCGAAACGATCCACCAAGGAGCAGATCAGCCCGCAGAACTAGGGAAAACAAGCCCACAAGGCGGTCAGTCAGGCCGCCCCGCGCCAGCGCCTCCATGACAGCGCAAAATCCTGACGTTTTTCGAGCCGTCCAGCTTCAACCTGGAACGACACGTGCCGGCAGACCATCTGCTGCGATCTATCGATAGGTTCGTCGATCTGTCCGGCATTCGCGAGCATTTGCGGCCCTATTACAGCGAGACGGGACGGCCATCGATTGACCCGGAACTGATGATCCGGATGCTGCTCATCGGCTACTGCATGGGGATCCGCTCGGAACGCAGGCTGTGCGATGAGGTACATCTCAACCTGGCCTATCGCTGGTTCTGCCGGTTAGGGCTGGAAGGCGATGTGCCCGACCACTCGACCTTTTCCAAGAACCGCCATGGCCGGTTCCGCGACAGTGATCTGTTGCGCACGCTGTTCGAGACGACGGTGGAGCGTTGCATAATGGAGGGACTGGTTGGCGGTGAAGGCTTTGCCGTCGATGCCAGCCTGATCGCGGCCGATGCCAATCGCCAGCGTGGGGTTCGCGGTGGTGAACCCTTGCCGCCAGAGGCGACCAACCATGCTGTAAACGAATATCTGGCGGTGCTCGACGATGCGGCGTTTGGCGGCGCGACACCTGTCGTACCGAAGTTCTTGTCGCCGGCCGATCCTGCTGCACGCTGGACCAGCGCCAAAGGCGGACAGGCCTTCTTCGCCTACTGCACCAATTATCTGATCGACCTGAAGAACGCCGTCATCATGGATGTGGAAGCGAGCACGGCGGTACGTCAGGCTGAGTTGACAGCGGCGAGGCGAATGATCGATCGTGTGCAGGACCGGTTCGAAATCTGGCCCGCGCGACTGGCGGCGGACACCGCCTATGGCTCTGCAGAAAATCTGGCATGGTTGGTCCATGAGAAAGGGATCGAGCCGCACATTCCGGTGTTCGATCATAGCAACAGGCGCACCGACAGCTTCCAACGGCCCGCGTTCCGCTTCGAGCATAAGCGCGATGTCTATGTCTGCCCGGGAGGAAAGGATCTGAAGCGATATAACCGCAATTTCGCAGCAGCTCGTCCTGGCGTCGATCAGGATGGCTTCATGCGATATCGCGCGTCTAAAGCCGATTGTGACGCTTGCGCGCTCAAGCCGGACTGCTGTCCAGGCCAACCTGTCCGCAAAATTCTGCGGTCAGTCCATGAAGGCGCTCGCGATCTGGCCCGCGATCTGTCGTTGACCGACGCCTATGTCACCTCACGCCGGGAACGGAAGAAGGTCGAGATGCTGTTCGCGCATCTGAAACGCATACTGAAGCTCGATCGACTGCGCCTTCGGGGACCAAATGGCGCAAAAGACGAGTTTCTCCTCGCCGCTACCGCCCAGAACCTCCGCAAGATGGCAAGGCTTCTCCCGATGAAGCTGCAACCAGCAACGGGCTGATCCTCAAGACGCCCCTCAGGATATTCCTGCTTGGAGCCCTGCCTCGGGAAAAGCCGACTTTTTCAACACTATCTGCCATTCACAGTCGTTCGACGCCCAAATCCCATTACCCACAGCGGACCGTCAGCTATTTTGCGAAGAGTCTGTTTGGAAATACGCCCTTGACCAATCCGCACCGGCTCGCGGCTCACAAACGGGAATTCTATCAATTAGACTCTTGATCTGAACAAGAAATCGCGCCCATATGAATAATATGCGAAGGGTGGGCCGTCTCAATGTAACGTAAGGGAGTGAGATGATCGAGCATCGCGTATGGTGTCCTGCTGGCTATCAACAAAGCGGCATCGCAGGGCAACGGATCGCTATCGCGGGCCACTCTCACACGTCCGATGAACCGGATAATGCCGCAATGACTGAGAATTGCCTGAAAAAAGTGATTTCCGGGGAATATCCCAATCTACAGTTCTTTAATCGGGTACCCGGTTATTTCGGCTGCGACGATCGGGCGGGTTTCTGGAATTCTGTGCTCTTCTTCAATTTCGTGCCCAGTATCGTCGGCGCACGATCGGAATGGAACAATAATGGCACGAAAGAGCAGAACGAGGCGGGGCGCGCCCGGGTTCAGCGAATTCTCGACAAGTATAAGCCGGACAAGCTGTTTGTGTTCACGAAGAAGGGCTGGGATCAGTTCCCTCCGACACTGGAAGATCAGAAGGTACGTCCGCTGGTCGAACCTTTGAACTGGCACACCTATCAGACTGCCAGTGGCCACGAGGTCAAGGCCATTGGCCTACCCCATCCTGATCGAGCAAAGAAGGCAACGCAGATCGAAAGGGTGAAAGCGCTGATGGCCTCCTAACGATCAGACATGGGCCGAGCGACATAGTGTGAATCGGATCGCACTATGTGGGGATGGCCGCCGATGGCGAACAGTTCCGCTATGTCAGAGATGATTGCGGCTTTCTGCAGCCTTCGATCCGCATAGACTATGAATTGCTCCGCGCGGCGGTCGAACACGACGCGACCGCGTGGATGTTCCTCATACTCAGATGAGACAATTTCTATCGGCAAACCTATCCGCTTTAAGGCGGCCGACCCGGCCGCGCGCCAGGCTTCCCAGACTTCATAATGCCCAGTTGGATGGGTCAGGAAATCGCCGTATTCATCTGCGTCCTTGAGGCTGACGACATGGCTGACCAGTTTCGGCCCGTTGGAGGTCGGTACACGCCAGAATATCCCGACGCAGGGGCCTTCTGGGTTATACGCATCTGATTTCGGCTGTGCGTTCGACATCGAAAATTCCATCCCTGTCATATGTCTCGGATCGCGCATCTATATGCGATCGTGCCCGGGACACAGGGCCAGCTTTTTCGGTTGGCGTCATTAGGAAGGCAAGACTCGCATTTTCCAAGCGTGCATGGACGTGAAAAATTGATGATTAAGAAATGACCAGTCTGGATGTCCTTGTGTGCCATTGTAGACTTCCTCATAAGGGCGTGTAAGGCAGAGCAACCAAACATGGTCGATGGCGGCGCGGCAGGTTCATCGGCGGCGGGAATGGCAGCTTTGCCGAGTCGCCAGCCTCTAACTCGCTATTCGCGAAACGGCCAGAACCGGTCAGCCACCGTGCGCCTCACGGGTCATCGTGCGCAATCTAAATGAAAACTTTTAACCCGCATTATCGACCACGGTGTTTTGCGGGTTAAACGCCTTCTTCTCATAGACGGCAATGATCGCCTGCCCATCCCAGACATAGCACAGGTGCCGCTCTTGACGGCAGTCGGTGAGCAGTCGGGGACGGAACACAGCGGCGCATTCCCCGCCCGGATGGCGCACGCTCTGATAAGCGATGCCGTCTGCCCCACGGCTGCGCAACTCGATCGCAAGTGCTTGGCCGGAGACGTAGCTGTCAACGGCGTAGAGGTCAGGCAGCGCCTCGCGCAGATCCCGGATATCATGCAATTCTGCGTCGAGATCGACCGCATATACGCGCATGTCCAGTTCCTGCGCCGGTTCCCGAGTGAGCGCCATGAACCGCGCGCGGT
This sequence comes from Sphingobium sp. MI1205, assembly GCF_001563285.1. Taxonomy (NCBI): domain Bacteria; kingdom Pseudomonadati; phylum Pseudomonadota; class Alphaproteobacteria; order Sphingomonadales; family Sphingobiaceae; genus Sphingobium; species Sphingobium sp. MI1205. The sequence continues at coordinate 459,447 of NZ_CP005188.1, forward strand.
GATGGCTGGTTTCGGCGATCGCGGTCTCGATCTCTCTGGCTGCATAGAACAGGCCGAAGCTGCCATCGGAAAAGCGGCTTCCGTCTGGATTGAGATGGGTAAAGGCGGCCATGATGACAGAGGTGCCCGGCCCGGATACGCGATCCTCCGGCGGCACCAGTGCAAGGTCACCGATCTCATCGCGCAGCCGGTCGTTGGTCATCGCCTCGATCGCATAGACCGCTTCGAGATCGGCGGGATGGGCAACGTCCTCGAACAGCGATATGGGCGGGAAGCGGCTTGCGATGATCCGATAGCATGGTTGCCAGCGCACACGCGCTTTCGGAATGGCATCCATTATCCGCGCTGCGCGTCGATATATTGGCGCACGACATAAAGGTCGGCGACATTGCCCGAAGTCATCCGTTCGATCGCTGGACGCCCGGCGAACAGCGGCGCGTCGTTCGGTTTGCGCACCCATTCGTCGGCGGTGCGAGGCAGGAGTATCGTGAGTCCCTTGTAGATGCCCAGCACATAGGAAATTCTCTCGAGTGCGTCCTTGGGAATTGCTGCAATGGCGCCGCGTTTCCAAGTCTGAAAAGTGGAGCGCTTATCGAGCCCGAGAAGCTTCATCTGTTCGGCCTCCTTGAGGCCCCAGGCATCGGCAATGCGGAAGAAGGTGCGCAGCGCCGGACCGGTCAGGTCCTTACGGCTTGGCGCTTTGGCTAGGGCTCCGGACTGGGCAACTGTGGCCATTTGCAGTCTCCTTCTCTCGATGGAGATGTATGATATCCGTACATGATGTCAAGATCGGTCACTTTTTCATACGAAATGATGGCCCATCGCTTGCGATCACCTGTTTGGATCAGGCCAGGAATGATGTTAGCGTCCGCGCTCGTGGTGTAATTTCTGGTGTAGATTGAGATGATCGCATGGGGTGGGGCATGCCCCACCCCATGCGATTTCGATCTCGGTGGCCACCGGGCTCATCGGTAAGGTGGAGTTACCACACTTCACACGCCCACCGAGGAGTTGATCCCGATGACCGACGACAGACTACCGCTTGCCGAGCTGATGGCGAAGACTGGAGATGGAGATTTCCTGCGCACGATCGCCGAGAGCGTATTACAGATCATCATGGAGGCCGACGTCGATGGCCTGGTCGGCGCTAGCCGACACGAGCGCTCCGGCGACCGGACGACCTGGCGGAACGGCTACCGCGACCGCAGCCTCGATACCCGGCTCGGCACGCTCAACCTGAGGATTCCCAAGCTACGGACCGGCGCCTACTTCCCTGGCTTCCTGGAACCCAGGAAGACCGTCGAGAAGGCGCTGGTCGCGGTGATCCAGGAGGCGTGGATCGCCGGCGTCAGCACCCGGCGTGTCGACGAGCTGGTGCAGGCCATGGGCATGACCGGCATCTCCAAATCCTCGGTGTCCAAGCTGTGCAAGGATATCGACGAACGTGTCCATGCCTTCCTTAAGCGGCCGCTCACCGGCGACTGGCCCTACCTCTGGCTCGATGCTACCTACCTCAAGGTGCGCGAGGGCGGGCGGATCGTCAGTGTCGCCGCGATAATAGCCGTTGCCGTCAACACCGAGGGCAAGCGCGAAATCGTTGGCCTTCACATTGGACCCTCCGAAGCCGAGCCATTCTGGTCGAGCTTCCTCAAGGACCTCGCACGCCGCGGACTGACCGGCGTGAAGCTGGTCATCTCCGATGCCCACGAGGGCCTCAAGGCAGCGATCACTCGCGTGCTCAGCGCCACCTGGCAGCGGTGCCGCGTCCACTTCATGCGCAATGCCCTGGCCTACGTGCCCAAGGGCCAGAACACCGTCGTCGCCGCTGCCATCCGCCAGGTCTTCCTCCAGCCCGACCATGCCGCCGCGACACAGGTCTGGCGCCAGGTCGCCGACCAGTTGCGTACCCGCTGGCCAAAGCTCGGCGCCTGCATGGACGATGCCGAGCACGACGTGCTGGCCTACATGACCTTCCCCGAGCAGCACCGCGTCAAATTACATTCCACCAATCCACTGGAACGCCTGAACAAGGAAGTGAAGCGCCGCGCCGATGTCGTCGGCATCTTCCCGAACGAGGATAGCATCATCCGCCTCGTCGGCGCCGTCCTGCTGGAGCAGAATGACGAATACCAGCTCCAGCACCGCTACATGCAGATCGAGGGCATGGCCGCCCTTGCTACACCAATGATCGAGGAGGCACAGCCGCTACAGATTACACCCAAGGCCGCCTGAAAATGCAGCCCGCTGGCCACACCCAATTCTACACCACATTGACGGACGCGACCGGAATGATCGCTTGGCGCGGAACGACGACGCTGAGGTGCCAAGCGGGCCGGTGCGAGAGATGATGGCGGAGCTTGAGATGGCTACCCGCCTTCCGTGGACCGCTGAATTTTGGGCTCCAAGCAACGAATGAAGTCAAAAGTTCAATCATCCGCGTTGCCATTGCGGCGAATAAGGCGATTGTCGATGAGCTGAGGATGCTGGCTACCAGTGCAATAGATGGCCATCGACTGTGACAGGAAATGTCGCATCTGACTGGCAAAGGCGAAAGAAAAGGAGCGTCTATGAAAAAGCCGGTGAGCGTCGCCACTCTGAGCGAATTTGGAAGGGTGCGGCTGTCAAAGTCGTTTTTCATGCGCGACTTTTTGTTCTCGGACATCGCGGCAATTCACGGACTTCCAAACGTACCGGATGATCCTGATCTCGCCATCGCTGCGGGTAGCCGCTTGTGTGAGGACCTGCTTGAGCCGCTACAAGACCGCTTCGGTCGGCTGGCCATACGCTCGGCATTCCGCTCCTGCGACGTCAACGGACTTGGCTCCGAGATGATGAATGCCGGTAAAGCGGGCTATAACTGCGCCTCCAACGAGCGCAACTACGCGAGCCATATTTGGGATCGGAAGCGTGATGGTATGATGGGAGCGACGGCCTGTATCGTCGTTCCGTCTTTTTGGGATGCCTTCCAGGAGGAGGGCGATTGGCAGAAGCTCGCATGGTGGATCCATGATCATCTGCCTTACTCCAGTCTTTACTTCTTCCCCAAATATTGGGCTTTCAACATATCCTGGTTCGAGCAACCTGCCAGAACGATTCACAGCTATACCAGTCCGAAAGGCTGCCTGACCAAGCCCGGAATGGAAAATCATGTCGGCACACATGGGCATGAATGGGCCGGAATAGAAAAAGCGATGAATTCTTAATCGGCGCACTGACCGCGTCATTTGGCGCATACACCGCGCGCCGAGATAGGGGGGGGCGGTGCTTTCAGTCGGTCAGACGTTGTCGTCGATCATGCCGATGATTGGGAAAACTTGTTTGATCTGGCCGTGGGGGATCGATGCCGTCGCCTGTTCGCGATATTGTCTTAGCTCGATAAGGTTGCGATCGCGGGCGAGCAGTCGACCGGCGGTCCACAAGGAGCGCCCTGATTCATCTCGCAGCTGGATCAGTACATCCGCATTGATCGATGCCGGTTTGACGCGGTCGAGTAGTACCCGCTCGCCGGCTCTGAAACGCGGTTCCATGGCTTCGCCAGGGATGTACATGACAAAATAGCGTTCAGTGTCGCCCAGCCCGAAAGGTGCTGCCATATAGGCTACTGGACGAGAAAGATCGGCTTCCCAGAGTTCAAGCTGCTCGGCAAAAGCTAGCCTCTCTTATTCACGACGCTCGGTTTCGGGTCCGCTCTGGGCATTTGCTGCGGCTGGCTGTATTGCGCGGACGACCGGCATCGCTGGCGTTTGTTTCACCGCATTCGGATTGATGGGCTTTTCGGGTTGAAGGGCTGGGCTCGGAGTTCTGCGGCGCTGCCGCATGGGCTACGTCGGCGCAGGCTTCAGCCGGAGAACGAGGGCGCGGAACAGGTCGGCATCCGGACAGGCGGAAGCGAAGGCAATGCGGATGCGGCTAGCACTTTCTACGACGCGCGCAGCGACCTTGAGCAGCCGCAGGCGCAAGGTGGTAAACTCCGCGCTTGCCAGAGCAGCGGTCCTGGGCATCGCCTGCTGGATGCGCCATAGCAGCCAGTATGCGGCAGTGTGCAGTATCAGGCGCATCTGATTGGCATTGGCCGAGCGGCACGAGGTTCGGTCGCTGGCGAGCTGGGACTTGTGGCGCTTGATCAGGTTCTCGGCCTGACCACGCGCGCAGTAGAGCGTGTCGTAGATGTGCTCGGCCGATCCTGTTGCCAACGAGGTGACGACATAGCGGATGTCCATGCCCAGCGTGCTGGCCTCGATCCGTGCAACGACGCGACGCTGGCACTTCCAGGTCTTTGCCCCATAGCGGGTCTCGGCATAGTTGCGCAGGACGGGACACTGACGCTGGGCGCGCTTGACCGCGCAGGCATCGGCGACCGCAACAATGGCGGGATCGGCGCGCAGCGCTGAATTGGTGGGCAGGCCGAACACGTAATCGACGCGGGCCGCATCGCAGTAGGCCATGACCTCGGGTCGACCATAGTGCCCGTCGCCGCGGATAGTGATGTGGGTATCGGGCCAATTACGGCGCAGGTGACGCACCAGGCGTCGGATGTGCCCCGCCGCCTCCTTTCCAGAAGGCGTCTTGCCTGTGCGCAGCAGCATGGCCACCGGCCTGCCGGTCGCGGTGTCGTAGATATGGATCGGTAGGAAGCAGCGCTCCCCATGATGCCCGTTCCAGAACGAGAGCTGTTGATAGCCATGCACGACGTCGCACGTGTCGTCGATATCCAGCGTGACCGCTGTCGGAGGGGCGGGATAGCTGGCGCAGTAGATGTCGATCATCGCGGCCATCATGCTGGCCAGTTCGCGCGTAGTCGGTGCATTTTCCCACCGGCTCATCGTCGGTTGGCTGGCCAGCCCCGCGCCCGATTCCGGCAGCTTGCCGAGCGCCAGGCGGAAGCCTGGATCGTCGCGCAGAGCATCGAGATCATCGGCATCCTCATAGCCGCACGCAATCGCGAACACACGGGCACGCAGAATGTCATCCAGGCGATGGATCACCCGCGCTGGATCGCGCGGATCGGCAATACAAGCCGCCAGGCGCTGGCAAATCCCCATCGCGCGCTCGGCCTGTGCAAGCAGTAGAACACCGCCATCCGAGGTAAGCCGGCCACCGTCGAACGCAGCTGTGATTTTCTTGCGGCCGACTGCTGGGAATCCAAATGAGCTTGCGATATCATCGTTCATGGCGGGTGTGGCCCGTGGCATTTTCTGCCCTGCGGCAGGTTCGGCTTAGACACCCAGTTCCTAATTCAGATCAGAGGCTTACGCCACTCCCGCCAACCCTTCAGGACACTTTTGGTGAATAAGGCGGGCTAGGCCGCTCTCCTCATGAAAGTGGACACTCGCCGCGTACACTGGGATGCCGCTTTGCTTCGAAACCACGGGAAGGGCCGGATCGTCCTTCAGCGTGATGTCGGATGCCGGAGATCGCAGCGGCAACCCATCCGTTTCACAGATGGAAAATGCATCCGGAAACGTGGCCCTGAGCTTAGCGACGCTTTGTTGTGAGAGCGAATAGCCGACCGTGGGGTTGGGGTAGATCCGGGTGAGCGTGGAAGGCGCAAGGCCGGAACGGCGTGCAATCTGGCTTGCTGAAAACCCGGTTTCCTTGATCAGGCAACCGATCAGGCTGCGGGCTCTATCCTGATCCCACTCACCGACAAAAGACATGTGTATGCGCCCGTTTACTTAGCGCGACAGCCAACCACGACCAGATGCGGCCGTCGTCCGTCGCGTCTACATCATTATGCGCTTCGATCATTCCGGCGCAAACTATAATAGCGCAAATTTGCAAGTGCATATTTGCGCAAATTCATCAGAAAAATTGCGGTGCGGCATACCGGCATATCGCGACTGCGACCATTTCTGTCATTCTTGAGAGCGCGAACTCGCAAAAAAGATTTGCACGGCTTTCGGTCTGGACATAGATGTTTGCGCATGTTGCGCATATTTGCGCAACTGCAGGTGTCATGGGGGGAGTTACGAACAGCATCAGCGCAAAGCCTTTTGCGTACGCGAAAGCACTGGCGCCCGTCGTTTGCCGCTCATCTGCCTGAGAATCGCAGCCAATAGGGGTTTTGAATGAATAAGAAGTCGAGGTTCAACCGGATGCTGCTGTTGTCAGCCTCCTTCCCAGCGGCGGCTCTGCTCGCAAACGCTGGTGGTGCACTGGCGGCGCCCGCCACTGTGACCGTGCCGGCCGGGGCAGGGACCGGCGCGGCGGTAAATGCCGACATTGCCACGGCCATCACGACGCCGGCTAATCCCGATCTCACGGTTACGATTGCTAGCGGCGCAGATATCAGCGGCGCAAGCATCGGCTATGATTTCGTCGCAGGAGGTTTTGCTGCGGGTCAGGGCGACGGCGCGGTAAACCTCACCAATGATGGTCGCGTAACCGGCCTGAGCTTCGGCGGAGTTGGCGTGGCAAGTGCCGCCAACAGCTTCACCGCCACTAGCAATGGCGAAGTCGTCGGCAGCGTAAGCGCAACGGACTTTGGCGGCGCGGTATCGGTCACCAACAACGGCTCGGTCGGTGGCAATGTTGTCGGCTCTGGCTTTGGCGATGTCACACTCGCAAATGGCCTGGCTGGCGAAGTGGGTGGTAGCCTGATCGGGCAGGCGCTCGACGCCGCCAATGTCTCGATCACCAACGTCGGCACAGTCGAAGGCGACCTTGATGGATCGGCCACCACCGGCACCGTCAGCATCGCCAACAGCGGCGATGTTGCAGGCAGCGCCTTTGCCTCGACCGGCGAAGGGGCGATCTCCGTCACCAACGCCGCGTCTGGCCGCATCAGCGGCGATGTGTCCGCGGGATCCGAATCCGGCGCGATCACGATCGCGAACAATGGCCAGGTCCTGGGTCAGACTGACGCGTTTAGCCGCAATACGACGTTCACCTCGACCGGTCCGACGACCACTGTTTCGGGCACCACCACGACCACCCAGTCGAGCACTTCGCAGCAGACCGTCGGCGGCGATATCGATGGCACTTATGCTGGCATCAATGGCTCGCTGAACTTCGGTGCTGGCAATGACGGCAGCATCACTCAGGTGAGCGGCACGAACAGCACGGCGACCGTGACGGGCACCGTGTACGGCGACATCTATTCCGAAGCGTCTGGCTCTTCGTTTGCTACGCAGAATGTGGCCGTGTCGACCGATTCGCGCGACGCGGCGGGCACCGGCTCGGTCGTGAGCAGCAGCAACAACACGTTCAATGTTGCGTCGACTGGCGGCACGAGCACGGTCAACATCTCCGGCACCGTTGCGCCTGGCGATTCGGGCCGAAATGGCGATGTTACCTCTCGCGGCGATACTGCGAGTGCCGTCAATATCAACGGCGGCAAGGTGTCGGGCAATGTTTCGTCGACCAGCCAGGGCGTGGCGTTCAACGGGGCATTCACCTCGGAAGACACTGACACCTATGACGCAGGCGTTTTCCAGGGTTCCACCTCGGTAAGCGGCACGCAGTTCAATCAGGCGCGGGCAGGCGGAGACGCTTCCGTCTCGCTTCAGGGCAGCAGCCTGGTTAACGGCAATGTCAGCGTTGTGGGCGGTGCCTCGGCTTCGGCAGCTATCGGCTCGGCAGCCAAGGTCGAACAGGATGTGTTCGTCAGCACGGCTGTCCCGACTGGCCCATTCTTCTTCACCGTAGGCGATGCGTCCTCTACAGCCTCCAGCACGCGGACAACGGATGCGTCGGGAGACGGCACTCAGGTCGACACGTCGCTGTTTACGGTGTCGGCTCCGGCTGTCGCTGCTGATGCCACGCTCAACAATGCGGGCCGAATCGATGGCGATGCGACGGTTGCAGCCGGCTTCGGCAACGCTACGGCCACGATCACCGGCACTGTTGGCGGTTCGGTGAACGCCAGCGCGTTCGCGTCCACCTCGAGTAGCGGTTCCACCTCGGAATATAGCGTTGCTGGCGGACTCAACACGCTGACGTCGCAAACCGTCACGGACAGCTTCGCCGATGCTGGTGGCCAAGCCGATGTCGTGATCGACACCGCTGCCGCGCTTCAGGGTAAGGGCGTGCCAAGCGTTGCAGGCAATGTCTTTGCTTCGGGCATTGCTGGCGCTTCGATCACCGTCGGCAGCGGCAGTGTCATCGGTGATGCTGCGACGGGTACGGGCGGCAATCTGTTTGCCAACAGCCTGGGCGAAAGCAGCAGCGATGAGACGGTCACGACCTACGCTGCGGACGGTTTCACGCCCGTCACGGTTGCATCGACCTTCAGCACTGCCGCGGTAGGCGGTGCCGCTTCGGTCACCAACAACGGCACCGTTATTGGCGATGTCGAGGTTCAAGGACTGACCTCCGCTTCGCTCGTCAACAATGGCGATCTGGGCACCGGCGGCAATCTGTTCAGCGTTTCGGCTCTGGATGGCAACAGCACTGTCACGCTGACCGACACGAATCCGACCAACGCTGGCATCCGCGCCCTCGCCGCGACGGTTGACGCAATGCCGGTGGGCGGCAACGCCAGCTTCACCAACAGCGGCAACGCCTTTGGCGATGTTGAGCTGGAAGGCTTGACCGGATCGTTCACCAACAATGGCATCCTGACCGGCACGACCACGCTTGGTGGTTCGGTGTTCAGCGGATCGGCCACGGTCGATGCGACGATCAACACCACCAACGTGACCGTGACTCCCGTTGCCGCTTCGCAGACCTACACTGTCGATCAAAACGGTGTTTCGGGTGGCTTCAGCGTGACGGGCGCGGTTTCGACGCAGAACGAGGTGGCGTCTGCGCTGTCTTCACTCCTGTCGCCGGCGGTTCCGCTCGATGCCTCGCAGGTCGATCCGGCTGCGTTCAACCTGACCGTGGGTGGTGAGGCTGCCGTCAAGACCGCCGACATCAAGGCGACGATCAACCTCAACAACGGCTCGATCACACTTGGCGACATCGACGCACAGCGTGACGACAGCGGGGCCTTCCTCACCGACACGACCGTCAACCTGAATGGCAGCGGCTTCCTAGGCGCGAGCGAACTCCGTTCGGCTACCTCGACAGCGCCTGCCAACTTCACGCCGGTCGCCACGCTGCCGGAAGAAGCTGAAGGCCTGTTCGGTCCGACCGCCGTCCGCGTGTTGGGCGTCAACACGGTCAACAAGACCGGTGCGGGCACCTTCGTGGTGACGGGTGCCGAATATGTTCCGGCTGAAGGCTCGACTCCCGCAGGCTGGACGATGGATGTTGGCAACTTCAACGTGCAGGCTGGCGAAGTTCAGCTGGACGTTGCTGGCGCCGACGCCGTGTTCGGCATCAAGGGCAACATCAACAATGATGCCACCCTGGTCCTCGGCCGTCGTGCACCGACCTTCGTTCAGACGGTTGGCAACAGCATCGTCACGCCGGGACCCGAAGCGATCAAGGGCATCGAGCTCTATCAGCAGGGCAACTACACCCAGACTGCCAACGGCACGACGGTTGTGGGCGTCAACCCCTCGCTGGTCCGCTTCGGCAACCTGTCAGTCAACGATGGCGGCGCAGCTCCCGAAGTGCTGGGTCCGATCACCGGTGGGGTCAGTGTTCCCTACTTCACCACCCCGACCAATGCCGGTGTCTTCTCGATCCCGTCGTCGGTCACTGTGGACGGTAACCTGAACCTGGCCGGTAAGGTCGCGGTGACGGTGTCGAAGGATAGCCTCTATTCGACGGGCGACGGCTATACGCTGTTCACCTATACCGGTACCGGCAATGTCACCGCCACCGCGGCACCGACGCTCTCCTCGCAGTTCGTCACTTTCGATCTGAAGCATGATGCGACCGCTAAGACCGTTTCGATCGAGGCGACCCGCAACAGCTACGCCACGGGCGCAACCAATCCCAATGCCGCTTCGGCAGCCGTGGGTCTGGACAGCGCGCTGGCTGACGTCATTGCTCGGGTGAAGACGGATGCTGCTGGCGGCAATGGCTTTGCTTCGGTTACGGAGATCGCCAATGCGCAGGACATCGCCAACATCGCTGCTGGTCTCGACTGGCGCCTGAACAGCGCACAGGCGGCGCAGGTCTTCAACGAGCTTTCCTCGGCGGAGATCTACGGTTCGCTGGCCGCGGTTGATCAGAACGCGGTTTTCAACACCACCGTCAACCGTCTGGCTGCTCGCCGTGGCTATGGTGAGGCGCTGGGCACCCAGATCTGGTTCAACCCGTCGGCGAACTTCGCCAAGACGGGGGGCACCAAGTCCGGAGCGTCGAAGATCAAGACCAACAGCTATGGCGGCGCCTTTGGCCTCGACGTGGCCTATCAGGAAGACGGCGCCTTCGGCATCGGCTTTGGCTATGGTCAGCATGACGTCACTGCACAGGGTTCGCAGGAAGAGGCGCAGGTTCGCACCTACACCATCGGTGCCTATGCGACCCAGGGCTTTGGCCCCTTCTACGGCAGCTTCCAGTTGGCGTACGGCTTCTCGAAATTTGAAGTCGAACGCGACCTGGACATCCTGGCTCGCACCATTGAAGGTGACTTCAAGGGCAAGCAGTTGGATGCCAGCCTGGAGCTGGGCTACGACTTGACCGCCGGTAGCGGCCTGGTCGTGACCCCCTATGGTAAGCTGGCGCTGCGTCGCTGGTCGATGAACGGCTTCACTGAAGAAGGTGGCGCTGGCATCGGACTGAAGGTGGATCATGCCTCCAAGACCGTCTTCTCGCCCGTTCTGGGCGTGAAGGCCGGGGCTCTGCTCGGTGACGCCGATGGGATCGCCTATCGCCCCTATGCGAAGGTTCAGTACAGCTTCCAGGGCAGCATCGGCAGCGATCGCACGGTCCAGTATCTGGGCGGCGGGGATGCCTTCCGCCTGAAGGGTGTGGATCCGGACGGTAACGGGCTGATCGAACTGGGCGTGGATGCCTCGGTCAATAAGCGCGTCAACCTGTTCCTCTCTGGCGGTTACGGCTTTGGTGGCCACAACAGCCTCGGCCAGGTCCGTGGTGGCATTAGCTTCGGCTTCTGACATCATTCGCTAACAATGGGAGGGCGCGGCGGTTTCGGCGCGCCCTTTCGTTTGCTTGCCCGCCTTGTTCTCCCGCGCGCGCGTTGGACGATAGCTATGTCGAGCGCCGCATCGGACTGGAAGAATTCTGCTGCGTCCAAATCTGTCGCGTGACTTATTCACACCCCAACGAGAAATATTGGCGCAGAATCAACGAGTAAACAGAACGTGAACAACTTTGGAACAGGCATAGAACCTCTCAAGACGATTGCGGGTCTGATTATGGAGAGGCTTGCCCATTACGGGGTTCAGATTTTGACTAATGGGGACGGCGCACTATGCTTTTTCACGCCTTCTCCCGGTCATGTCGGTCGCCCTTGGGTGGCAGGTGAATACGCACAAGGACTGGAAGACGGCGCAACACGGGAGTTGCAGCAGCTCGTGAGGGCCTCGCCGATGCTTGCCCGGGCTATCGTGGAGGAGCTTACGGTTTCCGGACTGCCCTCGACCACCGACTGAACAGCGTCTCTTGGCTCTAACGCGCCAGTCGCATAGCTGCGTATGTACGGGTGAGGCTTTCCTTCTCAGAGACTTTTCGGGCTCTCCCCGCATGATCAGAAGATCAGCATCTGTGATGTCTAGAGAAAATGCCTTAACTTATAGGCAGTTAAATCGATGTAGATGAGAGGCGGAAGCGGCGGCTCAAGCGGGTCGACGCGTTTGGTTAAGGAATGCGCATCAATATGAACAAGATCCCGGTAGCTGCACTTGTCGAGGGCCACATCGTCACACTGGAAGGCGATCGCTTTGTTGATCCGCGGAGTGATGTCGCTGAGCTGACGGCGCCGTTGACCGTGGTAGGGCATCATGCCGGGATTCCTACAGCGCAGGATGAACTGCGAGCCTATAAGCTCATCGGCGATAGGAGTGATGTTGCGGCAGAGGATGTTCCTGAGCAGGCCTGCACATTGTTGCTCGTCACGCCGGCGCCCTCGACGAAATTGCTTGTAGCTTATTTTCCTGATGATCAACATGAAGTACCGCTGGATGTCGATGATCAAGACGAGCTTGAATGATTCTTGCGCCGGATGATCCGGGTCCGATCAGGCCCGACGAAGCCTTGGATGTGCGTGTCCTGAAGGTTTTCGACGGCGACGGCTTCCTAGCAAATGTTTGGCACCCACTGCGAGAGGCATGGGTGGAGCTCGTCCCTTTCCGGTTGGCGTTCATAGATGCACCAGAAATGGAACAGCCCTTCGGGCCCGAAGCCCGCGACTTTCTGCTCGGGCTGGTAGGTGGCAAAAAGCTTCGTTTGCTTCCGATTGGCAAGGAAGCGACGGGCGGCGTACCTATAGACCCGTATAAACGCCTCCTCTGCATGGCATATTTGACGGAGCAGATGGATGCCGGAAGGGTGGAATATTATCATGAGGGTAAGCGGGGATCTGGCTTGGTGACGAGACCCCGGTGCGTTACCCGCAATATCGAGCTGGAGATGATCGTAAACGGTTGGGCCTGGGTCACAGAGCAATATGCGTTCGACCGCGAAGCGGAATATTTCAATGCACAGGACGATGCCAGGCGGAACCGGCGCGGATTATGGGTGAGCAACAATCCCGATCCGCCGTGGAACTTTAAGCGTCGCCAGAAGCATCGAATGCGGCAAGCGGAGGGGCAGGGGCGACTGATTTAGAGCGGGTTCACGATGGGTGGAATCGCGAGGGATTCCCTTTTTGCTGATCGTGTGATTCATAGGTAGCCGTCACGACGGAGGCTGCGATGGGTTGGCGACCGGGGCAGAGTTACTCGCAGGATTTACGCGATCGGGTGCTGGCGGCTGTGGACGGCGGAATGCCCGTCCGCGAGGCGGCCGTGATCTTCAAGGTCAGCGTGGCCTATATCTACAAGGCGCGGATCCGGCGTCGGCTGACCGGTAATACCGGGATCAACCCGAACCGTGGCCGTCCCCCGCGCAAGCTCTCGCCGGCACAGGAGCTGGCGCTGGCGGCGCACATCCGCTCGCGACCGGGGATCACGCTGGCGCAGGCGCAAGCGTGGCTGCTGGCCGAACACGGAATCGGGCTCAGCACCGGCGCGATGTGGAACGCGGTTCGGCGGCTCGGCCTGTCGTTTAAAAAAAGCCCTGCACGCAGCCGAGCAGGAGCGGCCAGACGTGGCGGCACGTCGCAAGCTGTGGCGGGCAGCCCAGCCGTTCATCGACCCTGAAAGCCTCGTCTTTCTCGACGAGACAGGGGTAAACACCAAGATGGCGCGGCTCTATGGCTGGGCGCCGGTCGGCGAACGCTGCCGCGATCGCGTGCCGTTCGGACACTGGAAGACGATGACCTTCATCGCCGGCCTGCGTCTGACGGGCATGACCGCGCCCTGGGTGCTCGACGGGCCGATGGATGGCGATGCATTCCGGGTCTATATCCGCGACGTCCTGGCACCCACTCTTCGACGCGGCGATGTCGTGGTGCTCGACAATCTGCCCGCCCACAAGGTCGCCGGCATCCGCGAGGCGATCACCGCCCGGCGCGCCCAGCTCTTCTACCTGCCGCCCTACAGCCCCGACATGAACCCGATCGAGATGGCCTTCTCCAAACTCAAGGCGCTGCTGCGGCAGGAACCGGCCCGCACCGTCGATGCCCTTGTCGAGCGCATCGGCAACCTGCTTGATCGCTTCCCAGCCCAAGAATGTGCCAACTTCTTCCACGACGCAGGGTATCAACGGTCAATGTGAAAATGCTCTAGAGCTGTGCCTCGCTTTCCATATCATCAGACGTTCAGTTCAAGTTGATCCCATTCAATGCCGGCAGCCTTCAACCGCGCAAAAGGGTCAGCATTCTCGTCGTCGAACGACCAACCTTCTGGCATGCGCACTTTCAGGCCGAGCTCGAAGTCGAGGCGCTGTCGTTCAGCTTTGGAGATCATCACGATCTTCAAATGCCGCTCCAACAACTTCGCGACCGCTGACGCATCTGCTCCCGAAGAAAACATCTTCTCGCACTGATTACGAATGAGCGCCAAGGGCACAACATGTTCACGATGGTCAGCGGACGCCCGTGAGCGCCCAGCCATGATGATATGGTTAGGGATCAATGGCTCATCAAGCAAACGCGAGTGACGCCAGTTTTCTTCCCATGACTGATGCATTACCCAAGCAGCTCGTTCAAACACGCGTCTGGTAATTTCTTTTTTGTCGAGTTCAGGTCGCATACTATCCGGCACTATGTAGAAATGATGCCCATTGTAGGTTTGCGTTGGGTTCCGCAAGCCGGCGTATGTCAACATGCTTCAGTTTCAGCTGCTCGAGCATCCGGTTAAAATGTCATCGCGGTCCGCAATTCGGTTAGGATTGAGCTCACAGTGTCTCGATGCTTTTCATTCCGGGCAGCCCAAAGGCGTCGAAGCACACTCTCCTCTATAAAATCGTCGAGTTTCGCGGTTCTCAGCCCAAGGACAAAGTCCGAGAGATCTTCCATCGGCGGGCAATCGCCCGCCTGCTGGAGAATGGCAGCGAGTTGCTTCGGTGTCACATCGAACGCAGTCACGCCCACGTCGTGGACCGCAACCTCTAGGCCAGCGCTCATGAGGACGATCGACAGCACCGAATTTATAGCCGTGCCACGCCAGGTGATGACGTGGGTGTCTCGCGCCGCGGGGATGAGTGCGCGCCGATGGAGGCCGAGTTCGCGAAACGCGGTGCGCCCCTGCAGGAGGAACTTCTTTCCGGCTGCATCGAGATATGCGGGGATCTCGTGGTCAGACAGCACCTCCAGCATCGTCGCGGTGACGTGGTCGTGCAGTTGCTCGTTCGCGGGCCGATCGAAGCGAGGCAGCTTCCCGGATCGATGGGGAACAACTTCGAGCACCTTGGCGCGGTCATCGACCGCCTCTACGCGCCATCTACGGCCTGCGAAGCCTACGAGTGATCCTATCCCGAGGACATTGGTGAGCGGAACGGTCCCGAGGGTACGGCCGCTCGAGACAAGGCGCCATTCCTCGTCCGTCTTGAAGACGGCATAGAAGTCGCGCGCCTGGACCAGTTCCTCCCCCGCACGACCGAGCATGAGGATGCCATCTGGCGATTGTTCGAGAAGTTCGAAACCCTGAGGACCAGCCCCGCGGAGCAAATCGGCGTAGTCGGACGGCGCGAAGGCTAGGTAGCTGTCCCGACCGAATAGGAGCTTGTGCGCCGCGGGCGCACGGACGCCGCCCTCGGATGCTATGAGCGAGAGGGTCTGATGCAGAGCCACCGTGGCAAGCGAGGGGTCTTCTGTAGAGGGCTCGACCCAATTCTCCTGCAGAAGTCGGACGCAGGCGACGGCCCTCACCGTTTCGAGGCGTAGCTTGTCCAGCGGATCGGAATCCGGATCGAGATGGTCTTCGCGGACATAGATGCGGAGGACCGCCGGGCTACCGCGACGGCCGCTCCGACCGAGGCGCTGCTTCAGACCGGAAAGCGATCTGGGCGCACCCACTTGGGCGACCGACTGGACGCTGCCCAGATCGATGCCGAGCTCGAGCGTTGTCGTCGCGACTGCGGTGGTAGGCTGGTCGCCAGCCTTGAGCCGCGTCTCCAGCGTCTCGCGGAGTTCCTTGGAGAGGCTGCCGTGATGCGGGAAGAATTCCTCCGGCACCTTGTCTCGCTCCGACCGCTCGCGGAGGCGGTCCGCGAGTGCCTCGACCGTCCGGCGAGAGGCAGCGAAGGCGAGGTTGTTCGATCCGCGCAGGTTGGCGAAGATATGGTCGGCGATTTGGCTGAGCGCATCGTGCGCACCGTTTTCGGCGATCTCATCGATCCCGACTGCCTCGGGAGGCTCCTCGTATCCTCGAATCTGCAGCCTGACACCTGGGCCGCTCTTCGGCGCCCGCAATACTGTTACGCTCTGGGGGCTGACCGCGTTCATCCAGCGGCAGGCCGCGTCGGCATCGCCTAGCGTGGCGGAGAGGCCGACCCGTCGCGGGCGTCCGGACGCGATCCTGTCGACGCGACGGAGAAGAGAGGCCAAGTGCAGCCCGCGCGGGCCTTGGAGGAATGCGTGAAGCTCGTCCACGACGATCCCATGCACGCCTCTGAACAGCTTAGTGGCATCGGCGGGGCGGCGCAGCAGGAGGGCCTCGATCGATTCAGGGGTGATCAGCGCGACGCCCGCTGGCGCCTTGAGCAGTCTCGTCTTAGGACCCTGAGGCGCGTCGCCATGCCAACGGGTGATTGGTAGACCAAGGCGTTCGCACAGAGGTTCGAGACGCCTGAACTGGTCGTTGATCAGCGCCTTGAGCGGACTGACGTATAGGAGGCGAAGGCCACCACCTGTCATCTCCGCTGCCTCGGTGAGCAGCGGCAGGAACGCTGCCTCGGTCTTGCCCGAGGCTGTGCCGGCCATGATGATTACGTCGCTGCTGGATCCCAGGATCGAGCGGATCGCCGTGTCCTGTATCTCACGCAGGCCGGTCCATCCCTCATCGCGCACCCAGCGGCGGATTTCAGGATGAAGCCGATCATAGGACGGGGCGTCAGATGCGAAGGTCGACAAGCTCTTCGTCCGCCTCTGGCTCTTCTGGCTCCTCCCTGTCCGGCGAGACAGCTGCGATCAGATCGTGCCACTGCGTGTCAGGGTTCTGCTCCAAAACGGACAGAAACTGGACGAAGGCCTTGATGGTGTTGCGGGGTGTGCGGAAATAGGCCTCGCCGATCCGCTTATTGCAATGCTCCATGAAGGCGGTCTTCGCCTCGTCAGGCACGAGGAAGGCCGATGGGTCTCCGAGTGCGAAGACCGACCTGATGTTTCCTAGCAGCACGAGGAGATCCTCGGGCGACAGGCTCTGGAGCCGTATCACTGGTCCGCTGAGATCGATCCGCCCCTCTGTGGCGAAGCTGTTCTCTTCCAACCGCGATTGGAGCGCCTTGTAGCTGTAGAGGCCACGCCGACTGTCGAGTAGGAACTCCGGCGTTCCTCCGAAAACGAAGCCGAGCCCCTCGACATTGCCCTGCAGCACGTCGTTGAGCGTCCTGAGAAGCTGCTCGTAGTTCTGGTTGCGCGCTTGGGAGCTCTGCAGCTTGTAGAGGTTGACCATCTCGTCGAAGACCACGAGAAGTCCTGAATACCCCGCGATGCGAACGAACGCTGAGAGAAGCTTGAATGTGTCATAGACGTCCGCGTCGTCGATTATGCTGCGAACGGGGAGGGCCTGCCGCGCCTCCGTCTTGGTGGGATACTCGGCCCTGAGCCAGCGCAGCGCCGCCGCCTTGAGGCCGTCGTCACCATCCTCGTGGGCGCGCCAGTATGTCTTGAGCACCGTGCAGAAGTCGTGACCGCCTAGCATCTCCAGCAGGGGAGCGAGGCGCCGGTCGATGATTCGCTCGACAGGAGCTCCACCGTCTTCAGCCTCCCGAACGCACTCCGTTACGAATCGCTCGACAATGCTAGGAAGAGCGCCGCCTTCCGGCTTCGTGCGTGTCGCCATGTTCCGGACAGCCTCCGCATAGAGGCCGCGGGCCTGTCCCCCAGTCGCGTGAAGCCTACGGTCGGGAGCGAGATCGGCGTGGACCGTGACGCATTTCCGTTCGAGGGCGATGAGACGCACGAGATTCAGGAAGAAGGTCTTGCCTGCTCCATACTCGCCGATGACGAAGCGAACGGCCGATCCGGCGTCCGCGATCCGGTCGATGTCGCGGACGAGCGCGCCGACCTCCTGAGAGCGTCCGACCTGGATATGCTGGAGGCCCACCCGTGGAACGACGCCGGCGGAAAGGGCCTGAATGATGAGATCCCGGTCCTTGCGTCGGATTGTGCTCAAGCGGCAACTCCCATTGGTTCAAGTTGGTCAGTCACTTCGGAGGAGACGCGCACGTCGTCGTCGTCCTCCACGATCGGCTCGCCCAAATTGTCGAAGCCCCATTCGTTCAACGTCTCGATGGCGCCGTCTGGCATCAGGCGCAGCTCAGCCGCGAGTGCATCGAAATCGGTCCGAGCCATCGGGCCGGCCAGAAGGCGAATAAGAAGATTAGAATGGGGGGCGTCGAGGCCAGCGAAAGCCGATGCGGCGACGCTTGCCTTAGGCGGAGGGGCGGGGGCTGGTTCGGGCTCCTCCTCGACAAAGATTGCCGCGAGCATCGCGGACACCTGCGTCGTTTCGCCGCGGATCCTCTCAAGCCTGGCGGCGTCGATGGCAACGCCCGCCCGCTTTGGCTCGTCAGGCAGCGGCACCATGCGCTCGTCAGTGGCTGGCAGCACCTCCACCGGACCGGCATCCTCGCCGCTGCGATGCAGGGCGGAATAGAGCGTGCTCGCGGGTAGCCCGAGCGCCGCGTGGAGCGCCTCGAGGAACCTAACCTCGTCGGGCAGGACTCGGCCATCTGCTAGCACTGCCTCGACCGCGGAGGCCGCGAGCGCCGCCCTGCTCTCAGGAGCGATGTCCGCCAGCTTCTTCAGGGCTGCACGGACCTTTGGCGGATCCGCAGCGAGAGCGTTTCCGCACGCGAGCAGCCGGATGATCTCCTCTTCCTTGAGCTCGGGTGTCGAGCGCAGACGGCGTTCAATGGCGTCCATCTCTGAGGAGGCGACAGTCCCGTCCGACACTGCGGCCAGCATTGCGACTTCAACCATGCCGCGGGCAGCCGCGTAGACCGAGCGTTCGGGATCGACGGCCCCACCAAGGCTTGCCGGGAACAGGGCGACGCGTCCATCGGCCCGGAGCGCAGCGGCCGGACCGTAGCGGCGATCGGGCTCGAACCCGAGATCCAGCGCGTCGAGCGCGAGGCCCATCCGCCGAACGAGAACTGCAGGCAGCTTCTCGGTGCCCGGCCCTAGCTCCAGATCGAGGGCGCGTGCCACGTCGCCGACCGTTGCCAAGCCGCCAACTGTCGATTGATCGAGCGCGTTCCGGCAATCGGCGAAGGAGGCCCGTCCCCGGCGGAGCTCCAGTGGTAGCAGGAGGTCGCCGCGCAGCGTTCCGCGAGCATTTGGGTCTCGGCCCAGCAGTCGGCTGTAGGCTGATAGATCTTCCATGCAGCCGTCGAGGATCGTGCGAAGGCTATTGAGCGGGGCCTGCGTCCCAGAAATGTCAGGAAGATCCATTTCGATCGAACGGAAGAACGTGTTGCTTGCCGCCTGATATCGGGAGCGGATCTTCGACTTCGGCCGTCGGACCCGTAATCCTTCTGGATTGCGGACGGCGAAGCGGACGCGCCATAGGCCGAGCAGCTCTTCGAAGCACCGCTGCCCCGGCGTCCGGAGGTAGACGTCTGGAAGCGATAGCACCCATAGAAGACAGTCGTCGGCATCGAAGGGCTGGTTTCGCTCGATTCGGCTGCCAAGCCGCACTCGGACATTGAGCGGCAGCTCCATCTCGTAGTTGTGCGGCGGAGCGGATGTTAGCTGCTGATCGGCGTTTTCGCCGTATAGGCAGGAAAGCGCGAGCAGCTTCGACGCATAGGCCGCAAAAGAGTAGTTCTCTCCATGGATTAAAAGGAGGCGCCGAAGCTCGGCGAAGATCGCTGACGCCTCGTCCTTGGCTTCATCGACCAGCAAGCGCTGCTCGAGGCCGTAGAAGAACACGAACACGTAGCCGATCGGGATGTTAGGATCCGTCCGGCCATTCTCCAGCCAGTCCAGATAGGTCCAGCGTGCCCGCGGATCGAGGCGATCGTAGCTCGGCCAGTATGTCAAGGTGTCGCCGGAGGGATCGCCTTGAGGATTGATGGGAAGCGTGGGATCGATCCGGCTCTTGTCACGCGCCGGGTCATGCCGGGCAGGAGTGCCATAGTAGACCATATCGAGAGTGACGGTTCGCGCTCCCACCTGAACCACAGCCGGGTGGTTAACCCAGCAGGCTGGAGCGCGTTGCCTCTTCGATGTCGAAGATGCGGGCGCGGAGGGGCAAGGCCGCGGCGTGGCGACCCCCGGCTTGGTCATCCGCGTTGCATAGTCTGACGCCTGCTCGAGGGTCGAGAATGAGTATCCGCCATAAAGGTATCGGCCATTGGCGCTCAGGCTGACGCCCGGCGGAGCCCTACCGAGGTTCGAAGGCGGAGAGGGCGATGACGCTGTCGCCGCGGTTGTCTCCGTGGGCCGACCGAGTTCGGGCTGTCCGTCAGTGCCTATCGCCGGGGCGCCAGACATCATCTCGCCAAATCGACGCGCGACTCTAGAGAGCCAACCTTCTGACTGGGCCATCATTCTTCCCCCCGACTTAGGGATACTGTCCCAAAGTTATTCGGATTGCCAGAGCCTTACTCTTCCCCAAAAATGGCAAAGTGATCTGAATCAGTTGATGTTAGCCGTAGAATAATAAATGCGGATATAGCAGCGTGAAGTGTCGATCCGCCCGTGCGTGGGATTCGCGGAGGAAGTCGATGACAGGGGGAATGGACGAAATGGTGTTGTTCGGAATTCCGGTCATACCGGTGCTTGTTTTTGCGGTTCTCGTTAGCCTTGCATACGCGTTCGTCCGCTACTTCTTCATTCCCGCGAAGCGGCTGGATGCAAGCCTAAAGCAGATCATCGAGAACGTGGAGGCAGCGCGGGCGAACGGGCTTCGCGACCTCTCGAAGTGCTTCGAACCCGACCGTGCGATCGCCGCCATCTTCAACGAGTATCGCGAGACGCTCCACGTTCAGAAGGATCTCGACACCCAGACGGGCGAGATGGTCGAGAGGGCTGTCCGCTCGACGGTGCCGGCTGAGATGTTTCTCTCGCCACACGCTGTGGTGGACAATCGCGTCCATGCCGAGTTCTTCAAGCATCTGCCCGGCATTTTCACCGGCATCGGCATCATCGGGACATTCACCGGCCTTCTGACGGGCTTGAGCTCCTTCCAGATCTCGGACGATTCCGGTGTAGTCCGGAACAGTCTGACCGCGTTGCTGCATGGCGTGAGCGAGGCGTTCGTCGTTTCGGCCTTCGCAATCATCCTTGCGATGCTCACGACCGGACTGGAGAAATTCCGGCTCAACAGCCTCTACCGCAAGGTAACGCAGCTCGCTCACGAGATCGACGCGACCTATGAGGCCGGTGCAGGCGAGGAGTATCTAGCTCGCCTCGTGACTTCTTCGGAGGACGCCGCCAGTCAGACCAAGATCCTGAAGGATGCGCTCGTCGCAGATTTGCGGGAGATACTCACCGACCTTGCCGATCGGCAGATCAACGCGACGGTGCAGCGCTCCAACGAACTCGGCACGACTATCGCAGGTGCGCTGACCGACGCACTCAAGGGACCGCTCGACCAGATCGCCGGCGCGGTGGGCCAAGTCAGCCAGGATCAGTCGTCCGCCGTGACGAAGCTGCTGACCGACGTGCTCGCGAGCTTCAGCGACCGCTTGGAGAACATGTTCGGCACGCAGCTCTCCGGCATCGGCGACATGCAGCAGCGCACGATTGACGCGATGCAGACTGCGGTCTTGAAATTGCAGGACCTGACCGACAACGTCGAGGCTGCCGGGACGCGAGCTTCTGACGCGATGTCGACCAAGCTTCTCGAGGTTGTTCAGGCGGTCGAGGCCAAGCAGGCCGCGATGTCGGAGGAGCTCCGCACTGTGATCGAAGAGATCCGCTCATCGACGGGCGAGATGCAGGAGGCGACCCAGACCCGCGTCCAGGACATGCTGACTGCGCTTGGTGAGGGGATGGCGCAGGCGATCTCCGCCATTGAGAGACAGGCGGCTGAACGCTCCAGGCTTCAGGCCGAGGAAGACGGCAGGCGTGCTGAGGCGGCGGCTGGCCACGTCGGGCAGATGCGGCAATCCGTTGATGCGATCTCCTCCAACGTCGATGGTCTCGTGGCGGCGATCCGCGAAATGACCGCGGGCGTCCAAAGCGCGACGCGGGATGCGTTCGTTCGTCTCAACGGGGGGGCGGACTCCCTGCTGGCCGCCGCTAACAAGCTCGAGAATTCAGGGCGCGAGGTCGTTGGCGGGTTCGACCGCATCGCGAATGTCACCACTGGCCTTTCGGAGGCCGCAGGCAGCGTTGCCGGGGCGGCTAGGGGCCTCGACTCTGTCGTCTCCGATTACCGATCAGCCCGCGACGCGGTTGCCACCATGATCCAGGATCTCCGCGCTACCGTCGAAAATGCCTCCCGCGAGGCAAGCCTGACCGCGGATGTCCTCAGTCGGATCGAGGGCGCAACGCAAAAACTGGCGTCGGCGCAGTACGAGGCGGACGGCTTCCTGGACGAGGTTGCTGACGTTATCGGCAAGTCGCACGAGAAGTTTGCGGAAGGCATGCGAGGCACGGTCATCGAGGCGAACCGGGTGTTTCACTCCCAGCTGTCCAGCGCCACCGGTTTGCTCAAGGAGGCGATCCAGGAACTCGAGGCCTCCTTACCTTCGACCGGTCGGCAGGCGGCGTGATCTGAATGTTCCAGCGCGTTACTATGGGGCATCGTGGTCGCGAGGAGGGCGAGAAACCCTTCTGGATCTCGTTCGCCGACCTTATGACTGCCCTGATGGTGCTCTTCCTGCTCGTCATGAGCGTGGCGCTCCTTGCCGTGACGCGCACGATTTCGGAGCGCGAGCAGCTTGAGGCCGAGAGGCAGGCGGAGATTGTCAAGCTCCTCGACCGCATCGACAAGGCTGCAAAGAAGCAGGGCATCCGCGTCGATCACAACCGTGCCGTCATCGACTTCGGAGATCGTGCCCGCTTCGATTCGGCGAGCAATGCCCTCAGTCCCGAACAGGAGCGATTGCTGCGGTCGTTTGTCCCGGAGGTGCTCGCGATAGCGCGGGACAAGGGCGGGCAGCGATGGCTGAAGCGGATTGTGGTCGAGGGCTTTACTGACCGGAGGGGGAGCTATCTCTACAACCTGAACCTCAGCCTCCAGCGTAGCCAGCGCGTTCTGTGCGCGCTGATGGCGCGGCCGCAGGCGGGCGAACGGCCCATGGATCGACGCGAGCTAGAGGAGATACGGCGGCTCTTCCTCGTCGGCGGCTACTCCTCAAATTCCGCGAAGGCGTCGCTCGACGCAAGTCGACGCATTGAGCTGCGCCTGGAATTCTTCGGCGTTGATGAACCGGCGGCTGCACCTGTCGACGCGTTTGAAGGCGAATTCGGTACATGCGCCCTCTGAGCCCGAGAATGACGAAGCTGCAGCAGCGGCTGGCCGACGTTGGCGCTGCGGCGTTCCGCGACATGCCGGAGCCCGACCTCCGAATCTTGAAAGGGCATGTGCAGTCACTTCAGGCCATGCTCAGCGGGGCAGGCGCGGGTGCGGGCGCTTCGAACGACCGGATCCAGACGGAGATACTGAGGTTTCGCGAGACCGGCAGGCTCCATGATGTTCGGTCGGCACGCTTGGTGAGCTGGGGAACGCGCCTCAGGTCTGTAGGCCAGCCAGCGCTAATAGAGGACGGTGAACGGTTCGATCCGCTGCTGAGTGAGATTGATGCCTTCCGATCGATGCCCCGGCCATACAGGCGGTGCTGGCGGGGCCTGCTCGATGGCTACGTGAACTACGATCCCCGAAATGCTCGTGGTGCCGGTGATCGGAACTGGCGGGTCCTGCGGGAATATCTGAACGACAATCTTCCACAGCTCGAACGCTCCGGGCAGGCACCGGACTGGCTCGCCGCGATCGACGACCATGCTAACCTGCTGACTGAGGATCCATGCACGCGCTACGGGGCCGAGCTTCTCACCGGGGAGGGGAATCCCCTCGAGGTTCTTCGTCACGATCTCTCCGCGGGTGACACTTCGTGGATCGGCCAGCGCATATTCGAGGCGCAGATCGAGGCAGCGGTAAGGTTCGATGACCGGAAGTTCCGTGATGTTCTCCCGCGCGTCATCGGTTTGATCCTGGAGCATGATGTGCTCGCGGATCACGGCCTGTCCCGTGTTCTAGATCGCTACTCCGAATGTTCCTCGATCGAGGTCGATCCGGCGCTGTGTGAGACCTCCGTCGGTCGATGGGGCAATCCGTGGCTCGAGCGCAACGACACACTTTGGACACTGGTCCGTCCGGACACGCGACGGATGGTTTCCTCGTGGCACAAACTCCGGCTGATCGAGGACTTCTTCAACCTCCTCTCGGCCGATGGCATCAACGACCAGCGTCGCATCAACTTCTGGAAACGCCACGTTGATCAGATCAGCGACATGCATTTCGCGCTTGGCGACGCCGCCTATCGCGATCCGCGTCCGAGCTTCAAGACCCTGCGGCAGATGATGAAGGGCCGCATGCTCAACCTTACAAACGGAGGCGTTTCCAGCAACAATGCCTTCATCATGCGCATCGCCGGCCACGTCTACGTGGAGTTCGGAGAGGAGGGCAACGCTATGTTCGCCTTCGATGCTGCCAAGCTGCCGTTCGATCTCTCGAAGTTGCAGGTGGCGGGAAACAAGACCGCGCTCAAGCACCCGAGCAACGTCGCGCGTATCATCCACAAGGACGGCGTGGGTGAACGGTGGGAGCGTAAGGCCGATCGGCTCATCGCCTCCCTGTCAGCCGCACGAAGTGGCTCCCAGGTTAGTCATACGACGCCGTCCTACGGCGCGCGCCCATCAGCGCCGCCGCCCCCTATCACCATATCCTCCAACCCCTCACCAGCCCCGCGACCCGCGAGCGCCGACTCCGAACTGTTCGCGTTCTTCGCCAAGCATGGGATCAAGACAGCGGATTCGCGAGATAAGGGAGGTTCGCTATGGGCCTACGCGCCGCGCTTCGGTCCTGCGACGAACGAACTCACCCGTAGGAACTTCGCTTGGGCGGAGCGTCGCGGGGCTTGGTATCTGCGCTCATGATCTGGGGTAGGAAGGCGGCCAAGACGGAAGTGCGCCAGGTGGCCCCGCGATCGCCCGTCGTTGAGGATGGTGGCATTCTCCTGCCGAGCGGTGGCGAGCCGACCCCCAAATCGAAGGCAGCGACGGCGCTTCTCGACCAATTGGCGGATGAGGGGCTGGCCGAGCGGGTGGAGGATGGTCACCGCTTGAATTGGTCCCAGCTCTTCGTGCTGTTGGAGGACGCGGAGGCTGCGGAAGAGCTGGCGATACTCGATCTTCCATCATCCACTGCTGCGGTCCCGAAGATTGTCAGCCGGAAGTCTCTGACCGATAGAGACTTCTCGGTCGCAATAGACGGATGGTTCGATACCGACCGTCGACCAATGTCCGGCGTCAGGCTCAAGGGCGGTGCCCTCGAAGCCGACGGTGGCGTTCAGCTCGTCGCTCCAGGCGTCTGGAACCTTATCGAGCGAATCCGGCGGTTTGCGCGCCGTCCGGAAGGGGAACGGAACGAAGCTGACCAGCGCCGGGCGTGGGGAGAGATTCGTCAGTTGGCAGTAGCCGCTGGCGCCTCGCTCGACGACTTCCTCTATCGAACCGTGGTTCTCACTCCGGACCGACTGCAGATGGCGCTCCGTCGATCGGATGGACTTGGCCTCGTGGAGATCGAACCGTGGTTCGAGGGGGCACCCGCCGACTGGCTCGAGGCGTTTGATAAGTCGGGTCAGGTGCGTGACAGATACGACCTACCAACGCCGCACGGGATCATCCAGGTCATGATCTCGCCGGAGGTCGGCACCGTGCTGCGGGAGGTCAAACGCATGCCCGGTCGGCGCGTGGCTGGCGAGCGGGCGCAGGCGTTCCTCCTCAATCCCATTGCGGCGCTCGGACCGGACGCGGCAGCTGTCGTCGACGAGGACCAGTTCGAGGAGGCAAAGCAGCAGGCGGGCATCGTGTTCGAACGGTTCGCCGCGGTGACACCTGAAACCAATGGAGAAGGTGCTTTGGGGCTGCTCATCACGAGCGGGTCAGGCGACGCTATTGAGACGCGCGAGATCATGCTCGAGGAAGCCGACGTACTCGAGTTCATCGAGGGCGTAGAGCGGAACCTTGATCGTGGCCTCCAGCTGTTTGCTTGGGACGAATACGAGTTCGAGCTTGACGGCGATAGCAGGCTACACTGCGAAGCGCTTCGCCGGGCGCTCGGCCATCGCGAGGATGGGGTCATCACGCACGGCCAGATTTACGACCTCTCCGGCTATTCGGAGCGCGTCGAGGGAATCGGCCAAGAAAAGTCCTTCTACTCACCGCACATTGCCAAGCGCGACGATGGTGAGGGCTGGTTCCCCGAGAATCTAGTTCCGATGATCGGATGGACTGATCCGAACACCGAACAGCCGTGCGTTCTGCCGCTGACCGACAAGCTATCGGCCGAACTCCGCAAGGGGTTGGAGATGGCCAAGGCGAAAGGAGCCACTTCCGTATCCTTGACCGGGTGCCCCACTCCCATACCCGTCCGCGAGGCGGAGGCGATAGTTTCTACGTTCGGACAGGTGCAGGATCAGGCGGCAAAGGGCACCTTCAAGCCAGAGTCTCCTGTCCGTCGCGGCAAAAAGCCTACGTTGATCCTCAAGAGCAATATCGGACAGGTCGACTACCAGGAGGAGCGGCTCGCGGCGCTAGCCGAAAAGCCGGCTCCCGCCCGCCTTCCTTCCAGTCTTCGTCCCGGCGTCGCGCTGAAGCACCACCAGCTTGAAGGTCTTGCATGGATGCAACACCTTCTCGCACTGGCCCCGGATAAGTGCCGGGGCGCACTGCTGGCGGACGACATGGGACTTGGGAAGACGCTTCAGATCCTGAGCCTCGTCGCGAGGGCAAGGGAAGAGGATCCCGGTACGCCGCCAGCGCTGGTGGTTGCGCCGCTTTCTCTCTTGGAGAACTGGAAGGAGGAGGCAGAGAAGTTCCTCGAGTCTGGAACGCTGAAGATCCTCATGGCTTACGGCGAGGGCCTCGCTGGTCTCCGCGTCGATCGGTCCTCGGTCGACGAGCAGCTTCGCCGGGAGGGTCTGGTGCGCTTCCTCCGGCCGGACTGGCGGGGTGATGCCGACCTCGTCCTTACGACCTATGAGACGCTGCGCGACCTGGAGTTCTCGTTCGCGCGCGAGAAGTGGTCGGTCATGGTCTGCGACGAGGCGCAGAAGATCAAGAACCCCAACGCGGCGATGACCCGGGCTGCCAAGAAGCAGCAGGCGAAGTTCCGTATCGCCTGCACCGGGACGCCCGTCGAAAACAGCCTAGTCGATCTGTGGTGCCTGTTCGACTTCGTGCAGCCCGGTTTGCTCGGCGCGCTCAACGAGTTCGGGTCGACCTACCGCCGACCGATCGAGGCGAAGAGCGACGATGATCGGGTGAAGGTGGAGCAGCTTCGGGGTATCATCACGCCTCAGTTGCTCCGCCGGATGAAAGCAGATGTCGCGACCGACCTGAAGGCGAAGGTCGTGGACGAGGAAAGCCGCAGTTTGGATATGAGCCCTTTCCAACGCGGCCTCTACGTCGGAGCCATCGACACCTTCCGGCGATCGGGGGCGGCACCGGGGAGCCACCTTGCACTTCTCCACAAGCTCAGGCTCCTTTGTTCCGATCCGGATGAAAACGCGGGTAGCGCATATGATCCGGTTGAGAGCTACCGAGCACGGTCACCGAAGCTGGATTGGCTAATAGAAGTGCTTGAGGTAATCCGCGATCGCGGAGAGAAGGCCATCGTCTTCTGCGAGTTCAAGGCGATCCAGCGCTTGATTCGACACTATGTGCGCGAGGCCTTTGATGTTCCCGTCGACATCATCAACGGCGATACGACCGCCGTGGCGAGCAGCATCGATAGCCGGCAGAAGAGGATTAGGGCCTTCCAGGAACAGCCTGGCTTCGGCGTGATCGTCCTATCGCCCGTGGCCGTCGGGTTCGGGGTGAACATGCAGGCGGCTAACCACGTGATTCATTTCACCCGGACCTGGAATCCCGCGAAGGAAGATCAGGCAACCGACCGGGCCTATCGCATCGGACAGACGAAGGACGTGTTCGTCTACTATCCGACCGTGTCTGCTGGCGACTTCAAGACGTTTGATGTTAAGCTGGACGAGCTTCTTGAGCGGAAGCGCTCCTTGGCGAGCGACATGCTGAACGGCAGCGGCGAGATCGGTCTACGCGATTTCGACGTAGACGAGCTAAGGCCGGTCGATCCCTGATCGCATTGGGTCCGCACATTGTCGGACGGCGAACAGCTGGAGGACCGTGTTACGCAGTAAGGTGGCGGATGTGAGGAGTATAGGAGGCTTGCCACCGAGGCGCTTCACGAATTCCCGCTGTGCGATATGAAAGTGGGGGCATTCACGGGGGCATGCACTATAAAGATGAATAAAATAACTTAATGAAATGAGTGTCTTGAAAAGAATGTTTGGTTCCCTCCCTCTCCGCCACCTAGCTTTCCTTTCACATCCGTTCCGAATCACGAAATCCCAGCTTTTCTGCGGTTTTCAGCGTGATTCTTATCCGCGTTCATTCCTGCCAGTCCACCAGTGACCGATTGGAAATGTGGGAAAGAATGTGGGAGATTTGGTGGCATGGGAAAGCTCTCCGCCAGCGCCGTGAAGGCAGCAACTCGTCCTGGGCTGAGGATCGGAGATGGCGATGGCCTGTTCCTCGTGGTCCAGCCCGGCGGTGGGAAGAACTGGGTCTGCCGGGTGCAGAAAAATGGCAACCGGCGCGACTTTGGTCTGGGCAGCGCCTCGAAAGTTTCGCTGGCTACGGCGCGCGAGCGGGCGCGGGAAATCCGCGCCTGGGTCGAGCTTGGGTTGGATCCGATCTTCGAGCGGCGCAAGGCCCAGGGAATTCCCACCTTCCGGCAGGCTGCGGCCCGGGTGATCGCGGCTCATAGCAAGACATGGCGCAACGAGAAGCATGAGAAGCAATGGCTCCAGACGCTCGATGCCTACGTGTTCCCGTATATTGGCCATGTCCAGGTCCACGAGATCAATGGCTGGTCGAGCAGCAACTGGCCGAGCGGCAGGGCAATGATGTGATCTACCGCCGCAATCTGCTGCGCATCCTCGGGGAGTGCGAGGTGTGGGCTGTGGCGGGGCAGCTGTCGAAGGAACTGGGTCTGCCTTTTGAGACAAACCCAAGCGAGCGGGTGGAGGGGGCGCTCAGGCGCAAGGTGAACATGACCCCTGGGCGGGTCGCCCTGATCGAGCGAAGCCATGAATTTACCCTGGTGCCCTGGCGCGACGAGCTCGAGCGGCATGTGGGCAAGCAGCTTTCCGGGCTGATGCGCGAGGACCGGTCTTCGCGTTGAACGACATAAAGCGTATTGAGGTGCTTAAAGGGCCGCAGGGCACGCTCTATGGCCGCAACACCACGGGCGGCACCATTCGGATCATTTCCAAGGACCCAAAGCACGAGTTGCAGGCCGCTAGGTCGATAACGGTCGGCGCCAATTATCGTTACATTGGTTATCGGGAAGCTACCTTCGAGCGGGTGGCGCAGGAAGCGAATACAAGCAAAAGTGCCGTTTATCTGCGCTATTAGGACAAGTCGGATCAGTAGCGGAACTGTCGAACCAGGCCTCGCCGCTACCGACCAGTTGGTCTGCGTGCCTCCATAAGGTCGCTTCCAGGGGGGAGCGATGTACTACAGACCTGTCCCGATTGAATGATGGAGCCGGTCATAGGGAATCGGGTTAGGCCGGCCGCTAGGGACTGAATGCTCTTTGGATCGTCAGAACCGGTCAAACTGGCAACATAGGTCGGATACACCGTTGCCATGTCCCGTTGGCCAGACTTTCCAGATACGGCTCAAGGCACCCCTTCAGATCCGCTTGCCAGTCTTGGTCCATCACCACCCTTATCAGAGCTGGCTACACCTGGAATCATCCAACGCCGCGGGAATCCTGAAAATCAACATCCGGCCAACGTAGTGCTGACGAACTTCGCCGCCAGAATCCTCCCGCGAATAATTATGCCGCTGGGCATCACGCGACCGCTGCTGACAGAGTGAGTACACAACAAAAGTAGGAGGGGAACATGCGTAACATTGGGTCATTCGCGCTGATGGGCGCAGGGGTCATCCTGGCGTCCCCGGCGCTGTCGCAGGTAGATAATCAGGCGCCATCTGATATCCGATCGGACACAAACGAGCAGAGCTCCGTCGGTCTCACCGACATAATCGTCACCGCGCGCCGCCGGGCGGAAAGCGCCCAGCAAACGCCTCTCGCGGTTTCTGCCGTCGATGCCCAGGCGCTTGAACGCGCCAATGTTTCCAATATCACTGATATCAAGGCACTGGCGCCCAATCTGATGATCGAGAAAAATGGCTCGAACCCCAGCGCTATCTTCGCCTATCTGCGCGGCTTTGGAACCAAAACGAGTGACCCGGCAGTCGAGCCGGCATTGTCCGTCAACATCGACGGTATCTATCTGGGCAGCAATTTTGCCGGTGTGATCAACCTGTTCGATGTAGAAGCCGTTGAGGTGATGCGAGGACCACAGGGTACATTGTTCGGCAAGAACTCCCCGGCGGGCGCTATAAACGTGCGAACTCGGCGCCCGAAAAGCACGTTGGGTGGGATGATCGAGACCAGTTACGGACGCTTTGAGGATTTTCAAGTTCGTGGCTATGTTGATTTGCCCATCATCAGTGACAAGTTGCTGGCGACCCTTTCCTATTCCCGGCACACTTCCGATGGGCATATCCGTAATGTGACGCTGGGCCGAAATGTCGCGGGCGCTCACATGCAGTCCCTACGTGGTGCTCTCCTCGCTCGGCCCTCGGAGTCGGTCGAATGGTATGTGTCGGCGCAATATGATCGCGATCGCACGGAAAGTTCGGCAAACCGGTCGGTGACGACCAACGATCCGGAGCAACTGCGCATCCCGACTGCCATCTATAGCACGCCGGGAGGCGTTCCTCGCCTCGGAACGCTCTGCACGCGACCTGCATCTGCCGCAGCCTGCGTCAGCCCGGTCGCCGGCCCCTACACAACGCGCAGCAACCAGACGCCCGTGCGAAACCGGGGCACGACATTTGCCATCACGTCCGACCTGTCCGTGGAAGCGGAAGCGGTAAGCTTTGCCGCGTTGACAGGCTATCGAAGGAACAAGCAGTTCAATCCGCTCGATGTCGATGGCTCCGAATATACCCATACGCACGCGCTGACCAACCAAACCGACAATCAGTTTTCGCAAGAAATCCGCATGTCGTCAAACAAGGGAGGGGGCCTCGATCTCGACGGCAAGCTGAACTGGCTGCTTGGCGCCTATTACTATCAATATGAATATGACCGGGAACAGACGTTCAACGTCGTCTCGACGCGGCAAAATGACGGCACAACCAAGAGCCTCGCCCTCTTTGCACATGCGGAATATTCGCTGACGGACAAGCTGATCGTGTCGGGCGGCGTAAGAAAAACATGGGACAAAAAGCGGCATGCCTTTGTCATCATAGGCACCTTTCCGGGCGGTCCGTCCTATGCCGAACGTCAGTCCTGGGACAATCTGTCCTTCGATGCGACGGTCGAATATCATTTTACGCCGGATCAGATGATTTTTGCGCGATTTGCGCAGGGGTATCGCGGCGGCGGGTTCCTGGGCGATCCGACCAGCCCGCTGCGGACCAACGTGTATAATCCGGAGACCGTTAATTCCTATGAGGCGGGACTTAAGGCGGACTTCTTCGACCGTCGCGCCCGCATCAACCTGACCGGCTTCATCAGCAAATATGAGGATCTCCAGCGCCAACTCGTCGTGCCCGATCCGGCCAATCCCGCCGTCGGCTTCACGCAGCAAACGCGCAACATAGCCAGCGCGACCGTCAAGGGCGTGGAGCTGGAGGCAAAGGCAAGGCCGATCCCGGAGCTCTCGCTGCGTGCCACCGGAGGATATCTTGACGCCGGATACGATAGCTTCTTTGCGAACGTCACCGGCAACGGAGCTGACCCGGTGACAGATAATGCGCCCCTGCGTTTCCCCTACACCTCCAAATGGACGGTTGCGGTGGGCGCATCCTACGAACATGAACTGTCTAGTGCCGGATCGCTGGAATTGAATGTCGATTATGCCTGGCGGTCGAGTTACAATCTCAGCAACCTGAACGAGCCGTTTGCGCAGCAACCGGGATACGGCCTGCTGTCTTCGAGCATAACGTGGCGCGACGCCATTGAGGGACTTTCTCTCTCCGTCTACGGGCAGAACCTTACAAACAAACGGTATCTGGCGTTTGCCGATACGTCCGGAGGCATCGGAGCGATCATCGCCGAGGCGCCGCCGCGCACATGGGGGGTGTCCGCAGGATTCCGCTTTTGAAGATGGACCGTAAGGCGCCCCTCATGGGCGCCCTACGCTACTGCTGAATATCTGGTTTTGCGCCATAGCGCGCCAGCATCAGCCCGCTGACATGATCAATCCACGGATCGGAGGACAACTCCTTCAGACTGGTCTGGAACTCGTCCAATATGGGGGACAGCGCGATGGGGCTGTGGATGAAGCATACGAGGGTAAAGGCCGCGTGCCAGCTGTCGGTATCGGCGCCCAATATGCCCAGTTCCCTGAACCTGTCGAGGATGCGGACAACCTGCGCAAAGGTTTTACGGGCGTGGCCGGAGTAGCGGGATTTGATGATAGACCCGTCGTTCGCAAGCTCGGCCGACACGACCCGATAGAGGGCGGCCGACCCGAGAAACTCCTCCATCAGCAAAGCGACGAAATTGCGCATCGAGCAACCGTCATCCTTGCCCAGCTTTCGTTCGAACTCATCGCATCTGCGGCTTTTCGCGCGCAGGGCATTTTCGACGACGGTGCTGAGAAGCCCATCCTTGCAGTCATAATAGTATCGGATCATTGCCTGGTTCGTCCCGGCGAGATCGGCGATCTCCCGCGAGGTGATCTCCGTATGTCCCTTGATCGCCAGCGCATGTTCGGCAGCAGACAATAGTCCCAGTGCCACGTCCCTGTGCTTGTCGCTTCGCGGGCGGCCACGGACCGATCCCACGCCTCTCTCGTCCTGACTCATCCTCTCGCTCCTGTAACCGGGCTTGTCCTTCAACCTACCACAGGGGCACCGAAATCCAAACCGGGAGGCGTTTCGCGGAACCCCGGAAAACCGCCACATCAGGGGCACAAGACCGCTAAATCCTCCGGCGCATAATTTCCGTCCTATGCTCGAAAATGGATCGGCGTATCACTCTGGAGACCGCGATGAACATCGCATCACCCCGTCGGAAAGACCTGGGGGAACCCCAACAAGGGACGGAGAGGAAAGCATGGACGAACTGGAAATTCCCCTGATCATTCGTGGAGAGGTGATCCACGACAACTGGGTCACATTCCCGGGTCGTCATGGAAAGATCTCGCTCAAGGCGCCGGACGTGAATGCCTATGTCGATCAGATCATTCTCAAGAACCCGAGCAGCCTGAAGGATCTTTACGCGCTGACCCTGGATGACATCATCGACTATCTCGTCGAACTGGGGCTGCATCTCGATCCGGTGAAGAACCCCCACATTCGCACGGCGATGCAGGTGGCTGCGGCGACATCTGGCCATTCCCCTGAAATGCTGGGCTATATGTACGGCAACATGTCGAACATATTCCGCCGCAGCTTCATCGAGGAGGCTGTCGAGCAGAACATCGGGCGCGCGCATCTCGAAGGATGGGTTTCGACCCAGTTGCACGATCGCCGGACGGCGGTGCGCGCCTATGGCGCCCGGTCGGTCCACATCAATGCGGGCAATGGTGCGGTGATAACGCTGCAGGGCGTGCTGATGAACGCCGTCCTCCGCTCCGACGCCATCATGAAGAACCCCTCCAACGATCCTTATACCGGGACGGCGGTGGCGCTGACGATGATCGACATTGCGCCCGATCATCCGATCACCAAACATCTGACAGTCGGCTATTGGAAAGGCGGCGATACCGCGTTCGAAAGCAAATTATACCGCGCGAACAATATCGAGAAGATTGTGGCGTGGGGCGGCTTCTCCTCGATGCAGCACATCAGGGGCTATCTGGGACCGGGAATGGACCTAATCGCCCTCGATCCCAAGATCAGTGGGTCGATCATTGGCAAGGAAGCCTTCGAAACCCCGGAGAAGATGCAGAAGGTGGCCGCAAAGCTCGCCAAAGATGTGGGCTATTTCAATCAGGAAGGCTGCATCAGCGCGCGGGTCGCCTATGCACAGTCCGGCACCGACGAGGCAGGGGTCAGGAAGCTGTCCCAATTCGGCCAGATGGTGTTCGACGAGGTCGCCAGGCTCCCGCGCGAACTGAGCAGCGCGCATCCGGCGTTCGACCGCCAGTTGAAGGATGAGATTGACGGCATCCGCTACTCCAATTCCTTTCAGGTTATCGGATGCAAGGCGGCGGAGGGCGGCGTCATCGTGTCGCAGGACAACGAGCCGGTCGATTTCGCGGATCAACTGGGATGCCGGGTCGTCAATCTGGTGCCAGTCGATGACATTGCCGAGGCCCTGTCCCATGTCACGATCCACACGGCGGCGCTGGGCATCTATCCCGACAGCCTCAAGACGGAAATCCGGGAGGAATGCGCGCTGAGAGGCGCGCAGCGGCTCACCACGCTCGGCTTTGCCACGGCGGAGGGCGCCGCGCAGCCGCATGACGCGATGGAGCCGATGCGGCGGATGGCACGCTGGGTCGTGATGGAGGAATTCGACGTGACCCAGTCGGAGAACACAGGCTGGGTCCATGGCGGCAGCACGGTGGAACCCGAACAGCTGAACGCGTGACGGGCCTGAATGGGTGAGCGGATCGCCCTCATATGTAATTGACGGAGGCAATATGACAAGCAGCGGAAGCATTCAGCCAGACCAGCTGGAGACATTGCGGAACAACGCACGAGCCTTTCTCGATATGTCGACGGAGGAACTGTTTGACATCGACTGGGAGGTGCTGGAACCCCTTCAGATCGAGCTGGCGCAGCGGCAATTCCAGGCCCTGCGGCCGAAGATCAAGGTGCTGGACCGGCTGGCCGACGAAGTCGGGGTGTCCGCGATCAATACGATCGAAGACTTAGTGCCTCTGGGCCTGCCCCACACCTTCTACAAATCCTATTCGCTTGGCGACATTCAGAAGCGCCGGTTCGACAGGCTGACAAACTGGCTGTCGACACTCAGCGCCTATGATTTGTCGGATATCGACGTGGAGGGATGCGACACGATCGAGGATTGGCTGCTGCGATTGGAAGCGGCGACGCCGATCCGCCCGGTCAGTTCGTCCGGCACCAGCGGCAAGATTTCCTTCGTGCCGCGCGGCGTGCCCGAGGATATTGCGCAGACCATCATGTTCGTCCGCTTCTTCGAGGCTTATGGGGAGGAATATGGCGTCGATATCCGCAACGGCGATGTGCCTTTCCTGTGTCCCTGGCCGTCCGATGCGGGGCGTCAGGCATTCATCAACACGGTCGACCTACTCCGCAACAGCTTTTATAGCGAGCATCCCGACCTTATCAAAACCGTGGGCCGCGGGCGCATTACCGCCGACGAGTTGTTGT
This sequence comes from Sphingobium sp. MI1205, assembly GCF_001563285.1. NCBI lineage: Bacteria > Pseudomonadati > Pseudomonadota > Alphaproteobacteria > Sphingomonadales > Sphingobiaceae > Sphingobium > Sphingobium sp. MI1205. Next base: position 494,656 of record NZ_CP005188.1, read on the forward strand.
TGGCCAGCAAGCTCAATCGCGCGCAATCGCTGGGCGAGGAACTGGAACTGACCGAAGCGGAGGCGCGCATCGCCCAGACGGTCGCCGATCGCAACCGCGCGATGCCCAACCGTGTAGACCAGTTCGTGGACGAGGTGGTCTCGAAACTGTCCGGCCAGAAGGTCGTGCTCTTCGGCTTCTGGACGCAGCTTTACCAGCTGGCGGCCGCGTGCAAGGCAAAGGGCGTGACGGTCGACTGGTCGCCCGACAGTCTGATCGTCACCGGCGGCGGGACAAAGGGCTTTACCTTCCCCGATGGGTGGATGGAATTGTTGCGCGAGGTGTTTCCCTTCCATCTCCGCGAAGTCTTTGGGATGAGCGAGACGACCGCCAGCGGCGTGTGCTGTTCGAAGGGCAATATCCATACCCTGCCTTGGGGCATCAAGCATGTTGTCGATCCCGAAACCGGCCTGTCGAGGCCCAGAAGCGGTGTCCAGACAGGGCGACTGCTGGTGCATGACCTGACGGCCGAAAGCATGTGGCCGACCACCTTGACCGGCGATCAGGTCACGATCAACTTTGACGGCGGTTGCGGCTGTGGACGCAAAGGCCCCTATCTCCTCAATTCGATCCAGCGGCTCAGCGCGGCACAGGGCGGCGATGACAAGATAACCTGTGCGAAGACGCCGCAGGCCTATGAGAAGCTGGAAGAATTCGCGTTGGGTGGATTGTGATGACGCGGGCCGAAGGAAGGCGGGCATGAGTATTTCGCTCAACGGCAAGGCGGGGGTCGTCACCGGCGCATCGAGCGGCATCGGCCGGGAGATCGCGCTGGCGCTCGGCCAGGCGGGCATGACCCAATGGCTAGTCGGGCGGTCGAGCAGCGAACTGGAGGTCACAGCCGCCATGATCGCGGAGAAGGGCGGTGGCCCGACGCATTGCGTCCCGATGGATCTGGCCGAGCCGGGTGCGCTCGCGCGGCTGGTGCAGTCGATCGGGAAGGAGCATGACCATCTCTTCGCGCTCGTGAACAATGCGGGGATCATGCATCCGGAACCGATACTGTCGGCGGACCCGGCGCAATGGCGCGCGATGTTCGACGTCAATGTCCTGGCGCCGCTAGAGGCGATCCGCGCGGCCGTCGACCTGATGCGGCACCAGGGTAAGGCGGGGCATATCATCAATGTGAGCTCGCTGGCGGCCCGATTTGACGCTGGCGGCGTCTATGGCGCGAGCAAGATCGCGCTGGACATGATTTCCCGGTCGTTGAGGCAGGAACTCGAGCATGACGATATCCGGGTGACGTCCATTGTGCCGGGCGGATTTTCGACAAATCTGGGGCGAAGTTTTGCGCCGGAATCCATGGCACGCATGGCCGCCGCCGCAGCGGACAAGGGGATCGACCTGTCGGGCCCGGATGCGGCCCGGCTGTTCGGAGATCCGGCCAAGATCGCGGAGACGGTGCTCTTCATCCTCGAGCAGCCGATCGAACTGAATTTTCAGGAGATAGTGATCCGGCCGGCCGTCAGCCTTGAACTGTGATCCCATAGGGGACGGCGGCATATGGCGTCCATTCCCGCCGCTATTGACGAATTGCAGCGTTACTACGCCGCCATAACCACGTACCGTCGCTGCATCCGGCCTTATTCCATCGCCGGGGTCACGATCGAACCGGGCGAGTTTGTCGCCAATTCGACCACGATCGCGGCGCGTGACGATCGAGAATTCCAAAGCCCCAATGAGGTCCGCCTCGACCGACGTCCGCGCCACGTCTCCTTCGGTTACGGTCAGCACACCTGCCTCGGCGTCCATCTCGCGCGCCGCGAAATGAAGATCGCGATGGAGGAGTTCCTCTCGATCATCCCTGAGTTCCGTTTGCGCGACGATATGCCGATCACCACGATGATGCACAGCACGCTCCAACCCTATGTCCTTCCCCTCGCGTGGGACGCAAAAGCCAAGGCAATGTCATGAACACGCTTCAGATTTCCGGCAATTTCTACGACCGCGAAACGCTCGCGAACCCCTATCCGCTCATGGCGGAGTTTCGGGAGCAGGCGCCCGTCATGCGCACCGTCGACCCTGCCGGGCGCGCGATCTTTGTCGTAACGGAAATGGCCCTCATCGAGCAGGTCGCCAAACGTACGGACGCCTTTTCCAATGACTTCGGTCATTTGTTCGTGGCGGGCAATGAACATCCTGAGGTGGCGGGGATACTCGATCAGGAGCCGCTTCGTGCAACGCTGCTGCTGGGCAGCGATGCGCCCGATCACACGCGGTATCGCGCGCTCGTCAATGCCGTCTTCGCCACGGGTCGCGTGGCGCATCTCACCCCGATGATCGAGGCCTTGACGGATGAACTGATCGACGGCTTCATTGAGAAGGGCCAGTGCAACTTCGTGGACGAGTTCGCGGTGCTGCTTCCGACCTATATCATCGCGGACATTCTGGGCCTGCCCCGTGATAAATATGATCAGGTGAAGAAGTGGTCTGATGCGGTCATCATGGTCGTCGGGCGGACAGGAACGAAAGAGGACGAAATCCATGCCGCGCACGAAATTGTGGATTTCCGCCGCTATCTGCGTGAAACCGTAGCGGCGCGGCGGATCGAACCACGCGACGATCTGATCTCTAACCTTGTAACGGTAAAGACCGAGGGCGTTCAGCCGTTCGATGACATCGAAGCGACGGCGCTTGCGTTTGAGATCGCGGTTGCGGGTAATGAAACCACCCGCAACACGCTGATGAGCGGCCTGGTACAGTTGCTGCGCCATCCCGACCAGATGCAGGCCCTGATCGACGACTCGTCTCTTGTCGATAATGCCGTCGAGGAAATCCTTCGCTACGAGACGCCGGCCTCGTCCATGTGGCGCATCGCACGTGAGGATATGACCTTAGGCGGAACGGACATTCCCGCAGGCTCGACCCTGCTGCTGCGTTACGATGGCGGCAATCGCGACCCCAGGCGGTTCGAGGATCCCGATCGCTTCGACATCCGGCGTAGGAATGCGCGCACGCACATCGCCTTTGGCGCGCCTAGCGTGCACAGATGTCTCGGCCAGATGCTAGCGCGCAAGGAACTCGTCGTCGGCTTCCGCCAGTTGCTGAAGCGACTGCGCAACATCCGCATCGTCGAGGGCAGCGACACCTCTTATCAGCCTAGCCTGATGTTCCACACGATCGGAAGCCTGCACATCGCCTTCGATCCCGGTGAGCGCGTCCATCGCTGAGTTGTGCGATGGTTCGGCGAACTGTTCGCCCTATCGAGAATAGGAAGAAAGGTTTGGCATATGAGCGGTAAGTTGGACGGCAAGGTTGCGATTATCACGGGCGCATCGCGCAGGTGCGCGCTTAGTCGTTGCGGATGTCACCGACGAGGGCAGGGGCGTGGCGGAATCCACTCCGATGGGTAATATTACCGGCGAGGCACTCAAAAATTTCGGCAAATATTATGTCGCGTAGCCAATTCAGCGCATCGGCGAGCCGGTGGAGGTCGCGCGGGTCAGCCTGTTTCTGGCCAGCGACGATTCCTCCTTCATGTGCGGGTCGGAACTGGCCGCGGATGGCGGGCAGACCATCGACACCTACACGCCCTTTCTTCCCGGCGCGCCAGAGGCCTGAAGCCAGCATAACAGTATAAGCGATCAGGAGACATCATGTCCGACACCCTGGAAAGCATTCTCGTCGTGCATCAGAACCCGGCCCCCGGCCGGCAATTTGAATATGACGAATGGTACACGAACATTCACATTCGCGACGCGTTGCGGCTCGATGGCGCCATCGCGACGCAGCGCTTCTGCATCGGCGAGGAGCAGCCCGCTCTAAATGGGAAAGCCGTCGCACCCGCGCTTTGGGCGCACACGATCTATGAATGGGAATCTGCCCAGAAATCCGTCGACGGCCATAATGATCGTGCCGCCACACCGCTCATGGAGATTTCGCGCGACTGCGCGTTCGAAGGGCTTCGGGATTTTTTCTACCGACCCGAATATCTCTCACACGGTTGGACCCGCGAGGTCGGGTTTCGGCGCGGGTCTGAGATACTGACGGCGCTGATCAAGCCCAAGGGTGACTTTCCAGCCTTTCGCACGTGGTTTGAGCAGCACCATGCATCCGACACGCTTACTCTTCCCGGCTTCGGCAGCGTCGGTCTTTTCAGCCTGCACGAGGCCCAATCCCTGCCCTATGCCGCCGAATTTCCGGCTGTGGCCATTTATGGCCTTATCGACCGTCCAGCGGCGCTCAAAGCATGGGCGCAGATCCTTGCGCAGTCTGAATTCGACCTGTCGGGGCAGGTGGAAAAACTGGAGATAGGTGCCTGGAAGCCCCGCATCGAGCGATTGCGTGCGGAGGATGTGATCGACCCCAGCCCGGAAGCAGCGGCGCGCGAGAGCGCGGCACGCAAGAAATATGCGGGCAACTATCTCTCGCAGGATGAACTGAACCGCGCCTTGGCGTCGATCTGACAGGCCGTTCGCATGAGCAAAATCTATTTCACCACAGGCGCATCCAGTGGTTTCGGCAGGTTGCTTGCGCAGGCTGCTCTCGCGCCGGGAGACCGGGTCGCCTATAGGTCAACAGGCTTAAACTGGAACAGCAGTGGACTAGTCACCCCCCCCCCGCGCCGACGAGTGAGTATCCGGCCGGCGGAATACGGCGAGGACGAGGCTGCACCATAGAACAGCTTGATGGTCGAAGACTTTAGCATGAAGGAATGGGTCGAATGGCAGCAGATATCGCAGGAAAGACGGCGCTGGTCACCGGCGCTTCAGGAGGCATCGGACGCGCTATCGCGCTGCAATTGGCGCAGGCGGGCGCGGATGTGATCGTACATTATGCGAACGGGCAGGACCGGGCCGAGGAGACTGTTCGTCTGATCACCGGCGCAGGCGGCCGCGCAAGAAGCGCACAGGCCGATCTGCGCAGCGCCGCAGGTGTGCAGGCGCTCGTCGCCGCATCCGGCCAGGGCATCGACATTCTGGTCAACAATGCAGGCGTCGCGCGCGGGCAAACATTGGAGGAAACGACCGAAGAGGATTTCGATACTGTCTTTTCGACGAATGTGAGGGGCGTGTTCTTCCTGACGCAGGCTCTCTTGCCGCATCTCAACGACCATGCCTCGATCATCAACATCTCCTCCATGGTCTCGATCGTGGCCTATCCTTCCGTCATCGCCTACTCCATGTCGAAGGCAGCACAGAACGCCTTCACCCTTTCGCTGGCGGCGCATCTCGCGCCGCGCGGTATCCGGGTCAACGGAATCGCACCAGGGGCCACGGACTCTGATTTCCTCAGCGGCATCAAGGATAATGCGCAGGTCATGGGCGCAATCACCGGCATGACGGCATTCGGGCGATTGGGAACGCCCGACGAAATCGCGCGGGCCGTGACCTTCCTGGCATCGCCCGACGGTGCATGGATAACTGGGCAGGTGATTCAGGTCAGTGGTGGTATGCATCTGTAGACAGTAAGCGCTAGTCGTCCAAGTGGTCGGCACGTCAATCCATATTGAAGGCAACAAGAATGACGATTTCTTACACATATCCTCCCGGGGGAGCTCTCATGGCGGGCGGCACAGGCTCCATCGGCCGCGGCGTGGTTGAAGGGCTGGGCCGCGCGGGCGTGCCGGTCCTGTTCACCTATCTGGGCGCAGAGGGCCGCAATAGTGAGGCAAAGGCTGCCGCTCTGGTCGAGGAATTGACCGCAAAAGGCTATCAGGTGCGGGCGCGCCGCATGGATATGCGCAACGTGGACGAGATCGAGGCTGCGCTTGACGAGGTAGAGGCGTGGACCGGCCGCGTCCATTCAGTGATGACGGCGGCGGGCGCCCCGGTGCCCTTCGCTAAGACGGCCGACTATACACCGGAGCAGATCGACGATTTCATCGCGGGAGACGCGCTCTCGTATTTTCGGCTCTTCCGCAGCGCCGTGCAGCGCATGCGTAAGAGTGGAGGTGGTTCGATCGCGTGCACTACGACGATCGATGTCGGCAAGCTGGCCCTCTACAATGGCGCGTCGGGCATGTCGAAGGGCGCAGTCGAAGCGATGATGCGTCACATCGCCGTGGAGGAGGCGCAGGCTAATATCCGCGCCAATTATGTGAGGATCGGCTGGGTCGGCGACGACAGCTATGCCGATCATCAGGACTGGTTAAAGCCGCAGGATGGCGAACCAAGGACCCAGATGGAAATGCTGGCCAGCATCGGTCGCAGCCATATGCTGAATACCCCTATGCAGCGCCCAGGATCCCTCCGCGAAGCAGGCGACGTGTTCGCCTTTTTGGCCTCCGATCAAGCGTCGTATCTGACGGGACAATGCATCCAGATGGACGGCGGCGAGGATCGGTGAGTGTGAGAGTTCTTCCGCCCAAAGCCTCATGCGCGGTCGGATGGTAGTGGTGATAATCGAACACGCCGTCGCGCCAGTCCTGCTCGGACACGTTCCTGAAATTCGACATAGGGTGGCGGCGTGCAGGTGCCAACGAGAATATCGGGGTCTGGACAGGCAACCAGTATGCGTGCCCGTCCCTCGGCGGTACCGTGGTCTGCGACGATCGGCGTCACGCTCGCGCCAGTTTCGCTGCCGATCATGTTGCATGCAGCAAGCAGCCGCTCCTCTCCGCGCGCGGCGACGAACAGGACAGCGCGTCGCGGGCATAGAGATTAGCGAACCCCGTCGCGATCTTCAGCTTGCTCGTCCGGGCAAGGAGCCATGAGGCGAAGCTGATGGAATTCCGTCCCCTGCCTTCCCCAATCCAGAGCGCCGAATAGCCTGCTTCCTCCACCACCTGGGCGAATGCGGCGGCCGCTTCGGCCGACATGCCATCGGCATCGGTCCATATCCCAAGCTTTCCCAGTTCCATGCCGACCCCGCAAAATTCGTAAGGACGCCCTGCTCAAGCTGAGGCTGGCACGCACAGAGCGCGGGCACCATGCTCCAGCACGTCCTCGGACGCGCATTCGCCCGCGCGGCGACCGAACACGACCGCATTGGCGATGCTGATGCCGCCCGCCGAATAACGGTTGCCAATCACGCAACCCAGGGTTTCGCCACCTGCATATAGACCGGGAATGACCCGGCCATCGGCATCGAGAACACGTGCGCGATTATCGATGTCGAGCCCGGCGGCGGTAAGGCCGATCATCGAGGCGCGCACTTCTACCGCGTAGAAGGGCGGCACGCGGATCGCATGATGTCCACTGTTCTTGTTGAACTGCGCGTCGCGACCCTGGTCGAAATCGGCATTGTAGCGACGCACTTGCTCGGCGAGCGCCGCCGGCTTGATCCCCGCTTGCCGGGCGAGCTCTTCGATCGTGTCGGCCTGCTTGACGACGCCTCTGGCGACTTCCTCGCGGATTGATTTCTGATGCCAGCTCGGCACGCTCATTCGCTGCTTGAGCGGGTCGAGATAGTCGAGATCGTCACTGACTTCCTTGAGCGTCGTCTCATCGAAGATCGCATAGCTTTTCGAGCCGGTCTGGGCATTGATCAAATAGCCCGAGACGCTGAACGGCGAGGTTTCCGCCATAAAGCGGCGCCCCTCAACATTCACCAGCATGATCCAGGGCGGCAACACGCCTTCCACGTTATGTTTGAAGCCTGCGGTGGGCAGCGGCAGTCCGGTGTCGTGGCCGGTGATCGCCGCGCCGATCCGTTCCGCCATGAGTATGCCGTCGCCCAGGATGTACGGCGCGGGCTCGTGAACCGCCCAGGTCTTGTCGCCATGCTGCGCGACGCTCGGATAGAGCCGCGCCCGCATTTCCTTGTTGTTGCCGAAACCGCCTGTCGTCACGATCACCGCGTCGCCGCGAAATTCGTTGTCCGCCGCGCGTGCGCCCACCACGCGGTCGTTCTCTACGATGAGCCCGTCGACGCGCGTATTGAGCCGCACGACGACATCGGTCTCGCGGACGCGATCTGCCAGCACCGCGGCGATGCTGCCGCCTTCCCCGCTGCAGCTATGACCGCGCGCGACCCGGTTGCGTCCGCCGCCGACGAGATGGTCGTCGGGAAAGGAGACCCCTTTCGCGATCAGAAAGTCCAACCCATCGGCGGCGCGATCGCAGAGCAGGCGGATGATCTCAGGGCGCAGTGCCCATTGGTTGAGCGTCATGATGTATTCGTACATCGCATCCGGTGTATCCGTGGTAATCCCGTTTGCCCGCTGGATCGCGGTACCCGCCGCGTAATAGACGCCCGACGACAAGGCGGTCGATCCGCCGAGCTTGTCGTCGGCCTCCAGCAGCACGCAGGACAGCCCGCGCGCGTTCGCTTCAAGCGCCGCGCACATGCCGGCGCCGCCGCCGCCGATGATCACGATATTCGTTTGCACGCGCTTAACTCCGGAAAAGGAAAAACATGTAGCCGCTGCATCAGTCGGCTCGTGATTGCATAGGTCTCACCCGCTAGCGCCGGCACTTGCCATCAGCGAGCGGGATCACCTTCTCCTCAGCGGCCGAGGCGGTCCGGGTGCGATCCCGCACGCGATGTCGCCGTTGTCCATAACGATGAGAATAACGGATGCGCGGGCGGTCGTCGTGATCAAAAAAGTGAAATGACCGTTCACATTTTCAGGCATATGGTAGGCTGTGCAGCATGAGCATGTTCCGCGCGATAGCCACCTTCCTCAAAGTCGTCGAAGCGAACAGCTTCACGGTTGCCGCGCGCAAGCTTGGGCTTTCCCGCTCCGCGGTCACTGCCCATGTTGCCGGCCTCGAGGTGGAGCTGGGCATGCAATTGCTGAAGCGCAGCGGCCGCGCGATGGTGCCGACAGAGGCCGGCCAGCTACTGATCGAGCAAGCTGCGCCGCTCGTCAGCCAGTTGGAAGGCGTCGTCGATGAGGTCAGGCAGGCGAGTGGAGCGTTGTCGGGACCGATTCGGATTGGGGTGCCGCCCGTCTATGCTGCAGACGTGCTGGTCCCGGTGGCCGTCGCCTTCATCGAAAGCCACCCCGATATCCGGATTACGCTTATCCACGATGACGGCCTGAGCAACCTCGCGGCGGCAGGCCTCGACGTCTCCATCCGCATCTCGCAGAAGCTCGAAAGCACCAGCGAATTCAGGATCCTGATCGACCGCGTCCCGCAGCGAATTGTCGCCTCGCCGAAATATCTGGCGGCGCGCGGATGTCCGGAGACGCCTGCCGATCTGAAAAGCCACAACTGCCTGACGCCTCCATCCTCCGGCAAGCGCTATCCGTGGCTGTTCGAGGGACCGAATGGTCAGAGCAGCGTGACCGTCAGCGGAACGATGTGCGCGAACATGGCGGAGGTCACGCGATCCGCGGCGCTGCTCGGGCACGGGATAATTATCCAGCCCGCTTATCTGCTCGACGATCTGATCGAAAGCGGCCGGTTCGTGAGCCTGCTGCCCGACTACAAGCCGGTCCCGTTTACCGTGCATGCGCTTTTCAATGCCGCGCCCCGCCTGCTACCGTCGCGCATCCGAGCATTCCTGAACTTCCTCAAGCATCGAGCCAGCACGCATCCGCTGGTACAGGAGTAGGGTCGCTGTAAGCCTGCCAAGCGATGTCGCGCAAGGACCGATGCCGTCAACTGACCGGGCAAGAGCCACGTATACCGCCTGACAGACTCGCTCAATGCGGGCGCCTGCTATTGTCAGAGTGGGACGTTCGCATGACATATGCGACCGTCGTAATCTGGTCGGCAGGCGACGAGCCGAACGGCAACTATCGCCATATCCCAACTCAGGATCGGACATTGGCCTACCGGTCAAGGCTGGCTTTGAGGGTGTCGGTGTGAACCGACGAGCAGCAATGCGCCACTTTTTGCCGTTCGACAGCGATTCCGCCGTGCCTGAAAGCGGACGTGAGTTGTGGGGTACTGAATGGCAACGTTTTTGGATCGTACGTAACGACGCTCTGAACGCCGATGCTGAACCCGCGGACTAACTCTGCCTTCACCAAGTCCGGCTTTACGACACGGGCTGCAGCGTATCGATCCCGGTACTTTTGTCGGTTTCCGGTTCAGGTGGTGCCTTCTTCAAGTCGCGGTAGGAAGGCAGGTCGGGAGCGTTTGCAGGTGTCGGCGTGGCTTCAAGCCGGGCGATCATCCGCTTCATCTGAGTGATCTCGCGCACCTGCGCATCAAGGATGCCGTCGGCGAGCTTGCGGACCTCGGGGTCCTTGATGTGCGCCCGCTCGCTGGTCATGATCGCGATCGAATGGTGCGGGATCATGGCCTTCATGTAGGATATGTCGTCGATCGTTTCCTGGCTGCGGACCAGCCAGAGCGCGATGGCGAATAACACCGCGCTGCCGATGAGTATGCCGGTCTTGACCCGCACGTTGGGATACATGCTCCACATGAAGACGAGCATGATCACGGCCATCGCCGCGCCCATGACCACGGCCATCCAGGTTCGCGTCTGACTGAACTCAACGTGGCTCAATGCATAGGTGTTGAGGTACATGAGGCCGAACATCACGACTGTTGAAGTCGCAATCATCGCGGCAAACCGGCCGAAGCCCATTTTCATGCCGCCCTGCTGATCGTCCATCGCCGGTCCTTTCACATTGTTGCAGACACAACGATAGAACCCGACTGGCAGCGGTGAGTTTCAGGCGGACAGAGCAGGAACACCTGCCTTGGCTTTCAATCCTCAAGCCTGTCGAGGATCGGACAGTCGGGTCGTTCACCGCCCGCGCAGTCTTTGGCGAGATCAAGCAAGGTCCTGCGCATGTCTTCCAGCGCGCGAGCCTTGCGTCCCAGTTCCTCCGCGCGGGCCATGGCCAGCGCCTTGACCTCGCCGCTGGCGCGGTTGCGGTCGGACCACAACGCCAATAGCGAACCGATCCCCTCGATGCCGAAACCGAGATCGCGGGCGTTGGCGATGAAGTGCAACCGGTGGACGTCGGCATCGCTGTAATCGCGGTAGCCGCTGTCCCGCCGCGCGGCCGGCGGGATCAGGCCGATCTGCTCGTAATGGCGGATCATGCGTTCCGACACGCCACTGACGCGCGCTGCGGCACCGATGTTCATAGCGCCTGCCGGTTCAACCGCAGGGCATTGGTGACGACACTGACTGAGGACAGAGCCATCGCGGCGGCGGCGATCATCGGCGAGAGCAGGATGCCAAACAGTGGATACAGCAGGCCTGCCGCAACCGGCACGCCGGCGGCGTTGTAGATGAAGGCGAACAGCAGGTTCTGGCGGATGTTCGACATGGTCGCCTGGCTCAAGCGCCGGGCACGCACGATGCCGGTCAGGTCGCCTTTGAGCAGGGTCACGCCTGCGCTTTCTATAGCGACGTCGGTGCCCGAGCCCATGGCGATGCCAACGTCCGCAGCGGCAAGCGCAGGCGCATCGTTCACGCCATCGCCCGCCATCGCGACGACGCGGCCTTCAGCCTTGAGCCGCGCGACGACGGCACTTTTCTGGTCGGGCAGGACATCGGCCTCGACCTCGTCGATGCCCAGCCTGCGGGCGACCGCCTCCGCGGTCGTGCGGTTGTCGCCGGTCAGCATGACGACACGGATGCCTTCACGGCGTAGGCCGTCGAGTGCTTCGGGGGTGGTCGGCTTGACCGGATCGGCGATAGCGATGGCGCCGCCGGCCTGCCCGTCGATCCCGACGAAGATGACGGTCGCGCCTTCGCGTCGCAGGTCATCGGCAGCCGATGAAAGCTCCGCCGTGTCGATGCCTTGTTCCGTCAGGAACCCGGCGATGCCGAGCACGATTTTCTTCCCCTCGACGATGCCCAAAGCGCCGCGGCCAGTGGGCGAGTCAAACTCGCTCACGGCAGAAAGTGCAACGTTGTGGGCCTTGGCGGCCTCAACGATCGCGAGCGCCAGGGGGTGCTCCGAGAACCGCTCGACGGCCGCAGCCAGGCGAAGAATATCTTCATCGATGAACCCTGCTGCCGGCATGATCGCGGTGACTGCCGGATGACCCTGGGTCAGCGTCCCGGTCTTGTCGACGACGAGCGTGTCGACCTTTTCCATGTGCTCGAGCGCCTCGGCGTTCTTGATCAGCACGCCGAGCCCGGCGCCGCGTCCGACGCCCACCATGATCGACATCGGCGTAGCAAGCCCGAGCGCGCAAGGGCAGGCGATGATCAGCACTGCGACCGCCGCGACGAGACCATAGGCGAAGCGTGGCTCAGGCCCCCAGATACTCCATCCAGCGAAGGCGAGCACGGCAATGGCGATTACCACCGGGACGAACCAGCCCGAGACCTGATCAGCCATGCGCTGGATTGGCGCGCGCGAACGCTGCGCCTCGGCGACCATCTGGACAATGCGAGCGAGCATCGTGTCGCGCCCGACCCTGGTTGCAGTGATGACGAGCGCGCCGGTCTGGTTGAGCGTGCCGCCGATCACGACGTCGCCCTTGGCCTTGGCGACGGGCATGGACTCGCCCGTGACCATCGACTCGTCGAGCGAGGACCGCCCGTCCTCGACGCTGCCATCGACCGGCACCTTCTCGCCCGGGCGTACGCGCAGCCGGTCGCCGACGTTCACGGTTTCGAGGCTCACCTCTTCCTCGGTGCCATCGGCCAGCAGACGGCGCGCCGTCCTGGGGGCGAGGCCGAGCAGCGCCTTGATCGCGCCCGAGGTCCGTTCGCGGGCGCGCAATTCGAGGACCTGGCCGAGCAGCACCAGCACGGTGATGACCGCCGCGGCCTCGAAATAGACCGCGACGCTGCCATCGGCATTGCGGAAGGCGGGCGGGAACAGCTCAGGCGCCAGAGCGGCCACCATGCTGTAGGTCCAAGCCACGCCGGTGCCCATTGCGATCAGCGTGAACATGTTGAGGTGGCGGGACTTTAGTGAAGCCCACCCCCGCTCGAAGAATGGCCAGCCCGCCCAAAGCACGACCGGCGTCGCCAAGGCCAGCTGGATCCAAGTCGATAGCCGCGTCGGGACGAGGTGGTGGATCGCCGGGAACAGGTGTCCGCCCATTTCAAGCAGGAACACCGGCAGCGCGAGCACGAGGCCGATCCAGAACCGCCGCGTCATGTCGGTAAGTTCGGGACTTGGCTCGTGATTGAGCGATATCTTCTCCGGCTCCAGCGCCATCCCGCAGATCGGGCAAGCGCCCGGATGATCCTGCCGGACTTCGGGGTGCATCGGGCAGGTCCAGATCGTCGCTTCCGGAGCATCGACGGGGGCGGCGGACTTCAGATAAGGTTCGGGATCGGCCACGAACTTCGTCCGGCACTTGCCGCTGCAGAAGTGCCACTCATGGCCCGAAGGCATTGCGTGATGCAGGGTCTTCTCCGGGTCGACGATCATCCCGCAAACGGGATCATTGACTTGTGCCGGGCCAGCCTCGCCATGCTGATGCTTGTGCTCGCAATGCGCCATGATTCACCTGTTTCCTCTATGACACTCCCGTCTGTGGACCTTAACACTATGTCAGGCTCAAGCGGATTCTCGTGCTCCAAAGCGGTGCTACAAAAATGCGATTGATGACGCATGTGCGACGGTCGAGTGGTGGCGGATTTCGAAGTCCGGCTTGTCGTGCCTGCTGACCGCCGGGAGAAGATCGGCAAATCCGATCTGACGCGACGCCTTGGCCGCATTTCGAAGTCAGATGCGAACCGGCTTGCCGCTCCCGTCATTGGACGGTTCCGTGGCTTGATCGATGCGGCACGATCTGGCTTGCCGGTCGGACTGGATTGTCAGTCGAACGCTGCCTCCGGTTTTCACCGGATGTCGGATGGAGGCGAACAAGGGGCAGCGATGCGCGCGTCGATCAAGCCCCCTCGGCCCAAGGCGATGTTCATGGATTTGTATGAAGGGCGGTTCAAACCGTCAGTCGGCCTTCCGATCGATGACCGCCCCTAATCCCTTCAATCGGAATAGATCTTGATGTCCTTGACGATCATGTCACCCGAGCCATCGGCATAATCGCCGCTCGTCTTTACCGCGACATTCATGATCGGATACCAACGAAAGCCGGCGAAGGGATTGACCGCCTGATAAGTCTCTTTGCCGTCAATGAACCAGGTTATGTAATCGGGCTGGATATCCACGGCAAAACTGTGGAACCCCTTCGTAAAGCCCCCGATGCCATAAACCTCGTCAGTGTTCATGAATATGCCCTGCTGGAAGGTCCGCGTGATATTGGCGCCACCGTGCAGAGTGTTGGCGGTATAGCGATCAAAATCCCACCAACTTTCAAAGCCGAAGCCCTCGTAAATGTCGATTTCCGGCGGCCAGCCCGCTGTTGAGATGAGCCAGAATGCCGGCCATGAACCGCGCCGATCGGGCATTTGGGCGGTAAACTCATATTGGCCGTATCCGATCTGGACCGGTTTGGTGTTGTGACCGCTCAGAACAACCGCGCCGTAGTCATAGGCAACCCCATCCCACTCCAGCGGCTGTTTCAGCTTCTGGCTATGCATGACAAGCCCTTCGTCCGTGTAACGCAGGGGCGCCTCGATCCCCGCGTCACGGTACACCCAGCCATCGAGATAAATCCCGGTTTCCTGATTACCAGGCTGCGAGCGGCCGTTTGGCAGCTTGGTCGACCAGGCCTTGTCATGACCTGCGTCCGACCACTTCAAGGTCTCCCGGCTCATCCGCCATTGCAGCGTCCCGCTCGGTGTGAATGTTCGCGCTTCTCGCCCTGCCGTCTGTGCGGGCGTGGCCTCCTTCTGAAAATCGCACTGCACATGGGCCCGGTCGGTGCCCATTTTGCCGCCCCACGGCGCCTCGACAAACCTGACGATAAAATCAGCCTGCGGCACCCCGAGGATGATCGGCACCTCTACCGTTTTAGTGAGCGGATCGCCCGGACGGAAGATGACGGATTTGTAGATCGGCTGGTAGTTGACCCCAGCAACGCCTCTCACAAGGCCAGTGCCATCCTCCGTCATCACCCGCGCAATGACCGTGTTCGGCGTCGGCCGGTCAAGAGAGATCGGGACATAGGCGACGGTAGCACCTGGCTGATAGGTGGCTGGGCCAACCGACGCGATGGCCTGTTCCGGGTATCGGGTGCCATTGGCGAAGTTGAAGCCAGCAAAATCCCCTGCATCGGTCGATAAGGAGAAAGCTGCGGCGCTGGTGTCAGCGCTGGCAAGCTGCTGCGCGGACGCGCTGTCTATGGCAGAGCGCATGATTGCCAATGTGTCGAATTTATCATCCGAAGCCCGCCTGCCACCTGCTTGAGCCGGCGGCGGCGCTTCCTGGTCGGAACGCTGAAAGCCTGCGTTTGAGGCAAAACCCCAAGCGCTGACACAAACCACAAAAAGACATGCGAACAGAGCGCCCGAAAGCGGGCGGGAGAACGATGATTTTTTCATGATGCGACCCCTGTTGTTTCTATGGCAGATTTACCGCTTCGCTGGTTTCTCCTTTCATGGGCAAAAGTGCCGCGGCCCCCGGCTAACCCGCACCGAACGCGGCACAGCTATATCACTGTATATCAAACCTTTTTTGACGTAAGCGAAACGACTTTCAGCATCGCCTCAGCGGCTTCCGGGCACGATCCGCCGCGACCATGCTCCTCAGCGGCACCTGGTTTTGCCGGTCTCGCCCCAGTTGCGACTGACTTGCATTAGTATGGTTCTTCCGCTAGCGAGCGCCAAAAAAGGGGGTTCCTTCATGCGTTCGGCGATTCCGGCTTTGCTTTCCACCACCGCAATTCTCCTTACCACTTCTGTCCACGCGCAATCCGTGCCCGCTGAGGCGGAGGCCGAAGGACCAATCATCGTCACCGCCGCCCGCAGCATCCTTCCTGTCAACGCGCTGCCCCTGACTATCGATGTGGTCGACAAGGAAACGCTCGACCAGCAGCTCGCAATTTCTGGTTCAGTGACCGATGCGATCTCGACCCTGACCCCGTCCTTCTCGCCCACCCGCCAGAAGCTCTCCGGCGCGGGCGAGACCCTTCGCGGCCGCTCCCCGCTCTATGCGATCAACGGCATCCCGCAATCGACCCCGCTGCGCGACGGCGCGCGCGATGGATTCACCATCGACGGCTTTTTCGTCGATCGGGTCGAACTGATCTACGGCTCGAACGCGCTGCAGGGCATCGGCGGCACCGGCGGCATCGTCAACCAGGTCACGGTCGGCGCGCCCACGAAGGAGGGCCTTGGCGGCCGGGTGCTATTGCAGGGCACTGCCGACAACAGCTTCCACTCTGACGGCTTCGGCGCGAAGGCCGGTGGCCTGTTCCAGTACAAGGCCGGCGACTTCGACGCTACGATCGGCGCCACCTATGAAAAGCGCGGCGTATTCTATGACGGACAGGATCGTCGCGTCGGCCTCAACCTGACGCAGGGCGAGACGCAGGATTCACGTACGACCAATTTCTTCGCGCGCCTTGGCTATGCCGTCTCCGCTACGGGTCGCATCGACCTGATCGCGAGCCGGTTCGAGCTGAAGGGCGAGGGCGATTTCGTCGCGGTCGCAGGCAACCGCAACACCGGGCTGCCAACCAGCGCGGTGCAGGGCACCCCTCCCGGCGATCCGGCCGCCAACCGCACCGAAAGCGTCGCCCTGTCCTACACCGACAGTGATCTTCTGGGCGGCAATTTCGTCAGCCAGTTCTTCTTCAACCGCTCGCGCGACACATTCGGCGGCGAGGTCGCGCCCATCGCGACGTTCCAGGACCCGGCCATCGCGCCGGTCAACACGCTGTTCGACCAGTCGCAGAACCGCTCCCGCAAGGTCGGCGCGAAATTCAGCTACGAGCGCGCGATGCCGGGCTTCGAGGCGCTTACCGCCACGCTTGGCTTCGACGCGCTGTGGGACAAGACCGAGCAGCGGTTGATCGCTACTGATCGCGTCTGGGTGCCGCCTGCCGAGTTTCGCAGCCTCGCCCCCTTCGCTCAGGCCAACCTCAAGCTGTTCGACGGCCTGGTGCGCGTGGCCGGTGGCGCGCGCTGGGAAAATGTCCAGATCAAGATCGACGATTATCACACACTCGCGTCGACCACCTTCGTTGCTTGCCCGACCGATCGGCCGCCCACCGCGCCTTGCGGCACATCGACCTATGGGGGTGTCGCTGTCGCGGGCGGGCAGCCGAAATTCGATGATCTGTTGCTGAACGGCGGCGTCATTATCGAACCGTGGGAAGGCATTCGTGCCTATGCGAGCTATGCCGAGGGCTATACCGCGCCCGACGTTGGCCGCATCGCCCGGTCGGTTAACATGACGGGCGTCGATATCGACAGCTACCTCGCCATTGAACCAATCGTGTCGAACAACCGCGAGATTGGCGTGGAAGTGAAGCGCGGGCCCGTCGACGCATCGGCCACCTATTTCTGGTCGTCGAGCGACAAGGGCCAGCTACTGGTCCCCGGCCTCGGGCGCAATTTCGACGTGCAACGCCAGCGCATCGAAATCGAGGGCATCGAGGTAAATCTGCGCAGCGAGACACCGATCGACGGGCTGAAGATTGGCATTGGCTATGCGCATATCGAGGGGCGCTACGACAATAATGCCGACGGAAAGGTGGACACCGATCTCGACGGCGTCAACATCTCGCCCGACCGTGTCAATCTGTCTGCCACCTTTAATCGCGGCCCCGTCTCGGCGATCGTGCAAACGCAATATTTCCTGTCGCGCACTTTCCATGCCGATCCGGGCCTGACCCAGCCCGACCGGCGCAACAATTTCGGCGGCTATCACGTCACCGACGCCAGCATCCGCTATCAGACCGGCTTTGGCGGGCTGCGGCTGAGCGTGCAGAACCTGTTCGACAAATTCTACATCGATTACAGCAGCGACACGCGGCTGCCGAACGACAATCTCGCTTATTTCGCCGGACGGGGACGCACCTTCACGCTGAGCTGGGACTATGGTTTTTGAAGACGCTTGACCTCCTGCACCGTTGGATTGGCGGACTGATCGGCCTCGTTCTGGCGGTGCTGGGGTTTTCGGGCGCCTTGCTGGTGCACAAGGACGCGTGGGTCATTCTGCCGCATGCGTCCGACGCGCAAGTGCAGGAAACAGCCGTCATCGCTGCCACGGTCGAAAGGATCATGGCCGATCCTGCCACCCGGCCGGAGATGATCACCTTCGCAGGGCAGAATTTCGGCCTCAACCGGCTGCGCTTCGCGGACGGGTCTGGCGCCTATATCGATCAGTCGGGCGATCTGGTCACGCGCTGGAGCAGCCAGTGGGAACGACCGGAGCTCTGGCTGTTCGATTTGCATCATCATCTGTTTGCTGGCGACACAGGCGAAACCGTGATCGGCACCGCCGCGATCGCCGGGCTGTTCTTCGTCATCTCAGGCGTCATCCTGTGGACCCGCACGCGCAAGACGTTCGAGTTCCGCATTCTGCCCAAGCGTTTGAGCCGACCGGCGATCCTGCGCCATCATCGTGACCTGGGCGTGGTCGCGGCGCCGCTGCTGATGCTGGCGCTGCTGACAGGGTCCATTCTGGTCTTTCGTCCGATGGCGGCCCTGATCCTGGGACCCGCCGCACCCGCGCAGATCGACGCCAGCCTCAAGCCGCCTTCCCATCCGCACCTTCCGCTGGCGGCAAGGCATGACTGGCGTGCTCTTATCGTGGAGGCGAGGACGCAATTTCCTGACGCCGAAATACGCAGCCTGTCGCTGCCCCGGCAAGGCAGCGGCCTCATCACCCTGCGGATGAAGAGGCCGGACGAATGGCTGCCAAACGGGCGCACAACCTTGTGGTTCGCGGCGGATGATGGTCGCCTGGTAAAGGCCCGGGATGCTTCGCATCTGCCCCAAACCGTGAAGATCTACAACATGCTCTACCCGCTCCACGCCGCCAAGGTGGGAGGCTTGAGCTATCGGCTGGTGATGACCTTCGCTGGATTGGCATTGGGCCTGCTGGGAACTTTATCCGTCTGGTCCTTCTGGTTCGCGAGGAAACGCGCTAGCGGGCGGGTGCCTCAATTGGCCAAGGTGCAATAGTGAGAGCGCCCGACCGCGTGGAGGACGTAGATTTCGCCTGATACGAGAGCCGCCGAAGCTCGCGCTGGCCAAGATCATGGTATTACGCGGGCTTGTCCAGTGGGCGACGCGTGTGAACACAAGGATCTGCTCGACATCGGCGAGCGGCAGTCGCGTCACCGGCACGCAATGGTCGGATCCAGCCTTCTTCGGCTTCCATGCCAGGCGGGATAAAAGCCAATGAAGCAGATCTGCTGCGCAATCTACACCCGCAAGTCGAGCGAAGAGGGGCTGGAGCAGGATTTCAATTCACTCGACGTGCAGCATGCCGCCTGTTCGGCCCCCATCCGCGATCATGCTTTTTTCAGCAGGCGGTTTTCCAGCGTCAGATCGGCCACACATTCCTTCAGGTTCCGGGCTTCGCGGCGCAGATCCTGTACCTCGCCGGTGGTCGCGGCCCGTGCCGTGTCGCCAGCCAAGCGGCGTTTGCCCGCCTCCATGAAGGGTTAATTTAAAGCCTCAAATCTGTGCCATTGGTGCTGACGATGGACAGTCCAGACCTCGGAAAACCCGCAAGCCCGTTTCGCTATTTCAACTCTCCACCCGAGGTCATCCGCTTGGTCGTGATGATGTACACCCGCTATTTCCGCTGGCCGACTTTATCGGGGCATCAAAGTTGTAAAACCTTCGAACTGTACCGCCGCGCCACCGCGGCTTATCCAGTTAGCCTATGATCAGAACGAGGCTGTTGGGAGGATGCTCGTGTACGACCTATATTTTCACAAGTCCCCGAACACCTACAAGCCGACGATCCTGCTTGAGGAGCTTGGCGTGGACTACAAAACGCACCTCGTCCATGTCGGGAAGGGACAGCAATTCTCGCCGGAATTCGTGGCGATCTCGCCCAACAGCAAGGTGCCGGTACTGATCGACAATGAGCCTGAGGGAGGCGGGGAATCGATCGTGCTGTTCGAATCCGGCGCGATCCTGTTGTACCTATCCGAAAAGCACGGGCGCTTTCGCGGCGAAAGCGTGTCGGATCGCGCGCAGGTATTGAAATGGCTGTTCTGGCACTGCGCTTCGCAAAGCCCGATGAATGGGCAATGCGCGCACTTCAATCTGTTCCGGCCGGAAAACACCTATGCCAAGGAACGCTATCAGCGTGAGGTCCACAGGCTGGCCGGGGTGCTTGACCGGAGGCTTGGCGAGCAGCCTTATGTCGCGGGAGCAGATTATTCGATAGCCGACATGGCGTGCTATCCTTGGTTCGACCGCGCGCTGGTCGCGACTGGCCTAGGACCGCTGTCGCAATATGCCAATATCGCGAAATGGTTCGACGAATTGTCCAGGCGTCCCGCCTTGCAGGCGGCATTTGACCGTTTCGAGCGCGAGACGATAGAGCAGACCGACCTGAAGGAATTTGCCAAGAACATGTTTGGCCATGATGCCGAGGCAGCCCGCTTGTCCGAAGCCAATGCGCGCAAGAATTTCGTACGCATGGGCATGAAACTTAACGATGATGGTGACAAATGATGACTAACACGTCGCTTTACGCAGCGCTATTTACGCCATTCTCCAGCCCCAATCTCGAGCTTTCCAACCGCATCGTGATGGCGCCTATGACGCGGACCTTCTCACCAGGAGGGGTGCCCGGAGAGAATGTCGCCGACTATTACCGCCGCCGCGCCGAAGGCGGAGTCGGTCTGATCATTACAGAGGGAACCTGGATCCCGCACCATTCCGCCTCGAACGAAGAGGCAGCGCCGCGCTTCTATGGCGAGGATGCGCTTTCTGGCTGGCGCGAGGTCGTAGCAGCGGTCCATGCGGCTGGCGCAAAGATAATGCCGCAGCTCTGGCACACCGGCCTCACGCGCTGTCCTCAGGCCGAGCATATCTATGACGATATTGTGGAGGACCTGACGGTCAAGTCCAGCCCATCTGGCTATGTCGCCCCCGGCGAGAAGGTCGGGGAGGGCATCGACGAGGCCGAGATCGAGGCGATCATCGCCGCCTATGCGCAAGGGGCTGCGACTGCCAAGGCCTTGGGATTTGACGGCGTCGAATTGCATGGCGCGCATGGTTACATGATCGACCAGTTCTTCTGGCATGAAACCAACAAGCGCGATGACGGCTGGGGGGGGAATCTCGCCGCGCGCGCACGATTTGGTGCCGAGATAGTGCGTGCCTGCCGCGAAGCGGTAGGCACGGATTTCTGCATCGTCCTGCGCTTCTCACAATGGAAGCTGGCCGATTACGACGCCTGTCTGGCCCAGACGCCGGAGGAGCTATCCCGCTTCCTCGAACCGCTGGTCGATGCGGGCGTCGATATCTTCCATGCTTCGGAGCGCCGGTTCTGGAAGCCGGTATTCGAAGGCAGCGATCTCAATCTTGCTGCGTGGACGAAGAAGCTCACTGGCAAGCCGGTGATCACCGTGGGATCGGTCGGGCTTGACAAGGAGATGCGCGACTCGATGGCCCCAACGGATACAGGCGTAGCGAATATCGAACAGGCCGCCGAAATGGTGGCGCGAGGCGAGGTCGACCTCGTTGCGGTTGGGCGGGCGCTGCTTTCCGACCCGGAATGGGCGAACAAGGTCCGCGAGGGTTCAATCGACGCGATCGTTCCGTTCAACCCGGCGGTCCTGGCTGACCTGACCTGACCGCAAATTGAACACGAGATACAAAGTGTAAATGGAATGAAATTGCTGACACCCGCTAACTCTGTGTAGATAAAAAACGGATCTTCAAGATCTGAATATAAAATTGGGAGAGAAAAATGGCTCGCAACTTGATTGCGAAGGCGGGGGTGTTTTTCCTATCTTCTGCGTGCCTTCCGGTTTTTACGTCAACTGCACATGCGCAGGACGCGGCGGAAGAAGAGAACGTGCGGAGCGGGGGGTTCGACATTATCGTCACCGCCCAAAAGCGCGAGGAAGCACTGCAGGACGTGCCCATAACGATCCAGGCTTTTACCGCTGAAACCATGCAGGCCAGTGGTGTCTCGGAGGTAATTGACCTGCCCGCATTGGTGCCGGCGCTGACCATCGGCCGCTCGGCCGGCGGCACTGTTCCCTTCATCCGCGGAGTGGGCTCGACCGACACGGCTGCCGGGCAGGAATCGCCCGTCTCGACCTATATCGACGGCGTCTACGTGATGAGCATGTGGGCGAACAATGCCGCGCTCAAGAACGTCGAACGCGTCGAGGTGCTCAAGGGGCCGCAGGGCACATTGTTCGGACGCAACGCCACGGGCGGCCTGATCCACATCATTACGCGCGATCCTGAATTCGACACGTCGGGCTCGCTCTCCCTGAGTGCCGGAGCCTACGAGACCTACGAGGTAAACGGCTATTTCACGACCGGGCTCACCGAAACGATCGCGGCAGATTTCGCCGGCTATGTTCGGCGCCAGGAAGATGGGTATGGCACCAATCTGGTGACCGGCAACGACACCAATTTCAACAATGAGATCACGGCCCGTTCGAAGATCCAGTATCAAGGCGAGCGGACGAAATTCACCCTGGCGGGGGACTACACCGATATCGAGGACGCGCGTGGCCTGAACCGGACCATCCTGCCCGGCACCATCAGCACGGGCGGAGGAACCTATTCCGGCGACTTCTATGATGTGACGCACAATGTCGATTTCAAGCGCACGACTGAATCCGGTGGCGTGTCGCTACAGATCGATCACGAATTCGGATCGGTCGACCTGACCTCGATCTCCGCCTATCGCGTCGATGACAGCAATTTCTACTTCGACAACGATATCGGTGCGACGCCTGCGGCGGTCGCCGACATCTATTACAAGAACAAAACCATTTCTCAGGAACTGCGGCTGGCGTCGGCCAACGCGTCGGGGAACAGCTGGATCACGGGGCTCTATTACTTCCATGCGGATTCCGACATCGACCTGTCGGTCTTGGCGGGGCCGGCGCTGACGCCAGTCGCCAACATCGTTTCCAATGTCGAGACCAATTCCTATTCGCTGTTTGGCGAATACCGGATCGGGATCGGCAACAATGGTCGCCTGACACTAGGCGCGCGCTACACGATCGACGAGCGCACCACGGTCGGAACGGTCGGAGCGATCGTCTTTCCGGGCCAGAAAGAAACCTGGAAGCAACCGTCCTGGCGCGTCGTTTACGACCATCACATCACCGACGATGCCATGGTCTACGCCAGTTACAATCGCGGGTTCAAAAGCGGCAACTTCAACATCATTCCTGCCAACCAGCCGTCCTATGACCCCGAGATCGTGGATGCTTACGAGATCGGAACCAAAATCAGTTCGGCCACGGCACGCTTCAATCTGGCTGCGTTCTACTATGATTATCGCGATCTTCAGGTCCGCATAATCCAGAACGTTTCGACGATGACGCTCAACGCGGCATCGGCGAATATCTGGGGCATCGAAGGCGATTTCGCGATCGAGCTGTTATCCGGTTTCACCGTCTCGGGCGGGGCGGCCTATGTCCATTCCGAATATTCCGATTTCGACAATGCGCCAAATCTGGTTCCGGCGACGCCGGGTGTCTACTGTCCTGGCGTTACAACCGGCCCGCTGCCATCGGGTGGCAATTGTGTGGTCGCCGTCGATGCATCAGGCAACCAGCTTATTCGTTCGCCGAAGTTTACCGGCAATATCGGGGTTGATTACAGGATCCCGGTCGGCGAGGGTTCGTTCTCGCTGAACGCCAGATTGTCCTATCGCGGTGGATTTCCGTGGGAGGTTTCTGGCCGGATCCGCGAAGACGACAGCCTGCTGCTTAATGCGTCGTTGTTCTGGAACGCACCCGGAAATACCTGGCGTCTCGGTTTCAGGGGCCGAAACATTCTGGCCGACAAATACCAGATCTACGGGGGATCGGTTGAGGCGGGCGATTATCTGTCCGCTGGGGAGCCTTCGACCTATGCCATTGTGGCCGAGTTCAATTTTTAGGACCTTTGAGAGGATGGAAAGGGAGGCAATTCCATGACCGTTGATGTCGCGGCCAATCTCGCGATCGAACATGAAATCCGCACCGTTCTGTTCCGCTATTGCCGGTCGATGGACCGGATCGACGCGGAACTGGGTTACTCGGTATGGCATGACGATGGCACCGCCGATTATGGCGCGCTTTTCAAGGGTACGGGGCGCGGATTCGTCGACTGGGTATGCGAGTTTCATCGTGGCCTCGACGCCACCTCGCACCAGCTTTCCAACATCCTGGTCAATCCGGTCAGTGCCGATGAGGCGTATTCGGAAACCTATGTCACCGTCGCTTTGCTTGGTGCGACAGATAACGAGAACACCCTCACCACGGGGCGCGGTCGTTATCTCGACCGCTGGACGCGGAGAGACGGCCGCCTGGCGCTCGCCCACCGGGATTATATTCACGATTTCGCGATCACACAGAAGATCGACGAACCGATGATGGGCTGGGGCACGCGATCGACCGCCGACCCCTCCTACTCACTGCTCGGCGCGATCGGCGCTGTCTAACCTGCGACTTGGAGACTGAGCATATGGACGTTAAGAAGTACGGGCCGTGGGCCGTTGTGGCGGGTGGATCGGACGGGATCGGGGCGGCGTTCGTGCGGGAATTGGCCAAGCATGGCATCAACGTCATGCCAATCGCGCGTAACCGGAATACGCTGGACGCGCTGCGCGACGATGTTGCCGAAGCTTATCCGGATGTTGAGATCGTTCCCCTGGTCGCCGACCTGGCCGACATGGGAGCGGTGGATCAAATCGCTGAGGCGACCGGCGACCGCGAGGTGGGCATGCTGATCTACAATGTCGGCTCGGAGCCCAATTATGGCGATTTCCTGGATCACGACCGTGATTTCGTGACGGGCAGGATGAACCGAAACTTCACTGTCAAGGCGCTCATCACCCATCACTTTGCCACCCTTATGCGCGCTCGCGGCAGCGGCGGGGTGATCCTGATGGGATCGATGTCGGGCTATTTCGGCAATCCCGGCTTTTCGCTCTATTCGGCAAGCAAAGCCTTCACCCGCTATCTGTCGGAGGGGTTGTGGGGTGAATTTCGGGAGTATGGGATCGATCTGCTGTGCCCGGTCGTGGGGCCGGCATCCACGCCGACCATGCTGAATGCCTATGGTGAGCTGGACAATGCGAGCGATCCCGCCGACATCGCGCGTCAGGCGCTCGAACAGATCGGCAATGGGCCTGTCTGGGTGGAGCCCGCCATTGAAGAGCAGATCGGCGCCATGGACCGCATGGCTCCAGCCGAACGGGTTCAGCTGTCCGCGAAGTGGGCCCGCGAGTTCGTGACCGAGGGGACCAAGCCGTCGCTCTGACTTCAGGTTATCGGTTTGGCAGATCGTCGATGGCCTGAGGCAGGCTGACAGAGCATGATATCTGGCAGGTCTTGACCGCGTGGACAAATTCCGTGCGGTCCGATCTGTGTGGCGTCCGGGGCGCGTTAGCCGTCCAGTTCTTCCACGAGAGCCTCGACTTTCGGCAGGAAATCCTTCGCGGCCAGGGCGAGAAGGGGCAGTGCGGCACCGTACAAAAGTTCGCTGCGAAAGCTCTCGCTGTCGAGGTTGCCCTGCGCCCAATCATTGATGGTGCTTGAATTATGGAGCGCCATCATGTGGGCGGCGCGATGCATCGACAATTTGCTGGTCCGCAATTGACCTCTGGCAGACAGCTGCTCGAGACTGCCGAGATGTGATGTCGTCATTCGGTTGATGCAGTCTCGCGCGATGGGGATGTCTGCTTCTCCGCCCATCGCCGCAAGGACGACTGCCCGGTAATATCCCCGGTCTTCCTCCAGCGTCGCCCAGGTAAGTCGCGCATAGGCAATGGGAAAAGGTAGTTTCGCCTCTTCGCAGAACTTTTCCGCGAGACTGATCTTTCCCTCGAGCGATTCCAATATGGCTTTGTGCAGGACATCTTCGCGGCGCCCGATGTTGTTGTAGATGGTGGGCGGCGTCACACCCGTGCGCCGCGCAAGTTCGCGCATGTGCACGCCGGCAAGTCCGCTCTCGCTGCAGATCATACGGGTCATTGCGAGAATTTCCGCGCGCTTGCGCATCTGGACCGCGAAGCGACCATTACCCAACTGGACTCGCTCGTCAGGCAGGAAAGGCTGTTCCGGAACGAAAACGAGTTCGCCTTCCTGATGCGCCTCATGAGCTAGGTTTTCGCTCATCGCACCTCTCCTATTTTCGGGAGAGATGACAGCAAGTTTGGTCGATAGTCAATGGCGTCAGTCCTCGCCTCGGGGGTGTCAAGAAGCACGTCACAGGCCACGAGGGTTTGCCACTCGGCCAGGGGCGGCCGAGCGGCGAGCTTTGAATGTTTCTCTGTCGACGAGGTGACGTTCGGAATTGAAGGGGTTGTGGAAGGAGGCATGGAGGGAGGCGAATTTTTGCAGTGACTTCATTCGCCTGAAACGCTGCATCGCCCGCGCTCGTCGTCGGAATGGCATGCCCGCGCCCTACCCTCGCCAACTCACTTTTCAATCAGGTGCATTTGCTCGGACAAGGGCTCTTATCCGCAAGCGCACATTCGCCGGAAACTACAGCGCCATCGCACGCTGAACGGCATTGCCGAAAAATTCGGCTTTGACGTGATCGCTGTAGTTGGCCAGTTCTTCCTCATAGAACTGACGCGCATTGCTGATAGGGCCACCCTCCAGATGCGGATAGTCCGTGGCGAAGGTCAGGATGCCAGTTGGAACGCTATCGAATGCGGGCTGGAGCTGCATCAGCGGCGTCGGCAGACCGGATACGAAAATGTTGCGCTGGACATACTCCGATGGCTTGAGGGGCAGGGTGTAAGGACTCGTCCGCGAGAAGACATTCTTCTCGCAGATGCTGTCGATCGTCTTCAGCCAATAGGGAAGCCAATCGGTATCCAGTTCCTGCGACATCGCCACGAGGCGAGGATACCGTTCGAAAACGCCGCCGAAAATCAACGCGGTGAGAGCGGCGGTCGGAACCTGAAAGTGCTGGGACCGATAGGTCATCATGCTCGCCAGCAGATTGGGACCTGCGTTGCCCCAGCCATCGGCCAATGTAGTCTGGCCGCTGAAGGCGACATGGAAAATGAGCGCCATTCCAAGATCCTCGGCCAGCGCCCAAACTGGCTCGAAGTCCGGATGCGCGAGGGACCGACCGCCAACTGGCTGCGCAGGGACGTGGAACGCCCTGCTGCCGAGCGCACGGGCACGCTTCATTTCCGCAAGCGCCCAGTCAACGTCGTCCAGCACGACATAGGTGACCGGCAGCAAACGATCGCGGTGCTGGTGGACCACGTCGGATGTCCAGCTGTTGTAAGCAGCGATGCATTCCATCTGGAGCGTCTTGCTGCCCAATTCGTTCAGCGCCCGATCTGCTGGGATAAGCCCGAAGGAAGGGTTGATGAACTGAACGTCAATCCCCTGGTCGTCCATGACCGCGATGCGATCGTCCGAATCCACTGAACCCGGTTCGCGTACGCATTTCCGAAATGGTCCCCCGGCCTCCTCGCTCATATCCTCAATGCATCGTTCGAGCACTGTGCCGCTGACCGGGCCTTGGGGGAGCTGGTCGAGAAACTGCTTGAACACTTCGGGCATCACGTCAGCCGGATCGGGACGGGCATCCTTGGGTATCTGGGCGATGAACTCGCCAGCGATCAGATCGCCGATTCGTGCCGACATGTCGAAGCCGGGCAGCTTTGCTGCCAACTTGGGAAAATGCTTGTCCATCCAGTCGAATGGCTCGTGAAAATGCGCGTCAACGTCGATAACCGGCATGATCTCTCTCCTTAGACCCTGGCTGAGTTTCTCAATCCGCCTCGACAATGCCGCTATGCTGCCAATATGTCAATCATGGTTGACATCTTGTGCCCTTGGCGGGCAATCGATGAAAAACCGAAGCCGGGAAAGGGAAAGCGATGGGTGAGTCGAGCGTAGAGGAAGTGTCGCCGAAGATCGTGATCTACCACATAGAGGGCCGGCGATCCTCGAGAGTGGCATGGTTGTGCGAAGAACTGGAACTGCCCTACGAACTTGTCTTCAAGCGCGGCGACATCATGGGTTCGATGGCGACGATCCGGGAAGTCTATCCCGACATGCCCATGGCTCCCGTCGTGAGCATCGACGGAACCTTCATGGTCGAATCAGGCGCCATTCTTGAAGTACTCACCGCCCGATACGGCAACGGCGCACTGGTGCCGCCAGTCAACTCCATCGACTTTCTCTACCATGCCCAATGGATGCACTTCGCCGAAGGAACGGCAATGGCGCGCTTGGGAATGGATTTCTTCACCGCGATGAACAAGGGAGTCGCCGTCGACGAACTTCCAGTCGGATATCGCTCCGGAGACGACATTGCCGCGTTCGCGATGGTCGGTTCAGTGGGAGTGTTCGACTTTGCGGATCGGTACTTGGAAGATCACGCCTTCTTTGGAGGCGCCGAATTCACGACGGCCGATATCATGATGCAATGGTTCGTCCCGCTGGCGAGGTTGATGGTAGCGATCGACGTGGACAGCTACTCCCACATTCGGCGCTGGCGCAAGGTGGTCGAGAGCCGACCGGCATTCAAGCGCGCGACGCAGGCTTGCACACCGTCGGGTGTCAATGAATTCGGAATGCCGGCCGATCAGCCATTGATCGTGCAACCGCTTCCCGATGAGCGGCTGAGAAAATCGCGTTCAAGCTAGCTGTTACCCGTGCCCAGTATCCTCGCTCGGGCCGACACAAGCCTGAAGCGCGTCCGCGAGCGCCCTCTCATAGGCCTTCTTCAGTTTGCTCGTCTGGGCAAATTGCGGGACGGCCTTTTGATGGATCACCGCGCCGCCACACAGGATTGCCACCAGTTGCGCCTTGACCAGACGATCCTTGCCGCCAAGCCAGTCTGCGATCGGGCCGAGGAATCGTTCCTGCATCATCTTTTGCAGCAACGGCTGCGTCGTGCCGGACGTCGCGCCGTGAACGACCACGAGCGTCGGGCTGAGATCAATGTTCGCCGGAGATTCGGACAAAATGGAGCGGGCAATCCGGGCGCCGAACGTAGCACGATCACCTGCTATGAGATTGTCGGGATCCAGCAATTCCCAAAGTACGAGAGTATAGAGATTTTCCTTGGACGTGAAATATCGTCCGATCAGCGCGACGTCGCATTTGGCATCGGCCGCGATATCCTTCAGCCGCACCTGCTCATAGCTGAAGTTGGCGAAACGAACCCGCGCCGCCCGCAATATCGCCGCTTTTGTGGCCGCGGAGTCGCGCTTGCGCGCAACCGGCTTTACTCGATTCATTTACTAGTCCCTCAGTTGGCGGAGTGCGAAGTTGCCGCTGATATTGGAACCGCGCACCCAAAATCAAACAGATCAGTCAATCCGATTTGGATACCGTCAATGCATTTGCACAAGTCTGGAGAAACGCGATGCGTACCTATCAGCTTTTTACGCAACAATGGTTCGACGCGGTCGAAAAGATTATAGCAGAAGTCGCCAAAGCGCACCGTAGCGCCCTGGCTGGAGTGAACTTCATTCTCAGCGAGCAGTATCTCGATGCTCCAGGCGCTCTCAAGGTCGACGGCGACGATCCAGCGAGCACGCTCATCATCGAGGGCGGGACAGTGCGCACCTCCAGGGAATTTCGCCGCGACGCCGACATATGGGTCCGCGCCGACTACGAAACCATGCGGATCGTCGTGCGCACGAAAATACCGACCGATCCCGATCAGGCGCGCAAGGAATCCGAGCGTCTGTCCGCCATCATGGAGAAAGCGGTAACGGCCAAGAGCGGAGAGGTTTCCGACCCCGCGGTAGGCGCCTTTCTGACACACCTCCACAACGAGATTGCCAGCATTACCGATTAGCCGTTCTTGCATGGGCGCCTTGGTGGGTTGCGAGCAAATATTGCGGACCGTCTCCTTTGGAATCCTCGCATGTGCACAATGTCAATCATGATTGACATGGTTTCCTTATTCTCTTAGATTTTCGCGAATAACAAGATGGTGCGTACGAGGGAAATGGGACGTCCCGCACGTCCCGAGCCACCCGAGGGGCGCGTCCATGTGAGAGCGCAGTGGCATGCGCAATAACGGGGGGGAGCTATGTCGAAGTTGGGCCTTTCTGCGTCTTTGATCGCGATCGGGATTGTCGGGTTCTCAGGGGCAGCGTCCGCACAGGAAGCCGATATGTCGGCGTCCAATCAGCGTACAACAACCACCAGCGCCAGCGATGAAAAGGACAGGACGGCTGAGGGCTTTAGCGATATCGTTGTCACCGCGCGACGGGTCGAGGAACGACAGCTGACGGTTCCGATCACGATCAATGCCTTCGCCGGCGACGACCTTGATCGCCGTCAGATTCGCACGACGGACGATCTTGGGCAGCGCGTCCCGGCATTGCAGGTGAATCAGGATCCGACACGCGGCAATAGCTTCACCATCCGCGGAGTCGCGCGGACTTTCCAGGGCGATCCCGGGGTCGTCACCTATGTCGCCGACGTGCCTCAGGAACTGTATGGCGGAGCGCCTATTCTCGATCTCCAGTCGATCCAGGTTCTGAAAGGGCCGCAGGGAACATTGTTCGGCAAGAACAGCATTGGCGGCGTGGTACTGCTGGTGCCCCAGAAGCCGAAGTTCGAGGCCGAAGGCATGGTCAGTGCGCGCGTGGGCAATTTCAATGCGCGCGAATTCACCGGCGTCGTCAATCTTCCCGCCAGCGACGTGCTCGCCTTCAGAGCGGCGGGTCGGTATACGAAGCGAGACGGCCTTATCAAGAATGTTTCCGCAACGGATCTCAACGAACTCGATCGCGCGGCCGGACGCTTCTCGATTCTCTACACCCCCAACGACAGCATCGAGAATTATTTCGTTGCCGATGGATATACGTCGACCGAGGGAGCCGCCACGAGCGGCATAGTTGAGGCGGTGGCATCTTGTCCCACTTCGCTCATCGCCTGCCTGCACGATGCACTCGGAATATCGTTCAATGATGCACTCGCAGAGCAGCAGGCTTTGGGCATCGACAAAGTCTCCCAGCCCACCATCCAGGAAAGCACAATCAGAGTCTGGGGCCTGGCTAATCACACGACCTGGACGTCGGGGAACATCAGTATCAAGAACATTCTTGGCTATCGTAAGACGAAGAACAAAACATATGCCGATTATGACGCGTTTCGATTGCAATTGCTGGAAGTCATCCGACCGGAGATGACGGAGCAATTCACCGAAGAGATTCAGATACGTGGCAGCTCGTTCAACGATAAGCTGGACTGGGTGGTTGGAGGATTCTATTCCGACCTGACATTCAATTCCCCCGATACGCCCGTGTTCGTATTCGGCAACGTGCCTCCGGGAATAATTCCCGGCTTCGTCAGCAAGACGATCACCGATACGCGCATCGTCAGCAAATCCCGGGCATTGTTCGGCCAAGCCACCTACGACCTTTCAAGCTTGGCCCAGGGACTGAAATTGACAGGTGGATTCCGGTATACGTGGGACAGGCGCAAATTTTCGGGAGCATCGTTCAACGGAACGAGAGACATTACGAACTGCCGAAATATTATAGCCACTGGTCCTAATGCCGGCGACTTTCTGGATGGAACCGATCCGCTCACGTGCATCCGGACTCTCAAGCAAAGCTTCAGCAAGCCGACTTGGAACGTCAATCTCGAATATCAGGCATCGCCAACGACCTTCGTTTACGTAACGACGCGGAGAGGCTATAAATCGGGAAGCTTCAATATCGCAGCGACGGCGACAGACCTGATCTCATTCAACCCGGAAACGCTGACGGATTTCGAGGCAGGAATCAAGTCGCAGGGCAGGATCGGCGGAATGCCGTATCGCGTGAGCGGCGCCGCCTTCACTGGCAATTACAAGGACATTCAGGCGACACGTTCGATCCTGGATAATGGTGTGGTCAACACTTTCATCGTCAATGTCGGCGAAGCGAAGATCAAGGGTTTCGAAGTCGAGCTCTCGCTGATTCCGGTTCCGGGCCTAGAACTCGGCGGCTATTACGCGCTCACCGACGGAAAATATGCCGAAGATGTGCTCCTTGGACCGGCATTTGCCGGCAAACGCCTGCTCGGCATTCCCAAGAAGACTGCCGGTCTGAATGCACGGGCAAGCCACGAATTTGCCGGAGTGGGCACTGTAGTGGCGACGGGCAACCTGAATTATCGCGGAAGTCTGCCGACGACCTACAATGACCTCGATCCTGCGTTTCAGTCCGTCGGTGGATATTCGACGATCGACGCGACACTGGCAATCGAGAAGATCGGAGGCCTCGACCTCGATCTTCGTTTCTACTGCCAGAATGTGACCGACAACAGATCGCCGATCTTCGCGAGCGATTCCCGCAGCCAGCTCGGCTACGCGCTTCGAACCCATCTGGATCCGCGCACCTATGGCGCGGAAGCGACGTTCCGCTTCTGAAATGTAATCCGAACCGACAGCCCCCATTCCGTTCGCGGCGCGAGGGGTCGGCTCAACATAAACAAGGGGACGAAAGGTGCCTGAGCATTTCCGTTTGAGACGGTCTGGATGGATAGCAGGCGTTTTGCTGCTCTTGCCGATGGCCGGCATTCCCGCCGAAGCGGCCCATGCCGCGCAGGCGCCCGCTGCTGTGAAGCAAGCCGATCTTACCATCTACCATATCGAAATGCGGCGATCGATGCGCGTGATCTGGCTCGCCGAGGAACTGGAGATACCCTACAATCTCGTGTTCAAACGCGGGGACATCGCCGGATCGATGGAACTGATCCGGGAAATGAGCCCGCTGATGCCGATGGCGCCGACGGTGAAATACAAGGGCAACGTCTATGTAGAATCCGGCGGCATACTTGACCTGTTGCTCTCCGAATACGGGAACGGCCGGCTCGTCCCGCCAAATGGTTCCGCAGATCTTGGCAATCATTACCAATGGATGCATTTTGCGGAAGGCACCGCAATGTATCGCGCATGGGCCGCCCGATACGCTTCGATGGTTGCCAATATCCCGATAACCGATGTGCCCAAGGGATATCAGACCGGGGTGAAGCCCAGCGGACTGGTCGGCGTTCCCGCAGTCTACGCATTCGTCGAGGATTACCTTTCACGTAATCCGTATTTCGGCGGAGGCCACTTCTCCGCGGCTGACATCATGATGCATTTCGCGGTTAAATCAGCGGGGCCGGCAGCGGGCATCGACATATCGGGATACAAGAACGTCGCCGCCTGGGTAGAGCGCGTCGAAGCCAGGCCGGCGTTCCAGCGGGCGATCAAGGTAGCCTTGCCGGGGGGACACGACAAGGACGGCAATGGCTGCGGCCTGCCGATACCCTTCTCCAACCCACCAGCGGTGTATGCGTGCCCGTGACGCATAGGCTCTCCCACTCGAGTTATCTCAACGCCATGCCGTAGCTTTGCGCAGCGGCGGCATCTCTTGAATGCAGATAATGGGACAGGAGGAAGGTATGCGACGACGTGACGTACTGGCAAGATTGGGGGCCGGAGCCTGCCTGGCAATGGGCCTGGCCGACGATTTGGTCGGTACCGCGTTCGCGAAAGGCAAAGCCGACGCGGCGCGCGTAACCGGCCCTGTAGAGGGCGGAAAGCACGGTTGGCCGTTTAGTGCCTATTTCGGTGGCGTCGAGAATTTCGGTTACATCGAAGAAGAATATTTCATCGATGGCGAAGCCACCAGCTATCGGCCTGTCGGAGAACTGGGGCCGGACGGAAGGTGGAAACTCGAAGCAGCCGGCAAGGGGCCGTACAAGACCCGCATCCTGGTGCGCAGGCCGGCCGACCCCGCGAAATTCAACGGCACGGTGATCGTCGAATGGCTGAATGTTTCGAGTGGTCACGACATCGCGCTGGTCGGCGAGGGACAATTCGAAGGCTTCGCATATGTCGGAGTCTCGAACCAGCATGTCGGCATACATGGGTTCGAGAAGAACCCGATCGGTCTGAAGGCATGGGATCCCGATCGCTATGGTTCGCTGTTCCTGTCCAGCGAATCGCTATGCTACGACATTTTCACGCAGGCCGCGCACGCGGTGGGACCGCGACGCAGCAAGCAGAACGTCGATCCTCTGGCGGGCCTTGAGGTACGCAAGGTGATTGCTACCGGCGGCAGCCAGTCAGCCGCGAAGTTACTTAGCTACATCAACGGAGTTCAACCAATCAGCGGCACCTTTGATGCGATCGTGCCGACGATCGGGGCGGGGAATGTGTCGGGCTTCGGTGATTTCATCTTCGACTTCAGCACGCCCGAGCGAATTGCCCAGGTGATGAACTCACTCCGGTCGCAGGCCCGGGTCCGCGACGATCTTTCGATTCCGGTGATGCTAGTGAACTCCGAATCCGAAACCATAGCCTATTACGGCAACCGGCAGCCGGATACCGACAAGTTCCGCTACTGGGAGGTGGCTGGATCCTCGCACGGTCCCGCTCCCATGGTCCGCGCGCTGAATCACATGCTCGAACGCGACGGCATCACACCAAGCGTCATCGCCCAAGCGGGCGAGAAAACCGGTATTGCGTCAAGCGAGATCGACTGGTCGCCCGTCGCAGACGCCGCCTTCGTACGCGTGCATGAGTGGATCAATGGAGGGGCACCGCCACCCAATCAGTCACCGATCGAAATCATTCCCGGCACGATACCGACAATTGCGCGCGATCCGCTCGGCAATGCGATCGGTGGAGTTCGGCCGCCGGAAATTGAGGTTCCGATCGCGTGCAATGTCGGCAACGTTCCGGGCGTGCCTGCACTCGCGGGTCTCGGCGGCGGGACGACACCGTTTTCCATGGAAGAACTGAAGCGGCTTTATCCGACCAAGGCAGACTACGTCGGAAAGGTCACCGCCGCGGCGATCTCCGCCGAAAAGTCAGGAGTAATCCTGCCCAAGGAAGCGCGAAAATACATCTCGGAAGCCAATGCAATGACGTTCAGCTTTTGGGCTGAGTGATAGCGACGGTAAGTTTGGAAAGGACTGAACAATGAACAGAAATATCACGAAACTCAGTGCCCTGCTGGCCGCAGCTTCGGCTCTATCCGTGATCAGCACCGCACCTGCCGGTGCCGAAGAACCTGCAATGATCCGCATTACTGATAAGGCCCCGGTGATCGATACTACTAAAAATCCCGGCTGCGGAGTCACGATCAAGGACAAGCAGGGCAGGATCAAGCGAAATGCCGACATCGCGCGATTCTATTTCCAGCAATATGCAGAGATGCCGCAGAAGCATCTGAAATATTCACTTGGAACCTATGACTGCTGGGCGGACGGCCTAACCATCCTGTCGGGTTCCTTCTCGCCGCCGCCCGCTGCCCCGCAAGCCATGCCTCTTCCGCTGCAGGACCGGAAGCCAGGCGAACCCGACCCATTCCAGAAAGAAGCGCTTGCGTGGCTGGTTAATGCCCCAGACCAGCAGGCGGTGCCAGGCACGTTGCGGATCATACCCTGGGAAAACGGCGTCAATTACAGTCTCATGTATTCCGGGACAGCTCAGGGCCAGCGTTTCTCGTTCTGGGAAGTGGGCATCATGCTGATAAACGAGGACGGCAAGATCACCCACTATGAAATGTGGAATGATAGCGCTGCGATGGAGAATGCGTTCAAGCTCGCCTTTGGTCGAGGGTTCCTTGAAAATGGCGGTGCGGAGTATGGGAAAGCGATCGACGAAATGTTGGAAAAGAAGGAGAAACCCTAGGCCTGTTGACAAAAGGGATTCCCAACCGGCCCAAATTCTGATTCGGGACTGCTTTTGCCCTTGTCAGAGCAAATGCACCTGATTGAAAGGTGAGGCGACGAGGGTAGGGCAGGGGCCATGCCTCCCCCTCGAAAACCAGCCAGAGCGTTCCGTTATTTCAACTCGTCGCCTGAGATTATCCGGCTCGCGGTGTCTGAAAGCAGCGCAACGTCATTGAGCGCATGTTCTGCCGCCTCAAGGACTTCCGCCGCATCGCTACACGCTTCGATCGCAACCTCAAAAACTTCATGGGCGCCGTATCCCTCGCCACCGCCGTCATCTGGTGGTTGTGAGTTCGAACCCTAATGTGATCGGGGTCTGTCGGGCGCTGGCCTGTCGAGGCAGGCTCAGTCCTCGCTTTCCGGTCCAGCCTTGGCAAATTAGCGACGAGTGGTCCCGACAGGAACCTTGATCATG
This sequence comes from Sphingobium sp. MI1205, assembly GCF_001563285.1. Lineage (NCBI taxonomy): Bacteria > Pseudomonadati > Pseudomonadota > Alphaproteobacteria > Sphingomonadales > Sphingobiaceae > Sphingobium > Sphingobium sp. MI1205. The sequence goes on from NZ_CP005188.1 coordinate 530,590, forward strand.
GAAGGCGTTAGTGCTGGAAGATCGTGCAAATGACATGTTTGACGCTTTTCTTCCCAGCCACCTGAATGTTTGATCGATACGTGGCCGACCCATTGATCCGTGCCGCCGCCTTGCGCTGGGCCGCCTTGTTGTTGGGCCTGTGCCCCGCACTTGCATCGGCGATGCCAGCGAACCGGCCGATGCCGGGCTATACGCGTGTCGCGATCGAAACATCGGTGGGGACGATCACCGTTGCCGTCGATAACAAGCGGGCGCCGCGAACGTCCGCGAATTTCCTGGCCTATGTCGATGACGGGCGCTTCGACGGCGTCACCTTTTACCGGGCGGCGCGGCGGAAGAGCAATCCGAAGCTGGGGCTGATCCAGGGCGGGATTGATACCGACGCGCGACGGTCATTGCCGCCGATCCCGCATGAGCCGACCAGCAAGACGGGCATTCGCCATCTCGACGCCACGCTGTCGATGGCGCGGCCCAACCGGCCGGATTCGGCGATGGGCAATTTCTTCATCACCGCGGGCGCCACGCCCAATATGGACGCACGCGGAGACTATATCGGCTATGCCGCGTTCGGCCAAGTGGTGGCGGGAATGGATGTGGTCCAGCGTATACTGGCGATGCCTACCTGTTGCGGATCGGGGGCCATGCGTGGGCAGATGATCGTGAAGCGGGTCGAGATCTGGCGTGCGCGGCGGCTGGACGGGACGGCGAGGCCGACGCGGGGGGTGAAACCCTGGCTGATCGGGTTGCGGCGCAAGCCGGGCCACTGATTCCGGCCAGTCGGGCTACGGATGAAGGAGGCGGTACATGGCGGCAGGACGGATCAGGATTGGCATCGGGGGATGGACGTTCGAGCCGTGGCGCGGGACCTTTTACCCCGAAGGGCTGCGGCAGAAGGATGAACTGGCCTATGTAGGCGAGCATCTGACCGCGACGGAGATCAACGCCACCTATTATGGCACGCAAAAGCCCGCCAGCTTCGCCAATTGGGCCAAGGCGGTGCCGGACGGCTTTCAGTTCGCGGTCAAGGCGTCGCGCTACTGCACCAATCGGCGCGTCCTGGCGGAGGCGGGCGAATCAATCGCGAAGTTCACCGGCCAGGGGATTGCCGAACTGGGGGACAGGCTGGGACCGATATTGTGGCAATTCATGCCGACCAAAAAGTTCGATGCGGAGGATTTCGGCGCCTTCCTGAAACTGCTGCCCGCCAGCATCGATGGCCTGCCGCTGCGCCACGCGCTGGAGGTGCGGCATGAAAGTTTCGATGATCCCACCTTCCTGGCGATGGCGCGGGATGCCGGGGCGGCGGTAGTGCTGACGGATCATGACGAATATCCGGCGATCCGGGGCCATGATGTCGGTTTTTCCTACGCCCGCCTGATGCGCGCGCGGGAGTCGGAGGCGACCGGCTATAGCGCGAAAGAGATTGATGGCTGGGCGGACAGGGCACGCACCTTGTCGCGGAAGGGCGACGTCTACGCCTTCTTCATCAGCGGAGCGAAGGTGCGCGCGCCTGCGGCGGCACAGGCGATGATCGTTGCATTGAGGTAACAGGGACTGTTGCATTTGCTGCAACTGCGAACGCGCCTTTTGCGATTGTGACACTTGGGTTACGGGCGCATATGCCCGCTTGTCGAAAACGACGCATAACAAAAATTGCAGGAAACGAAACATGCGGCACACATTCCAGGGCGTTGCGCTGATGGTAGCGGTCGGCGCGCAGATGCTGACCTTCTACTCGGTGCTCTTCGCCTAAGCGATCACAAGATCCCTATCTATTCCTCGTCATGAGGAAGTCAAAAAAGGCCGCCCGGCATTGTCAGGGCGGCTTTTTTATTATTATTGAAGGTCGCCATATGACCAGCGATCTGCTTTTCGTTTATGGAACGCTCCGCCCCGGATTTGGCGGGGAGAGGGCCGCCTGGCTTGCCTCGGTGGCGCGGCCCGTGGGTGCAGCCAGGGCACGCGGCGCATTATATCGAGTCGATTATTATCCGGCCTTTGTTCCACAGGCGGATGGATTGGTCGTTGGAGATCTTTTCCACCTGCCTGACGCCACTGCGATCCTCACCACGCTGGATGAATATGAGGAATGCGCGGCCCATTTCCCGGCTCCGCACGAATATCGGCGCGAGCGGGTGCGGGTGCAGACGGCGGAGGGCGGCGTTGAGGCGTGGGCCTATGTTTACGCGCGCGATGTCGCGGCGCTGAAGCGGATCGCGGGCGGAGACTTCCTCGGCTGAATCCTTGCGCTCGACGCGCGAGCCGATAGGCTGCCGCAGGCGGGGAATGCGGAGAGACAAGCGATGAGCAATGAAACGCAAGGGCCAGCCAAGCTGGAACGCCTGCCAGAGGATTGCAACTGGATCGACAGCACGGGCCTGAACCGGCGCAAGCTGCTGATGAGCGGCGCTTTTGCGGCTGGCTTCGCGGCGGCATGTCGCCCGGTGTCGAGCAGCGCGGTGCAGACCTCTGGCGAAGGGCTGGACGAAGAGACGGTGTCGATCAAGGCCAGCGACGGCTTTGCCTTGCCCGCTTATGTCGCTCGGCCGAAGGGGGCGAAGGACAGCTCGATCATCATCGTCGTGCATGAGATATTCGGCGTCCATGAGTGGATCCGGGACATGTGCCGCCGTTTCGCGCGGGCGGGCTATTATGCGGTCGCGCCGGACCTGTTCGCCCGCCATGGCGATGCGACGAAGATCGCCGACATCAAGCAGCTGGTGAGCAGCATCGTGTCCAAGGCGCCCGATGCGCAGGTGATGGCGGACATCGATTCGACCTATGACTGGGCGGGAAGCCATGGCGGCGATGCAACGCGTCGCGGGATCACCGGATTTTGCTGGGGCGGGCGGATCGTGTGGCTTTATGCCGCGCACAGCGCGCAACTGGATGCGGGCGTCGCCTTTTACGGCCGGCTGGTGAGCGACAAGACGGCGCTGCAACCACTGAGCGCGATCGAGCAGGTGAAGGCGCTCAAGGCTCCGGTGCTGGGGCAATATGGCGGGCTGGACAAGGGCATTCCGGTTGCCGATGTCGATGCGATGCGCGCGGCGCTCAAGCAGGCGGCCAAGTCGCCGCCGAGCAAGATCACACTTTATCCCGATGCCGACCATGGGTTCATGGCGGATTACCGGCCCAGCTATAATGAAGCCGCGGCGAAGGCTGCCTGGACCGCGACGCTCGACTGGTTCGGCCGCTATGTGAAGGGCGTGAGTTAGGGTACTAGTTTGCCTTCATCGACTGTACGGCGGCCAGGGTGCTCTTCACATGATCGGCATAGTTCATTTCGCTGTGGACGAAGACGATGCGGCCATTGGGCGCGATGACATAGGATGTACGGTCGGTCATGCCCGGCCGCATCTTAAGCGCGACATCATAGCCCGATATGATGCCTGGCCCTGCCGATGCGACGGCGAACTTGCCCGCGCATTCCTTGGTCGAGAAGGAGACAAGGTCGTCCACCGGGTCCGCCGACATGCCGATGACGGTGGCTCCCGCCTTCTTGAAGTCGTCGATATGGGTGGCGAATTCGCGCGCTTCGGCGGAACAGCCGGGCGTGAACGCCTTGGGGAAGAAATAGAGGACGACCGGCCCGCGCTTCAACTGGTGCGAGAGCGTCAGGGTAAAGGGCTTGCCCGCCAGCGCGCCGCGCGTCGTGAAATCGGGCGCCTTGGCCCCGATCGCAAGCGCCGCCATCGCCCCGGTGCTTCCCAAGGCGGCTGCGGCAAGGCCAAGGGCGATCTTCGCGCTCTTCAACATCGGTCGTCTCCATCGTCAGGGGCTGTGCAGCCAGTGATGGCCACAAGTAAGGTGGCTGGCAAGCCTGATGCCGGAACCCTAGGGCGGCTGGCCGGTTCATTACGGATGCGCCTGCTTTTCGCCATGCCTCTGCTGTTGCTCGCTGCCTGTGGCGAGAAGGATGAGGGCAATCGGGGCCTGTCGGCCAATATCGTCGATGAACAGCCATCCTATGACGTCAGCAATGAAATGCCTGCCCAGGATGAGAGGCTGGCGCCGGACAATGGGACGGAATCGACGTCCGCGAACAACGCCGATGTGCCCAAGCCATCCGCGGCCACGACGATTCCCGCCGCGTTGCAGGGGAACTGGACCGGGCTTAACGATCGTTGCGGCGACCGGTCTGCCGAGCTGGAGCTGAAAGTGACGCCCGAAAGCCTCGTCTTTCATGAAAGCGTAGGAACGGTAGAGGGCGTGACGACGGGCGCCGATGGCCGGGTACGCGTCGATGCGGCCTTTACGGGCGAAGGCCAAAGCTGGACCAAGAGGCTGGACCTGCGCCCGTCAGCGAACGGCCGGGAACTGGTCATCACCAATGACGGCGCGGCTGTGACACGCAAGCGCTGCTGAACCGCTTTCCGTTTCGGCTTCGCGCCGCTAGAGCGGGGCGATGATCGGCCGCCTGACCTTAAGCGATTTCCGCAATCATGCGGACGCGCTGATCCTGCCCGATCACGCCTTCATCGTGCTGACCGGCGAAAATGGGGCGGGCAAGACCAATATATTGGAGGCTGTGTCGATGCTGGCTCCCGGTCGCGGCCTGCGGGGCGCTGCGCTGCGTGACATGGCGCGACAGGGCGGGGCCGGCAGCTTCGGCATCGCGGCGGAGGTGGATGGCGTGGTGCTGGGCACCGGCACATCGCCCCAGGCGCCCGACCGGCGGCAGGTGCGGATCGGCGGCGTGTCCTCTTCAGCGAATGCGCTGGCCGATCATCTGGCGATCATGTGGCTGACCCCGGCGATGGACCGGCTGTTCATGGACAGTCCGGGCGGGCGGCGGCGCTTCCTTGACCGGCTGACGCTGGCGTTGCATCCGGGGCATGCCGTGCACAGCGCCCGCTATGAAGCCGCGATGCGCGCACGCAACCGGTTGCTGAACGATCTCCAAAGCGCGGACCCGGCCTGGTTGACGGCGCTGGAAGCGCAGATGGACGAGCATGCCGCCGCGATTTCCGCCGCGCGGGGCGATCTGGTCGCGCGGCTGGGGCAGCAGCTTGCGGGACAGCCGGACGAACCCTTTGCCCGGCCCTTGGTGGCGATCGAGGGAGAAGATGGGGGCGAGGGGCCGCTCGGCCCACGCTTGGCGCGGGAGCGGCGGCGCGATGCGGCAGCGGGACGCACATTGTCCGGACCGCACCGGCAGGATCTGGCTGTCACCCATGCTGCCAAGGGGCAAGCGGCTGCGCTCTGTTCAACGGGCGAGCAGAAGGCGCTGCTCCTGTCGATCCTGCTTGCCCATGCAGCGTTGGTCGCCGCACATCGCGGCCAGCCGCCGGTGCTTCTGCTCGACGAAGTGGCCGCTCATCTCGACCCGTCGCGACGGGCTGCGTTGTTTGAAAGGTTAACGGAAACGGGCGGTCAGGTCTGGATGACGGGAACTGAATCAAGCCTTTTCAATGACTTGGGTCATGCCACGCGATTTACCGTAACATCGGGTCGATTGTTTCGTTCCGCAGATTAACGTACCTGAACAACCGTTCATCGCTCGACGCTTCTCAACTCGTCATGGCTCTGCACAAGAGCATCACAGGGTTGAAAATTAAGAAGAAGTCGGGGGTCGTTTCACACATGATCGGTGCTTTTCGCGCATTTATCGCGACTGCCACGCTTGCGCTCGGCGCACTGATCGTGACCCCTGCCGCTGCCGGTACGCTGCAGTGCGTGCCCTATGCCCGTCAGGTTTCCGGCATCGAGATCTATGGCAATGCCCATACCTGGTGGAACCAGGCCGAGGGTCGCTATGCGCGGGGCCATGAGCCGCGTGAAGGCGCTGTGCTGGCGTTCGCGGCGAGCCGGTCGATGCCCGTCGGTCATGTCGCCATGGTCAGCAAGGTCGTCAGCGAGCGCGAAGTGCTGCTGACCCATGCCAACTGGTCCTATCGTGGCGGGATCGAGCGCAATGTCCGCGCCATTGACGTGTCGCCGAACAATGACTGGACCGATGTCCGCGTATGGTATGGTCCCATCGGCGGCCTTGGCCTGCGGTCCAATCCGGCCAACGGCTTCATCTATCCGGTGCAGCCGAGCGAGCAGGCCCCGATCCAGATCGCGATGGCCGGTCGCGCGCCTGCGGGCTCTGGTGCGGCGCACGCTGCTTTCTGACATTTTAACCAGTTTATAACGGCCGCCGCCTAATGTGATCGGCGGTGGGGCGATGCTCAAAAGATTTGAGGTCGCATATAATGTTTCGATATGTTCGCGGAGCCGTCTGGCTGTTGGCGGGGCTGATCGCCACGCCGGTATCCGGCGCGACCGCTCTGCAATGCGTACCCTATGCACGGATCGTGTCCGGCGTGAATATCCGGGGCGACGCGCTGACCTGGTGGGACCAGGCGCAGGATAGCTATGCGCGCGGCCACCTGCCTCGGCGCGGGGCAGTGATGGCATTCCGTCCCTTTGGACCGATGACGCTGGGCCATGTCGCCGTGGTCAGCAAGGTGCTGGACGACCGGCGCGTGCTGATTCGCCATGCCAACTGGTCGGTGCCCGGCGCAATCGAGGAAGATGTGCTGGCGATCGACGTGTCGGACACGGGCGACTGGAGTGCGGTGCGCGTGTGGCACAGCCCGACCGGCCAGATGGGCGCCCGGACCAATCCGACTTTCGGTTTCATCTATCCCGGCAAGGCGCAGCTGCGGCCGTTCGAACCCGATCCGGCGCTGGGCGAAAGTGTGCGCTTTGCGAAGGCGGATCCCACGATCTGGGAACAGGCCAAGCCAGCCAAGGTTGTTGAGGAAGGGGAGGGGGCCGAACGCCTCGCCGGTCTTGGCCGCTCCTTGCGCAAGGCATTGCGCGAGCCACGGCTGGAAACCGATATGCGCGCCATTCAATTTGCTGACGCAGCGCCTTCGGGACGGTCGCTGCGGGACATTATCGCGGATGTGAAGCGGGACGCCCGGCTGCGCTGATGGCCCTGCGATTTGCGGACCCTGACCTGAACTCCGTCCGTTCGCCTGACACGAACGGATGAAGCGGAGCGGGCCAGCTTATTCCGCGTCGGCGGGCTTTTCTTCCTCGCCCTCGGCCGGGCGCTCGAACCAGGCTTCAACCGGGCCGGACAGCTTGATCGTCAGCGGCTGACCGTTGCGGTCGCGGGTCTTGCCAGCGGCGACGCGAATCCAGCCTTCCGAGATGCAATATTCCTCCACATCCTTGCGGACCCGGTCCTTGAAGCGGATGCCGATTCCCCGTTGCAGCACGTCCATGTCGAAAAAGGCGCTGCGCGGATTGGTGGAGAGGCGGTCGGGAGGCGTGTCGCTCATGGCTGTTCCAAAGGTCCTTCGTTTCGCGCCGCCTAGCGCTTTGGAGTCGTTGCCGTCAACCGGGGCGCGTCGTCCACATCGCAGAAGATGCGGCGGATCACGCCCTGTTCCAGCCATGAGGCAAAGCGCACCTCTGCATCGGCAAGGCCCGCGAAGGGGTAGGCGACCGGCCGGTCATTGACCGCGCGGCTGGCCTGTACCAGCCGGATCATGGCGTCAGGCGCGGTGGTAAGGATGCGGCCGCGCCTGTCCGTCGCCGCGCTGTTGACGCCGACGACATGGCCGTCCTCGGCAAAGACGGGGCCGCCGCTGATGCCGGAGAGGATGTCGTCGCTTTCGGGCAGGCGGCCCACCTCAGCCCAGGCGAGTACGGGCTGCGTTTCTTCGGTTCGACCACGCCGCGCGCTGGCCGCGCCGATCAGTTCGGATACGACAAGGGTGGGTCGGCCCGAGGGGAAGCCCATATGGAATCCGGTTGATCCCGGTGGCGGCATGCGGTCCGACAGGGGCAGCGCATGGCCGCTCGGCATGCCATCGCGCACGAGTGCGGCGTCGGCCTCACGGCTTGCCACCACATGGGACACCGGTCGGACGATCCCGCCTTCGTCAATGCCGATGCGGGCGCAGCCCTGCGTCACATGTTCAGCCGTCAGCCAGACGCCGTCCCGATCGATGGCAAACGCCGTGCCCATGCTGTCGGCGGGGCCGTCGAGCCGGTCCTGGATTACAAAGGCCTCGTCGCTCCATTGCGGCATGGGGCGGCGGGGGGAGCGGGGATCATAGACTTCGACCTGCAAGGGCGTCGGGCGCGTGACCTCACCGATCCAGGCCAGCGCCAATATGCCGCCCAGCATCAGCGGCAGGCAGCCAAGGCTCCGCCGCGCCATGGCTTTAGCCCGCCACGGCCGCAGCCGTCAGGCATGCGATCGCGGCCTTCATCATAGCGAGGAAGATGGCGGCCGCCCGCTCGTTCGCCTCGATCCGGGTGGATAGCGAGCCGAGCAGGAAATCGACGAAGCGAAAGGCGATGAGTTGTAGCACCAGCGTGACGCTGCCCCAGATCATGACGTCCCAGACATTCACCGATCCGGCGAGGCACAGCGCCAGCGGTATGGCGAGGCCGATCGCCGCGCCGCCCAGCGATATCGCCGCCGCTTCGTTTCCCGCGCGGATCAGGGCGAATTCGTCATGCGGGGTAATCCACATATAAAGCGCCAATGCCGCCAGCCAGACGAGCGTCGCGCAGGCAAGATGGAGCAGGAAGACGGGGAGGCCCGAAAGCAGGCTCTGGATAACGGGCATGGGATCGGTCATGTCCGCCACGATGCCGCAACCTGCCCCCGGCTTCAATCCGGGATAAGGTTGCGGCCTTGTTTCTATCTCTGATTCACACAGTTATATTTAACGGCAGATGCGTACCCTGACGTCGCGGTCACGGTAATAATCATAGCGCCATTCGGTCCAGCAGCGCTGGCGATAGCGATAATGATTGCGTCGCCCATCGCGCCAGTGGCGGCGATATTCCCCGCGCCAATGGCGGCCGTCACGCCGATCCCAGTGGCGGTCGCCGCCGCGCCAGTCGCGGTCGCCATAGCCATAATGACCGCCCCGATATTGAGCCTGCGCCGGAGCAGCCGTCGCGCCAAGCGCGGCGATCGTCAGCCCGACCGCCGCCGCGCCCTTCATAAAGATGTTCATATTCTCTCTCCTCACTTGCACCCCGACGCATCGGCGTAAAGCGGGGCCACGGGAGGGAAGATGCGCGCGCGTGACTGAACCGTCCGGGAACGGCGTTGTCAGGTGGCGTTAAGCGTTTGCCGGGCTACGGGACGAGGTGTTACTTGCCCCGCAGCGCCTCTTCGGCTTCCGCGATATAGTCGCGGGTGATCGGCAGGGCGCGGCGGTCGCGCACATATTGCACCTGGTAATTCACCATGCTGCCATGTTCGAACACCGTCGCGGCCCCGGCGAGGTAAAAAGTCCACAGGCGGAAGAATCGTTCGTCATACAGGGCGATGATGTCGGCGCGGCGCGCCATAGCGCGGGCATACCATTGCCGGATGGTGAGGCCGTAATGGATACGCAGCACCTCCACATCGGTGACCATCAGCCGCGTACCCTCGCTGCCCTGGATCATTTCGGAAAGCGCGGGGATATAGCCGCCGGGGAATATATATTTCTGGGTGAAGGCGTCGGTGATCCCCGGCCCGCCAACACGGCCGATCGTGTGGACCAGCATCACGCCGTCGCGCGTCAGCAATTGTGTGCATTTGTCGAAGAAGGTGCGGTAGTGCGCGGTGCCGACATGTTCGAACATGCCGACCGACACGATGCGGTCGAACGGCCCTTCGATGTCGCGATAATCGATCAGTTCGAAACGGACATGGTCGGCGACGCCAGCGTCCTGCGCCCGCTGGCGCGCGATCTTCAACTGTTCCTCCGACAGGGTGATGCCGGTCACATCGACGCCGCAGGTGCGGTGCAGGTACAGCGCCATCCCGCCCCAGCCGCAGCCGATGTCCAGCACCTTCATGCCCGGTTTCAAGTGCAGCTTGGCCGCGATATGCGCCTTCTTGTCCTCCTGCGCCTGTTCCAGGCTGATCCCGGCTTCATTGTCGGCGTCCGGCCAATAGGCACAGCTATATTGGCGGTCGCGGTCGAGGAAGAGCGCGTAGAGCGCGCCCGACAGGTCATAATGATGCGCGACATTCGCCTTAGACCGCGCGCGATGATTGGCGCGCCAGAGCGTCTGCCGGATCGATTTGAAGCCACGCTTGAGCGCGCCCATGTCGCTGATCGACTTGCCGCTTTCCCAACTGTTGTTGGCGCGGATCATCGAGATCAGCTCCATGATGCCGCCCCCCTCGATACCGACGCGCCCGTCGATAAAGGCTTCGGCCATGCCCAGCCGCGGATCCTTGATGATGTCCAGCGGCACGCGGGCGTCGTGGAACTTCAGGGCAAGCGACGGGAAGGCCGGGTCGGGCGCGCCGACCGTCACTTTCCTGCCGTCATGATAGATGATGGTCAGTTGCCCCCGCGAGACCAACCGCTTGATGACCCGATCGAACATTTTCATGGGCGGCAACCTGTCAGGTCATTTCGCGTCCGTCAAATGCCTGCATACCAATCATATCCTGCACGGTCCTCCCAATAGCCGCCCTTGCCATCGCCAATACCGGAGAGGCTGTCGACGGCCTTTATCTCCATCAGATATTTGGCCTGCTTGTACCCAAGCTGGCGTTCGACCCGCAGTCGCAGCGGCGCGCCGTTGGCGACCGTGAGCGGCCGATCGTTGAGCGCGAAGGCGAGGACCGTCTGGGGATGAAAGGCGTCGATCAGGTCGATGCTTTCATAATAGGGCCGCCCGTCACCCATGAAGTCGGCGCAGTGAAACAGGATATAGCGCGCCCGGCTGTTCATGCGCGCCGCGTCGAGGACAAGCGCCAGCGGCACGCCGCGCCACTTGCCGATGGCGCTCCATCCTTCGACGCAATCGTGGCGGGTGATCTGTTCGCGATGGGGCAGGCTACGCAACTGGGCGAGCGACAGGGAGAGCGGGCGATCGACCAGCCCCGTGACCTTCAGCCGCCAGTCGGCAAAGTCGGTGCGCCACAGCGCCCGATATTCCGGGGTGTTGGGGTTGGCGGTGCCGTTGGAGCGGAAAATCGGCGAAATCTGGTCGGGCCGGAACTCGCGCGCCATCGCGTCGCGCGTCATCAGGCTGCGCTGCGCCCATTTATGGAAATTCTCCGCGGAAAAAAGCGCCTCGCGCACGCTTTCATTCCGCGCCAGCCGGTCGCAGCCCGCTAGCATGGCGGCCGTGCCGAGCAGTAGAGTGCGGCGGTCGAAGATCAGGCTCATGGCCGTTCCTTTGGCAGCCGGTAACGGCCAGTGATCATGGAACGCAGTTCATTGACTGGCCCGGCGAGCAGCACCATGATGATATGGACAAGGAAAAAGGTGGCCAGTGCAAAGGCCATGATGAAATGGATCGACCGGGCCGACTGCCGCCCGCCGAACAGATCGACCAGCCAGGGCCATGCGGCGTTCATGCCAGGCGACATGGTCAACCCGGTCAGGATGAGCAGCGGAAGCGCGACGAAGATGATGGCGATATAGCTCGCCTTTTGCAGCACATTGTAGCGCAGGGCCGCTTCACCGGTTGGAAAGCGTAATCGGGCGTGATTGACGATGTCCCGCAAGATATGGCGCGGGGCGAGGTCTTCCCGACGGAAAGCAAGATCGCGCGCGATGTGCCCCTTCAGCAGCGCCCAGAGCATGTAGGCGAGAAGGGCGAAGGCGAAAACAGGCGCAGCCGCCAGATGCCAGTGCCGGGACATGGCGAGATCATAATGGCCGGGCAGGGTGATCCAGCCGCCGAAACGCTCCAGTTGCAGCCAGGCATGGTCGAAATTCGCCCCATATTGTCCCCAGTAGAGCCGGGGATGGGCATTGAAGATGCCAAGGCCGCTGGTGAAAAGAACGTAAAGCAGGAGGGCGTTGAGCCAGTGCCACAATCGCACCGGCCAGCGGTGTCGGAGCACGATCGACGTCGGCGGGGCGACATGGGACGAAGGACCGACCATGGCGCACTGTTACCCTTTTGCATCAAGCCGGTCAAAAATCATCGCCATGTCCGAACGGTATCGAAACAAATTAACCCGTTCATCTTCTGGCCATAATCGGGGCTGATAAGCGCAGATGAGCAGTTCCGGCTGGTCGAAAAGTCGGTGAAAATGCGCTGCGTCTCGCAGTGTTTGGATCGACTGTTGCGAAAGTGCATCATTCTTGATTAATCTTCATGACGATGTTGCAACGCGGAACGAAGGCTACCATATGCGCCACTGTCCACGGCGCAAGATCGTGGCAAGCAGGGATGGAGTAAAGAGCATCACTTCATAGTGATCCTCGAAGCATTAGAGCTTCAACGAAATTCCTGTCCTATATCGAGAGTGCCATCCAATCCTTGGATAATGTACTCCTTATTGCATGAGGACTTTATGAAGACTGTGATTTTCGCAGCCATTGCTGCTGCCGCTGTTGCGGCCCCCGCGTTCGCTCAGGACGCTGCTCCCTTCACCGGCCCCCGCGCTGGCGTGACCGTTGGTTATGACAACCTCGGCAACGAAGGCGTGAGCTACGGCGTGAGCGCTGGCTATGACATCGCCCTGACCCCGAACGTGACCTTCGGTCCCGAAGTGACCCTGGGCGACAGCAGCGTTGATTCTGCGGGCACGGAAGTCAGCCGCGACCTGGCCGCTTCGGTGCGCCTGGGCTACATCCTGACCCCGCAGGTTCTGGCGTTCGGCAAGGTTGGCTATGCCAGCACCCGTCTCGAAGCGTCGAACAGCAATCTGGGCTTCGCTCTCGAAGGCGTCCGTTTCGGCGGTGGTCTGGAATATGCCATCAACGGCAACACCTACATCTCGGCTGAATATCAGCGCACCGAGTATGAAGACAATGGCAGCCGTGACGCTGGCGTGGTCGGCATCGGCTTCCGTTTCTAATCCTTCGCGGATCTGAAACGTTGAGAGGGCGGTCCTTCGGGGCCGCCCTTTTTCGTGTCAGGATTCTTGATTTTCACGCGGAGGCGCGGCGGGCTCGGCTATCGACCGCCGCACTTCTCGCATCTTGAGGTTGGGATCGGTTTAGATACGATGCGAGCCGTTGGAGCCTTCGGCGTTCTCGCGTGAAAATATCGGGTGGGGATTAGGTTTGGCTATAGCGCGCCCGCCAGCGCCAGCACCACGCCGCCAACGACCAGCAGAAGCCCGGCCACTTCGCTACGGCTCATCCTTTCCCCCAGATAGAAATGGCCGAAACCCAGGGTGAAGGCGACCTCTATCTGGCCGACGATCCGAACCAGCGCCACGGGCGCGGTGGCAAAGCCCGTGAACCAGCAGGCCGAACCAAGCGCGGACAAAAGCCCGACCTGGCCGGATACGCGCCAGGTCGCCAGTACCTTGCGCAACTCACCGGCTTCTCGCGCCAACAGATAGCCACCTTGCATCAGCGTTTGCAGCGCGACAGTAACGACGAGCACGATCAGCGCGGCCAGGATGGGATCGCTGCCGCCGACCTCCTGCGTTGCGCGGCGGATCGCGACGGCCGTGAGGGCAAAGAAGAAGCCGGACGCGATGCCGGTGAGCGCGGCGGGCTGGCCCAGCGCTTTCATGAAGTCCGCCGGACCCATGCGCTTGCCCCCGGTGGACAGCAGCATCACGCCGATGACGCCGCAGCCGATCCCGGTCCAGGCGAGTGGATTGAGCCGTTCGCCCATCAGCAGGAAGGACAGGGCGGCGCCCTGCACCGCTTCGGTCTTTGAATAGGCGGTGCCCACGACGAAGTTTCGATGGGCAAAGGCCAGGATCAGCAGATTGGTGGCGATAATCTGCGCCAGCCCGCCGCCCAGGCAGAAAAGCAGAAACAAGGGGTCGGCGCTAGGCAGCGGCCCCGGAACGAGCAGCCGGTAACCGCCCAGCAAGCCCAGCGCAAATGGCAGACCGTACAGATAGCGCACCAGCCCGGCGGCGTTGACCGACAGGCGGTGGCTGACGCGGCGCTGAATGGCCGTGCGCCAGGCCTGCGTTGCGCCAGCCAAGAGGGTGGCCGGGAGCCAGACGGATGATGTGATCACTCTCAATCCTCCCCGTGCTTGGCATGGGGAGGGGGACCAGCCGCAGGCTGGTGGAGGGGAAGGGCGCGACAGTGGTGAAGAATGTGCAGCATCACATTATCGAGATCGTGGAGAACATCGGCTGCTTTGACCCTTAGCATCCAGATGCCCTGCGCTTTCAGCCATGCATCCCGGCGCTCGTCCTGCGCGATCTGGCTGGTTTGATCGTGACTGCTCCCGTCCACCTCGACCGCGAGTCGAGCGGAGGCGCAGTAGAAATCCAGCACATACAGTCCGGCGGGATGCTGCCTTCTAAACTTCATACCTTGTGGGCGCGAGCGCAACCACTGCCACAACGCGACCTCTGGCGGAGACATCACTCGCCGCAGGTTACGCGCGAACTCAACCGTCTTTCTCCTTGGCGGCATCGCGCATTTCCCCTCCACCACTCGCTCCGCGAGCGGTCCCCCTCCCCATCTCGCGACGGGGAGGATTTAGGCGTCACGCTTTCTCCAGCAGATGTTCCCGCTTGATCTTTTCCTGCCACACCAACGGGGCGAGGCGGTGGACGTTCTGGCCGTCGCTATCGACGGCGACGGTGACGGGCATGTCCTGCACATCGAATTCGTAGATCGCTTCCATGCCCAGATCCTCGAAGCCGACGACCTTCGCACCCTTGATCGCGCGGGCGACGAGATAGGCCGCGCCGCCGACTGCCATCAGATAGGCGCTCTTGTGCTTTGCGATCGAGTCCGTGGCTGCGGGGCCGCGTTCCGCCTTGCCGACGCAGGCGGCGAGGCCCTGTTCCAGCATCATGTCCATGAACTTGTCCATGCGGGTCGCGGTGGTGGGACCGGCGGGGCCGACCACTTCATCGCGTACCGGATCGACCGGGCCGACATAATAGATGACGCGGCCCTTGAAATCGACCGGCAGCTGCTCGCCGCGCTCCAGCATGTCGGCGATCCGCTTGTGCGCGGCGTCGCGGCCGGTCAGCATCTTGCCATTCAAGAGCAGGCGGTCGCCATGCTTCCAGCTCTGCACCACTTCGGGCGTCAGCGTGTCGAGATCGACGCGGATCGCTTCCTTGCTCGGCTTCCAATCCACCTGCGGCCATTCGGACAGCTTGGGCGCTTCCAAATAGGCGGGGCCAGAGCCGTCCAGGGTGAAGTGCGCGTGACGGGTGGCGGCGCAGTTGGGTATCATCGCCACCGGCTTGCCCGCCGCATGGCAGGGATAGTCGTAGATCTTGACGTCGAGCACGGTGGCGAGGCCGCCCAAGCCCTGCGCGCCGATGCCGAGCGCGTTGACCTTGTCGAAAATCTCGATGCGCAGGCGCTCAATATCGTTCTGCGGTCCGCGGGCCTTCAACTCGCCCATGTCGATGGGCTCCATCAGCGATTCCTTGGCCAGCGCCACGGCCTTTTCCGCCGTGCCGCCGATGCCGATGCCCAGCATGCCGGGCGGGCACCAGCCAGCCCCCATTTGCGGCACCATGTCCAGCACCCAGTCGACGATCGAATCGCTGGGGTTCATCATCTTGAACTTGGTCTTGTTCTCGCTGCCGCCGCCCTTGGCCGCGACATCAACCGTCACCTTGTTGCCCGGCACCATCTCGACATTGAGCACGCAGGGCGTGTTGTCCTTGGTATTCACGCGGCTGAACGCGGGATCGCGCAGGATCGAGGCGCGCAGGCGGTTTTCCGGGTTCAGATAGGCGCGGCGCACGCCTTCATCGACGACGTCCTGCATCGAACGGCTGTTGTCGTCGAGGCGGCAATCCATGCCCCATTTGATGAAGACGTTGACGATGCCCGTGTCCTGGCAGATCGGGCGATGCCCTTCCGCGCACATGCGGCTGTTGGTCAGGATCTGCGCGATGGCGTCCTTCGCCGCCGGATTGGCTTCCGCCTCATAGGCTTTGCCCAGCGCCCGGATGTAATCCATCGGATGATAATAGCTGATGAATTGCAGAGCGTCGGCGACGCTTTCGATCAGATCGGCGGTCTTGATGACGGTCATCTTGCCCTATGTCCCAATTGTCCCTGCCCGCGCGGCTAGTAGGGATTGGCCCAAGAGTCCAGCTATCCGGCGGCAAAGGGGAACATGTGCCACCAGGGCTCCTTCTCTTCCAGCACCCGCGCAAAGCTGGGCCGCGTCTCCAGCCGGTCGAGATAAGCGGCGAGCGTTGGAAAGCCGCCACGCATCGGTTCCACCTTGTCCGCGTAGAAGAGGGCAGGGGCAGCCGCGCAGTCGGCAAGACTGAACATGTTGCCCGCCGCCCAGTGCCTTCCTTTCATCCGTTCCTCCAGCAGGGCATAGGCCTTGCCCAGCATCAGCCGCGCCTCGCCCACGCCATAGGGGTCGCGCGCTTCTTCCGGCCTCAACCTGTCGGCGACGATCGCCTGCATCGGCGCCATGACATAATTGTCGAACAGCCGGTCCATCAGCCGTACTTCGATCGCGTCGTCCGGGTCGGCGGGGATCGCGCGGAAGGGACCGGGACAATGCTGCCCCAGATATTCAATGATGACGCTGGTTTCAGCGAGCGTCCGGTCGCGTGCTTGATCCCGCAGCACGGGGAATTTGCCGAGCGGCCAGAGCGCCAGCCATGCGTCGGCCACGCCGGGATTTTCCATCATCGCGCGATCGAAGGGCACATCATTCTCATACAAGGCGATCAGCGCCTTCCAGCAATAGGAAGACAGCGGATGGTAATAGAGAATCATGGCATGCCTTCTCCTCTTGGGATGTGAGTCACCGGACGTTTGCGGCAAGGATAGCCGGACTTACCCACATATTCATCCACAGCAGCTTGTGGATAATCGTACCCCGACCCCCTATCTTTAGTGGGAAGGGACATGGCCGTTGACCTGTTCATACGCATTTGCGTGGCAAGGGAAATTTATTTTCGTTCGCATATTGTCCCCCTTGCCTTTTACGGGAGCCAGAGAAGTCCGCGCGTCGCTGCGATGCAGTGTGGCGGATTGCCGATGAAGCGAGTCAGGGGCGCGCCCATCTGAGTCACCATATCGTCATTTACCCCCTTGCAAGCATTTGGGGCTGTGGCACTATCCCTTGTATCGGGTTAACGGGGGTTACCCAACAGATTGTGATTGCACCGGCCGGACCATTTCCGGACGAGAGGCGTTTTTACCTCATGCGATCCGCTGTTGTGCAGCCCGCTGCCGATCCGGGCAGTCTTAATCATGAGGCTTGACCGAATCGAACGAAACAGGAACATTCGGGGGCTCGAATGGATTTTCGTGACAGCGAACAGACAGGTGCAAGCGACGTGGCGACGGTGATCGACGAAGTGATTGAAACGGTGGCGGAAAAGAAGAAGGCTGCGCCCGCCAAGGAGGCGCCGCGTTCCTCTTCCTCCATCCAGGCGCGCCGGTTCGACGTCGTCACGGACGAGAGCCGCGACGCGCTGCTGACCGAATTCGGCAAGGATACGCTCAAGGACCGCTATCTGCTGCCCGGTGAGAATTACCAGGACCTGTTCGCCCGCGTGGCGGCGGCCTATGCCGACGACCAGGGCCATGCCCAGCGCGTCTATGACTATATCTCGCGCCTCTGGTTCATGCCTGCGACGCCCGTGCTGTCGAACGGCGGTACGGGGCGCGGCCTGCCGATCAGCTGCTATCTGAACAGCGTTGACGACAGCCTGGAAGGCATCGTCAACACCTGGAACGAGAATGTCTGGCTCGCCTCGCGCGGCGGCGGCATCGGCACCTATTGGGGCAGCGTGCGCGGGATCGGCGAGCCGGTCGGCCTGAATGGCAAGACCAGCGGCATCATTCCCTTCGTCCGCGTGATGGACAGCCTGACGCTGGCGATCAGCCAGGGCTCGCTGCGCCGGGGATCGGCCGCCTGCTATCTCGACATCTCCCACCCGGAGATCGAGGAGTTCCTGGAAATCCGCAAGCCCAGCGGCGATTTCAACCGCAAGGCGCTGAACCTGCACCATGGCGTGCTGCTGACCGACGAGTTCATGAGGGCGGTGCATAATGGCGACGAATTTCAGCTGAAATCGCCCAAGGACGGTTCGGTCCGGGGCAAGGTGGATGCGCGCAGTCTGTTCCAGAAGCTGGTGGAAACCCGCCTGGCGACCGGCGAACCCTATATCGTTTTCTCCGATACCGTGAACAACACGATGCCCAAGCATCATCGTGACCTGGGCCTCAAGGTATCGACATCCAATCTCTGTTCAGAAATCACTTTGCCGACGGGTCGCGACCATCTCGGCAAGGACCGGACGGCGGTCTGCTGCCTTTCGTCCCTGAATCTGGAAACCTGGGACGAATGGAACAAGGACGCCGTTTTCGTGGAGGACGTCATGCGCTTCCTCGACAACGTGCTGCAGGACTATATCGACCGAGCGCCGGACGAAATGGCGCGGGCCAAATATAGTGCTGAGCGCGAACGGTCAGTGGGCCTGGGGGTTATGGGGTTCCACTCCTTCCTCCAGGCCCGGGGCCTTCCTTTCGAAGGGGCGATGGCCAAGAGCTGGAACCTGCGCATCTTCAAGCATATCAACGAGAAGGTGAACGAAGCCTCCATGCAGCTCGCGGTCGAGCGGGGTCCATGCCCCGACGCCGCCGACATGGGCGTAATGGAACGCTTTTCCTGCAAGATGGCGATCGCGCCGACCGCGTCGATCAGCATCATCTGCGGTGGCACGTCGGCCTGTATCGAACCGATCCCGGCGAACATCTACACCCACAAGACGCTGTCCGGCAGCTTCGTGGTGAAGAACCCCTATCTGGAAAAGATCCTTCGCGACAAATCGAAGGATTCGACGAACGTCTGGAACACGATTCTGGAGCGTGGCGGCAGCGTCCAGCATCTCGACTTCCTGAGCCAGGAAGAAAAGGACACGTTCAAGACCAGCTTCGAAATCGACCAGCGCTGGCTGCTCGAACTGGCCGCCGACCGCACGCCCTATATCGACCAGGCGCAGTCGCTGAACCTGTTCATCCCGGCCGATGTGGAAAAATGGGATCTTCTGATGCTCCATTACCGCGCGTGGGAGCTGGGCATCAAGTCGCTCTATTATCTGCGGTCGAAATCGGTGCAGCGCGCAGGTTTTGCCGGCGGGGTTGAAGCCGACAATACGATCGATGCGCCAAAGTTCGAACTGGCCGGCGGGAGCACCGACTATGACGAATGCCTCGCCTGCCAATGAGCTAATGGGGGGGATGGACGCGGCGGCTAACCCTGCCGCGTCCAAACCATTGCCCGTCAACGATTCAGCGTTCGTCCTCTTCCTCTTCGAAAAGGACAGCGTTGGCGCCCGTAGCCGACAGCCTTACGGTGCCATCCTCGTCAATCCCGGCGATCAATCCTTCGCTGATATAATGATGATGTCCCGCATGACTGCCTTCGCCGCTGTCCGCCTTGACCAGCTTGATACGGTCTCCCTGGACATGATCGACGGTGCCCACATGCACGCCATCGGCGCCGATAATATCGGCATGTTCCTTGATGCTGCTCAGATCAACCATCATATTGCTCCTGTGCCGGGAATGACGGGGTCTGAACGCCCCGAACCCGCACAGGTTGCGCTAACCCATTAATCGCGGAGCCGACCCCATGCCCCTTCTGCAAGCCAGCAAGGTCTATAAGCCTTTCGAATATCCCTGGGCCTATGAATATTGGAAGCGCCAGCAGCAGCTCCACTGGTTGCCCGAGGAAGTGCCGTTGGGCGAGGATTGCCGCGATTGGGCGCAGAAGCTGTCCGACCATGAACGCAACCTGCTGACCCAGATCTTCCGCTTCTTCACCCAGGCGGACGTGGAAGTGCAGGATTGCTACCACGAAAAATATGGCCGCGTGTTCAAGCCGACCGAAGTGAAGATGATGCTGACCGCGTTCAGCAACATGGAAACGGTCCATATCGCCGCCTACAGCCATCTGCTCGACACGATCGGCATGCCCGAAAGCGAATATAGCGCCTTCCTCCAGTATAAGGAGATGCGCGACAAGCATGACTATCTGCAGCAGTTCGGCGTCGATACCGATGAGGATATCGCCCGCACGCTCGCCATGTTCGGCGGCTTTACCGAAGGCTTGCAGCTGTTCGCGTCCTTCGCGATGCTGATGAACTTCCCGCGCTTCAACAAGATGAAGGGCATGGGCCAGATCGTCACCTGGTCGGTCCGCGACGAGACGCTGCACTGCGAAGGCATCATCAAGCTGTTCCACGCCTTCTGCGCCGAACGCGGCTGCCTGACCCCCGCGGTCAAGGACGACATCATGGACATGTGCCAGAAAACGGTGCGGATCGAGGATGCGTTCGTCGACCTCGTTTTCGAAATGGGCCCGGTGCCCGGCATGACGCCCAAGGACATCAAGAAATATGTCCGCTACATCGCCGATTGGCGGTTGGGGCAGCTGGGCCTGAAACCCATCTACATGATCGACGACCACCCGCTCCCCTGGCTCGCCCCGCTGCTGAACGGCGTGGAGCACGCCAACTTCTTCGAAACCCGCGCGACCGAATATTCAAAGGGCGCGACGCGCGGCCAGTGGAACGAAGTGTGGGACGCGTTCGACCGCCGCAAGAAGCTGAAAAGCGGCGACGCGGCGAATGCGGATGAAGTGGCGGACCCGGATATGTTCAAGGCGGCGGGGATTGCTGCGGAGTAGGTATGTCTAAGTAGTTAGAGTATTGGGGACGGCATGGCGAAAGTTCCTGCACACTGTGGCCATTGCGGTCTCCAATTCTATTCAGAAAACTTTATAGGCGGCAGTGGCGCTAGCGGCATCACTTTGAAGGGTAACAGGACTAATTGTCCGCGTTGCGGCGGTTGGGCAAATCTAGCTGATGGCATCTTTAACCTGCACGATGATCAGCTTGAGCTCGTGGATGGACCTCCGCTTACCCGTGCGATGATGGCTCAGCTAAGGCTGATCGCAGAAAAAGCTAAGTTAAAAGCCGCTGACGCGGAGGAATTACTCGCTGAAGTAGCCGAGGTCAGCCCGGAGCTGGCCGAAAAAATACGCGGGCGAGGCTTGCCATATTTCGTCATCGTGCTGCTGATAATCTGGCTCATAAAAAGTGTTAATTTGAACGTGACGGTGGACTTGAATCGGCTCATTGATCAGGCGGTTGGTGCAGAGCAATCAGAAAAGCCAGATCAGCTTTTTGACATTCCGTTGCCTAATCAGCCAGAGTTAAGTCCCTCTGGTTCTTTAGTATATGAAACGGAA
This sequence comes from Sphingobium sp. MI1205, assembly GCF_001563285.1. Taxonomy (NCBI): domain Bacteria; kingdom Pseudomonadati; phylum Pseudomonadota; class Alphaproteobacteria; order Sphingomonadales; family Sphingobiaceae; genus Sphingobium; species Sphingobium sp. MI1205. The sequence continues at coordinate 551,707 of NZ_CP005188.1, forward strand.
ATAGCTCCTTTGAGCCGTCAAGTGAGGCGACAGCTTGAGCGCCAAGCGCACAAGGCATATTGGCCAAAGCAAAGGGACGCTTAGGGACGTCTGGCTGTCTCTCCAAAAACCCTCTGCGAGCATTGAGTGACAGGCGTGGCGGCCCTACACGCTCTTCAAGCCTTAGGAGCTCATTCGCCGCCGCCTGTCCCCTCGCTGAACGCCATGTTTTGTTCCGTTCATGCAACGTCCATGCGTCATGAGGTGTTTTAGCTTCACAGCCTGATAATAATGGCAGAGGAGCCAAGTCATGACATTTTCGATGAAGCGGACCATTGCCGCTTTTTCCCTTGGCGCGATGACGCTGACGGGTTTGGCGGCGACGCCGGTGTTTGCCCAGTCCCGTGAATGGCGGGAAGACGCCCGCGAATATCGCAAGGATGTGCGCGAAGCGCGGCGCGAACGGGACAAGGATCGCCGCGAATCCCGGCGCGAATATCGCAAGGACGTGCGGGAAGCGCGTCGCGATTTCAGGGAGGATCGCAGGGACGACCGTCGCGATGGTTGGCGTCGTCCGGGTAGGGTTGTTTACAATTATGACTGGAACCGCCCGGATCGCCGCTATGGCTCGCGCTACCGGCCCGACCGCTATTATCGCGGTGGCTATGAGCCGATCCGCGTGACCCGGTCGACCCGCATCTATCGCGGCTATGACGACCGCTATTATTGCCGCCGCTCGGACGGCACGACTGGCCTGATCGTCGGCGCGGCGTTGGGTGGGCTGCTCGGTAGCCAACTCGATCGTGGCTATTCGAACACGGCTGGCATCCTGATCGGTGGCGGCGCGGGCGCGCTGCTGGGCCGAGAGATCGACCGGGGCAGCCTGAACTGCCGCTAACCATGGTATAGAGGCTGGCGCGCCCCGGATCAGAGGTGCGCCAGTCTCATTTACACCTACTGCAAGTCGCCTCCAGAATAGGATGGCGCGATAATCTTCCGCCGTTCAAGCCCGGAAAAGCCGGCTTCCCTATTCTTCGTTCTCGGTGCGACCGAGATATTCTTCTTCATCGTCCATCTGCGGCTCGCCAGCGAAGGCGTCATTGTCGATCCGACCGGACCGGTTCATTTCCTCCATCCGCTCGACCAGGTCGGGTGTGTCGTCGGGAATGATCTGCGCCGGGTTGGGGCGTCCACCGCGTTCGCTGTCCTCGGACAGGTCGGTTGAGCGGACGCGCGCATCGCCCGCGACGTCCTGCGCCTGCGTTCCGCTGTCGCGCTGCTCGTCATTTTCCTCGATCTGGTCGGGCAAACGGTCCTTGTCGTCCTGGTTCATGGTATATCTCCTTGCCTGCCCAACCGACCAACCGGGGCACCCGTTCCATGCCCCGCAAAAGGCGCTGGACAGCGGCAGCGGCAGGGGGCAAGAGCCGCCCGATCCTTTTTTCGCTACTGCTTCCAAGGAACGTCCATGTCCCGCAAACTCATTTCCTCGGGTTCGCCTTTCGAGGCGCAGGTCGGCTATTCGCGCGCCGTCGTCCAGGGCGACTGGTGCTTCGTCGCGGGCACCACGGGCACGGATCCGGAAACCAAGGCGATGCCGGAAAGCGTCGTCGATCAGGGCGTGAACGCGCTGAAGGTCATTGGCAAGGCGCTGGAGGATGCGGGCTTTTCATTCGCCGATGTGGTGCGCGTGACCTATTATATCACCGACCCCGCCTATTGGGACGAACTGGGCAAGGCGACCGCGCCGGTGTTCGGCGACATACGCCCGGCGGCCAGCTGCATCGTCACCGGCCTTATCAAGCCGGAGATGAAGATCGAGATCGAAGTCACCGCATTCAAAGGCTGACCCCCATGATTACCATGTACGGCATCAAAAATTGCGACACCATCAAGAAGGCGCGCAATTTCCTGGATAATGAGCGCGTCGCCTACAACTTCCACGACTATAAGGTGTCGGGGGTCGACAAGGCGAAGCTGGAGGATTGGGTGATGGAACATGGTTGGGAAACCATCCTCAACCGGTCCGGCACGACCTTCAAGGCGCTGGATGCGGGCGACAAGGCGCATATCGACGCCGAAAAGGCCATCCTGCTGATGACGGCCAACCCCTCCATGATCAAGCGGCCGATCCTGGACGTGGGCGGCCAGGCGATCGTGGGCTTCAAGGCAACGACCTATGAAACGGCGCTGGCGAAGGCCAAGACAAAGGCCTGATTCGCCGCGACGGCGGCTTGTCAAATGAGGCGGGTGCGCGAATAACGGGATCATGCTTTCGCAAAAGACCCGTTACGCCATCCGCGCGCTTCAGCATCTTGCCGATCGCTACCGCCAAGGCCCCGTGCCCTTGAACGAGATCGCGACGCGGCAGAATATCCCGGCCAAGTTCCTGACGGTCATCCTGTCGGAAATGGCGCGCGAAGGATTGGTCGCGACGCAGCGCGGGCGCGATGGCGGCTATTGGCTGGCGCTGGCGCCGGTCGACATCAGCTATGGCGACATCGTCCGGCTGACGCGCGGATCGCTGGCGCTGACGCCGTGCGCCAGCCGATTCGCGCATGAAACCTGCACCAACTGTTTGCCCGAATCGGAATGCAGGCTGCACCGCGTGATGTTGAGGGTGCGCGACGAAACGGCCAAGGTGCTGGACAGCATCAGTCTGGCCGAACCGCTTGCAATGGAGGAAGCGGGCTAGGCCCTTGCGCCGCGCGCGCCGCTTCGCCACATCGTCGGCATGACCATGCCTCCTCTTAAAGCCGCGCTGATTCCCGTTACGCCGTTGCAGCAGAACTGTACGCTGTTGTGGTGCACCGCGACCAACCGGGGCGCCTTCGTCGATCCGGGCGGCGACCTGCCCCGGCTCAAGGCAGCGGCGGAACAGCATGGCGTCACCATCGAAAAGATCCTGGTGACCCACGGCCATATCGACCATTGCGGCGAGGCGGGCGTGCTGGCCAAGGAGCTGGGCGTACCGATCGAAGGGCCGCATGAGGCGGATCGATTCTGGATCAGCCAGCTGGAGGAGGATGGCCGCAAATACGGCATCCAGGGCCAGCTGTTCGAGCCGGACCGTTGGCTGACGGACGGCGACAAGGTTCATGTGGGCGACCTGGAACTGGACGTCTATCACTGCCCAGGCCACACGCCGGGCCATGTCGTCTTTCATCATGCTCCCAGCAAGCTCGCGATCGTGGGTGATGTGCTGTTCCAGGGGTCTATCGGCCGGACCGACTTTCCCATGGGGAATCACCAGCAGCTGATCGACGCGATCACCGGCAAGCTGTGGCCGCTGGGCGGTGACACGGCCTTCGTGCCAGGACATGGGCCGATGAGCAATTTCGCCCATGAGCGCCGCTCTAACCCATTCGTGGGCGACGCGGTGCTCGGCTGATCCTTTAGCGGGCGGCCATGGCGGGAGGCGCGGGAACGGCGCGCGTGGCGTGATAGGCGACATAGAGCGCTGTCGCCGCCAGCGCAGCGGTGACTGCCCAGCTGAGCAGCGCGCCGCCTGCACGCCAGACGGTGGGGCGGTCAGCATCCATGCCAATCCCATGCGCCGCGCGGGCAACGACATAGACGAGCGCGCCTATCCACAGCCAGAGCGGGGAACCGATCGCCAGTTCGACCAGTGCGAAGAGGATGAGGACGATCGGCGTATATTCGGTGAAGTTCGCATGCGCCCTTATCCGCCGCGCCAGCAGCGGATTGCCGCCATCGCCGTGCAATGTCTTGCTGCCCACCCGAATCCGGGCGCAGCGGAAGGCGAGCCACAAGTTAAGCAGCGCGCAAGCGGCAGCCAGGGTCAGCGTGATCGGCAACAACATGGATGTCTCCCCCCAATCCTTTTCTTGACCGGCACAATAAGCGGACGCCATTGCGGGGCAAGGAAGGACTTGCGCGTCCGTCAAAAAAGGCTATAGGCGCAGGGCTTCGCGATCACCCGGGCCGCATGGGTCTGCGGCGCCTGTGGCGTCGGCACCCATCGGATACTGGCCAGTCGCTTAACCAGATCTAATTTATGGAATAAGGTGCCGACATGGCTGTCCCCAAGAGGAAAACTTCCCCGTCCCGCCGCGGTATGCGCCGCAGCCACGATGCACTGCGCGTCGAAGCATTCCAGGAATGTTCCAACTGCGGTGAACTGAAGCGCCCGCACAATCTGTGCGACGCTTGCGGCCACTATAATGGCCGCGAAGTCGTTGCCGTCGGGGCCTGACGACACACTCTCTCCTGTAAAGGTGTCCTGAAGTGTCCAGCCAGCCGCGAATCGCAATCGACGCGATGGGCGGGGATGAAGGCGTGCGCGTGATGATGGCGGGCGTGGCGCTCGCCCGTCACCGTCATGAAGGGCTGCGCTTCACCCTTTTTGGAGACGAGACGCGGATCAAAGCCGCGCTCGACCATCACCCCAATCTGCGCGCTGCGTCCGAAGTGGTGCACGCCAGCGATGTCGTGGCCGCCGGGGACAAGCCGAGCGCCGCCATCCGCAAGAAGGCCAGCTCCATGAGCATGGCTATCGCGGCGGTGAAGGCGGGCGAGGCGGGTGCTGCCGTTTCCTCCGGTAATACCGGTGCGTTGATGGCGATGGCCAAGGTTGCGCTGCGCACCATGCCTGGTGTTGATCGCCCGGCGCTGGCTGCGCTGCTGCCGACGCTTGGCGCTAATGACGTGGTCATGCTGGATCTTGGCGCGAACACGGAATGCGACGCCCGCAATCTGGTGCAGTTCGCGGTGATGGGCGCTGCCTATGCCCGGATCGCGTTCGATCTGGAACGCCCTCGCGTACGGCTGATGAACATCGGCACCGAAGACATGAAGGGCACGGAGGAAATCCGCGACGCCGCCGCGATGCTGCGTGCCGCGACCAACCTGCCGCTTTCCTTTGATGGTTTCACCGAAGGCGACAAGATCGGCCGGGGCGAGGCCGACGTTATCGTCAGTGACGGTTTTTCCGGCAATGTCGCGCTCAAGACCGCGGAAGGTACGGCGCGCTTCGTGACTGACCTGCTGCGCACCGCCTTTACCAGTTCCATCCGGTCGAAGATCGGCTTCCTCATTTCCAAGCCCGCGATGCACTTGCTGAAGCATCATCTGGACCCCAACAACCATAATGGCGCAGTATTTCTGGGCTTGAACGGTGTGGTGGTTAAGAGCCATGGCAGTGCGAATGACAAGGGCGTGGCCAATGCCGTGCATGTCGCCGCGCGGCTGCTGGAAGAGGATATCACCCGGCGCATCGCTGCCGACATGGCGGGCGTACGTGCGCTGTCAGCCGTCGCGTCCAAACAGGAGCTTGCCGCCAAGTGATCCGCAGGTCGATTCTTCTGGGCACGGGCTCTGCGCTTCCGGCCCGTGCGGTCAGCAATGCTGAACTGGCGCAGACCGTCGATACCAGCGACGAGTGGATCGTCGAGCGTACTGGCATCCGCAACCGGCACATCGCTGGCGAGGGGGAAACAACCGCTAGCCTGGCGACCGATGCGGCCAGGGCTGCGCTGGATGCCGCTGGCCTGACCGGGCAGGACATCGACCTCATCATCCTGGCGACCGCTACGCCCGACCAGACCTTTCCCGCCAGCGCCACGCTGGTTCAGGCGGCGCTGGGCATCGACGATTGTGTCGCGTTCGACGTCGCGGCCGTCTGCTCCGGCTTCCTCTACGCGGTCACGGTCGCGGACAGTATGATCCGTTCGGGTGCTGCAAATCGCGCGCTGGTGATCGGGTCGGAGACGTTCAGCCGCATTCTTGATTGGGAAGATCGCACGACCTGCGTTTTGTTCGGCGACGGCGCCGGGGCGATCGTGCTGGGCGGTGAGGAAAGTGCGGACGGCGCGCGAGGCATATTGGCAGCCAAGCTGCACGCTGATGGACGGCATAACCAGCTGCTTTATGTCGATGGCGGCCCCTCCACGACCCAGACCGTCGGCAAACTGCGCATGAAGGGACAGGAAGTGTTCCGTCATGCGGTCGTGAACCTTGCCGGAGTCCTGACCGAAGTCATGGCAATGGCCGACCTTAGCACGGCCGATATCGACTGGTTGATCCCGCACCAGGCCAACGCACGTATCCTGGACGCGACGGCCCGCAAGCTGAAGCTTTCGCCCGATCGCGTGGTCATGACGGTCGATCGTCACGCCAATACTTCCGCCGCTTCGGTGCCGTTGGCGCTTGACGTAGCCATTCGCGACGGCCGGGTTCAGGCTGGTGATCTGCTGGTGCTGGAGGCGATGGGCGGGGGCTTTACCTGGGGCGCTTGCGTTCTGCGGGTCTAAACCCTTTCATTTGCGCATAATTCTTCGAATAGTTTTGCGAGTCATCTTGCAGAATCACTCGGGTTATCGCAGAATTTACCACTGTCATCCGCATCAACCCGGCGGATGAAGGTGGGGACGTTCGATGACTGGTCATGCTACCCTGACGCGTGCGGATCTCGCGGAAAGCGTAAATCGTCATATTGGCCTCTCACGGTCCGAGGCGGCTGCCCTGATCGAATCCATTCTGGAGCATATGACGTCCGCTCTGGAACGCGGGGAAAATGTGAAGATTTCGAGCTTCGGTACCTTCGTGCTGCGCGACAAGACACAACGCATGGGCCGCAATCCCAAGACCGGGGTAGAAGTGCCGATCGAACCGCGCCGCGTGCTGACCTTTCGCGCCAGCCAGACCATGCGGGACCGCGTCGCCGCCGCTTCCTGAAGTGATCGCGTCGCCTTCGACCATCCTTTCCAATGGTTGACCTTTGCGCTCCGATGAGTGCAACATTGCGCCCATGGCAAAGGAAGAGGGTGCATTCCTGACGATAAGCGAACTGTCGGGAGAGCTTGGGCTTCCGCAGCATATTCTGCGCTATTGGGAAACGCGTTTTCCGCAGTTGCGTCCGCTGCAACGTTCGGGCAACCGCCGCTATTATCGCCCCGCAGATGTGGCGTTGGTGCGGCGGATCAACCATCTGCTGAATGTGGAAGGCTTTACTGTACGCGGTGCGCAAAAGGCGCTGGCGGAGGATGGGGGAGCGGCTGATGCAAAGCCTGGCCTTAGCGTTCCCGTCCAACCGTCCCCCGCAGCGACAGACGGGTCCGGGGAGTTGCTCCATCGTTTGCAGACCATTCGGGCGACACTTGCCCGCGCGATCGGTGAATGAAGATCAGAGCGTCCGCGCATATATAAGATCACGGAACGGAACATCGCCAACCATGAATGTGGTTTCGCCGATTTCCTGAAATCCATGCCGCGCATAGAATCGGCGCGCGCGGTCATTTTGCGGATAGACGGCGAGCAGCATCCGCTTCGCCCCGCGATGGCGAGCATGATCGACAAGCAATTCCATCAACTCGTCGCCCCGGCCGCCGCCCTGCCATGGCCCGAGCAGATAGATCCGCTTGATCTCGACATCGTCGCGTTCGTCGGTGAAAATGGGAAGGTCCGGGGGCGTCAGCATCGCATAGCCCACCGGCGCGCCCAGCGGCGTTTCGCCAATCAACAGTTGCTGCGCCGGATCATGAAGCGCAGCCCGATAATAGCTTTCCGCATGCGCCACCTGGATGTGGGCGATCAGGGCAGGCCCCGGATGGTCATGGGCGAAGCTTGCGAGAAAAGTCGCGCAGCCCAGGTGCGAAAGCGCCGGGGCGTCTGACGGAACAGCCTGGCGCCAATGGATGGGCGTCATGGCGTCGCCCTTCAGCGGGAACCCGGACCCAATGCCGGATCAAGGTCGCGCGGACGCGTAAAGCTGACCAAGGTTGCGGTATCCTGCCGGACGTCCGCCCAATGATCGATGGCCAGATCCATCACGGCGAGGCTGGCGGTCGGGAATTTGACCTCCACATCCTCGCGCAAAGGGCTGGCGCCGTCATCAGGCACCAGTTCCAGGATCAATTCTTCAAGGCCCGGATTATGCCCTGCCATGATGACGTTGTCCGCCGTGTCGGGCAGATCGCGGATGACGTCCATCAGGGTCGCAACGGATGCCAGATAGATGCGCCGGTCCCAATGGGGCTCCAACGGATCGCCATAGCCCTCCAGAAAGGTGTCGAGCGTCTGCACGACCCGCGTGGCGGGAGAGGCGACCAGCCGGTCAAACTGCATCTTGCGGTTGCGGGCGAACTGACCGACCAGCAGCGCGGCCTTTTCCCCTCGCCGGTTAAGCGGACGGTCGAAGTCGCGCTCGACCGGATCATCCCAATCGGACTTGGCGTGGCGCAACAGGGTCAACCGCTTCATTTTCGCTCCAGGTCGTGGGTGCCGGATTCGACTCCCTGATGCCCTAGCGCCATGCCGTCGCCAAGACCAGCACGGGAATGGGCGCTGACCGCGATGATTGCTTCGTCCAGCGTCATGCGGCGGATTGGTGTGCCTGCGGGAAAGGCGCTCAGCAAGCGGCTGGGCATTGCGGCCGACAGGATGACGAAGCTGCCGCGATCCTCGGCGCGGCGGATAAGGCGGCCGAATGCCTGAGCGAGCCGGGCGCGGATCAGCCGGTCGTCATAGGCAGCGCCCCCTCCGGCCAGGCGGCGGGCAGCGTGCAGCACCGTCGGTTTGGACCAGGGCACGCCCTCCATCACCACCAGCCGCAGCGAATGGCCCGGCACATCGACGCCGTCGCGCAGAGCGTCGGTGCCGAGCAGCGATGCGCGCGGATCGTCGCGGAAAATGTCGATCAGCGTGCCGGTGTCCATCGGGTCGACATGCTGCGCGTAAAGCGGCAGCCCTGCACGCGCCAGGCGATCGGCGATTCGGGCGTGGACGGCGCGCAAACGCCGGATGGCGGTGAACAGGCCGAGCGTACCGCCGCCCGCTGCCTCGATCAGTCGTCCATAGGCGCCAGACAGCGCGGCTATGTCGCCTCGCTTGATGTCGGTCACGATCAGAACTTCGGCGCGATCGGCATAGTCGAACGGGCTGTACGCCTCAAACTGCTCCGCACCATGGGGCAGGTGACTCGCCCCGCTGCGGCTTTCGGCATTGTCCCAATCGCCGCCGCCTTTCAGCGTTGCGGATGTGATCAGCACGCCCTGCGCCGGTTTCAGCACCGTTTCGGCGAGCGGACGGCTGGGATCGAGCCAGTGGCGATGAATGCCGATATCGAATTCTCGCCCTTCGATCCGGTCAACGGTCATCCAATCGACGAAGTCGGCGTCCGCAGGGCCGCCGATCCGCGCGAGCAGCGCCAGCCAGGCGGCGAGCAGGTCGCGGCGCCAGCCGAGCGAGGCAATCGCGCCTTCGATCCGGGCGCGGGCTGCGCCGTCCAGCCAGTCGGGTGCATCCTCGATCACCGCTTCCAGCCGCTTGGCGAGGCGGGTGAGCGGACGCAACAGACCGTCGAGCGCCAGCGCGGCCTCCTGCGCTGCTTCGACCAGCGGGCCGTCCGGTTCGGCCAGTTCTGTTTCCAGCCCGTACCCCGCATCCGCCTCACCCATGTCGGCGGCGCGGGCATAGACGGTGCCTCGTACGGCTGCGAGCAACTCTTCAAGCGGGCCGAATGGTTCGCCCGCGACAATGCGCTTGAGCCATTCATCGGCCGGCAAAGCGCGCGCGGCGTCGGCGGCGGCCCGGATCGCCTCGCCGCCTTCCTCGTCATAGCTGGCGAGGTCGGACAGTCGGGCGGCAAGGCCCCGGCGACGACCGCGCGAATTGCCTTCCGGGCCCATCACCCAGCGCCGCAGTTCGATCGCCTCATGCCCCGACAGGGCGACCGAAAAGGTCGAATCGGCTGCATCGAAGAGATGATGGCCCTCGTCAAAGATGAGGCGTTGCGGCCGCTGGCCCGTTTCCCGCCCGCGCGCGGCGTTGATCATCACCAGCGCATGATTGGCGATGACGATGTCCGCATCGGCCGAGGCGCGGGCGGATCGTTCGATGAAGCATTTGCGGTAGTGGGGGCAACCCGCATAGATGCACTCGCCCCGTCGGTCAGTGAGCGCGGTCGATCCGTTGCGCCGGAACAGCGTCGGCAGCCAGCCCGGCAGGTCGCCGCCGATCATGTCGCCGTCCTTGCTGAACGCCGCCCAGCGCGCGACCAGTTGGGCCAGGATCGCGGCTCGCCCGGCAAAGCCGCCTTGCAACGCATCCTCCAGGTTTAGCAGGCAGAGATAATTTTCGCGCCCCTTGCGCACCACCACTCGCCGCGCCGCAATCCCCGGATCGGGAAAGAGGCGAAGGGATTCGCGATCGAGTTGCCGCTGCAGCGCCTTGGTATAGGTCGATATCCAGACGGTGCCCTGCGCCTCTGACGCCCAAAGGGATGCGGGCGCGAGATAGCCCAGCGTCTTGCCAATGCCCGTGCCCGCTTCGGCGAGCAGCATATTGGGTTGGTCGCGATGCTTGCGGGGGCGGAAGCTCTCCACCGCTGCGGCAGCATAGGCGCGCTGGCCGGGGCGGCTTTCCGCGCCGCTGCCGGTCAGGTGCGCAAGCCGCGCCAACACGTCTTGTTCGTTAAGGGAAACCGTGCGCGGGGCTGGTCTGGGTTGAGCTTCCTCCCATTCGGGCAGGCGGGAGAAGAGCCACCGCTCCGCTTCTGCGGGCCGGGCGATGCGCGGGGCGACAAGCGGCGCCCATGGCCACCGCAGCCGGTGCAGCGATTGGGCAGATGTCCAGCCACCCTCCCGCTCCAGCCAGTTGGGGGAGCCGAGCGTGTCGAGCAGCGCAGCCGTCGCGCTTTGCAGCAGTTGGGGTATGTCCGCTTCGGCTGCGGGACGCTCCAGCCCCAGCGCTTCGGCCAGCCCCTTGGGCGTCGGCACAAGGAAACGTGCCGGGTGGATGAAGGCCCATAGCTCCAGCAGGTCGAGGCCATTGAGTTCGGGATATCCCAGCCGCTGACCGGTGAGCGGCGCGTTGAGCAGCAGGGTCGGTGTTTCCGCCGCGCGCGCGATAGCGGTGCCCTTGGCCACCGCCTGCGTCGTGCCGCCTTCGCGCAGCCAGATGCCGCCGTGACTGGCGTGAAGGGCAGGCAGGGCGGCAGGTTCAATCACCTGCCCGGCTTAGGCGAGCTGGAACAAAAGAGAAACTGGAAAAAGGATGGGTTCAGCGTATGCGGTGACCCAATCCACCAAAGCCAACCGGGCGCGGAAAGGCGTTCCATTTCGTCCCATGCGGAGTTAGGGGCTTGCATCATGACCGTGTCCGATATTCTCCGCACCGCCGCGCAGGCGTCCAAGGCCTGGCCCTATGAAGAAGCGCGCAAGCTGCTGAAGCGTTATCAGAATGGCGCACCCGGCAAAGGCCATATCCTGTTCGAGACCGGTTATGGTCCTTCGGGCCTGCCGCACATTGGCACCTTCAACGAAGTGCTGCGCACCACGATGGTCCGCAACGCCTATCACGCGCTGTCGGACATACCGACTCGGCTGATTGCGTTCAGTGACGACATGGACGGGCTGCGCAAGGTGCCCGACAATGTTCCGAACCAGGCGATGCTGACCGAGCATCTGGGCAAGCCGCTGACGCAGGTGCCCGACCCGTTCGAGAAGTTCGAGAGTTTCGCGCATCATAATAACGCGATGCTGCGCGACTTTCTCGATCGGTTCGGCTTCGACTATGAGTTCGTTTCGGCCACCGAGCGCTACAAGTCGGGCGCGTTCGACGATGCGCTGAAGAATGTGCTGCGCCATTATCAGGACATCATGGACATCATGCTGCCAACGCTGCGCAAGGAGCGGCAGGCGACCTATTCGCCGGTCCTGCCGATCAGCCCCAGGAGCGGCGTCGTGTTGCAGGTGCCGGTAGAGGTGCTCGACGCCGACAGCGGTCTCGTCCGTTTCGAGGATGAGGGCGAGGTGATCGAACAGTCGATCCTTTCGGGCGGAGCCAAGCTGCAGTGGAAGGTCGACTGGGCGATGCGCTGGGTCGCGCTAGGCGTTGATTATGAGATGGCGGGCAAGGATCTTATCGATTCCGTCACCCAGTCGTCGAAGATATGCCGCGCGCTGGGGGCCCGTCCGCCCGAAGGCTTCAACTATGAAATGTTCCTGGACGAAAAGGGGGAGAAAATCTCCAAGTCCAAGGGCAATGGCCTGAGCCTTGAACAATGGCTGACCTATGGGCCGCAGGAAAGCCTGGCTTTCTATGCCTACCGCGAGCCGAAGAAGGCCAAGCAGTTGCACATGGGCGTCATCCCCCGAGCGGTGGACGAATATTGGCAGTTCCGGGGCAACTATCCCAATCAGGCGATCGAGCAGCAGCTTGGCAACCCCGTCCATCACATCCATGACGGAAAGCTGCCCGATGGCAAGTTGCCGGTCACGTTCGGCCTGCTGCTGAATCTGGTCGGGGTGATGGGCGATGCCAGCCGTGATCAGGTCTGGGGCTATCTGCGGAACTATGTGCAGGACGCCAGCGCCGAAACCTATCCGGAGCTGGATGCGCTGATCGGCCACGCGCTTGCCTATCACCGCGATTTTGTGGCGCCCACGCTCAAGCGCCGGGCGCCGGAAGCCAATGAGGCAGCTGCCCTGCGCAAACTGGATGAAGAACTGGCGGCGCTGCCAGCGGATGCAAGCGCCGAGGATATCCAGAACATCATCTATGCCCTGGGCAAGGACGAGGCCTATGGCTTTGCCGAACTTCGCGACTGGTTCAAGGCGCTGTACCAGACGCTGCTTGGCGCGGATCAAGGCCCGCGCATGGGCAGTTTCATCGCACTTTATGGTATCGAAAACAGCCGCCGCCTGATCGCCGAATCACTAGGCTGAACGGGAACATTCGGGGCGCCCAAGCGTTCTGGTTTCGGTCCACCCCCTTTCGGACTGATGGCGCGCCTTGAGCGCGTCATCGGCCGCGCCTGCTCGGAGACGAGCGGCGCGGCCAAGGGGCTCCCTGAAATCAACTCTTTGCCTGCTGAGCGAGGTTCAAGCGCACTCTATATATGGAAATGCCGCAATAAGCGCAGCGGCTCCGGGCTGGTGCCCAGAGCCGCCGCTATTCAAATTATGCTGGCGTTACCAGAAGAAGCCGCGATGGACCTGCATGACCCTGCCGCTGCGAACATTCACTAGCAGCACGTCATTATAGTGCCTTACCCAGCGGAGGTTCCGATTGCCCGGACGGGGCAGGCGGTAACGGTATGGGTCAGCGATATAGTAGCGCGAGCTGTAGAAGGTCGGGCGTAGCTGGGCGCCGACTTCCCAGCGATTGTAGCGGAACGGGGCCCGCCAGTTGCCGCCGCGATAAACGTCACGGTGGGAGCGGCGATAGTCGCGCCAATCTTCGCGCAATTCCTGTCTGGCGTCGCGGACGTCGCGCCGCTGTTCACGCACATCGCGACGGTCGCCGTAGCGCCGTGCATCGCGAAGGTCGCGCTGTTCCTGCCGCAGGTCACGCGCACTGTCACGAACCTCGCTGCGCGACTGGGCCATGACGGCGGTCGGCATCGCAGTTGCGGCGATAAGCCCGAGGATGATAAACTTACGCATATATATTCTCCCATCAGCTTGGCGGACTGAACCGGCGGGGGAATTAAACCTGTTTCCCGTAAGCGGGTTCCGCTGCCAACAGATGTGCTTATGCCGCCGCGCCGCTGAACGGGCCGAGAACGGGACTGTCAGGAATCAGTCATTTATGTCGCGAATTGTATCCACGGTCTGAACGCGGGACGCCGCTGGTCATGAGGTCCAGGGCCGTTCCCGAAACCATTTGGTCACGACATATTTCGTGCCCTTTTCAACAGGGCGGGCGGCGTGAATGCTCAATGGATTGGGCGCACCATCCGCCTTCATATTGTTCCAGACGAGGATCATGCCTTCGACGGGCGGCACCATGAATTCGCAATGCGGGAAGTGCGTCTCTCCCCCGGATTCGACGTGCGACAGATAGATCATGGCGGTCCAGCTACGCTGGCCCCCGGTCTTCATCATCGCGGGCCAGTAGCTGGTGGTGACCGGGAAATAGTCGCAATGCGCTTTATATTCCTGACCGGGGGTGTAGCGCTGCCCCTGCAGCGTTTCCCCATTTACCGGCGGCAGTCCGGTCAGCGCGCAAATGCGATCGCTGATATCGGCGACGAGCGGATCCCACCTGTTCAGATTGCAGCTGTGGCTGGTGCGGTAATCCGCGTTGGCGCTGCCGGAAAACAATGTGGAAGGCTGGGCGTCGGCATCGATCATTTCGCGCAGCGCAGCACACTCGTCAGCGCTTAGGAAATTGTGGCGGCCAAAGATTTCCAGGCCGGGGGCGTCGATCCGGCTGACCAGCGGATTGCGGTCCAGCTTCGCCCGCACCGCCTCGCCGATTTGCGCCCGCACGCTTGAAGCGATGCCGCCATCATCGATCACATCCGTCATGCCCGCTTCCTGCCCCGGCCGTTTGCGTCCCGCAAATGAAAATAAGCCCGAAGCACATGGCTTCGGGCCCAAGCGATCCTTCAGGATCGTTCATCCACCTTACCAGAAGAAGTCGTGGATCACGTCGACGACATAGCCATCGCGGATATCGACCAGCAAGGCATCGTCATAGTAGCGGACCCATCTCAGCGTCCCATAGGCAGGGGGCAGGCGATAGGAGTAAGGATCATCGATCCAGTAGCTGTTGGAGAACAGCAGGCCGTTGAGGAAGATCCCGGTCGAAAAGCGGGTATAGCCATAGCTCCATCCGCGTGGCGCATAATAGCGGCCAGCCCGATAGCGGTCGCCATAGCGCGAGCGGTAGCTCCGCCAATCATATCGGCGATCCTGCCGCCAGTCATTGTCCCAGCGCCGCTGGCCGTGCCAGCGCGTCCGATCATCGAAGCGGCGCGTATCCGCCAGGCTGCCGCGCCAGTGGCCACCGCTGCTCACCCGGTTGTCGCGGCGGTTGTCCCGCCATTCCGGGCGCTGCGCCTGGCGATTGTCGCGCCAGTCCTGACGGTTGCCGGACCGGCGATCATCCCGCGATTGGTAGCGGTCGTTGTCAGCCCGATCCCGGACTCTCGCATCGCCGCGCAATGCATCGCGTGACACAGCGACACGGCCTTCAGCGCGGTTCCATTGCCGGTCAGGTTGCTGCTGCCGACGTTCAGCTTGCGGCTGCGCCGGTCTGCGGTCGGCCTGGCGCTGCTGCTGCCAGCGCTGCGCCTGATCGCGTGCGCCACTGTCGCCGCGCGGACCGCGTTGATCGCCGCCCCGGCGCGCGTTGCCGTCAGGGCGACCCGCCCGCTCTTCGCTACGACCGCGCCATCCATCTTCCCGACCTTGAGCGTAAGCCGGAGCAATGCCGCCCAAAACCGTTGCGGACATAAGTCCTGCCAACATCAAATTCTTCAGCATCATCTTCGCTTTCATAAGGGGTATCATACCCCGCATATTGCTGCTTTATGACCATGGCGATGTCGCGATGCTGAACTCTTCTGTCAGCTACCCGAAAGAATCGTTGCGGTAAGGTTGGCCTTCTTGCTGGTCTGGGCCCGATCATTACAGGCAGAAAATCGACCAACCGCTGCCTGCCTGAAGAAAAGCTGATCCAGATCAGTGCACATAGATTTCATAGCTTTTAGGAACGACCAGTGAAAAGAACGTCCAACGCTGGCCGCGTCCGACAGGCCCTTCGCGACGCGACTATGGCGAACCATCAACGCGTCGATGATTTGTTTTCGATATTTTCCTTCGACTCTCCGGCTGGATATGGCGCTTTCCTGAAAGCGCACGCGCGCGCTCTCATGCCTCTGGAGCAAATGGCCATGCCCAATGCCCCACGTTTGCCGCTTCTGATGGAGGACCTGGTCGCGCTGGGCGAGCGTTTACCAGATCCATTGCCGGTGGAGGGGCAGGGCGGCGAAGCCTTTCGCTGGGGCGCGCTCTACGCGCTGGAAGGCTCGCGGCTTGGGGGAGCGATGCTTGAGCGCCGCGTGCCACCGGGCCTGCCGCGCGCCTATCTATCCTCGGTGCACGGCAAGGGTGGATGGATAGCCTTTCAGGACGCGCTTGATCGGGCCGCGGACGGCGGCGGTGATGCGTGGATAGATGACGCGATTCGGGGCGCGGAAGCAGCCTTCGCCTTGTTCGCGGCCGGGGCCGCCGCAGAACAGGTCGGCACGCATGGCTGACGGCCACGATCCGGATTTGACCGCCTTCGCCGTCGATATCAGCAATTGCGACCGGGAGCCGATCCATGTTCCGGGCACGATCCAGCCCTATGGATTTCTGGTAGCGCTGACCGCCGATTGGCTGGTGTCGCGCGTTTCCGCCAATAGCGGAGAGTTTATTGGTCTGACGCCGGCCGATATGCTTGGCCGGCCGATCAGCGACCTGTTTCGCGGGGAAGCGATTCACTCGCTGCGCAATCGCATCACGTTGCTGCGCGGTCCCGATGCGGTTGAGCGTATATTTTCGCTGAGCCTGATCGAAGGACTGCCGCCGTTCGACGTTGCGGTTCACTTTTCCGGGTCGCTGGTGGTGATCGAGGCGGAACCGGCCTGCGCGGATGAGATGGAGGCGACCAGCATGGTTCGATCCATGGTCGCGCGGCTGGCGCAGACGGACAGCATGGCGGCTTTTCTGCGCGATGGCGCGCGGCAGGTGAGGGCGCTGACCGGCTTTGACCGGGTGATGGTCTATCAGTTCGCGGAAGGCGGCGACGGCGAAGTCGTGGCGGAGGCGTTGCGCCCCGGCATCGACAGCTTTTTCGGCCTTCATTATCCCGCGTCCGACATTCCGGTTCAGGCTCGCGCGCTGTATCTGCGTAACATATTCCGCATCATCGCGGATGTGCAGGCGAAGCCGGTGCCTGTCGTCCCCGTTCTTGATCCCGCCGGCGTGGCGCTCGACATGTCGCTGTGCCTGCTGCGTGCGGTGTCGCCCATTCATATCGAATATCTGGGCAATATGGGCGTGGGGGCCTCGCTCTCAATCTCGATCATCGTCGATGGGCGGCTGTGGGGGCTGTTCGCCTGCCATCATTATGGGCCACGGCTGCCGAGTTTTGCCCAGCGCAGTGCTGCGGAACTGTTCGGCCAGATCTTTTCCATGATGCTGGAAAGCCGCGAGCGGGCGCAGACGGCGGATTATGAAGGAAAGGCGCGACAGGTCGCCGACCGGCTGATGTCCGCCGTCGCGCAGGATCACGACCTTCTTTCCAACGCCCGCTGGCTGGGCGATGTCATCTTCGACACGATCCCCGCCGATGGGGTCGGGGTTTATATTGATGGCGAAATGACACTGGCGGGGCTTACGCCTGACAAATCCGCCTTTGTGGCGATCATCGGGGTACTTAATCGCGCTGCCGCAAGTCAGGTCTATACCACGGACAGCCTTGTTCGGTTGATGCCGGAGGCCGCCGCTTATGCGGATCGGGCAGCCGGGCTGCTTGCGATTCCTCTGTCCCGTCGTCCGCGCGATTATGTCGTCCTGTTCCGCGCGGAGCAGATGCGTTCGGTGCGCTGGGCGGGTAATCAGGAAAAACACATTGAATATGGCCCTAACGGTCCCCGTCTGACACCGCGCAAGAGCTTCGAGGAATGGTCGGAACTGGTGAAGGGTACGGCGCTGCCCTTCAGCGCGGCAGAACTGCGAGTGGCGGAAGCCCTGCGCACCGCTTTGCTCGAAGTCGTCCTGCGCCTGTCGGATTCGGCCAATGAGGAGCGGCAGAGAGCGCACGAAAAGCAGGAATTGCTGATCGCCGAACTCAATCACCGGGTCCGCAACATATTGTCGCTGATCCGGGGCCTGTTGTCACAAACGAAGGACAGCGCACGGTCCGTGGAGGAATTCATCGCGACGCTGGAAAGCCGGATCCAGGCGCTGGCGCGCGCCCATGACCAAATTACCGCTGATCGCTGGGCTCCGGCCCGGTTGCAGGATCTGATCGAAGTGGAGGCAGGGGCCTATCTGGGCGAACGGCGCGATCGGGTGAAGCAGACTGGCCCCAATGTTCTGTTGACCCCGTCGGCCTTTACCGTCCTGGCCTTGGTCATCCACGAACTGCTGACCAATGCGGCGAAATATGGGGCCTTGTCCGACGGCGGAACGGTCGCGATCGACTGGCATGTCGATGCCGACGGCAGCCTGTTGCTGCACTGGCTGGAAAGTGGAGGCCCCGCTGTCGTTGCTCCCAGCCGCCGGGGCTTTGGATCGACCGTGATCGAACGGTCGATACCCTATGATCTGGATGGCAGGGCTGAAATCGCCTATCGCCTGGCGGGCGTGGAAGCGCATTTCTGCATTCCGTCCGCGCACATCGTGTCCGTTCTGCCTGATGTTGTCGGCGCGGAGCGGGCAAAGCCAGCGCCTGCACCCGCCCCGGAACTGCTGAAGGGACGCAACGTCCTGCTGGTCGAGGACAACATGATCATCGCCATGGATGGCGAGGATGCGCTACGCGACCTGGGGGCAGAGGTGGTCACAGTCGCCAGCGTCAGCCGGGCGAGGGAGGCCATTGACCTGGGGCGCATCGATTTTGCCGTGCTCGACTTCAATCTGGGTACTGAAACGAGTTTGCCGATCGCTGACCTGCTGGCAGCGCGGGGCATCAGCTTCCTTTTCGCAACGGGCTATGGCGACGGGCTGGACCTGCCTGAGCGGTTTGGCGACATCACTCTGATCAAGAAGCCCTATTCGGGTACGACCCTGGGCCAGGCCATCGCACCCGTGATCGCCGGGCAGGGTCGTTAGCGCGGCAGAAACCGACCGTTTCATTACATGTTCTTGCATGAAGCCGTCCGCCCCCTGATGTTCGGCGCATGAAACAGCCCAGCCTTTACATCCCGCACGGCGGCGGTCCCTGCTTCTTCACGGACCCGGCCAATCCGGATCGGCCGTCTGGTGATCCGATGTGGCAACCGATGCAGGACTATCTCGCCCAACTGATCGAGAGCTTGCCTGAGCCTCCGCGCGCGATGCTGATCGTTTCGGCCCATTGGGAAGAACCGCTATTTACCGTTCACAACGGTGAAGCGCCGACGCTGCTGTTCGACTATTATAATTTTCCGCCCCATACCTACGCGTTGCACTGGGATGCGCCGGGGGCCCCCGCCGTCGCCGCGCGGGCAACCGAACTGCTTCGCCAAGGCGGGTTTGCTGTCGCAGAGGAAAGCGAGCGGGGCTGGGACCACGGCATATTCATTCCGATGAAGGTCGCGCGGCCGCAGGCCGACATCCCGGTCGTCCAGCTGTCGCTGCGCACGGGGCTGGATCCGGCAGCACATATTACTGCGGGCCGCGCGCTCGCGCCTCTGCGCGACGAAGGCGTGGTGATCATCGGATCGGGCATGAGCTTTCATAATATGCGCGTGCGGGATTCCGAGGCGAGAACGCCCTCGATCATGTGGGACGAAGCGCTGACTGACGCGGTGACCGATGGTCATGTGGAGCGCCGCGCGGATCGCGTTGCCGCGTGGGAGGCGCTGCCACAGGCTCGCTTCGCTCATCCGCGCGAAGAACATCTGTTGCCATTGATGGTGGCGCTGGGCGCGGGCGGCGACGATGCAGGTCGCGCCGATCATCATAGCGCAGTGCGCGGCTGGCCTATATCGGCCTATCGTTTCGGCTGAGCGAGGGTCAGGGGCGGCGAAGCGCCGGAACGGCGCGGGCAGCGTCTTCAGGTTGGACGCCGGGCGGGGGCGCAGCCTCGACCTGCTCTTCGCCGCGCATGATCCGGCCAGCGCGCCTTATCGCGCCCCGCAGCCGGGGATAGATGCCGCAGCGGCAGATATTGGTGATTGCGGCGTCTATCTCTTCGTCGCCCGGATCATTGTTACGCTTCAGCAGTACGGCGGCCGCCATGATCATGCCGGGGACGCAATAGCCGCATTGCGAGACGTTGTCGGCGGCGAAGACCTGCTGCAACGGGTGGCCGCGATCGGGTGAAAGGCCTTCGATGGTCGTGACGAAGCGGCCCTCCGTCTCCCCGATCGACACCTGGCAGGATCGAACCGCCAGGCCATCGATGTCCACTGTGCAGGCGCCGCAATCGCCGGTGCCGCAGCCATATTTGGTGCCCGTGAGGTTCGATGCATCCCGCAGCGCCCACAGCAGCGGGGTTTCGGGATCCATCCTGTATTGGACAGGCCGATCATTGACGGTGAACTTCGTCATCCGGCCTCATCCTCCTCCACCTTGTGATAGAGTACCTCGTTGCGGATGTGGATGATGCGTGACGCGAGGCGGATTTCCTGAATGAAAGTAGCAAAGGCCCCGGCCTGAAGCAGCATTGAAAGGCTGAACAGGATTGCAATCGCCGTACCGAGATGCGCGTCGAACAGGTTGCCCGCGAACAGCAGGATGACGACCAGGCAAACGGCGCAGGCAGACACGACCGAGAGGAAGATCGCCGCGTTGACGACGCTCATTCGCCGGTCCAGCACGCGAATTTCGCTTACCAGGCGATCATGTTCCTTGCCGCGCGAGTTGAGAATCTTTTCCTCCACCCGCCTTGCCCGGTCGATGATACGCGCAAGCCGCCCGACGCAGACGTTGAGGAAAGCGCCGATGCCCGCGAGCAGGAACACCGGCGCCAAGGCAAGTTGAATCGTCTGCGAGACGAGGGAGACCTGGGGCACGGGGATCATCGGTGACAGCGCCTCGCCTGCAACCCGTCTTTTCCTTCTGTCAGGCAGCGCCCTTGGCGGGCGTGTTGACGCCCATGGATTTCAGATATTGCTTGATGTTGCGTGCGGCCTGCCGCAGCCGCTGCTCATTCTCGACCATCGCGATGCGTACGAAACCCTCGCCATCCTCGCCATAGCCGACGCCTGCGGCGACTGCGACCTTGGCGTGGATGAGGAGCTGCTTGGAAAATTCCAGGCTGCCCATATCCTTGAGCGCGGGGGGCAGTGGCGCCCAGGCGAACATCGACGCCTTTGGCGCGGGGATTTCCCAACCCGCGCGGCTGAACGCCTCGACCATGACGTCGCGGCGCTTGTGATAGAGCTCGCGGTTCTTCTGGACGATGTCCTGCGGCCCGTTGAGCGCCGCGCAGGCAGCGGCCTGAATGGGCGTGAACGCGCCATAATCCAGATAGGACTTCACCCGTTTCAAGGCCGCGATCAGCTGGCGGTTGCCCACCGCGAAGCCGATACGCCAGCCCGCCATGGAATAGGTCTTGCTGAGCGATGTAAACTCGACCGCAACATCCTTCGCGCCCGGTACTTGCAGGATCGAGGGCGTCGGATTGCCGTCATAATAAAGCTCGGAATAGGCGAGGTCGGAAAGAACCCAGACCTTGTTCTCTTTCGCCCAGGCGACCAGCCGCTCGTAAAAGGCAAGGTCGACCGTCTCCGCCGTCGGATTGCTGGGATAACCGACCACCAGGATCGAAGGGCGCGGCACGGTAAAGGCCATCGCCCGCTCCAGCGACTTCCAGTAATTTTCGTCCGGCGTGGTCGGAACCGACCGGATGGTCGCGCCCGCGATGATGAAGCCGAACATATGGATCGGATAGCTGGGATTGGGCGCCAGCACGACGTCGCCGGGGGCAGTGATCGCTGTGGCCAGGCTCGCCAGGCCTTCCTTCGACCCCATGGTCACGACCACTTCGGTTTCCGGATCAAGATCGACGCCAAAGCGCCGGCCATAATAGTTCGCTTGCGCGCGACGCAGGCCGGGTATGCCCATCGACTGGGAATAGCCATGTGCGCTCGGTTTCTGCGCGACTTCGCACAGCTTGGCGATCACATGGTCGGGAGGGGGCAGATCGGGATTGCCCATGCCCAGGTCGATAATGTCCTCGCCCGCGGCTCGCGCGGCGGCCCGCATCGCGTTGACTTCGGCGATGACATAGGGCGGCAGGCGCTTCATGCGGTAGAATTCTTCGGACATTATAGGGCTTTCCTGAAAGGTCTCCGTAGGGGATAGTGCTGCGACAGCTTTCGATGCGACGCGCTTCGGCTATAACCCGGCGATCCGTTTCGCGCCAGTGAAAGCGGCGGGTAGGATGATGCCAGGAGCAGGAAGGTGGCCATGGAAGCGCAAGACCTCAATGAACCGCATCTGCCGACGCTGGAACAGATGCAGCAGTGGACAGAAGTGCTTGGCCGCGCGCAGCAATTGATGCTGGAACAGGCAGCCGGGGCGACCGGTCGAGCGTTGCCTTTCGACCCGCAAATGCTCTCCCGCGTCCAGACCGGCTTCGCCAATGAAGGGCTTGCCTTGTGGCAGCGCTTCCTCGATTCGGGGGGCATGCTGCGCGACCGGGTCGAACCGCCGCCACCCGGCAGCCCGGCGGCGCGCAAGGACAGGCGTTTCGCCGATCCCGCATGGACCAACCATCCCTTTTATGACCTTATCCGGCAGAGCTATCTGCTGCTGTCCGATTATCTGTTGAAGATGGCGGATGCGGTGGATGGCGTCGATCCCAAGCAGAAGGCAAAGCTACGTTTTGCCACTAACGGCCTGCTCGATGCCATGGCGCCCAGCAATTTCCCGCTCACCAACCCGCTCGTCGTCGAAAAGACGATGCAGAGCGGGGGCGAAAATCTGGTGAAGGGTCTGCAGCATATGCTGGCCGACATCGAAAAGGGCCAACTTACCCATACTGATGGCACGCAGTTCGAGGTTGGTCGCAATCTGGCCGCGACCCCGGGCAAGGTGATAAAGGAAACGCCGCTTTACCAGCTGATCCATTATGCGCCGAGTACGGCGAAGGTGCTGGAAACCCCGCTGATCATCTTCCCGCCATGGATCAACCGCTTCTACATTCTGGACCTGGCGCCTGAAAAGAGCTTCGTCAAATGGGCGGTCGATCAGGGGTTGAGCGTGTTCCTGGTGTCCTGGAAATCGGCCGATGCGTCGATGAAGGATATTGTCTGGGACGATTATATCCTGCGCGGCCAGATCGATGCGATCGATACGGTGCGCGAATTGCTGGGCGTCCCCAGCGTCCATACCATCGGTTACTGCGTCGCGGGCACGACGCTGGCCGCTACGCTGGCGCTGCTGGCCGCGCGGGGCGAGGCTGACAAGGTGGCGAGCGCGACCTTCTTTACCGCGCAAGTCGATTTCAGCGAGGCAGGCGACCTGGCCGTCTTCATCGACGATGATCAGATGAAGCTGCTGGAGCCGTTGTCGGCCGGCGGGTTCCTGGACGGGCGCTACATGGCCGCGACCTTCAATCTGCTGCGCGGGCGCGATCTTATCTGGAATTATGTCGTCAACAATTACCTGCTGGGGGAGGATTATCCCCCCTTCGACCTGCTCTATTGGAATGGCGACACGACCAACCTGCCCGCGCGGTGGCACAAGGATTATCTCTGCCAGCTGTACCGCGACAATCTGATGGTGAAGCCGGGCGCGCTGAGCGTGGACGGCACCCCGCTCGACCTGCGGAAGATCCACACACCCGCCTATGTGCAGGCCGGGCGCGAGGACCATATCGCGCCTGCCGAAAGCGTGTGGAAGGCGACCCAGCATTTTTCCGGGCCGTTGCGCTTTCTGCTTGCGGGGTCGGGTCATATCGCGGGCGTGATAAATCCGCCCGCTGCCGGCAAATATCAATATTGGACCTGTGATGAGTTGCTGGACAGTCTGGACGCCTTTATTGCAGGTGCGAAGGAAACCAAGGGAAGCTGGTGGCCCGACTGGATCGAATGGATTCGATCAATAGGCGATTCAACCGTGGTTGCGACCAAAGGTGCGCGCATGCCAGGAGGGGGACGGCTCAAGGCTATCGAGGATGCGCCTGGACGCTACGTAAAGGGACAATAACTCCCTGATTTTTCCTCCAGGTTCGGCGCGAGTCGATCGCGGAATCGCTCACATTGAAACGACGTTGCTGCACTGCACAATAGCACTTGCATTGTCGGGTGCTGATGTGTATTGTGCACTGCAACAACGGAGGACGTTTTATGGCAGTGACTCCAAAGTCATCTCGTCGCAAGCCGGGGATAAAAAAATCCTCATCGACCCTTTCGGCAGCTGAAGCGCTTAAGGCTGCGGAAGCGGCGGTCGGGGTCAATCCCAGCGTCGCTCCGTCGGTGAAGTCGGTAGTCGTCAAGAAGCCCGCCGCACCCAAGCCCTCGGCTGCCGCCAAAGTGAATCCGGCTGCAATCGTTGCTGCGACCACCGCCGCCGATGCGGCGCCCGAACCGGCCACTCCACCAGCAGTCGAACCTGTGCCCTCGGCACCTGTGCCCCTGGTAGAAGAGGCAAAGGTTGAACCCCCGGAAGTCAAGAGCCTGTCATCTAAGGCCGGGCCGATAGAGCCCGAATCGCTGCCCGCCACAGAAGGAACCAAGATAATGAACGATGTAATCGAAACCGGAAAGAAGTTCGCTGAAGAGACCAAGGCCAAGCTGGAAACGGCCTATGCCGATTTCAACGAAAAGGCGAAGGCCAGCGTTGAAAAGTCGACCAAGGCCATCGAAGAGCTGAGCGACATCGCCAAGGGCAATGTCGAGGCGCTGGTTGAATCCGGCAAGATTGCTGCGAAGGGCATCGAGACCCTGGGTCAGGACGCTGTCGATTACAGCCGCAAGAGCTTTGAAAAGGCGACCGCGTCTTTCAAGAGCTTCTCCACGGTTAAGACGCCGACCGAGTTCTTCCAGCTTCAGAGCCAGCTTTTCTCCAGCAGCTTCGACGAGCTGACCAAGGAAGCGGCCAAGAGCAGCGAAGCGCTGATCAAGCTGGCGGGTGACGTAGCCCAGCCGCTCACCGCTCGCGTGACCGTGGTGACCGACAAGGTGAAGTCGATCGCCGCCTGATCTGCGGCGCTCTTTCGACGGACAAATGTGGCGGCTCCTGCCTTTGGCGGGTGCCGCCACTGTTGGTTACCGCACAACCTACGATGACTTGTGCCCTGCGCCCTTGCCATGCCAGGTGGAATCGCCATATTCTCATCCGACATGAGCAGCACCAGCACAGCGGCATATCCCATCACCATGGCGGGCAGGGATCAGGACGACCAGGGGGATGGCCCCGGCGGCCCCAATGTGGGCATCGCCACGCGCACACGATCACGCACGAAAAAGCCTTCGCTCTACAAGGTATTGATGTTGAACGACGACTATACGCCGATGGAATTCGTCGTGCATGTGCTGCAGCAATTCTTCCGCATGGACATGGAAGAAGCGACCCGCGTGATGCTGCACGTCCATCAACGCGGGGTCGGCGTATGCGGCATCTTCAGCTATGAGGTGGCGGAGACGAAGGTCAATCAGGTGATGGACTTTGCCCGGCAGAATCAGCATCCTCTTCAATGCACGCTGGAAAAGGCGTGACCGCATAGCGGTGGCGCGCCGGTCCAGGGCGTCCGTTACGGTTATCTAATTTTAACGATAACTGGCTAGCTCAGCAGGGTGATGTCTGAGCCGCTACGTTCTCCTTCTTCCCCGCTGACGCCGGTGATCGCTGGCGTGATCTATTTTCTCATGGCGTCGCTCGCCTTGCTCTGCTCGCGGTTTGAAGGCGGATTGGCGTTCATATGGGCCGCCAACGCGCTGCTGATGGCGGAACTGCAAACATCCAAAACCAGCTATTGGCCACGCGTCATCCT
This sequence comes from Sphingobium sp. MI1205, assembly GCF_001563285.1. Classification (NCBI taxonomy): domain Bacteria; kingdom Pseudomonadati; phylum Pseudomonadota; class Alphaproteobacteria; order Sphingomonadales; family Sphingobiaceae; genus Sphingobium; species Sphingobium sp. MI1205. The sequence goes on from NZ_CP005188.1 coordinate 577,072, forward strand.
GGCATGCGGCGTGGCCAGCATGATTTCGACGGCCCTGTTTGGCATGGGACCGCTGGCCGCTTTGCCGATGGCCCTCATCAACATTGCCGAGTCCCTGATCGTAGCGACTTTATGCCGCCGCTTCATTCCCGTGCACCTGACGGATGGATCGAAACGATCATTGCTGGTCTTCATAGCCGCGCTTTGTGTGCCCGCGAATATCATCGCAGGCCTGGGCGCTGCGCTGGTCGCCGCTACGTTGACCCGGGTGGATTTCGGGCCATCCTGGCTTCAATGGTATAGCGGCCATGTGCTGGGCGGCCTCACCTGCACGCCAATCCTTGCCATGCTGCTGCAGGGACAGGTGAGCCGCTGGGTAAAGGAAACGCCGAAGAAGAAGAAGTTGGAGGCGCTGGGGCTTCTTATCCTTTTTGCGCTGGTGACTGCCCATGTCTTTTTCCTGGCGCGCTATCCGATGCTCTTCCTGCTGCTCTTGCCTCTGGTTGCGATCGCCTTTCGCATCGGGTCGCTTGGGGCGGCTGCATCGGTGGTGGTGCTTGCGGCGATCGGTGGCGCGGCGACGGTGTCCGGCTACGGCCCGCTGAATTTGATTTCGGGCAGCATCGGGGAACGCACCCAACTGTTCCAGGTTTTCCTGGCATTCAGCTTTCTGCTCTCCATGCCGCTGGCGGCTGAACTCAATGGTCGGCGTCGACTGTTCCAGATGCTTCAGGCGAGCGAGGCGCGATATCGCGCGATCGCCGAACATAGCGGCGACGTAGTGCTGAACGTCAGTGTGGACGGAATCATAGAATATGCCTCGCCATCCGCCGCTGAGCAGATTGGGTGCGCGCCCGGCATGCTGGTCGGTCGGTCGGCGGAGGTGCTTGTCGATCCTGAGGACCGGGCCGAAGTGATCCGTGCGCACCGCCGTGCGCTCGCGCAGCCGGGTGATGTCCAGACCGTCGAGTTCCGTCCGTCGATTTCCGCAGATGGCCTGGATTGGTGTGAGATGGTGACGCGCGCCATGCTTGATGAACAGGGCTTGCCGACCGGCGTCGTCAGCACCGTCCGTGACATGTCGCGGCACAAGGCCCGCCAGCGCGCCCTGCAACGGGTCGCGGCGGTGGACACGCTGACCGGCGCCGATAGCCGCTGGGCGTTCCTGGAAAAGCTGGAACAGGAAATTCAGCGGGTGGCGCGGGGTGCCCAAGCCTGCCTGCTGCTTATCGATATCGACCATTTCAAGTCCGTCAACGACCGCTTCGGCCACGGGGTCGGGGACAAGGTGTTGTCCGGCTTCGTCGAGCGCCTGCGCCCCGGATTGCGCGGAGGCGACAGCATCGGTCGCCTTGGAGGGGAGGAGTTTGCGATTCTCCTGACCGGAACGGACATCCAGCGGGCAAGCATGGTGTGCGAGCGGTTGCGAAAGATGGTCTCCGCCCAACGCATCAGCGCCCAGACGTCGGACACCATCACCGTCACGTTCAGCGCCGGCCTGGTCGAACTTGACGGGAAAAGTGGCCGGACCGAACTACTGGAAGTCGCCGACAAGGCGCTATACCGCGCCAAGCATAGCGGCCGGAACTGCCTGCGTCTGGCAGCCTAGGTCGATTGGATCGGAATAAGGGGTTCGAGACATCCCATCACAAAATATGCCGGATGATATGTTGTAACTTACAGCTCGCTGGCTTATGTAGCGGCCATGATGCCAATCAGCCTCCACTCCAGCCTTTCGAACGGTCGCATCGATCGCATCGCAATTGCGCTGTCTGGCGCGTGCGCGGCGCATTGTGTCGGAACCGCTGTTGTGCTGGGGGTGCTTGCATCAGCCGGTGGGATTTTCGAGAATCCCCTCTTCCATGAAGTCGGACTGGTGCTTGCCATCCTGCTGGGGGCGGTGGCGTTGGGACACGGCGCCATCAGGCATGGCTTCATGATGCCTGCCGCGATCGGGTCGCTTGGCCTTGGGATCATGGCAGGCGCGATGACACTGGACCATGGATGGCTCGAAAGCGCCTATACCTTGCTGGGCGTCGCGACGTTGGCGTTGGGCCACGACCTCAATCACCGCGCCGGGCGTTAGGATCAGAGATCGCCTGGAGGAATAAAAAAGGGGGCCAAAGCCCCCCTTTTTGTCTTGGCAAAGGCTCGCTGGTCAGGCGTGCTTGCGGCTATGATGCTCGCCCTTCACCCAACGCACGGTGCCCGTGCTGGCGCGCATGACGACGCTGTCGGTGGTGAGCTTGCCGCCGGGCAACCGCTTTACGCCGCCCAGCAACGACCCGTCGGTGACGCCGGTCGCCGCGAAAATGCAGTCGCCCTTGGCCAGTTCCTTCAGGTCATAGACCTTGTCGAGATCCGTAATGCCCCATTTGAAGGCGCGGGCGCGTTCGTCATCGTTGCGGAACAGCAGCTTGCCCTTGAACTGTCCACCCACGCAGCGCAGCGCGGCGCAGGCCAGAACTCCCTCCGGTGCACCGCCTGAACCCATATACATGTCGATATTGGTCTCTGGATCGGTGGTTGCGATCACCCCAGCGACATCGCCATCGGGGATCAGCATGATGCCGCATCCGATAGCGCGCAGTTCGGCGATCAGCTTTTCATGGCGCGGACGGTCCAGCACGCAGACGATGATTTCATTCGGGTCAACGCCCTTTGCCTTGGCCACCGCTTCGACATTTTCCCGCACCGGCCTGTTGAGATCAATGATGCCGTCCGGATAGCCGGGACCGACCGCCAGCTTTTCCATATAGACGTCCGGTGCGTTGAGCAGGCCGCCTTCTTCGGAAATGGCGAGGACGGCGAGGGCATTGGGTCCGGCCTTTGCCGTGATGGTCGTCCCTTCCAGCGGATCGAGGGCGATATCGATCTTTGGTCCGGTGCCGATCGCGTTGCCTACCTTTTCCCCGATGTAGAGCATTGGCGCTTCGTCGCGCTCACCCTCGCCGATGACGACGGTGCCGTCCATGTAGAGATCGTTGAAGGCGAGGCGCATCGCTTCGACCGCAGCGGCGTCGGCCGCCTTTTCATCCCCGCGCCCGATCAGCTGGGAAGCAGCGATGGCGGCCGCTTCAGTGACGCGCACCATCTCAAGCACCAAGACACGATCGAGAATCGAGCTAGCCTGCACCATGATAATCCCTCTGCTGTCTCTTTGTTGACAGGGCGATAGGAGGTCATCCGGGCCTTGTCGAGCCATCCCGCGGGTATCCAACCGCTTTTCGCGGCGCGTATGCAACGGAAGGTCGTCTGTGGCGTTGGACCGACTAATAAATTCAAAGGGTCGTGATGATAATCGCCGCGCTGCTCGCCGCCAGCCTTGCCCAGTCCGATACCCTGCCAGACAAAAATCCTCGCCCTTCCGTCGCTCCCTGTCACGCTGTGCCTGCTCTCTGCATCTCCAGTCGGCAGGACGACGACCGATTGATCGTCGATGGCGGCGGTCGGGGCGTTGACAACAAGATGAGCGCCTACCGCTTCGACGCGCGGCCTTGCCGGGTGATTGGCAATATGGGCTGCCCCAAGCGGCCCCGAATTCGGCTGTTTCGGCTGGGCGAGCCGTTGCGCGAGACGCTCCTGAAGAGCTTCATGCCGCGCTGAAGGCGCTAAATCGCGCCCTAGTCTAGGATATGCATGACCATCGGCGTCTGAAGCAGGCTTTCCGATCCAGCCAGCCGTTCCAGCGTATTGAGGACGCAGCGTTCTTCGCCTGCATGCGTCACGATCGCCATGAGTACGCCGCCGTCCACGCTGACGCCGCGCTGGATCATGCTTTCGATCGATACGCCTGCATCGCGTGTGGCGGCGGCGATTTCGGCCAGCACACCGGGCCTGTCCTGCACCTTGAAGCGGAGATAGGCGCGGCCGATGCGCGCTCCGGCATCCGCCGGGGGCTGTTGCGCGAGTGCGGCGACCGGCATGGCGAATGCGTCGCCATATTCGTCGCGCGCAACGTCGATGAGGTCGGCGACGACTGCCGATGCAGTCGGCCCGTCTCCCGCGCCCCGGCCCTGGAAGAAAAGCCGACCGACGAAATTGCCCTCGGCAACCACGGCATTGAGCGATCCATCGACATGGGCAAGCGGATGGTCGAGCGGGACCAGCATCGGATGGACGCGCTGGAACAATCCTCCCGGCCCATTTTCCGCCATGCCGACAAGGCGGATGCGGTAGCCCAGCGCCGCCGCTTCGGCGATGTCGGCAGCGATGACATCGCGAATGCCGGTCACCGCGACGCTGTCAAAGTCGAGTTCCGTGCCGAACGCCAGGCTGGCAAGGATGGTCAGTTTGTGCGCGGCGTCCACGCCGTCGATGTCGAAACTCGGGTCCGCTTCGGCAAAGCCCAGCTCCTGCGCCTCCTTGAGTACCTCGTCAAAGCCGCGTCCTTCCTTCTCCATCGTGGTCAGGATGTAATTGCAGGTGCCGTTGAGGATGCCATAGACGCGGCTGATCTCATTGGCCGCAGCGCCTTCGCGCATGCCCTTGATGACCGGGATGCCGCCCGCGACCGCCGCTTCATATTTGAGGGCGATGCCCGCCTTTTCCGCCAATGCTGCGAGATCCAGGCCATGATGGGCCAGCATCGCCTTGTTCGCGGTGACAAAGGGTTTGCCGGCGGATAGGCACTGGCGAGCGAGCGTAAGGGCCGGGCCGTCAGCGCCGCCGATCAGTTCCACCACCACGTCGATATCGTCCCGACCGGGCAAGGTGGTCATGTCATCCACCCATTCATAGGGGGAAAGATCGACGCCGCGGTCCTTGTTCCTGTCACGGGCGGAGATGGCGACGATCTGAATGGGGCAGCCTGCCCTGCGGGCGATCAGGTCGCCGTTGGTTTCCAGCAGCCGGATCACGCCGCCGCCCACTGTGCCCAGGCCGACAAGCGCGACGCGCAGCGGGGCATGGCGGTGCAGATTGGTCATGATCTTTGCAGTCCTTACGGGTGGCATAAAGGCGCGCTGATAGCCGCCAACGCGCCGCTGTCCAAGCAAAAGGACAATGCGGCGGCGTCAGCAGCCGGTCAGGAGACGGATCGGGTCCGGCCGCAATTACCGAGCGATTGGATGACCAGGGCGTAATCCGCTCGAGCCGCTTCCGCATCGGTCGCAGACAGCGCGCGGGACGAGTGCGCCGGCAGCGTGGGCGGCAGGCTGCACGCGAGGCGATACCATAGCAGAGTGCCCGGTTCTGGAGGACGCGCGGCTTCATCGACGATCTCGCCCAGGGCGACCGCCCATTTGGGTTCATGCCCCGGGCGGCGCAGGATGGAGAGCGATACCGGCTCGCCGCTGGCGGTGCGTAGGAAGATTTGCGTTTCGCTTTCGCCTGCCACCGTACCGGCGACGTGGAAGGCGTCGCCCAACTGGACGATGCGGGGCGGTGCGCGTTCGGCCATCAGGTCGGAAAGGACGGCTTTTACCTGCTCGATCGTGGTGGGCGTCGCCGGAATCTGAGCGTCCCGCGCGATAAGTTGAATGTCTCCGGGACGATCCGCTCGCCGCGCGAAGAGTATCACATGGGTCTTCTTCAGCTTGGGCAATTTCCCCCGGGCGTTGAGCGGCGCGTCATAGAGGTATCGGACGACCGGGCTGATTCCGCCTTCGCCGCGAATCAAATTGATGACTTCAGCCTCCACATAGACCCTTTTATACCCCTGAGGGGCGCTCCGGCCCTCCTCGACAGGTATTGCAATAATGCTTCGGATGCGTGTGACGGCGACGAGGGGAGCTGCGTCGGAAAGGTCAGCGAGGTCCGCGTAGGAGAGCATGGAGGTTTCCGCCAGCGCGTTCGTCTGAGCAGCTGAAACCTGCGGATCTGCGGCGAAAATGAGGCATGCAGCAGCCGCACTTTGGAATGTCATGGAGGATTTGCTTTTCATGTTCGTCCTGTGGAGAGTCGGTCGTGACAATGATGTCACAGGCAAATGATTCTGTTTTGGAATGCTAGTCGAAAATGATTGAAACGATAAAGCGTTTGCGTGCCACGATGCACCGCGATAGGAGTTTGCGCGGTAGCAAATGAACGGATAGGGGCCAAAGGGGACCGGGGATGACCCGGCCAACTGTGGCCGTTTTTTGGCTTATTTGCCGTATAACAATGGTAAGCTGAGTTAAGGAGTGTCGTTGCCGAATGGCCTATGCTGACCACTCGCAAGGATCGAGTCGTACGATCTCGATTATCATCGTCGCCCTGATTCACGCTGTTCTGGGTTATGCCTTCGTCACCGGTCTTGGCATGAAATATGTCAAAAAGGCGGCTGAACAGCTGAATGTGATCGACGTGAAAGAGGAACCGCCGCCACCGGACGAGGAGCCGCCGCCGCCGCCGCCAGACCAGCCGGTCGAGCCGCCGCCGGTTGTAGCGCCGCCGCCCATCGTTCAGACGCCGGCTCCGGCGCCGCCGATTCAGACGGTTCGTACGCCGCCGCCGGTTTTCAACCCGGTTCCGGTCGCTGCGCCTCCGCCGCCTCCCCCGCCTCCGGCTGTTCCTGCGTCGCGCGCAACGCCACGCAGTTCGCCGGGTGGCTGGCTCAGCGACGCGGACTATCCCAGCCGTGCGCAGCGTGAAGAACGTTCGGGCACCGCGGGTTTCCGTCTGGAGATTGGTCCCGACGGGCGGGTAACCAACTGCACCATCACCTCTTCGACCGGTCATTCCGATCTCGACGAGGCGACGTGCAGGCTGCTTCCGCGACGCGCACGGTTCAAGCCCGCGACCGCGGCAGGTGGAGGCCCCATGTCCGACACCTACAATGGTCGTATCACGTGGCGACTGCCTGAATAATTGTATCGGGAAGGCTGGCGCTGCCGCCTTCCCCTTTTATTGATCCTTTTGAGAGGGAAGTCTTGAAAATGTTGATGTATCTCGCAGCTGCGGCCGCGCCGAAGCCGGAAAACCCTTATGGCCTTATGGAGGCTCTGGAGCAGGGCGGCACGATCGCCTGGACCGTCTTCATCATCCTCTGCGGTATGTCGGTTGGCACTTTCTACATTTTGTTCACCAAGCTCATCGAGCAGCAGAAGGTGATCAATCAGGGCAAGAAGGTTCGCGCAACCTTCTGGCGTTCGCCGACCCTGAAGGAAGGCTCGGCCAAGCTGGAAAAGAATTCCGCCTACAAGCAGATCGTTGACGACGGCATCAAGGCCCAGGAAGAACACACCAAGCTGACCGATCCGGTCGAGGCGCATGACTGGCTGCATGGCTCGCTCGCTCGTTCGGAAGCTTCGATCAACTCGAAGCTCGGCGGTGGTCTGGCCTTCCTTGCAACCGTCGGTTCCACCTCGCCGTTCATCGGTCTGTTCGGTACGGTTATCGGCATCTACCGCGCGCTCATCAAGATCGGCGCTGCCGGTCAGGCCTCGATCGACGCCGTTGCCGGTCCGGTCGGTGAAGCTCTGATCATGACCGCGCTGGGTCTGGCTGTGGCCGTTCCCGCGGTGCTCGCCTACAACTTCCTGCAGCGCCGCAACAAGTCGATCGCCGAGCAGCTGAACGGCTTCACCGTCGATCTGCTGGCCCACCTGGTGTCGAACGGCGCGGTTAAGCCTTCGTTCGCCGCTACCCCGGCCCCTGCCGTTGCCAAGCCGGCTGCGGCTCCGACCAAGGCCTGATTGGGTCAAGGGCCGGTGGAGGAACCGGCGGGCGGCTGCGACCGCCAAGGTTCCTCCCCCGGCCATGGGCCCCGTACTGACGGGGCGCCATCGACACGGATGTTAGGAAATTATCAATGGCAATGAGTGTTGGCTCCGACGGCGGTGATGACAAGCCGATGTCCGACATCAACACGACGCCGCTCGTCGACGTCATGCTGGTGTTGCTCATCATCTTCCTCATCGCGGTCCCGGTCGTCGTCCAGACGGTTCAGCTGCAGCTTCCCAAGGTCGCGTTCGAGCCGACGACGACGAAACCGGAAAATGTGTCGCTGTCGATCACGCAGGCGCCCGATGGTGGCTGTGCGGTCTACTGGAACCTGACGCGCGTGTCTTCTGACGAGCTGCTCAACCGCGCGGTTGCGAAGCTGGAAGCGGACATCAAGAAGGCGGGCGGCGTGGAAAATCTGACGCCGGAGGATCTGCCCGAAGTGCATATTCGCGGCGACATCAATACGCCTTACCGGTGCATCGGCGGCACCATCTACACGATGCAGCGCGCCGGTTTCCCGAAAGTCGGCTTCATCTCCGAACCCGAACCGGGTACGCAGACGCAGCGGCTTTAAGTTTTAGGAGTATCGCCCCATGGCTATGAGTGCCGGAAGTGAAGATGGCGAGCCGATGGTGGAAATGAACACGACGCCGCTTATCGACGTCATGCTCGTTCTTCTCATCATGTTCATCATCACCATCCCGATCCAAACGCACGCGGTAAAGATTGACTTGCCGCAAAATGCGCCACCGACCGACAGCGTCATCGATCCCGTCAAGAACAAGGTGGCGATCGATCAGGGTGGCATTATCACCTGGAACGGTTCGGCCATCGACCTGCTGACCTTGCGTCAGTATCTGCAGCAGTCGCTGCGTCTGCCGGTCGAGCCTGAACTGCAGTTCCAGCCTAATGCCGCGACGCGTTACGTCATCGTCGATCAGGTGCTGGCGGAGATCAAGCGGGCTGGTGTCACGAAGCTGGGCTTCGTTGGCAACGAACAATATTCGAAGTTCTAAGGGGCAGGCGTCGCCACCGCCATCTGGCCGGGAATATTCGACTTCCCGTTTCCGGGCGTGGGTAGGGGTGACGCAACAAACAGCCTTTGACAACTATCGCAGGGTCGCTTCGGCGGCCCTTTTTTTTGGCTTTACGCCTGCAATCCTTCCTTAACCCTGATGAGCGATATTCAGTCCAAGGAACGCATGTGAATCATGGGCGCTGAACATCAAATGGACCTGAGCACAAGGAACAGCCGTCTGGCTGACCGGCGCTATGTGCAGGTGCCAGTCAAGGTTCGCAGGCCAGGAGAAAACTGGTTCAAAAGCTGCGTCGCAGACCTTTCGGTTGTTGGTTTTCGCCTTCAAAGTTTCATGAAGCTGACAACGGGCGATAGCCTTTGGATCATGCTACCCGGATTTGAAGGACGCCGCGCTCATGTCCTTTGGACCCGTGGTCATGAGGCGGGCTGTCATTTCGAACGTCCGCTACACCCGGCAATCCTTGATCATATCGTCAGGATAAGTCGGTAGGGATGGTGCCGCGCCTTTGTCAGGCGGCGGGCGCATCCTGGAACTGAAGGCTGGCCAGCCGGGCGTACAGCCCCTTCTGCGCTATGAGGGCGGAGTGACTGCCGTGCTCTACCACCCGCCCCCCGTCGAGCACGATGATGCGATCGGCCGCGCGCACGGTCGCCAGCCGATGGGCTATGACAATCGTTGTGCGTCCCTTCATCAGCCGTGCAAGCGCGTCCTGAACCAGCCTCTCCGATTCGGCATCCAGGGCCGATGTCGCTTCATCCAGCAGGAGGATGGGCGCATCGCGCAGCAAGGCGCGCGCGATCGACAGGCGCTGACGCTGGCCGCCTGACAGACGGGCGCCGCCTTCGCCAAGGAAAGTGTCCAGCCCTTCCGGCAGGGCACGCAGAAAGGTTTCGGCATTGGCAGCCCGCGCCGCTTCCCAGATCTGCTCATCCCGGGCATCCCAACGCCCAAACCGCAGATTGTCGCGCGCCGAAGCGGCGAAGATCACGCTGTCTTGCGGCACCATCGCCATCATGTCGCGAACTGCGCCCGGGTCCGCCTCTGGCAGGGGCACGCCGTTCAGCCGGATCGTGCCGGCAAGGGGGTCATAGAAGCGCAGCGCCAACTGGATCAACGTCGATTTGCCCGCGCCCGACGGCCCGACAATGGCTACCGTCTCGCCCGGCCTGATGTCGATGGTGACGCCATGCAGCGCCGCATCGTTCGGGCGCGTCGGATAGCTGAAATGCACCTGATCGAATTCGAGATGTGCGCCCTGGGGAAGCCGTGGGAGGGGTGTGGCGTGCGCAGGCGCGACGATCTCGGGCTTTGCCGTCATCAGTTCGTGCAACCTGCTGGCAGCGCCCGCTCCCCGGAGCAGGTCGCCCCAGGTTTCCGAAAGCGCGCCGAACGCGCCTGCCACCAACCCGCCTGTCAGCACGAACGCGGCAATGCTGCCCCCGGACAGCCTGCCCGCCGCAACATCGAGAGCGCCCTGCCACATCACCGCAGTGATGGATCCAAACACCAGCGAGATGACGACGGCGGTCATGGCCGCACGGAGCAGGATGCGCCGCCGCGCCGTTGCGAATCCGGCCTCTACCGTGGTGTCGAAACGTGCCGCTTCACGTGCTTCCTGTCCAAAGGCCTGGACGATCTTCATGGCGCCCAGCACCTCCGCCGTCGCGCTGCCAACGGCAGCCAGGCAATCCTGGCTTGCGCGGGAGAGCTTGCGTACGCGGCGGCCCAGGCTGATCATGACCAGCAGGATGAGCGGAATGCCCAGCACCAGAAGTGAGGCGAGCTTTGGCGCAAGAGCGAACAGATAGATGAGCCCGCCGGTGCCAGTGACCAGATTGCGCAAGGCGACCGAAACGGTGGAGCCCACAATCTGATCGATGATGGCGGTGTCCGCAGTCATCCGCGAAGCTATTTCGGACGGGCGGTTCTCTTCGAAAAAGCGCGGCTCCAGGCGCAAAAGGTTGGCCTGCGTTGCTGAACGAATGTCGGCGACGACGCGCTCGCCCAGCCAGGATACGAAATAGAAACGCGCAGCCGTCGCCATCGCCAGGATCAGCACGATCAGCAGCAGATATTGGAACCAGCGGCTGATGTCGCCGCCGCCCATGAAGCCCCGGTCTATGACCAGCCGAAAGCCGCTGGGGATCGCAAGCGTCGCGGCCGAAGAGACGAGGAGCGCTGCGCCCGCCGCTGCAATGCGGCCTGGATAGCGCGCGGCGAAGCGCCACAACATGGCCAGGCTGCCAAGGGAAGAAGGCGCACGGTCGCGCGGGTTGGACTTTTCCGCTTCTTGCATGTGCGGGCGCTTAGCAGCCCCTTATGCAAGCCTCAACGAGGATCGGTGCGTGCTCTATCAAAGGGGTGGGGTGATCTCCGCCGCCAGTGTCATGATCCGACGCGACGCGGTCCGCCCGGTAAGGGCGTAGGCCATGTCGCCAGCCTCCCAATAAGCGATGACATCGCTTGCGCGGTGAGCGAGCAGTGGGCGGGCTTCTGCCTCAGTTTCCGCCCGGTCGGCAAAGAAGGACAGTTGCTCGCCAGCCGGGGTGGTAAGCGAAACGGCGATTGCGGGGCTGTCGGGGGTAGGGAAAAGCTGCACATCGGTCACGCGCCAACTGGGCGGCAGCGCGGGCAGGACGATGCCAGTGGAACGGCGTATTTCAGCGCTGTCGAGCGTCGCGCTTTCGACCTGGGAAGCCATATTCTGCCGGAGCAGGCCGGCGCGGTGGGATGCGGCTGCTTCATCCAGGAAGGGGCTTGCCTGCGCCGCGTGCGGAAATTCGCCCAGTTCGCCTCTGGCGATCCAGCCGGTGGCGAGCAGGACCGCCATGGCCGCCGCGCGACGTAAATGCCGCCAACCGTGGCCGCTGTCATTATCGTTGGCGACTGGCATCGATATATCGCGCCTGCGCCCGACCAGCGTGCCCTTCGTCCCATCATGCATCAGGCGAAAATCGATATGCGGCCAGCGTTGACGCCAGCGGCGTGCGACGATGCGTTCGCCCGGCCGCGCAGCATCGTCCAGCAGAACGACGGCGTTGGGGGAAAGCCGGGCAAACAGGATGTCCGCCGCGCCGCGCACCAGCGGATGCACCGACCAGGGAGGACCATCAATGATCAGCAGGTCGATTCGATCCGGCAGACTGTCCAGCGCATACCATCGTCCCGGCCAATCCGGGCTCTCTGCGGAGAGTGGGGCGTGGCGCAGGTCCGCGTTCAACCCGTGATCGGCAAGCCATCTGCGCGTCGCATCGACGAAGCCGCCATGCTGATCGAAGCTGGTCAGTTGGCCCCCGCCATGAAGGGCGAGCGCCTGCGCCGCGACCAACGTCGATGCACCCGCGCCGAGTTCTACGACCTGCGCTGGCCGCAAACGGGCGATTTCGTGCACGATATGACGTAGAAACCCGACGTCGGCCTTCCAGCTTCCCAGATGGGGGAGGGCGTCATGCGGCAGGGCCAGTTCATCGAGCAGCGCTCGCTTGTCCGCCTTCCGACCGCCCGAAAGGCTGGCCAGCAACCACGGCCAGCTGATGGCTCCAAATCCAAGACGCCAGGCCAGGTCCGACATGCTGCGCCGCGCGGCGCTGCCCTGCTGTTCGGCCAAGGGAAGGAAACCAGTCAATTCGCGGGATGTCACGGTAGGCTGATCCTCATATCAAGACAGCGGGGCTATGCGAGGCTCCGGGATTTTCGCATAGGCCCTTGGCGCTCTCTCTTTCTTGCCTGTCTAGGAAACGTCGATGACACATTTAATTTCCGCGACTGTTGAACGCTGGCCCGTGGCTGGCGCGTTCATAATCAGCCGGGGCGCCAAGACATGGGTCGATGTGGTCATGTGCGAGGTGGGCGACGGCGAGCATATCGGCCGGGGAGAAGGCACGCCGATTTACTACGAAGGGGAAACGGCCGATGCCTGCGCTGCGGCGATCAGCGCTTATGATGGACCGCTGAACCGCGAGGCGTTGTTGCACAGGATGCCGCGTGGCGCGGCGCGCAATGCCCTCGATTGCGCTCTTTGGGATTTGGAGGCGAAGCGGGTGGGCCTGCCCGTGTGGCAGCTTGCGGGACTTTTGGCTCCCGTTCCCCTGCCGACCGCCTTTACCATCAGCCTGAACGAGCCCGCGCAGATGGAGGCAGATGCGCGCACAGCCGCTGCCAAGGGGTTCGCGCTGCTGAAATGCAAGCTGACCGGAGAGGGCGACCGGGCGCGCATAGCCGCAGTTCGCGCGGGTGCGCCCAGCGCCCGGCTGATCGTGGATGCCAATGAAAGCTGGCATGACCTCGACATCGCGGCAGAAGCGGGGGCTTTGGCCGAACTGGGCGTTGAGATGGTCGAGCAACCAATCCTTCATGGCCGCGAGGAAAGGTTGATGGGCGTGAAGTCGCCGTTGCCGCTTTGCGCTGATGAAAGCTGTCATACGCGGGCCGATCTTGACCGGCTGGGCGATTTCGACGCGGTCAATATCAAGCTGGATAAGGCGGGCGGTCTGACGGAGGCGCTTGCATTGGCGCAAGAGGCGCGCGGGCGGAATTTTCGGGTGATGGTTGGGTGCATGCTCGGCACCTCGCTCGGCATCGCTCCGGCTGCGCTGGTCGCCCAGGGGGCTGATTGGATCGACCTGGATGGCGCGCTGCTGCTGGCCAGAGATCGAGATGGCGGTTTGCCGTTGAAAGACGGCTTGCTCCGCCCCGGAACGCTCTGGGGCACGGGTCAGTAACCCAGCGTCAGGCCCAGCGTGTAATATTTTGGCCCGATATTTCCCTTTGCCCGCAGCTTGGGAAAGACCGGCATGGCGATCGTCGCATAAGGACGCACATTGTCGCCGCTGACGCGGACACCCGCGCCAATGGTTGCAGAGGCGGGTAGGGTATAGGCTGCCTCCACCCTGCCATAGAGCTTGGTGTCGCCATCGCGAAGATAAACGCCTGCTCCGGGCGTAAGGCTGAACCCGGCGATATCCATGGCGTAGCCCGCGCCGATCTCCGTCCCCCAATGGCCATCCGCGCGGCCATAATTCGCTTCAACGCCCAACCCTTCTGCATGGGCCGACGGAGCGAGGGCAAGCGCGCTCAAAAACGCAGCGGCGGCGTATTTCCGACGTGTAATCATCTTCTTCCTCGATATTGGCGGGATGTTGCCTGACTGGCTCGCGCGGGTCAGGCAAGCAAGGGGAAGGTGAAGCGAATCGAAAATCCGATCAGGTGATAGGCGAGGCTCTCTTGCCGTCGATATAGACCGAATCGGGATAAGGCATGATGGTCCGGCCGTCTGGGGCAGCCGTGAAGCTGGTCTGGGTGGGGTAGGCGAATTCGATGCCTTCCGCCTTGAACCGTTTCCAGATGGCGAGACCCACGCGGTGTCGTGACTCGAAATAATCATGTTTGTCCGGCTGCGGCACGTCGAAATTCAGTTCATAGTCCAGCGAGCTTGCACCGAAGCGCACCAGGCCCGCATTGACGAAATGAAATTCCTCGCCCTCGACGATTTCCCGCAGGATTGCTGGAATGGCGTCCGCTTTTTCGTCCGGCGTCTGGTAGATGATTCCCAGTGAAAAGGTTACTCTGCGCTGCTCGAGCGTGTGAAGGCTGGTGATTTCCTTTTGTAGCAGGTTGGCGTTCGATATGACCTTCTTCTCGCCGGACATTGCACGCAGGCGCGTGCTTTTCAGCCCGATCTTTTCGACGCGGGCGGTCGTCTGGTCATAGGTGATGATCTCGCCCCGGCGGAAAGGCTTGTCGAAGATGATCGAAAGAGCCGCGAACAGGTCTGAAAATATGCCTTGAGCCGCAAGGCCGATGGCAATACCGCCGATGCCGAGACCGGCGACCAGCCCGGTGACATTCACCCCCAGATTGTCCAGCACCACGACAGCAGCGATCGCGAACAGGCCGACCGTCACGAGCAGGCGGATAAGCCCCATGGCATTGGCCAGCGTTTCGCCATGTATATCATTGCCGGCGGTCTTCCGTTCGACCAGGCCCAGGATGATTTCCCGCGCCCAGATGGCCGCCTGGAACACGGCGGCGATAGTGAATAGAAAGATGACAGTCTTCAGCACCATCGGCGGAGGACTGGCGTAACTGACCACCAGCCGCGCGGCCACCAGCGCCATGAAGAAATGGGTAGTGCGCGAAACAGCGCGGCCGATGACATGGGAAAGATCTACCGTGTCTCCTGGCCTGCCATTTAACCGCTTGCCAAACTGTCGGAGCGTGGCGAGCGCCAGATAGATGAGAATGCCCGCGCCCACGGCGATCAGGATCTGCAGCGAGTGGATGGAGAACCAGCTCGCCGTCGCTTGCCATAATTCCGGAAGATTCGACGGTGGAACCGCGATATCTGAAAGGGCAGGATCGTTATGAGCAGCCATGGTAATCCCGAAATATGGGCGGTCAGGCCGCCAAGGGTAGTGCGGTACTCGCGCCCTGCTCTTGCAGAAAGGCGATCAGTCCGCGTTCGTGACGGGTCAGATAGCGCGTACTGCGCGGCAAGCGAAGCCCCGCGCGCCATTCATCCTGTCCGGACTTGCACAAGTCGATAAGGGCGGGGTGGATGTAGCTCTTGCGACTGATAGCGGGCGTGTTGCCCAGCGCATCGGCGACGGGCGCGACCATCTGCGCCAGCGACACCGGCCCCGACGCCAGCGTTTCGAAGGCGATGGTGGAAGCGCCCCAGGTGCGGAAATGCTTGGCGGTGAAGTCGTGGCGCATGGCCTGCGCGATATAGGCGTTGACGTCCCCCGAACTGATCGGGCGGGCAACGCCATCCTCATCCAAATATTGAAACAGATGCTGGCCCGGCAGATCCTGCATCGCGCGCACGAAACGCAGCAGGCGGCGATCGCTGATCGTCAGGTCATGCTCTCGCCCTGACTTTGCGCGATAGCGCAGCCGCAGCTTCTGGCCCGTCAGATCGACATGGCGGCGGCGCAGCGTGGTCGCGCCGAAGCTCTTGTTGGCGGCGGCATATTGTTCGTTGCCGACGCGGACCTTGGCGAGGTCAAGCAGGCGGACGACCGCTGCGATCGTGCGTTCCTTCCGCAGGCCGCGAATCGACAGGTCCGCTTCGATTTGGGCGCGCAGGCGTGGCAGGGCGCGGCCGAAGAGCGCGCAGCCACTATATTTCTCGGCCTCGCGCGCGGCGCGAAACTCGGGATGGTAGCGATATTGTTTCCGCCCGCGATCGTCATAGCCGGTGGCCTGGATATGGCCGTGCGGCTTGAGGCAAAACCAGCAATCGCGATAGGCGGGCGGCATGCCAACGGCGTTCAGCCGGTCGATTTCGGCCCGGTCGGTGATGCGCGTGCCGTCAGGCAGGAAATAGGCCCAACCTCTTTTCAGCGCGCGGCGTGAAATTCCCGGCAGGCTGTCATTGGCGTGGACGAGGCGGCTTTGGGGCATGGACTCCTTCTCAAGAGCCTCTAACCCGCCTTTCTTGCCTTCGTTCCGCGCCTTTGCCTTACCTGTTGAGGAACGGGGCGCTTGCGCCGCCAGCGGAAACTCCAGTGCGGCGAAGGCGCCAATGGTCGGGGTGGCGGCGGATCACCGATAGATGAGCCAAGGTGAGAGTGGCCGCCAGCATGGCCGCTGGCATGGCAATGATGGCGGTTTCGGGCACAAGCCAAGCGCATAGCATGGCCGCAGCCGCAACCATTGCGCAGAATATCGTCGATTGCGCTTCGCCATCCGGCCCGCGCATCCAGAATACACAGCCGCTCATACCCAGCGCAAAGGCCATGGCTAGACGGGCGGGCTGGCCCTGTCCGGCGAGGCTGCAGCCGATCAGCAGAAGAAGGATCAGGGCGGCGAGACCTGGGCGCGGCAGGCGGCCGAGCATATAGGCGCCAACCGGATAGATCAGCAGCTCGCCCATGAGCACAGCCGCCAGTATCGATCCGGCAAGGGCCGCCTGCTGTGGACCCGCAATCAATGCGACCACGGCCGTGCCCGCCCAGGGGACGATTCGGCCCGGCGCCATGCGAATGTGGCTTGCCCAGCCGCGTAGCCCGGCCCGAGATTCCCAGCGGCGATCGGCCAGGCGTAACTGGAACGCGGCGATGATGAACAGTGCCTCCACACCCCAGGGCAGCAGGTCCGGGCCGATCATCGGCGATGCCAGCACAAGGCCCAGGAGCAGGCCATGAGCCACTCCCAAAATGCGGAGTTCTCCGCTCATCACATTCCCCCCCTGATCGGCCGCAATGGTTGTAATGACACGCGCCGGTCCCGCGCTGCCGCCCCGCGCTTACGCGTGAGGTAGGTGTCGAGACCGATCTGCAGCGATAGCATCATGAATATGAAAGGCTGGTAAGCGATGCCAACGAACAGCGAACCGACCATGTAGATAATGTGCCCCTGTTGCAGCGCGAGTGCGAAGGGCGCGATCCACGCGTCGCCCGGGCCATCCCGATTACGATAAAGACGACGGATCGATTCGGTGCGGATGAAACAGATGAGGTGGATCAGCAGCCAGACGGCAAAGCCGAAATAGCCCTGTTCGCCGAGCATTTCGAAATAGGCACTGTGATAGGCGCGGCCCTTGTCGGTGACGAGCCGCCGTTCGACGCGTGATCCACCGCTGTCGATCACGCGCTCCTGCGTATGATAGGTGAAGCTGTTCTGCAGATAGTTGTCGAAGCCGCCGCCTCCGGGATGCTCCTTCACATAGCCCAGGGTCCATTTCCACACGGCGAGGCGCGTGGAAGCGCTTTCATCACCCTGATGATTCTCGATCGTCGACATGCGCTGGGTGAAGCTGGCGGGCAGGAAGGGGATGGCGGCAAGCGCGGCGATCGCCATCAGCGGGCCATAGACGAAGCGCCGCTTTGCCCGCATCAGCATGAGGCCCGCCAGCACCGCGATGCAGACCAGACCGGTACGCGCTTCCGTGCCGATTGGCATCAGCAGGCATGCAAGGCAGAGCGCATAGGCAAATCCGCGCACGCGCCAGTCGGGCGGGAATATGGTCCCATGCTTCGCCAGCCATAGGATCAGCGGGATCAGTGAAATGGCGACGCAGCTGATGATGCTACCTTCGTAAAGCCCGCTATTATTATCGACCATCAGGTTCAGCACGCCGTAGCCGCCGCCTGACAGCGCTGTCTTGATCCCGCCATTGATGATGATCGTGCTGGCGCACAGCACCATGAACAGTGCCAATGCCTCCAGCCGCAGCTTTGTGCGCAGGGTGAGCGGCAGGAAGATCGCGAAGATCATCGCCTTCCACACCCATTCCCATTTCGTCTGGGCATTGATCGGGAAATCGGCGGTCGCCGTCGTGTAGCCGCACCAGGCCAGCAGGACGAGCAGCAGCAGCTGTCGCATCGAAAAGCGGCAGTCCGCCTTCTTGTCCACCATCAACCACGCGCCCACCGCCAGAGCGAAGGCGATCGCGGAAATGGGAATGCTGTTCAGCAGGAAATAGGAAAGCCGCTGGGGCGAGACGATATCGATATAGGCATAGACGGCGATCAGCAGGAAAGGCCGCCTGAGGCCCAACAGAAAGAAGGCGCCGAGAAAGGCGATAAAGAACAGGTCACGCATCGGGCGTGCGCTCCGCCTGCGATTCGTCGTCCAGATCGGCGCGCGACAGCAGCCGCCATGCCGCCAGCATGATCACGCCATGGCTGATCAGCAGGGAGAAAGCGTCAATCATCGCGAGAGGGATTCGTCCGTGGCCACGCGCTTTTCCTAGCCCGTCAGAGTTGACGGGCCGTTAAACCTTTTCCGGCACAAGATTACCCATGACTCGGATACTCCATGTGCTCGATCACAGCCTGCCCATGCACAGCGGCTACACCTTCCGCACTCGCGCGATCCTGCGAGCGCAGATGGCGAGAGGCTGGGACGTGCGAGGCATCACGGGCCATCGCCATGGCGCGGCGGGGCATGCGGAAGAGATTGTCGATGGCCTGCATTTCCACAGGACGCCGGGGCAGGCGGCAACGGGCAATCCGCTGCTGCGCGAATGGCGCGACATTTCGGCCCATGCCGATGCGATCGACGCGCTCATTGGGCGCTGGCGGCCGGACATTATTCATGCCCATTCGCCGGTGCTGAACGCCATGGCCGCGCAGCGCGCCGCCAAGCGGCACGACATTCCCATGGTCTATGAAATCCGCGCCTTTTGGGAAGATGCGGCGGTAGGCAACGGCACCGGTACTGAAGGAAGTCCCCGCTACTGGCTGACCAGACAGCTCGAAACCCATGCCGTACGCGCAGCCGATGCGGTTGCGGTGATCTGCGACGGGCTGCGAGCCGATTTGGTGGCGCGGGGCATCGATGCTGACAAGATCATTGTTTCGCCCAACGGGGTGGACATGGAGCAGTTTGGAACCCCGGTGGCCCGCGATCCGGCGCTTACCGCCAAGCTCGGTCTGCAAGGGGCAGACGTCGTCGGCTTCATCGGCAGTTTCTACGATTATGAAGGTCTGGACGACCTGATCGCAGCCATGCCACGGCTGGTGCGCGCGCGGCCGAAGGTCAAGCTGCTGCTGGTCGGCGGCGGTCCTTGCGAACAGGCGTTGCGGGATCAGGCGACGGCATCGCCCTTCGCCGACCATATCCTGTTCGTGGGCCGCGTGCCGCATGACCGGGTCGAGGACTATTATGCCCAGGTCGATATCCTCGCTTATCCGCGCAAGGCGATGCGGCTCACCGATCTGGTGACGCCGCTCAAGCCGCTGGAGGCGATGGCGCAGGGACGGCTCGTCGCTGCGTCGAGCGTCGGGGGTCATCGCGAACTGATCGAGGACGGGGTGACGGGCACCTTGTTCGCACCGGGCGAGCCAGCGGCGATTGCGGCGGCGTTGGCGGGCATGTTTGCCGATCGCGACTTCTGGGACAGTCGACGGGCTGCCGCGCGGGCATTTGTTGAGCGTGAGCGTAACTGGTCATCAAATATTCTGCGTTATGAGCCGGTTTATGAGCAGCTTTTGCAGCGACTGCAGCGCGTCAGCGCCGCCGCCTGAATATTATGGTGGCAATGGCCCGACGTCGCATGGCGATGATGCCAATGGTGGTGGGTGGTGTCGCCATGGCCATGATCCTGCTGGCGATGCCGGCGGGGCTGGTCGAAACCATCGTCGCGTCGAGCGGGCTCAGCGAAGCCTGGCCCGCTGCCGCGCCGCCATTGGGGATGAAGGCGCGCCTGATGCTCGCCGGGTTCGGCGCGCTGATGGCTATGGGCTGGGTGTGCTTCAACGCCGCGCCAGCGCCGGTGAAAGAGGATAGACGCCGTCGCGGCGTCACGGGAGTGAGTAGAATGGGTTTTGCATTGCCGAAGCTGAACTGGCTGTCCCGCAGCCGGACCACGGGAGCCTCCCGGGTTGCGCGTCCGCTGGCACGGCGCGCCGACGCGCATCCCGATGCGCCTGCCCGCACGCCGATTTTCGCCAGCCGTGATTTCGGTGGATTGGAGATATTTCCCCGGATCGCCCCTGCGCTCGCCAAAGAGACACAGGCGGACGATGTGGAACAGCAGCCAGCAATGCTGCCATTCCAGCCGGTGATTGAAGAGCATGCGGTCGCCCCGGAGCCGGTCGAAGCGGAATTCGAAGAGATCAGTTCCTGGACGCACCCGGCCAGTGCCGATTCGGTCGAGCAGTCGATGCAAGCCCGGCAAGCGCCGTCGCTCGCCGAACTGACCGCCCGTTTCGAGCGTGGCCTTGCCGAGCGCGTGCGTGGCGAGAGAGGGGTGGCGGACGGCGTGATCGCCGACATGCCGGTCGAGCAGCCTGTGCCTGTACGCGAGCGGGTGGAGGACGATGTCGATAAGGCGCTGCGTGCGGCGCTGGGCACCTTGCGGGCCATGGCGGACCGCACGCGCTAAGCCCTTTCACCAGTCTTCGATGGTCAAGGTCGACAGCTCGATCCATTCCTCTGCTGGAGCGGATCGGCTGTCATCTATAGCGATGTCGGCGACGAAATGCCGGCGAAGAGTCCATTCCGCTTCCTCCAGGCCTGCCGCGAACGCCAATCGCCGCTCCCGCGCGTCTGGCCCGGAAAGGCGAATGGCTATGACATGTCGCCTTCCCTGAAATAATGCACTCGCCCAGGGCCGGCTCGTCGCGCGTTCCACGACTGCCGGTTCCCCGGCGCGCGCCAGCAGTTGCGCCAGCAGCCGGGGCAGCGGGTCCTTGCCTTGCAAGCGACTTTCGTCATTTTCGTCACGGTTTCGCGGTTGGCGGATATGATCGATGCTTGTCATTGGCCGGTGCTCCTGCGATATGTGTTCATGAAATGTTCTATTCGTCTCTTGATCCGTTCCCCTGGTTCGCGACCCTGCCGCAGGTCGAACACAAGACGGGGATCGCGCACGCTTTCCCTACCAAAGCGTGTTGCGGGAATGCCGTTTTCCCGCAGGAATTTCTCGACGGCGCGAAGCAGCATGCCTTTCATTCTCCCTGTTCAAGCGAAACCGCCCCATGCGAATCTCGTAATATCTTCCTATCTGTTATCCTATTTCCTACTTGTCTAGGATAAATCCTATCTTTATGGGTGAATCATGCTGAGTGATGGAGAAGATCCCCGCATCGTTCTGGAACGGCTGATTGCCGAGAGGGGGGAGAATTACGCCGATCTGTCCCGTCTGCTGAAACGTAACCCCGCCTATATCCAGCAGTTCATCAAGCGTGGTTCACCCCGCAAACTGGATGAAGAGGACAGGCGCGTGCTTGCCCGCTATTTCGGCGTGGCGGAGGAACTACTGGGCGGACCCGGTGCGCGTGTGGCCATCGAACGGAAGTCGCGTCCGCTGCCAGCTGTTGTCCCTGTGCCGAGGCTTGCGCTTGGCGCTTCGGCAGGATCAGGTTCGCTTGATGAGGACGAGCGAGCAGCAGGGGTGCTGGCGTTCGACGCCAATTGGCTGCGGCATCTGGGCGTGCGACCGCAACGCGTTTCCATCATCCGCGTTGACGGCGAATCGATGGCGCCGACGCTGAATGACGGCGATGAGATCATGGTCGATCATGATGATGATGCGACACGGCTGCGTGACGGAGTCTACGTCCTGCGGCTCGATGGCGTGCTGATGGTGAAGCGGATCGCAACGGGGCCAAGGCGCGGCGTCTTCAGCATACTCAGCGATAACGCCCATTATCCCGCCTGGATGGACATTGATCCGTCACTGGTTGCCATCGTCGGGCGAGTGGTTTGGACCGGTCGTCGGCTTGTCTAGCTTGGCTTGCGGCTTGCGGTTTCCTATGTGCGGATCTCGCAAGGAGGATCCGGTTGAACGACAATGACGCGGTGATCCGCAAGGCAGTCGAGTGGCGTGGCACGCCGATGGCTTTGGCGACGGTGGTATCGACATGGGGGTCGGCCCCCCGGCCACGCGGCAGCCACATGATCGTGCATCACGATGGCCGTTTCGAAGGCAGCATCTCGGGCGGATGCGTGGAGACCGATGTGCTGCAGCGGGCGGAGGAGGTAATCGCGGGACGATCAGCGCATGTCGAACGTTATGGCGTCGCCAATGACGATGCCTGGGCAGTGGGCTTGCCCTGCGGCGGCGAGATCAGCGTTCTGGTGCAGCCAGTGGGCGAGGGCGGCTTTCCACCGCACCTCTTCGACCGAATTGCGCAGGCGCGGGCGGAAGGGCGCACGCTTGTTCTTTCCACCGATCTCGCCACCGGGCTGACATATGAGGGCGCGACCGAGGGGCAATTCCAGAACCGTTATGATGCGTCGCGCAGGCTGCTGATTGTCGGAGCGGTCCAGATTGCGCAGGCGTTGAGCGCGCTGGCGCTGGCGATCGGCGTGACGCCGGTGGTGATCGATCCGCGCGGGCGGTTCCTGACCGAAGAGCGCTTTCCCGGCGTTGAACTGGACGACCGCTGGCCAGACGAGGCGATCGCCGCGCGCAGGCCTGGCGAGGCAACGGCGATCGTGACGCTTAGCCATGACATCAAGATCGACGATCCCGCGCTTGCCGCCGCGCTACGGGCGCCCACCGGCTATGTTGCCGCGCTGGGATCGCGCAAAAGCCATGCCGCGCGGCTGGAGCGGCTGTCCGCTATCGGCTTTTCGGCGGAGGAGCTCGCGCGAATCGATGGTCCCGCTGGCCTGAACATCGGCGCAGTGGGCGCTGCGGAGATCGCTCTGTCCATCGCGGCTGGAATGATCGCAGGCTTTAACGCCCGCTCTTGACCGGCGCGGTCAGCAACATTTTCCACCATTCTTGCCGCCGTAGCGCGCCTCCTGCCGCTCGCGGAAGAATTGGGCGGGCGTCATAACTGGCTGTTCGGGATGGTGCGCGCGCATATGCCGCGCATAATTTTCATAATCCGGCACACCCACCATCATCCGTGCGGTTTGCCTGAGCTTGTCCAGCAGCCTTTTCATTCTGCGGCCACCAGCGGTCCGGGGATTTCGCGCGCCGTTGGCCCGTTTGTCCGCCGTGCGGCGATACATGTGCGGATGGTGAAGAAAAGCAGCGAGAGGACGACTGCTAGGAAGATCGCTACAAGCCCCGCATCCACCCGGTCATTAAAGACGATCTGCTGCATCTCCGCCATCGACCTGGCGGGGGCAAGCACCGTCCCCGCGCCAGCCGCCTCGCTGAATTTCGCGGCATGCGCCAGGAACCCGACTTTCACGTCGCTGGAAAACAGCTTCAGCAGCCCGGCCGACAGGGTGCAAACCAGCAGCCATACCGTCGGGATCATCGTCACCCACGCATAACGGTCCTGCTTCATCCGGAAGAGCACCGCCGTCGCCAGCATAAGCGCGATGGCCGCCAGCATCTGGTTGGAAATGCCGAACACGGGCCAGAGCGTGTTCACACCGCCCAGCGGATCGGTGACGCCCTGGTAGAGGAAGAAGCCCCAGGCTGCGACGGTCAGGCCAGTCGCAATCAGGCTGGGACCGATGCTCTTCGTCTCCTTGAAACCGGGGACGGCCAGCGCGATCAGATCCTGCAGCATGAAGCGGCCCGCCCGCGTCCCGGCATCCACGGCGGTCAGGATGAACAGTGCCTCGAACAGGATCGCGAAATGATACCAGAAAGCCTTCATCGCCGGGCCGCCGATGACATGGGAAAAGATTTCGGCCATGGCGACAGCCAGAGTCGGCGCGCCGCCCGCCCGCGAGATGATCGTATGCTCGCCAACATCCTTGGCGGTCTGGGTGATCAGGTCGGGCGTGATTGGAAAGCCCATCGCGGTCACCGCCGCCGCCGCGCTGGACGCGTCAGTGCCGATAACCGCCGCCGGGCTGTTCATCGTGAAATAGACGCCGGGGTCCAGGATCGACGCTCCCACCAGCGCCATGATGGCCACGAACGCCTCCATCAGCATCGCGCCATAGCCGATGATCGGGGCGTCGACTTCGCTCGCGATCAGCTTGGGCGTGGTGCCGCTGGCGATCAGGGCGTGGAAGCCGGATACCGCACCGCAGGCGATGGTAATGAACAGGAAGGGGAAGAGGCCGCCTGACCAGACCGGCCCATTGCCGTTCACGAATTGCGTTACCGCATGCATTTTCAACGGCGGAGCCATGATGACTATGCCGATGGCCAGTGCCGCGATCGCGCCGATCTTGAGGAAGGTGGACAGATAGTCGCGCGGCGCGAGCAGCAGCCATACCGGCAGCACCGAGGCGACCGCGCCATAGCCGACGAGTATCCAGCACAGTTGTAGCGGCGTGAAGGTGAATACAGGCCCCCAGACCGGCGAAAGCGCCACGCTCTGACCATAAACAATCGCTGCGAGCAGGCCGACAAGCCCAAGCAGGGATACCTCCCCGATCCGTCCCGGCCTGATCCAGCGGGTATAGGCGCCCATGAACATGGCGAGCGGCACGGTCGCCGCCACGGTGAACATGCCCCACGGGCTTTCGGCAAGAGCCTTCACGACGATCAGCGCTAGCACCGCAAGGATGATGACCATGATCATGAAGGCGCCGAAGAGCGCGATGGTCCCTGCCACCTGACCCATCTCCATGCGGATCAGTTCACCCAGCGACTTGCCGTCGCGCCGCATCGAGATTAACAGGATCATGAAGTCCTGCACCGCGCCTGCCAGCACGACGCCGGCGATGATCCAGATCGTGCCGGGCAGATAGCCCATCTGGGCGGCGAGCACCGGACCGACCAGCGGCCCCGCGCCCGCAATGGCGGCGAAATGATGGCCGAACAGCACCACCCGATCCGTCGCCACATAATCCAGGCCATCCGCCCGCCGGATCGCAGGCGTGGGCCGGGATGGATCCAACCGCATCACGGCGCGGCCGATGTAGAGCGCATAGTAGCGATAGGCGACCAGGAAACTGCTGACTGCGGCAACAACGATCCATAGTGCGTTCACCGCTTCGCCGCGCGACACAGCGACGACCGACAGCGACGTCGCGCCGACGATGGCGATCAATATCCATGGAATGTGCCGGGTCATCGCTCTCTCTGGGATTGTCATGGAAATTTGGCGATTACAGTAAGGCCGCGTCATTCAAAGACAATCACCCTTGTCGCATGCAATTGTCCTTCGCCTGAATGGCCAGTCGATCACGAGGGCAGCCCACAATGCCCACCAGATGATGACGGGCTGCAACAGCAGGCGCGGACCATGATACCACCAACCAAGATGTGCGCCGCCCAGAGGAATATCGTTGATCGCGTGGTTGATGTTGGCGGGCCACACGCACAGCGCATAGAGGGCGAGCCCGATGCCCGCCGATTGGCGGAGACGGGGAACATGCAGGCCGATCGCGCCCGCAATTTCTGCAACCCCGGTGAATGCAACCACCTGCTCCGGCCAGGGCACCCAATGCGGCGTGATGGCCAGGAAACCACCTGGGCGAGTCATATGAGCTACGCCTGCAATCAGATACAGCCCTGAAAGAAGCCAGCGCACCGCTGAGCGAAGGCGATGGTTTTCTGCCCTGACTGAAGCTTCGCCAATCACCCTTGGATGACGCTCTCCAGCACAGCCGCCCGCAGTTCGGGGATGCCCATGCCCTTTTCGCTGGACGTCGGGATAATATCAGGATGAGCGGCAGGACGTTTGCGGATGGCGTCACCGGTCGCCTGGATCACTTCGGCCAGATGGCTGGCTTTCACCTTATCCGCCTTGGTCAGCACGACGCGATAGCTTACCGCCGCAGCGTCGAGCATGTCGAAAATGTCCTTGTCAACGTCCTTTATGCCATGGCGGCTGTCGATCAGCACCAGGGTGCGCTTCAGCTTCGGCCGACCGCGCAGATAGTCGTTCACCAGAAAGCGCCATTTGCGAACCATATCCTTGGGCGCCTTGGCGTACCCATATCCGGGCATATCGACCAAACGAAAGCGCAGCGGATCTCCGACATCGAAGAAGTTCAGTTCCTGCGTCCGCCCTGGCGTGTTCGATGTCCGGGCCAGGCCATTGCGACCTGTCAGTGCATTGAGCAACGACGACTTGCCCACGTTGGAACGGCCTGCGAAGGCGACTTCATTGACCGACATGTCGGGCAGGAATTTGAGGTCCGGCGCGGATTTAAGAAAGGTGATCGGCCCGGCAAAGACCTTGCGCGCTTCCTCGATCAGGTCGGGATTGTCTTGCTCGGTCAAGGGTAACTCCGTTCGCCCGGCTTCTGCTTATAACCGTCATCCTGAAACCGGTTCAGGATGACGGGAATGATAATGGGCCGTCTTGCCGTGCGGCCCTATTTCGCTTCCACCGCGCTCAGCACGGGGTGGCGCTTGTACAGCCACCACTGCTGCAACATCGACAGGCAGTTGTTGGTGATCCAGTAAACCAGCAGACCCGCGGCAAAGGGCGCCATGATGAACATCATCATCCAGGGCATGATCGAAAAGATCTGCTGTTGCATCGGGTCCATCTGCGCCGGGTTCAGCTTGAACTGCAGCCACATGGAAATGCCCAGCAGCAGCGCCAGTACGCCGATCGCCAGGAAGGAAGGAGGCGTGAAAGGCAGCAGGCCGAACAGGTTCAGGATGTGCAGCGGATCGGGCGCCGAAAGATCCTTGATCCACAGGACGAACGGCTGATGCCGCATTTCGATCGTAAGCTGCAGCACCTTGTACAGGGCGAAGAAAATGGGGATCTGGATGAAGATGGGGAGGCAGCCGGCGAGCGGGTTTACCTTTTCCCGCTTGTACAGCTCCATCATCTCCTGCTGCAGTTTGGGCTTGTCGTCCTTATGCTTCTCTTGCAGCGCCTTCATCTTGGGCTGCACTGCGCGCATGGCGGCCATGCTGGCGAACTGGCGCTGGGCGACGGGGAACATGAGGGCTCGGACAACCAAGGTCAGGCAGATGATGGCGACGCCGAAATTGCCGATATGTTCGAACAACCAATGAAGCAGCGCGAAGATCGGCTTTTCGAACCAGTAGAACCAGCCCCAGTCGATCGCCCGGTCGAACAGCGGGATGCCGGCATCCTGATAAGCTTCCAGCGTCTTCACTTCCTTCGCGCCGACGAACAGGCGCGCGGTTTGCGTGAGGGCTTTGCCCGGTGCGAGCACGGTGGGCGCTACACTGTAGTCGGCCTGATACTGCGTGCCAGCGCCTTTGCGGAACTGGCCTTCAAAGGCTGTCTTCTGGTCGGGCACCAGGGCTGAAAGCCAATATTTGTCGGTGAAGCCAAGCCAGCCGCCGGTTGACTGGAAGCTTTGGGTCGAAGGGCCTTCATTCAGGTCGTCATAGTCCACGTCGTAATTGGCGGCGCCGTTGAAGACGCCCATCGGGCCAATATGAATGGTCCACGTATCAGGATCCTTGGACAGCGTGGAGCGGCTGACATAGCCGTAGCTCTTTACGGCGATCGCGCCGGTCCCGCTGTTCGACACCTTCTGCTGGGCCGTGATCATGTAGTTCTGATCGACCGAGAAGCGAATTTCGAAATTCTGTCCAGCGCCGTTGTTCCAGCGTAGCGTCAAGGGGCTGGTAGGAGTCAGCTCGGCCCCCTCCGCGGTCCAGACGGTGTTGGCATCGGGGACCTGCACGCCTTCGCCTTGCCAGCCGAAGCCCGCAAAGAAGGCATCCTGCGTCCCTGACGGGCTATAAAGGCGGATGGACGGCGAATTTTTCGCGATGGTTTCGCCATAGGTCGGCAGCACGATGTCGTCGATGCGCGCGCCCTTCAGGTTGATCGAGCCGGTCAGCTTGGGCGTGCGGATCGGTACGCGCGGGCTTTCCTTTAGTACCTGCGCGCGATCGCGAATCGCGGTGGGGCTGCCTGCGACCGGGCTGATGCCCTGCGATACGGGTGTGGTCTTGCCCCCTTCGATCTTTGTCGCGGGCGGATTGGCGGCGGGAAAGAAATGCTCGGCGATATAGGGCCAGCCAAACAGGATCGCCGCGGTCAGCAGCACCGCCAGAACAATATTCTTCTTGTCGTCCACGCTTGTCGGCTCCGCCGTCTCTTGTGAAAATTCGTGTCAGGGAACGGGGTCGTAGCCCGACCCGCCCCAAGGATGGCATCGCATTAGCCGCTTCGTGGCGAGCCAGCTACCCTTGACCGCACCATATTTACGAATGGCCTCGATCGCATATTGGGAGCAGGAAGGCGCATAGCGGCAACTGGGCGGCAGGATGCGCGAGGGGCCAACTTGCCAGAAGCGCGCTATAAGGATGAGCAGCCGGGCGATCACTGCCCGGATTCCTGGCCAGACCGTTCCGAAGCGGAAGATATGCCCTTCTTGCCTTTCGAGGAACGGCGCGGGCGATTGGGCGCGTCGCCCACCGGTCGGGTCATTACCTTGAGCAGCGCCTTTTCCAGTTCGGTGCGCAGCAGGGTGAAGTCGCGTTCTATCCCGCCTTCGCGCCCGATCAGCACATGATCGGCGCCGGGCACGCCGTGGACGGGCAACAATTCCCGTGCCAGAACGCGAAAACGGCGCTTCATCCGGTTGCGGATGACAGCGCCACCAATCTTTTTCGTGACCGTGATGCCATAGCGCATCGCCGGATTGCCGTCGGAGCGTTCGCGCACCAGCAGGACAAAACCCGGCATTGGCGCACGCCGCCCACGATTCGCCGCCAGAAAGTCGGCGCGCCTGCTCATAATGGCAGGCACGTTGTCCGACGGCGCGTCGTTCAGGCGCTCAGGCTCTTGCGACCGCGGGCGCGACGGGCGCGCAGCACATTGCGGCCACCGGGGGTCGCCATGCGGGCGCGGAAACCGTGACGGCGCTTCCGAACCAGATTGCTCGGTTGAAAGGTGCGCTTCATCGTTCATTCCTCAAAGCAAAACGTCAAAAATCTGGCGTGACAAAAAAGGGCCGCCGTTGGGCGACCGCATGTCAGGGGGCGTCCGATAGGCAAAAGACGGAGTCGAGTCAATGGGCGGGGTAGGGCGAAAGCCGATCAGACAGCGGTCGTTCGACGCATTTCGACTTCGTTCGTTCCGACAGTGCAGCAGGGCGCCTACTTCGCCCGCGCCGATGCAACTGCCTGCTTCAACGCGTCATAACCCACCGCGCCGTTCAGTACCTGATCGCCCACTATAAAAGTTGGGGTTCCTGAAGCGCGCAGCTTTTGGGCGAGGGCGATGTTGGACTGGATTTCCGTGTCATATTTCTTGCTCGCCATCGCCGCCTCGGCAGCCTGGCGATCTATTCCCACCTTGGCGGCGGCGGCCAGGATCGTCTCGCGCGTCACCTTGCCGCTGGCATAAAGCGCGCGGTGATAGGGCATATATTGCCCCTTTTCGGCCGCGAGCAGTGAAACCCTGGCCGCGTCGGCACTTTCGTCGGACAGGATCGGCAGTTCGCGATAGACGACCTTCAGTCCCTTGTCCTCGGCCACCAGCTTGGCAAGATCGGCCAGCGACGCACGGCAATAGCCGCAGGCATAGTCGAAAAACTCGACCAGCGTGACGTCGCCATTCGCCGCGCCTTCCCAGGCTCCCGCATAGGGGGTTTCGATCGCCTTGCGGCTTTCGCCGATGCCGTCCGCAACCCGCTTGGCCTGAAGCCGTTCGACCGCTTCGGGAATGATTTCGGGGTGTTCCAATATATAGTCGCGCACGATCTTCTCGATCGCGGCCTTGTCCCCCACGGCCACGCTGCCAGTGCTTTGCATGCCAAGGGCGGCGCCCGTGGCGGTGGCTGCGATAAAGGCAAGCGCGCCAATCGTCATCTGGATCGTCCTGTTCGAAAGTGCCGAGCGAAAGCCGGGCCGAGTGGTATCGGTCATCTTTTCTTCCGCTTCTGTTCAACGGCCGCGCGTGAAACCATCGCGATATCCTGTGCCCGCAGATAGTCAACCGTTCCTGGCTTCAATCCCTGCATGGCGGCGTCGGCGCTGCGCAACGCCATCTGATTGTCACCCATCAGCGCATAGCGTTCGGCGGTAGCCAGCGCCGCGCGGGGGGTGTCGCCGCGCCGCGCATAGACGACGCCCAGTTGATACCAGGCAAAGGGATTTTCCCTGTCGCGCGCGACTGCATTGCGCAGCACCTGTTCGGCTTCGGCGAAATTCTGGCTATCCTCGGTCGCGATCAGCGCGTGACCCAGCATCGTTGCGATCAGTGGCTGGCGGGTCAACTGCACCGCCTCACGCAGCGGCGGGATGGCGTCGGCGGGCCTGCCGCTTTCCAGGAGCACCTGACCCTTGAGTTCCAAAAAATAGGGATCGTGGGGGTGAGCAGCGAGCAGCGCGTTCACTTCGCTTATCGCCTTATCCGGATAGGCGCTCTTGTGCCACGCATAGGCGCGCGCATAATGAGCCGGGATCGATTGGTCGCTTTCCGGGTATTTCCGCAATGTTTGCGTCGGTTCCGAAACGAAGCCGACAAGCTTTGCCTTGATGCGCTCGAACCGGGCTTCCAGCTTCGGGTCTATCGGTTTGTCCCAGGAAGGATCGACCGTATAGACCTCACGCAGCACGTTGATCCGTTCGCCGGACAGCGGGTGGGTGCGGCCGTAGCTGTCGTCCTGCGGAATGGCGAGCCGATATTCCTGATTTTGCAGCTTCTTGAAGAATTCCAGGCTGCCCTTGCCCGACACGCCTGCCTGGCTGAGATAACGTGCCCCTGCAAGGTCGGCCGAACTTTCCTGCGCGCGGGAGAAGGCAAGATATTTGCCCATCGCCGCTTGTTGGCCCATGCCCAATATGCCCATGCCTGCTTCGGCCCCGCCCGCCGCGATCGCCGCCGCACCCAGCACCAGGCTTAACAGGGTGATGCCGGTCGCCTCTTTCATCCCCTCGGCGGAGCGGATGATATGGCCGCCTTCGATATGGCCCAGTTCATGCGCAACCACACCCTGCAACTGGTTGACATTGTCTGCTGCGGCGATCAGGCCGCTATGCAGCCACACATATTGGCCGCCCGCGACAAAGGCGTTGATCTCGCGATCGTTGAGGACGAACACTTGCACGTTGCGCGGTTCCATGCCCGCCGCGCTGACCAGCGGCGCGGACATGTCGGCCATGAAGGCCTCGGTTTCGGCGTCGCGCAGGATTTGCTGCGCCTCTGCCGGTCGTGCCAGCATCGATAGCCCGGCCACCGCGATGGCCAAGGCATGAAGCCATCGACCCTTCATGAGCGGCCAACGGAAATATGGGCGCCAACACGCATGCCCGAAAGCCGATGGCAGCAGCCCCATGAACCGCGGGTGAAGCGAGAACGCCGCCGCAGTCCGGTGGAGACCGGCAGGGCGACGGCGTTGCTCATAGGAACGAAATAGTCCCTGTTACTGGCCGAAGGTGCGCTGCCACCAGCCACGGCGCGGTGCGCCTTCGTCATCGGTCTGCGCATCGGCGGCATCCGCGTTATCCAGCGCGTTGCCGATGTCGTTCGCGCTGACCGGTTCGGCATCCGTCGCGACCTGAGCCGTGACAGGCTCCGCGATCGAAGGCGCTTCTGCCGCTTCCTGCGCCAGCGCATCGGCCTTCTTGCGGCGGGTGCGCTTGGGCTTGGCTGGTGCTTCCGCTTCTGCTTCCACGCTCGGAGGCGCTTCGGCAGGAGCCTCGGCCGCCACATCGGCTTTCTTGCGACGGGTGCGCTTGGGCTTGGCGGGCGCTTCCTCTGCCGGTGTCTCGGCTATGGCTTCGACTGCCTCGACTTCGACGGGCTCGGCTGGAGCGTCGACGACTTCCTTGGCCTTCCGAGCGCGAGGACGGCGGCGCGTCTTGGGTGCTTCTTCCTCGGCGGGCGCTTCCGGCGTCGCGTCTACCGCTGCTTCAGCGACCTCCTCGACTACGACAGTGTCGGTCGTGGCCTCTGCGGGTTCAGCAGCCGCATCCTCGGCCACGCCTTCACCGCCTTCACGGCGGCGGCGTCCGCCACGGCGGCCACGGCGGCCACGGCGGCGAGCGCCTTCCTCGCCTTCATCACTGGCCTCGACATGTTCCTGCTCCGCGTCGTCGCTGACCGATGCGCTTTCCTCTTCAGCCTCGCCTTCGACGTCGGACGCAGCCTCCGTCTCGCCCTCGGCGCGATGCTCGTCACGCTGTCCCCCCCGGCGGCGGCGGCGGCGGCGGCGGCGGCGGCCGCCTTCGCGGTCCTCACCCCGATCGCCTCGTTCTTCGCGTTCGGCGGCTTCGACTTCTTCGATCTCTTCTTCTTCCAGTTCCTCGACGATATCAACGTCGTCGTCTTCCTCGACAAGCGGAGCATAGCTCACCACCCGTTCCGGACGCGGACCGCTGGCTTCGACCGACATGCGCGCGCCCTCGACCTCGCCATCGGGCAGGATTTCGATGCGGACGCCATAGCGCTGCTCGATTTCATCCAGCTCGGCGCGCTTGTTGTTGAGGACATAGAAGGCCGCCTCCTGGCTTGCGCGCAGCGTGACCAGGCTGCCCCGGCCTCGCGCGGCTTCCTCTTCCAGCATGCGTAGCGCGCTCAGCCCCGCCGACGAAGCGGTGCGGACCAGGCCCGTGCCTTCGCAATGCGGACATTGGCGGGTCGATGCTTCCAGCACGCCGGTGCGCAGGCGCTGGCGGCTCATTTCCATGAGGCCGAATCCGGAGATGCGACCGACCTGAATGCGGGCGCGATCGTCCTTCAACGCCTCCTTCATCGCCTTCTCGACCTTACGGATGTTGGAGTTCATCTCCATGTCGATGAAGTCGATGACGACCAGGCCCGCCATGTCGCGCAGGCGCAACTGACGCGCGATTTCGCGCGCGGCCTCCAGATTCGTGGCGACGGCGGTCTGCTCGATGCCATGTTCGCGGGTGGAACGGCCCGAGTTGATGTCGATGGACACCAGCGCTTCGGTCGGGTTGATGACCAGATAGCCGCCGGATTTCAGCTGGACGACCGGGTTGTACATCGCCGCCAGTTGTTCCTCGACGCCCGCGCGCTGGAACAGCGACACCGCGTCTGCATATTGCTGCACGCGCCGCGCATGGCTCGGCATCAGCAGCTTCATGAAATCCTTGGCCGCGCGATAGCCTTCCTCGCCCTCGACGATGACCTCGTCGATATCCTTGTTATAGATATCGCGGATCGCGCGCTTGATAAGATCGCTGTCATTGTGGATCAGCGCGGGGGCAGCCGACTTCAGCGTATTTTCGCGGATCTCGTCCCACAGCCGGGCAAGATAGTCGAAGTCGCGCTTGATTTCAGGCTTGGTGCGCTGGAGTCCGGCGGTGCGGACGATGCAGCCCATCGACGAAGGCAGGGCCATCTCCGCGACGATCGTCTTCAGCCGCTTGCGGTCGGCGGCGTTGGAAATCTTGCGCGAAATACCGCCGCCATGCGACGTGTTGGGCATCAGCACGCAATAACGGCCAGCCAGCGAAAGATAGGTGGTCAGCGCAGCGCCCTTGTTGCCGCGTTCTTCCTTGACCACCTGAACCAGCAGCACCTGGCGGCGCTTGATGACGTCCTGAATCTTGTAGCGGCGGCGAAGCGCCATGCGCTTGCGACGCAGCTCGTCGGCGGCGTCGTCGCCACCGCGCTTGCGGCGACCGGGCTTGTCTCCACCCTCGCTGCTTTCCGCAGCTTCGCCTTCCTCTTCCTCATGATGCGTCGCTTCGACGACTTCTACGCCATCCTCGCCATGATGATCGTCATCATCATCATAGTCGGCGCGCAAAGCGGCCTCTTCTTCTGCGTGCGCGCGCTCTTCGCGCAGCAGCGCCTCGCGGTCTTCGCGCGGGATCTGATAATAGTCGGGGTGAATTTCGCTGAAGGCGAGGAAGCCGTGGCGATTGCCGCCATAATCGACGAACGCCGCCTGAAGCGATGGTTCTACGCGGGTAACCTTGGCGAGATAGATATTGCCCTTGAGCTGTTTGTGCTCGGCGGACTCGAAATCAAATTCCTCGATTCGATTGCCCTTGACGACCGCGACCCGGGTTTCTTCCCGGTGGCGCGCATCGATCAGCATACGCATTGTCATGTATAAGTCTCCGGCGATGACGGCCTGCGGCGCTCGGCCGGGCTGTCACGCGATAGTGAAGGGACGAGTGCAGTCGCGCCGCCAGCGGCGCGGGTGTTGCTATCGTCCGGTTTGACAGGAAAAACTGCGCTTCTGCTGCATTGGCAGGGCCGGGCAAACCGCCGGTCCGCTCCATCCACGCCGCATCGCCCGGGACCGGGCTCAGCGTCGAATGGAAATCATGCCTCATGCAGCGTCAACCTGTTCGTAGCATCGGGTCCAGGCGGCTGGCGCCCGCCGATGCTGTCGTGAAAGCTCCTGAAAAGAGCCGCGCCGACATGGGCGTTTCTTTCAGGAATGTGAATGGGTAGCAGTCAAAGGCCACCCTAGCAACGTCCCGCACAAAATTGTTTCGTCGGCGGTGGACGTTCCCCAGTCACCTTCCAATCGCAAAACATGGTGAAGTAAAGGTTAAGGCCTGCCCGTCGCCCGTTGGCAAGAAATGGGGTGGACGGCCGGGGGGGGGGCGGGGCACAAGCGCGCCATGCTTCACGCTCTTGCCCTGGCAGGCGCTCTCTTCACCGGCCCGATCGCGACGGCGCGCGTCGCCTTTGACGCGCCTGCCGCCATGGCGGCGCGGCCCGTGAAGCGATGGCACAGCATTACCGTGCCGATTCCGCCTGTCGCGCGGGGCCTGTCGTTGCCGCGTGTCGAAGGGCCTGCCGATGCTTCACGACCGCTGGTAGTTATCGACGCCGGGCATGGCGGGCACGATCCGGGCGCCATCAACGCGCGGACGGGGCAGCGTGAAAAGGACCTGACCTTGGCGATCGCCCAGGCCATCCGCGACCAGCTGTTGAAGTCGGGGCGCGTGCGGGTCGCGCTGACGCGGGATGACGATCACTTCCTGGTGCTGCAGGAACGCTATGGCGTTGCGCGTCAGTTGAACGCGGATCTGTTCCTGTCGGTCCATGCCGATTCGGCTGCAAATGAAGATGCGCGCGGCGCTACCGTCTACACCCTCTCGGAAGTGGCGTCGGATCGGGAGGCGGCGCGGCTGGCGGCTCGGGAGAACAGGGCGGACATATTGAACGGCGTCAATCTGGGCGCGCAGCGGGATGACGTATCCTCGATACTCATCGATTTGACGCAGCGCGAAACCATGAAGGAATCAGCGAATTTCGCGGCATTGTTGAAGCGGGAGGCGTCTGCCTACATGGACTTTCGCAGTGCCTTTCACCGCTATGCCTCACTCATGGTTTTGAAAGCGCCCGATACGCCTTCGGTCCTGTTCGAGACCGGCTACCTCAGCAATGACGAGGATGCTGCCTTCCTGGCGTCCCGCGCTGGCCAGGCGAGCATCGCCAAGGGCGTGGCGCGGGCGATCGAGGTGTATCTGGCCCTCAGGCTCGCTTCGCGCGGCAACTGATCGGGCAGCGTCCGGTCGATCCGCACTGGCGCTGTCTGCATTTTGACCTTAGAGCCTCCTCTCGTCATGGAAGAGGCTCGCCCCGATACCGCCCGATCGTCCCTAGCAGCCCGCCTGCGCGGCCATGGCGGCGCGTTTCGCGAGCGGCTTGCGCCGCTCTGGAGCCGGCGCTGGTTCCGTTGGGTCGCCATCGCATTGGGCGGCCTGTTCACGGCGATGCTGCTGTTCTGGCTGATCTTCGCGCGTGGATTGCCCGACGCCGCCACGCTGCTGGAATATGAGCCGCCGCTGCCGACCATCGTGCGCGACATCAACGGCCAGCCGGTGCACAGCTATGCGCGCGAACGCCGGGTACAGTTGCAATATAGCGATTATCCGCCGCTCCTGATCCGCGCCTATCTGGCGGCCGAGGACAAGACTTTTTTCGAGCATCATGGCGTCGATATTCCCGGCTTTGCCGGGGCGGTGGTTGATTATGTCACCAAGATCGGGTCGGGCCAGCGCGCCAAGGGTGGATCGACCATCACGCAGCAGGTCGCGAAAAATCTGCTGATTGGTGACGAATATTCGCCCACGCGCAAGGTGAAGGAGATGATCCTCGCCTATCGCATGGAAGGCGTGCTCACCAAGCAGCAGATACTGGAACTCTATTTCAACCAGATATTCCTGGGCCGCAACGCCTATGGCGTCCAGGCCGCGGCGCGGGCCTATTTCGATAAGGACGTCGCGGACCTCAAGCTGCACGAAATGGCCTATCTGGCCATCCTGCCGAAGGGGCCGGCCAACTATCGCCCCGAAAGCCCGACCGGCCACGCACGCGCGCTGGACCGTCGCAACTGGGCGCTCGGCGAAATGTTCAAGAACGGCTGGATCACGCAGGCGCAACTGGACGAAGCGCAGGCGCAGCCGCTGGGTACGGTTGCGCAGCACAGTTCCGGTTTCGATGCCCGTGCGGGCGGATATTATATGGAAGAGGTGCGCCGCCGCCTGATCGAATTGTTCGGCGAAAAGGCGGAGGACGGCCCCAACAGCGTCTATGCAGGCGGCCTGTGGGTGCGCAGCCCCTATGACCCCAAACTGCAGGAAGGCGTCGCCACCGCCCTGCGCAACGGATTGCTGCGTTTCGACGCGGGCAAAGGCTGGTCCGGGCCGGTGGGCAAGATAGACATGGCGCGCGGATGGAAGCGCGAACTGGCGGCCAGCTATATCGGCATCGACTATGCCAACTGGCGGATCGCGGTGGTGATCGATCGCAATTCCGCAGGGGCCGAGATCGGCTTTGCCGACGGATCGACCGGGACTCTGCCTGCCGGCGCTGCGCAGATGCCCTATCGGCGCGCGGGCGGCCCGGCCTTCAACAGCATGAAGCCCGGCGACCTGATCGCGGTTGCGCCCAACGGGTCCAGCTGGGCGCTGCGCAATGTGCCCGAAGTGTCCGGCGGCATGCTGGCGGAGCAGACCCATTCGGGCCGGGTGCTGGCGATGCAGGGCGGGTTCGACAGCCGCCTGTCATCCTACAACCGCGCGACGCAGGCGATGCGGCAGCCAGGTTCGACCATCAAGCCCTTTGTCTACGCCGCAGCGCTGGACAATGGCATGACTCCGGCTTCGATCATCGTCGATGGCCCCTTGTGCGTCTATCAGGGCGCGGGACTTGGCCAGAAATGCTTCCGCAACTTCTCCGGCGGCAGCGCCGGTCCCCAGACCATGCGCTGGGGCGTCGAGCAGTCCCGGAACCTGATGACGGTGCGCGCGGCGAGCCAGACCGGCATGGATCGCGTGGTGCGGACGATCAAGGCGATGGGGATCGGCGATTATCAGCCCTATCTGTCCTTTGCCCTGGGCGCGGGCGAGACGACGGTTGAGCGGATGGTGAATGCCTACGCAACGCTTGCCAACCATGGTCGTCAACTGCCGCCCAAGGTCATGGACTATGTGCAGGACCGGCGCGGCAAGGTGATCTGGCCGCTGCGCTGGCGCGCCTGTGACGGTTGCAACATGGCCAATTGGGACGGGAAGCCCATGCCCCGCTTCGGATTTGAAGGGCGGCAGGTGATGAACCCGATGACCGCCTATCAGGTGGTGCACATTACAGAAGGCGTGATCCAGCGTGGCACTGCTACGGTGCTGGCCGACCTCAAGCGCCCGCTGTTCGGCAAGACGGGCACCACCAATGGCCCGACCAATGTCTGGTTCGTGGGCGGATCTCCCGACGTCGTCGCGGGCGTCTATATCGGTTACGACCAACCCCGCAGCCTGGGCGGCTGGGCACAGGGCGGCCGGATCGCCGCGCCCATCTGGAAGGCGGCGATGGCGCCGGTGCTGGAAACGATGCCCAAGACGCCCTTTGTCGCCCCGGCGGGCATTCGCATGGTGACGGTCGACCGGCGGTCGGGCAAGCGCGTCTATGGCGTGTGGCCGACCGAGGAACCCAAGCCTGCCGTGATATGGGAGGCGTTCAAGCCCGAAACCGAGCCGCGCCGCTCCATCCGCAAGGAAGAGGTGGCCGCCCAGGAACAGGCGGCGCAGCGCCGTGAAGCGCGGGAGCGAACGAGGCCTCGTACGGACAGCGACTTCCTGCAGGATCAGGGCGGGATTTATTGAGCAGCGGGGCAGCGGGGTCGACAGCCCCGTCACCGCAACCTATCCATCTTTCGCCGGGCTTGGCCGGGCGGCGGACATAGGAAGGTTGCACGATCCGGTTGGAGCGTCGACCCATATCGGAGAGTGAGGATGCGGGAACAGGAGCCCTTCGCGGACGAACAGGATCTCAATTGCGATCTGCTGATCATCGGCCTTGGTATCACGGGGGCCGCTGCCGCGATCGAGGCGCGCGCCGCGGGGGCGGACGTGCTGGTGCTGGAACGCGCGACCGCCGGTGGCGGGACGAGCGCGCTGTCCGATGGTGTGATCTATCTGGGCGGCGGCACCAGATTGCAGCGCGACCTGGGCGTGGAGGATGATCCAGAGGCGCTTTACGCCTTTCTCGATGCGATCGCCGACGTGCCCGACAAGGACCTTTTGCGCAAATTTTGCGACGGCAATGTCGAGCATTTCGATTGGCTGGAGGCGCAGGGCGTACCCTTTGCGCGGATACTCTACACTGACAAGCATCTCTGTCCTGCGGGTGGGGAGGGCTTGTACAGCACCGGAAATGAGAAGGTCTGGCCGTTCCGCGATATCGCGCGTCCGGCGATGCGCGGCCATCTCGTCAAGGGGCCACCACGCAACTGCGGCGTCACGCTGATGGACGTCCTGCTGCGGCGCTGTGAGGAGGAAGGCGTGAGGATCCTGGGCGACGCGCGCGTGACCCGGTTGGTCCAGAATGATGAAGGGCGCGTGGTGGGCGCGGCATTCCGCCGCGACGGCCGCGAAAAGGTTGCCCATGCTTCCCATGGCGTCCTGATCGCGACCGGCGGCTATCAGATGAACGCCGCCATGATCGGCGCGAGCCATCCCTGGACCATCGACAATGCCGAACCCATCGGCACCAATTATAGCGATGGTTCGGGCATCGAGCTGGCGACGGCGATCGGCGCGGATGTGGCGGCGATCGATGCGATCCATGCGACGGCGGCCTTCTATCCACCTGCGCAGCTGATCAAAGGCATCATCGTCAACCGCGATGGGCGGCGCTTCGTGGCGGAGGACAGCTATCACGGCCGAACGGCAGCATTCATCTTCGAACAGCCCGGCCAGCAAGCTTATCTGATCGTGGATTCGGACATCTTTGCCTATCCCGAACTGGCCGAATTTTTCCGGATCGACCTGATCGACGGCTGGGAAAGCATTGTCGAGATGGAGCGCGATCTGGGCATCGCCGAAGGTGCCTTGCAGTCCATGATGGACGCCTACAACCGCGCCGCCGCACAGGGCGAAGACCCTGCGTTCGGCAAATATCCTGATTGGTTGAAGCCGCTCGACAAGCCGCCCTATGCCGCGTTCGACCTGTCCGTCGGCAAGACCAGATATTATTTCCACAGCCTGGGCGGTTTGAAGGTGGATGCCGACGCGCGCGTGATCGGCACGGGCGGCGCACCGATAGCAGGGCTCTATGCGGCGGGCAGCTGCGCTGCGGGCATGATCCGCACGGCCAAGGGCTATGGCAGCGGCATGACGCTGGCGAACGGCTCCTTCTTCGGTCGGGTCGCGGCCCGGCACGCCGTGGCGCAGCCGGCAGCCGGGGATGGCGGGCGGATTGATCTTCCCAAATCGGTTGCCCTCGGATAGGGGCGGGCGTTTGATGCGTTTCTCCGGCGGACAGGGGGGAGGCGCCCCGAATTTTCTGGAGAGTTCTCATGCGCGCCGAAGCGCAGCAATATATCGACCGCATCGACGCCGCGCTGGACCTGTTGCGCCGTTTTCTGGATTGGGACCGCGCCCTTCGTCGCCTGGACGAGCTGAACGCGCGCGTCGAGGATCCGACGCTGTGGGACGACCAGAAAAAGGCGCAGGAAGTGATGCGCGAGCGCACGCGGCTGGACGCCGCCATCGGCGCGACCCGTGCGATCGACAGCGAGAAGACCGACACCGCCGAACTCATCGAAATGGCCGAGGCCGAAGGCGACGAGGATATGGTCACCGAAGCCATCGCGTCGCTGAAGGCGCTGGCTGACCGGGCGGATGAGGACAAGATCAAGGCGTTGCTGGCAGGCGAAGCGGACGCCAGCGACACTTATCTGGAAATCCATGCGGGCGCGGGCGGCACCGAAAGCCAGGACTGGGCGGAGATGCTGAGCCGCATGTACCGCCGTTGGGCTGAGCGGCGCGGCTACAAGGTGGAGCTGGTCGATTATCAGGCGGGCGACCAGGCGGGCATCAAATCGGCCACCTTCCTGTTCAAGGGCGAGAATGCCTATGGCTATGCCAAGACGGAGAGCGGCGTGCACCGGCTGGTGCGCATCAGCCCCTATGACAGTTCGGCGCGGCGGCACACCAGCTTCTCGTCGGTCTGGGTCTATCCGGTCATTGACGACAATATCGAGATCGAGGTGAATGAAGGCGATCTGAAGATCGACACCTATCGCGCGTCGGGTGCTGGCGGTCAGCACGTCAACACCACGGACTCAGCGGTCCGAATTACCCACATTCCGTCCGGTATCATCGTTGCTTCGCAGAATGACCGGTCGCAGCACAAGAACCGCGCGACCGCGATGAACATGCTGAAAGCGCGCCTGTATGAAGCGGAGTTGCAGAAGCGGGAGGCTGTCGCGTCGGGCGAGTATCAGGCCAAGACCGAGATCGGCTGGGGCCATCAGATCCGTTCCTATGTGCTGCAACCCTATCAGCTGGTGAAGGACCTGCGTACCGGCGTCACCTCCACCTCGCCAGATGATGTGCTGGACGGCGCGCTCGACCCATTCATGGCGGCTGCCCTGTCGCAAAAGGTGACGGGCGAAAAGGTCGATGTGGAGGATGTCGATTGATGAAGGCGCTGGCGCTGGCGGGATCATTGCTCCTGCTGGCGGGCTGCGGCCTGTTGTCACCCGACAGGAATGAAGACCGGCCTGTGGCTGCACGCGATTTTCCGCGTGCCGACCGGCCAGTCGCCCCGATCGTATCGACGCGCTGGTCCAGCGAGGAGGCCCGCGACCGGGTCAATGAAGCAGACGACATCATGGATCGGGCCGGCATCAAGCCCGGCATGACCGTGGCCGATATCGGTGCGGGCGAAGGCTATTATACCGTGCGCCTCGCCAAGCGCGTGGGCCCCAGCGGGCGGGTTCTTGCCGAAGACATCATGCCCGAGGTGATCGAGGCGCTGTCCCGTCGCATCACCCGCGAAGACTGGCGCAATGTCAGCGTGCGGCTTGGCGCGCCGGAGGACCCACGCCTCCCCGAAAACAGCT
The DNA here is from genome assembly GCF_001563285.1 of Sphingobium sp. MI1205. Taxonomy (NCBI): domain Bacteria; kingdom Pseudomonadati; phylum Pseudomonadota; class Alphaproteobacteria; order Sphingomonadales; family Sphingobiaceae; genus Sphingobium; species Sphingobium sp. MI1205. Next base: position 618,291 of record NZ_CP005188.1, read on the forward strand.
TCGACCGCATCCTGATGGTCCATATGTACCATGAAATCGCCGAGCCTTACGCCTTTCTGTGGCATTTGAGCCCGGCGCTGAAGGCCGATGGCGAACTGATCGTGGTGGATGCGGATCGGCCGACCGATCAGCATGGCACGCCACCGCGCCTGTTGACCTGCGAGCTTGCGGCAATGGGCTTCCGGCTGGAGGAACTGGTTCCCAAGCCTACCGCGGGCGGATATTTCGCGCGCTTTCGCCGGATAACGGCCCGGCCCGCGCCGGAAAGTATCGTCCCCTGCGCTCTCAGAAACGAAACTTAACTTAAATTAGTGGTTTCCCCGGCGCAAAACGCAGCTAATGGCGCGTTAACCATGATTCTGTGGATCGCATTGACCTTTTCATGATTGAATGGCCTGTGGGAGCGGCTCGATATGATCGATCAAAGCAGAACCCCGGCGGTTAACGCCGAGCAGCGGCGGCATACTGCCAGGCACAAGATGTTCGGCCCGGTCACGTTGCGTATGGGCGGCATTGAAATGCGCGGCCACTTTCTCGATCTGTCGACGGCGGGCGCGCTGGCTCATTGCGAAACCTCGCTTACGCCGGGCGCCTATGTGACTGTCGAGGCTATGGGCATGGAAGCCAGTGGTCGGGTGATGTGGGCGCAGGGCAAGCGCTTCGGCATTCAGTTCAGCCAACCCCTGGCCGACGATGCGATGGAAAGATTGATCCGCGGCGCATGACGTTCAGCCGCGACGGCGCCATCTTCTGAACAGCGATGCACCAACCAGCCCGCCGCCGATCAGCGCGGCAATCGCGCCGCCTGCCGACGCCAGCGCCCAGGCGCCCGCCGCCAGCAGCCCGGTCAGGAAATCGACGATGATCAGCGTCAGGTGGATCATGGTGGGGGACGGATGGGCTAGCGGCCCAGTTCCTTCGCCTCCTGATATTTGAGCTCAAGGAAGCGGTTCTGCACCGCCAGCTTGTCGATGTCGCCGCTGGCCAGCGTCTCGCTGATCCGGGCCAGTTCCTTGTCGATAACGCCCAGCCCTTCGACCAGTTGTTGCTCGGGGATGCGTCCATTGCGCTCCTCGCGGCGGAGCGGGGCGGGAATGGATTCATAACCGGTGACGAGTTCAGGCAGATGATCGGACAGCAGCTTGCGAATCTCCTGCGCCGCTGGTTCCTGCTCGTTCAGCCGTTCAAGCTGGGGCGCAATCGTCTCCAGCTTGACGCCGATGCTGTCGGCCAGCGTAACGGCGGGCGGCGGCAGGGCCTTGCGCTGGCTGTCGAGCCAGATTTCGGTCTGGAGCGGAAGCGCGGGGAGGGGCGTGGCCGCCAGCGTCGTGGTCCGCACGCGCGGTTCGGTGGGAATGACGGCGATCAGCAGCAGCGCCGCGATCATGATGCCCAGCGCAACCATCACGCCTGTCGTGCCCAGCGGCAGGATGAAGCCCGCGACCGTGGCGGCGATCAGGACCGCCGCCATCGCCCAGAAGGCATATTTCAGCTTCCGCATCAGCGCTGCGTTGCGCCGTTGCCGCGCGCGGGCCGACAGGCTGCGTCCGCGCTGGCCATGGCGGCGGAGGACAGCCTCCGCATCGGCGAGGACGCGGTCGGAACGGCTCATGACGGTCTGCGTGACACGGGCGCGGCCATCATCTTCATGCCTCAAGCGCGCTCAACAGCGGGTTGTCTGCTCGCGCCTCGCTTGCGGCCTGGGCCTGGCCTTCGGCGCGGGCGATATAGCCCTTGGACTTCTCCACCTCGCTGGACAGGGAATTGACCGTCGTCTTCATGTTTTCCAGCGCCTTCGCCTTGAAGGTGTCGATGCTGTCCATCGTGTCGTAGATATTCTGGAAGGCGCGCTGCAATGTTTCCATGGGAATGGTGCTGGACGCGGCCTGTTCATGGATCTGTGCGGTCTGGCTCTTGAGCATCTCGCCGGTCGAATCGATCATGTTTGCCGTCGTCGTGTTGAGCGCACTGATCTGTTCGAGGACGAGGCGTTGCCCCGCGAGCGCCTGCGCCACGGTAACGGCGGTGCGCAGCGCCGCGACGGTCGTGGTGCTGGCCCGATCGACGCCCTTCACCAGTTCGACATTGTTCTTCTTGACGAGGTCGAGCGCCAGATAGCCCTGCACCGTCACCGCCATTTGCGTCAGCAGGTCCTGGCTGCGCTGGCGAATGTAAAAGAGCGCGCTTTCCCGGATCGCCTTCGCCTTGGCCGGATCGATGGAATCCAGTTCCAGCGCCTTTGCCTCCAGCCGGGCGTCGAGCGTTTTGGAGATATGGATCATCTGCTCCAGGCGGCCCATCGTCGCCCACATATTCTGCCGCTCCACATCGATGGCGGCGTTATCCTTGATCAGCACATCTTTGCCGCTCGCCAGTGAGCCGAGGATCGAATTGATGTGCCCCTGCGCGCTCTTGTAGCTGTCGAAATAATTCCGCATCCGATTGCCGAACGGGATGAGCCCGAACAGCTTCCTGGGAGCGGTCAGGTTGCCGCGCTTGCCGGGATCGAGATCCTCGACCGTGCGGCGTAGCTGCGCGAGGTCGGCGCCGACTTTGTTGTCGCTGTCCATCGCGCGAACGGGACGATCGAGAAAGCGGTTTGAATGGCCCGCGGCGTCGGCGATTTCCTTGCGGCCCATGTTGGTCAGTTGATCGACGCGCTGCCCGAATTCCGGGGAGTTGGGATCCTGCGCCACCAGGTCATCGACGAAGGCATCGACCTTCGCGTCGAGCTTCGACCTTTTTTCCTCCTCGAGCGGGACCAGTCCCGCTGCCTTCTCGACCGAAACCGGGGGCACCGGGTCGGGCGGCGTGAGGTTGAGCGTGTCGGCGGTCGTCGTGGTGGTCGCGCTGCTGGCCATAACGTCTCCTTCAAGCTGTTATATGTGACTATAACAGTTGCTCTTCAATCCGGAATATGAGCAACCGTTCCGGCCGATGCAAATGCGGACAGCGTCGTCCCGCCTTGCCGCAGCGCGTCATTTCCTGTAGGGGCGCGCCCGATACTCTGGTCAGGCACGGTGCCGGCCGGGAAAATATATATCCCAAAGGCAAGACATGTCCCTGCGTAATATCGCGATCATCGCGCACGTTGACCATGGCAAGACCACACTCGTGGATCAGCTGTTCCGCCAGTCCGGCACTTTCCGAGACAATCAGCGCGTTGAAGAACGCGCGATGGACTCGAACGACCTGGAAAAGGAACGCGGCATCACCATCCTGGCGAAGCCGACGTCGGTCGAGTGGACGCCCCCCGGTGGCGGTGAAGCCGTGCGCATCAACATCGTCGATACCCCCGGCCACGCCGATTTCGGCGGGGAAGTGGAGCGCATCCTTTCAATGGTCGACGGCGTCGTCCTGCTGGTCGATTCGTCGGAAGGCGCGATGCCGCAGACCAAGTTCGTGACCGGCAAGGCGCTGGCGCTGGGCCTGCGCCCGATCGTCGTCGTCAACAAGGTCGATCGCCCCGACGAGCGCATTCAGGAAGTGCTGGACGAGGTATTCGACCTGTTCGTATCGCTCGACGCGACCGACGAGCAGCTCGACTTCCCCGTCCTCTACGCATCGGGCCGCAACGGCTATGCCAATGAGGACGCATCGCTGCGTTCGGGCACGCTGGTCCCGCTGTTCCAGAAGATCGTCGATCATGTGCCGCCGCCGTCGCTGGACGTCGATGCGCCCTTCACCTTCCTTGTGACGCTGCTGGATCGCGACAACTTCCTTGGCCGCGTGCTGACCGGCCGCGTGACCAGCGGCAAGGTGCGCGCCAATCAGGCGATCCACGCGCTCGACATGGACGGCAATGTGATCGAAACCGGCCGCGCGTCGAAGATCATGGCCTTCCGCGGCCTTGACCGCGTGCCCGTCGATGAAGCGCAGGCGGGCGACATCATCTCGCTGGCCGGCCTTGCCGTCGCGACCGTGGCGAACACCATTGCCGACACATCCGTCAGCGAACCGATCCAGGCGCAGCCGATTGACCCGCCGACGCTGTCGATGCGCTTTGCCGTGAATGATTCGCCCATGGCAGGCCGCGAAGGCAGCAAGGTGACGAGCCGCATGATTCGCGACCGTCTGGAACGTGAAGCGGAATCCAACGTCGCCATCAAGGTGACCGAGAGCGAGGACAAGGACAGCTTCGAAGTCGCCGGGCGTGGCGAACTCCAGCTTGGCGTGCTCATCGAAACGATGCGCCGCGAAGGCTTTGAACTCGGCATCAGCCGTCCGCGCGTGCTGTTCGGCACCGATGAAGAGGGCAACCGGACCGAGCCCTATGAAACCGTCATGATCGACGTCGATGACGAGTTTTCCGGCACGGTCGTCGAGAAGATGAACCTGCGCAAGGCAGAGATGACGGACATGCGTCCTTCGGGCGGCGGCAAGACCCGCATCACCTTCTCCGCACCCTCGCGCGGCCTGATCGGCTATCATGGCGAATTCCTGTCCGACACGCGCGGCACCGGCATCATGAACCGCCTGTTCGAGAAATACGGCCCCCACAAGGGCAAGATCGAAGGCCGCAAGAACGGCGTGCTGATCTCCAACGGATCGGGCGAGGCGAACGCCTATGCGCTGGGTCCGCTCGAAGAACGCGGCGTGCTGATGGTGGGCGTGGGCGAAGCGCTCTACGAAGGCATGATCATTGGTGAAAACGCCAAGACCGAAGATCTTGAAGTCAATCCGATGAAGTCGAAGGCGCTGACCAACTTCCGCGCTTCGGGCAAGGACGACGCCGTCCGCCTGACCCCGCCGTGGAAAATGACGCTGGAACAGGCGATCGCCTATATCGACGATGACGAACTGGTCGAAGTGACGCCCAAGAGCATCCGTCTGCGCAAGCGCTACCTCGATCCCAATGAGCGTAAGCGCATGTCGCGGGCCAAGGCGGCTTGATGAAAGGGCCGGTGTCGCAGGACGCCGGCCTTTTTCCTTGGTGATAGGGCTGAGGTGGAGCGCCAAGCCAACCACCGCCCGCGCGCCGACATTCCGGCTTCGCAACAAACGGTCTATCGCTGCCCTATGCGTTAAGTTATAGTTAACCCCATGGGGGCGAAACGCATAGTCGCGCTGGCAGCGATGCTGTCGGCAATCACTGGTCTGGCGCATGCTCAGGCGCCAACGCCCGGCATTTTGGAAACATACAAGGACTGGACCACCGGCTGCGACAATCGCGCCCGGTGCGAGGCCGTGTCGCTGCTGCCTGAAGGCGGCGAATGGCCGGACGAACCTGTCATGCTGGGCATTCAGCGCGATGCTGGCGGGCGGGCCGAGCCGGAAATCTGGGTGAGCCGCGATGCGAAGGGAACGGAGGAGCTGAGCTTTTTCGTCGATGGCCGCAAAATCGCGACCGCCGCCAGTCAGGATGGAGAAGCCCTGTTGCAAGGGCCACAGGCGGCGGCGCTTGCAGTTGCGATGGCGCGCGGCATGACGATGGAGGTGCGTTCGGCTGGCGTGCTGATAGCGCGGCCATCGCTTGCCGGAGCGGCGGCGGCGATGCGATACATGGATGCGCGGCAAGGGCGCGCGGGCACGATGGCGGCGTTGGTCGCCACCGGTCCGCTTTCCCGCAGCGCCGTTCGTCCGGCTCCACCGATTGTGTCGGTTCAGCGCGCGCCTATCCCCAGCGGCCCCGCGCCGGTCACCTTGTGGCGGGAAGAACTGACGGCGCTGGGCAAGTTGACCGGTTGCGCCGAAGAGATGCGCGATGCATCGCCTCCCCAGCTGCACCGCTTGTCGAAAACGGAGACGCTGATACTCGTCCCCTGCGGGGCGGGCGCCTATAATTTTTCCGCCGTTCCGGTGATTGCGTCAGGCATTGCGGGCAGGCGCAGCTTCCGCTTTGCGGCCTTTGACTATCAGCCGGGCTGGAGCGAGGATGCGGCGCACCCGATGCTGGTCAATGCGTCATGGTCGCCGGAAAGCTCCGCGCTGGAAAGCTACGCCAAGGGCAGGGGACTGGGCGATTGCGGCAGCAGCGAGTCCTATGTCTGGGACGGCACGCGTTTCCGCCTGGTCCAGGCGCGCGCGATGGGGGGATGCCGCGGCGCATGGCACTGGATCACGACCTGGTCGGCGACGGTGAAGAACTGACGAGGAAGTGAGGGCAAGGCGTCAGGCGGCCGACGCCAGGATCAGCGAAAACAGGCCTTCTGCGTCGGACCATTGACGGATCGGATCCCAGCCGCCCGCGCGTAGCAGCAACCGTTCGTCGCGCGGCCCATATTTGTGGCTGCTTTCGCTATGGATCGTCTCTCCCGCCTCCATTTCGAAGTGGCGGCCCGCGACATGGAAATGAAGCGGCCGCAGCGCCTCCAGATGCATTTCGATGCGTGCCTTTTCATCGTTCCATATGGCCCGGTGCGCAAAGCCATCAAGCGGCATGTCGCCATCCAGCTCACGATTGATGCGGGTCAGAAGGTTGAGGTTGAAGGCCGCCGTCACGCCAGCCGCGTCATCATAGGCGGCGATCAGCCGGTCGGGATCCTTGATCCGGTCCATCCCGATCAGCAGCAGCGAGTCATCGCCCAGCAACCGCCGCATGGCGCGCAAAAGATCGACCGCGCCGGCAGGCTCCAGATTGCCGATGGTCGATCCTGGGAAAAAGCCGAGGCGAGGCAGGCCTTCCACCCCCGCGGGCAATGCAAGGTCGGCGTTGAAATCCCCCACCAGCGGCAGCACCGGCAGGCCCGGAAAGACGGAGGCAAGCGCGGCGCTGCTGGCGTGGAGGAATTCGCCGCTGATGTCGATCGGCACATAGGCGGCGGGGTCGATCGCGCGCAGCAGATGGGGCGTCTTGCGCGCGCTGCCCGCGCCAAATTCTATGACGGCGCGGTCTGGCCCGACAGCCGTGGCAAATTCCGGTCCGTAACGCTGCAACAAGGCCGTTTCGGTCCGGGTGGGATAATATTCAGGCAGGTCGGCGATCGCCTCGAACAATTCAGAGCCGCGCTTGTCGTAGAACCAGATGGGCGGGGTGGCCTTGGGAAAGCCGGAAAGCCCTTCGATTATGTCGCGGCGAAAGGCCGGGTCCACGGCGGGCAGGGGCGAGAGCGCTTCTCGGGTCATCACCATCCGTTAAAGATCTTTGGCCAGCCGCAGCCCGGTAAATTGCCAGCGCTGATGCGGATAGAAGAAATTGCGATAGCTCGCGCGGACATGCCCACGCGGAGTGGCGCAGCTGCCGCCCTTCAGCACGAACTGGCCGGACATGAACTTGCCGTTATATTCGCCGACCGCGCCTTCATCTGCCTGGAAGCCCGGATAAGGGCGATAGGCGCTGCCGGTCCATTCCCAAACGTCGCCGAACATGCGGGTCAGCGACGCGCCGCCGTCGGTCGCCTGTGGGCGGGGGCAGGTGGGGCCGTCCAGCTGGTTGCCGCTGATGGGCGCGACATTCTGTGCGCCGCTTTCCCACTCCTCCTCGGTCGGCAGCCGCGCGCCAGCCCACCGGGCATAGGCGTCGGCTTCATACAGGCTGATGTGGCAGACGGGCGCGGCCGGATTGACGGGCTTGCGTCCATCAAGGCCAAAGCGGGTCCAGCCCTGTGGCTCCTGTCGCCAGTAAAGCGGCGCCTCGATGCCTTGCGCCTGCACCCATGCCCATCCGTCCGACAGCCAGTGCGCCGGATCCCGATAACCGCCATCGTCGATGAAGCTGATCCATTCGGCGTTCGTGACTGGCCGATGGGCCAGCGCGTGCGGGTGAAGCAGGGCTTTGTGCCGGGGGCCCTCGCAATCGAAGGCGAAGTCGGTCTTGCCATCATCGCCAATCTCCACCAGCCCCTCGCGCCCCTCGATCCAGTGGATGGGACCGGGCAGCGCCGCGGGCATGCCGCTGGGCGCGTCGAACAGCGCCGGCTCCAGAGGATTGATCGAGAAAAGATGCTGGATATCGGTCAACAGCAATTCCTGATGCTGCTGTTCATGGTGCAGTCCCAGCGCCACCAGCGTCTGCCCCTGCGCCCCCATTTCGGGCATGGCAGCGAGCAGCGCGGCATCAACATGGGCGCGGTAGCGAAGGATTTCGTCGAGCGACGGGCGGGTCAGCAGGCCGCGCAGGGGCCGGGCATGGCGCGGCCCTTCGCCTTCATAATAGCTGTTGAACAGATAGGCGAAGCGCGGGTCGAACGGCTGGTAATCGGGCGCATGATCGCGCAGCACGAAGGTTTCGAAGAACCAGCTGCTATGCGCAAGATGCCATTTCGCGGGGGATGCATCGGCCATCGACTGAGCCGTGGCGTCCGCGTCCGACAATCCAGCCGCCAGCGCCTCGCTCAACGCGCGCACATCCCGGTAACGGGGTGCCAGATCTTCTTCCCCCGGCGCCATCCGGCTTTTTGCCATGCTTGCCCCTTCCGATAGGTTCGTGCTGCACTTGCAAAAACAAGCGCATGAAGCGCGAATTATGTTCCCGGGAAGTATATCGGGAATGGTTCAGCGCGACGCGCCCGGCACCCATTTGACGTCGCCTGCGCCGTTGCCGTTCAGACGGCGCGCGAGAACGAACAGCAGGTCGGAAAGGCGATTGAGATAGGCGAGCGCCTGCGGATTGAGCGCGACCTCCGCTGCGGCGGCGGTCGCGCTGCGCTCCGCCCGGCGGGTGATGGCGCGGGCAAGGTGGACAGCAGCGGCGGCGGCCGATCCGCCGGGCAGGATGAAGCTGTCGAGCGGTTGCAGATCGGCGTTCATCGCATCGATCTGCCCCTCCAGTCGCTCCACCTGGCTGGCGATGATGCGCAGTGCCCAGGGTTCATCCTCCCCCTCTGGCATGGGCGTGGCCAGGTCGGCCCCAAGGTCGAACAGGTCATTCTGGACCATAGTGAGCCAGTCAGCTTCCGGTGCCTTGCCGATCGCCAGAATGGCCAGCCCGATTGCGCTGTTCGCTTCATCGACATCGCCCACTGCCTGCATGCGCGGCGCGTGCTTGGGCAGGCGCGATCCATCGACAAGGCCGGTGGTGCCTGCGTCGCCGGTGCGGGTGTAGATCTTGTTGAGCTTCACCATAAGCGGATCAGCCATTACCCTTCATGAGCAGCAGGATCGCCACGATGATGATTGCCGCCGCCTGAAAAAGGATGCGGTTCATCATCATCTTGTTCTGCTTGAGGCTGGAGGTGCTGGGCGCGTCGTCGGGCGCGTTCAGCTGCTCCTTGGAAGCCTGCAGGAAGGCGATGATGCCACGGATCAGCGCGAACAGGGTCGCGGCCATGGCGAGGATGAGGGCAATGACAAGAACTGTATTCATGCCGCGAATCTAGGCTTTGGCCAATGAAATGCCAACCGGAAAGGTCGCGTTGCGCAGATCGGTCGCCAGGCGCTGCGGATCGACGCCTTGCGCCCGCAAATCCACGATCGCGATCGACCCGTCCCGCTTGGCAAGCCGCCTGCCATCGGCGCCGACCAGCAGCGGATGATGGCAGTAAACGGGTGATGGCAGGCCGAGCAACGCCTGAAGCAGCCGGTGGATATGGGTGGCGGCAAACAGGTCCGCCCCGCGCAGCACATGGGTCACGTCCATCGCGGCATCATCGAGGGTGCAGGAAAGATGATAGCTGGCCGGTGCGTCCTTGCGCGCCAGCACGACGTCTCCGGCGCTCAGCGGATCGGCTGGCAGGGCTTCGGCTTCGACCGGATCCGTCCCGGCGGGAGGGAAGGGCAGATTTCGCCAGTGGAGAGGGCCGGTCTGCGCTACCGCCTTTGCCATGTCGAGGCGCCAGGCGTGGGATTGCCCGGCAGCGATCCGCTCGGTGCGTTCGGCGGCGGACAAGGTTCGGCAGGTGCCGGGATAGATGGGGCCTTCGGGACCATGGGGCGCGGTCGTGCTCCCAGCGATGTCGGCGCGGGTGCAGAAGCAGGGATAAAGCAGGTCCTGAGCGCGCAGGTTCGTCAGCGCGATTGCATAGTCGTCCAGCCGGGTCGACTGAAAGACGATCTCTCCATCCCATGCGACCCCCAACCAGTTGAGGTCGTCGATTATCGCCGCGACATGCTCCGGGCGGCTGCGCGTGCCGTCGATATCCTCGATCCGAAGGCGAAACGAGCCGCCATTTGCGCGGGCCAGGTCCATGGCCAGCAGGGCTGACCAGCCATGGCCGATATGGAGCCTGCCGGTGGGGCTTGGCGCGAAGCGAGTCACCATATGCTGTGGCGGGAGGGAAAGCGTCATACAGGCCCTTGACGGGTCGGGGTGGTTAATGCTGTCATGTTGCCGTCACGTTCCTGATTAATCAGGGCATGGCAATGGGGGTTTGAGGGTTCTTATGTACCATCCCGACCTGATACGGCACCCGGAAAACTGTCCGGCACTGGTCCTGAATGCGGACTATACGCCGTTGAGCTATTATCCCTTGAGCCTTTGGCCTTGGCAAACAGCTATCAAGGCCGTTTTCCTGGAACGCGTGGACATCGTCGCCAGCTATGAACGGGAAGTTCACAGCCCCAGCCTGCAGATGAAAATCCCTTCGGTCATCGCGCTCAAGCAATATGTGAAACAGTCCGAACATCCCGCCTTTACCCGGTTCAACCTGTTTCTGCGTGACCGTTTCGCCTGCCAATATTGCGGATCGCAAAGCGACCTGACGTTCGACCATGTCATTCCACGTCGCGCGGGCGGGCGCACGACCTGGGAAAATGTCGCGACCGCCTGTTCGCCCTGCAACCTGAAAAAAGGCGGGCGCACGCCCAGGGAAGCACATATGCAGCTGCATGTGACGCCGATCCGCCCCACCAGCTGGCAATTGCAGGAGCATGGCCGCGCCTTCCCGCCCAACTATCTGCATGAAAGCTGGCGTGACTGGCTTTATTGGGATGTCGAACTGCTGGCCTGAAGGGATGAGGGGGACGGTTTCGTCACCCGCAACCCAGCGTGGGGATCCAGTCCAGATCGATATCCTTGTGCCGATTGGTATAATGGCCGATCTCTTCCAGCCGGGCGATGTCGAGCAGCGTGATGCGCCCGTTCGATCGGCTGATCAGCCCTTCCTGTTCCATCTGACGCACCATGCGGTTCACATGAACGGAGGTAAGGCCAATCGCGTCGCCAATCTCTTCCTGCGTCAGGCGAAGGTCGAAGCTGTCGGTAATCCCGTCGTCGGTGACGCGCAGCCTGTCGAATATGTCCAGCAGGAATGATGCGACACGTGCCTTGGCCGACGTCCGGCCCAGCGACGCGAGCCGGTCGGTCAGCGCGACCTTTTCCGAATTGGACAGCAGGAACAGCAGCGCGGCGACGCGGGGATATTGTTCCAGCAGACGGCGCAGGGCGTGCTTGTCGAACGGACAGACGATCGCATCGGACAGGGCCACCAGCGATTCCGGCGCCTTGCTGTAAATGGTGCTGGCCGACCCGATAAAATCCCCGGGGAAATAGACCCGCAGGATCTGGCGGCTGCCATCGGGGAGGATGACGAAGCTCATCACCCGGCCTTCGCGCAGCACGAACAATTCCGTCACCGTTTCATTGACCCGCTGGATCATCGCGCCGCGCTTAACCTTGCGTGGGTTTTCTTCCAATCTGGTCAGCGCAATTCTTTCCGCATCCGAAAGGGTTACGTTTTTCGCCAGCCTCTCCGCGAAACAACTCGTCGCCACCAAAGCACCTTTTTTCAAAAATTGTCGTTACGATGGCAAAACGCCCGTTGCGTCTTTTGGCTGCATTTACGGGCGCTGCACTAAACTCGATCAATATCGCGCGGGGGGGGAGGTGAAATGTTTCAGCAATCTATTCAGGATGTGACGACCGGGCCCCCGCTGGCCTTGTCCCGCCTTGCGCGGGATGGAATTAACGTTAAGAACCCAGCCGATGGACCGCATAATCATTCGCGGCGGCAAAGTGTTGAGCGGCCGCCTTCCCATTTCCGGTGCGAAGAACGCCGCGCTGACGCTGCTGCCCTGTGCATTGCTGACCGACGAGCCGGTTACGCTGCGCAATCTGCCGCGCCTGGCGGACGTCGACAGCTTCGGGCATCTGTTGAACCAGCTGGGCGTTTCGACGATGATCGAAGGCGCGCGGCCGGAGGATTTCGGACGTGTGATGACCCTGCGCGCGGGCCGGGTTACCTCGACCGAAGCACCCTATGACATCGTGCGCAAGATGCGCGCGTCGATTCTGGTGCTGGGTCCGCTACTGGCGCGCGCGGGCGAAGCCCGGGTTTCCTTGCCGGGCGGCTGCGCGATCGGCAACCGGCCGATCGACCTGCACCTGAAGGCATTGGAAGCCTTTGGCGCGATCATCGAGATAAATGCAGGCTATGTCCGCGCCAGCGCGCCCGATGGCGGCCTGCCGGGCGGCATCTACACCTTCCCTGTCGTGTCGGTTGGCGCGACGGAAAATGCCGTGATGGCGGCGGTGCTGGCCAAGGGCACCTGCATTCTGGAAAATGCCGCGCGCGAACCGGAAATCGTCGATCTGTGCAAATTGCTGATTGCGATGGGCGCGGATATCGAGGGCGTGGGGACCGATAAACTCACGATCCATGGCCGCGACCGGCTGCATGGCGCAACCTACAGTGTCATGCCCGACCGGATCGAAGCGGGCAGCTATGCCTGCGCCGCGGCGATCACTGGCGGCTCGCTGGAACTGGCGGGCGCATGCGCCGACGACATGCACGCGATCCTGGCCGCCCTGCGCGATGCAGGCGTGCAGGTCGATGAACTCAAGGATGGCATCAGGGTGTCGGCCAATGGCAAGCTAAAGCCCCTGACGCTATCGACTGCGCCATTCCCGGCCTTCCCAACGGATATGCAGGCGCAGTTCATGGCGATGCTGACCAAGGCGGACGGCGCGTCGGTGCTGACCGAAACCATATTCGAAAACCGCTATATGCATGTGCCGGAACTGGCACGCATGGGCGCAGACATCGGCGTAAACGGGCGCACCGCAGTCGTGCGCGGCGTCGATAAGCTGGTCGGCGCGCCCGTCATGGCCACGGACCTGCGCGCTTCGATGAGCCTGATCCTTGCCGGACTGGCGGCAGAGGGAGAGACGCAGGTCAACCGCGTCTATCATCTCGATCGCGGCTATGAGCGGCTGGAGGAAAAGCTGTCGGCCGTGGGCGCCGACATCGAACGGGTCAGCGATGGCTGACGGCCGGGGGCTGGAGACGGATCGCGCCGCTCTGTTGGCGCATTATGATCTGGACGCCGGTGGCTTTCGCACGCTCGACCAGATAATCGATTTCGCTGCGGCGCTTTGCAACGCGCCAATCGCTCTTGTGAGCATCGTCGAGGATAATCGCCAGCGGTTCCTGGCCAGGACCGGACTGGATGCGGAAGAAACGCCGCGCGACGTCTCTTTTTGTGCGCATGCGATGCACGGCAGCGACATATTCGTCGTTCCCGACGCCCAGATGGACTCCCGCTTCGCCGCCAATGCGCTGGTAACTGGGCCGCCCCACATCCGTTTCTATGCAGGCGCGCCGCTTATGGACGGCGAAGGCATGCCGCTGGGCGCGCTGTGCGTCATCGACGATCAGCCGCGCGACGATCTGACGGCGTTGCAGCGCCAGGGCCTGTCCCTGCTCGCGCATCAGGTGATGGTGGAACTGGAGGGAAGGCGTCGCGACCGGGACGTGATCGCTCGGCAGGCCAGGGACGCCGAGGCGGTGGCCGAAAGCGACCGGCTGTTCCGCACCTTGGCGGACACCATGCCGCAGATGGTCTGGTCGACGCTGCCCGATGGGTATCACGATTATTATAATGCCCGCTGGTATGAATATACCGGCGTTCCCCACGGATCGACCGATGGTGAGGGTTGGAGTGGCAATTTCCACCCGGACGATCGCGAAGCGGCCTGGCCGCGCTGGCGTCATTCGCTTGAAACCGGCGAGCCTTATGAGATTGAATATCGCCTTCGCCATCGCAGCGGCGAATATCGATGGACATTGGGCAGGGCGCTGCCGATCCGCGATGACGAAGGCAGGATCACGCGCTGGATCGGCACCTGCACCGAAATTCACGAGCAAAAATTGATGATGGAAGAGCGCGAGATCATCGCGCATGAACTGTCACACCGGATCAAGAATATCTTTTCGGTGATATCGGGCCTGATCGGCCTGTCGGCGCGTCAGAACCCGGAAATTCGCGCGGTCGCGGACGACCTTCGCGCCCGGATCATGGCGCTTGGTCGCGCGCATGATTTCGTCCGGCCGCATGATGCGGACGAGCAGGGCGACCTTCAGCGGGGGGGACTGCGCGGAATATTGGAGCAGATCTTTGCCCCCTATGATGACGCGGGCAAGAGCCGCATCCTGTTTTCAGGCGACAATCCTGCCATCGACGACCGGTCTGCGACGCCGCTGGCGCTGCTGTTCCATGAACTTGCGACCAACGCCGCCAAATATGGCGCGCTCTCCGTGCCGCAGGGCCGCATCCATATCGATGTGCGGGGCGAGGATGCCGATGTCCGCGTCGATTGGCGCGAAGAAGGCGGGCCGAGGGTCCAACCGTCTGGTGAAGAGGGCTTTGGCACCCGCCTTATGCAACTAAGCGCCGAACGGCAGCTGGGCGGACGGATACAGCGCGACTGGCGGCCAGAGGGCTTGCTGGTCAGCCTGTGGATCCCATCCCGTTCCATGAGCCGGACGGTGGCGGAAAAGGCGTGAAGCCGTATATTTCGGCGCTTTCCAGGTCATTTTGATTGGAAGCGACGAGGCGGAGCGTCGCGGCGATGCTCTGCGGACGGAACGGTTTGGTGATGACCCCCAGTGCCGCTTCGGATGCAGCGCCGATCTGGGCCGGGTTGGCCGTCACATAGATGACCCGCACGCCATATTGCGCGGCAAGCTCCATGCCGATGGAGGGGCCGGTCGGTCCGTCTCGAAGGTTGAGGTCAACCAGCGCGATGTCGCAATCGGCCGCAGCGACGAGCGCGCTTTCCCGGTCGGCCGCAATGGCGCTGACCGAGAAACCGGCATCCTCGACGATCTGTTCGATTTCCAGCGCGACGAAAATTTCGTCTTCTACAATCAGAACCTTTTTGCTCATGCCTCTGCCCGCGACCTGGAGCCGATAAATGTCGGAACAGCCCGCTGGTTCCCTTAAAGGTCAAAAAAGTCAGGATGACGCTTGGTCTGCTTGGTTCGTCCAGAGCGTTTCGAAGCGCGTGCCGTGCATCAGCAGGACGCTGGCGGGGTAGCCGCCCTCGGCCGCCTTGCGCGCGGTATCGGTCGCATTTTCTACCGCCGCCTCGCGCGTGGCGAAGGGGCCGAAATAGCGATTGTCGAGATTGATCTTCCAGACGCCCTCATGTTCGAGGACGATATAACGGGCATGGGGCAGGGACATGGGTCAGAGAACCTCTGTGTTATAATGGTGCCACGCCATGATGGCGGCAGCGCCTCTATGGGGACGCCAGCGATCTGCCAGCGCGCGTGTTTCGCGTTCGCTCGGCCGTTCGGAAAGGCCCAGCATCCGGCCAACCTCAATCTGGACGGCCAGGTCTCCTGCGGGCCAGACGTCAGGGCGACCCTCGGCGAACAGCAGATAGATTTCCGCTGACCACCGGCCGATCCCCTTGACCCGCGTCAGCAGGGCGATCGCTTCTTCATCATCCTGTGGCAGGGCGTGCAGGTCCAGCGCGCCGCTCGTCACCAGTTCGGCGAGGCTGCGGGCATATCCCTGCTTCTGCCGGGAAAGGCCACAGGCGCGCAACGCGTCGTAATCGCGGACGAGCAACTCGCCCGGCGCGCATCCTTCGCCCAGTTCCTGTTCCAGCTTCCGCCACACGGCTGCTGCTGCCGCGACGCTGACCTGCTGACCGACGATGGTGCGCAGCAAGGTTTCATATCCCGGCTCCCTCATGCGCGGCGCGGGGTAGCCGACCCGCGCCAGCGCGGCGGCGAAACCGGGTTCGAGGACGGCGATCGCGTCCAGGCTGGCGCGCAGCTGCTCCGGGGTAGTCACCATGGTCTGCTGTTCCGGCTCTTGATTTATTGCCACCCCCGCCTATGAGCGGCGGGGTGAATTGTTAGGATTGAGGTACATGCCTAAACTGATTGTGGTCAACCGTTCGGGTGAAGAGCAGGCCGTTGAGGGCGATAACGGCCTGTCGGTGATGGAAGTCATTCGCGACAATGGCTTTGACGAATTGCTGGCGCTGTGCGGTGGCTGCTGCTCCTGCGCTACCTGCCATGTCTATGTCGATCCCGCCTTCGCCGACAAGCTGCCCGCGATCAGCGAAGATGAAAACGACCTGCTCGACAGCTCTGATCATCGCAATGACAGCAGCCGCTTGTCCTGCCAGCTGGTAATGAACGCGGAACTGGACGGTTTGCGCGTCACCATCGCGCCGGAAGATTGATTCTCGCCGACGGAGTGCCCCTTATCGGCTGACGCGTAGCGTCGCCGTGGGCGCCTCGCTGGTCAGCGGCGTCACTTTCCAGACGATCCGTTTGCCATCGGCCGTGCTTTGCGCGCCGTCTTCCTGATTCTGGCTGACGATTTCGGCATTGGTGGTCAAGGTGAAGGTGCCGTCGAGCGCCTTGGCCGCGTCGTCGCCGGACCCGCTTTGACCCATCGGTTCGCGGCTCTTGTCGAAGTCGCTCGAATAGCCGGGCGCTTTTACCCGCACCCGATCCTCGCCGCGCAGTTCGACGGCGACGAAGGGCAGGACGATCTTTGCATCGCTGTTAAAGGGAAACAGAAAGGCGTGGGTCAGCCGCCCGCTGATCGCATAATCGATCTCGAAGCGGTTATTCCCCATATAGCGTGCCGAGCGAAACCCCTTTTCCTTCGATAGCGTAGTGGCGATCGCCTGCATCTGGGCGTCGTCCCTCTTGTCGCGGCTGTTGTCGAAGGGTTCATCGTCGCCCTGCTGCAGTGCGGTCTTGTGCCAGGCGCTGTCCTTCTTTTCCGGCGCGCCGCCGCCGAGCGGGTCATTGCCGGGCGTACCTGAAGAATTGCCCAGCCCCTTCATGTCGGACGACAATATCTCGCCCCTGTAGGTGAAGCTGAACTGTCGGTCGGTGCGGATGTCGAGCGTCGATTCGAACTTGCCCGGCGTCACCAGGCAAGCGCCCAGCATCAGGCAGCAGGCCAAAGCACTGGTGGCACGAAGAAAACCGGCCATGTCGTCCCCCTTGTTTGCGTGCGCCTTTGGCGGAAGCGCAGCCTGTATCCTGGGCGCTACCGGCTGGCGGCGGCGTACAGGGCGATAGCGGCCGCGTTGGAGACGTTGAGGCTCTCCATCCGCGGGCTGATCGGCAGTTTAGCCAAAATATCGCAATGGGCCATGCTGTTGTGACGCAACCCTTCGCCTTCCGCGCCCAACACCAGCGCGACGCGCGAATCGCCGATTGCCTCGGCCAGATTCGTATCCGCCTCGCCATCCAGGCCAATGCGCCAATAGCCCGCTTCCGCAATCTCATCGAGCGCGCGGGCCAGGTTCACCACCCGAACCCAAGGGACGATTTCCAGCGCGCCCGACGCGGATCTAGCGAGGACGCCCGATTCAGGCGGCGCGTGGCGGTCCTGGGTCACGATGCAGAGCGCGTCGAAGGCAGCCGCCGAACGCAGGATCGCGCCGACATTATGCGGGTCCGTCACCTGATCCAGCACCAGCACCGGGCGCTTGTCGTCAACGCCCGCCTCCAGCGCGTCGCCCAGCCATACGTCGTCGAGCGGCTCGACCTCTGCGACGATGCCCTGGTGCGGCGCATCGGACGGCACCATGCGGCCAAGGTCGGCGACGTCCGCATAGACGATGGGCAGGATCGGCGGCAGGTCCAGCGCGCCCAGCGCGTCCCGCGTCCCCCATATCTTGCGTACGATGCGGTTGGGATTGGCCAGGGCCGCAATGACGGCATGGCGACCGTAAAAGCGGGGGAAGTTGCCCTTGGGCTTTGCGCTGCGTTGTCCTCTTTTCATGCAAGCGCTCTTTTCACATCGGACCATTGACAGGCAAGCCTCCTTTCGCCATTGAGCGCGCCTCCAGCGCGGTAAATGACGTTTTTGTCTACCGCGTAAGGGCACTGGACAGGTGGCCGAGTGGTTAAAGGCAGCAGACTGTAAATCTGCCCGGGTTTCCCGTACGCTGGTTCGAATCCAGCCCTGTCCACCACCCTTGGGGCCTGCTGGCCCTGTCGGGCGCGCCGCCTCTTTCGGGTTTCCGGCCTGCGTGCCTTTCGTCCGAGCCCGTTTGAAAGAAGGAACGCTGTGATGGCGTGGCTTGTGCTGGGCATTGCCGTTTTTACTGAAATCTGCTGGGCGCTCAGCCTGAAATGGGCGGCGACCATCGGCAGCTGGCAGGCATCCTCCGTACCGATCGTTTTGAGCTTCCTCAACATGGCCCTGCTGGCCTTCGCGATGAAGGGCCTTCCAGCGGGCACGGCCTACGCCATCTGGACAGGGTTGGGCGCGGTCGGCGTCATCATCGGCGGCGTCATCCTGTTCGGCGACCGCGTCACTGCGGTGCAGGCCGGTTTCATGGCCCTCACCGTCATTGGCGTCATTGGCACGAAGCTGTTCGCCCCGGCCTGAACCCGGCCCGGCAACATATGGTGCGGCGGGGCGTTGGCCACAGAGCCTTCATCCGTTACGCTGCCGTCCAATGACCATAGATCGTCGTACGCTCCTTGCCGCCGCCCTGACCGGCCTGGCTGCCCTGCCATTTCCCCGCCGTGTGTTCGCCGCCGCTGAGGTCGCGCGCGTCGATGAGCTGATCGGGCGCATGACGATCGAGGAAAAGGCGGGGCAGATGACCTGCCTGACCGACAGCTTTCGTCCCTATAACCCGCCCAATCCGCAGGTCGGCATTCAGGATGAAAAGCGGCTGTCGGAGGAGGTGCGCAAGGGTCGGGTCGGCTGCCTGTTCAACGGCATCGGCGTCGCGGGCGCTCGCCGCGCGCAGGACCTCGCGGTCAAGGAAAGCCGCCTTGGCATCCCGCTGCTGCTGGCGGGCGACGTTATCCATGGGCTCAAGACCATCTTCCCCGTCCCCCTGGCCGAGGCCGCGAGCTTTGACCCCTCGCTTGCCCAACGCACCGCGCGGGCCATGGCGCAGGAGGCCAGCGCGGCGGGACTTCACCTGACCTTCGCGCCCATGGTTGACGTCGCGCGCGACCAGCGCTGGGGCCGGGTAGTCGAGGGGGCGGGGGAGGATGTCTATCTGGGCAGCCTTTTCGCCGCCGCGCGGGTGCGCGGTTTTCAGGGGCGCGACCTGCGCCGCGACGACAGCCTGCTCGCCTGTCCGAAGCATTTTGCTGCCTATGGCGCGGTCGCCGCTGGCCTTGAATATGGCAGCGTCGATATTTC
Organism: Sphingobium sp. MI1205; assembly: GCF_001563285.1. Classification (NCBI taxonomy): domain Bacteria; kingdom Pseudomonadati; phylum Pseudomonadota; class Alphaproteobacteria; order Sphingomonadales; family Sphingobiaceae; genus Sphingobium; species Sphingobium sp. MI1205. Next base: position 637,539 of record NZ_CP005188.1, read on the forward strand.
CGACGAGACATTGCGCGAGACGCATCTGCCGCCCTTCGGCTCTGCGTTCGCCGCCGGCGCGCTGGCGACCATGGCGGCGTTCAGCGAGATAAATGGCGTCCCGGCGACCGCCGACCGTGAACTGCTGACCGACCTGCTGCGCGGCGAGATGAAATTCCGGGGTTTTGTCTTTTCCGACTATACAGCCGACGAGGAACTGATCGCTCATGGCTATGCCGAGGATGAGCGTGACGCGGCGCGCCTTGCCGTGCTCGCAGGGGTCGACATGTCGATGCAGAGCGGCCTCTATATCCGCCACCTGCCCGATCTGGTGAAAAGCGGCGCGGTGCCGATGGAAACGGTCGATGTCGCGGTTCGCCGCATCCTTTATGTAAAGACCGCCATCGGCCTGTTCGACAATCCCTATCGGTCGATCAGCGAGGACGCTGAGAAAACCCGCATCGCAACGCCCGCCCATCGCGCGCTTTCGCGGGAAGCGGCGACGCGGTCGATCGTGCTGCTCCAGAATAGCGGCGTCCTGCCGCTCGATCAGGGCGAGCGGCAGAAGATCGCGCTGATCGGCCCGTTTGGAGAAGACCGCGCAAACCTATACGGACCCTGGGCCTTTTACGGCGACAAGGAAAAGGGCGTGGACATCGCCGCAGGTCTGCGCGCGGCCATGGCGGACCCGGCCCTGCTCAGCATCGCCAAGGGCTGCGAGATCGGCGCACCGATAGACGGCGGGATCGCGCAGGCGGCGGAGGCGGCGAAGGCGGCCGACATCATCCTGCTGGCCGTCGGCGAATCGCAGGACATGTCGGGCGAGGCGCAGTCGCGTACCGTGATCGAACTGCCCCCGGCGCAGCAGATGCTGGCGGATGCGGTTGCCGCCACCGGCAAGCCGATGATCGTGCTGTTGCGCCATGGCCGCGCACTTGCGCTGCATGGTTCGGTCGGCAGTGCGCAGGCGGTGCTCGCCACCTGGTTTCTGGGGTCGGAGGCGGGCCACGCCATTGCCGATATCCTGTTCGGCCGGGTCGATCCGTCCGCCAAGCTGCCAGTCAGCTTTCCTTGGGAATCGGGGCAGGAGCCGTTCTTCTACGACCGCAAATCCACTGGCCGCCCCGTTGTGGATAATCGCACCGAATATCGCGCGCGCTACACGACCACCGACAACAGCGCGCGTTATCCCTTCGGCCATGGGCTGAGCTATACGACCTTCGCGCTGGATAATCTGAAGCTGTCGGACAAGGCGTTGCGCTGGGATCGCGCCATCGAGGTGACGGCGCGGCTCACCAACAATGGCGACAGGCGCGGCAGCGAGGTGGTCCAGCTTTATATCCGTGACCGGGTCGCCAGCCGCACCCGTCCGGTGCGCGAACTCAAGCGCATGGAGCGCGTGACGCTGGGGCCGGGCGAAAGCAGGATCGTGCGCTTTTCCCTCTCGCGCACGGACCTGCAATTTGTCGGCGCAGGCAGCCGTATCATTGCGGAGCCGGGCCTGTTCGACCTGTGGGTCGGCCAGTCGTCCGTTGGCGGCCTGCATGCGCAATTCACCCTTTATGCAGCGGAACCAAACAAAGCCTAGCGCGCGACCATCATCCTGAACCCTTGCCCCTGACAAGCCGCGCAACACCTGCTACGGGGCCGCCCATGCTGAATCTCAAGGACATCACCGTGCGCCTCGGCGGCCGCACCATTATCGACCGCGCAGGCGTTGCCTTGCCGCCGCGCAGCCGCGTGGGGCTGATCGGCCGCAATGGGGCGGGCAAATCGACGCTGATGAAGGTCATGATCGGGCAACTCGACCCGGACGAGGGTAGCTGCGAAATGCCGCGCGACACGCGCCTTGGCTATATCGCGCAGGAAGCGCCCACGGGCACGGCGACCCCCTTTGAAACCGTGCTTGCCGCCGACAAGGAGCGCGCCGCGCTGATGGCGGAGAGCGAGGCGACGCATGATCCCGATCGCCTTGGCCATATCTATGAGCGGCTGAACGCGATCGACGCCTATACCGCGCCTGCGCGCGCCGCCCGCATCCTCGTTGGCCTCGGCTTCGATGAAGAGATGCAGGGACGTCCGCTCGACAGCTATTCGGGCGGGTGGAAGATGCGCGTGGCGCTCGCCTCGCTCCTTTTTTCCAATCCCGACCTGCTGCTGCTCGACGAACCCAGCAACCATCTCGACCTTGAAGCGACGCTGTGGCTGGAAAATTTCCTGAAAGCCTATCGTGGCACGGTGGTCGTCATCAGCCATGAGCGCGACCTGCTCAACAATGTCGTTGATTATATCCTGCATCTGGAAGGGGGGAAGGTCACCCTTTATCCCGGCGGCTACGACGCCTTTGAACGGCAGCGCGCCGAACGGCTGGCCCAGCAGGAGGCCGCGCGCACCAAGCAGCAGGCGGAACGCGAAAAGTTGCAGGAATATGTTGCTCGCAACTCGGCCCGCGCTTCCACCGCCAAGCAGGCGCAGTCGCGCGCCAAGGCGCTGGCGCGGATGCAGCCCATTGCCGCCGCGATCGAGGATCCGACGCTGCATTTCGGTTTCCCCAGCCCGCCCGAACTGCGCCCGCCGCTCATCACCATGGACATGGCGGCGGTCGGTTATAATGACACACCGGTGTTGAAGCGCGTCAACCTGCGCATCGACCCTGACGACCGGCTCGCGCTCTTGGGCCGCAACGGCAACGGCAAGACGACGCTCGCCCGCCTGATCGCGGCGCAATTGAAGCCGATGGAAGGCGCGATGAACGCGTCGGCGAAGATGAATGTCGGCTACTTCACCCAATATCAGGTGGAGGAACTGGACGTCACTGACACGCCGCTCGAACATATGACGCGCGTCATGAAGGGGGCGACGCCCGGCGCGGTACGCGCGCAGCTGGGGCGTTTCGGCTTTTCCGGCGAGCGGGCCACGCAGAAAGTCGGCTCCATGTCGGGCGGCGAAAGGGCGCGGCTGGCGCTGGCGCTTATCACCCGCGACGCGCCGCATCTCCTCATCCTTGACGAACCTACCAACCACCTCGACGTGGACAGCCGCGAGGCGCTGGTGCAGGCGCTCAATGAGTATTCCGGTGCAGTGGTGATCGTCTCCCACGACCGGCACATGATCGAGCTGGTCGCCGATCGCCTCGTGCTCGTCGATGGCGGCACGGCTCAGCCCTTCGACGGCAGCCTGGAGGATTATACCGACATCATCCTGCGCAAGGCCGACGGTAACGGCAGCAGCAGCGATACGCCCAAGGTCGATCGCAAGGCGGAAAAGCGCAACGCCGCCGAATGGCGCGAAAAACAGAAGGCAGCGAAAAACGCCGTCAGCAAGGCGGAAAAGGAAATGGCTGCGCTGACGGCCGAGCGCAGCCGCATCGATCAGGCGCTGTTCGATCCCAAGGCCGCGACCGGGGCCGAGGCCAGGATGACCACGAGCGAACTGATGGTGAAGCGCGCCTCGCTCGAACAGAAGCTGGAAGCCGCCGAGGAAATCTGGATGCAGGCGAGCGCGGCGCTGGAGGAGCTATAATTTCTGGCCTGTCAGGGGCGTGACGCAGAGAGGAGCGCACCTGTCGCCGGATTATATTTCGAGGAACTGACGCCGGGGCTGGAATAGACTTATCCCTGGTCGCGCACGGTGACCGAACCGGACAATATCCTCTTTTCCAGCCTGACATGAATGTGCAGCCGCTGCACCTCGACGCGCATTGTCGCGCGCAATCAGGACGGCAAAATCGTCGCCCAATGCCGCCGTCAGGCGATGATGCGGTAACGCCCGATGGAGGCGGGGAGGGCACGGCATGAAATTGACGGATTGAGACGGGCAGACAGAGCGCCGCCTCATCAATTTTATCCAGCGGTATATGCTGAATGGCAGCTTTTATGAAAGTGCCCGCCCATCCTATTCTCGCATCGATAATGGCGTTGACCGGGGGTGGGTGCGGCATGGACGAAGCAGGCGTAAAAGACAAACAGGAGATGCAAGCCCAAAGGATCGCCATCCTGACCGTCGCGACCAATATTCATGCGATCCGGTGGATCAACGCGCTGGCCGAACGAGGGTTGGACCTGATCGTGATTACACAGCAGCCGCCGTTGCCGGGCGACTATCATCCGTCCGTGCGCTTTGTCCTGCTGCCGTTTCGCGGCCGTTTGGCCTATCTCCTGAATGCCCTTGTGCTGCCCCGCATTTTCGCCAGGACTGGCGCCCCGCTGCTGCATGTCCATTATGCCGGGGGCTATGGCGCCACTGTCTGGCTCTCAGGCATCCGCAACAGCCTGATCTCCGTCTGGGGCGGGGACGTTTATGATGTGCCGGGACGCAGCGCGCTTCATCGGCGGGCGGTATGCGGGGCGTTGGAAAAGGCGGCGCTGATTACATCGACCAGCCATGTCATGAAGGCGCAGGTGGAACGGCTGGGCGTTTCCACCCCGATCGATGTCGTGCCGTTCGGCGTCGATACCGATCGTTTCCGGCCCGGTCTCCACCCAAAGACGCAAGGCCGCCTCGTCATCGGCACGGTCAAGACGCTGGCCCGCAAATATGGCATCGACACGCTTATTCGGGGCTTTGACCTTGCTCTTCGCGATTCCCATTTCCGCGCCCTCGACCCGGAATTGCACCTGGTCGGAGGCGGCCCGGCCCAGCAGGAATATGAGCAGCTCGCCGTATCACTGGACCTGGGCGACCGTATCCGCTTTCATGGGCAGGTCCGGCATGATCAGGTGCCGGCGATCCTGTCCGGCTTCGACATCTATGCCGCCATCAGCCGCGACGACAGCGAGAGCTTTGGCGTAGCCATCATCGAAGCGAGCGCCTGCGGCTTGCCCGTGCTGGTGTCCGACGCTGGCGGCTTGCCGGAAGTGGTGGAGGACGAGGTCACCGGCATGATCATTCCTCGCGATGATCCGGCCGCCGTGTCCCGCGCCTTGCTGCGGTTGGCGGCAGACCCTGCCCTGCGTAAAAAAATGGGCGCTGCGGGACGACAGCGGGTGATGCGCCTCTATGAATGGTCCGCCTGCGTTGACGCGATGATCGCCATCTACACGCAGATCATAGGGAGTGGCGTCATGACGGGCAGGCAAAATGGGTTCGCCCGGCTCGTGCAGAGGGCGACCAAACCGCGCGGGCCATTGTGCGTTCCGACCCGCTTCGCAAAGGGCTTGTGAGATATATTCGCGTTACGCCCTAGTTCCAGATGAGCAGGATGATCGCCAGAAAAGCAAGGCCGAGGAACAGGTGAGCGGAATAAGCCCGTGTATGGAGGCCCGACGCACCGGATCGGCGAAGCGCAACACGATCATCGCCGGGGCCAGCATGAGCCACAATTCGGCCGTCACCACGACCAATGCCTGGGCAAGGCCGGTTGCAGCCCTATGGCTCTGCGTCATCAGCGCATAGGTATGTTGGGGCAGGGGCGACAGGCGACCCGTGGGAAGAACAGGTAATTGTGGCCTGAATGGCTTTAGTCCCTCGCGATGGTGCAGATGTGCTTCCGCGATCAGGCAGAACAGCAGCAATGTGCCTCCGCCAAAGCCGACAGGGCCATCGCTTCAACCACATTCTTTACAAATGCGTCGTCCAGCGCTCTCCCCCGAGCCATGCCTTTTCATCCGGCTGGATTTCGGGAGAGAATGGGCTTCCTTGGCGTGACTGCCAAGGTTGTTCGGCAGCCGGGCCGCTCGCTCAGCCGGCATCGACGCGCAGCCGTGTCAGGCGGATTTCCTTGATGCGCCACCCATCCGCCAGATGCACGTAAGCGTTCAGGATCGGCTCACGGTCCTCTTCGCCTGGTCCTTGGTAGTCCATCCGCTATTTTGCGGCCATCTTCCTGAAAAGATAAAACTTCTCAAATTCGGAGTGGACCCTTAGGTGAAGTGGCATGTTTCTGGTCTCGGGCATTATATGACGATGCGCTGATTTGTTCGGAACAGGATTTTACGCGGGTTTCCATGAAGCGCAGCTGGTTGATCAAGATGACGCGGGCGCCGGTGGGTGCGCTGTCCAGGGTTATAATGTCTCTTCCCATGCCCGACGCGGTCTATTGCGAGCTGGTCACGGCATTGTTTCACATGCGGTTGCCGATAGCCGGCATGGGCATCCTGTTCGGCCTGGCTGGCATGACAGTTTACATGGAAAATGGCGTTGTCGTCATTGGCCTTGTTACGGCGGCTGCGGTCGTGGTCACCATCGCGCGGTTGATCCTGCTGACCGCCTACCGCCGGGAAGCGCATCGAACCGTCCTGACCGTTGAGCGGGTGCGGCAATGGGAACGGCGCTACGCCATGGGCAGCTATGCCTTTGCGGCGCTGCTGGGCGCGTTCAGCGCAACGGTGCTCGCCATGCATTCGCCGCTCGATCATCTTGTAGCGGTCAGCCTGATCTTCACCTTCGGCGCGGGGATCGTTTCGCGCATCGGGGGCAGGCCGCGTATCTGCGTGATCAGCCTGCTGCTGGCGACGGTGCCGACCATCACTGCCCTGGCGCTGCACGCCCGAAACCGCGACGCGGGGCCGATGCATACGGAATATTTCGTCATAGAGGCGCTGCTGGTCGCTGTCGTGACGCTGCTCAGCCTTGAATCCGTGCGCCATCTCTATCGTTCGGATGTGGAGCGCCTGATCGCGAAGCATGACCTCGCCGATCTCGTGCGGCAGGATGCGCTGACCGGACTTCCCAACCGACTGCTTCTCAGGGAGCGTTTTCAGAACAGCCTGAGCGTCACTGCGTCGAAGGACAGCCAACTGGCGGTCCATTTCCTCGATCTGGACGGGTTCAAGATCATCAATGATCGTCATGGCCATCCCATGGGCGATGCGGTCCTGCGTGAGGTGTCCGTCCGGTTGCGGTCGATCGTGCGGTCGGTGGATACGGTCGCCCGGATCGGGGGCGATGAATTCATCGTCGTGCAGGAAGGCGTCCAGCACGAAGGCGAGGCCGAGATGCTGGCCCGCCGCATCATCAAGCAGTTGAGCGCTCCCTATCGGTTGATGGACGAGACTATCAGCATATCCGTCAGCATCGGCATAGCGATGGCGCCGCGACATGGCGTGGACCTGGAGCATCTGACCGCCTGCGCCGACGCTGCGCTCTATCGATCCAAGCGAGGCGGCAAGGCCCAACTCTATTTCTGCACACAGGAAGATGTCGCCAATGCGGGGCGCGCTGTCGCCTGATCCCGCCTAGCCTTCCTTGAACGCGCCTTCAAAGGCGAATTGATCGACTGGTTTGCGGCCGCTGGGTTCTTCCCGTGCCTGTAGCGCTTCGGGCAGCATCGACTTTTCTCCACGGCGACCGATTGCGATCGCGGCCTCGATGCGAAAGCGCTCGGGCAGTCGCAGCACTGTTCGCGCGGCGTCCATGTCGATGCCGGCCATTCCGTGGCTGTGATAGCCCATACGTGTGGCTTGAAGCGCAAGCTGCGCCCATGCGGCGCCGGCATCGAAGGAATGGCTGTGCGACGGCTTTGCCTCGCCCGGCTTCATTTCCATCAAACTGTCGGAAATAACGTAGATCAGGACCGAAGCGTTGCGCGCCCAGGCTTGATTGAACGGCAGCAGGGCGCTCAGGAACGGATCGAAGGTCTCCGACCCTCGATGGGCATAGAGAAAGCGCCACGGCTGATAGTTGAAGGCCGATGGCGCCCATCGCGCCGCTTCGAACAGGGTTTCCAGGTCCTGCTGGGGCATTGGCGAGCCGTCAAAGGCGCGCGGCGACCATCGCTCGATGAAGAGGGGTTCAATGGCCCGATCCGCAATACGGGGATTGCTGGTCATGATAATCTCATCTGCATCGGGCTTTTATGGAGAAGGCTTGGTTCAAGATCAACATGATGCCGGTCTCTTGCTCCCCGGCGAAATGCGACGCTGGAGTTGGTTGCCTCAGGTGATATCGTGGGGCAGCGATCACGTTGGGCAAGTGCCAGCCATTTCGCGACATGGAGAGGAGGGCTATGATGACATCCCCTATCCACGGCGGGTTGAGAGACACATGCTGAAGCTGCACGGCTACTGGCGCTCGGGAACCAGCTACCGCGTCCGCATTGCGCTCAATCTCAAAGGGATCGCCTATGAACAGGTGGCGCTTGATCTGCGGAAAGGGAAGCAGCGGTCGCCCGAATATCTGCGGCTTCAACCGCAGGGGCTGGTTCCCGCGCTGGAGACAGACGGGGGAGAAGTGCTGATCCAGTCGCCCGCCATTCTGGAGTGGTTGGAGGAGAGCTATCCTGTCCCCCCGCTGCTGCCCGCCAATGCCAAGGAGCGCGCCACCGTGCGCGCCATGGCGGCAATCATCGGTTGCGATGTCCACCCACTGAACAATCTGCGTGTTCTGACCATGTTGCGGCAGGAAATGGGGATGGATGCCAGCGCGGTCAGCGGCTGGGCCGCGCGCTGGATCGGTGCTGGCTTCATCGCACTGGAAACCATGGTGGCGCAGCATGGCGGGCGGCTCGCCTATGGCGACGCGCCTAGCCTCGTGGACGTCTATCTGGTTCCACAAATCTATTCGGCGGAGCGGTTCGGCGTCGATCTTTCGCCTTTTCCGCGTCTGACCGCTGCCGCCGCCGCGGCTCGCGCCTTGCCAGCCTTTGTTGCCGCCGATCCGGCGAACCAGCCCGGCGCGGACTGAACGGCGGAAAAGACACCCGCGCTGGATGGGGGATGATGTCTCGTTCAAGGAAGAATGCTATTCCGGTTGTGGAAGCCATCGCCCGGGCACGGCGGGAGAGAAAGTCATGAGCGGCTATCAACCCGGATTTCTCAGTCATTTCGCCACGGAGGCGATTGAAGGCGCGCTGCCGGTCGGACGAAATAGCCCGCAGCGCCCGGCGTTTGGACTTTACGCGGAGCAGTTCAGCACCACCGCCTTCACCATGCCGCGCGCCCAGAACCGGCGCAGTTGGCTGTACCGGATGCGGCCGACGGCGGCCCATCGCCCGTTCGAGCTGGTTGATCTTGCGCCCAATCTATGCAGTGCGCCCTTTTCCGATGACCCGGTCAGTCCCAATCGCCTGCGCTGGGATGCGCAGCCATTTCCGGCGGCCAGCGTCGATTGGGTCGAGGGACTCTTTACCTATGGCGGCAATGGCGATGTCGGCCTCAACGCCGGGATCGGCATTCATGTCTACACGGCCAACCGCTCGATGGAGCGCCGTGTGTTCCAGTCGAGCGATGGCGAACTGCTGATCGTGCCGCAGCTCGGCACGCTGCACATCATAACGGAGCTGGGCCGGCTGGACGTACCGTTGGGCCATATTGCGCTGATCCCACGGGGTTTGCGTTTTGCTGTCGCGCTTGATGGGGAAGCGCGCGGCTATGTCTGCGAAAATTACGGCGCGCCCTTCCAGTTGCCAGAGCTGGGGCCGATAGGGTCCAACGGCCTCGCCAGTCCCCGCGACTTCGAAACGCCGCTGGCCTGGTTCGAGGATGTCGAGGGCGAGCATGAGGTCATCCAGAAATTCCAGGGCCGCCTGTGGCGCACGATGCTCGATCATTCGCCCTTCGACGTTGTCGCCTGGCACGGCAACAGCGCGCCTTGCCGATATGATCTGGCGCGCTTCAATACGATGGGCACGGTCAGTTTCGACCATCCCGATCCTTCCATCTTCACGGTGCTGACCAGTCCCAGCGAAATCCACGGCACAGCAAATTGCGACTTCGTGATCTTCCCCCCGCGCTGGATGGTGGCGGAGGATAGCTTCCGCCCGCCCTGGTTCCATCGCAATGTGATGAGCGAATATATGGGCCTGATCCACGGCGTCTATGATGCGAAGGAGGGCGGCGGGTTCGAAGGGGGTGGGGCCAGCCTGCACAATCAGATGAACGGTCATGGGCCGGATGTGGAAACGACGCGCAAGGCGATGACGGAGCAGCTCGCGCCCCACAGGATCGACAACACGCTGGCCTTCATGTTCGAAAGCCGTTGGGTCATCCGCCCGACCGCCGCCGCCATGGCTCTTCCCACGCTTCAGCCCGACTATGACCAATGTTGGGATGGCTTCCCCAAGGCTCAGCTGCCCCGATGACCCGGATTGACGAAACCCACGACCCGCGCGCCTCCTCCTGGGTGGAGGGGGCCGACACCCATCCCCAATTCCCGGTGCAGAATCTGCCGCTCGGCATCTTCTCTCCGGGGGAGGGCAGCCGCCCGCGCGGCGGCATGGCGATCGGCGATCAGATACTGGACCTTGGGATGGTCGCCTCCCTACTGGACGGCCTTGCCGCTGAAGCTGCGCGGATCGCTGATGCGCCTTCGCTCAATGCTTTGTTTGCGGACGGCAACGCACATGCGGATGCTTTGCGCGGGGGCGTGTTCGCCCTGCTGACCGATGCAGACAGGGCCGATGCCGTACGCCCGGCACTAAGCGCCGCCGCCGCCGCCACCTTGCATCTGCCGTTCGTCGTTGGAGACTACACCGATTTCTACAGCGGCATCCACCATGCGGAAAATGTGGGTCGGCTGTTCCGGCCCGATAATCCCCTGCTGCCCAACTATAAATATGTGCCGATCGGCTATCATGGCCGGGCGTCCTCGATCCGTCCCAGCGGCGGCACGTTCGCCCGTCCGCACGGCCAGCGCAAGGCCCCCGATGCCGACGCACCGGTCTTCGGCCCGACCCGGCGGCTCGACTATGAGCTGGAAATGGCGATCTGGATCGGCAAGGGCAACAGCCTTGGCCAGCCTGTTCCGATCGGGCAAGCGGACGCGCATATTGCGGGCCTCTCGATCCTCAACGACTGGTCGGCGCGTGATCTTCAAGCGTGGGAATCTCAGCCGCTTGGGCCTTTCCTGGCAAAGAGCTTCTATTCAACGGTATCGCCCTGGCTCGTGACGTCCGCCGCGCTCCAGCCGTTCAGGATAGCGCAGCCCGCCCGGCCCGAAGGCGATCCCGCACCGCTGCCCTATCTGTTCGATGCGCAGGATCAGGCACAGGGCGCTTATGCCGTGACCATGGAGGTCCACCTGCTGACCGCTGCCATGCGCGGAGCGGGTGAAGCGCCATTCCGCCTCAGCCGGGGGCCGATGACGGCGATGTATTGGACCGCCGCGCAGCTCGTCGCGCATCATAGCGTCAATGGGTGCAACCTCAATCCAGGCGACCTGCTCGGCACCGGCACGCTGTCTGGAGCGGAGCGCGAAAGCCTGGGCAGCCTGCTGGAACTGACGAAGGGCGGCAAGACTGGCATTGCCCTGCCTAATGGCGAACGGCGCACCTTTCTGCTCGACGGCGATGAGATCATCATAACCGCCATGGCGCAGGCAAAGGGCTATCGCAGCATCGGATTTGGCGAATGCCGCGCGCGCATTGCGGGGTAGAGGGTTGACGGGGTCAGTGCGGCCGCCCGTCACGCCGGAAGGACGAACTCAATCGGCGCTGTGAACTCAATGCGGTCGCCAGCCAGACCGGAAGGGGCTTTGGGAAAGGGCGACGCGCGCCGCATCATGGCTGCGGCCTCTTCGTCCAACGAACTATGGCCTGAACTCCGCACAACCATCCCCTCGATCAGCGTGCCCGCGCGATCGATGACGAAGCGCACCTGCACCCGTCCTTCCTCCCGCCGCATGCGGGCGCGGCGGGGGTAAATCTTGTGGGCGTAGAGCCATGAACGGATCTTGGCCGCATAGCTGTAGCTCTTGCCCGATGGTGCGCTGACATCCAGCCTATCCGCCGCGCCCTTGCGCGCCGCGGGCGGGGGTGCGGACGGCGTTTGTGCAGCGGCGGGTTCATCCGGCCCCGGCGCAAGGTCCGCCACGCTCACTGGCATCGCCGCCGCCAGACTGGTCGGCATGACGATCTGTGGTGTCGGGAGAGGAATGGCTTCAACGGCAGGCGGCTGGTTCAGCCTGATCCTCTTGGGCGTGGGCGAGGTGCGCGCGGCCGCCTGGGGGCTGGTCGTTGCGGTATCCGCTTTCTCCTCGCCGGTCGTCACACCTCGCGTCACAGCCAGCGACAGTACTGTTAGCGCGGGCGACTCCACCCTGCGATGGCCGCGCCCCGCGCCCAGGTTCAGGAGGGCCGCCACCAGCAGCGCATTGACCAGCAGCGAAGCCGCCGCAGGCCCGCTCATCCGCAATGACAACGGCCTCCCCGTCATGGTCAGAAACTGTTCGCCACGGTGAATTTGAAGCTCTGCCCCTCGGCCGCGAGCGCGGAAAGATGGCGGCGATAATATTTGCCGAACAGATTATCCGCCGCGATGCGGAACTCGAACCCCTTGGCCGGACCGAAAGCCGTTCGGGAAGGTTCGTCAGAAGGCGTGCTTCTCCTCCAGATGCTTTTCGACATCGGCGCGGGCGATCCAGAGTGTGCGGAACTTCTTCTCGCTCAGCAATTGCAACTGATCGCTATTGTGCTTCGATCCGGGCTGACTGCTATTGCCATAGCTCATCAGGCCCACCGCCTTCATCGGCGTGCCGAACTCGACCATCGACACCCATGTTTCGCCATGGACGGGCGTGCGCTCGCCATTTTTCATGGCACCCCATGTGATCGTGCGAAATACGCCCGTGTTGCCGAACCCGCCATTGGCCGGCACGCTGACATCGCCGATATGAAAACGCGACACATCGCCATAGGACCGGTCGATGGCGCCGTATAATTGCCTGGTCTTGCCCACCGCCTGCTTCAGCATGGCGACGGCTGCCGCCGGATCTTTCAGTCCGCGCGGGGTTTCCAGCGGATCGTCGAGCGTCCATTTGACGGCGTAATTCGACTGGTCGGTGAAATTCCTGGGTGAAAAGATTCCGGCCCAGGTCTCGAACAACAAAGCCGCCCGGCTATCGGGTTCGAAACGGTGATCCCACGCCTTGAGCAGTGCCACCGCAGCCTGAACGTCGGCATCGGCCGAACCTGCGGCAGCCGCCAGCAGCTCGGGCAGCATCCGCTCCGCCATCAACGATGTGGTCGTCACCTTGCGCGCCACGAAATCGTCAAAGCTGATCTTGTCCGTCCTGGTCATCAGCTTGACCGACAGCTGGGCGCGCTGGCTCATCGGCCCGACTGGCGCGACATAGGCGGGATAGCTTTTGGGATCGAGCGCCCGAGGCCAGGTGGCTAGCCATGGCGGATCATTGGCATTCTGTACGAAACCGGTCGCTGGATCGAGCAGCTTGGGCATCTCGTCATAGCTGTGGACGTCCTTCCACAGCGTTTTCGATGTGTCGCCAGCGACGGGGGCAGACCAATATTTGAGGTCGCCCGCATCATGCTTGGGGAGCAGGCCGTTGTCGAGATAGAGGATGTGGCCCGCGCGGTCCGCATAGATGATGTTGAACATCACCACCTGCATCCTGCGCAGCGCCTTTTCGAACGTCGCCCAGTCGCGCGCCTTGCCCATGTCGAGATATTGCTGGAGCACGCCCGGCCGATCGAGTCCGGCGACCTTGAGCGCGATCGTCGTCTTGCCGTCGGGCAGGGTGAATACCGGGCCATGGACTGTGCTCTTCTGCTCAAAGTTGACCGTCTTCGTCGTGCCGTCGCCTTGCTTTACCTTGTAACTCTTCACGACCGACTTGAACGGCCGGGTCTTGCCGTCGAAACGATAGCCGCTGCCTTCCAGCGTCAGCTTGTAGCTGGTGAAGCCCAGCAGCGTGTTGACCGTGTTGGTGAAGCCCAGATCATTGTTGAAGGCGAAGCGCAGTACCGGCAAGCCGACCTGCGTCGCGCCATAGATGGCCATGCCCGGCGCCGTGATCTGCGCCTCGTAATAAGTAAGCTGGCTGGGCGCCCAGGGCAGGTGCGGATTGGCGAGCAGCATCGCCTTGCCGCTGGCCGAGCGGGACGGTGCGACGGCCCAGGCGTTGGAACCGCCCGCTTCGTTGATCGACGGATCGGCCAGCACCTTTCGGTCGGACGCGATATAGCCGAAATTCATCAGTCGCTGCGCATGGGCGATGATGTCCACGCCCTTCAAAGGCAGCACAATCTTCACGTCGGGGTCGATCGCCTCGGGATGAGCCGCCGCATAGGCATTCACCCCGGCTGCGAATGCGTCGAGATTTTTCTGCATCTGGGGCGTCTGGCGCCTGAACCACAGGGCGGAGCGTTCCGGCACGTCATTGGCGACCAGCCATTTGTCCTGCTTTTCATATTTTTCGCCCCAATATTCAGCGGCGCGGGCGCGGCTTTCGCCATACATGCGCAGCAGCAGATTTCCATGGCTTTGCGCCTGGGCGTAACCAAAGCCGTAAAAGCCGCCTTCCTCCGTCTTGGCGTAGATATGCGGCACGCCAAAACTGTCCCACAAAATCTCGCCCCCGCCCCATTTGGCCGTAGGCGCTGCGACCGATGCGGTCATCGCGGTGGAAGCGGCCAGCGTCGCCAGCCAGATCGTCATGTGGCGCATCGCAATCAGTCTCCCGTCAATGCAGAAAAATGCGCCGCCCCTGAAATGCTGGGGCGGCGCGCAGTCGGTGATGGATCAGAAGTTCAGCCCGACCCGACCGTAATAGAAGCCGCCGGTAAAGCCGACAGGCGAGGTTCCCGGATAAGCGCCCTGGCCCAGCGTTGCGCTGATGTCGGTCACACGGTTCTTGTCGGGATAGACGTTGAACAGATTGTTCGCGCCGATCGCGAGATTGACCAGCGGCGTCACCTGCCAGCTCAGTTCCGCGTCGGTGATCCACTTGGCGCCATAGCTGCGGTCGTTGGGATAGGTCGTCACGCCGCCGACGGTGACGCCATTCTGATATGACTTGAAGCCACCAAAGCGTGTCAGGCGCGACGACAGGGTGAAGTCGCCCATGGTCGCCAGATTGCTGATCGACAGCTTCGTGCGCGGCAGATTGTTGGTCATGTTGCTGCGCCGCGCCCGATCGAAAAGCTCAAAGCTGATGGCGCTCAGTTCGGGCGGATTGTCGATGATGTTCGTGATCTTGGTCTTGTTGTAATTATAGCCCAGGTTCCACTGCATGTTCACCATGTCGAACAGGCTGTGTCTGTAGGACGCAACAATGTCGATACCGCGCGTGCGGGTGTCGATGGCGTTGGTGTAATATTGCGCCGTCAGCGTCTGCGCTTCAGCTGCGGGGACGCCGCTGGCGATCAGGATGTCGGATATGGCCGTGCCGGTCAGCGTGCTGGTGATGGTGATGCGATCATCGACGTTGATCTGATAGGCGTCGATGGTCAGGTTGAAGTTCGGCATCGGCGTCAGCACGACGCCGGCGGAAATGTTGAACGACTTTTCGGGTTGCAGCGGCTTTGCGCCCAGAGCGATCGCTGCCGGATCATCCACTGCCAGCGTCTTGATCTGGACAAGCACGTTGTTCACGCCGTTCACCGTGCGGAACTGGTTGGTCGTCTGCGTATAGATTTGTTGCGCCACCGCTGGCGCGCGGAAGCCGGTGTTCGCCGCCGCGCGGAAAGCGATCCAGTCGGTCGCCGCATAGCGGCCGTTGAGCTTCCAGATCAGCGTGTCGCCGCTGCCATCGTCATAGGTTTCAAAGCGCGCGGCGGCGCCGATGGTTAGGTCCTTGCTCGGGTCCCATGCCACGTCGGCATAGACGGCATAATTGTCACGCGACATATAGGCGGCATCGTCCGGCTGAAAGCCCGCCGAGCTTTGGGCGCCCGGCGTCATCCCTGGCACGATTGCGGGGCCTACCGCGTAGCTGGCCGGGTCGCCGGCGAAGGTCTGGTAGCGTTCATGGCGGTGCTGTGCGCCGGCCGAAACCTGCAGATTGCCTCCGCCCAGGTCAAAGCCCCGCGTCAGATCGAGCGATGTGACGAATTCCGACGACTTCAACGTGCCGATATAGAATTCGGTCGGGCTGAGCAGGCCCAGCGAAGGATTGAGCGTTCCTTCCGACGACTGGCGGGCGCGATTGCGGCCATAGCCGGTGGACAAGTCCCAGTCCCATCCCGCGATCTCGCCCTTCGCGCCGACTGTCAGCTCGAAATCCTCTTCGTCGATCATGATATGCGGGCGATAACCGTTCGGGAAGACGCCCATGACATTGTTGATGTCCTTGGGGTAGCGATAGGAATACCACAGGTCCGACCGGCGCTGGCTGTATGTGCCAAAGGCATAGAGCTGCACCCCGCCCAGATCATATCCTGCGTTCAGCGCGGTATTGATGCTTCGCGATGGCATGACGCCATAGCTGATGGTCACGATCCGGTCGGTGCCTACCGCCGCCGCGTCGCGCGGGTCGAGCTGGCCGCCTACCAGCGGGTAGAGACATGTCGTCGTCGCCGTCACCGAGCAGTCCGCCAGCGGCAGGGCGCGGTTCGACATTTCCTGCTTCTTGAGGTTCAGGGACAAGTTTGCAAAGCCGTTATCGCCAAGCTTCATGCCGAAATTCAGGTCGGCCTGATAAAGTTCGCCGTCCGACCGGTCGAAATTCTGACCGGCGGTGAAGTTGGCGGAGCCGCCCTTGGCGTCTTCCTTCAGGATGATATTGATGACCCCGGCGATGGCGTCCGACCCATATTGCGCAGCTGCGCCGTCACGCAGCACTTCGATAT
Organism: Sphingobium sp. MI1205; assembly: GCF_001563285.1. Taxonomy (NCBI): domain Bacteria; kingdom Pseudomonadati; phylum Pseudomonadota; class Alphaproteobacteria; order Sphingomonadales; family Sphingobiaceae; genus Sphingobium; species Sphingobium sp. MI1205. The sequence continues at coordinate 653,980 of NZ_CP005188.1, forward strand.
GATCCACGGCGGAGGTCGGGATCATGTCGAGATCGGCCGGGACAGATCCATTGTAGAGCGTGGACACGGCGTTGATGAGCGAGGTTTTGTGCCGACGTTTGCCGTTGACCAGGATCAGCGCCTGATCGGGGTTAAGGCCGCGCAGGCCGCCGGTCGCGATGACGGTGGACGTCGCGCCGCCAGCGCGTACGGGAAGGTTGAACGAAGGCACCAATGTGTTCAGCGCCTGGAACACGCCCGCCTTGCCGGTCCGGGTAAGGTCTGCGCCGGAAATCACGTCGATCGGCGTCGGGCTGTCGGTGACGGTGCGCGCCTGGCCACGCGATCCTGTCACGACGATGGCGGCACCAGTCGGCTCCTCATCGGCCAGGCTCGCCTGGGGCGCAACGGCTGCGCCGCTCGGTTGCATGGCGAAGGGCAAGCCGGTCACGCCCAGGCTGGCGACTTCGACCGCGCGCCCCTTGGGCGTTCGCGCACCCAGCGACAGCGCGATGACATTGCTGTTTGACAAGGTGATCTTCAGCCCCGACCCGGCGATCAGCCTTTGCAACGCCAGGTCAGGCGCCATCTTGCCATTGACCGACTGTGCGCGAAGACCGGCAACCTGATCATAGGGGAACAGAAGCTGGATGCCGGACTGCTTGGCAAACAGCGTCAACGCGGTCTGCATCGACTGGGCCGGGATCTTGAATGCCGTGCGCTCCGCCGCATTGGCAGGAGCCTGGGAAACCACGGCAAGAACCGCCGCCGCCGCGTATAAAGGCATGTTTCGAGAATTTCGCGTCATAATACCCCCCGTGAAATATTTGGACCGTTGATGGTGGATACGGAGGCCGATCGCGTTTCTGCTAACGACGCTTGAAAATATCTCATTTTCGTGACGCGAGGCGCCGGTTGGCGGATGACGGCCGCTTCGCATCGACAGGAAAATGCGTGGGAGGAGAGTGGCGACAGGAACGGGGGACGGGCGTGGACGCAAAATCGGTCAGGGAAAGGCTGGATTGGTTCAAGCAGGCGATTCTGCCGCATGAAGGAGCGCTGCGCTCACGTTTGCGCCGCATCGTATCGCGCAGCCATGACGTGGATGACATTGTCGCTGAATGCATGGCGCGCGCCTATGCCAATGGCGATATCCATCGCACGCACAGCGGCAAGGCTTTTCTCTTTCAGATCGCGCGCAATCTGCTGATCGACGAGGCCCGGCGGGAAAAGATCGTGTCGTTCGAACTGGTCACGGAACTGGACGTTCTGCATGCCGACAATTCGACGGAAGAAGCCCTGCACGCGCGCGACGAATTGCGCCATCTCCAGATCATTCTCGACACGCTGCCACCGCAATGCCGCCGTGCCTTCATCCTTCGGCGCGTCCACGGAAAATCGGTCAAGGACATAGCAGAGGAAATGGGGCTGGCCGTCTTTACAGTAGACAAGCATTTGACGCGCGCAGCCGTGAAGATAATGCAAGCTATCGGGCAGTTTGAGGGTTCGGGATTTGGTTGGTCGCTACAAAAGCGCGCAGGACATGCAGGCGATCGAAGCCGAAGCGGCTCGTCTGTACCTTAAGGCGCGGGAAAGCGACGCGGCTGAGGATTGGGACGCAGCCTATGCCTGGGTCGCTCAGGACGCAGCCCACGGCTTTGCCTTCGCAAAGGCCGAGGCCGGATGGGAACTGGCCGCGCGGCTGAATGAACTTCGGGCCGGGGCAAGCGATTGCCATGTGCCGGACCCGGCGCCCGAAGAGGAATGGAGGCCGGACGATCAACGGCATTGGATTGGTCGGCGGGGCCTGTTTGCCGGACTGGCCGCCGCGGCATCGATCGGAGTGGTGGCGACGGTGGCCTTGCGCCTGTTGGGCACGGTCGATCATTATCGCACGGCTATCGGCGAAACGCGTACCGTGCGCCTGGCGGACGGATCGCTGGTGCATCTCAACACCGACAGTTCGGTGGAGGTCGCCCTGCGCGACGATGTCCGGTCGATCAAGCTGTTGAAGGGTGAGGCGCGTTTCGATGTGGCCCATGATGGCAGGCGGCCCTTCATCGTGAATGCCGAAGGCACGCTGGTGCGCGCGGTTGGCACGATGTTCAACGTGCGGTTGCGGGCGGAAGTCACGGAATTGACGGTGATCGAGGGGATCGTGGCGGTTCGCAATGGCGGTTCCGCGGTGCGACGGATCGAGAGCGGGCGGAGCGCCGCGGTGCGCAGCGGCAGCATCGCCGTCACTTATCTTGAACCCGCCAAGATCAAGCGCCGGATAGCGTGGCAGCAGGGCATGGTGGAATTTGACGGAGACACGCTTGCCCAGGCTGTCGAGGAGTTCAATCGTTACCGCGCGACCCCGTTGGTGATCGGCGACCCGGCGATCGCCAGCCTTCGTGTGGGTGGCGCCTTCCGGCTCGACCGGTCGCAGGATTTCGTCGATGCGCTGGAAAGCGGCTTTGACGTCCGCGCCGTGCCGGGCGACGACAATTCGATAATATTGGTTTCCGCCGACGGCCAGTAGCAGAATGGATGCATGCCGTCCGTATCAACGGGGATGGAACATGTTTCGTCTCTCGCGCGGACTGGTATATCCCCGCAGGACCGCTTGCGATCGATCCTGGGCGGATCGATCGGCAACCTTTGCGTGCTGTTGTTGCTTCAACAGTTTCTGACCGAGCATCAACTGGAAAGCTGGGGCTGGCGCATACCCTTTGTCATCGGCGGCTTGATGGCGATAGGCGTCTATCGCCTGCGTCGCGGCCTCAAGGAAACCGACGCCTTTGAAGAGAGCGCTGCGGTAAAGGAGCAGCCCCGGTCAAGTGGATGGAACCTCATCGCCAAGCATCCGCGCGAAGTGCTGCTGGTGATGGCCCTGACTGCCGGAGGCACGCTCGCCTTCTACGCCTACAGCACCTACATGCAGAAATTCCTGGTCAACAGCGCGGGCTTCGGTCGCCAGACTGCTACGGCGATCATGGCATCGGCGCTGTTCATCTACATGCTGCTTCAACCCATGGCGGGGCTGTTGTCCGACCGGATCGGGCGCAAGCCGTTGCTGGTGGGCTTCGGCGTAACCGGCGTCCTCTTCACCACCGCGATCTTCACCGCGCTCGAAAATGTGACATCCTCCTTCGACGCCTTTCTGCTGGTGCTGGCCGGGTTGGTGATCGTCACCGGCTACACGTCGATCAACGCCATCGTGAAAGCTGAACTGTTCCCGGCCAATATCCGCGCGCTGGGCGTGGCGCTCCCCTATGCGCTTGCCAACACGCTGTTCGGCGGGACAGCCGAATATGCGGCGCTGTGGATGAAGCAGGCCGGGATGGAAGGCGGATTTTACTGGTATGTCACCGCGATGATCGCGGTGTCCTTGATCGTCTATCTGCGCATGCCCGACACGCGCAAGATCAGCCAAATCTGACAAGAAGGGGGAAGCAGGCCATGCCATCACTCAACCGGACGCTTTGTCATATCCTGCCACTGATGGCGCTATCCGCGCCTGCGGCTGCGCAGGATGCCGTGCAGCCTGTCGAACCGGCTTTCACTTCTATCCAGACGAGTGATTTCGCCATTGCGGGGTCATTGTCCAATAGTTGGGCGGATTTCGACAATGATGGCGATCTGGATCTCGCCGTTTCGCTCAAGGGCGGGGATATTCGCCTCTATCGCAACGACGGCGGCACGTTCGTCAATGTCGGGCCGATGCTGGGACTGCCGACGTCCGGCCCGGAAATGCGCGGTGTCGCCTGGGGCGATTATGATGGCGATGGATGGATCGACCTGCTGGGCGGGGCGACGATGCCCGGCGATCTCAGCCTGGTCTTTCGCAATGAAGGCGGAAAGAAGTTCGCCAATGTCGCGCCCGAACTGGGCCTGACGATCCCAAAGCGGTCAGCCCGCCAGACCAGTTGGGTCGATTATGACAATGACGGCGACCTGGATGTCTATGCCGCCAACCGCATCGGCCCGAACAGCCTGTACCGCAACGACGATGGCAGGTTCACGCAGGTTCTGGCGGAGGCGGGCGTGTCCGATCCGCGTGCCACGGTCGGCGCCTGCTGGTTCGATCATGACCGGGACGGGTTCCTCGATGTCTTTCTCGCCAACCAGTCCGGGGCGGCCGATGCTCTCTGGCGCAACAATGGTGATGGCACTTTCACCGATGTCGCGCCAAAGCTGGGGTTGGATAATCCGGGCCGTGCAAAGGACGAAGGCGGGGTGGGCTGCGCCGTCGGCGACTATGACAATGACGGGTTCCTCGACCTGTTCGTGCCAAATTACGGTGTTAACGCGCTGTATCACAATAATGGCGATGGCACCTTCACCAACGTCGCCAGCGAAATGGGCGTCGCGCTCGACAACCATGCCGTCGGCGCGGTGTGGGGCGATTATGACAATGACGGATTTCTGGATCTCTTCGTCACATCCTATCATGGTCCGCGCGACCAGCAGCAGCCCAATAACAGCCTGTTTCACAATGAAGGAGGCAAGGGATTCCGACAGATCCTGACGGAAAAGTCGAAGCTGAATGTCGGCGACCATGGCGTGCAGTGGGTCGATTATAACCGGGACGGCGCGCTCGACCTGTCCGTGATGCGCGGCTACACCAGCCAGGGTGGACATTTCCTGTTCCGCAATGATCTGGACCGGGCGGCTGCCAGGCGCAGCCTGTCCGTCACGCTGCTTGACGCAAAGGGCCGCTTCACGCGGATGGGGGCGGAGGTGCGATTGTACGACAAGGCCGGAAAAATCCTTGCCACGCGGCAATTGTCCACCGGCGATGGCTATAATTCCGAAAATGCCGCACCCCTGCATTTCGGACTCCGGTCCATGAAGCCGGTGACGGTGGAAGTCACGTGGATGGGCGCCAACGGCCGAAAGCTTCAGACTATTCGCAACGTCCAACCTGCCAAATTCCATGGCAAGTCACTCGTCATCAAGGAGCAATGAATTGTTCAGGCGAAATCTGACCATGCGACACTATCTTCTGGGCGCGGTGCTGGTTGCGCTGCTGCCGATCGCTTCGACACAGGCCCAGGCGGTATCGAAGGCGACCGCCAGGTTGCACGAACGGCTCATCACGCTTGATAGCCACCTCGATACGCCCGCTTCGCTCGATCAGCCCGGCTGGTCGATCGACGAAGAGCATGATGTCCATAGCGACTTCACCCAGGTCGATCTGCCCCGCATGAAGAAAGGGGGGCTGGATGGCGGCTTCTGGGCCATTTACACCAGCCAGGGGCCGCTGACGGAGCAAGGCTTTCGCCACGCGCGCGACTTCGCCGTGATGCGCGGTGTGTCCATTCGCGAGATGGTGGCGGCTGATCCCAGGAATTTCGCGCTTGCGCTACAGGCAGAGGATGCCGCGGCCATCACCAGAGCGGGCAAGCGGGTCGTCTACATGTCGATGGAAAACGCCTACCCGCTGGGCGAGGATGTGACACTGCTCGACCTGTTCTATGACATGGGCGTGCGCGTGGCGGGATTTGCCCACTTCGCGCACAATCAGTTTGCAGACAGTTCGACCGACCCGTCCAAAAAGCCGCGCTACGGCGGCCTTAGTCCGGTGGGCAAGGAATTGCTCAAGGAAATGAACCGCCTCGGCATCGTTCCCGACGCCTCCCACAGCAGTGACCAGGTGCTTGACGATTTGCTCGCCCTGTCGACGACGCCTGTGCTGCTGACCCACTCAGGATGCAAGGCGATCTATGACCATCCACGCAATATCGACGATGCCCATCTGAAGGCGCTGGCCGCCAAGGGCGGGGTCATCCAGATGAACGCCTATGGCGCCTATCTACGCGCCATCAAGCCGAACCCGGAACGGCAAAAGGCGCTTGCGGCTTTATTCGGACAGATGCGCGAAGGCGCGAACACCTCGCCCGAAGCGCGCGCGCAGTTTCTGGCACAGCGGCAGGAGATCGACCGGCTTTATCCCGAAACCGACAAGCCGACCTTCGACGACTTCATGGCGCACATGCTCCATGCGCTGAAAGTGGTGGGGCCGGACCATGTCGGGATAGGTCTGGACTGGGACGGTGGCGGCGGCGTCGCGGGCATGGAGGATGTCACGGCATTGCCCAGGATCACGGAAGCCTTGCTCAAGGCCGGTTATTCGGAAAGCGACATCGCCAAAATCTGGTCCGGCAATGTGCTGCGGGTGCTGGCGGCTGCCGAAGCCGCGAAGCAATGACAATTCGATCCGAATGATCGGTTCAGGGCTGCGCTCGCTTACGTGGCGGCAGGCACGGTGTCGGGAAACCACCGTCGCCCGAACCAGAAGGCGACATTGACCAGCAGGATCAGCACCGGCACCTCGACAAGCGGTCCGATCACGGCCGCAAATGCGACCGGGGACGCCAGCCCGAAGGCGGCGATGGCGACTGCGATGGCCAGCTCGAAATTATTGCCCGCCGCCGTGAAGGCGACGGCCGTGGTGCGCGGATAGTCGCTGGCGATCAGCTTGCCCATGAAGAAGCTGATCGTGAACTGGACAACGAAATAGATCGTCAGCGGTATGGCGATGCGAAGGGCGTCACCGGGCAGGGTAACGATCTCGTTGCCTTTCAGGCTGAACATGGCGACGATGGTGAAGAGCAGCGCGACCAGCGTGATCGGGCCGATCCTGGGCAGGAAGCGGGTTTCATACCACTCGTTGCCCTTGGCCTTTGCCAGCCACTTGCGGGTCAGGAATCCCGCGAGGAAGGGGATGCCAAGATAGATCAGCACTGCCTCGGCGATCGTCCAGAAGCTGACATCAATGACGCTTCCTTCAAGCCCGAACAGGGGCGGCAGGAAGGCGAGAAAAAACCAGGCATAGACGCTGAAGAACAGGATCTGGAAGATTGAGTTGAACGCCACCAGCGCCGCGACATATTGATTGTCGCCCTTGGCGAGCTGGTTCCAGACGATCACCATGGCGATGCAGCGGGCAAGGCCGATAAGGATGAGACCGGTCATATATTCCGGCTGATCGCGCAGGAATATGACCGCCAGCACGAACATCAGGACAGGGCCGATGATCCAGTTCTGGATCAGCGAGATCGCCAGAACGCGCCGATCATCGAACACCCGCGGCAGTTCCTCATAGCGCACGCGCGCCAGCGGGGGATACATCATCAGGATGAGGCCAATGGCGATCGGGATGTTCGTGGTGCCCCAGGACAGGCTGTTGATGGCCTGCGGCAATCCCTCGACGCTTGTTCCAAGGCCGACGCCCAGTGCCATGGCGAGGAAAATCCACAAGGTAAGGTATCGGTCCAGAAAGGACAGGCGCGGAGGTCTGCTTGCGGTCATTGCTGTTCCATCAGCTGTGAGGTGGCATTTCGGCTGGCACGCGGTTGCCCGTGGCGTCGATTACCTGTTCGCCGTCCTCCTTGCTGAATGCGCCGCGCTGCGCCGCCGGGATCAGGTCAAGGACGGCCTCGGAAGGGCGACACAGCTTCACCCCCAGCGGAGACACGACCAGCGGCCGGTTTATGAGGATGGGATGCGCCATCATCGCGTCGATCAGCGCTGCGTCGGAAAGGCTTTCATTACCCAGCCCAAGTTCGGCATAGGGCGTGCCCTTTTCGCGCAGGAGCGCGCGCGGCGTCATCCCCGCACGAACGATCAGGCTTTCCAGCATGGCGCGGGAGGGCGGGGTTTTGAGATATTCGATGACGTGCGGCTCGATACCGGCATTGCGGATCATGGCCAGCGCGTTGCGTGACGTTCCGCACTCGGGATTATGGTAGATGACGATATCGGTGATCATGGACAGACTCCTTCGCCAACAGCATTGCAGGCGATCGTGGACAGCAGGTCGGTGCAGGCGCGTGGGTCGCCCTGACAGCAATCCGCCATCAGGAATGTGAGCAGCGCCTGCATTCCCGCGTAGTCGGCGGCATAATGGATCTGGCGGCTCGTCCGCCAGGAAGTGGTGAGCCCGGCCAGTTCCAGCTTCGCCAGATGATGCGACATGGTGGAGGGCGGAACATCCATCGCCTCCGCCAATGCGCCCGCGATCATACCGTCGGGACCAGCCTTTATCAGCAGGCGGAACACCGAAAGGCGCGTGTCCTGCGCAAGCGCGGCCAAAGCCGCCACAGCCTTGTCCTGATCCATGACCCGTCCACCTTGATTCGATGATCGTCGAAATATGCCGACCATCAGCGGTGCGTCAATAATATTTCGAACAATGTCGAAATATCCAGTCTTCAGGCGAAACGATCCCCCGTCTTTGCCGTTGTACCAGCATGAACAGGACCTCACTTCTCATCGCACCCCTATGCGGCTTTCTTCTCATCGCAACTGGCTGTTCGGCGGATCCCCAACCGACTGGTCATTCGACGATGGCAAAGGGCGCAGACAATGGCAGTGGGCCAGCGGCCAGCGACGCCGCCTCCATCTCACCCGTGGATGTCACCGCTGACACGTCACCGGCGTCGCCCGCCGACCCGAAGGTCCTCGCACTTGAAGGTCTGGGCGACCTCATGATCGGCGAACCCGTCCCCAAAGGCAGCGGCTGGGCCGAGCGCGGTGCTCAAATCGGCGATGCCTGCCGCACGGTGACTTCGCCGGATTATCCCGGCGCTTATGCGATCGTGACCGATGGCAAGGTGCAGCGCATCACATTGGGCCAACGATCCCCCGCTAAACTTGCCGAGGGCATCGGCGTCGGCGCGAGCGAAGCAGACGTCAGGAAATGGTTTGCTGGCTTCCGCGAAGAGCCTCACAAATATGAGGAAGCGCCCGCGAAATATCTGACGGCGCCAAACGCGTCGAGCGGTTCGTCTGCGCTGCGTTTCGAGATCGGTCATGACGGCAAGGTCAAGATGATCCATGTCGGCCTGATGCCGGTACTCGCTTATGTTGAGGGCTGCGCCTGATCCGGCCCGGACCACCTGACGCTTGAATGGTCAGTCGCCAACAATCACGCAGTTGCGCAGTTCGTAGCCGGTCACCAGCCGGTTCTAGGAAAGATCGGGCGACTGTTCGAGCTTCAGCCCCGGCACCCTCATCAGCCGGTCCAGGAACAGGCAGCTTTTTTGCAGTGCGGCCTGTGCGCCGGGGCAGCGATGCTCGCCGTCCCCAAATGCGAGGCCCGCATTGCCATATTTTGCGCTGACCTTGCGCCCCTGAAAGCGGCTGACGAGATTGTCCGACAGGCGGATCGTCAGGCCACGATAAAGGCCGCAATCCTTGCGTCGCCTTCCCCTTTGGCCACGGCGTGGCGCTGAAGTGGTGCAGGCCTATCTTGATTTTCCGCCCAGCACAGACGCTGCCGGAGCACCCCAACCGCCCAAGCGCCTGGTCGCATTTCAGCGCGTGAACTCAAACCCGGCGAACCCAGACCAGTGGAAATCATTATCGATCCCAAAGCCAGCAACCACCCGCTCAGCGTGCGATGTGAGGCCGAACATCGTTGGATAGTGCCTGAGGGACAATTTGCCTTGTGGCTGGGCAGGTCATCATCATCGGCCGACCTAATGCTGGCTGGACGATTTCACCACCAAAAGTGAAACATCAACAGCGTGCTGATATTCCCGCGCAGGCGAACCTGCGCGGGCACCTGTTCAGGCGAGTGTTTCCCCATGAGCCGCAGGTTGACGGCCCCGGCGACCATGAACCGCCCGATACAGCGCCGGAAGGACCACCAGCGTCAGGAGCGTGGAGGAGATGATCCCGCCAATCACTACCGTCGCGAGCGGACGCTGAACCTCCGATCCAGGTCCCACGTTCAATGCCATCGGCACGAACCCCAGGCTTGCTACAAGCGCAGTCATCAGCACCGGTCGCAAGCGTGTCAGGGCGCCTTCCCGGATCGCCGGATCAAGTTCCAAACCTTCGTCGCGCAACTGGCGTATGAAGCTGAGCATCACCACGCCATTGAGCACGGCCACGCCTGAGAGCGCGATAAAACCAACGCCGGCCGAAATCGAGAAGGGGATGCCGCGAAGGAGCAGCGCGGCAATGCCGCCGGTCAGTGCCAACGGCACCCCGGAAAAGACGATCAGCGCGTCCTTGGCCGATCCGAACAGCGCCATCAGCAGTCCAAAAATGAGCAACAGCGCCAGCGGTACAACGATCTGCAACCGCAGCGAGGCGGACTGGAGTTGCTCGAACGTGCCGCCATAGTCGATCCAATAGCCTTCCGGGATCTGCACCTCGCTGCCGATCTTCTGCTGGACCTCCGCGATGAAGGAGCCAAGATCACGCCCGCGGACGTTCGTGGTGACGACCGCACGCCTTTTCCCATCCTCGCGGCTGATCTGGTTAGGATCGGTGGTCTGTTCGATCGATGCGACCTCGGACAGCGGAACCGCGCCGCCTCCAGGTAGCGGTATGGGAAGTCGCTCCAGCAGCACGGGATCCTGCCGCAGCTTTTCGGGCAGGCGAACGACGATGTCGAAACGCCGGTCACCTTCAAAGACCTGGCCGGCCTCAGCGCCGCCCATTGCGGTGGAGACGACCGTCTGCACATCATCGATGTTGAGGCCAAGGCGGGTCAGCACTTCGCGGTTCGGTGTGATCTGGATGAACGGCAGACCGGTCACCTGCTCAGTCTGGCTATCCTGTGATCCGGGGATCCTGGACACGACGCCCTCAATCTCGCCGGCCAGCGCAGCCAGGCTATCGAGGTCGTCGCCATAGATTTTGACGGCGACGTCCGACCGGACGCCCGCAATCAGTTCGTTGAAGCGCATCTGGATGGGCTGGATGAACTCATAGCGCGAACCGGGAACCTCGTTCACCGCCTTGTTCATTTCCGCGACCAGCTGAGCCTTGGGCTTGCGGGGATCGGGCCATTCCGAACGGGGCTTCATGATGACGAATGTGTCCGCTACGCTTGGCGGCACAGGATCCGTCGCAACATCGGCCGTGCCGATCTTGGCAAAGACCTGATCGACCTCGGGGAAGCGCTTGATGCGCCTTTCCAGCGCCGATTGCATGTCCACCGCCTGAGTGAGGCTGGTCCCCGGAATGCGCAATGCGTGCAGAGCAATGTCACCCTCGTCGAGATTGGGAATGAACTCCGACCCAAGACGCGTGGCGGCAAGGCCACTGAGCGCAACCAGTGCGGCGGCGCCTGCCAGAACCACCTTTCGATTGTTCAGGGCATAGTCGAGCAACGGCGTATATCCGCGCCTCGCGCCCCGCATCACCCTGTTTTCCTTCTCCTCGATGCGTCCCTTGACGAACAGCGCCACCGCAGCTGGCACGAAGGTCAGCGAGAGTAGCAAGGCGGCTGTCAAGGCGATGACCACGGTGTAGGCCATCGGGTGGAAGGTCTTGCCCTCCACGCCGGTGAGCGCGAAGATGGGCAGGTAGACGATAGTGATGATGGCGATGCCGAACAGGCTTGGCCGGATCACCTCCGACGAAGCGGAGGCGGCGATGTCGAACCGTTCTTCGCGCGTCAGAATACGGTCCAGCCTGTGCTGCGCCTCGCCGAAGCGCCGCAGACAATTCTCTACGATAATGACCGCGCCGTCGACGATCAGGCCAAAGTCGAGCGCGCCCAGGCTCATGAGATTACCCGACGTGTCGCTGGCGACCATGCCGGTGATGGTGAGGAGGAAGGAAAGCGGAATCACGGCAGCGGTGATGAGCGCCGCCCGGATGTTGCCGAGCAGCAGGAACAGCACGACGATGACGAGCAGAGCGCCTTCCGCAAGGTTCTTCTCGACCGTGCCGACGGTGGCCTCCACCAGCCGGGACCGGTCATAAACAGTGTTCGCGACCACCCCGGCGGGGAGCGACTTGTTCACTGCTTCGAGACGTTCGGCCACCGTAAGGCTGACCTCACGCGCATTCTCTCCGACCAGCATGAAGATGGTGCCGAGCACCACTTCCCTGCCGTCCTTGGTCGCAGCGCCGTTCCTGATTTCAGAGCCGATCGACACATCCGCGACGTCGGCAATACGGATGGGCGTGTTTTCACGACGCGCGACGATGATGCCGGCAAGATCCTGCTCGTTTGCCGCCTGTCCGGGCACGCGGATGACATATTGCGCGCCATGACGTTCGACATAGCCCGCGCCCACATTGGCGTTATTGACTTCCAGCGCCTTGATGACGTCGTTGACCGTAAGCCCAAAGCTGGCGAGGCGTTCAGGGTAGGGCGCAACCTCATATTCCTTGCGGAAGCCGCCGACCGAATTCACTTCCGTCACCCCCGGCACGGTCCTCAGCTGCGGCCGGACTACCCAGTCATGCAGCGTGCGCAGATCCTGCGGCGTATAAGCGGAGCCATCCTGCTTGCGGGCGCCGGGCTTGGGCTCGATCGTATACATGAAGATCTCGCCAAGGCCGGTCGCGATTGGCCCCAGTTCCGGTTCCAGGCCACCGGGAATGCTGCTGCGGACGCCCTGCACCCGCTCGTTCACCAACTGGCGGGCGAAGTAGATGTCGGTGCCGTCCTTGAACACGACGGTGACCTGGCTCAGGCCATAGCGCGAGACGGAGCGGGTATATTCAAGCCCAGGCAGGCCCGCGAGAGCCGTCTCAACGGGATAGGTGATGCGCTGTTCGGCCTCCAGCGGCGAGAAACCGGGCGCGCTGGTGTTGATCTGAACCTGGACATTGGTGATGTCCGGCACGGCGTCGATTTTCAGCCGGCCGAAATTGTAGATGCCAAGGGCGCTCAGCAGCAGGACGACCGCAAGCACGGCCCAACGCTGTCGGATGGACAGCCGGATGATGCGTTCAAGCATGGCTGCCTCCCTTAGTGGTCGTGGCTCGCGCCGGATTTCTGGATATCGGCCTTGATGACGTAGCTGCCCTTGGCAACATAGGTCTGGCCTGGCTTGATGCCGCTGATGACCTCGGTCCATTCCGGCCCTTTGGTCCCCAATTCCAGCATCCGCACTTCATAGCTGGTGCCGACCTTGGCAAAGACGACGGTGAAGTCGCGAAAGGCCTGGAGCCCCGCCGTCTTGACGGCGAGCGGCACTTGCCGCTGCTCGACCGTTACAAGGCCCCGGATGGCCATGCCGGGACGCCAGAATCCGTCCCCATTGGGTAGAGCGGCGCGCGCGGTTAGTGACTGCGTCGATGCCTGCGCCAACGGCAGGAAGTCGCGGATGACGGAGGGCTGTACACGCTGCCCTTCCAGGGCCCGAAGCTGGACCGGCTGGCCCGGCCACACGCGCTCCATCTCACGCGGAAAGACCGGGAAGGTCGCCACTACCCGCGACGGATCGGCGATGATGAACATCGGCTGATAACCGGCGACAGCGCCGACGTTGGATCGACGCTCTACGATCACGCCGGACATGGGGGCAGGCACCGCATAGGTCTGGAGGCTCTCGCTGCTTTCAACGCGCGCGAGCGTCTGGCCCGCGCGCACCCGGTCGCCGATATTGGCGGAGACGGACATCACCCGGCCCGGAAATTTCGCGCCCACCTCCGCGCTTGCGGCGGGATCGAGTTCAACACGGCCGATGAGTTCGACCGTTTCGCCAATCGCTGCCGGTCCAGCTTTCTCGAACTCCAGCCCGGCAGCCCGGGCAGCCGCCTCGCTGATCGTCGTGCGGCCCTCATAGGAGGCATATTGCCATTTGTGGGTCTTGCCGGCTTCCGCAGCCGTCACGGCGACATCGAAACTATGTGGCTCGACGACACGGCCCTGTCCGCGCAGATAATCCTCTTCCGGCTTGAAGGCGAAGTTGTTCACCTCGCCGTCAAGGCGTTTGAGCACGACCGAAAGTTTCACCTCGGCAGGAGCCACGGGCTTGTCGTCGCGATAGGCAAAGATGCGAAATTCCGGCGGCACGCCTTCTTCAAAAATTGTCATCTCGACTGCGAAGTCGCCGTCGCGCAGCATTCGCCCGTTATGAGGCCCTCGCTCGACATCGGAGCCGGGTGCGGCATGCTCTTCGCCGCCCTCTTCCGATTTGGGAGCATCGCCACAGGCTGCAAGCGGAAATGTGACAGCCAACGCCACGATGAGCGGCAGGTTCAGGGATTTCATGGACGTGCCTCCTGGGCAAGATTGGCGTAGCGGCCGGTGAGGCGGTCATAATCCACCCCGGCCTCATAATAGCGGCGCGCAGCGGCGACCAGGCGCGCACGCGCAGTCGCGAGCGCCGACTGGGCCGCTGACACATCATTGAAGGTGAAGCCTCCACGGTTGTAACCGGCGCGCACCTCGGCAAGCGTCTGGCGCGCACCCGGAATCACCTTGTCACGAATAGCCTCCGCTTCATGCCGGGACTCCTCGACATTTTCTGCCGCAAGGGCGAGCGCGCGCGTCTGCTGGAAACGAGCAACGGACAGCGCCGCATCGGCCTGGCGACGTTGCGCCTCGGCTTCCGCTACATTGGCCTGGTTGAGACGCCGGTTGCCGAGAGGTAGTGACACACCTGCAACGAGCGCAACGTCACCCGTTCCAGCCAGATAGCGCGGTCCGGCGGAGACGGTCGGATCCTGGACGGCCTGGGTTCGCTGCAGGGCCGTCGCCTTCTCGGCGCGCGTCACGCGAGCCTCGTGCACGGCAAGATCGGGAGCCGAGAGCGCGTCACCCTTTTCACTTCGGCTGAAGTCAAGGAACTCCGCCGCACTGATTTCCAGCCCTTCGCCCGATCCTCCCCACAGGGTTGCGAGCCGCTCCTTCGCCTTGTCGCGCGCATGGATCGCCAGTTCCAGATCGACGCGCGCCTCGGCAAGTTGGGTGCGCGCGCGTGTGCCGGCGAACAGCGGATCGCGCGCGGAGCTGACCCGCCGGGCGACTTCGCGGTTCATCTGCTCCGCAATGGCAACCTTCTCCCGCGCGATGCCGATCTCGGCCTCGGCAGCTTGCACATCGACATAATGGCGCTGCACCAGAGCAATAAGGTCCAGCCTGGTCACGACGGCTTCGGTGCGCGCCAGCGCCAGATCGCTCTCGACGACCGCGATCCGCGCAGCCCTTTTGCCCCCACGCTCCAGCCGCTGACTGTAAACGGCTTCGACCTGGACCTGGTCGTTGAGATCCCGGCCGCCGACCCCGAGATTTTCAGCCAGGACGTCAATACTGGCCGACGGCTTGGTGTCGGCTGCCCGCCGAGCTGCGGACAGTGCATCTGCACGGGCTGATGCGACGGCATTTTGAGGTGCTGATGCGAGGACGCGACCGACCGCGTCCTCCATCGTCAAAGGCTCTGCGAGAACCATGGATGGCATGCATGCTGCCGCGAGAAGCGCGGCCCGCAAGGACTTGAACATGAACTGTCTCCTGATCCGCAATCGGCGCCGCCAAACGGCCGCGCAGTTCGTGGCGAATCAGGCGGCAGGCGGCTCGAGCAGCGGCTGCTGTTCTGCCGACGGCGGCGCATGGATGTTCTGCAGGCGCTGAGCATCATTGCGCGCAAGGCGGTTCATGGCGCCGATTTCGATCGGCGGCACCCGATCGCACACGACATGGACGTGAAAGCCAGCGCCCATATGCGGGTCGCCGCCATCGCCTTTGGGATCCGCTGCGGATGATGTGAACGAGCCGTGGCCTTCGTCCGTGTCATGATCGTGATGATCGTTGATGTTAACGACAGCTGGACCGTGCGACACCGGTGCATGCAACGCGGCGCCACTCACCGACCCATGCGAAAGCATGAGCACGGTGATGAAAAGGAGCGATAAGAAGCGTTGCATCAACATCCGACTATCACTGCTTCAAGAGGACGGCAACGCTCGGCGCAGATCGGCTGACATTTGACGGCAGAGATCCCTGTGACGTGCAAAATGCTGATGATCATAGCTCTTATGAACTGCGATCTCTGAGGCATTGAGGCAGGAAAGCAGAAAGGACTGGCTGTCGTTCGTTGCAGGAAAACGCTTCCTGATCTTGTCCCAGGCTCCAGCCTGTTCTTCATCCGCATAGGCGGAACAGTGCCGCCGCAGAGCATCGCGATGCAGTCCGTAATAGAAGGCAAGGCTGTGAAAGCTTCCGTTGCGCTCGCGCTTATGCCCCTCCGCCGCTGATTGCCAGCATTGGGAAAGCAGCGCCTGTTTGCTCGAGGGAGCGAGCGCCAGCGGCACAGGCTTGTCCTGCGGGTGCGCGCATCCTGCAATCTGCGCCGATACTATCAGTCCTACCGAAACCCAGCGCGAGCGCATGTTGCACCTCCGACCGTGACGTTCATCACATCTGCCAAAGAATGATAGCGCTGATGTTACAGGATATCATGCTGAACTTGCAAAAACCGCGCTGGTGGCTCCCTTCAGAAACTCGCCGTCAGATGGAAGGAGGCATAGGGGGCCACTTCCTTGGCCGAAGGCAGACTGAAGGTGAGGGGGATCGTTGTTGGTATAGCTATTTCCGAGAATCAAATTTTCATGATACATATGCATCATGATTCTACCCGCTACCCCCCTCTGGCTCGCGCTTTTGCACCAGCTTCCCGCGAAGCCGCCCTATCTGCGCGTGAAGATCTGGCGACGTTTGCAGGCGATCGGCGCGGTGCCATTGAAGAATGCGGTCCATCTTCTTCCCCGATCGCCGGAGGCCGAAACGGCCTTACGCGAACTGCTGGAGGAGATCATCTCGCTCGGCGGCGAGGCGACGCTTATCGAGGCGCAACTGCTCGCGGGCCAGTCAGACGCCGACGTTCGCATCCTGTTCGACAACGCCCGCGACGCCGATTATGACGAAATCGCCCAGGCCGCCCGCCGCCTGCTGGAAACCGGTCCGGCCAGCGGTCCCGACATTGCTAAGCTACAGAAGCGGTTGGGAGATGTGGGCAAGCTCGACTTTTTCGGCGCCCACGGCCGGCAGGAGGCTGAAGCCGCCCTCGCCGAGCTTGACCGTCAGCGCTACCAGCATCCCGATGTCAGCCGCACCGAACCCTCCGAAGTTTCGAAACCGCTCGACCTCACCGGGCGCACATGGGTCACCCGCAGCGGCGTGCATGTCGATCGGATTGCGTGCGCCTGGCTGATCCGGCGCTTCATCGACCCGGATGCTGATTTCAAGTTCATCGACAGCCGCCACTATGATCCGGCGCCGGGCGAGCTGCGCTTCGACATGGTCGATGCCGAGTTCACCCATGAAGAGGACCGGTGCAGCTTCGAAACCCTGCTGCTGCGCGCCGATCTGGCAAAGGATTCTGCGCTGATGGCGATCGGAGAGATCATCCACGAGCTGGATATCGGGGACAGCAAATTCGCGCGGCCTGAAACCGCGGGCGTCGGCGCCATGCTGTCCGGCGTCTGCGCATCCACCGATGACGATCTTCAGCGCGTCGCGATGGCGAGCGACGCTCTGAACCAGTTTCATGCCTTTTTCAGCAACAGAAAGACGGACCGATGACGGGTAGCGCGTCCTCCATCGCCCCCGCGGAGACGCCGACGGCCGGCGACCACGGCATCTCCTTGAACGAAGCCACAAAGGTCTGGGCGCGGATCGCCGCGCTCAGCTTTGGCGGGCCGGCGGGGCAGATCGCGGTCATGCACCGCATCCTGGTCGAAGAGAAAAGATGGATAGGCGAGGAGCGTTTCCTGCACGCGCTGAATTACTGCATGCTCCTTCCAGGGCCGGAAGCGCAGCAACTCGCCGTCTATATCGGCTGGCTCCTGCACAAGACCAGAGGCGGACTGATCGCTGGGGCATTGTTCGTGCTCCCCGGCTTTCTCGCGATACTGGGCCTGAGCTACCTCTATGTGCTGCTCGGCCAGGTGCCGCTGATCGAGGGGCTTTTCTTCGGCCTCAAGGCGGCTGTGCTGGCGGTCGTGGTGCAGGCAGTCGTGCGGGTCGGATCTCGGGCGCTCAAGAACAACGTCATGCGGGGCATAGCCGCCGCTGCGTTCGTCGCGATCTTCTTCCTCGATGCGCCTTTCCCGGTGATTATCCTGGCGGCCGGGCTCGCCGGCTATCTCGGCGGACGCAGCGGCCTGCCGCAGTTCCAGGGCGGTGGCGGCCATGGCGCGGCGGGTGGCGAGGTCATCCATGATCGCGACACCCTGTTAGGCGAAGCTTTGCCCGAGCATGCAAAGCCCAATTACGGCTGGTCGCTGCGGATCAGTTCGGTCCTGCTGCTGCTCTGGCTGGCACCGGTTCTGGCGCTGTTCCTGACGCTCGGACCCGACGATGTATTTTCCCGCATCGCCAGCTTCTTCAGCCAAATGGCGGTCGTGACCTTCGGAGGCGCCTATGCCGTGCTCGCCTATGTCGCGCAGGAGGCGGTCGGCACGTTCGGCTGGCTCCAGCCCGGCGAAATGCTCGACGGCCTCGGCATGGCGGAAACCACCCCCGGCCCGCTGATCATGGTGACGCAGTTCGTCGGCTTCCTCGCGGCATTCCGCGATGCTGGTCAACTCTCGCCCTTGGTGGCGGCAACGCTGGGCGCGATCCTCACGACCTGGGTCACCTTCGTGCCCTGCTTCCTGTGGATATTCGCCGGCGCGCCCTTCATCGAGCGGCTCCGCGGGAACAAGGCGCTGTCCTCTGCCCTGACAGCGATCACCGCGGCGGTGGTTGGCGTGATCCTCAACCTCGCCCTCTGGTTCGCCATCCACACGCTGTTTGGAGAGGTCAGAATCCTCGCGACGCCAACGGGTTCTCTCAACGTGCCAGTGCTGGATTCAATCAACATCCCGGCGACCCTGTTGTCGATCGGCGCCCTGATTGCAGTGTTCAGATTCAAGATCGGCGTCCTGCCTGTGCTGGGCGCCTGTGCGGCAATCGGCGCTGCCTATATCCTCCTCGCCTGAGCTATCGCCGGAAATCACCAGCCTAAACCGTTGAAGTTCGATCCCGAGCGGTCGAAGATCGAGCATATACAGCAGCGCCTGCCTTCAATTTCCATCATGTCAGCGGCGGCAGCTGGTTCAGGTGCTTGTCGAGCGTGATCGGGTAATCGCGCACGCGGACACCAGTGGCGTTGTAGATAGCGTTGGCGATGGCCGCGGCTACACCGCACAGCCCGAGTTCGCCTACGCCCTTTGCTTTCATCGGGTTGGCCTTGTCGTCCGCCTCCTCCAGGAAGATCACTTCCTGATGCGGGATATCGGCATGAACCGGCACTTCATAGGAAGCGAGATCATGGTTCACGAAAAAGCCAAAACGCCTGTCGACGGCCAATTCCTCCATCAGTGCGCTGCCGGCCCCCATGGTCATCGCGCCGATCACCTGGCTGCGCGCTGACTTGGGGTTGATGATCCTGCCGGCTGCGCAGACTGCCAGCATTCGGCGAATGCGCGCGGCGCCGGTGTAGGAGTCGACGCCAACCTCGACGAAGTGAGCGCCAAAGGTGGAAAGCTGCCACTTTTCCGCCAGTTCGCCAAATTCGATACGGTCCTCGGCCGTTAATCTTCCCGCTGCGGCTGCCTTGCGAAGTTCCGTTAACCGGTTGCCACTGCGCACATAGCCACCTTCGAACAGGGCGCCGGCTGCTTCAAAGCCCAGGCTTTGGATGACCGCTTCCCGCAATTTTACACAGGCCGCATATACGCCTGCCGTGGCATTGGCCGCACCCCATTGACCGCCCGAACCCGCAGCGACCGGGAAGGTTGAACTACCGAGCCTTACTTTGACGGCGTCCATCTGCACGCCCATCATCTCCGCTGCGGTCTGGGCGATGATGGTGTAGCTGCCGGTGCCGATATCGGTCATGTCTGTTTCGACCGTTACGAAACCATCGGGGTCGAGATGGACCCGCGCGCCGCTGGCCCGATTGATATGGTTGCGAAAGGCCGCAGCTACCCCCATTCCGACCAGCCAGCGCCCGTCTCGCACCTTGCCCGGGACGGCATTTCTGCGCGACCAGCCGAACCGTTCGGCGCCTTCCGTCAGGCAGCGTACGAGCTGGCGTTGCGAAAACTGCCGTTCGGGTTTGGCGGGATCGACCTGGGTGTCGTTCTTGATCCGGAAGGCGACAGGATCCATTCCCAGCTTCTCGGCCATTTCGTCCATGGCGACTTCAAGCGCCATCATGCCCGGCGCTTCCCCCGGAGCGCGCATGGCGTTGCCTTCGGGCAGGTCGAGCACTCCCAGCCGGAGCGCGGTCAGCCGGTTCGCACCCGCATAGAGCAGCTCAGTCTGACCCGTCGCTGTTTCTGGACCACCGCCTGGCTGATCGCCCGAGCCGCTTTCATGCGCGATGGCGGTGATCGTACCGTCGCGCGCCGCGCCAATGCGGATGCGCTGGCGGGTTGCGGGGCGATGCGTGCTGTTGTTCGCAATGAAGGGCCGCGGCAGCGCAATCTTCACTGGCCGCTTCGCCGCCTTTGCTCCCAGCGCGGCGAGGACAGCGTCCGTCCGCAGGAACAGTTTTCCACCGAAGCCGCCGCCGATATAGGGCGACAGCAAATGGATCTTATCCTTCGGAATGCCGAGCGTCCGGGCAAGGTCGCCGCGCCCCCAGTCGATCATCTGGTTCGATGTCCAGATCGTCAGCTCGTCGCCCTGCCAAGCCGCGACGGAAGCGAAGGGCTCCATCATCGCATGGGTGTGATCGGGCGTCGTATATTCGGCATCGATCGTTACCGGCGCGGCGGCGAAAGCAGCTTCGAAATCGCCGACCGTAGCGGCTGCCGCCGGCTGGCCGCCATTGCCAACGATAGGAGCGATCTTCAACGCCTGGTCTAGATCGAACCGCCCTTGCGTACGGTCATAGTCGACCCGCGCCATGGAGGCGGCGGCGCGGGCCTGTTCGAATGTCTCTGCGACGACGACAGCGATCGCCTGGTGATAGTGATCGACCTCCGGCCCGCCGAGCAGCTTCACCGTATTGAACTGACCTTTGCCTAGCGTGCCGGCGTTCTCTGCGGTGACCACCGAGATGACGCCGGGCGCTGCCTTTACAGCGTCCAGGTTCAGCCAGCGGAAGGTGCCCTTGGCGATTGCCGATCCGATCACATAGCCGTAGGCGGGGTTCGCCGCTTCGCGCTGTTCATAAGCGTAGGGCGCGAGGCCCGTAGTCTTGAGCGGACCATCGATCCGATCCTGCGCACGGCCGACAACGGACATCCTGTCGATGGGATTGGTCCTGGCGGGAACATTGAACTTCATGGGATCAGATCCTGGCTTGCGCGATGACGTAGGCCAGCGCGCGCGTCGCGAGCGGCAGCTTGAAGCCATTGTCCCTTGTCGGCGTTGCGCCTTCAAAGGCCCGCGCGGTAACGGCCGCCGCACCTTGCGGCAGCAGCGCCTCGGCGGCTTCGATGCGCCAGGGCCTGGGAGCGACCCCACCAAATGCCACGCGACCGGTGCCATCAGGCTGGATCACGGCCGCGACCGATACGAGCGCGAAGGCATAGGAAGCGCGGTCGCGGACTTTCTCGTAGAAATGCTTGCCGCCGAGGGGAGGGGGCAGCGTGACGGCGGTGATGAGTTCGCCGGGCTTCAGCATCGTATCCTGTGCCGGATTGTCTTCCCAGAGGCGGTGAAAACCGGCAATCGGGATGGACCGGGTCCGCCCATGCGCATCGATCGTTTCCACAATGGCGTCGAGCACGCGCAGGGCTACGGCCATGTCGCCCGGGAAAGTCGCGATACAGGACTCGCTCACCCCGATCACGCCGAGCTGGCGGGAATAGCCGCCAATTGCAGCGCATCCCGAACCCGGCTGTCGTTTGTTGCAGGCCATGTTGATGTCGTAGAAATAGGGGCAGCGGGTGCGCTGGAGCAGGTTGCCCGCGGTCGTGGCCTTGTTGCGCAACTGTCCCGAAGCGCCGGCGAGGATCGCGCGCGACAGCACGCCATAGTTACGGCGCACACGTTCGTCCGCGGCAAGATCGGTATTGGTGACGAGCGCCCCGATCCGTAGGCCGCCCTGGGGCGTCGTTTCGATCTTGGTGAAGTCCAGGTCCTGCACATCGACGAGATGCGTTGGCGTTTCCACCTCTATCTTCATGAGATCCAGCAGG
Source organism: Sphingobium sp. MI1205 (assembly GCF_001563285.1). Classification (NCBI taxonomy): domain Bacteria; kingdom Pseudomonadati; phylum Pseudomonadota; class Alphaproteobacteria; order Sphingomonadales; family Sphingobiaceae; genus Sphingobium; species Sphingobium sp. MI1205. Next base: position 675,787 of record NZ_CP005188.1, read on the forward strand.
TTGGTGCCCCCGGCGATGAACCGCGCGCCGGGGCGTTTCGCCACGGCCCGTGCCGCCGCGACAGGATCCTTGGCGCGTTCGTAGGTGAAGGCTCTCACGCGCTCTCTCCGGCAACGTCCGCCATCGCTTCCGCGATGTTGGAGTAAGCGCCGCAGCGGCAGATATTGCCGCTCATGCGCTCCCGCATCTCCGGCATTGTGGCGCGAGGGCTGACGGTCAGATCCTCCTGGACATGGCTGGGGATCCCGCGCGCAATCTCGTCGAGAACCGCCACTGCGGAACAGATCTGGCCGGGCGTGCAGTAGCCGCACTGATAGCCGTCATGCTTGATGAATGCCGCCTGCATCGGATGCAACTTGTCGGGCGTGCCCAGCCCCTCGATCGTGGTAATTTCGTGGCCCTCGTGCATGACGGCGAGGCTGAGGCAGGAATTAATCCGCTTGCCCCCCACAAGGACGGTGCAGGCGCCGCACTGGCCGTGATCGCAGCCCTTCTTGGTGCCAGTCAGATGAAGATGTTCGCGCAGCGCGTCGAGCAAGGTCGTGCGCGGATCAAGCGCCAGCCGCTGCGCGCGTCCATTGACGGAGAAAGAGACGGACATTGTAGGAACAGGCTGGGCAGGCGGAAGCGCGGGGACTTCAGTCAAGGCAGGCGCCGCAGCCGCCACGGCCGTGACGGTAGTTCCGGCCAGAACGCCGCGGCGCGATATCTCCAGCTTGGGCCGATTGGCCATGAGTTCAGTCCTTTCGGGCATCTTTTCAATCTGGCCGCGGGGCGACCGGGTAGATGATGAAATCGTCATGAGCTTGCGGCCGCTCTGGCACATCGAGCGGCGCCTTGAGGCCCTTCTGCAGCTCGACGATGGTGCGTTTTGGCAGCTCCAGCGGATGCTCGTCCGGGTGCGCCTGTGCTTCGTGCGGATAGTCCTGGCCAGGCGTTCGCGTCATTTCGATATGGGCACCGAGTACTGCGCGGATCGGGTGTCTGGCCGCGAATGCCGCCACGCGATCCACGCTTGCCCGGTTGTCCGCCAGAAAGTTGACCGGGATGTACAGGCGGCCGGGATAAAGCGTGTCGCCCGACAGCAGGATCTTCAACTGCGGATCGTAGATCATGATCGCGGCGGCCTGGTGTCCGGGCGCAGGTATGACCGTGAGGACACGGCCACCCAGATCGAAGCGGGCCAGATCTTCCGGCCACTTCGCTATGCTGAAGAAGCGAGCCACATTCTGGGGCTCGAGTCCGATGACCGTCGTATCGGGTCGATCCTGAAATGCCGCGTCCCCGGCGACATGATCGCCGTGGCTGTGGCTATGCGCCACCACGAGAGGAATCTGCGCGCGCCCTTTCGCCGCCAGCCATTGTGCCACGAGGCGGTCGATCACCGGCCTGATCTGGCCGCCCTGTGCGCCCGTATCGACCAGCAATGCCCTGTCTCGCCCAAAAAGAAGATATAGAAAGGGCGCTTCAAAGTTGGTTTTGATCGACTGCCGAATGACAAATGTGTCGCCGTCGAGCGCCTGAACCTGAGCGTCAGGTTCCTGCGCGAGCGTGCCGTCGATCCATCGCTCCGGAAACAGGCCGGGACTCTTTGTCGTTGCAGCCGGAACGATCGACGCGCCGCAAAGCAACGTGGTTGCCAGGACCCCTCCGGCAATCCTCGCGAACATAATCTTGGTCTCCCTTGATCGGGGCGCTTTTGGCATCCTTGTAGTTTGCTCCTGAACCGTTCCGCCTCTCCCTACGGGAAGGGGGCGCAATCCTTTGAGGGGATGCGCCCCGCCGATTTTCATTCAGTATTTGAGCCGCGCTTCGATGCCGAAGGTGCGCGGATTGATAACTGTCTGCTTGTAATAGCGCAGCACGACGCCATCGTTGAGGCCCACCCGCGAACGATCATTAGCGACTGAGGCCACCGCATATTTGTCGAAGATATTGTTTGCAAACAGACCGATGCTGTATTTGTCCGTTTCGTAATTTAGCGACGCACGATGCAGGACATAGCTGGGCAGCTTGTCGCCATAGGCGCGATCCCAACCCAGCCGCGTTACCACATTGCCGCGATAGGTGGCCGTCCAGTTGGCGACTATGCTGCCGTCCCTGACAGGATGGGCGTATGTCACGCCCAGGCTGCCACTGTTCTTCGCCGATCCCGGGAGGCGGTCGCCGGAAAGGGCATCCAGCTGGATGGGATCGCTGGGGTAAGTGCCCGCCGGATCGTTGACGGCGATGACATTGGGCACGTCCTCAGTCAGCCTCGCATCGACGTAAGAATAGGTTCCCTGGATCGACAAACCCGGAAGGGGGCGCAGCTGGAATGATGTTTCAAACCCTTCGGATTTCGCCTTGCCCCCGTTGACCGTGATGCCAACGATGCCGTTCAGAGTGGCGGAATCGACCTGGATGCCGTCCCATTTGATCTGGAAGACGTTGAAGTTGAAGGTCAGCTTTCGATCGAAAAACTGAGTGCGGATGCCGATTTCCGCATTTTTGGTGGTGTCCGGGCCAAATTGAAGCTCGTTCGGCAAGGCACAGACATTTTGCGCAGGAGGCGGGTTCAGCACTGGCGGGCAGGGAGCGACCGAGTTCGGACCGCCGATGCGATATCCTTTGCTGTAAGTCGCATAGAGCATGATGTCGTCGGTGAAGTTGTAGGAAGTGTTGAACTTCCACACCGTGCCGCTCTTCTTAGATGTGCCGCCTGCCGCTTCGGCGTCATAAGGGCTGAGTGGATCGCCCAGCAGCGGGATGACTGCGCGTCCTTTGATGTTCGACTTGTACTGGAACCAGCGACCGCCAGCGGTCACCTGCCATTCTGGTGTAATGCGGAACGTGCCTTCGCCAAAGATCGCCTTCTCGGTGACCTTCGATGTTGTGTAGGATGCATATTCGATTTCTTCGGGGTTGGTCGCCAGGTCAACCCAGGGATGGCCGGGAAGGATTTCGCGATAATCGTTCTGCAGCTTCTGTTCGTTGTAGAAGCCGCCTATCGCCCAACTGAACGGGCCGCCATGATGCGACACGAAGCGGACTTCCTGGTTGAATTGCTTCCGGCTGTTGACGCTTTCATTGTAACTCGAAAAAGCGGGAAACGTCTCGTACCCGTAGTCAAGATCGAGCAGCAGATCAGTATTGTCAGATGTCCGAACGTTGCGCACATTGGTATAGGCAGTCGTCGCGACGAGATCCGCGAAATTGGCAATGTTCGCATTGACTTCCATGCTGCCAAGATGCGCACGGCGGTTTACGGGTTCTAGATAGCGGGCGCCATTTTCGTACTTGCCGGTCCCAAGGACCCCATCGCTATTATATTGGCCGCCGTCGGTCTTGGTCCGCTGGAACGCATAGGTGAAATTGACGGAGAGATCCGGATTGAACTGGACGAGCAACTGGTTGCGCGTGGTGAAAGTCTTCTCGAAATTGACATCCTTGCGGGCGGTCAGGTTGGCCGCATAATCCGCGTCGGTGATGCCGCCGGGGCCGCTTGGCTGCGGCAACGACACGCCAGGTTCCTGCAGCAGCAGCGGAGAGTCGATGAAGCCAGGATCATAATAATAGCCAGTGGCCGAACGGAAGGCGACATGATCCCGGATGATCGGGATGTTGATGACGCCGTCGAGCTGGAATCCCGCCTTTTCGCCATGCTGCTTGGCATAAAGGCGGCTATGCACTTCGCCGCCGATGGCCGTCAGGTCGGGGCGATTGGGTATGTTGCGGATGGCGCCTGCTAGCGTGCCAAGGCCGTAGAGCGTGCCCTGCGGTCCAAGCAATGTTTCCACCCGCGCGATGTCGAGCAGCTTGAAGTCATAATAGAGCGGAACCTCGCCCAAATAGACGCCCAGCGCGTCGTCATAGGACAAGCCCGTCGCATCAACGTCCGAAGCGCTGAGGCCGCGAAGCACGATCGTTCCGGTCGAACCCGGACCAGTATCGGAAACTGTCATGCCCGGCGTGAAGTCTGCCAGATCGCGAACATCGTCGATCCGCTGCCTGGACAATTGTTCCGCGCCGATCGCGGTGATGTTGATCGGCACGTCCTGAATGGTGACTTCACGGCGAGTGCCCGTCACCACGATTTCGTTGGCGTCGCCATCTTCCGGCATGGCGCCTTGCGCGACAGCCGGAGTGGTTCCGACGCCCATTAAAATGGTCGCGCCTAACAGCGTGTTCCGAAACAATTTCATAGTCACTCCGACCCCCTTTCGGTTGAGCCCTTAAGTGACATCCCTCCTATTGGCGCTCTAGCCGAGTCCGGCGCCTTGTCAGATAGATCACCGGTTGATCGGCGACTTCGCGCCGATATTCATGGCGCAGCCTTACTTCCCGGCGGATATGCCGCGACGATGCGGTGTCGCGCTGACCTGTTCTTCGAGCATTTCGAGGACAATTTGATAGACCGATCATGCTTGCTGAGCCGGCGAGGCCGACGACGGATGTCATCGCATCCAGCATTGCTGCATTACTGCCCTTAATTCGATCCACTTGCCCTCACTTCGACAGGTCGTCTTGCGGACGCTGATCTTTCCGTCTCGGCGCTTTGCCGAGCAACCACTCATACGGTATGGATATTACCTAATGCGTCAAGCGTAATATTTTTGCACTTGCTCAGTATGAGCGAAATCTGTGACGCGCTGCGTCAAATGGGTCGATTCCGGCTGTAGATGTTCTTGCCTCCAAGGTTTGCGGACCCGTGGCAAGCGAAGCACTAGTCCTTCGGCAGCAAGTGGGGCGACCTGATTCGCGAGTCCTGCACTTCTTGCCTGCCGAGAAGGGAAGTCGCCAGATTGCTCATGTTTTCGGGTGATTCGCGTCGATGATGGTCCGGGGACGCCCAGGATAACGATGCCGTGGATGCGCTCGCCATCATCGGCGCATGCTCGAAATTATTACATATTCGATGACTTGTAATATTTTCTTGTGGACATCAGGATGAACCGCGATGATGCTGCACTGCGAAAGGGGATCGAATCATGGTCAGGTTGATCGACAAGGTGAGCAGGGTCGCAATGCTTGCCAGCGCGCTGTTGCTCGCATCCTGTTCGCAGACGCCAGACCGGGGGGCGCAGCGTACGGATTTCAATATCGGTTGGTCGATCTATGCCGGGTGGATGCCCTGGCCCTACGCTCAACAGGCCGGCATCGTGAAGAAATGGGCCGACAAATATGGGATTAAGATCAACGTCGTTCAGGTGAACGACTATGTGGAATCGATCAATCAGTACACGGCGGGCAAGTTCGACGGGGTGACCGTCACCAATATGGACGCGCTCACCATACCCGCTGCCGGTGGCAAGGACAGCAGCGCCATCATCGTGGGAGATTATTCCAACGGGAATGACGGCATATTGCTGAGAGGCGCGGACCAGATGCGCGCCATCCAGGGCCAGCAGGTCTATCTCGTCGAACTGTCCGTCTCCCATTATCTGTTGGCGCGGGGTCTTGAGATTGCGGGGCTCAAGCCGACCGATGTGAAGACCGTGAATACGTCGGACGCCGACATCGTGGGCGCTTTTGGGAGCCCGCAGGCCAAGGCCGTAGTTGCCTGGAATCCGCAGCTTTCGGTGATGAAGAAGCAGCCGGGCGTTAGCCAGGTATTCAGTTCCGCCCAAATTCCGGGCGAGATACTCGACCTGATGGTCGTCGATACCGCGACGCTCAAGGCCAATCCGAACCTGGGCAAGGCGCTGACGGGAATCTGGTACGAAACCGTTTCCCTGATGCAGCGGCAGGACGCCGAGGGCAGGGCGGCCCGCGCAGCCATGGCGAAGCTGGCCGGATCGACGCCCGAGAGCTTCGACAGCCAGCTGTCGACCACGCATCTTTATACCGATCCCAAGGCGGCGGTGACCGCCACCTCCGCTCCGGCGCTCATCAAGACAATGACACAGGTGCGAAATTTCAGCTTTTCCAAGGGGCTGTTCAAAGGAGCGTCGTCTGCCGATGCCGTGGGCATTGCCTTCCCCGGCGGCAAGACGCTCGGCGATCCTCAAAGGGTGACGCTGCGGTTCGACGAAAGCTTCATGAAGCTGGCTGCGGACGGAAAGCTCTGACTGGTTCGTTTCGAATTTATCGAAAGTGATGTGACGATGCGTTGGGTGAACCGACATGCCCGCCGAGGCGACCGCATCTTCCTGGGTGCGTTGCCGATCCTGTTGCTGGTACTGCTTTACCTGTTCCTGGCAGTGCAGCGCCACGCTGCTAATCCCATGGACAAGATTCTGCCGCTGCCTGCCAGCATGGTGGATGCCATGGCGGCGCTCCTTTTCCAGGCCGACCAGCTTACCGGCCAGTTCGTCTTCTGGGCCGACACGCTGGCCAGCCTTCAGCGGCTTGGCATTGGACTCGGCATCGCAACCCTGTCGGCGCTGGTCGTCGGCCTCCTGCTGGGCGTACTCCCGCCGGTACGCGCCACGTTCGGCCCTCTCGTAACGGTCGTCGCGGTCATCCCCCCCATTGCCCTGCTCCCCATATTATTCATTGCCCTGGGTCTGGGCGAGACGGCGAAGGTCGCCCTTATCGTTATCGGCGTCGCGCCGGTCATGATGCGCGACATCGCGGCCCATGTCGCTGCCCTGCCGCGCGAGCAGATCGTCAAGGCCCAAACTCTGGGCGCGAGTTCCTGGCAGATCATGATCCGGGTCGCGCTGCCGCAGGCGATGCCCCGGCTGCTGCACGCCATGCGCCTGGCGCTGGGGCCTGCCTGGGTCTTCCTGATTTCAGCCGAAGCCATCGCGTCCGACGTCGGCCTTGGCTACCGGATTTTTCTGGTTCGCCGCTATCTGTCGATGGACGTGATCATCCCCTACGTCGCCTGGATCGCGATCCTGGCGATCCTGATGGACGGGGTGTTGACCCTGGCCAGCCGTCGGGCATTCCCCTGGGCGCATGGAGCCAGCCATTGAGCGCGCTCCTCTCCCTCCGCGATATCTGGGTCGAATATGGCGACAAGATCGTACTCGAACGGGTCGATCTGGACATAGAGGCCGGTTCCTTCGTGTCGATCATCGGACCGTCCGGCGCGGGCAAGAGCAGCCTGCTGCGCGTGGTGCTGGGCCAGGAAGTGCCGACCAGGGGAACAATCCTGCTGGACGGGGAACCGCTTAAGCCGGAATGCGGCCCCGATCGCGGTGTCGTCTTCCAGCGCTACTCGGTGTTCCCGCACCTTTCCGCGCTGCGCAACACGATCTTCGGCCTTGAATGCGCCAAGGCACCACGGGCCGCGCGCCTGTTCGGCGGCGCGCGCCGGGCGGCCGCCGCAGAGGCGGAAGAGATGCTGCGGTCAGTAGGGCTGGGCGACGCGCTGCACCTTTATCCCGCACAGATGTCGGGGGGGATGCAGCAGCGGCTGGCCATCGCACAGGCGCTCATCAAACGGCCACGCATCCTGCTGCTGGATGAGCCGTTCGGCGCGCTCGACCCGGGCATCCGGGCGGACATGCATGCGCTGATCACGCGGCTGTGGCGCGACTATGCGCTGACGATCATCATGGTCACCCATGATATCCGGGAAGCCTTCACATTGGGCACGCGGGTGCTGACGCTCGACAAGCGGCGTCACGATCCCCACGCCCCCCACCGGTTCGGCGCCACCGCGGTCTATGATCTCCCGCTGCTTCGGCGCACTGAACCCGCGGCCAGCGAAGACGCCGCAGACGAGACCAGCCCGCAGGATGGTGAGGAGGCAATTGGTAATGGCTAGCGAAGGCACAAGCCTGGCAAGGCTCAGCATGAGCCTGCCCAGCGATCTGTTCCGGCAGCTTGACGCCATGGTGGTCGAACGAGAGCTGCCCTCGCGCTCCCAGCTCATCGCCGAGTTGATCCGGCATGCGCTGGCCGAGCATGAGGCCCTGACCCGGCCGGACGAGATGCTCGCGGGCACCATCACCCTGGTTTATCGGAGCGACAAAGGCCGGGTCCGGCATCAGCTCGCCCAGACTCAGGCCGATTATCTCAAGGAAGTGATCTCCTCCCAGCATGTGTTCCTCGAAGGGGACCAGTCGCTCGAAGTCTTGTTGGTGCAAGGCCCTGCGACATTGCTGAAGGAATTATGCGATGCGCTGCGCAGGGTGCGCGGCGTCCAGCAGCTCCAACTTGTCACGACCACCGCGCTGCTTCCGCCGCTGTATGAGCAGGAAGAGAGCGGCCGCAAGGAGAATGCCGCATGACCGAAATTCTCGCCAGTCCGTGTGACGCCCGCAACCATGCCCGCGCCATGGCGGGCAGGGTGGTCGAAGCCATGCCGGTGTTGCCGCCGGTGGCGGACGATCTTCCCCCAGGCGTCGGCGCGTCCGACCTGCTGTGGGAGGAAACCGTCGCGGCCGGGGGCTATTCCACCAGGCGGCTGCCGCGCGGCGCACGCCTGCGGCTGATCGACCTGGCAGGCGATGCCTGCGCGTCGATCCTGCTTTTCAACGCGGATATACCGACCGAACGGCTCAACGTGGCCGACACGGTGAAGGTGCAGTGGAACGCCTATCTGGGCGAGGGCAAGCTGCTCCTTTCGGACATGGGCCGGGTGCTCATGACCATTTCGGAAGATGGCGCTGGCACGCACGACACATTCTGCGGAACGTCGAACGCGGTGACCAACGCCGCCAAATATGGCTCCGGCGCGAATAGCGGACCTTATCCGAACGGGCGCGACCGCTTCCTGCTTGGCGCGGCGAAGCACGGGCTCCAGCGGCGGGACGTTCACCCCTGCATCACCTTGTTCAAGGGTGCGAAGATCGAAGCCGGCGGCACGATAACGCCGCTGGTCGGTCCCTTTCCTGCGGGCCGCAGCGTTCTGCTGCGCGCGGAGATGGAGGTGATCATGGTCATCGCCAACTGCCCGCACGTCCTCGACCCGAGGGATGCCTACACGGTCACTCCGCTGCGGGCGACAGCCTGGCGCGGGCCCGTGACGCCGGAGGATGATCCCATACGCAACGCGACGCCGGAAGGACTGCGCGCCTTCCTGAATGTCGAAGACTATTACCGCTGATAGGAAGGAACAGCTTCCCACATGAGCATCGATCCCCATTTGTCGGGCCTTTCGGGGCCGGTCGTCCACGATGTCATCGTGCCTGCGCGGGCGCCATGGCTCCACCACGTCGCCGCCGGCCAGACGCTGCGTATCATTGATCTGGAGGGCAATCAGGCTGTCGATTTTCTCCTCTACGCGGCGGAGGACGACGCCGAACGCTACAGCGCGCAGGACACTGTGTCCGCGCAGGGCAACCTGTTCCTGCGCGAAGGGACAGTGCTGCGGTCGAACGAGGGGCGGCCGATGATGACCATAATGGCGACCTCTGTAGAATATCATGACACGATCGGCGGCGCATGCTCATGCGAGTCCAACACGCTGCGCTATGGCCACCACACCAAGGCCGAACATGCGTGCGTGGAGAATTTCCTGGAGGCGAACCTGCGGGAGGGGCGCGGCAAGCGCGACATCGTCTCCAACATCAACTTTTTCATGAACGTGCCGGTTGAGGAGGACGGGTCCCTGGGGATCGTCGATGGCATCTCCGCGCCCGGCCTTACGGTGGACCTGAAAGCGGAAATGGACGTAATCGTCGTCGTGTCGAATTGCCCGCAGATCAACAACCCCTGCAACGGCTTTAATCCCACCCCCGTTCGAATGATCGTGGCCGCATGAGCTTCGACACGGTCCTCATTGCCAACCGGGGCGCGATAGCCACCCGCATCATTCGCACGTTGAGGCGCATGGGCTTGCGGTCCGTCGCGGTCTATTCCGAAGCGGATGAAGCATCGCTGCACGTCGCGCAGGCGGACGAGGCGGTCTGCATCGGTCCGGCGCGGGCGTCCGACAGCTATCTCAACATCGCCGCCATATTGGATGCCGCCCGCGCGACCGGTGCGGGGGCGATCCATCCCGGCTACGGCTTCCTCGCCGAAAATGTGGAGTTTGCGGAAGCCTGCGCTGCGGCCGGCATCGTCTTCATCGGACCCACGCCGGATAATATCCGTACCTTCGGCCTCAAGCACAGCGCGCGTGCTCTGGCGGCCGCGCATGGCGTTCCACTCGCGCCGGGCACCGGACTGCTGACCGGCGAAGAAGAAGCGGTTGCCGCTGCCCACGAAATCGGTTTCCCCGTGATATTGAAGGCGACGGCCGGCGGCGGGGGCATCGGCATGCGCATTTGCGAGGACGAAGCCGACGTTCGCGAAGGTTTCGCCGCCGTTGCCCGCCAGGGGCAAAGCAATTTCGGCGATGCCGGCATCTTCCTTGAACGCTATATCCGCCGCGCGCGCCACATCGAAGTACAGTTGTTTGGTGACGGGCAGGGCCGCATCATGCCGCTCGGCGAGCGCGACTGTTCGCTTCAGCGCCGCAACCAGAAGGTCGTCGAAGAAGCGCCCGCCCCGCTGTTGCCCGATGTCGGGCGTCACGATCTGATCGCGGCTGCAACGCGCCTCGGTCAGGCCGCGAACTACAGATCGGCGGGGACGGTCGAGTTTCTCTATGACGCGGAGCGCGAGGAGTTCTTCTTTCTCGAGATGAACACGCGCCTTCAGGTCGAACATGGCGTCACCGAAGAAGTGATGGGGATCGACCTTGTCGAATGGATGATCCGTGGCGGCGCGGGCGATTTCGCCTTTCTCGATGCCGATCCGCCCAGGCCGCAGGGCCATGCCGTACAGGTGCGGCTCTATGCCGAAGACCCGGCGCTGGACTACCGGCCGACTTCGGGCACGCTGACGGCGGTGGATTTCCCCGCCGACATTCGTGCCGAGACATGGTGCATGGCGGGCAGCGAGGTCAGCAGCTGGTATGATCCCATGCTCGCCAAGCTGATCGTCCATGCGCCGACGCGCATCGAGGCGATTGAAAAGATGAAGTCCGCGCTCGACGAGAGCCGGGTGGACGGGATCGAGACGAATTTGCGCTGGTTGCGCGATGTGGTCGAAGTCCCCGCTTTCGTCAGCGGGGATGTCTCGACGCGTCTGCTGGAAAAGATCGCCTTCAACGGGCGGAGCATTCGTGTGATCAGCGGCGGCACCGCCACCACCGTACAGGACTGGCCCGGACGCCAAAAGCTCTGGGCGGTTGGCGTGCCTCCGTCGGGGCCCATGGACGACCAGTCTTTCCGCCTGGGGAACAGGCTGCTCGGCAATCCTGAAGGGACAGCGGGCCTGGAGGTCACCGTCACCGGCCCGACGATCGTCTTCACGGCGGAAGCGCGCATCTGTCTGATGGGCGCCGATTTCGGAGCGGCACTCGACGGTGATCCGGTTCCGCGCGGTGCAGCGATCAACGTACAGGCGGGTCAGACGCTGGCGCTTGGCCGCGCATCGGGCGGAGGGCTGCGCGGCTATATCCTGTTCGCCGGCGGTCTTGATATCGCTCCCTATCTCGGTAGCCGCAGCACCTTCGAGCTGGGCCGGTTCGGCGGCCATGCCGCGCGCCGGCTGCTCGCAGGCGATACGTTGCACCTTGCGAGCGAGCCAACGGACACGCCGCTGCCTTTCGCCACGTTGCCCGATCTGCCCACCGAATGGACGGTGCGCGTGCTCTACGGCCCGCACGGCGCGCCGGACTTCTTCACGCAAGCCGACATAGCGTCGATCGCCGCGGCTGAATGGCAAGTCCATTACAACAGCAACCGCACCGGTGTGCGCCTGATCGGACCCAAGCCCGAATGGGCGCGGGCGGACGGTGGGGAGGCGGGCCTTCACCCCTCCAACATCCACGACAATCCCTACGCGATCGGCGCTGTCGACTTCACCGGCGACATGCCGATCATCCTGGGTCCCGACGGCCCGTCGCTGGGAGGCTTTGTCTGCCCCTTTGTCGTGATTGCCGCCGACCGCTGGAAGATCGGCCAGCTCGCGCCCGGCGACAAGCTCCGCTTCGTGCCGGTCAATATCGGCGACGCGGCCGCGGCGGACAGCTTGCAGCGGCGGCTGATAGCCTTGGGTGCGGCGGAGGATTCAGGTCCAGCCCGGCCAATGGACATGCTCTCGCCTATTCTCGCCCAGATTCCGGCAGGACCGGGCCGTCCTCACACTGTCTATCGGCAGCAGGGTGACCGTAATATCCTGGTCGAATATGGCCCCATCGTACTCGATATTGAGCTGCGGATCCGGGTCCATGCGCTGATGACCGAGCTGGAACGGCTTGCGCTCCCCGGCGTCGTCGACGTGGTGCCGGGCATCCGGTCGCTGCAGCTTCATTTTGACGGCGGGAGGCTGGACCAGCGCGCCGCGTTGGCAGCCCTTATCTCCGCCGAAGAGCGGCTGGGCGACCTGGAGGATTTCGCCATACCCTCCCGTATCGTGCATTTGCCGCTGAGCTGGCGCGACCCGGCCACGATCGAGACGATCGAGAAATATATGAGCGGGGTGCGCGCCGACGCTCCGTGGTGCCCGGACAATGTCGAGTTCATCCGCCGGGTGAACGGCCTGCCCGACGTGGCGGCCGTGGAGAATCTCATATTCGAGGCGAACTACCTCGTCCTGGGACTGGGTGACGTTTATCTGGGCGCGCCGGTTGCGACCCCGGTCGATCCCCGGCACCGGCTCGTCACCACCAAATATAATCCCGCCCGCACATGGACCCCGCCCAACGTGGTGGGCATCGGCGGAGCCTATATGTGCATCTACGGCATGGAGGGGCCAGGCGGCTATCAGCTCTTCGGCCGGACCATTCAGGTGTGGAACACGCATCGACAGACGGACGCATTTGTTGAAGGCAAGCCCTGGCTGCTGCGCTTCTTTGATCAGATTCGCTTTTACCCGGTCAGCGCGGAAGACCTGGTGGAATGGCGTCGCGACTTTCCCAGCGGGCGGCGCTCGATCAGGATCGAGCCATCGGAGTTCCGGCTGGCCGACTATCGCGCCTTCCTTGCGGAAAATGCTTTGTCCATCGCGGAATTCGAGGCGCGTCGGCAGGCGGCTTTCGATGAGGAACGCGCCGAATGGCAGCGCAGCGGCGAGTTCGACCGCATCACCGACCTCGCCGAAACCGACGCGCCCGGATCGCGAACGATCGAGATCCCGGATGGGGCCGCGCTGGTCGAGACCCCATTTGGCGGGAGTATCTGGAAATTGCTGGTCGCTGTCGGGGACGAGGTGAAGGCTGGCGACACCATCGCCATCGTTGAGGCAATGAAAATGGAATGTGCAGTACAAAGCCCCGGCACGGGGACAGTTGCGGCCCTCTATGTGCAGGAACGGCAGTCTTTGCAGCCGGGCGCGCCGATGCTGGCGCTGAGGGCTCCGGCATGACCGCGCTCGACCGCCGCAGCGCGATCGCCATCGCGCAGGACATCAAGGCTGGGCGGACCAGCGCCCTTGCCGTGATGGAGGAAACGCTTGGGCGGCTCGCCGCCTATGACGCCGTCCAGCCGCAGATATGGATCAGCAGGCCGAGCGTCGACGATTTGATTGGCGCCGCCAAAGCTATCGACGCTCGGCTGGCAGCCGGAGAAGATCTGCCGCTCGCCGGCGTTCCATTCGCGGTGAAGGATAATATCGATGTGGCCGGGGTAGAGACCACCGCTGCCTGCCCCGCTTTCGCCTACAGCCCTGGTGTATCTGCAACGGTGGTCGATCGCCTTGTCGCAGCCGGGGCGATCTGTGTCGGCAAGACCAATCTTGATCAGTTCGCGACCGGGTTGAACGGGACGCGCAGCCCCTATGGCAGTCCTCGCAACGCCTATAACCTCGCCTATGTCAGCGGTGGGTCCAGTTCAGGCTCCTCCGTGGCCGTAGCTGCCGGACTGGTGGCCTTCGCGCTGGGCACCGACACGGCCGGATCGGGCCGGGTGCCCGCCGCATTCCAGCATTTGATTGGCTTCAAGCCGACAAAGGGGCGGTGGAGCAATGCGGGGCTGGTGCCAGCCTGCCGCACGCTCGATTGCATCACCGTCTTCGCCAATGACAGCGGCGACGCGCGCCTGATCGACAGGATCATCGCCGGCTTCGATGCGGCGGATGCCTATTCAAAGCCGTTGGCCGACCGGCTGCTCGCCTGCAAGCGGATCGGCGTGCCGCGGCGCGATCAGCGGGTGTGGTTCGGCGACGCTGAGTCGGAATATCTGTATGACTGCGCGCTGGATCGGCTTGGCGGGCTGGCCGAACTGGTCGAGATCGACATCGCGCCACTGCTGGAAGCCGCACAGCTGCTCTATGGCGGACCGTGGGTCGCGGAGCGCGCCGCTGCTCTGTCCGGTCTTCTGACCGACGATTCCGACGCCATCGATCCGACCGTGCGGGCGGTGGTTGAGCCTGGCCTCGCGATCAGTGCCGTCGATCTGTTCAACGGCATCTATCGCCTGGCCGAGCTCAAGCGGCGCGCCGACATGCAATGGACGGAAATCGACTTGCTGGCATTCCCGACGACGGGATCGACCTTTAGAGTTACTGAACTGCTCGCCGCGCCGGTTGCGCTCAACAGCGCCCTCGGGCTCTACACCAATTTCGTCAACCTGCTGGACATGGCGGCTGTCGCCGTTCCTGCGGGCAGTCGCGCCAATGGCACCGGCTTTGGCATCACCCTGATCGGGCCGGCCGACACGGACCGCGCCCTGCTCGATGTGGCGGACGCCTATTTCGCCGTCGCCGATCTTCCTTCCCCACCGCCACTAGACCTGGAGGGCAAAATGCAGACCGTGAAACTCGCCGTCGTGGGCGCACACCTGAAAGACATGCCGCTGCATTGGCAGCTTACGTCGCGCGAGGCGCGGTTTGTCGGTGCTTTCGAAACCTCGCCCAACTACAGGCTTTACGCGATGGCGGACAGCGTGCCGCCCAAGCCAGCGCTGGTGCATAGTGACGAAGGCGGTCCGATCGCGCTGGAAGTCTATGAGTTGGGCGTTGCCGAGTTCGGCAGCTTCGTCGCCGAAGTGCCCGCGCCGCTCGCCATCGGCACGGTGACGCTTGCGGACGGCAGCAGCGTCAAGGGCTTCGTCGCCGAACCACGCGCGATAACGGGGGCGGAAGACATCACCGCACTTGGCGGTTGGCGCGCCTATATCAACCGGGAAGGATGATCATGGCGAAGCTTCCAATCCTTGGCGCCATGCTGGTGGCGGGCTGTGCCACGGCGGCTGCCGCATCGCCTGCTCACGGGGAACAGGTGATCCAGGTGCCGGGCTTTGCCGATTTTCTGGCGGTCGATGGCGACAGCGTGTGGGCGACCAATGACGCCCGCGTCGAGCGCTGGTCGCGCCAAGGCAGGATCGCGTCGGTGCCGATGGCCAAACCCTGCGGCGCGATGGCGATACTGGGCGATGCTTTGTGGGTGGCCGACTGCAACGAAAAGGCGCTTGTCCGGATCGACAGGAACAAGGCGCAGAAGAGTGCCACCATCCCCACTGGCATCGCCAATCCCAAGGGCGAACTCAATGTCGTCGCCGGGGCAGGATCGGTCTGGGTCGCGAGCGACCAGAAGGGCATGATCTCGCGCGTCGATCCAGACAGCAACCAGGTCACGGCCACCATCCCGGTCAGCGTAGGCACCCACTATCTCGCCTTCGGCTTCGGCTCTTTGTGGGCTGTCAGCAGCGAGGCGAGAACGATCCAGCGCATCGACCCGGCCAGCAATATGGTGATCAAGACCACGGCGCTCGGCAAGGAGCCCGGCTTTCTGGCGGCCGGGGAAGGGGCGGTTTGGGTTCAGGAGCAGGGTGACGGAACGGTCGCGCGCATCGATCCGGCAAGCGGCGACGTCACCGGCCGAGTTAAGGTCGGCGAAGTGCTGAAATATGGGGACATCGACACCGGGGCAGGCATGGTGTGGCTGCGCACCACGGAAGACCAGACCTTCGTTGCAATCGACCCCGACACGCTGACGGTCAAGGCGCGCGTCGGCAAAGCAGAGGGCAGCGGCGCGCTGCGCTTCACGAAGAAGGGCCTGTGGACTTCAGCGCATGACGTGCAGACGCTGACCTGGTGGCCCAACCCGAAGAAACTGGCAAAATAAGAGGGCTGTTCCTCCGTCGCCCCTGCATACAGGGGCGGCGGAGGCCCTAACCAAGCAATTAGCGGGCGGCGACGCGGACCGGCTTTGTGTTCATGGCCAGGCGCGCTTCGATCTGGGAGCGGACATCGGCCAGCACGGCTGCGCGGCATTCCTGGGCTTTTGCTTCGGCTGCGAGGTGCACCCCGGCGAGGCGTTGGCCACATACGGCGTTGGCGGCCTGATCCATGCGGATGGCCAGGCGCTGCTGCCCGTCTGCCGAAGCGAGGTCGAGGCCCTTGAGGTCGAGAGTCGCCTGATCCTGAGCGAAAGGGTTGTCGGCGGCGAAAGCGGAAGCGGGAATCGCGCATGCGAAAGTGGCGAGAGCCACGAGGCCAATCTTCATCATTGTCTCCTGTGCGTCAGACGAGCGCCGCTCTCCGGCGACTGCGGATCACATAGAAGCAGGCAATGATTATTTCAAGACAACAATGAAGATTGTTCGATTATTACTAGAGAGTTACCTCAATATTATTTGGGTCTGATAACGAGCATCGTCAGTTCCTCCGGCCGGACAAACATGCCGACAGGCAGCCTGGCCTCCGCTTCCTCGCCATCCACGGAGATGGTCACGGTGCGTGCGTTGGGCGCCGACCATGCGCGGAATGTTTCGACCGGCAGCCGGGCCTGCCAGCGCCAAGTGCCTTTGACCGCAACCTCATGGCCATTGATGCTGACCGGGGCGTTTCGGTCGTCGCGGCGGCCGGTCACGAGCAGGCAGTCACCCGTTGAACATTCCACCAGCCGCGTGCTCGGCTCCGACGCGGCGAGTGCCGACGTGGCCGAACCGAGGAGCACGGGGATCAACATCCATTTGGCGGCTGGCGGCATGATCCGGTTCCTTTCTGTCATGAGATGTCGACCCCGGCCTGCTCGAAGAAGCGGCGCACCGGCTCCAGCACGTCGGCATGCCGCTTCCATCGTCCGACCGAGTCGCCATAGATTGGGCGGCGCACCTGGGCGGCGCTGGGGGTGGAAACCGGGGCATGGTTGGTGTGGAAGGACAGGCAATTGTCCGACCAGTCGAGCCCGCAATGGGCGAGCAGCCGTCGGCTCTCGCCTTCCTGATCGGCAACCAGATCCTCATAGCGCAATTCGATCAGGCGGCCCGGCAGGGCTTCGCGCCACAGGCTCATCAGCCGGTCGAAGCGGACATAGTAAGCAGCAATGTCGAGCAAGTCGTAGCTATAGTCATAATAGCGGGAACTGACCGCGAAGAGATTGCGGAAGTTGCTGAGCACCGTGTCCATGGGGTGCCTTCGCAGGCAGACGATCCTGGCGGCGGGCAGGGCACGGGCGATAAACCCCGCATAGAGGAAGTTGCCCGGAAACTTATCGATAAAGCGGAGCTCCGGCTGCCGGCGGTGATGGGCGGCGCGGTCCAGATAGTCGCGTCCGATCATCCCCATGTCAGCGCGCGCGGCGGCCGCAATGGTGTCGGCGTCCATGACCGTGGGGGTTTTCGTTCCAGCCGACTTCTTCACGGCAAGCGGCATGGCCTGCAATTCGCCGGCGCTTTCGACCGACGGATGGGATGACAGGATGCGGTCGACCAGCGTGGTGCCAGTACGTGGCATGCCGATGATGAAGAGGGGGTCGTCCCCCGGCGCCTGGGACGCTGGAGCCAGCGGCCATGCGCCTTCCACGGTGTCGAACAACGCCGCATCGCGGGCGAAGGCATAAGGTAACTTTCGACGATGCTCTGCATTGGTCGCGCAAAGCCGCTCCAGTGCTTCGTCCGGCCTGCCGATATCCTCCAGTTCCTTCGCCAGCGCGTAGCCCAGAAGCAGCCTGCTGCGGCTGTCCTTCGCGTCGGCAAGCGTGCCAGTCAGGCGATCTACATGATTATTGTCCGGCCTTTGTTTGCGAAGCGCGGACAGGAGATGGTGCGCCCGCGCGTCCTGCGGGGCAAGCGCCACCAACGCCTCCAGTGCCGTCTCCGCCTCGTCGGAACGGCCGAGAAAATTGAGCGTCGTTGCCAGATTATAGCGGTAATTGATGTTTGGCGGGTCCAGCCGGACAGCCTCTTCGAAATGGGTAAGCGCGGCGCTATGGTCGCCCAGGCGCGCATAGACGCAGCCAATCGTATCGCGGCTCAATGCATCCGTGGGCGGGGCCTTTTCGGCATCATGCAGGATCGCTGCGGCATCGCCGTCGCGGCGCATCATGACGAGGAGCCGGGCGAGTTGAGCCCGGTATTCGCCCTGGGGATCCAGCGTCACTGCTCGATCCAGATGCTGGATACCCGCGCCAATCCGGCCATCAGTTGATTCCGCCAGGCCAAAGATGAAGTGGCCTTCGGCATCGCTCGGATCGCTTGCCATCATCCTGGCAGCGAACTGGCGTGCCGCCTGGACGTCTCCTTGCGCCAGCGCATCGCGTGCCGGACTGACCCGCAAGGCGCATCTGGTCGTCATGCCGCGATCGGGCTCTCTATGGCTTCCGACATGGGCCGTTCGACCACCGCCTTGGCAGGGGTGCTGCTGTCTCCACTTGTCTCCGCCGGACCCTTGTACGCCTTGTATCGCGCGATCAGCGGCTCGAAGGGGAAAATCGTCTGTTCCCAGATCGACAGGCGGCGGCGTTCGTCCTGACCGACCAGCTCCGCTTCGCCCTCATGATAGGTGCCAAAGATGCGGTCGAGGAGGATCAGCGAATTGCCATAGTTGCAGCGGGTGCTTTCATAATCGGTCGAATGATGCAGGCTGTGGTGCCGGATCGTCGTGAAGAAGAAGGAATAGAAGATCGGCGGATCGGACCGCACATTGGCGTGAGCAAAGGTCGAAATGACGCCAAGGACATTGATGGCCGCAAACACAGCAGTTGTTTGAAGATCGAACAGCGCGACGATGCTGAGGCTGATCAGCACCAGCTCGATCGGATTCCCGACCGCGCCTTTCGCTGCATTCAGTTGCGTCAGGTGGTGATGCGGGGCGTGGGTCAGCCAGAAGGGCGTCACATTGTGCATCAGCCGGTGCATCCAATATTGCCCGAATTCGATCAGAAGTACGACG
Source organism: Sphingobium sp. MI1205 (assembly GCF_001563285.1). Taxonomy (NCBI): domain Bacteria; kingdom Pseudomonadati; phylum Pseudomonadota; class Alphaproteobacteria; order Sphingomonadales; family Sphingobiaceae; genus Sphingobium; species Sphingobium sp. MI1205. The sequence goes on from NZ_CP005188.1 coordinate 694,768, forward strand.
AGCCCAACTTGCGCCAGCCAAGGCATGTGCATGGCCCATTTTGTGGTGATGCCGAGCGATGCCTTGACCGCTGCCAGCGGTTCTTCACCGATCTTGCGCGACACCCATGCGATGACGGTGGCGCTGAGAACCGCGTAGAAGAGGTCGGTGAAAAATTCCTGTCGGTTCATGCGCCACCCGGCATGGCGTTCATGAACTAGCTCAAGCAGCAGCACGCTGATCGTGATGAGCGCGGACATGCCGACCAGGGTCAACGGATGGTCCAGCAGGATTTTGGGACCCAAGGCCCAGAAAAACAGGACCGCTGCGACCATCGCGGGCGGCATGTAGTTGAAGATTTTATCCTTCATCGCACTTGTCGATTTGCTTGCCATGGTCGCGCCGGTCATGGTTTCTTGCGGGCTGGCGGTGACGCGAGGAGGACCTGCGCCCTGGCAGTTACGCCCGCGAGCAGCAGACGGCCGAGAAACGCGGGAATGCGGGTGAGTCTATCGGCTATATGTCCGTGACTTAGGAGCGACCTGCGCCCTTGCTCTGTCCGCATGGTTCACCTCCATTCTCTCGAATAGGAAGCTGTGCTGCGGCGCGTCATTGGGGGAGGGGTAAAATTCCGATGTAAGGCATTGATGAAATCTATGTCTTGGCCCGCAAACGCCGGATGACCTCATCCCAGAAAAGCTGGGTCGCGGTGTCTCTTGCGGGCTCGGAACGGGAGAGGAGGAAAATGTCGTAGGACGGCTCCATATCTGCGTCCAGGATGGGCCAGAGCCGCTCCCTGGCTACATCCTGCTCGGCGGCCAGGACGGGCAGGAAACCGATGCCCACCCCTTGGACTATCAGCCGCTTCGCCTCATTAATGTCTTCGGCAAGGCCGCTGACCTGGGTTCCCAGACGGTAGCGGCGACGCAGATGCGTGATCGCTTCGATCTCATCATCGCCCGTCAGCACGAAGCCTTCATCCTTCAGATCGTGCAGGCGGCTGAGGCGATAGCCGAAATAGGGACTGTAGCGAGAGCAGTAAAGTTGCTGTCGCTCCACCAGCAACGGCACGTACATCAGGCTTCCCCGAACATTGCTGTCATAGCCGACGCCGATCTCCACCTCGCCCTGTTCGAGTGCATCGAGCACCTGACGCCATGGCGACACACGGATCTCGATGTGGATGGCGGGATTGCGCCGATGGAAGCTTGCAATCGCCTCGTCAAACTCGGGCGACATGAGGCCGGAGATGATCTGGATGCGAACGAACCCTTCAACTCGCTTCGTCGCCTGTGCGATCTGATGTGGCACCATCTGCGCCGATTCGAGCATGTCTTCGCAAAGCGCCATCAACGCCTTGCCCGCCGCTGTCATCTCGACGCCCGTGGCGGTACGGTGGAGAAGGGTGGTGCCGACATGATCCTCGAGCCGCTTGAGCGCGGCGCTGATGCTGGGCTGCTGCCGATTGAGTTGCCGGGCCGCCGCGCCAATGCCCCCGGCCCGGACAATGTCCACGAAAGTGCGCATCAGGTTCCAGTCCACGCGGCTGGCGAACTTCCGATCTATCAACTGTCCTCTGTCCGTCATGGGCCGCCTTTCCATCATTGCTCATCGCCGCCGACATAGATCAAATCAATGCAAATCATCGTCAGGTCGCAACTTACCCTTATGACCTATGTTCCATAACAGGGTGGCATGAGTTCGCTGCCCATCATCGATATATCCAATTTGGTAAGCACCTCGCGCGATGACCGGATCGCCGTAGCACATGCTCTCGATCGCGCCTGTGCGGAGTCGGGCTTCCTTTACATCAGCGGCAAACAGCTCGACTGGGCATTGTTTCGCAGATTGCACTCCCGGGCGATAGCGTATTTCGCGCTGGATCAGGCCGCCAAGATGAAAAGCTATATCGGCCGGTCGCAGAACCATAGCGGTTATGTGCCGGTCGGAGAGGAGCAGTTCGGCGAAGGCGTCGGCGACCTCAAGGAAGCCTATGACGTCAATTGCGACTATCTTCATGCCGAGGGGCGGCGGCCGCTGCTCGGCCCCAACCTCTGGCCGGAGATGCCAGGCTTCCGGGACGACGTCATGGCCTATTATGCCCATGTCACGGACATCGGACGTCAGCTATTCCGTGCCTTTGCACTGGCGCTGGGCCTGGATGAAGATCATTTCGACGCACACCGTTTAAATCCGCCGAGCCAGTTGCGCCTCATCCACTATCCTCGTGACGACAGTGCGCAGGACCGGCCTGGCATTGGCGCGCATACCGACTATGAATGCTTCACCTTGCTTTTCGCGACGGCGCCTGGATTGCAGATCGTCAGCAGGCAAGGGGATTGGATCGATGTGCCGTTGATCGAAGGCACGATGATCATGAACATTGGCGACATGATGGAAATCTTGTCCAATGGGCGATATCTGGCGACCAGGCACCGCGTGAAGAAGGTCCGGCAGGAACGCTATTCTTTCCCCATGTTCCACGCCTGCGATTATGACTATGTCATCGCCCCGTTGGCGGGCGACGAAGACACCCGTTACGCGCCGCTCCAAGGCGGTGAGCATCTTTTCAATCAGACCGCGCAGACATTCGCTTATCTGAAGCGTCGCATCGCGGCCGGTAGCCTTGTCCTGTCTGACGCCATGCCGCTCCATTCCTTTGGACAGCGGGACATATAGATCCGATCATACTGAACGGGATCATGCTCTATATGTATTTGGTTTTCCGCATTTTCCGAGCCAGCAGGTAATGCCACCTGCCTGGAAAATGCTCCAGGAGGAAAGGTGCACGGCCCGCCCGTTCACACGCCTAGCAGCTTCCTGCGGAACAGCGACTTCACCAGCCTGGCTTCAAGGATGCGCCCGACGACGTAGAGGGTAGCGAACAGCGCTGCGAACACATAGGCCGCCTTTGGCGACGGCTTGTCTTTGTCGTCGGACTTTTGATCTTTGTCCTTCTTCGGCTTTTCGGGCGCAGGGGCGCCCAGAAAAGCGTCGATGGGGTGCTGCGGCAGTGCAACGTCCTTCTTCTTCTCCGGCTTCTTCTCCGACGATTGCGCCGAAGCCTTTTCCCACTGGCCGATTACCACCGTCGCTTGAGCGAAGCCCAGGAACAGCAAGGGGGCAAGAAAGCAGAAAAGCAGCGCACGGCTTTTCAGGCGATAGTGCAGCACTGGCCCGGCTGCGTCCTCTTTAACCTGGAGGACGCCGGCGTCGAAGACCGACATCTTGTCCTGAGCCGCCTGGTTCTTCTTGCGGAAGGTCAGTGTGTCGGCTGACCGTTCATGGCTGGTGCCGGCTTCCTGGAACAGCGGATCAAGCCGGCGAAAGGCATCGTCGCTGGACTGTCCTGGAACGAGCGCCAGACTACCCCTGACGTTCCAGATCCAGTCGATGAAGCGCCGGTTCACCCCGTTTCCCCCTTTCCCGCGCCGCGCCATGGTCATTCCGCGGGCACTATTGCCGGCCCGTCGAAGCGATCCTTACGCAGCTTTGCCTTCATCGTTTTCCAGGCTTCAGTGAAGGGGAAGGTCATGGTTTCACCGACCGACATCCTGCGACCGCCCTCCATGCCCAACAACTCCGCTTCTCCGTCCACGCAGGTGCCGAACATGCGGTCGATGATGATCCAGGTGCTGGAATAATTGCTGCGGCTGCCCTCATAGTCCTGGGAATGGTGCACGCTATGATGCTCGGTCGTGTTGAACAGGAAGCGCCACCAGCGCGGGGAGTTGAAGCGGACGTTGATGTGCTGGTAGGTCCCGACGGCAAGCCCCAGCGTGCCTGCAAGCAAGGCCGCACGGGGCAGGAAGTCAAAGAAACCGCCAATGCCGATCCCGATCAGGAATAGTTCGACCGGATTGCCGACTGCTCCCTTGTTTATATTAAGCTGCGTGATGTAATGGTGTGGCGCGTGCGTCAGCCAAAGCGGATACCAGTTATGCATTCCGCGATGCATCCAATATTGCCCGAAATCGAAGATGAACGAGATCAGGAACGCCTGTAGCAGCAGCGGCAGGCCCATGAACCACGCGACCTTTTCCCAATGGAAATTTTGCTGAACAGCCTCGATCACCACGTCAGCGCCGATATAGTGTTCGACAATGTTGAGCAGCGTGTAGCCCAGCCCTACATAGAAGAGGTCGGTGATCAGTTCCTTCCAGGTCAGCCGCCAGCTCTCATGACGCGGAGAGACCCATTCCAGGGCCAGCAGCAGTACCTTGAAAGCGATGCCGATGCCGATGGCGGTAGATGCCTTGGCCAGGGAGTTCGGCGCATAATACCAGAAGGCGATCAACGCGAGCAGCACCGCGGGCTGGAAGCAGGTGAAGACGAAGCGTTTCACCGGCCCGCCCTCTACATTCGGGATGTTTTCCCACCCTACTGTAACCGGGGATTGGGTACCTATCAGCCGTTTACCTACGCGGACTCCGTCCATACCGCCCTCATTTTGCTTGCCCGTTTGACGCGGACACTTGAAGCGCGCCCAGAAAGACGACGTCGTCAAAGTCCATCGGGCGTCAGGTCGGTTCAGCATCGCGAAACGGCTTCATCACGCCAGCCGCTATTGCGTTATTGATCTCATAGATGCGATCTATGTGGAGTGATTACCCCGTGTGCGGACTTCTTATAGTTTTCGCGCCCTGCTCGACGGGGACGAGCACCTTGCAGCTGCATAGACCTCAATCCTGCTTACCTCACCGGTCCGTCTGACCCGCACCGGCCGGGCCATCCGGCTGGTCCGGCTGAACTTCCTCGCGCCCGCGATCGTCGAAGCCATCCTTGCCGGAACCCAGCCAGCCTCTATCAACATGACATCCCAGCGTACCGCAAACCTGCCGATCGATTGGAACGAGCAGATCGCCCTGTTCGGGATGTGATATATCTCAACGCACTGTACCACTAGCGGCGCCTCGGCGCCGCTTTGCGTTGCCGGACCAACAAAGGTAGCCGACGGCTACTCACTCCGTACTGTCAAATCAGGCGACAGAGAAAAAGCCGCCTAGAAGCGCCCGCGAGAGCGAGGCGGGATCCGCTGAGCCGCGCGGGAAGAGCGCGAGCGATATCTCCGAAGCCGATGATCCCCACCGTCTTGCCCTTGAGCATGCAGGCGGTGGGCGGGCCTCTGCGTGTCACGCCGCGCCGCAAGCGTGCCTGCGCTTGTTCAATGTCGTAGAGCGACATCAGCATAAACAAGAAGGCGGCTTAGTAATGGCAGACGATCTGCACGCCGTCAGCCTTGGATCGCGCCTTCGAGCTGCTCAAGAAACGGCCGTGAGCCTTCGGGACCGGTGATGAGAATGTGCATCGTGCTTTCGCACCGGTTGCTTGGTCGGGACAGTGAATCATCGGGCGGCCCCACAAGGGCGGCCGTGGCCAGACGCGTCACGCATTGGCCGGCCATGGCAAAATGCGCTGGCGGGATGATATTGTCCCGAAATGTCATCTCTTGTCACCCGGCGCTGTTCGCCATGCGCGCCGTCGCTGCCAAGGGAAGTGCAAGCGAAGGCAATGTTTCGATGGAGTGGGTGGATGCGGATAGATGGTGATGTAGCTGCGGTGGTGACGGGCGGCGCCTCGGGCTTGGGAGAGGCAAGCGCGCGCGCATTGGCCCAAGTCGGCGCCCGGGTCGCCATCTTTGACATGAACGAAGCCGTCGGCGAAGCCGTGGCCCGCGAGATTGGCGGGATATTTTGCAAGGTCGATGTGACTTCTGACGAGCAAGTCGATGCAGCGTTCGAGAAGGCTCGTGCCGCCCATGGGCAAGAGCGCGTCCTCATCAACTGCGCTGGCATCGCCAATGGCATCAAGACGGCGTCGCGGAGCAAAGGCGACGGTCGCACGGCCCGCTTTCCCATGAAAGATTTTGAGCGGGTTATACAGATCAACCTGCTCGGAACCTTTCGCTGCATCGCCGCCTCAGCGCAGGGGATGCTGGATCTGGAGCCGCTGGAGGATGGTGAGCGCGGGGTGGTCATCTGCACGGCCAGCGTTGCGGCGCAGGATGGGCAGATGGGGCAAGCTGCCTATTCGGCTTCCAAGGCAGGGGTGCTGGGCATGACGCTGCCTATTGCGCGCGACCTGATGGGGGAGGGGATCAGGATCAACACGATCCTTCCAGGCCTTTTCTTGACCCCGATGATGCGCGGGCTGCCGGAGAATGTGCAGGTTGCGCTCGGCGCGTCGGTGCCTTTCCCCAAACGGCTGGGCGCGCCGGAGGAATATGCGGCGCTGGCGCTGCATATGATCGGCAACAATTATCTGAACGGCGGATCCGTCCGCCTCGACGGTGCGATCCGTCTGGCCCCCCGTTGAAGAGGTGAGCTTCATGCCTGGTGTCTATATTTTCGATGCCGTCCGCACGCCGCGTGGGAAGGGCCGGCCGGATGGCTCGCTACATGAGATAACCGCGCTTTCGCTGGCCGCGCAGGTCTTGCGGGCCATCCGGGATCGCAATGGCCTCGACACCGCCTTGGTGGACGATGTGATCATGGGATGCGTGATGCCCGTCGGCGAACAGGGCAGTGATATCGCCCGTATCGCGTCCCTGGTCGCGGGTTATGACCAGCGCGTACCCGGCGTGCAGGTCAACCGCTTCTGCGCGTCGGGGCTGGAAGCGTGCAACATGGCGGCAGCCAAGGTTGCGCTAGGCGAGGCGCGTTTCGCCATTGCCGGAGGGGTGGAATCCATGTCGCGCGTCGCCCTTGCGGCCGATGGCGGCGCGATGATGGTCGATCCTGCTTTCGCCTTCGATCACTATTATGCGCCGCAGGGAATTGGCGCCGACATGATCGCGACCATTCACGGTTTCGGGCGGGAAGATGTCGATGCCTATGCCGTTGAAAGCCAGCGGCGTGCAGCCGTTGCATGGCAGGAGGGCCGCTTCGCGCGGTCGATCGTCCCGGTTCTGGATCAGGCGGGAATCGTCATCCTGGATCATGACGAACATATGCGCCCCCAGACGGATATGGGCTCGCTGGCCAAACTCAAACCCGCTTTCGTCAAAATGGGGGAGGCTGGTTATGATGCGGTGGCGCAGGCGCGCTATCCCGAAATGGGACCGATCAACCATGTTCATCATGGCGGCAATTCGTCCGGCATCGTCGATGGTGCGTCGGCCGTGCTGATCGGGTCGAAGGAAGCGGGCGAAGCGGCAGGGCTGAAACCGCGCGCAAAGATCCTCGGGACGGCTTCGATCGGGTCCGAGCCCACGATCATGCTCACCGGACCGGAGTTCGTGACGCGCAAACTGCTCGATCGGCTCGGCATGCAGCGGGACGACATCGACCTGTTCGAACTCAACGAAGCCTTCGCCGCGGTCGTGCTGCGCTACATCCAGGCGCTCGACATCGATCCGGGGAAGATCAACGTCAACGGCGGAGCAATCGCCATGGGCCATCCGCTGGGCGCAACCGGCGGCATGATCCTGGGAACGATGCTGGACGAACTGGAACGGTCGGACAAGGCGACGGCACTCATCAACCTCTGCGTCGGCGCGGGCATGGGCACTGCGACGGTCATCGAGCGCGTGTGAGGGAGGGACAAGATATGGAAAATTTCACCTTGCAAGTTGGTGCTGACGGCATTGCCGTCGTCACCTTCGACATGCCCGGCCGCTCGATGAACACGATCAGCCACGCGGTGCAACGGGATTTGGCCCTGGTGGCCCAAACCATCCAGCAGGATCAGCGGATTGTCGGAGCCATTTTCTGCTCGGGCAAGAGCAGCGGCTTCTGCGCGGGTGCGGACCTGAATGAACTGCAAGCTGATATCGCAAGGTGGCGTAAAGCGAAGACGCAGGAAGAATTACGGGCTGCCCTGATGGAAGCCAGCCAGTTCAGCGGCCGCATTCGCGACCTCGAAACCGTCGGCAAGCCTCTTGTCGCGATGATCAGTGGCGTGGCGCTCGGCGGCGGGCTAGAACTGGCACTGGGTTGCCACTTCCGGATTGCTGTGGAAGACGAAGGGCTGCAGTTGGGTCTGCCGGAAGCGACTCTTGGCCTGATGCCGGGCGCAGGTGGCACGCAACGATTGCTGCGTCTGGCCGGCTTGAATGCTTCGCTACCCTATATTCTTGACGGCAAGCCTATGGAGATTGACGATGCGCTCGCGCTCGGCGTGATCAACGAAAAGGCGAGCCGAGAACAGGCCTTCGATCGAGCCCGGCAATGGATAGCCGAGGTCGGCCACTCTTCAGCGCCCTGGGACGAGAAGGGCTTCCGCCTCCCGCAGGGGGGACCTCACACGGCGGCGGCCTACGCTATTTTCGGCCCCGCGCTTGCCGCGCGGCGAGGAGCCGAGCGGACGAATGAGGCGGACGGGAACATATTGAAGGCCATCTATGAAGGTTCACAGGTGCCGATTGATGCCGCGTTGCGGATCGAGAGCCGCTATTTCCTCAACACCTTGCGAACCGCAGCAGCCGCTCAAAAAGTCGCGGCATTCCTGAACCGTAAAAAGGCGCCTGCCTGATGAGTGTGATCAGAATTCGCGCGGCGATGAAGGAAAGGCAATTGTCGAGATCGACGAAGCAGGATCGTCGGGTCGTACATCCGATAGATAGCGCGGTTCAGTGGAGCTTGTTCCATCGCTTCGGCGCTGGCGAAAGTGACGGCTGAAATCCTCACAGCCCATAAACACTACCGGCGAAGGCCTCTCCGGTCTCATCCGGCTCCGCCCCCCTCCCGCATTTTCGATGTGCCGCGGCCACATAGATTTGCATTTCGTCTTAGTTCTATGCATCATGACAGAACGGACGAGGGGAGGGATGAAGCGTGCAGACCGGCCTCTCGGCTTGGATACTGGCGATCGTGAAGGCGCTTGAAGATGCCGCTGTTGATCCAGCAGTGCTGATGAGCGGCATTGGCATGGATCCCAGCCGTGTGGGCGACCTTACTCATCGATATTCACAAGATCAGGTGACCAGCCTGTGGATCGCAGCAGTCGAAGCGACCGGCGACGCCAATTTCGGATTGAAAGTCGCGCGCCATATCCGGCCCTCGACCTTCCACGTCGTTGGCTATGCCATGTCGTGCAGCGCCACCCTGCGCCGTGCGGCCGAGCGATTTGCTCATTCCGCGCGCCTTATTTCAGACTCCGCGGCGGTATCCTTCGAACGGGAAGGGGACGGGTACAGGTTTTCGGTCGACCTCAATACCGGTGGTCGCCCGCCCATCTACCAAACGATCGACACCATGCTGGCGGGATTCTTCCTGCTGTGCGAATGGATCCTGTCGGCGCCGATCACGCCGATTGAGGTGACGTTCCGCCATCGCAAGCCGATAGACGACACACCGTATCATGATGTCTTCCGCTGCCCCATTCGCTATGGCCAGTCGATCAACAGCATCTTCTTTCCGGCGGAGGTGCTGGAAAGGCGCGTCCCCTCGGCGAACGAGGAACTGGCGACGATGCTGGACGAAATGGCGGCCAAATATCTGGTCTTCCGGTTCGCTAACCGCTTTTCACGCAAAGTGCGGGATGCGCTCGTCGGGCAGTTGGCCAATGGTGAGCCCAGCAAACAGGAAACCGCTCGCCTGCTGGCCATGACCGACCGCACGCTGCTGCGCCGTCTGCGTGAGGAGAATACGACCTTCCAAGAGGTGCTGGACCGGCTGCGTGAAGAGCTGGCTTATGACTATCTGCGCCGTCCGGAGCTGACGGTGGAGAATATCGCCTATCTACTGGGGTTTTCGAGTAGCAGCACTTTTTCTCGCGCTTTCATGCGCTGGACGGCCCAGCGGCCGAGTGCATGGCGGGAAGCACGTTCTATCGAGGATCGCAGCCTCGTCGAGCACTGACCCGACTGCAACTTTGGCACGATAAGTCTGCGGGCGGCATTCTGGGCCATCGCCCAAAGCCGAGCCTCTGCCTAACTTCTCCCTGATCCGGCAGTCGACCGGCATATGGGAGTGGGATTTGATGGTGGCATTTGGAGCAGGCAGCGCATCGGCCGACCACTCCGAAATCGAATCTACGGGAGCCTATCGGGTCGCACAGGTTCCCAACCCGTTGCGTTATGTGCGCTTCTGCCTCTGGATGGGCCCTGCGCTGCTCGTCCTCCTCATCGTCTTCTTCGCGCTGCTTGGGCGTAACATCCCTCCTTATTCGGCAGCATTGTCGGCCGACGAAATCGCGGCGCATTTTCGGGAGCACACGACCTCGGCACGGATCGGCATGACCGGCATGATGGTTTCAGGTGTGCTCTATCTCGTCTGGGGCATGGGCATTACCAAGGTGATGGAAGCGGCCGAACGCGACAATGACCTGATGTCACGCCTGCAGCTGTGGGGCGCGGGTTTCACGACGCTGGTTCTGGTGTTTCCGCCCGCCTTCTGGCTGGCCGCCGCCTTCCGCCCGGAGACTGATCCGCTGATCCTGATGATGCTCTATGACACCGGCTGGATCATGTTCGACATGGCGTTCTCACTGACCATGCTTCAGATCACGGCCTTCGCGCTGTGCTTCCTCAACGATGGCCGTGTCGTGCCGCTCATCCCGAAACCCGTTTGCTGGTTTGCCATCTGGGTGGCGGTTGCCTTCATGGGCTTCTGCTTCCTGCCCTTCTTCCGAGATGGTCCTTTCTCGCGCAGTGGCTTCTTCAATTATTGGGTGGAATTCTCGCTCTTTTTCTGGGCGATGCTGATCCTGTCGATCTTCACGCTCCGCGCGCTCACCCGCCTGGAACAGGAAGCCGGGAGCGCGTTTCCGCATGGTTGATACAGCCTCGCACCGCCCCCGGCCGGTTCCGGGCATATTGACCTTCATCGCGGCCGATACGGCCAACTTCATTCTCTTCTTCGGCTATTTCATGGTTGAGCGTGTGGCGCAGCCCGACTTGTTCGCGCAGTCAGCGAAGATGCTCGACAGCCGCTTGGGATTGTTGAACACCGCCATTTTGATCACCAGCGGCTGGCTAGTGGCACTGGCGGTGGAAGCGGCCCGGATGGGGGATATGAGCAGGGTGCGCCGGCATCTGCTGTCCGCGATCGGCATCGGCCTGCTGTTCGGGATCGTCAAGACGGTCGAATATGCCGACAAGATCTCCCATGGCCTGACACCGCAGACCAACGCCTTCTTCGGCTTTTATTATGTGTTCACCGGCATTCATCTGCTCCATTATGCTATCGGCATCGCCCTGCTCGGCGCGACCCTCGTCAAGGCGCGGTCCAGCCGAGCTCGGCCGGGATTTCTAGCCTGGATCGAGGCATGCGGACTGTTTTGGCACATGGTGGATCTTCTATGGGTGTTCCTGTTCGCGATGCTCTATTTGCAAGGTGTGGGATGATAGGCAGACTTGGGAACACGACGGTCTGGGCATTGCTGATGCTGGCAACGCTGGCTGGGTTCAGCGGCGCGGGCGCCCATGGCTGGGGCTTTGCGCTCGTGATGCTCGCGGCCATGGCCAAGGCCCAGCTGATCGTGCGCCAATATATGGATCTGCGCTCAGCCCCACTGGCCTGGCGGCTCGTCTTCGACGGGCTCGTGGGCGCGAGCGGCCTCACCATATTGGGACTGCACGCCCTGGCATGAGCGCCGCGCCGCACCGACGGGACCGGCACGACACCTGGCCTGTTCAGCCGGAGGTCGACAGCGCCAGTTCGATACCCTTGACCGAGGTGCCGGTGCTCCAGCCCCCGTCCACTAAAAGTGTTTGACCGGTGACATAGCTCGCATCGTCGCTTGCCATGAAATGGACGGCCGCCGCCAGTTCCTCAGGTCGGCCGATCCGGCCCAGCAGCGTGAACACATTGGCGTTGCGCGTCACCATGTCGGGTGCTTCGTCCATCGCCATCGGCGTGTCGATGATCCCTGGCGCCACGCAGTTCACCCGGATGCCCCGCGGGCCGTATTCGACAGCCGCGGTCTGAGTCAGCGAAATGATTCCCGCCTTGGTCGCTGCATATTCGCCCCATTGCAGGAAGCCCCGCGTTGCCGTGATTGACGAGATGTTGACGATGGCGCCACCTGCCCCCATACGCGCGGCCGCTTCCTTTATCCCCATCTGGACGCCCAATATATGGACGCGCCAGAAACGCTCCGAACGCGCTTCGTCGGCGTTGGCGATAGGCGCAGCGGCGGCGATGCCGGCATTATTGACCAATATGTCGAGCTTGCCGAAGCGCGACACTGCTTCCTCACATAGAGCCGCCGTCTCGGACGGCTGGCCGACATCGGTGGGGCGGAAGGCGCAGCCCCATTCCTCGGCTTGCGCCTGCGTCTGCGCGTTGATGTCCGCCACCAGAACCTCCGCGCCGGCTGCGCGAAAGCGGCGGGCGATAGCAGCACCGATGCCCGATCCTGCGCCGGTGACGATTGCGGCCTTGCCGGTCAGGTCGAACATCAATGAAACTCCACTTCTATAGGAGCCTGAAGGCCCAGCTGGCGCATCAGCGCGGCGGTGTCCCACAGGCTGCGCTCCAATATGATCTTGCCATCCTTGAAGGCATGGATGGTCATGCCTTGTACGCAAGTGGTCTTGCCGGCGGCGGGTAAGCCCATAAAGTCGGACCTGTGATGGATTTCCCATGTCCATTCAAGGCAGCCGCCTCTCTCGTCGCCATGATAGCGGACGGCGTTGAAATAGTGACATGACCTTTCCGGATCGGAATTTTCGAACGTCGTAAACCAGCGACGCAACTTGGCACGATCATTGTCGATCCGGACGCCGAAGTTCAGATCTTCATATTCAAATTGTTCAGGATAATTGGCCATCAGCTCTTCCAGCCGATTGTCGAACTGTTCCAGCCAATCCTGTTCCCATTCCAGATTCATGTCGTGCCTCCACCGGTAACAAAAAAAAGGCCCGGCGGAGTGCCGGGCCCAAGGGGAGAGGTTCAGAAATTCATGCGGGCTTCCAGGCCGTAGCTGCGGGTCGGGCCGCGATAATTGACGGTGAAGACCGACAGCAGCGGCACGACTTCCTGAAAGTACTTTTTATTGGTGAGATTATCTCCAAAGGCCGAGATTTCCCAGCCATGGACACTCTTGAGCGACAGGCGTGCCTTGAGCAGGGTCAATGGATCGCGCCTGGTGCCGGGGAAATTGTCGACGTCCCACCAGATCGAGCCATAGCGGTTCATCTCAACGCGCGGCACCAGCCTCAGGTCCTCAGTAAGGTCGATATTCTGGCTTGCGCCAAGATTCAGCGTATATTTGAATGCGCCCGGAGCGACATTACCGACCGCTGCCGGATTGCCCGCGAAGGCGGCAACCCGCCCGTGAGTGTAGCCATAGCCGCCAAAAAGATGCAGGCCCATCGGTAGTTGTGCGTCGAAGTCGATGTCGAAGCCCTTGAGCTTCACCTTGTCGATGCTGACAGTCGTCTGCAAACCTGCCGACGGCTGGAACTGGAATTGCTGCGCGCCGGAGATGTCGGTTTTGAAGACGGCGGCGTTGATCGACAGGCGACGATTGAAGAAGCGTGCCTTCGCGCCGATCTCATAGGATGTCGATACTTCCTTGTTATAGAGATCCTGCACATAGATGTTGGCCGCGTTGCCTCCAGCGGCGGCAATCAGTGCCTGGCGGGACCCGATGGGATTGAAGCCGCCCGATTTGAACCCCTTGCCATAGCTGGCATAAACGCTGGCGGTCGGAGCAAGGTCATAGGACAGGCTTGCCTTGGGTTCGAACTGCTTGAAGGTTCGCGATAACTTGCAATCATCGAACGCGGTACCCTGCGCCACGCAATTGTTATAGCTGACGCCGGTTAGCGGATTGATGGCGGGCGACGCGGCTTCGCGGATGGACCGCTTTTCCGTGTCATAGCGACCCGCTAGATTGATGTGAAACTGGTCGGTGACGTCGAACTGCAGACTGGCGAAGGGCGCATAGCTGGTCGTACGATAGAGCGGATTGCTGTGGGACACCGTCGTCGCTGGATCGATCGTGTCGCGATCGGCCGGCAGGGAGCCATTGACGTCAAGCCCGATCTTGCTGGTCTGGTCCCGTTCGAACCGCAGGATGTAGAAGCCCAGCTGCCACCGGAAGCGGTTGGCACTGTCTGACGTCAGGCGGACTTCCTGCGAATAGTTGGTGTCGCTGTACGTATATTGCTGGACAGTGCCGCCACCGGCGAGTCCCGTATCCTGCGGGATATAGGGCGGGCTGTCGCTGCCGAAATATTGGTTGAGATGATTATAGGAGGAAATCGACGTGAACTTGGCCCACCCCATGTCATATTCGGCCTTGAACGTCACATCGACGAACTTTTCGCTGAATGCGCCGGTAACGTTGGATACGAAAGGCATGTCGGTGTTATTGGCGTCCAGTGCGGTCCCGGGAAAGCCGCCGATCGGCAGGCCGACAAATTGCGCGTTATAGGCACTGCCGCCACCCTTGGAACGCAGCGCCGTCACCTTGAAATCGGCTGTGAACGGTCCGTCATTGTCATAGACCAGTCGTGCGCGGCCGCTGCTGTTCTGGAAGCGCTGGACCTTCTCTCCCGTGGTGATGTTGGTGAAGGGGCCGTCCGTGTCGCGGAAGGCGCCAGCGACGCTGAAGCCCAGCCCCTGCGCGAGCGGACCGCTGACTGATGCGCTGGCTCTGGCGGTGTTGAAGTTGCCATAGGCGGCGACGACATTGCCTTCGAACGTGTCGCCTGGCTTCTTGGTCGTGATGACAATGGCGCCGGCGGCGGCGTTGCGGCCGTAGAGCGCGCTTTGCGGCCCCTTGAGGACTTCGATCTGCTGGATACCGAACAGATCCTGGTTGAACGGCTTGACGCTCGACAGAGTGACGCCGTCGATTACGATCGCCACGTTCGGATCAGAATTGCGGACCGACGTCTGGCCTCGAATGTTGATGTAGGCCTCGCCGGCATTGTCCTCGACGAAGGTGACATTGGGCGTAGAAGCCAGAAAGTCAGCCGGTCGGGTGATGCCGCGTTCCGCGATTGCGGCTTCGGTAACGACACTGACGGAGATGGGAACCTTGACGAGATTCTCGTTTCGCTTGGTCGCGGTAACGACAATGTCATCGAGCGTATTGGTGCGGGGCTGGGACTGTTGCTCGGGCGCAGGCTCCTGGGCCATGGCGGGCAGGCCTAGGGCCACCGACATGATGAGGCTTGCAAGCGGCATATTGATGATAGCCTTCAAAGCGTCTCTCCTTCCTGATGTGACGCCGATCGATGCGGCGCTCTGTGAACTTGACTTCGGAATTGCCTCTTAAAGACAGCGACACCAGAGAAAAGAGAATGCCCCAGCGTGACAGGTGATGACCTAGCGGGACAATAGACGACAAGGAATAGCGGCGGTTTTCCGCCATTTTGCAATGCGTCAAAAACCCTTGTGAGAAAAAGTTGCCCTGATTTTGGCACGAAAAGTACATTGCCCGTGCGATTGGCCATGGCTGGTTGCGACGGGTGCATTATCACATAGCTAACGGGCGCGCCGCATGACTAACTACAAAGGTGCAGGGCCGCCGCGCCGCAAAGGAGAGAGGTATGAACAAGGATTGGGCGCAGTATTGGATCGGCCTGTTCGCCGATGGGACCGACGAGCTGATGACGCTCTACAATCCACAGTTCGAGTTCGAAGACGTCAATTTCGATCTTCAGATCAACAACGATCTTCCGGCGCTGCGTCGATTCTTCGAAGGATTCATTATCGAGGATGCAAGCCAGAGCTATAACAAGTTTGACGTATTCGACTATGTTGGCGACGATCGGCTTGGGTCCTTTCAATGGACCTGGGAAACCAAGCATGCCGGCGATTTCCTGGGCGTCCCTGCGAAGGGCAAGATCACCAAGACCCGGGGCGTGACCGTGATGGGCTGGGACGAGGCCGGTAAGATCGTGCTGGAGCGCAGCATTTGGGACGCGGTCCCGGTTTTTCAGCAGCTGGGCGTCGTTCCGATGTTCGGCGCCAATCAGGTTTGAACCGATATGAGCTATAATCCTCTGGACCCGGCGGTCACCGCCAACCCTTATCCCCATTATGCCAAGCTGCGGGCGGAAGAGCCGGTCAAATGGCTGGACATGATGCAGGGCTTCGCCGTTTCTCGGTGGGACGATGTCGAGGAAGTGCTGGGCGACGGCAAAACCTTTTCCTCGGCGCAGTTCTGGCCGGCATTGCTCGGCGAATATGATCCGGTGCCGGAAGTGCAGCCGATGATCTCGCTCGATCCGCCAGGCCATGTCCGTATCCGCAAGCTCGCCAACAAGGCCTTCGTTCCCAGCCGTGTCGGCGCGTTGCAGGACCGCATCCGCACCGTGACGCATGAGCTAATCGATGGCATCTTTGCGCGACACGGCAAAGAGGGCGAATTTGATTTCGTCTGGGAGTTCTCCGGCCTCTTCCCGGTCAGCGTCATTGCCGAGGTGCTGGGCGTCGATATCGAACGCCGCGTTGATTTCAAACGGTGGGTGGACGATCTCTTGGCAGCTGGAAACCGCGCGGCCTACGGTCCTGAGCGGCTTGCGGAAATCGACAGCAGCTCGCGATCGATCCGTGCCTATTTCGAGCAGGTCTATGACGAGCGATCGGCAAATCCTGGCGACGACCTTATCAGCGGCTTCATCCAGGCGGAGGTTAATGGCGAGCGGCTGAGTCGCAGCGAAGTGCTGAACATGGCGATTTTGCTGTTGATCGGCGGGGTGGAGACGACCACCAACCTGCTCGGCATCACCTTCGCGCATTTCAAGACCCATCCCGAGATCGCGGCCGCTATTTGGGCCGATCCCACCAGGATTCCTCTTCTGCTGGAGGAAATGTTGCGGTTCGATGGGCCGGTGCAGATGCTGTTCCGGCACACGACCCGTGATACCGAACTGGCAGGTGTCGCCATTCCCAAGGGCTCGCTAGTGCTTCCGCTGTTGGGATCGGCCAATCATGATGAGCGCAAGTTCGACCGTTCTGAGGAACTGGTTCTGGACCGAGATCCCAAGGAGATCATGTCCTTCGGCCAAGGGCCGCATTTCTGCCTCGGCTCCTATCTTTCGCGTATGGAGGCCCGGAGCGCACTGGAGATCCTGACCTCGCGCTTCGAGAGTCTCGAGGCGGTCAGCGACACGGTCAAATGGTCGGATTCCTACTTTGCGCGCGGTCCGAAAACACTGCCAGTCAGGTTCAAGGCCCGATGAGTGACAGTCGTTCGAGCGCCGACGCGCCATCGTCCGCATTGATCGACCAGCTCCACGCAATTCTGGGTGAGGGCGGTGTGCTGACCGGGGCGGATGTTTCCGGCCGCCATCCCGGCTATTTCATGACAAAGGTCGAGGCGAACGTCCTGTTGCGGCCTGAAACGACCGAGCAGGTGTCACAGATCATGGCGCTGTGCCATGCGGCCGGCCAGCCAGTGGTGATACAGGGCGGAATGTCCGGCTGGGTCCGCGCGACCCAGACGCAGCCCGGCGAGGTCATCCTGTCGCTCGAGCGGATGAACCGGATCGAGAGCGTCGATCCGGCGAACCGCACCGCCATCGTGCAGGCCGGCGTCATCCTGGAACATTTCCAAGACCATCTGGAGGAGCATGGTCTCAGCTTTCCGCTGGACCTAGGCGGGCGCGGATCATGCCAGCTCGGCGGCAACGCGGCGACGAACGCCGGAGGAATGCGCGTCATCCGCTATGGCATGATGCGCGAGCAGGTGCTGGGGATGGAAGTGGTGCTGGCGGACGGCCGGGTACTGTCTTCCATGAACCAGATGATCAAGAACAATACCGGCTATGACCTCAAGCAGCTGTTCATCGGCAGCGAGGGCACGCTGGGCGTGATCACCCGCCTTGTCCTGCGCCTCAGGGAGCGCCCGGTCAGCAGCAATACGGCGCTGGTTTGCGCCGACAGTTTCGATCGCATCGCCCAATTGCTGCGGTATGTCGACGGCGCCCTGGGTGGCCTGCTCAGCGCCTTTGAGCTGGTCGATAACAGCTTCTATCGCGTCAACACTGGTGAGGGGCGCCATGCGCCGCCGCTGGGATCGGACAAGCCCTATTACGCGATGATAGAGGCGCTTGGTTCCGATCATGAACGCGACCGCGACCTGTTCGAAGCCGTGCTGGCCGATGCGGCGGAAAAAGGGCTATTCGACGATGCCATTGTCGCGCGATCGGAAAAGGACCGCGCCGCCATCTGGGGCATCAGGGAGGATTTGGAGCATATCGTCCATGACTTCCAGCCCTTCTATGCCTTCGACGTCAGCCTGCCAGTCGGCGAGATGGAGGCTTATATGGCAGAGGTCAGGCGGCGGCTGAAGGCGATCTGGCCCGATGGCGGCATCGCCTTCCTCGGTCATGTGGGTGACGGCAATCTGCACATCGCCATCGGGGCGGGCACCCCGCAGGACCGGGAGCGGGTCGAGAGTTGCGTCTATGAACCGCTCCGTCCCATCAGCGGCTCGGTATCGGCCGAACATGGCATCGGCCTGGAGAAGAAGCGCTGGCTGCCGATCACCCGCAACGTCCTGGAGCGGGGCCTGATGCGCGACATCAAGCATATGCTGGACCCCAAGGGGATACTCAATCCGGGCAAGATCTTCGCTGAGGAGAATGGGTGAGTCTGCGCACCAATGCGCGGCGTGAGGCGCCAAACCGCCCGCGTCCCGTTTGACTGGAAAATGGCATGGCCCGCCCTGCTTTGTTGGCCCAGAATGCCTTAAGACAAGCGCAGCCCCCGATGTGCGAAGGGGCATGGGAGTGGATATGATGAAAGTTGGTGAATATTCGGAGTTGACGGCGGACAAGCCGCTCCGCGCGTCGCTGGGATCGGAAAAGATCCTTGTGTTCCTGGTGAACGGCTCGCCGGTCGCGACGCAGGCACGCTGTCCTCACGCGCATGGTCCGCTACACCAAGGCGAAATATGCGGCACAGTGCTGACTTGTCCGTGGCATGGCTGGAGTTTCGACCTGGTCACCGGTCAATGCGAGGAAGACCCCGATCTGCTGCTCAAACGCTACGAGGTGAAGGTGGAGGGCAATGACATCCTGGTGGCTGAGGCTGCGGAATGACATGACCGGTCCATCGTCCCATCCTGCGTCCACAAGCCTGGCTCTGCACGGCTATCCGGTCAGCAACTATTTCAATGCGGCACGCGCGGCGTTGATCGAGAAAGGCGCGGTGTTCACGGTCGTTCCGACCCGCGCGAGCCAGGACGATGCGTTTCTGAAGTTAAGCGCGATGGGCAAGATACCGTTCCTGCAGACGCCCGATGGCTGCATAGCGGAGACAGTGGCGATCCTCGAATATATCGAGGAGGCCGTCCCCGGCATTCCGCTATATCCCGCGACACCCTTCGAAAGGGCCCGAGCGCGTCAGATCGTCAACATCGTGCAGGTCTATGTCGAGGCGCCGCTGCGCTCGCTCTTTCCCGGCATCTTCATGGGCGGCGTGAACGCGCCCGAGACGATCGCCGCCGCCCAGCCGGTTGTCGAGCGCGCGATGCGGGCGCTGGGTCAGCTGGTCACGTTGAACCCCTATTTGCTGGGTGCGCAACTGACCCATGCCGATCTGTTCGCCTTCTACACCTTCGACATCGGGGAACGGGTTGCGCGCTTCACCTGGGACATGTCGCTGCTGGACCGGGTGGAGGGCCTTCGCGACTGGTTCGATGCGATGGCCGACCGGCCGAGCAGCCGAACCGTGCTCGCCGATTTTGACACCGCCTTTGCTGCCTACCTCCGCGACAAGGCGGCTGCCTGGCAAGAGCCGGAGCTGAAAGAGACCCATCATGCGTGACGTGAAACTGGACGATAAATATACGGTCGATAATGGCCGCGTGATCATGAGCGGCACCCATGCACTGATCCGCGTGCCGCTGCTGCAGAAGGAGATCGACGTGCGTGCCGGCCTCAATACCGCCGGCTTTATTTCGGGTTATCGCGGCTCGCCGCTGGGCACTTATGATCTTGAGCTGTGGCGGGCGAAGGACCTGCTCCAAAGCCATGACATATTGTTCCAGCCCGGCGTGAACGAGGATCTCGCAGCGACCGCGGTGTGGGGCACGCAAATGCTGGCGACGACGCCCAAGGCCAATCGCGACGGCGTGTTCGCCATCTGGTACGGGAAGGGGCCGGGCGTCGATCGTTCGGGCGATCCGTTCAAACATGGCAATATTGCGGGCACCAACCCCCATGGCGGGGTGCTGATCGTCGCGGGCGACGACCATTCGGGCAAATCCTCGACCGTGGCGCACCAGAGCGAGATGGCGCTGATGCATGCGGGCATGCCGATCCTGGCGCCGTCAGATGTGCAGGATGTCATCGACTTGGGGCTGCTGGGCTTTGCCATGTCGCGCTATACCGGCCTCTATACCGGTTTGAAGCTGACCAACGAGACGCTTGAGCAGACGATGACAGTCGATGTCGGGCTGGACGGCAAGGAGCCGATCTGCCCGGATCGCGGCCCGGCGCCGGCCAATGGCTTCCACAACTATCCCACCCATCTCGACCGCATCGGCTCGGAGATCGTGCTGAAGCGCTATCGCTGGCCGTTGATCGGCAAGTTCGTGCGCGCCAATGGAATCGATCGGACGTTGATCGATGCGCCGCAGCGGCGACTGGGCATCGTGTCCACCGGCAAGGCGGTGCAGGATGTGCGGCAGGCGCTCAAGATGCTGGGGCTGGACAGGGAAGCCGCCGCGGCGCTCGGCGTGTCCTTCTATAAGCTCGGCTGCATGTATCCGGTCGAGCGCGAAGGTCTTGCGGAGTTCGCCGCTCGGCAAGGCGAACTGCTCTTCATCGAGGAGAAGGACCCGCTGGTCGAGAACCAGGCGAAGGCGATCCTTTACGGGCGGCCAGAGATGCCGCGCATCGTCGGCAAGGTCGACGAGAACGGCGTGTCGATGATCCCGGCGGACGAGCAGTTGGAACCGGTACAGCTGGCGATTGTCATCGCCGAGCGGCTGCGGCGTTTGGGCGTGACCGATGAACGGCTGGAAGCCCGCGCCCAGCGCCTTTCGCGACAGCTGGAAACGGTCGCGGCGCTCAAGCCCGCCGATGCGGCGCGCTCGCCCTATTTTTGTTCGGGCTGCCCGCACAATACCGGCACGCGCTTTCCCGAAGGCTCCATCGCAGCGGGCGGCATTGGCTGCCATGCCATGGCGATGTATTCCGGCCCGGAGATGCTTCCCAATACCCAGATGGGTGGGGAGGGAGCGCATTGGTACAGCCTCGCCTATTTCAGCGACATGAACCACATTTTCCAGAATATGGGGGATGGCACCTACTATCATAGCGGCCTCCTCGCAGTGCGGGGCGCGGTCGCGGCGAAGGTCAACATGACCTTCAAGATCCTGTTCAACGATGCCGTCGCGATGACCGGCGGCCAGCCGGTGGATGGGCCGCTGACGCCGGGTGATATCACCCGGCAGGTTCTGGCCGAAGGAGCGGCGCGCTGCGTCGTCGTGACTGACCGCCCCGAACTTTACGATGCGCAAAGCGGACTTGGCCCCGGCGTCACCGTGCACCATCGCGACACTTATGACGCTGTGCAGAAGGAATTGCGCGACGTCCCGGGCGTCACCGTCATCGTCTATGAGCAGACCTGCGCGGCGGAAAAGCGGCGCCGCCGCAAGCGCGGCAAGTTCCCCGATCCTGCCAAACGCATGTTCATCAATTCCGCGGTCTGCGAAGGCTGCGGCGACTGTTCGGTCCAGTCAAACTGCGTCAGCGTGTGGCCCAAGGAAACCGAACTGGGGCGCAAGCGGCAAATCGACCAGTCGAACTGCAACAAGGATTATAGCTGTGTGAAGGGCTTTTGCCCCAGCTTCGTGACCGTGCTGGACGCAGAGCCGCGCAAACCGCAAAAGGCGCAGCTCGCCAGCGAGACCGACATCGAGCTGCCCGCGCCTGCGCTCGTTCCGCTGAAAGGCGGCGCCTACAACATCATGGTGTCGGGCATCGGCGGGACCGGCGTAGTCACCATTGGCGCGCTGCTCGCCATGGCGGCGCATCTGGAGGGCAAGTCGACATCGGTGTTCGACATGACCGGGCTCAGCCAGAAGAACGGCGCGGTGTTCAGCCATGTCCGCATCGCCGCGCAGAATGAGGATCTCGGCGCGCAGAAGCTGGGCATCGGCGAGGCGGATCTCGCTCTTGCCTTCGATGCGGTGGCCGCCCTCGCCAAGGAGCCAGCTATCACGCTGGATGGCGAGCGGACGAAGACGGTCGTCAACGCGCGGGTCACGCCAACGCCGGCCTTTCAGCGCAATCCAGACCTGACGCTGGACCAGGGGCTGCTGGTGCGGCGGCTGGGCAAGATGTCGGCAGAACTGCAAAGCGTTGACGCCACTGGGCTGGGTCTAGCGCTGCTGGGCGATACCATCGCGGCCAATCTGTTCATGCTGGGCTATGCGAGCCAGCTCGGCCTGCTTCCGGTCTCTCCGCAAGCGATCGAGCGGGCGGTGGAGATCAACGGCGTCGCGATCCCGTTCAACAAGGCGGCCTTCTTCCTGGGACGGCTGCAGGCGGTCGATCCGCAAAGGATCGAGAAGGCGGTGGTGAGCCATGTGCAGGAGATCGAGTTCCAGCCGCTCACCAAGCTTGACGACATCGTGGCGCATCGCACGAAGCTGCTGACCGATTATCAGAATGCTGCCTGGGCGCAGCGCTACCGCGATCTGGTCGATGTGGTGGCAAAGGCGGAGCAGCGGGTCACGCCGGGCAAGGACGTCCTGTCGGTGATGGTGGCGCGCAACTTCGCCAAGCTCATGAGCTACAAGGATGAATATGAGGTGGCCCGGCTGCACAGCGACCCGGCGTTCAAGCAGCAGCTCAAGGAGACGTTCGAGGATGGCGCGAAACTGCGCTACAATCTGGCGCCGCCGCTCTTCTCGAAGCGCGATCCCGAGACAGGTCATCTCCAGAAGCGCGAGTTCGGGCCTTGGGTCGGCCACGCCTTCAACCTTCTGGCGAAGCTCAAAGGATTGCGGGGTACCGCCTTTGACGTCTTCGGCTATACCGAGGAACGCAAGATGGAGCGTCGGCTGATCGACCATTATGAAGCGCAGATGCAGATGGTCGCTCAGCGCCTGACCGCGCACAACCATGCCGCAGCGGTCGAACTCGCGTCGCTCCCCGCGCAGATCCGCGGATACGGCCATGTCAAGGAAGCCAATGTCGAAAAGGTCAGGGCGCTGGAACCGGCGATCCTAAAGAAGTTTGCCGAGGCGGATGCCGCCGCAGCCGAATCGCGGGCTCCCCTGCTCCAAAATGCCTGATGCTTCCAAACGACAAAAACACGAATATCGGAGAGGTAGGAAAACATGGTCAAGATGCTGATCGATGGAGCGTTGGTCGATACCGCGCGGAAGATGGATGTCATTGATCCCACTGACGAGAGCGTTGTTGCGCAGGTGCCCGATGCCGGGACGGCGGAGGTGGATCAGGCGGTCGCCGCCGCGAAGCGTGCCTATCCTGCTTGGCGCGACGCGACGCCCGATGAACGAGGCGCCGCATTGACCGCCATGGCGAAGGTCATTGCCGATAATGTCGACGAACTAGCCCAACTGCTGATCCAGGAGACGGGTCGCCCGCTGGCGCTGGCGCAGTTCGAGATCGCCCACTTGGCCGTAGGCTATCTCAACTATTATGCGGGTCTGCGGATCGAGCCTGAAATACTGGTCGAGGACGAAATGCGCCGGGTTGAACTGCACCGCAAGTCGCTCGGCGTCGTTGCGGCCGTTGTCCCGTGGAACGCCCCGGTCTTCATCGCCTGCAACAAGATCGCGCCCGCTTTGGCCGCCGGCAATACGATCGTCGTCAAAACCGCGCCGTCAACACCACTCACCACCTTGCGGCTGGGCGAGTTGATCAGGGAGGTCGTTCCCGCCGGCGTCGTCAACATTCTGTCGGGCGGGAATGAGGCGGGCGCGCATCTCGTTTCCCATCCCGACGTTGCCAAGGTGACCTTCACCGGATCGACCGCCACCGGTCGCAGGATCATGGAGGCGGCCTCACCCACGCTCAAGCGTGTCACGCTGGAACTGGGTGGCAACGATGCGGCGATCGTGCTGCCCGACGCCGATGTGAAGGCGATCGCGCCCGCGATTTTCGCCTTCGCCTTTTTCAACAGTGGCCAGGTCTGCGCAATCATCAAGCGGCTTTATGTTCACGATAGCCTGTATGACGCGATGTGCGCGGAGATCGCCGCCTATGCCGCAGCATCGAAGGTCGCGGGCGGCCGCGATCCGGAGGCGCAGTTCGGGCCGGTCCAGAACAAGGCGCAATACGACAAGGTCCTGGACTATCTGGCGGGTGCCAGAGCCAGCGGCACGATCATCGCCGGTGGGGAATTGCCGGCGGGGCCGGGATATTTCGTACCGCTGACGGTTGTGCGGGACGTTGCGGATGGCGATCCGATTGTCGATGAGGAACCCTTCGGCCCGATACTGCCGATCATCCGCTACAGCGACATCGACGATGTGATCGAACGGGCCAATGCCTCTTCCTTCGCGCTGGGAGGCTCGATTTGGTCGAGCGACCCCGAAGCGGCGGCGAAGATTGCGCTGCGGCTCGAGAGCGGCAGCGTTTGGGTAAATCAGCATTGCGCGCTCGATCCGGCGGTGCCCTTCCCGGCGAACAAGCAGTCGGGTTTTGGCGTCGAGGGCGGGCTGGAAGGGCTCTATCCCTATACCGCGCTACAGACCCTCAACATCGCCAAGCCGGTCGCGGCATGAGCATCCTTGAATCTCTCTTTTCCGTCGCGGGCAAGACCGCTGTCGTCACCGGCGGCGCCAAGGGCGTCGGCGCGATGATAAGCCGCACGCTGGTCGAGGCGGGTGCCAACGTGCTGATCGTCGGGCGTGGGGCGGAGGTGGGTGCGGCATTCGCCGAGAGCCTTGAAGGCCCGGGCAAGGCGTTTTTCCTTTCCCATGATCTGGGCACCACGGCGGGCGTGGAGGCGGCGGCGGCGGACATTGCCGGGCGCATCCCCGCGCTGAACATCCTCGTCAACAATGCCGGAATGTTCAGCGCCGGCCCGATAGAGGATGCCAGCGCCGACCAGTGGGACCGCGAGATGGGGCTGAACCTGCGCGCCCCTTTTTTCCTGGCTCAGGCATTGTTGCCCGAACTCAAGGCGGCGGCAAGCCCTGGTGATCCCGCGCGGATCATCTCCATCGGCTCGATCGGCGCGCTCTGGGGGCGCAGCAGCAATGGCGCCTATGCCTATGGGGCGAGCAAGGCCGCGATCCATCAACTCACCCGAATGATGGCGTCGGACCTGACGGCCCAGGGAATCACCGTCAACGCGATCGCGCCCGGCTTCTTCCCCAGTGACATGACCGACGGCTTCTTCGCCGCGGTGCCGGGCCTCAAGGATCAGGTGATCGCGGGCATTCCTGCCGGGCGGCTGGGTTCTGCGGAAGATGTCGGCGGCGCTGTTCTGTTCCTTGCCTCTCGCGCGGGCGCCTATGTCTCGGGCACGGTGCTGCCGGTGGAGGGTGCGCTATGGCAGGCGTGACAGCGGAGCAGGCAGCCTGGCGGTTCGAGATCATGGATGTCATTCACCGTTATTGCCACGCGGTGGACCGCCGCCGTTGGAGCCTGATGGACAGCGTTTTTCATGAGGATGCCACCTATAAATTCTTCTCGATTGAAGGCACATGGCGTGATTTCGTAGCGCAAGCGAAGGCGCTGATCGATCCGATCGGGCCGACCCATCATCAGGTGAGCAATATCACAGTCCGCTTCCACGGAGACACAGCCTGGGCCGAGACCTATCTGCGTGCTTTCCACCAGGTGCCGCCGGACTATCCCCCCTGGACTGTCTTTTCCCTTGCAGGCGGCGGGGTCATCCTGATCGGGGGGCGCTATATTGATCGGTTTGAACGCCGCGCGGGCGAATGGCGCGTCGCACACCGGCACGGGCTGCTGGACTGGCGACAGGACCACGCCAATGTCGACGGCGGACTGGCCGCCACGCCGCTCGAATGGCGCGGTCGGTTCGGGGATGCCGATCCGTCACGGCCGGTGATGGAGGGATGGCTTTGATGGCGCAGCCGACCACGATCGCGCTGCTTGAGCGGAAAGCCGACATTTCGCGGGATCTCTTCTCACGTTATTGGCGTGACGTTCATGGGGTGATGGCCGCGCGGATACCGGGCTTCGATTCCTACACGCAGCATCATGTGACCCCATTGGAGGATCTGGGATCGGCGATCGTCGAGCCGTTCGAAGGGATAGCGGTCGTTACGTTCGCCAAGCCGGAAGACCGGGCGGGCCTGATCCACAGCGCGGTGACGAAACATATCCATCGTGACGAGCAGAATGTCTTTCGCAGGGCCTTGCTCTATAATCTGGAGGCGGACGCAACGGTGATCGCGGGTCAAGCCGACTATTCGGCGCTCGCCAGCTATTTTCTCGTGCTGCCAGTAGGTGTGGATGGCGGCGCGCTTGTGCAGAATCTGATGCGCGCCGGCGCCGCGACGGTCGCGGTCCATGACCTCACCGGCGCCGATCCGGGCGGCTGGAACGATACCGACGTGGAGGAAGGCGGCGCGAGCCGGCTATTCGGCGCGGTCGTGCAGTGCTGGTGGCCCAACCCGGGGTTGGCTCGCACCGCGCTGGCTGGTGTCGTTCAGGCCAGCGATGGCCAGATCGCCTGCTATCGAACTGACGACCGCTATCCCATGGTGGAGCAGCAGCGTCCGACGCTGATCGGCTTGCGCGGGCTCGACGCTGTCCGCACGATCAGGGAAGCGAACGCGGTCAACCAGTCCGATCCGGAAGTGCTGCGCGCAATCTATGGCGATGTGGCGGGGTGATGGCCGCGTGATCGACTCGTGCCCCAAGCTGAGTAGATGCTACCGATCTATCAAGCGATATACACCGGCGCCCTTTTCTCGACATGTGCACGAAGCGCCTCTTTATGGTTATGATGCCCAGTCCGCCGTTTCGACCGAGATCGAGATGTGCACCTCCGACCTTTAGGTCGATCAGGAAAAGAGGGCTGGCCGATTTCTCGGTCGGCCCTCTTTTCCTTACCTACTCGGCTTCAGGCCCGCATGAGTGGGTCGCTGATGCCGTGGCGTCCGGTTTCGACCCGCCCGGCAAGGCGGATGTCCATGCCCGCCATAGCGACGGTCAGATCATACCAGTTTTCGCTTTTCGCCACCGGCCAGCGTTCGTTCGTGCTGCTGCCGCCCACCACCGTAATAGCCCGATCGGTCTGGACGCCATAGGCATCCTTACCAAGAGTGACGCTGACGGGTGTCGATCCAGCCGATGCAAGGCGCAGGCGCATGGCCTTGCCCGCCGCATCATAACGGGCGGTGAGCACGGGCGCGGCGGCGGCTTGCAGCAGATCGCCGGTGAAGCCCCGCACGAAGCCGTTGGGGCCAAGCACGACGAGGTCGAAGCGGCCGTCGGCGTCAGCGGCCCATTGATCGTTCAGCGATTTACCCGCTTCCACGGTATAACGGCGCGGGATCTGATCCAGCCTATGCTTGTCATAGACATGGAAAACCGCACCCGCCCTGCCTTCATTGGCAAATGTCAGAACCAGCGCATCCTTCATCGCGACGGCATCAACGTGGAGGATATAAGGCAGGGCGCGTGAGCGGCGGATGCCTGCTTCCTGATACATGTCCTGCGGCGCGCGCGGCGGCAGGGCCTTGGGGCGGGTCATATGATCGGCCAGGATCGCGCTGGCGGCGCTGACATCGGGCAGCGTGGGGAAACCGCTATCGCCGTTCTGGCTGAAATCGAAGCAGCTGGTAAGGTCGCCACAGACGGCGCGATGCCATGGGCTGATGCCGGGGATCGTCACTCCGAAACGCTTTTCGAGGAACTGGCCGACCGAGGTGTGATCGAATATCTCGCTATTGACCCAGCCACCCCGGCTCCATGGCGAAACCACATACATGGGCACGCGCGGACCGAGGCCCCACGGGCGCGTCGTGCCGCTCACATCGTCATCGCGCGATGTATATTTGTCCTCATGGTCGTCGAAATAGGCACCCGCCAGATCGAGCGTCGCCTTGCCCGCCATCGTGCCGTCGCGATTATAGGAAGGCGGCGCGGGCGGCGGCACATGGTCGAACAGCCCATCATTTTCGTCGAACGTCTGAAAGAAGACGGTCTGGCTCCACAGGTCCGGGTTGGCGGTGAGCGCGTCCAGAACTTCCGCCGTGAAGGCTGCGCCTTCGATCGGGGTCGAAGCGCTGGGATGTTCCGATCGCTCTTTGGGTGGCAATATCCATGACACGGCAGGCAGGGTGCCGTCCTTCACATCCCTGGCGAATTGTTCGAGCGAAAATGCGCTCATGCCGCGCTGGTAGAGGCCGGATTGTGGCTTGGCATCGCGGAACCCCTTGAAGGCCAGGCCGCCGTGCATCGCCCCGGTCCAATTGTCATTGGGATCCTGATAGATGCGCCAGTCTATTCCGGCAGCCTCCAGCACTTCGGGGATGGTCGCCCATTCCAGTGCGTTTCCAGCGTAGGTATAGCCCGGTTCGGGCAGTGCGCCCTTGATCCAGCAACGTAAATTATTCGGCTCCGAATGCGTATCCCGGCAATTCACGCCCTGCGCGGCGACCTTGGGGTCGAAGCTGGAGCCGGACCAGAAAACGATGCGATTGGGGTCGGTGCCGCTGGTCACCGAACAGTGATAGGCGTCGCAAATGGTAAATGCTTCAGCGAGCGCGAACTGGAAGGGGATATCCTGCCGCTTGTAATAGCCCATCGAATAATCGGTCTTATATTTGGGCCACAGGCCGAATTTGCCCTGATTCCAGGCGGCCTGCGCGTCTGAAAAGCTGTGCGGCGTACCAGGAACCTTAAGCGCGTTGGTCCGCTCCGTATCCAGATGGAAGGGCGGCAGGTCGCGCGCGCCGTTGGATTGCCACCAGACCGGGCGATTGTCGGGCAGGGGGATGGGATGGCGATCGCCAAAACCCCGCACCCCTTTGAGCGTGCCGAAATAATGATCGAACGACCGGTTTTCCTGCATCAGGATGACGATATGCTTCACGTCCTTGATCGTGCCGGTCACGCGCTTGGGCGCGATGGCCAGCGCCCGCCCGATGCTGCCCGGTATGGCCGCCATGGTCCCCGCCACGCTGGCGGTCTTGAGGAAATCGCGTCTGTTCTTCAGGGACATGGCCGCTCCGATCAATAGGATGGGGGTTACAAGAGGGATTTGCGCAGCCGTCCGGCGCTGCGATCCAGCAGCAGGACGACGATGAAGATGGCGATCAGGATCGTGCCGACATGGCCATATTCATACATGTCGTAGCGGCCCTTGAGTTCCTGACCGATGCCCCCTGCACCCACCAGCCCGATGACGGTCGCCATGCGGACATTCCGGTCCAGGATGTAGAGCGTGTAGGCGATATATTGGGGCAGCACCTGGGGCAGGATGGCATAGCGCCACATCAGCATCTTGCCCGCGCCGATGGCGGTCAGGGCTTCCTGCGGCCGGGGGTCGGCATTTTCGGCATCGTCGGCATAGAATTTACCCAGGAACCCGGCGCCGTAGAGGCCGAGCGCCAATATGCCCGCGATCGGGCCGAAACCGTAAGCAATGACGAGAAACAGGGCGCTGACCAGTTCGGGAATGGCCCGGCAAAAGCCGATGATGCCGCGCGCCACCATGCGGATGACCGCGAACCGCATCATGTTGCGTGCGCTCAGCAACGCCAGGGGAAAGCCGATGAGGATGGCGACGATCGTACCCCAGAGCGCGATTTCCAGCGTCTCCAGCATCTTGGCCGCGACCAGCCAGACATAGCCGAGCGGTTGCACCAGATAGGTCGTGCGGACCGGACGGCTTTCCATCCGCATCGTTTGCGGATTGATCGTTTCGGCGCGGCGTTCGACGACCTCGACATGGGACAGGAATGGCAGGTCGGTTGGATCGAAACCTTCGATTCGGCTGACCTCCTGCCGTTCGGAAAGCTGGATGGGGACGAGCTGGCCGATGGCGTTGCCAAGGCCGTCGGCGACCTGCGATTGGTCGGCCAGGCCGAATTGCACGGCAACGGCCTGCGTCGTCATCATCACCATCCGGCCGATTTCGACGCGCTGGCCCGTGTACCAGAGCAGAAGGGCCGAGCCGATCAGCGCCAGGATCGTGCCGCTGCCATAGGGGCGCGGGTAGGACCAGCGGGTGCGCGCCTGCGCGGTCATGCCAGCACCGCCTGGACCGGGGCGGCCGCATCCTGCTTTGCGTAGATGCGCTTGGCATCATACTCGTCGAACATGGCGGGCGGCCCGTCGAACACGACCCGGCCAGCCTGCAAAGCGACGATCCGGTCGGCATATTGGCGCGCCAGATCGACCTGATGCAGGCTGCACAGCACGGTCGCGCCGCGTTCGCGCGCCTGTGTCCGCAATAGATCCAGCACCTCGCGGCTTAGCCGAGGGTCGAGGCTGGCGACCGGTTCGTCGGCCAGGATGATGGCGGGGTCCAGCATGAAGGCACGCGCGATGCCGACGCGCTGCTGCTGGCCACCCGACAGACGATCGGCACGGCGGGCAAGATGCGCTTCGTCCAGACCGACAGCCGCGATGAGGGCACAGGCCTTGTCCTGCAACGCTGGGGTATAAAAGCCCGACAACGCCCGCCAAAAGGGCATGGCAGGCACCGCGCCCGCTATGACATTGGTCGCGACGCTGGCCCTGGCGGTCAGTCCATAATGCTGGTGAACCATGCCGATCCGACGACGCAAGAAGGGCAGGGTCTTGCGATCGACCGGCTTGCCGCCCACGACCACGCGACCACCCGTTATGGCGGACAAGCCATTGACGGTGCGCAGCAGGGTGGACTTTCCGGCACCCGAATGGCCCAGCACGACACAAAATTGCCCCTCCAGAACCGTGAAGGACACATCATCCAGCGCGCATGTGCCGTCGGGATAATGAACGGTGGTGCTATCGAAACGAATATCCATTATCGTTGCGCTGATTTCTTGAGGATTTCCGCCTTCAGCGCATCGCTGACCATCGCCATCTTCTGCGCGGCGGGAGTGAATTTGGCGGCGGGGAAATGGGCGTCATAGCCATCGACCTGCCCCCCGCCATAGCCCCGGATCATCTCTGGCGTGATGCCCGGTTCATGGGCGATATTCTGGAACGCGGATTGCAGCTGGTTGCGGGTAGCGACCGGCAGCTTGCTGTTCACGACCAAGGGCGGGTAGGGAATGGGATCGCTGCGCGCGATGATCTTCACGTCGCGAACACCCGGCACATTCTCCCGCACCGCCTTTTCATAGCTTTCAAAGGAGAGGGCGGCGACGTCGACCTGCCCCTGCAACAAGGCGGCGAGGCTGCTGGCATGGCTGCCGGTCAGGCGAACCTCTTTCAAATCCTTGGCCGGATCGATCCCCGCATCCATCAACATGGTCATCGGGAAAATGAAGGAAGAGGTCGAATTGACGTCGCCAAAGGCCACGCGCTTGCCACGCACGTCGGCGGCGGTGGCAATGGCGGCGTCCTTGTTCGCGAACAACCCGGCATAATAGACTGAGGCATCGGATTTGACGGCCACCGCCAGCAATTCGGCGCAACCGCGATCCTTCGCTTGCAGATAGGTGACGGGGCCGACAAAGGCGATGTCGGCCGCGCCGTTGCACATCCCCTCGACCACCGCGCCATAGGATTGTGCGACCTTCAGGTCGAAGGTCAGTCCGGTGTTACGGGACACGGCATTGAAGATCGGCTGGTAATCCGCCAGCGTGCCGTTTTCCGTGCCGCCATCGGCGGGAATGAGCAGAACGTGCAACGGCTCTGTCTTTTGATTTTGTCGGGTCGCCCAGAACAGGCCGACCCCGCCCGCCATCAGCACCAAAACCGCCGCTATCATCCACCGTTTCATATGCACACCCTTCCTATCCCGCTCAGCCGGAGCGGCGGACGGGATAGGCGTGGGCTGTGACATGGCGGTGAATGCGCTTCCATGCGGGCGATCAGAAGCTGGTGGTGAAGGAGGCATAGACCGCGCGGGGCTTGCCCTCGAATTCATAGCCGTAGAAATAGGCGTCGCTGTTCGCCGCAATTTCGCCGCGCAGGAACGCCGAACTGAAGCGCATATTGCCGTAACCATAGCGTTCGGCATATTTGGTGTTGGTGATGTTGACGACGCGAAGCTGGAAGCGATGCTGCCGCTCGTCGCCCGCCCAATAGGCGATCGACCCGTTCATGACGAAATAATTGCCGAAATTGTTGCGGAACCGGGCGGCCATGCTGCCATCGGGTTGGCGGACGTTGCCGCCGCCCGTCGCATATTCCGGCCCCTGATAGCGCGGCAGCAAGGTGACATGG
Source organism: Sphingobium sp. MI1205 (assembly GCF_001563285.1). Lineage (NCBI taxonomy): Bacteria > Pseudomonadati > Pseudomonadota > Alphaproteobacteria > Sphingomonadales > Sphingobiaceae > Sphingobium > Sphingobium sp. MI1205. The sequence continues at coordinate 726,947 of NZ_CP005188.1, forward strand.
AACCGATCATTCGCGCTGTGCCAGGCCACATTGCCGGTGATCATATATTCCGGCGTCTCGTTGATCTGGAGATCGGTGCCCGCGAGGCGCGCCCGCTGTTTCGTGTAGTTGATGTTGGCCGTGAACTGCTTGCCCAGGATGAAATCCACGTCCGCCGTGATGCCCCGGATTTCGGTGACGGCGCTGTTGTTGAACCAAGTGTTGGGCGTCAGGCCGGACGTGCCCTGGATACGATTGCTGATGTCGGTGCGGAACGCGCCAACCTCTGCATTGATCTGCAAGGCCCCGAAGGCTTTGCTGAACCCGACCGCGCCATTATAGGTCTCGGTCGTTTCGGTCTGCAGGTTCGGATTGCCGACCTGGGTCGGACTGACCGAGAAGAGTTCGTTGGTACGCGGCAGGCTGTATGATGTGCCGCCGTTGCCGCGAATGTAGAAGGGGCCGACCGGCTGGCGGAAGCCGAATTTCCAGATGGTCTTGGAATCGAAGCTCTTGGCAAAGTCGGTGCGGACCGCGAGCGAAATCTTCGTATCGGGGCTGAAGGGAATGACCGGCCGCGCGTCCAGATAGAGACCCGTGATCGTCGTCGAGGCATCGCCGACCGGGAAGACCGGATCGGAGTCATCCTTGTAGGATACGACCTGTACCCCCGCGACGAACTCCACCAGCTTGGGGAAGGTGAAGGTGTTGCGGAAATTCAGACCGCGCTCCTGAAAGCCGCCGACCTTGGAGTCCGCACCAAAACCCTTGTTGGGATAGGAGGTCGACCGGCCCGTGGCGTCGCCGAAGCGGATCGGCTGGCCCTTCACATCCACGCAACCGGCGCGGTTTGTGCAGGTTTCGGCGAAGGTTTCGGTATTGTTGAGCCTTGGGTTGCTCCAATAGCCGGTCAGTTCGGTGTAGATCGCATCGGACCAGCGCCGGTCGATCGAAAAATCAACGATCGGGTAGCGAACCCGGTTCGGCGAGAAGGTTTCATTGTCGGGGAACGGATCCTGAAATTCGATCTGGGTATATTGGCCGTTGAGCCGGAAATTCGTATCGTCGTCGATCTTCCAGAGATATTTAACGCCGATATTGTTGCGGTTGAGCGGGTATTTCTGGATGCCGCCAGCCTTGGCGACGTTGTCGACATAGCTTTCTGGCGCGAAAATGCGGGGGCCATCGGTCTGCTGGCTGCTGCCATAGACCATGACGCTGTGCCGTCCTTCGGCATCCAGCGCAAATTTGGCATTGCCCCACAATTCGCGGGAATTGAACTCGCCATAGCTTGCGCCCAGTTCCACCTTGTTGGTGCCATCGGGGCGCTTGGTGACCAGGCTGATGACGCCGATCCCGCCGTTCGATCCGAAGAACAGGCTGTTGCCGCCACGGAACACTTCGACCCGTTCGATCATGTGCGGGTCGATCGTTGTCGATCCCCAAATATCTTCCAAGGCGGGACCACGGTCGTAAAGCGGCACGCCATCGAGGACGACGAGCGTGTCGCGGTCGCCGCCGCCGTCCAGGCGAATGGTATATTCGCCCTCGTCCGGCGAATAGCCGATATTGGCGCCCTTGATGAGGAACTGGGCCAGTTCCGCGAAGTTGCTGGCACCGCTTGCGGCGATCGCTTCGGAACTGACGATCTGGATGTTGTTGCCAAAGGTGATGGCATCGGCCGCCACTTTGGTCGCTTCGGCGCGCTGGCCGGTCACGATGATCGACGAAGCAGCAGCCCCGGCTTCGGCGGCTGCTTCGGCAGCGGCGGGTGCCTGGGCGATGGCCATCGTCGGCAGCAGGCTGGCTCCCAGCAACAGGCCAAGATGCACCGCGCCAAAATTCGATCGGCCGCAAGGACGTGAATGCTTCACCATGACAATACCCCCAAAAATGTTCGGGTTGCGGGCCGCATCATGTCCGGGAACCGACTCGATGCTGCAGCGCGTCAACCGCTTGCAGGGGTCAAGTAGGAGTCCGATGTGACAGTTGAATGAACATTACTCAATTTGATGTCACATTAAAAATGAGTTTGTTGTGGTGAAATGGGACGCAACATTGGACCCGATTAAAATGCACTCAATTTTGTAGGGCGTCGAAATGCTGATAGAGGTGGTGTGCGTCCGCACTCGCCATTCAGGACTCTCATGACAGCCTCCACGCCCAAACGCCGTGCCCTTCCGACCACCGACAATGGTCCGATCGACAACACGCTCAATCGCATCCGCGTGGCCCAGCCGGGCATGGCGAAGGGGGCGAGCCGGATCGCCGATTATATCCTCGCCCAGCCCGAAAAGATCGTCGGCATGTCGGTGACCGAATTGTCCGAAGAGACGGGCGTGAGTGAAGGCAGCATCATCAATTTCTGTCGCGGCATCGGCTTGTCCGGCTTCCAGCAGATGAAGCTCAGCCTGGCCCGGGAAATCGTGCAACCGGTCCAGTTCATCCACGAAGATGTCACGCGCGATGACGACATGGACACCATCTGCCGGAAGGTATTTCATTCGGGCATTCAGGCCTTGCGCGACTCGCTGTCGGTGCTGGACCCCACCGCGCTGTCCCGGGCGGTCGACATGATCCGCGCGGCCAAGCGCGTGGAAGTCTATGGCATCGGCTCCTCCGCGCCGATCGCCGAAGATACGCATTATCGCATGCTGCGCATCGGCCTCGACGCGCGGGTGGTGGTCGATAGCCATGTGCAGGCGATCTGCGCATCGCGATGCGACCCTGACGTCGTCGTGCTGACCATCTCGCACAGCGGTGCCACGCATGAGACGGTGGCGGCCACGCGGCTGGCCAGGGAAGCGGGCGCAAAAACCATCGTCATCACCAATTTCGCCCGTTCGCCGATTCAGGCCTATGCCGACCTGGTTCTGTTCACCATGGCGCGCGAGACGAGTTTTCGCACCGAGGCGATGACCAGCCGGATCGCGCAACTCTGCGTGGTCGATGCGCTGATCGCGGCCCTGGCGCTGGCGGATTATGAACGCTCGACCGAGACGCTGCGCCAGACGTTCGACGTGCTGTCGATCAAGCGCTTTTGAGGCGCGGCGCCACTTACCAGTTGAGGATGTCGTCCAGCGTCAGCCCGGCATCCGGCCCGATGAGTATCGGGTAGATACCATAATCGGTTGCGCCCTTTCCGTCCGTTTCAGGATTGTCGCCGATCATCACCGCCTGATGCGCGGCCACGCCAGCGACTTCGCAAGCGCGTGCGAAGAGGAGGGGGGCGGGTTTGCCGACCGTCATCAACGGGGCTGTTGGTACACAGGCCAATAAGGCGGCGAGTATCGCCCCGGTTTCGGGCACGATATGGCCATCGGGTCCGGGATGCGTCGTATCCACATTGGCGACGATCAGCTTCGCGCCACGCTGCAAGGCATTCGCTGCGCGGCATAATTTGGCATAGGTAAAGCGCGTGTCGCGCATCAACAGGATATGATCCGGCTCGTCCCGCACAAGCGTCAGCCCCATGTGTCGGGCATAGGATTTGATCCGCGTTGATCCGAGGAGCATGGTCCGCGCCGGCTGTGCCTGCATGGCCAGGCGTACCGCTTCTGCGCCTGCAAGGATGATCCGATCCGGCGGTATATGGACATTCGCCTGTTTCAGTATGCGCGTGAAATCTTCGGGCAGATGCGTCGAATTATTCGATAGAATGACGACGCGATCCGCGTGCCGTTCCAATAGTATCCGCGCGGCCGGGATCAGAGTGTTGCCGATCATCACACAGCCATCCCAGTCAAGGAATATGGCGGCGGCATTATCGAAAGCGCGTTTCGGTGACGGGGAGGACGTGGCCCCATATCGCATAATCTTCATTTGAATGAGCGACCCTTTGGCAACGCCTCCATAGTACTCATATATTATGTGTTGTAAAGTGAGAATATCTCAAAATGATTTCGTATCATGTCGGTCTCGGACGGCGTTCAAAAACCCGTCGCGGATATTTTCCTGCCCTTTAGGGCGTAGATCTGTAATTGCGGAGCTAGGCGGTGTGATTCCTTGAGGGTTTCATGGATCTGTCCGCACTGGCCGAGCCGGAGGCCGGTCGTGCTGTATCGGATCTCACAGAGGCGAACGTTGCATTGACTCGACGCGGGCTTGTGGGCCCATCCGGTAACCTTCGCAGATCGTTCGTCCCTGCGTTCCCTCGCGGCACACCGCCCTCGGATCAGCTTTGACGCTTCACCGCTGGCAAACAGGTTTTACCTATCTCATGCTTGGAACAAAGTGCCATCACCTAGCATGGCATGCATGATGACCGCGAGGCGGCGGGCAAGAGCGGCGCAGGCCTTCTTAAGGCCTCGGCGCTTGGCGATCTTCATGGCCCATGTCTTCAGGGCGAGGGTTTCCAGGCTCCGGGTGAGGATCGAGTTGGCCGCTTCGTAGAGCAACTTGCGCACGGTCCCGTCGCCCTGCTTGGTGATCCGGCCTGTCCAGTCGAGCTCGCCCGACTGATGGCGTCGGGGCACGAGGCCGAGGTAGGCCCCGGCATTGCGTGATTGTCGGAAGCGTCGCCAGTCAGCCTCAGGGCAAGGGGACGACCATTAGAGCGTTTTTCGACCGCCGTGAATCGATGGGGATTTCCGTCGGGGCAAATTTCTGATTCACAATTCGTGCTGGTGAAGGAGGCCGGTATGGATGGTTCTTTCGATGGATTTGCGCTCTCGGCTTTTGGCGGTGGTGGATGGCGGATCGAGTTGCCGTGCTGCCGCAACCCGGTTTGGTGTTGCACCGTCGACGGCCATCCGCTGGCGCAAGCAGCAGCGCGAGACGGGTGACTTTGCCCCGAAGCGGCAGGGCGGCGACATGCGCTCGCGCCGGGTCGAAGAGCGTGCCGCGGACATTCTGACCATTTGGGAAACGCACAAGGATATCACGCTTGAGGAACTGCGCCTGGCGCTGGCTGAAAGGGGCCTGACCGTTTCCGTCGCCGGGTTGCATCGCTTCTTCGTGCGGCGCGGTCTGACGCGCAAAAAGGACGGGCCATGCAATTGAGCAGGACCGGCCCGACATCCTGAAGCAGCGTCGGGACTGGTTCGACGGCCAACTCGATCTGCAGCCGGAGCCCCTGGTCTTCATCGACGAGACCTGGGCGGCGACCAGCATGATCCGCAGCCACGGTCGGTGTCCGAAAGGCGAGCGGCTGCGGATGGGCTTCCCGCACGGACATCGAAAACCACAACGCTGGTGGCGGGACTGCGCTTGACGGGCATGGTCGCGCCGATGGTGCTCGACGGTCCGATCAACCGCGCCTGGTTCGAAGCCTATGTTGCCCATGTGCTCGTGCTTGAACTTCGACCCGGCGGCACTGTGATCATGGACAACCTGTCCAGCCACAAGCGGGAAGCGGTGCGAGAAAGCATCGAGGCTGCGGGTGCAACGCTACGCTTCCTGCCGCCCTAAAGCCCGGACTTCAACCCGATCGAGAAAGCGTTCCCACGCCTCAAGGCCATGCTCCAGAAGGTTGGCGAGCGCAACGTCAGCGGCCTCTGGAACTTGATCGGCAAACTCGTCCACATCTTCCAGCCCTTCGGCTCCGCCCAATCTGAAATAAACGATGATCATCCGCAGTCTTCCCTTCGCGGATCGGACACCGACGAATATATGCTATTCTACAAAACACTCCTATGATCTTGACCGTAATGCATGGTATATAAAAAAGTCGATCGTGGTTGGATCAAACCGAAGAAGACACTTCTTCGATTATGGCACGTATAAGTACAGGAGATGATCTTGCGATCTGCTGTAGTTCGCGTATCGCGCCTTCTTCCATGCCCTGCGCATATTCGCCTGCTGTCCATGGACGATCGATATACCCGGGAGATGGGACGAAAAAGCATATCGCTCCGCTTTCGTTGGTGAGAATCTGTACACCGTAATGCGTCAGTCTTTCGATGATGAGCCGCGCAAGCGTCCTGTGCAGTGGTGTGTCCGGTCCAGGATTGGTCACTTTCTTGTTGCCTGTTGATTCTGAGTTGAGATCTGCATGATCGCAAATGGATGGACCGCGCGACAAATTTGGACCCGCCAGACACGTTAGAGGATCGGTGCGAAGGGCGGAGAGACTGATCGAGCCCGGGTATCTCTGTTTGATCGGCCAACGAACGCTGTTTCACCACAATGACGTGTCATCCTCTCGACTTTCCTCAGTGATGATTGAACTCATCGTCACGCTCTTGAATTAGAGCTTACCCATCAATCGGTCTCGCGCCCTGCCGGAGGGAACATCGGAATTCGAAAGAAAGGGCGCGCCGTAATCGACGCGCCCCTCCATTCAGTTCCGAGTGGTGTCAGAAGCCGAAGCTAATGCCACTGCGAACCTGGCCAACCGAGTTGTGCCCACCGAAGCCATAGCCGCCGGACAGGAACAGATTGACCCGTTTGTTGATCGAGGCGTCGATGCCCAGTTCGACCAGTCCGTGGCCGTCTGGATCCACACCCTTCAGACGGAAGGTGTTGCCGCCGCCCATATACTGGGCCGTCCGATCGCTGCCGATATTGCCCTGGAAGCTGTACTGCACCTTGGCATAGGGGCGGTAAGCGACTCCGTCCGCATCACCCAGTAGAGCGCCTGCCTTCACACCGAGCACGGGTGAGAAGACGGTCTTCGACGCGTTGTCGAAACGCAGGCCGATACCCGCGCCGCCTTCTTCGGTGAAGCCGTTCATCGACCAGCGACGCAGTGCTAACTTGCCGTAGGGCGTCATGACCAGGTTGCCGCCTGCAGCCACATCGTAGCCCAGCTCGATGCTCGCGTCCAACTGCTTGCCCTTGAAGTCGCCTTCAATGGTGCGAGCCAGCAGGGTCAGGTCCCGCTCGACTTCAAACTTCGAAAAGCCGTAGGCGAACTGGAAGCTGCCGTAGAAGGGGCCGAAACCTTGGGTCGCATAGGCACCGATGGTGTATGTGCGAACCTGTGCTTCTTCCGGCGAGCCTTGGGCGGTTACATCATGCTGGCCGTAGCCGAAGCCGATGCCGAACGCGCCATTCGCCTGATATGCAACGTCGATACCGAAGGCCCCGCCATAGCTGTTGGTCTTGATCTTCGACGCGCCCGACTTGGTGCCGCCCGTCTTGGCAAAGTTCGCCGAGGGGTTGAACCAGATCTGCGTGCCCAGCGCCTCGCCATAGCCGCGGCGAGCAGCCAGACGGTTGACGGTGGTGTTGAAGACCGCATTCTGATCAACAGCCGCAAGCGAACCGTAGATCTCCGCCGAGGAAAGCTCGTTGAAGACCTGCGCTGCCTGTGCACTGTTCATGCGCCAGTCGAGACCCGCCGCGATGTTGGCGATATCCTGAGCATTGGCGATCTCGGTCACCGTCGCAAAGCCGTTGCCGCCAGCGGCATCGGTTTTCACTCGGGCGATGACATCGGCCAGAGCGCTGTCCAGGCCCACCGCAGCCGAGGCAGCGTTGGGATTTGTCGCGCCGGTGGCGTAGCTCTTGCGGATCGCTTCGATCGCCACGGTCTTGGCGGTCGTGTCATGATTCAGGCCGAAGCTGACAAACTGCGAGCCGAGCGCGCTTTCCGCCGTCGCCGTTACATCGCCGGTGCCGGTGTAGGTGAAGAGCGTATAGCCATCGCCCGTCGAATAGAGGCTGTCCTTCGACGCCGTCACCGCGACCTTTCCGGCCAGGTTCAGGTTGCCGTCCACCGTGACCGAAGACGGGGTCGAGAAGACGCCGGCATTGGTTGGAGTGGTGAAGTAGGGAACGCTCACGCCGCCGGTGATCGGGCCCAGCACTTCAGGCGACGAGCCGCCATTGTTGACCGACAGATTGCCGAAGCGGACCAGCGAGGGATTGACGCCTACCACCGTCGTGCCGCTGGCGCTCTGGCTGTAGTTGCCCTGCTGATGAACTTCGACGCCCTTGATCGCTTCCGGACCCGGAGTGACGATGCTGTTGCCGACCGACTGGATGAAGGTCGGCGCACGACGGCCCAGCACCAGGGTGGCATCATTGTTGATGTTGCCCTTGATACCGAAGACGGCATCGTCCGAACCCACTACGTCCAGCTGAACCTCACCCGCCTTCACGTTGAAGTTGTTGGCATCGATCGTCCAGGCTGCCGGGGTCGCTCCTTCGGCCGCGACATATTCGGACCCGGTGACGACGAAGGTGCCGGTGCCGGTCTTGTTCAACTCGTTGACGCCCAGCACGCGGACGCCGGTCGGAGAGAACAGTCCTTCGGCCTCTTCGGTCAGTTCGGCCACGGGGCTGTAGTTCGCAACCGTCGGAGCCGTCGGCTTGAACTCGCTCGCGCCCAGGAAGCCGCTGCCGTTCAGGTTGACGGTGGTGTTGGTCAGGTAAGCACCGCTGTCATCGCGTTGGGCGTCGATATCGCCAAGCGTAATCGAGCCGTTGCTGAGGTTGACAGTCGCGTTGATGTCGGCGGTTTTGACGGCTGCCTGCCCGTTAACGGTCAGGTTGAACGCCGCCGGATCGACCAGCGAGGCATCGAGCGGCACCAGCGGTGACAGCTGCGAGGCCAGGGCCGAGGTGACCTCATCCTGCGAGATAGCGGCGCCCGTCACGACGAAGCCGCGTGACACGCCATTCTGGTCGACCGTGTAGGTCTGGGTCGCTAGCACCGGATCGACGCTGACGTCGGTGGTGTTGATCGCCGCGTTGACCGTGGCCGAGCCGCTGAACTGCGCTGCGCCGATCGTGGTCGTTCCTGCAAGGACGCCATTGTTGGTGACCGCGCCGGTGACACCGGCGAGTTCCACATCGCCCAGGGCCACACCGCTGTTGGTGAAGCTGGCATTGCCACCGACCGGCGAAGCATTGACCGTAGCGACGATCGTGCGCGAACCCGCATCGGTCGGGTTCGTGTCGGTGATTGTGATGCCCACGTCAGAGTCCAGAGACGAAACGCTGAACAGGTTGCCACCCGAACCCAGCAGGCCGGTGTTGACCAGCGAGGCGGAGGTCAGGCCCTCCACTTCGACATCGCCAATGGCGGTGCCGTTGTTGGTGACCGAAGCAGCGCCGCCGACCGGCGTCTCGGTGAAGGTGGACACCTGGCTGACCGGCGTCAGGCCATTGGCTGCGAAAGTGGTGACGGTTTCTTCCGAGTTGCTTTCACCAAGGCTGCTCGCGGACAGGTTGCCGCCTGAACCCAGATTGGCATCGCCGATGACGCTGCCCTGGCCGATGGTGATCGAAGCGCCGCCAATGCCTTCGGCGTTGACGCTACCTGCCACACTTGGCACGCCCTTGCCCTGCAGCGCGGCGGCCGTGTCGATCACGACGTTTGCCGTGCCACCTACTTCTTCGAAGCTATCGCGGAAAGTCGCTGTTGTCTGGCTGCCGACGCCGCCATTGATCGCGAATTCCGAGATCGTTTCGGTGCTGCCGATAGTGCCGCCGACGAACGCGTTGACCGATCCGCCTACGGTGCCCGTGACGGTCGCGCTGGCATTGCCATAGCTGGCACCGACAAATGCGTCGCCCTCAATGCGGCCGGCGCTGGTGAGTGTCGCATTGCCTGCGTTGGTCGCAGCCGCCGTGGTCGAAAGCGTCGAGTTGACGGCCGTGCCGTCGCCCGAAGCGTCGGTGGTGCTGGTGCTGGCGAAAACGAAGGACTGGTCGCCCGGGACAAACGCATTAGCGGACACAGAGCCTTCCACCATCGCGGCCGAACCGACCGACGCGGTCGCCGAGGTCACACCATTGACGTTGACATCCCCGCCGACAAGGCTGGCTCCCTGAAGCGTGACGGAGGCGTCGCCGCCTGCCTGGCGCTGGGTGAATTCGACGCTGCTGCTCGAGGTTGAGCCCTGGAAGACGCCCGCATCATAATCATCGGTGACGTCAGACGCGAAGGTCAGGCTGCTGGCGCTGCCTTGGCTGGTGGAGGACACATCGCCCGACACCTTGCCACCATCGAGGGTGACCGCGCTGCCCGCATTGCCGAACGAACTGACATTGCCATTGCGTCCGGAATCGCCCGGCGCGACGGTGCCGCTGATGTTCACGACGCTGGTGCCGCCCGTAGCCTCGCTCAGCTGCGTGTTGGTGCTGGTGAACACCACAGAGCCAGTGCCGCCCGCGTCACGCGAGTCAGTGGTTGTCGAGACATTCTGGCCGGTGGTTGCGGAACCCTGAGCCGCGGATGAAACGTCACCATGGATGGCGCCGCTGATCGTCGCGCTGCTGTTGCCGCCGGTGAACTGGCTGACGCTGCCGTCATTGCCCGCGTTGAAGTTCAGCGATCCGTTGATGCCGGCATAGGTGCCGTCGATGTCGCCGCCAACCGTCTGGCTGGAGAAGCTGGACTGGGTGGTCGTGGTGGTGCCCGAAACCGTGGTCGTCGGCGCGGTCGAAGAGAACAGTGTGTCCTGGCTGAATGCGTCGGTCTGACCCAGCACCTGGCCGTTGTTCGCGATGGTGATCGCGCCCCGGTCCGAGTTTGCCGAGACACCGCCGTTGATGCGCGCGCCGCTGGCGTTCGAAATCGAGATCGCGCCTTCGCTGGTCGAGCCGTTGGCGTCGCCCGCCACGGTGCCGCTGTTGGAGATGTTGACCGCGCCGGTAGAGGCCGACCCTAGAAGGTTGCCATCGACATTCCCGTCATTGGTGATCTGGACCGTCCCGTCGCCCAAGCCCTGGCCGATCAGGCTACCATCGACCTGACCCGCTACCCCATTGGTAAGCGTTACACTGCCGAATGCCGAGCCATTGATGCTGCTGCCGACCAGATTGTTGTTGGTGACGGAAACGGCGCCGCCGAAGTTGGAAGCATTGACGCTGCCCGCGACTTCGCCGTTGTTGGTCGCCGTGAAGCTATTGGCGGTAGCCGTCGCCGAGCCCACGCCGCCGAAGTTCAGGCCGGTGACATTCCCGTCGTTGTTGACGATGACCGCGCCATCGCCTTCGCCGGCAGCGAAGCCACCTGCGACGAAATCATAGCCGACGCTTGCGCCGCTGATATCCGCGCCGCTCGCGATCGTGACCGTTACATCGGGGTTGGCGGGCGTCGTGATGGCCGTGGCGATGTCGGCGTTGACCGTCGCGCTGGCGCCGGCACCGCTCGGCACGTTCACCGTAGCGGGGGCCGCCCAAGCTCCACCGGCGTTGGCGATCAGCGCAGCCGCCGGGATGGAGGCTGACAACATCAGCATCCTGTTGAACTTCGAACTCTTACTCATTCTTCTTTCCCCTAATCATCGTGCAAAGCCACGAAGCGGATCGCGCAGGGGGTCAGGATGACCGAAGCGACACCCTGTTGCGGCCATCGGGCAGCAAATTTTAGATTGCACTTATGCCCTCTGATCCCCCGCCCGCCGCACACCACCCATTTGCGTAAGTATGTGCAACGTTGCGCAAATCATCTATGCGTAACGTCATTATACCGCAAATGTTTTTGCGATAATATGCGCAAAAGCGCGCATTGCTCGATGATAAGGACAATAATCGAACAAAACCAATAGCTTAGATGGGGGGCAAATAAAAATCGCGCGCAAATCATATGTTTGTACAACATCGTGATCGAGGATTTGCGATCGCGTGCGCACCGGCACATAATGCGCTCGTGCAACATGTTCGCGGGGGCCTGCGCACAGGGTTGCTTACTGATCGGTCGCACAATCCAAGTGCCCAGCGTAGGCGCATAGATATGTCTTTTGATTATGGAAGGGACCAGCGGAGAGCCCGAGATCTCATCGGCTGCCTTGTCGAGGAGACGGGCTTTTCTGCCACGGAGATCGCCCGCCGATCGGGCTTGGCGCCTTCTACGCTCACCCGTATCTATCCTACGCCCACCGTAGGCTATTCGCTTTCGGTGCGGAGCATTGCAAAGCTGCGGGAAGCTTTCCCCGAACCGTTTTCCATGTGTGAGGCCAAAATGCCTTCTGAACTCTCCGCTGCGCCTGCGCCGTCGGCGATGTTGAAGGAGCGCGCCCACCCCTTCGCCATGCCCAGCCCCCGGTTGATTCCGGTCTATGCCGCGGCCCTACTATTTCCCGAGCAAGGGGATGTAGTGCTGGCGAACGATCTGGAGGTTTGGGAAGGCGATCTTTCCCGACCGGCCGCGCATATGACCATGCCCTTCGGATTGAGCGATCCGGACCGCTATTTTGCCATCTATATTCCCGGTGAGGCAATGGAGCCGCGGTTCCGCGCCGGCGAGCGGGTGATTCTGGACCGGATCAAGCCAGCCCCAATCGAAGCCGATGTCCTGGTGCAGTTACGCGACGACACTGAACGGTCGCTGTGGACAATAGGTCGCCTGACCGCGCGCGACCGCAACCTGATCGGGCTGACCCAATATCGGGACCGGGTGACCGGCTCCATCCACCGGAGCCAGATCCGGCATATCTTTCCAATCATCGGCATGATCGATGACGATAGCTGATAGACATCGAAGTAGCCGGCGGTGCCGTGGGTCAAGCCTCCCTTAACCAGCAGGGTCTTGAGCGTGACCATGGCTTCGCTGGTTGCCACCGCGTCGTTCCCGGTAAGCCGCGCTCAACGGCGAGCCCGGTCTCCCAACGGAAGAGGAGCGCGGCTTAGGATTGCTGGAGCATTATAGGTGGTGAAGACGACCGGTTGCTCTTCCGGGCGCTCATCTATGTAGCGCGAGAACGGAAGAGGGTTCGCTTGCAAGATGCGCGGGTCGCTGGCTAGCAATGAGATGGAGGCAAGATACTCCTCGCCGGAAGCCATCCGGAAATGAGCGCTCCCGGCTGGTTTCGATCTGTTGATCGTCAGGCCGTAGACCTCCAATCCTCGCGCGAACCATATTCTCCCCTTCTGAGACGATGCGCCGCGCCCGGCCTTCCACCGCGGCAACTTTTGTGGAGCCTTATGGCAATACATCACGCCGAAGCGGCAAAACCTAGTACAATATTCATTTTATGGCGGAGCGGGAGGGATTAATAACCGCTATTAAAACGGCAGATATCCAGGCTTTCCGTTCACGTTAACTGAAGCTTTCCCACACCCGTTCCCACGGGCATCTCTGCTGGTCGTAAAAACACCATTTCAATAGCATGATGGCGGACGATCCTGGATATGTCCAGACACTATCGTTCGACTACGATTGGCCGATTCCGGAACGATGGCTTGAGAGAGGAAAGCATGATTTGCTGCTATCCAAGGGAAGCCCGGCTGATATCCACAGCCAGGCAAATTGATCAGGCTGCCAGCATTTGACTCACAGCTGGCGGTCTGCCAACGTTCTGTCCATGCATTTGCCGGCTGACTTTACGCACTATCGCTACCAGGGAGGACAGCTCCTCGCGGGCATATAGCCCCGGGTTCTGGCGCGCACGCCTCGAACTCGGGGCAGATTGATGGAACGAGGTCGGCCACCGTGCAGGCGGGCGACTCCCTCCCCTTTCGAAAGCCAGCGCCATGAACAGCCGCACGAAGACGAAGCGTCCCCCCGTCCGCCTTATCGATACCGAAGCCGATATTCTGACCAACCTTGCCCTGAGCGCCTCTGGACACGCCGCGCAAACCGGCGAGCTCCTGTTGGAAGAAATTGCCCGAGCCTCCATCTTCACGGCTGATCGGCTTCCGACCGACGTCATCACAATGCGTTCGCTGGTCGAATTCGAGGACGCCGGGAGCGGGACGATGCGCACGGTACAACTTGTTTATCCCGCAGACGCGGACATCTCAGCAGGACGCATATCGATCTTGACGCCCGTGGGTGCAGGACTGATTGGCATTAGCGAGGGGCATGCCATTGACTGGCCGGACCGTGACGGGCGCAGGCGGCCACTCAATATCCGGAAAGTCACGCAGCCCCGCCGGGCATAGCGATACCGGCATAGCACTTCGGCTGCCCATATATGAGGGGCAGCCGGCCCATTCCTCGCCATCAAAAATAGGAGATCTCTTTTGCCTCGCATCGATGAAAAGCTACTTCCCATCTATGAAGATGTGCTGCGACGGAATGCGGGAGAGACCGAATTTCATCAGGCGGTCGAAGAAGTTCTCGAAAGCCTGGGTGCAGTCATCGCGAAGCACCCGGAGTATCTGGACAACGCACTGATCGAGCGAATCTGCGAACCCGAGAGGCAGATCATCTTTCGCGTTCCCTGGGTCGATGACAAGGGGCAGATTCAGATCAATCGGGGCTTTCGCGTTCAATTCAATTCCGCACTAGGTCCATATAAGGGCGGCTTGCGCTTTCATCCGTCGGTCAATGTCGGGATCATCAAGTTCCTCGGCTTTGAACAGACCTTCAAGAATGCGCTGACCGGTATGCCGATCGGCGGTGGCAAGGGCGGCTCAGACTTCAATCCGCGTGGCCGCTCGGACGGCGAGGTCATGCGGTTCTGCCAATCGTTGATGACCGAACTGTATCGACATCTGGGCGAATATACTGACGTTCCTGCCGGCGACATCGGTGTAGGCGCGCGCGAGGTCGGCTATTTGTTTGGCCAGTATAAGCGCCTCACTAACCGCTATGAAGCCGGCGTCCTGACGGGCAAGGGACTGATTTATGGCGGATCGCGAGCCCGCACCGAGGCGACAGGCTATGGCACCGTCTATTTCCTTGACCAGATGCTGAGGACGAAGAGCGAGAGCCTTGAAGGAAAGCGGGTCGTCGTCTCCGGATCGGGCAATGTCGCGATCTTCGCCATTGAGAAGGTGGACGAGTTCGGCGGCAAAGTCGTCGCTTGCTCGGACTCTTCCGGTTTCATTGTCGATGAGAGAGGGATCGACCTCGACCTGTTAAAGGAAATCAAGCTGGTGCGGCGCGAGCGAATAGCGGAGTATCCTCGCCTGAAGGGCACGGGTGCCTATTTCTCTGAAGCCGGTTCCGTCTGGGAAATTCCGTGCGATGTAGCGGTGCCATCGGCCACGCAGAACGAGTTGAACGGCAATGACGCGTCGGCGCTGATCCGCAATGGCATCCTCGCCGTGGCCGAAGGCGCGAATATGCCCTGCACGCCAGAGGCCGTGCGCATGTTTCAGAGCGAGGGCATCCTCTTTGGCCCGGCGAAGGCCGCGAATGCCGGCGGCGTCGCCACTTCGGCACTGGAGATGCAGCAGAACGCATCGCGCGACAGCTGGACTTTCGAGGAAACCGAGGCCCGCCTGGCCGTCATCATGCGCCGAATCCATGACAGTTGCGCGGAAACGGCTGAAGCCTACGGCGCGCCTGGGAATTATGTGCTGGGAGCCAATGTGACGGGCTTTGTCCGGGTAGCCGAAGCGATGCAGGCAATGGGCGTCATCTAGGCGCGAGAGGAGATCGGAGCACCTGACGGCTTACCCGATAATGCTCGAACACGCGGCAAGACGTGACTGGTCGATCAGCGGATCGATCGCGCGCGCGTTCCTTGCCCTTGAAGAATGTGGTGAAGGCCCTGAGCCACGCAGAGCGCCGGGCCCTCAGCGACGATCACTGGCAAGCCGGTGCCACCTTCTATCATCTGCCGCAAACGCAGCATCATCGCACTGCCGCCGGTGAGGAGTATCCCCTTCGCATGCAGATCATGACTGAGTTCCGGCGGTGTCTTGTTGAGAACCACGCGTATGACCTCAATAATCTGCGTTGCGTGCTTTTCCACAACACGGTCCAACTTCGTGGACGCAATATGCCGTGAGTGGGGTCTCATCGAGATAAGACTTCGGCCTTTTACTTCGATCAACTCGCCCTCGCGCCGTCCCTCGCCAATCTGGGCGGCGTAATCCCTCTTGATGCGTTCGGCGCCCTGGCGGCCGATCGAAATCTTGTGTCGGAAATGCATATGATCCGCGATCGCTTGATCGAGGGCTGCCCCTCCCGCACGGACCGAACGCGTGAGACAAATTCCTCCCAATGACAGGACCGCCACTTCGGTGGTGCCGGCGCCACATTCCACAATAAGCGCGCCTTGCGGCTTATCTACCCGAATGTGTAGATGATCGACGCCTTTGTACGCCGGAGCGTGTGTGTGCCATATACTTCTTGGCGAAGCCTATGCCAGTCACCCACTCATCGACCAAACGCGCATACTGACGGGTGCTCAGATGAGCTGCGTGGTCGATGCGACTGGGAAAGGCGAAATCGTCGAGGGTAACCCCTCGACGGTCCAGCCATGCCAGAAGGCTGTGACGGGCATCCGCCGTAAGTTCGAACTGCACAGGTCGGCCTGTTTTCTGCTGGATCACGGTAGCACGTGTTCGGATCTGTCCGCCCAGTACTAGCTCGCCGATTTTGATCTTGACCACGTCACAACCGCGCAGCTTGCTGTCGATCGCCAGGACGAACAGGCGCGATCTCGAACGCGACGGTGCTGGTCGAGAAAAAAGCGGATCGCCCAGACTTGCCGCGGCTTCAACGGACGCTTGGCTCCGACTTTCCGCCCTGCGTTCCATGCCACGCGATCATTAGCGCCGGGGTCATATTCAGACATTCCCATCGTATTTCTCCTATGGCCGTTACTGGCCACGGGGAAAACGTTGAGAAAGCACCTGGCGCTGCCCGCCTAGCTTCGCTAAATGTTATGACGGTTTTGTAAATTTTGTCAGTAGGTCGCGGATCTATTACCCAGCTTCGCCTGAAGCGCCAAGTTCAGCCAATTTTGGCAAGCCGTCGCGTAATATCAGCGGGGCGAGCGAAGTGACATAATGTAAGCTGCGGCCATATTAGCCTCGTCCTCGGTGAGGTGGATCGACATCGCCATCGGGTCATCGTGTCCGTCCTGAAAGAACTCGCGCAGCTTCTCCTCTGTGAAGCCCATGCCATTCGCTACCGTCACAAAGCTGGGCGCCTGCGGATTGGGCGGCTCAACTCCCGGTCGCAGTGCATGACAACCGCTACATTCCTTTTCGACATAAGAAAGCGCGCGCGCATCCTGGGTGCGCGCGGCGGTAGCAAGCGCGGAAGTTGAATTGGAAGCAGACGGTTTTGTCCCGGCGAGCGCGCACGCGGACAAGAGGACGCTGGTGAATGCAACGAACCGTCGGGAAAATGGCATGGCGATCCTTTCTGGGAATGGGCAGCGAAGCACTGTTACTCCCTATCCAGCATTGGTGCCAAGCTGCCCGTGAGGTTCAGATGGAACTATGTGCGCGGATCGGTGTCACGTTGCCTCCATCCGCGCCTCCGCTGCAGCAATAGGCCGCCCAGTCGTCCATGAGCCGCCGCCGCTTGTCGAAAAGATCGCCGCGCCGATAGGCCCGCTCCACCTTGCTTTCGATGGTCTGAGCCAAAGCCATCTCAGCGATCTGATGCGTACAGCCGGTGCAATCGGCGGCCCAATTGCGAAAGCGGGAGCGAAAGCCATCCGTGGCGCCCTAACCTTCGTCCAATCATGGACGCACTCACCCAGGGTAGCACGGGGCAACTTCAATACGTCGGGGAATGGCATATGGCCGCAAACGCTGGGTCGCGCTTACGCGCTTCCTCGACGATGGGCGCTTGGAGATCGACAACAACATCGCGGAGCGCGCCATGCGCTGTGTGGCCCTGGGCCGTAAAAACTGACTGTTCGCCGGCTCAAAGGCAGGCGGCGATCGCGCCGCTGCCATCTACTCCGTCATCGAGACCGCAAAGCTCAATGGCCTCGAACCGCAGGCCTATATCGCCGATGTCATCGCCAAGATCGCTGGCGGCTGGCCCGCTGCCCGCTGAGATGAACTCATGCCCTGGAACTGACGGCAAGATCAGCAACCGATCGCCCAAGCCGCCTGATCTGCGGCCTGCAGCCCACGCTTACTTGTGAGCGGCAGAGAAGGGGCGAGATCAAGCCACACACCCTACCGGATTCGAACTGAGGAAGGATAGAAAAAGGCTTTATTTCAGATTGATAGCCAAGGAGTGGAAATGCGTCCAAGCAGCGATTTTCGCTCAAGAACCGGCAAGTGCTTGGAAAAACGTAAAAACTCCCCTGAACGGGGAGCCTTGGTGACCTACGGTCACCCGGCAATCTTGACAAGGTGCTGATAATACACCAAAAAACCTTGAAGCTCAGGAATTTTTACCATCACAAGTGCCAACTGTCCATTGGGTACATATGGGCAAAAGGTTACTGAATGGAAGATGGTCCAATTGCAACAAAGGTGGTCTCGGGTTCGCAGGAACACCTATGTCGTAACCTTATGCAGGTAGACATATGAAGTGGGAGCTACAGCCGCCTGAATCATAAACGTGGCCAGCTCCCGATTTTCGCGCGCTTGGTGTGGACTGTCTGATATCTCGGCGGCAGTCGATCCAAATCAGACCTTCGCAGTAAAAAATACGACATCCGCATAGCGGGCATTCTGCAAAGGGTTAATTCGCTTGCACCAGAACAACTGATCCGTTGCCTCCTTCCGAAGCCTTGATGTCGAAACTGCTCTCCAGGGCCAGAACGAATTCATCGCTTTCTCCGAGCCCGAACCGTCCCGTAATCAGAGTTCCCGCGATCCGGGGATCTCCTATCACCAGCGGGCTCTTCCGGTATCTGTTGAATTCCTCGACAACCTCATCGAGGGGCTTGTCCTCAAATTCCAGAAAGCCTTCGGTCCATGCCACGCGCTGTTGTACGAGTGCACGATCCTGGATGAGCGTCGTGGCAATGCCGGGCTGAATGAGCGCCGATGAACCGGCATGGACGTTGACCGGCGCAGCGCCGTTATTTGTCACCAGCACGACCCCTTCGGTAACCGCCAACTCCGTCGCCCCTTCCTTGCGCCGGATATTGAACTTGGTGCCGAGCACCCTGATTTCACTGTCGCCAAGGTCGACGAAGAAGGGGCGCTTCTCATCCCTGGCAACGTCGAACATGGCTTCACCCCGCAGCAGTCGGACCTTGCGGCTGTTTCCGTCCATCAGGACATCGAGGCTGGTGTCTCCGTTCATGGAGATGGAAGAACCGTCCATCAGGCGGGCGATCTCGCGTTGCCCCTTCTTCGTGCTGCGATGGTCACCAAAAAGCGCGAAATGTCGGGCAATTCCAATACCGGCAACAGCTGCCGCCGCGGTACTGAGCATGGCAGTCGTAGCCGCGCGACGGGACATGGCGGAGGCACGAGCAACAGCAGGTACGCCGCTCGCTTGAAGTGGCCCCTCGCCACCATCCGCGATCGAGTCTTCGTCGCTCAAGCCTTGTTCGTCAGCCCGGAGACGAATGCGTTCGCCTTTCTTCCAGATATCGGCGGCGGATGCATAGGCGACAGCATGGTAGGGATGGCTTGCTATCCAGCGATGAGCGGCATCACGATCGGCGGGATCGGTACTGTTTTCAAGCAGGACGACCAAACGTGCGGCTTCGGCCTCGATCGCCTTGCGCTGCACTTTGTCCGGTTGAAAATTGTTCGACGTCATGATCTTCGCTGTCCATTGTTCCACGGGCAATATAAGCAAGCGCCCGGCTCAAATGGTTCTCTACTGTAGAGACGGACAAACCCATCTCCGCTGCCACATCCGCTATGGAATATCCTTCAACCCTTCTAAGAATGAATGCGCGCTTCTGCCGTGCGGGCAGCGTTTTCACAAGCTTTTCCAGTCGCCTCAACTCGTCACGCGCATTGAGCATGCCATCGTAACTGACCGTTCGGCCCAGTTCTTCCAGATCGGCCATATAGTCAAAGGAGACGATGGCATCCCTGCGGGCCTGGTCGACCAGCAGGTTGCGTGCGATCCGATGCATGAACGCAAGGCCATTACGGATCTGTCGCCAATCATCGACGGCGTAAGCGCGTGTGAGAACTTCAGCGAGAATGTCGTCGAGATCAACATGTTGAGGCAGGATCCTGCGCAGCCGGCCGCGCACCAGCCCCTGGCAGGGCAGGATCACTTCCTGAAACCATCGGATCTTTTCTGATGGATCGCCCACGTTTCTTCCCCCTCGGAAAGCCGATCCCCTCCTGTCCACGAAGGAAGCGATTGCGCAGGCAGATGTCCAGTCACAAAAATTCAATAATTTTAGACACGGCTTGTAGGGGGAGCCGGCAGGCCATCCGTCAGAATAGGGGAGAGCAAAAAGAACGACAACAGATGGAGAGGTGAAACAGGGGGATCACATTCCATGCGACGCCGTTCACTCGCTTTTTCGCATTCTTTGCTTGCGACCTGCGCTTTCGTTTCACTCGCCTGTTCCACAGTTCAGGCGAATGCCGAAGACCACCGCTTTAACATTCCCTCGCAATCGGTATCGGGTGCCCTGCAACTATTTGCGAAGCAATCGGGCTATCGACTGCTCTTCCCTTCACGAAGCGTCGCGGATCTGAGGTCGAAGCCACTGTCGGGCTCCCTTTCCGCCGAGGACGCCCTCAATCTCCTGCTGAGCGACACGCCGCTGCGGATAGCGTCGATCCGAGGCAGGGTCATCGCGCTTACCGCCCGCAAGGGTGAAGCAATGGCAATCTCGCGCTTCACGCTCGCCAGACCGGTCCAGCTCGCCGCGTTGCAACCGGCGGCAGGAATGATTCCCAAGGCGGCTGAGGCGCCGCCCCCACCGGTAGACGAGATCGTGGTTGTGGGTAGCCAGATCCGCGGCGCGAAGACGACGGGCGCCCTGCCGGTATCTGTCGTGGGCAAGGAAGACATAGCCGCCATGGGCGCTGTGTCCGCGAACGACCTGTTTCGTACGCTGCCCCAGGCAAGCGACATGACATTCAACGAGCAGACACTCGGCGGCGGCAGCCCCAACGCCGCGCGGGGCGATGTGGCTTCGGTCAGCCTGCGTGGCCTTGAACAGGGCAACACCCTCGTTCTCCTGAACGGGAGGCGGATGGTGCTGCACCCGACCTCGCAGACCAGCAATGGTACGCCAGTGCTGACCTATAATGTCAACGCGGTCCCCGTTGGTGGCCTGGAACGGGTGGAAGTTCTGCGCGATGGCGCTGCGGCGCTTTATGGGTCCGATGCTGTTGCCGGCGTGGTCAACAATGTCCTGTCGACTGATTATACCGGCCTCTCGCTGGACGCGACCTACGGCGGCGCTGAAGGCACGGGCATGCGCGAATTCCAGTTTAACGGCAAATATGGATCAGACTTTTCTGGCGGCCGTGGCAATATCAGCCTTATGGCCAATTTCACGCGCAGGACGGCGCTGGAAGTCGGCGACCAGGACTATACCGCGACCAATGATCTGCGATCCTTTGTCGAAGGTACGGCCTTCGAGGGGAACACGGCCTTCGACACCCGTTCGACCAGTTCGTCCTGGGGCGCATTCCGTACGCAAAATGGTTTGGCCGTGCGTAGCAATGGCACGCTGGTTACTAGCGCAGCCGGCGTCTTTCACATCCAGCCACAGACCAATGCCGGCTGCCAGATCAACCTGTCCACGGCTCCGGGCATCTGTATCGATGACGGAGTCATAACCGGTGCTGCGGATCGCAACCTCCGGGCGGACAACAGCGCGTCTTTCCCGGACATCACGGTAACGCCGTCGACGACGCGCTTCAATGTCTTTTCGTTCATCAACTATGAGCTGAGCGACAGCGTCAAGTTCTTCAGCGAACTGGGCTACTACCGAGCAAAATCGAAGGGTTATACGACGCCCGGCACGCTGCTCGCCACGACACCGATCACCATATCCTCCAGCGCCTACTGGAACCCGTTTGGCGCGGTCGGTTCCGTCAATCGCCTGCCCGGCATCGATGCACCGGCAGAGGGTCTCAATCTTACCACGGTGAACCTCTCGATCCGCGACGCAGGCATGCGCCAGGTCAACGTGACCAACCAGCAGTTCCGGTTGCTCGGCGGCCTCAAAGGCGAGATGGGCAATTGGGACTGGGAGTCGGCAGCGCTCTATTCGGAAGCCACAGTCAAGGACTCCGGAGATGCCATCAGCAACAGCCTGCTCCAGGCGGCGATCAACCGAACGACTGCTGACGCTTATAATCCGTTCAGCGGCGGCGATCCATCCAATCCAAGCGGTCTGGATACGACGCCATCGGCCCAGTCGACGATCGACAGCTTCATCGTCACCTCGACCCGTCGCAACAAGACGACCCTTGCCCTGTGGGACGCCAAGGTATCGAACGCCCAGCTCATCGACCTTTGGGGCGCACCGATCGGCATCGCGGCCGGCATCGAATTTCGTCGGGAAACCTACAAGGATGATCGCGACGCCCTGCAGGACGGGTCAACGCCGTTCGTGGATTCCGTCACTGGCGTCAGCTATTCCAGCGACCTTCTTGGCGCCAGCTATCGTCCGGACATCTATGGCAAGCGCACGGTCTTCTCCGCCTATGCGGAACTCGCCGTCCCGGTCTTCACGCCGGAAATGGAAATCCCGATGTTCCACGCGCTCGAATTCCAGCTCGCGGGCCGTTACGAACACTACAGCGACGTCGGAGACGTGGCCAAGCCGAAGCTCGCCGGCTTCTGGGATCTGCTTGATGGGATCCGGCTTCGCGGTTCCATCTCCGGCGGCTTCCGCGCCCCCAATTTGGAGGTCATCAACACCCCGGTGTCGGAAGGCGTCAACAGCCGCACCGACTATGTTCAGTGCGAGGCGGACCTGCGCGCCGGACGGATCAGCAGTTTCTCAGGCTGCACAAGAAGCTTTGCCGTGCAGCAGCGCCGCGACGGCAACAGCGAACTCAAGCCGGAGGAGTCGACGAGCTGGTCGCTTGGCGCCGTGCTGACCCCGCCGCTGCCCGGCGGTCTTGGCAAGGTGACGCTGACCGTCGATCGCTGGCGTATCAAGCAGAAGAGTTCGGTTGGCATCCTCTCGGATGCCACCGAGATCGCGCTCGACTATCTCGCGCGCGTGAATGGCTCCAGTAACCCCAATGTCGTGCGAGCGGCGGCCACGGCCGACGATATCGCGCGCTATGCGGGCACAGGCATCACGCCGACGGGCGACATTCTCTATGTGGACTCCCGCTACGAGAATCTTCTGCCGCTGGACGTGCAGGGCATAGACTTCGGTTTCAACTACGCGTCTCCAACAACCCCGGCCGGGCGCTTCACCCTGAGCTTCAATGCGTCCAAGCTGATCAAATATTATCAATCCGCCTCGGCGCAGGTGCAGTCGCTGCTGGACGCGATCGCCGGCGGTGAGATCAATGGCGCAATCGGCGTGACCGGTGCAGCCGATCTGGTTCGGCAGGACGGTCATCCGCGCTGGCGCTATTCGGGTACGCTGACCTGGTACAAGGGGCCGGTGCAGGTGGGCTTGTTCACCCAATATATCGGGTCGGTGGAGCAATCGACGGTCTTTGACGCGAACGCCAATCCCTATGTCGTGGATTCTCAACTGACCGGCAATCTCTACGTCCAATATACGCTCAAGAAGGATG
Organism: Sphingobium sp. MI1205; assembly: GCF_001563285.1. Classification (NCBI taxonomy): domain Bacteria; kingdom Pseudomonadati; phylum Pseudomonadota; class Alphaproteobacteria; order Sphingomonadales; family Sphingobiaceae; genus Sphingobium; species Sphingobium sp. MI1205. The sequence continues at coordinate 750,119 of NZ_CP005188.1, forward strand.
GTCTCGGCGGCACGACCTCGATCCAGCTTGGCGCCCGCAACTTCACCAATGAGCGGCCGCCCCTTGCAACCAGCGGCTATCTCGCATCGCTCTATCAGCCGCAGCGGCGCTACTGGTATGCAACCATTCGCAAATCCTTCTGATCAGACCAAATCCAGCACGGGAAGCCCCATGTTCAAAACATGCAAAATCTGGTCGACCTGCCTCATCGCAGCAACGCTTCCCTGCTCCGCCCTTGCGCTGACGCCCAAGGAAAGCGATGCGACACAGGCCGCGGCCACGCGCACGCTGCCTGAATTCGTGGAGTTTCTGAAGCTCCCCAATGTCATGCATAAGTCGACGGCGGACATGCGCAAGAATGCCGACTGGGTCGAAGCGGCTTTCAAGCGGCATGGTTTTGAAGCGCGGCAGCTTGCCGATGGCGAGACGCCGATGGTCTTTGCGCAGGCGCCCCGCGCCTCCCCCAAACGCAAGACCGTGCTCTTCTACGCCCATATGGACGGCCAGGCGGTATTCCCGAAAGACTGGGATCAGCCCGATCCATTTCAGCCGGTGCTAAAACGGAGAGGGACCGATGGGAAACTTGCTCCCATCCCTATCGAGAAGATCGCTCAGGGCGGAGCTATCGATCCCGAGTGGCGGCTGTTCGCCCGGTCGGCCGCCGATGACAAGGCGCCTATCATGATGCTCATGGCCGCGATGGACGCCCTCAAAGCCCAAGGCAAGGCCACAGGGATCAACATCAAGATCATCATCGATTCCCATGAAGAAGGTGGGCCGCCCACGCTCAAGGACGTCGTCCAGAATAATCTGGAACTGCTAAAGGCCGATGCCGTCGTCATGCTGGATGGCCCCATGCATCCCAGCAACAAGTCCACGCTCGTCTTCGGTCACCGCGGCGGCATGGGGTTCGACCTCACCGTCTTTGCCGGCAATAACGACGCTCATAGCGGGCATTTCGGAAATTTCCTGCCGGATCCCAGCTTTGCCCTTGCTCATCTTCTCTCGACCATGCGCGACATGGATGGCCGGGTGCTCATTCCCGGCTTCTATGACGGCGTGGACATGAGTCCTGCCATGAAGAAGATATTGGCGGCCGTCCCGGATGATGAGGCAGCCATTCGCGCGCGCATCGGCATCGCCCGCAATGAGAAGGTTGGCGACAATTATCAGGAGGCGATGAACTATCCCACATTCAACATCACCTCGATGATATCGGGGCAGCCTGGCAGCAGGCGGTCCGTCATTCCAGCCTTCGCAACCGCCAGCGTCAGTTCCCGCACTGTGCCAGGCACGCCGCCCGAACGCCAGATCGCACTTGTCCGCAAATGGGTGGAAGCCCAGGGCTATCATCTTGTCGATGGCGAGCCGACCGATGAAGAACGGAGCAAGTTCCCCCTGATCGCCGCGATCAAGGGAGGCGGCGGCATGCCTGCCCTCATGACGCCGCTCGACGCTGCCGTCGGCAAATGGGCCGCGTCTGCCTTCACAGACGCATTCGGTCAGGATCCCGTCCGCATTCCGATCATGGGTGGCGGCGTGCCCACCAAACCGCTTGCCGATGGGCTCAAGGTTCCGATCCTGCTCATACCACTGGTGAACGCCGACAATAATCAGCATGCAGCCAATGAAAATCTCAGGCTTGGGAATTACATGTCCGGAGTGAAGAGCCTTTACGCTCTTTTTGTAGCTGATTTTGCCGACTGATTTTTTGGGGCGGCTTATAATGCCGTCTCAAACGACCCCTGCACGAACGCGCTTTGCGGGAATGACGGGTGGAGCAGCGTAGCGTGTTATATGTAGCCCTTTAGCGGGGCGAAGTTGGAAGTTCCTTCAACGAAGGGGAACATAAGCTGGATACCCGCAAAAACTCTGGCGGATTTAGGGCATTCGTGATTCATTGAGTAGGTAGCCATTGGAGGCGATCTGCCATGGATCCGAAGTCTCTTTTCAGCCTGAATGACCACCTTGAGATGCTAAAGCCGTCATGGTGATCCGCTTGAGATTCTTGAACGGACCGTGGATTTTGAGTATTTCCGGCCTGGCCGGTCGAGGGGCTGTAAAAGCCATATCAGCATCGAGCATCCTCTGCCTTATAACTCAATGCGCGGGATTCGCCACCTTGCTCTATTGTTTCCACCAGTGATCGAACATGCGTGGGCTGGGCAGCCGCTGATCCAGGCCATCATCAGTGCCACTGTTATTCACCAGCACCGCCTCGGCTTCGACGCCTAGCTCACGCAACAGTGCCAACAGCAGAGCAGTCTTGGCCTTGCAATCGCCGTAACGGCGTTGCCATGTCTCATCGGCTCCTGCCGGCGTCAGATTTCCGCCATTCGGCCCGACATAAATATAGCGGACATCCTGCTGCACCATTTTCAGCGCAGCGGCAGCGCGGTCGAGCGACTTTACATGGGCCGCGGCGATACGGGCGGCCTCCGGCTTGAGCGAGGAGTTAGCGCTCAGACTGGAAGCATTGGCAAATAGCGGTGCAAAAAGGCGCGATATGTCCCGCCAGTTGCCGGAGCTGCTATATTCGACGACCCGCTGCCACAGATAGCGAGGGGGCGCATCCTTGGGCGGCGTCAAGACGCCAGGGTTGTCGAACCGATAATCGATCGCATTCGCGCCCTGTTCAGCCACAGTCATCATATCGCTGGTCATCTTGACGATAGGCTTATTCTTTTCCTCCCAACTTAGACGAAGATGATATCGGCCGGCTGCCGGCTCGGCGGCGAGGAGAAGCAGGCCGGCATCGTTCTTCCCCAAGGTGGGATCACTCGCACGGAGCGTTGCGCCAAACTCGATTTCATCCCCGACCTGAGATCAGGCACACGCAAAACGGCCGTCAGATTGCCGTCCAGCCTTGCCGCTTCAAGCTGGTCTTCTCGACGAAGTATCTCGAACGAAGCCGTCTTCAATAAGTCGGTAGCCTGGCCTTCGCGATGGATCTTTATTGCATGGACGACAGGCGAACCAGCGGCCGGATTCCAGGCCAGCGATAGATTGCCGAGCTGCAGCGCGTTGGGATGTAGGATCTTGATGCGGTAGCCGTTGTAGAGCAGCTGTCCCTTGTCATCGAGATGAACCTCGGTGTCCTGTCGGCGGATGAAAACCGCGCCTGCGGCATCGGCGGGAACAGGCATAGGTTCGGACTGGACGGCCCATTTGGGCTCAGACCCAATTTGGATCTTGCTGCCAACTGCATAAGCGGTCGATCCGGCAAGCACGCTCGCCAGGCAAACAGAAATCGTGAAACGCACAACACCCCCTGAGATTTGTGCCATAATGTCTGCGGCTCTGATATAAGCAAGTGTTTGATGACTCTTACAATCACCGTTCGATACCGAAGGCCTCTTCGACAGCGCCAGCATCAACCCCTCGTAGAGGACGTGGAATGGGAAAGCTGCCTGCCCGCAGTTGAGAGCAGGAAGTAAGGCGCTAAACGGCGACAAAGGGTCGGTTTTCGAAGTGCGATTGGCATTTTGCAACATCCTGCAAAGAAGCTGAAATATTTCCACGGTTGCTAACGCGACCGATTCGCATTAGCTGATCCCCAAATTTAGGGGATAGTCATGCGCAGAATTTCCATCGCCACCGCCCTCATTCTGGCGGGTACGTCTACCATCGCCTATGCCCAGGCGGCGCCTGCGGAAGCGAACCGCGACGACATCATCATCGTTACCGCGACCGGCCAATCGTCGGCCATATCGACGACCAAGAGCGCTACGCCGATCATAGAGTCGCCGCAGTCGATCTCGATCGTCAGCCGCGAGGAGATCAACCTGCGCGCTTCCCCGACGATCGCCGATGCGCTGGCCTATACGGCCGGTGTGCAGTCGGAAAGCTGGGGCGTGGACAGCCGTGTCGACGAAGTGTCGGTGCGCGGTTTCGGCGCGGGCGGCTTTTCGTCCAACAATAATTTCGTCGATGGCCTGCGCCTGCCCTCCGGTGGGCAATGGACGCGACCGGGCTTCGATTCCTATGCACTCGAACAGATTGAGGTGCTCAAGGGGCCTTCGGGCGCGCTCTATGGCCAGACCGCGCCCGGTGGGCTCGTCAATATCGTCACCAAGCGGCCGACTGACGAATTCCACGCCAATTTCATGCTTCAGGCGATCGGGACGACCGATCTGAACAACTGGAATTATCAGGCGGCGGCAGACGTCAGCGGCCCCATCACCTCGACCCTGTCGGGGCGGATCGTCGGCCTGTCGCGCTATGGCGATACGCAGGTGGAGGATGTCACCATCGGCCGCCGCTATATCTCCCCCAGCCTGATCTGGAAGCCGGATGATGCGACGACCTGGACGATCCTGGGCCAATATCAGCGGGACGAGGGCGGTTCGACCTTCCAGTTCCTGCCGGCGCTGGGCGCGCTCTATCTCAGCAACGGCAAATATATCGCCAATGACGACAATCTGGGCGAGCCGGACTGGAATACCTTCGACCGCAACCAATATCTGATCGGATCCTTCTTCGAACATGAGTTCAACGACGCGATCACGATCCGCAACAACAGCCGCTATACCCATCTCGACACGCTCTATCGCGTGGTCGTGCTGTCGGGGAATACGCTGACTACCTGCCCATCGAGCATAGCGGGTTGCATTCCCGGCCAGACGATCAGCCGCCGCGCGGTGCAGGGCAAGGGCGAGAGCGACGGCCTTGCCACCGACACCCAGCTGGAGGCCAAGTTCAGTACCGGTCCAGTGGAGCATGTGCTGCTCGGCGGCTTCGACTATTTCCATACCGAATGGGAGCATTATCGCGATCTGGTCAGCTCCTCGCTGGTGCTGCCGATCCTCGATATCTTCAATCCGGTGTCGCGCGGATCGGCTGGTTTCGCCAGCAACATGTCGCCGCAGATCTACGCCGAAACCGTCAGCAAACAGGCTGGCGTCTATCTGCAGGACCAGATCAATCTAGGCAAGCTGCGGGTGACGGTGGGCGGTCGACAGGACTGGGCGAAAGACAATAGCTACAATCCCGTCACCAGGAATCGCTACATCACCAAGAGTGACGCCTTCACCTGGCGGGCTGGCGCCGTCTACATGTTCGACAATGGTCTGGCGCCCTATGCCAGCTATTCCGAAAGCTTCCAGCCGCAGGTCAGCGACCCGAGCACCAGCTTGAGCGGCGAACCGTTCAAGCCGACGACCGGCCAGCAATATGAAGCAGGCATCCGTTACCAGTATGGAGACAATATCTATGTGACGCTGGGCGCCTATCAGGTCACCCAGCAGAACATGACCACGCCCGATCCGGCGGGCACGCTGTGCGGTACCTCCATCTGTCAGGTGCAGACCGGTGAAGGCCGGGTGCGCGGTCTGGAGTTCGAGAGCAAGGCGACGCTGCCCTGGGGAATGGCGGTGATCGCAACCGCAACGCGCATGGACAGCAAGGTCACCAAGTCGAATACGGCGGGGCAGGTCGGCAATGAATTGCCGCAGATACCCGAATGGATGGCCTCGCTCTTCCTCAACCAGACGATCGAGGGCGGTTCTCTCGCCGGTCTCGGCTTTGGCGGCGGCGTGCGCTACACCGGCAAGAGCGTCGGCGACACCGCCAATTCGCTCCGCATTCCCGACTATGCGCTGTTCGACCTGTTCATCCGTTATGACCTGGGCAAGGCATCGGATGCGTTGGAGGGCATGACCTTCTCGATCAACGGCCGCAACATTGCCGACAAGCGTTATGTTGCGACCTGTAGCGCCGTATCCGCCTGCTATTATGGCCAGGGCCGCAGCCTCACCGCCCGCCTGCAATTCAACTGGTGAGGCGGCTGTCGGCCCTTGCGGCGCTTGGCCTGCTGACGATGGCGCCGGGCGTGGCGTCGTCGCCTGCGGTGGCGGCACCATGGCAGTTGGAACGATCCGACGTGCTGACCATCAGGTCGCCCGATGGCCATGCCTATCGGGTGCTTGTCGCCTGGCCGGAGGGCGAGCCACCCGCTGGCGGCTGGCCGCTGCTGTGGATGCTGGATGGCGAAGATAATTTCCCGATCGCGGCGATCACCGCGCGTCGGTTGGCGCGCGCCGGCGCACGGTCAGGGATCGGACCGGCGCTGATCGTAGCGATCGATTCCGGTCCGCTGGCGCGACGGGTGTTCGATTATACGCCGGCAGCGCCCGGCTATGCCATTCCCGCCGGTGCGCCGGCGAGTGGCCTGCCGACCGGCGGCGCCGATGCCTTCCTGCGCTTCATCGAGCAGCAGGCCCGGCCACAGATCGCGGCGCGCTGGAAGATCGACGCCAGCCGACAGACGCTGATGGGCCACAGCTTTGGCGGGCTGCTGGCGCTGCACGCGCTGGCCAAGGGCGCGCCCTTCAGCCGCTATGTCGCGGTCAGCCCGTCCTTCTGGTTCGGCAATGGACTGGTCGAGCAGGCGGTCGAGGGCATGGCGCCCGCGTCGGGCAAGAGGCTGCTGGCGGCCAGTGGCGACCGGGAGGGCGGCCCGACCAAGGGCGACAGCGAAGGTGACAGGATGGCCGCCTTGTTCACGGCCCATGGCGTCGATGCGCAGTTCCGGCTGCTGCCGGGGCACAGTCATGGATCGACGATGATGGCGATGATGGCGGACGGAATTGCCGTAGCATTTGGAACGGAATCAAAATGATTGTTGCGATCCTTGGCGGGCTGCTAGTCGGCCTGGCGGCGATGCTGCTCTATCTGGCGGCGCCGCATCAGCAGATGGGGCGGCTGCCCTGTCCGCCGCGCCTTGCCGGATGGGGCGGCGTGGCGCTGCTGATCCTCGGCACCGGCTTGCTGCTCGGCTGGGCCGGGGTGGCGACGGGGATCTTCATCGTCCTGACGCTGGTGATGACGGTCTGGTCGGTGGTGCCTGTCATCATCGCCTGGCAGGGTGGCGCGGCGGAGGACAAGCGATGAGCAGGATCCGATCGCGCAGGCCGCTGACCAGCCGTGACTGGTTCGGCAAGGTGTCGGCCGCCTTCATCCTGGGCTTCACGCTGGCGCTCGGCTGCGCCGGCCTGTTCCGCGAATTGATGGACGTGGGGGAGGGCTATTTCTCCACCAAAGGGCAGTTCGCTATGTGGCTGATGTCGCCGGTCTGGGCGCTGACGTTGAGCTTCTGCTTCCTGTTTCAGTCGGGGCTGCGCGCTTGGCTGTGGCTGGCCGCCGCCAATCTGTTGGTCTGGGTGCCGGTGCTGCTGATGGGAGGGCTGCGACCGTGAAACTGCCGAGCGACGTCGTGAAGATGTACAAGGAAGTGCATGGGTGGGTCGGCATCATTTCCGGCCTCTGCCTGTTCATCGCCTTTTGCGCCGGGGCGCTGACCATGTTCGAACTGCCCTTGCAGCGCTGGGCCTCGCCCCCGCCAACTTTGGCGCCAGCCCCTTCGCTCGAACGGACGCCGGAACTGGTCGCAAAGGTTCTGGCCGCCCATCCCGAGGCGGCCAAGGGCTACGACATCAACCTCGCCATCGATGCCGCCCATCCGGCGCGGATGACATGGATGGTGCGCGGCGAAGCGGACGAGCATGACGGCGGCCAGCGTTATTATGCCTCGCTGGCAGCGGACGGCGCGCTGCAGGTCGAAAGCCAGGGACCGTCCGAGGTCGCGCAACTGATTGACGTGCTGCACCAGCAGGTCGGCCTGCCCTTCGATCACGAGATTTCCATGCCGATCATGGGCGCGATCGCGCTGCTCTACACCATTGCTTTGGTGTCGGGGCTGGTCGTGCTGTTGCCCAGCCTGGTAAGCGACCTGTTTGCGCTGCGCATCGGCAGGAATGTGAAGCGCATGTGGCTGGACGTCCACAATGTGCTGGGCCTGTTCAGCTTGCCCTTCCACATCATCATGGCGCTGACCGCTGTCGTCTTCGCCTTTCACGACCAGTTTTACGGGGCACAGGGGCTGGCCTTTGGCAGCGGCGCAGAGCGAGCGCGGCCGAGCCTGTCGGCCCCGGCCGAGGGATCGCCGCCCGCCACCCTGACGCCGGCCCAGATCGTTGCCCGCGTGCGCGAACAGGCGCACGGCTTCACGCCCGAAACGCTGGTCTATGGCCAGGGGCGTGGCGGCCTGCCGGCGCTGCGGGTGCAGGGCAGCGATGCCCGTTATGGCCTGCGCGCGCCGACCTATGGCATGGCCGGGATCGATCCGCAGACCGGCGCGATCAAGAGCACGGACTATATGCCGGGGATGCAGGATGGCTGGTCGGCGACGATCACCAGTTTATTTGCCCTACATTTCGGCAATTTCGGCGGCGCTACGATCCGCTGGGCCTACTTCCTGCTGGGGCTGGCTGGTGCCTTCCTCTTCTACACCGGCAATCTCCTCTGGGTGGAAGCGCGCCGCAAGAAGGAGCGCAAGGCGGGCGCGGTCGAACAGACGCGGACGACCCGCATATTGGGCGCGCTGACCGTGGGTGTGCCACTGGGCAGCATTGCCGGCATTTCGGTGACGCTGGCGGCGGCCAAGCTGCTGGGTGGCCATGCCAGCTATGGCATGCACAGCGCCATCTATTATGCAGTCTTCCTGATCGCGACCGGCTGGGCGCTGGTGCGCGGGGCGGCGCGATCGGGTGTCGAACTGGCTGTGTTAGGCGCAGTGGCAATGTTGTGCGTGCCGGTCGCGAGCCTGATCGCGGGTACTGGCTGGTATGATGCACCCGCATTGATGCTGGTGGATATCACGGCGGTGCTGCTCGCGGTGCTTCTGTTCTTCTCGGCACGCGCTGCCGCGCGGCGGGCTGCCGCTGGTCCGCGCGACAGCATCTGGTCAACGATCAGTCCGGTTGCCGACCCTGATTGATGCCTCGAAAAGGCCAGCAGCGATGCGCGAAGATGCGTTGTTCGCATCAATCAGAACAGCAAGCCTGCGCCGACGGTCAGTTCCAAATGACATGGTCACGTTTATGGAAGTCGGAATGGCACTGGATGACCGCCTAACAGACGAAAGTGAACGAATAGCTGGCTTGCTGGCAAAGAATGCGCAGCCTCGGTAATGGGGCGCGCATTAAGCCGTCGGTACTGAGGCCATCGGTTATCGAGGCCATCGGTTATCGCTTCAGACAGTATGCTCCCCATTCGTCCATCAGCTTTCGCCTCTTCTCAAGGAGATTTCCGCGCCGGTACGCAGCTTCTGTCTTGTCCTTGACCCGGTGGGCCAAGGCCGCCTCTGCGATTTCGCCAGGGTGATTGGTTTCCTCGCTGACCCAGTCCCGGAAAGCCGAGCGAAATCCGTGGGCGGTCACGTCCTCCTTCATCTCGCGAAGCAATTTCGTGAGCGTCATGTCGCTCATCGGTGCATCACCTCTGGCTCCAGGGAACACGAGCGACCGCGATCCGATCCGCAGGTCCCGGCATCGCTCCAGGATCGCAAGCGCCGGTGCAGACAGGGGAATGACATGCTCGCGCGCCGCCTTCATGCGCGCGGCCGGAATGGTCCACAGCTTCTCGTCCAGGTCGAACTCTTCCCACGCCGCGCCTCGTACTTCGCCCGATCGAACAGCAGTCAGGATCGCAAAGCGCAGCGCAAGCCGGCTAAAGGATTCTCGCTCTGCGAGCCTCACCATGAAAGCGGGCACCTTCGCATAGGCCATGGCTGCAAAATGCCCCTCCTTCTTGGGCTGTCGTGGAAGCCCTTTGGTGATTGCGCGCATAGGCGCTTCAGTCTCGCGATAACCCGAGGCGTAAGCCCAATCGAGAACGGTGCCGATCCGCTGCCGGACCCGTCGCGCTGTCTCAGGCTTGGCGAGCCAGATATCCGACAGCACGTTCCGGATCATGGGCCCTGTAATCTCATGAACCTGCACATGGCCGATCTGCGGGAACACATAGGTTTCGAGCGTCTGGAGCCACTGTTTCTCATGCTTCTCGTTCCGCCAGGTCTTGCTGTGGGCGGCGATCACCCTCGCCGCCGCCTGCCGGAAGGTGGGAATGCCCTGCGCCTTGCGCCGCTCGAATATCGGATCCAGCCCGAGTTCGACCCAGGTGCGGATTTCTCGTGCCCGCTCCCGGGCTGTCGCCAGCGAGACCTTGGACGCGCTGCCCAGGCCAAAGTCGCGCCGGTTGCCATTCTTCTGCACCCGGCACACCCAGCTCTTGCCGCCGCCAGGCTGAACCACAAGAAACAGGCCGTCGCCATCGCCGAGCCGCCCGGGACGTGTTGCTGCCTTCACAGCCGTAGCGGAGAGCTTTCCCATGCCACCAAATCTCCCACATTCTTTCCCACATTTCCAATCGGTCACCGGTGGACTGGCAGGGATGAACGTGGATGCGAATCACGCTGAAAGCCGCAGAAAAGCTGGGCTTTCGTGATTCGGAACGGATGTGAAAGGACAGGGTGGTGGCGGAGCGGGAGGGATTCGAACCCTCGATACGCTTTTGACGTATACTCACTTTCCAGGCGAGCGCCTTCGACCACTCGGCCACCGCTCCGCATGCACTGGAAGGCGGCTCCCTATCGCGCGTCGCGGCGGGTGGCAAGGGGATGCGTTACTTTCATTGCGATCGGGAGAATCGCGGCTCTGGGCGCCGCTGCTGTAATTCCGTCCCGGCAGACTATATCGGATAAGGATATCGTTCCGGCTGCGGCCCCCAATCCGGAACAATCGTTGCTTGCCCTGCGATAAAATCCCTTTGGACGATATGCGCTGAAGGGATGGAAAGGCGAAAACATGATTGTAGGCACGGTACGGGAGATCAAGAATCACGAATATCGCGTCGGCCTGACGCCCGAAAGCGTTTATGAGCTGACCGCTCATGGCCATCGGGTGCTGGTTGAAAGCGGTGCGGGTGATGGGATCGGCGCGCATGACGCGCTCTATGCAAAGGCGGGGGGCGAAATCGTGCCGGCCGCGCGGGATGTATTCGCTTCGGCCGAGATGGTCGTGAAGGTAAAGGAGCCGCAGCCCGAGGAACGCGCGATGCTGCGTCCGGGGCAGATCCTTTACACCTATCTCCACCTCGCGCCCGATCCGGAGCAGACGCGCGATCTGGTCGCATCCGGCGCGACCTGCATCGCCTATGAAACGGTGACCGACGACCATGGCGGCCTGCCGCTGCTAAAGCCGATGAGCCAGGTGGCCGGACGCATGGCGATCCAGGCGGGCGCGACCGCGCTGGAAAAGGCCAATGGCGGACGCGGCGTGCTGTTGGGCGGCGTGCCGGGCGTGCTTCCGGCCAAGGTCTGCGTGATCGGCGGCGGCGTCGTTGGGTTCAACGCGGCACAGATGGCGGCGGGCCTTGGCGCGGACGTCACCATTCTGGACCGCAGCCCCGAAGTGCTCGAAAGGCTGGGCATCTATTTTGAGGCGCGGGCCAAGACGCGCTTTTCCAATCGCGCCAACCTTGCCGAATGCGTGGCCGACGCGGACCTCGTTATCGGCGCAGTCCTTATTCCCGGCGCCGCTGCGCCAAAGCTGGTGACGGCGGACATGCTCAAGACGATGAAGAAGGGCGCCGTGCTGGTGGATGTCGCGATCGACCAGGGGGGCTGTTTTGAAACCAGCCATGCCACGACCCATGCCGAACCTACCTATGTGATCGACGGCATCGTCCATTATTGCGTCGCCAACATGCCGGGCGCGGTCGCGCGCACCAGCACCTATGCGCTCAATAACGTGACGCTGCCCCATGCCCTGCGCATCGCCGACCTGGGGTGGAAACAGGCGCTGCGGTCCGATCCGCACCTGCTCGCCGGTCTCAATGTCTGGGACGGCAAGGTCACTTATGAAGCGGTCGCGCAGGCGCTGGACCTTCCCTACACCCCCGCACAGGAAGCGCTTGGCGGATAGCGGCTAAGCGCTTCTAATCTTTTCCCGCGTCCTTGCGGGTTCCCCGACCTCGTTCGTCTTGCTTGTCGGAGGCAGTTGGTTCCCTGCCCCCAACCAAGCACATCCCGACGAAGAGAGGCCTGGGTATCACGTCATGGTCGAATGCATTTTCTTAACCGCCCCGCTGCTGCGTCCAAATCCTCATGGCAGCAGGGAGGCGCGCTGATGCATGGCGAGCTCATCAACTGGCTGATCCCGTTGATCGCCATGCTGGGCGCGGGCCTGTTCGCCGGTTTTGCGGCAGGCATCTTCGGCATCGGGGGCGGCTTTGTCGTCGTGCCCGCCTTGTTCGTGGTCCTGCCGCTGCTGGGCGGCACGCATGATGCAATCGCTCATGTGGCGATCGGCACGTCGGCGGCCACCATCATCGTCACCTCGATCCGCTCGCTGCTCGCGCATGCAAAGCGGGGCGCGGTCGAGTTTGAGGTGCTGAAGGCCTGGGCGCCCTGGATTATCCTGGGCGACGGGGTAGGGGTTCTGCTCGCGGGCCATGTGGATGGCAAGGTGCTGACCATGATCTTCGCGGTGGGCGTGTTCCTCATGTCGTTGAACTTCCTTCTGCCCAAGGTCGGAGGCAAAGTGATCAGCGAAGAAATGCCATCGGGTATTGTTCGCGTCGGCATCGCTGGAGGGCTTGGCACCTTTTCCGCGCTGCTTGGCATTGGCGGCGGTACGATCGCGATCATGGTGATGACGCTGTGCGGCCGCTCCATTCACCGCGCCATCGCCACGGCGTCGGGCATCGGCACGCTGATCGCCATTCCCAGCGCCATCGGCTTCGCGCTGATCGGGCTCAAGGAAACCGGCCTGCCCTGGGGGTCGCTCGGCTTCGTCAACATGCCAGCGACGCTGGCGATTGCCTCCATGTCGATCCTGACCGCGCCGCTGGGGGTTGCCGCCGCGCACAGCCTGCCTGCTAGCCTCCTGAAACGGATCTTCGGCATCTATCTGGTGATCATCGCCTTCGTGATGTTCCGCAACGCGATCAGCATGTGACCGGCGCTCGTGGCCCCGGCGGTCAATCCGCGTCGGGGTCGCGGAAATTCAGGCGCCGCGTCACGGTGTAATCCAGCACGCCGACCAGGAAATAGCTGATCCACTGCTTGATCAGGGTCAGCACCCCGCGCTGGGCCTTGTGGCTTTCCAGCGTCACTTGACGGCTCTCGCCCGCACGACGGCTGATGAAATCCCGCACCTCATGCGCCAGCGCCTTGTCCTCGATCCGCAGCATGATCTCCAGGTTCAGGAACAGGCTGCGCATGTCGAAATTGGCTGACCCGATAAATACCGCGTCATCGATGACGATCAGCTTCATGTGCAGCTTGCAGGTCTGATATTCCCATATCTCGACCCCCCGCTTGAGCAGCGGACCATAGAGCAGCCGGGCCGCCGCCACCGTCGCCCCGTTGTCGGACCGCGACGGCAATATGATCCGCGCGCCTTGCCGCCGAGCCGCCCGGGCGATCCGTTTCAGCATGCCGCGTCCAGGGGAGAAATAGGCGGCGATCATGTCCACCCGGCTGGCATGTTCCAGGTCATGCTTCACCACCTGCGCCCAGGGACTCAAGCGGCGCGTCGGCCCGCCGATCAGCCAGCGTATCGGGTCGCCCGGATCATGATGCAGGGAAGGATGCCAGTGCCGCACCATCCGCCGCAACGTGCGGAAACTTTGTCGCCTTGTCGAAACCCAGCGCCATAGTTGCCCGAACCAGTTGCTCATCGCCACCACTTGCGGCCCGTCGATGATCAGCCCCAGATCGGCCCAGGCATCGTCCTGCGGCAGCCCGAAATAGGAATCCTCGACATTGAATCCGCCCAGCAACAGCCGCTGGTTGTCGGCGATCGTCATCTTCTGATGGTTGCGGATCAGGTAGCGGGTCGATCGCCGCGCGCCAAAGCGCCCGAAATGGCCGCCCGCCTCAACCAAAGGATCAAAGAAGGCGACTGGCGTGTCGGCCGATCCGAACGCATCGATCATCAACGTGACGGCAACGCCGCGCTCGCGCGCCGCGATCAGTCGGTCGAGCACCATCCGACCGCTCTCGTCGTCCGCGAAGATGTAATAATAGAGTTTCAGGCTCTCCCTTGCCCCGTCGATCAGGGCGATCAGCGCGTCGCGCAGGGCAGGGCCGGACTCGATCACCTTCAGGTGATTCCCCCGGATCGACAGGCTGATCCCGGTCTCAGCACGCTCTGCGGGGGACTGCCGGTTCGTCGCCATATCCCGTTCATGCCTCTAATTGTCGCGTTGCGCCACGGCTTTATGGGCTTTTCGTTGACTCGTCGGGCGACCGCTGTTAGGCGCGCTCCTTACGATTTTCATTCCGTTACCAGGAGCGCCCGTTTGGCCCGCGTTACCGTCGAAGATTGCGTCGACAAGGTTACCAACCGCTTTGATCTCGTCCTGCTTGCGGCGCAGCGCGCCCGTGAGATTTCTGGCGGGGCCGAACTGACGCTGGACCGCGACCGCGATAAAAACCCCGTCGTCGCCCTGCGTGAGATCGCTGAAGAAACGGTTCTCCCGGCTGAATTGCACGATTCGCTCATCGGTTCGCTCCAGAAGGTGCAGATCGACGATGACGACACGCCTGACGAAATCGGTTCGATCGCCCAGTCCGCGGAGGCCCTGCGCCTCACCGCCGCAGCTCCGCCACGAAACCAGAATGTTGGCGGCGACTACGACGGCTGATTTCTGATATCGGTTTGGAGAGGGAATGAGGCCCGGCCTGCGCAAGCAGGACCGGGCCTCGCTAATTTTGCGGCAGCGTCCTGTGCAGGCGCCCCCGTCACCCTAGCGACCCGAAGGGCGGCGAAGCCAACGCTGGGGCCTCATGCCCCTGCGCACGCCGGACTGACCCCAGCCCCTCAATTCCCCAGGCAGAAATCCCGCAACGCCCGCGCGTCATGCAGCGCATTGTGCGGGATACGGCTGTTCGCCGCCGCGCTGAATCCGGCCGCGTTCACCAGTTGCAGCTGCAACCCGTTCATATCCACCATCTGCCCCGGCCCGGTCACCAGCAGCGCGCAGAAATGCGCCAGATCCTCTGGCCAGTCCGCCACGATCACCGGATCGGGATCGCCCGCCAGATAGTCGGCCAGATGATGCGCCGCTTCCACCCGGCCCAGTTCCATGTCGATCCCCGGCGGCACATGGCGCAGATAGGGAATCACGTTGCGCTGGACCCAGCCATGCGGCTCCTCCGCCAGTGGCAGCGACACGTAAAATTCGTCGTCGCCAAACTCTGGAACCAGCGCGACGCTGATCAGCGCGCCCGCAAATCCGTTGAATTCGGTGTCGAGGAAATAACGCATCGGGAAAAGAACTGCCTGCTGAAAGGGGAAGGGGGGACTGTTTGCGAGATAGGGGCGTCGCGCCGCCTGCGCCAGCCTTTGAAGATTTGCGTGCGCACAAGCAAGCTGCCATGCGGGGCCGACCAGGGAAGGACATGGCCGTGATACCGCGTGAACTGATCGACACCGCCCCCGTACCCGGCGGACAGGAATTGAAGCTCTACCGTCGCGGCGCCGACCATATGATCGTGCTCGACCGCAACGAGTTGATGAGCAGCCGCATGAGCGGTTCTGAAAAGGCGCTTGCCGTCATGACGCTGGAACGGCTGAAAGGACGGGGCGCGCCGCATCTGCTGATCGGCGGCTATGGCATGGGCTTCACCCTGCGCGCCGCCCTGGCGGAAATGGGGCAGGGCGGGCGGATCATGCTGGTCGAACTGGTGCCAAAGATCATCGAATGGGCGCGCGGGCCGATGGCCGAACTGGCCGCGGGCTGTCTGGACGATCCCCGGGTCACCTTGATCGAAGGCGATGTCGCTGCCGAAATAGCCTCCGCCCATGGAAGCTACGACGCGATCCTCCTCGACGTCGATAATGGCCCGGACGGCCTCACCGCACCCGCCAACGATCGGCTCTATTCAACCAGCGGTCTTGCCACCGCGAAAGCGGCGCTGAAACCGGGCGGCATCCTTGCCATCTGGTCGGCCGGGTCCGACGACCCCTTCACCCGCCGCCTGCGCAACGCAGGCTTTGATGTGGACGAAGTCGCGGTCAAGGCGCGCGACAATGGCAAGGGGCCTCGCCACGTCATCTGGTTCGCGCAAAAACGGTGAACGGCGGGAGCCGGCTGCTCCTTGTCACCCGGCCTCGCATTCCGGCAACGCCCAGTCCACCGCACCGCGCCCCGTTGCTTCCAGAAAGGCATTGGCCTGCGAAAAATGCCGGCATCCCAGGAAACCGTTATGCGCCGACAGCGGGGAGGGGTGCGCGGCCTTCAATACCAGATGCCTGTCCTGATCGACGAACGCCGCCTTGCGCTGCGCATAGGCGCCCCATAGCAGGAACACGGCGGGGTCGGCCTGGCTATTGACGACGCGGATGATCGCGTCGGTAAATTGCTCCCATCCGCGCTTCTGGTGCGATGCCGCGCGCCCCATCTCGACCGTCAGCACGCTGTTCAGCAACAGCACCCCCTGCCGCGCCCAATGTTCCAGAAAGCCGTGGCGCGGCGGCGTCAGGCCCAGGTCGCTTTTCAATTCCTTGTAGATGTTGACGAGTGATGGCGGCGTCCGCACCCCCGGACGCACGCTGAAGCACAGGCCATGCGCCTGTCCCTCGCCATGATAGGGGTCCTGCCCCAGGATGACGACCCTGACCCTGTCCAGCGGCGTCAGGTCCAGTGCGCGGAAATATTCGCCGCCCTTCGGGAAGATGCGCTTTCCCGCAGCTTTTTCTTCCTCCAGAAACCGTTTCAGCGCCTGCATATAGGGGCGGTCGAATTCCTCGCGCAGGCGCGCGCGCCAACTGTCGTGAAGCTTGATCGTTTCCGTCATGCGTGCGGTGATGACCCGGCCGGCAAAGCCCTGTCAACCCGCGCAAACGGCCTTGCCCCACAGCCGCGAATCGGGGAAAGAAGGTGCATGCCGCGTCGTTTTTCCGTTGCCGCCCTTCTGGCGGGCTTTGGCCTCTTTCTGGCCCCGCTGCCTGCCGCCGACGCCTTCGGGCCAAAGCCCGACATGGTGCAGCAGACGGCGCAATCGCGGCTGCTCGGCGAATTTGCACGCTTCGCGACGCTCAGCGACGGGACGGTCGGCATCGCCGTACGCGATCTGCACAATGGCGAGACGCTGCAATATAATGGCGACACGCTTTTCCCCATGGCCAGCATCTACAAGGTCGCGGTGGCTGGCAAGATCCTCTCGCTCGCCGATGCGGGCACGCTGCGCCTCGATGAAAAGCTGCCGCGCCTCGGCACGCCGCTGTCGGTTACGACCCTGCTCGACCTCATGCTCACGCGCAGCGATAATGAGGCGACCGATACGCTGGTCGCACGCGCCGGTGGGCCGCAGGCGGTGCATGGCTGGCTCAAGTCGATCGGCATTCGCGGCCAGCGGGTGGACAGCAATACTGCCCAGCTACTTGCCCGCGCCAAGGCCGACTTCGGGGCCGCGGGCGATGAAGCGGAATCCGTGCTGTCCTCGCGGCAGCGCGACGCGCGCGACCTGCCCAACATGGCCTTTGCCGCCGACCCGCGCGACACATCCACGCCGCGCGCGATGAACGACCTGCTATCCGCCATTCATCATGGCAAGGCGCTGAAAGGTTCCAGCACCGCCATGCTGCTGGGCATCATGTCCCGCTGCAAGACGGGCAAGGCGCGCCTGGTCGGCATGCTGCCTCCCGGTACGCCCATTGCCCACAAGACCGGGACGCTGAACGGCCTGGGCAACGACACCGGCATCATCACGCTGCCTGACGGCCGCAGGATCGCCATTTCGGTATTCGTGATGAAGGATCATCGCGGCCACGCGGCGCGCGACCGCATCATGGCGGAAGTGGCGCGGGCAGCCTATGACTATTTTCTGTTCGCTCCCGATTTGCACACGGCCTGACGCATCTTTCTTAACCTGGATCGACCTATTCTTTAGAGGGGTCGATCTGGAGGGGAGATAATGAGCGACATTGCCGCGTTCAGCGAATTCTGGCCCTATTATCTTCAGGAACATGCGCGTCCCGCCACGCGGGCATTGCATTATGCGGGAACCAGCACGGTCGTCATCCTGCTGGCGGCATTACCCGTGACCGGCCAATGGTGGATTCTTCCCGCCCTTCCGATTGCCGGCTATGCCTTTGCGTGGATCGGTCATGGCCTGATCGAGCGGAACCGGCCCGCTACCTTCCGTCATCCACTCTGGTCGATTCGCGCCGACTTCCGCATGTGGTTCCGTTTTATCACTGGCCGCATGGGCCGCGACCTTGCGCGAGCGGGTGTGCGGCGCGACGGATCGATCGATCCCGAAAAGCGGCGTTGCCTTTGATACCGTCCGTCATCGCCATGGCTTGACCGCCCCGGCGGCTCTGCCACAAGGGGCGGCGATGGCCCTCAACGCCCACTTTTCCCGCCTGTCCGATCCAGCCGATCTCGCGCCCCGCTGGCAGGCGCTGGAGCAGGCTTCGGACGCATCCTTCTTCCTGGGGTGGACCTGGACCGGCAGTTGGCTGGCCAGCTACGCCGTCCGCCCCGACCTGCTCACCGTCACGGATGAAGCGGGAAGGGACATCGCGCTGGCTCTGCTGGGGCATTCGATGCAGCCCCGCCTGCTTGGCCGCTGCGCGACGCTCTTCCTCAATCAGTCCGGTGATCCCGCCGTCGACCGTCCCTTCGTCGAATATAATGGCCTGCTCACGGCGCGCGGCAGGGAAGGGGACGCTGCCCACGCCTTTCACGCTGCCCTCCTGCGTCGCGCGGACTGGCGTGCGCTGCGGCTCAGCGGCATCGCGCCGGGGTCGCCCTTGCTCGACCTGTCCTTGCGCCGCGCCACAAGCCTTGATCGTTCGCCGGTCTATCAGGTCGATCTCGACGCCGTGCGCGCGGCTGGCGGCGACTATCTCTCGCTGCTCAGTGCCAACACACGCAGCCAGATTCGCCGCGCGATCAAGGATCATGGCGGCCTGCCCGGCATTACGACAGCCCAAGGCGCGGCGGAGGCCGAAAGCTGGCTGGACGAGATGCGCGTTCTGAATGAAGGCCGTCACGCCGACAATGCTTGGGCCGATCCCGCCTTCCGCCGCTTTCTGGCGACGCTGGTCGAACGAGGCCGCACGACCGGCGAAGTCGAATTGCTCCGCTTCACGGATGCAGGCGGGTTAGTCGGCCTGCTCGTCAATTTCCTGTATCGCGGACAGGCGATGAATTATCAGTCCGCCTTCGCCGCCTCCCGCACCGCGAAGGACAAGCCCGGCCTGCTCTGCCACGCCGCCGCCGTCGATTATTATGCCGGACGCGGCCTTTCGCTCTATTCCCTGCTGGCGGGCAAGGATCGCTACAAGCAAAGCCTCGCCACCCGTGAAGAAGCGCTGGAATGGTGGCAGCTTGAACGCTTCAGCCCGCGTCTGGAGGCCGAAGCATTGCTCCGCCGGGTGCTTAAACGCCCAGCTTCCGCATGATCCGATAGGCCAGCCGCCGCACGCCCTGCCGCTCCGGCCGCGCGCCGATCCGCCCGGTCGGCAATCCCCGCCGCCGCAGCAGCGCATTCAGCCCGTGCAGTTCGCTCTCCGCTACGCTCCGCTCCGACCGCCATGTCACCGACAGGCTGATCGACACGCCTGCGCCATTTTCCACGAAATGCGGCGCCTTGACCGGCACATGGATCGCATCGCCGGGCGCCAGCGTCACCGCCGTCCCGCGTGCGCGAAACCCATCCTGCCACACAAGATTGCGATGCCCGCCCGCATGAAAAGCCTCGCTCTGGACGGCTGGCACCAGTTCCTCGTCGCCTGCGGGAAAGACGGTCATCACCTTCTCGCCCATGATCTGGAGCAGGATATTATGCTCCGGGTCCATGTGGAATGGCGTGACGCTGCGGGGCGAGGACAGGAAAATGAACGCCTCCCGGTTCAGCATCGGCCCGGTGCGCGCTTCGACCAGCGGCGCGAGTTCTGCCAGCGCACCGTTCAACAGCGCGCTATAGGCCGCGTCCCGCTCGACATTCTTCAGCACCGCCCAACTGCCATTTGTTTCGATCGTGCGGATCGTATCGCCCAGCGACAGCCCGTTGGATGGCGTATCCTCCGGCCGCACGCCCAGCGGCAGTGCGCCCAGATTATATTCGACCGACGCCGCGGGCATCCGCTCCGCCAGTCCGGCAAGCGCCTCGATCGCCAGCAGCGGGTGCCCGGTCAGCCCGTGCGTCAGCTTGGCCGCCTCGTCCGGATATATCGCGGCAAAGCGCTGCCGTGCCTCTTGGGGAAAGACTTGCGCCGCAATCGGCGAATGCGCGGTCATGATTGTCCTTTCAATCGGCTGGCGAGCGTCTCCGCGCCATTGGCGAGCGCAAAGGCCGCAGTGCGCCTCATCCGGTCCAGTCCCCGTCCGCGCAGCGCGATGCGGTACTGAACGATGGTTCGCCGCTCGGCCCACAGGCTGTCGATCATCGGATGGTCAGCCGCCGCGCAGCTATCCATCCACGCAATCTCCGGGTCACCCTGCACCGCATGCAGGTTCGCCAGCTCGACCAGCACGCCGGGCGAAAAGCGCCCCAGTTCCTCGTCAAAGGCGATCTTGAAGGAAAATGCGCCTTCGCCATGGCGGAAATTCGCGAGCATCGCGATCGGCCGCCCGTTCAGGTCGATGCGCAGGAAATGCAGTCGCCCCGCGTCGAACGCCGCCGCGCAGGCTGCCCGGAAAAAGGCGGCGTCGCTCGGCGAACAGGCCAGCGCCGTGCCCTCGCGCCCCTTCCATCCGGCCGCCTCCAGCGTCAGGAAATCGGCGCACCAGTGGGGCAGTTCCGCCCGCTTCTCCAGCCGCCGCTGCTCGACCACGCCAAGCTCCGCCAGACGCTTTTGCAGCCGCCTGATCTCCTTGCGCTTCTTCGCGCGGACATGCGTTTCCCAATAGCTTTCCGCGTCCAGTCCAGATCGCAGCATCGCGCGGTCATGCCGATGCACCTCGCGCCGCCCGCGCCCCTGTTCGACGCACAGCGCCTCCAGCGCCGCTGCGTTCGCGCCCGCCGCGTCCAGCCCTTGCAGATACAGAAATCCCGGCGCCCAATGCGCGTCGTCCAGCTGCGCCAGCAACCCGCGCCACGCCGCGACCTCCTGCCCCCGCCGGATCAGCGGCGCGCCGAAAAAGCAATGCGCATGCATCCAGTTTTCGACGCTGGCGATCGGCAACCGGCCATGGCGCGGACTCACCACCACCGGCAGCAGCCCGATCAGCTCGCCGCCCGCCTGCGCCTCGACCAGCCGCACGCCGGGCGCGCTCGCCAGATGGTCCAGCGCCGCGCACAGCATGTCCGGTGCATAAAAGGCGTTGGCCTCCGCTGCCTGCGCCGCCAGCGCCGTCCAGCGCACACGTTGCGCCGGGCCATAGATGCGGCTGCCGCTGGCCAGGGGATGGGATGCCATGTCCATGCCCCAGCGCATAAGCATCAATGATTAGGGAAAGACTAAACTGACTCATTTGGACAGGCGCGTGCCTCTTTCGGGGAAAGCCCTTTACATCGCGCGTCGGATTGTCTGTTTACGTTGGGAGCTAAGGCACCACCGCTGAAAGAGATTCCCATGGCCATCGACCAGATCCTGTTCCGCGCGGCGATGGCTGCATGACCATCCTTGTTACAGGGGCCGCCGGGTTCATCGGCATGTCCGTGGCGGACAGGCTGCTTGCCGCCGGGCGAGCAGTGATCGGCATCGACAATATGAACGATTATTACCCCGTCTCGCTGAAACGGGACCGGATCGCCGCCCTGCATGAACGCCATGGCAAGCTGTTCACCTTCGCGGAACTCGACTTCGCCGACATGGACGCGCTCAATGCCGGGCTTGCGGGGCAGACGGTGGAGGCGATCGTCCACCTCGGCGCGCAGGCCGGGGTGCGCTATTCACTGATCAATCCACAGGCCTATGTCCGCTCCAATCTGGCGGGCCATGTCAATATGATGGAACTGGCGCGGGAGCGGCGGGTGCGGCATCTGGTCTATGCCTCCTCTTCGTCCGTCTATGGCGGCAATGATGTGCTGCCCTTCCGGGTCGAGGACCGCGCAGATCATCCCGTTTCGCTCTACGCCGCCACGAAGCGCGCGGACGAACTGATGAGCGAGACCTACGCCCATCTATTCCGCATCCCCATGACGGGCCTGCGTTTCTTCACCGTCTATGGCCCCTGGGGCCGTCCCGACATGGCGATGTGGATCTTTACGAAGAAGATTCTCGCCGGGGATCCGATCCCGGTGTTCAACCATGGCCGGATGCAGCGCGACTTCACCTATATCGACGATATCGTCAGCGGCGTGATCGGCTGCCTTGACCACGCGCCTGCCGATGACGGCGCGCTGAAGGCGGGCGGCAGCCGATCGCCGCACCGGCTCTACAATATCGGCAACAATCGTCCCGAAGAGCTGATGCACCTGATTGCGGTTCTGGAACAGGCGATCGGGCGCAAGGCGGAAATCGATTTTCAGCCGATGCAGCCGGGCGACGTGCCCGCCACTTTCGCGGACATCAGCGCGATTGCCCAGGACATCGGTTTCGCTCCGACCACGGGTATCGAAGTCGGCGTCCCGCGCTTCGTGTCCTGGTATCGGGACTATCACGCAAGCTGAGCCGTCAGGTAAATCCGCGCCACGACGCGCTGGCGTGGAATAAGTTCCTGCAGGTCATGAACTGGCAATAATTTACGCCCCATGTGGCAATAAAGGCGCGCAAATTTTCATTCGCGTTTGCAAAATGAATTGCCAAGCTTCCCGCAACAGTCCTATTTCCGTGGCCGGGGTCGGCTTGTAGCCGAAGGAGGTCGCTGATCGAGGATAATGCGGTGCGCCAGTCATGGCGCCCGCCGCCATGTGCAACCGTACGGGAAACCCGGCGGTAGAGCATGGAGAAAAGGGCGAAAAAGCGTGTCGACAGTATCGAAAATCGTGCCATTCAATTCCGGCAGCCGCATCGTGGAGACGGCCTGCAGGACCTTGTCCGTTGCGTCTCACGGGCTGAACGCGCTCGAAGCGAAATTTGCCGATCGCGATTTTGCGGCGATATTTCTCCGCATGGTCGGCATGATCATGAATGTGCGCGGTCGCCTGATCGTCACCGGCATGGGCAAGAGCGGCATCGTCGCGCGCAAGATGACGGCGACGCTGACATCCACCGGGACACCGGCGCTGTTCATGCACCCGGCAGACGCGGGGCATGGCGATCTTGGCATGGTAACGCCCGACGACATCGTTCTGATGCTGTCCCATTCGGGCGAGTCCAGCGAACTCGGCCCGATCATCCAATATTGCAAGCGCTTCGGCATTCCGCTGCTCGGCCTGACGGCGCGCGCGGAAAGCACGGTAGCCAGTGCGTCGGATGTCTGCATATTGCTGCCCGCCGTCCGCGAAGCCTGCCCCAATGAGCTTGCTCCCACTACCTCGACCACGGTGCAGATGGCGTTCGGCGACGCGCTCGCCATCGCGCTCATGGAAATGCGCGGCTTTTCGGCCGATGACTTCCACAAATTTCATCCCAATGGCCGCCTCGGCGCGCAACTGCTGAAGGTCCGCGACCTGATGGCCGCTGGCGAGGCGGTGCCGCGCGTGTGCGAAGACGCCTCGCTGCTCGATGCGACCATTGAAATGACGCGCGGGCGCCTGGGCGGTACGGCGGTGGTCAACCAGGGCGGCGAGCTGATCGGCGCTTTCACCGATGGCGACCTGCGCCGCACGGTCACGGGCACGCAGCAACTGACCGAGGCGGTTGGCCGGTTCATGACGGTGCCGCCGCTTTCGGTAGGCCCCGACGAATTGGCATCCGAAGCGCTGCGCCTGATGCACATGCATAACATCACCCTGCTGTTCGTCTGCGAAGGCGGGCGGTTGATGGGGGCGGTCCATATGCACGACCTGCTGCACGCCGGGGTCGCCTGAACAGCATCATCGTCATTCCGGCGCGCGCGGGCTCATCCCGTTTGCCGCGCAAGCCCCTGCGCCTGATCGCCGGGCGCACGTTGCTGCACCGGACCATCGCCATGGCCCGCGCCGCTGTTGCTGGCCTCGTCGATACTGATCTGGTCGTCGCGACCGATGACCGGGAAATCGCCGATCATGCCCGCGCCGTCGGTTGCGATGCGATCATGACCGACAGCGCGATCGCGACAGGCTCAGGCCGCGCGCTGGCCGCCGCGCTGAAACGCCCCGCGCCGCCACGCTTCGTCGTCAACCTGCAAGGGGATTCGCCCTTCCAGCCGCACGGCGCGCTGCGCGCCGTCATCGCCGCGCTGAAATCGGGCGCGCAAGTCGCGACCCCCGTCATTGCGCTCGATTGGCCCGCACTCGACGCATTGCGCGATCACAAGCGTCGATCTCCGTTCAGCGGCACGACCTGCGCCCGCGCGCCCGATGGACGCGCCCTCTGGTTCTCGAAAAACATAATCCCCGCCATCCGCAATGAAGAGGCCCTCCGCGCCAGCCAGCTCCTGTCTCCCGTCTGGCGGCATGTCGGCCTCTATGGCTATACGCTCGACGCCCTCAAGCGCTTTGAGCAGGCGCCGCCCACCGCTCTGGAAAATCTCGAAGGGCTGGAGCAGCTGCGCCTCATCGAACTCGGCATCCCCGTCACGACCGTCGCCATCGATCCGCCACTGTTCGACAGCTCGGGAATAGATACCGAAGCCGACATCCAGCGCGTCGAATCCCTGATCGCTGCCCATGGCGACCCCACGCCGCCGTAACGGGTCACTCATTCCCCACCCGCCAGCGGAAGGGGGAATAAGGTCCGTAATTGGTCGCTTTCAGACCGGCCGAAACGCTGTAAACCATCCCCATGCGCCGCATCTTCATCATCCGCCACGGCAACACCTTCGAAAGCAGCGCGGCGGCCTGCCGCATTGGCGCGGGCACTGATCTGCCGCTGGTGGCCAGCGGGCACGTGCAGGCTGACCGCCTCGGTCAATGGTTCGCTGCCCAGGACTTTCCGGTTCGCCATCTTTTCAGCAGCCCCTTGCAACGCGCGACAGAAACCGCCGCGCGGATCGGGGCCGCCATCGGCTATGCCCCCGATGGCACGCTTCCCTGGCTCAACGAGATCGACCATGGACCCGACGAAGGCCGTCCCGAAGCCGAAGTGATCGCCCGCATCGGTGCGCAGGCGATCCACGACTGGGATGCGCACGGCATCGCGCCCGCTGGCTGGACGGTTGACGCAGAAAGCCGCATTGCCGCCTGGAAAAATTGGTTCGCCAGAGGAGGGGAGGGTGCGGACCTTCTCGTCACGAGCAATGGCGCTGCCCGCTTCGCGCTGCTCGCCCTCGGCCTGTCCCCCGCCTCGCTGAAGTTGCGCACAGGCGCCTTTGGCGAACTTGCCGTGGAAGGCAATGGAGCCGTCAGCCTCCGTTCGTGGGATCAGCGGCCATAAGGTCCCGATAAGGGATGCCCTCCCCATCTCATCCCGCAGGCGCTGCCTTTACCGCCACCGGTTGCAGCACTGCCGGACTGGCCTCCGGCGCAGCCGTCACGGGCTTGCCCGTCGATTCTGTCGCGGCCTCCGGAGCCGCGGACTGCGCCTTCAGGCTCGCTGCGGCGTTCTGCAGCGCGACCGCCGCCGCCTCCAGCGCCGCCGCCGCCGACACCGGCTCCGCAGCTGCTCCCTCTGGCTTGGCGACAGCCACGGTCGCCGCAGTAATCGCCTCATGCGGCGCAGCCGGTTCCGCTGTCGCTGGAGCCGTTACCGCCACCGCCGCGGACTCGCACAGCGTGTCGATGCCCAGCGCGCTTTCCGAAAAGTTGGTCGCCAGTTGCGGCAGTTCGCGGTCGTTCGCGCTCGCCGCGAGGGTCAGTAGCGTATCGGTCATGTCGCAATAGCTTGCCGCCTGCACCAGGCCCGAATGGCTGTTGCCCAGCCTTGTGTTGAATGCTTCATAGGCGCGCTGCGCATCGTTGATGCCGTTCACGCGCACGAACCGGGTCTTGAGCACATTGTTGTAGCTGTTCAGCAGCCCGCTCTTGCTGGCGGTGAATGCTTCATATTTGCCCATGATATCCTTGTTCGCCGCCTTGCAGCGGAGCGCCCCCAGCATCAGCATGACATGCAGATCCCGCACCTTGGCGGCTTCGACTTCATAGGAATGCCAGCACTGCTTCGCTTCCGAGGCCCCGGCCTGGACTGATGGGAGTGCAACGAAACAACAGGCGGCAACCGCCGCCATCCGCAACCGTGACATGATGGACCTCGCAGAATCGAGAGACGACCCCGCTGATAATCAGTCTATCACCTTGCCATGAAAATGCCATGATTCGTCTGCTGACAGTGGCCCTTCTGCCGCAGGAAAATACTCGCCTCGTCGCCTGCGAAACGGGTGTCAGTTGCTGCGCTGCGGCACCGTGAACGTGCCCGACACGCGACCGCCCGATCCGCCCGATGTTCCGCCCGACGCGCGACCATCGACGGTCGATCGTCCGCTGGTCAGGTCTATCACCAGCCGCCCGCCGGTCAGCCGGTTGCTGCCCTGCGTCAGCGACACATTGCCCAGCATGGTGATCAGGCGGCGGTTAAGGTCGTATATCGCCACATTGCCGCGCGCCGTCTCGCTGCCCTTGGTCACCACGACATTGCCCGAAGCGTCGATCCGGTCGATCTCGACCCCGTTATCGCCAGTGCCGTTGCGATAGGCGACGGTCATGCGCGCGGCATTCAGTTTCATGCCCGCCTGCGTCACTTCGACATTGCCCGACACGACGACGCGGTCGGCGCGGTCCTGCACTTCGATCCGGTCGGCGTTGAAGTTCACCGGCGCGTTGCTGTCATGGTTTTTCAGTACCTGCGCGCCCGCGCCAGCATAGGCCAGGGCCGCGCCCAGCGCGCCGGTAGTCAGCAGGATCAGCGATCTTTTCATCACCTCTGCCCTTTGATGGCATTTTGCTCGATGCGCAAGCTTGCCCTGCCGTTCAACGTCACCGTGCGCGCGTTCAGGTCCGCTTCCAGATGGTCGCCGCTGAACGTGCCGATGGGGATCCGCCCGTCAACGCGTCCGTCGCTGCGCATGCGCCGGGTTTTCAGGTCAATGCCAACGTCCCGCGTGGTCAGCCGGTATCCGCCCGCCGCTTCGAACTGCACCGGCCCGTCCACCGCCACCCGCTCGCTGTCCATGTCATAGCGTCCCTGCCGCGCGGTCAGCACCGCCGGCCCTTCGCGCAGCAATATCCGCGCCGACATGTCGTTGAGGTCCACGATCGGCTCGCGCGAGCTTTTCTGCACCGCCGATCCGGCGCGCAGGGAAAAGGGCTGCCCCTTGCCATCCTCGCCGCGATACAGCGCTTCGGACACGCGCATCCGTTCCTTCGCCACTTCGACCTTGTTCTTGTCGAGGACGAAGCTCACCTTGTCCCCGCCGGTAAAGGGCGCGGTCACCAACAGCGCCGCCAGCACGCCCACCGAAACGGGCAGCCAGTTTTTCAGCCGCGCGACCAGCCTGTCATGGCGGCCGCCCGGCTGCGCCCAATGGCGCCTTGCGTGACGTTGCTGTTCGGCCTGGATGGACATGGGATAACGTTTCTCGTCCTCACATATGCGCGAAGATGTCGATCTCCGGCCAGCCCGCCAGGTCCAGTTCGGCCCGGTGGGGGAGAAAATCGAAACAGGCCTGCGCCAGTTCCATCCGGCCTTCGCGCACCAGCCTTTTGTCCAACTCGGCCTTCAACGCATGCAGGTAGCGGACGTCGGACGCTGCATATTCCTTCTGCGCGTCCGACAAAATGGGCGAACCCCAGTCGCTCGACTGCTGCTGCTTGCTGATTTCCTGGCCCAGCAGTTCGCGCACCAGTTCTTTCAGCCCATGCCGGTCGGTATAGGTGCGGATCAGGCGCGACGCGATCTTGGTGCAATAGACCGGGGCCGCCACCACGCCCAGATAATGTTTGATCGCCGCAATGTCGAAACGCCCGAAATGATACAGCTTCAACCGCGCCGGATCGGCCAGCACTGCGCGCAGGTTGGGCGCGGCATAGTCGCTTTCGGGACCAAAGCGCACCAGATGCTCGTCGCCCCTGCCGTCGCTGATCTGCACCACGCACAGCCGGTCGCGCGGCGTGATCAGGCCCATGGTTTCGGTATCGACGGCGATTACGCCGGGGGCGAGGACGTCTGCGGGCAGGTCCTCTTCATGAAAATATACGCTCATCCACCCCCTCTATGGCGAAAGTGGGCGTAACTCAATCGACGCTTTTGGCCCGGCTCAAAAGCCTCGTCCCAGCCCGATTCCCGCAAATGTGGCGGCATTCGGGCTAAAATCATTCGCGCTGCCCTGAAAAACTGATATAGTGATTCCCAAACCGCATGTGTTGCGGTGGATTCTGCATGTCTTCGCCCGGCATGTTTATCCGGTATCGTAAGGGCGAAGCGAAAGTGACCAACAGGGCATGAGTTTTGATAGAGGTCGCCGCGGCGGGCGCGGCAAGGACAAGCGCGACAGTTTCGGCGACGATAATTTTTATGGCGGTGATCGCGGCGGTTTCGGTGGCGGTTTTGGCGGTGATCGTGGTGGCTTCGGCGGCGATCGTGGAGGTTTCGGCGGTGGTGACCGCGGCGGCTTCGGCGGTGGCGGCGGCGGTGGCGGCGGTTTCCGCAGCGGCGGCGGTGGCGGCTTCGGCGGCGGCGGTGGTTTCGGCGGCGGCCGTGGCGGCGGCGGCGGCATGCCCGCGCAGGTCGTTGGTGAAGGCACTGGCGTAGTCAAATTCTTCAACGGGCAAAAGGGCTTCGGCTTCATCGTCCGTGACGATGGCGCAGAGGACGTTTTCGTCCACATCAGCGCCGTTGAGCAGGCGGGCCTGACCGGCCTTGCCGAAGGTCAGCAGCTCGGCTTCACCCTGGTGGACCGTGGCGGCAAGATCTCGGCGACCGACCTCAAGATTGAAGGCGAACCGCTTCCCGTCCAGGAACGCGCTCCCCGCGAACCCCGTGCAGGCGGCTTCGGCGCCGAACGCGGCGGCTTCGGCGGCGGCGAACGCAGCGGCGGCCCGCAGCGTCAGCTGACCGGTGAACGCGCCAGCGGCACCGTCAAGTTCTTCAACGCCATGAAGGGCTTCGGCTTCATCCAGCGCGACGACGGCCAGCCCGACGCGTTCGTCCACATCAGCGCCGTGGAACGCGCAGGCATGTCCGCCCTCAACGAAGGCGACCGCCTGGACTTCGAACTGGAAGTCGATCGCCGCGGCAAATACGCCGCCGTCAACCTCCAGTCGAAAGCCGACTAAAACAAATCCGACCGCTTTCGCGGAGAGGATAGAAGGGGTCGCCTGCCCGGCGGCCCCTTTTTTGTTTTAGAATAATGGCATCGGGAAGAACGTTTTCGACAATGAGTCGGCCCACATTCGACCGCCCCGCATGAGCGTATCGGATACGGATGATTTCGGATCGGCTGCCAGCTGAAGGTTGGTTTCCGATTGCATCCCTTCCCCTCTTGTTCGATGCTGAAGCATGGCCGCTACCGTTGATGATGCTGCGCAATTTCTTGAGATACTCCTTCGATATGATTTGGCAGCGTTAATTGCCGTTTCAAAAGTTGAAGCCCGCATGGGCACTGTCCACCGCGCATTTTTCGAAGAAGCCGTAGAGATAGCTGCTGTAGAAGCTCCTTCGCCAGTTGATGAAGCTTTGCAGCGATTACCGCCGCATGATCGTAAGCGGATTGCGCAAGCCATAGCCGCCACTAACCCGTTTGCTTCGGGTGCCGACGATATAACCGTCACTCCGCTGGGGACGACGGTCGAAGGCGCAGTAGCGCTGCTGGCGGAATTGATAATTCATCGAGAGATGATGATCGATGTCGCCACCGGAGGCACGCAAATCCAAGAGGTCAATGACTACTACATCGCGCGCCAAGTTCGACTTCGTCGCGATCTACCTGCCGAAGCCTCGTATGCAAATGAACATACTGACCTATGGGCCTGGTACCATCACTGGAAGGCAAATTTGGGAACCTATGCGGACCGCCGCCAGTATGTTCGTGCCCTCTTTGCTCCATCTATTGAAGCAATGGCGAACCGACCGACGTCGCATGGCGTGAAGCGTCAGCCTACCGGGTGGGAAAGGGTAGACAGAGCGTTAGAAAAGGCGCGCGCGCAATATGAACTTGCTGCGGTGGAAGAGGACTTTCAAACGATAGGGCTATTATGCCGGGAGATCATCATTTCCTTGGGACAAGCCGTGTTTGATCCACAAACTCATCAAACGCTGGATGGCGTGACCGCGAGCAAAACGGATGCTAACAGAATGCTTGAATCATATGTGGCGCACGTATTCCCCGGCGATAGCTACAAGGAGGTCCGGGCGCACCACCGGGCATCTCTCGCTTTAGCGCTAAACCTGCAACATCGCCGGACCGCGACAAAGAAGCTAGCGGCGCTTTGCCTTGAGGCCACAGCTTCAACAGTCGCCGTAATTTCAATTATTGCGCGCGATAGATTTTAGGTTAAAACTATTTTGTAAATTAGCGTCCGGATGCTGTTGGGGAAGGGATCCACCAGATCGTCGTTGATCTGCAAAACCGCCAGGAACATGAAGCCCGCCACCGCTGACCATCAATGTCGGGGCACCCGCCTTGCGCCGCTGTTCTGCCATTATGGGATGCTCCACCCCGACGTCGCGGTCCATCTCGAAACCGTCGAACAGGCGCCGAACATCGTCGAAACCGGCACGACATAGCCATTTATTTCGATCCGCCGCCCGATCTCTATCCTGAAGATGAAGCGGCTGACGGACAATCTGCGCATGCTCTGCGCCTCGCCTGCCTATCTCCAACGGCGCGGCGTGCCCGCCTGTGTCAGCGACCTTGCCGTTCACGACAATGTTGTTGTCGGCCCTGTGCAGCAGGAAATCTGGCGCTCGATCGCGGGGGCGGGGCCGCCGCGCGTGACGCTCACCCCCCAATGACGGCGAACTCGCCCGTGCATGGGTGCTGGACGGGGCGGGTATCGCGATCAAATCATCATGGGAAGTGGTGGAGGCCATCGCTGCCGGACGGTTGCAGCCGGTGCTTCCCGATCTGCGCCTGCCCGCCGCCACCATCGCCGCCGTCTACCTCCCCACCCAAGGCGAAACCGCCAAGGTCCACTCCTGCCTGGATTTTCCAGCACGGCACCTTGTAAGCCATTCAAGATATTGAAATATAATGGTAATAGGAAAATGGTCCAATTATAAAAAACGCGTTTTTCTCACTATTTCATTCACGACTTTCCCCCACCGGCGGCACGATCGTCACCGTCTCAAACCGCTCTTTCCGCCGCACTCCCGCCAGCGGCGGCGGTACCTCCACCTGCACCGTCGGTACCCGTTGCCGCATGCACTCGCCCTTGTTTTCCCGTGGGTTTTGCCCGCAATTCCACAACGCCCGCTGCAACCCCGTCGCCGCGTTATGGATATAGGCAAAGCTCATGCTTTCCATCTGATCCCCAGACAACGGAAAGCCACCCGGCGCGCTCCCCGCGCGCCAGCCCATGATCCTGCATTCCGGCCGCCCCGCGCAGAATGTCTGCGCCAGAACCGGCCAGCTGTCGGGCGTTGCCGTCTTGCTCAATTCGACAAGAAAGCTTTTCGCCCCCGGCGCAATCGCGATCAGCCGGACCCCGGCCATCATCCGTCCCAAGGATTCCGCCCCGATCACCTCCTGCGGCCTCGCCGTCAAAGCAGCCAGCGTTTCGCCGCCTGGCAGGGGTGCGCCGGATAGTCCGCTGCCCCCATGCTGATGCGCCGCTGACAGTCTGGCGATCCGGGGGATTACCGGCTCCACGCTTTCGCGAGCCAGGCGAAAGGCGGGCGGCGTGCCCCACCATCCACGCCAGCGGAAGAAGAGATGGGTCCCCACTGCCGCGATCTTGTCCAGGCTCCCGCTCCAATAGGGCACCACCCAGTCGGTATGATAGTGGGTGGCATATCCCACGGGCTTGAACACCTTGCCGGTGAGCGCTGCCTTCGCGATCTGTCGTGCCCGATCCCATGCCGCCTGGCCCGGCGTCCGCGCCAGCGCCCCGTCGCAGGTGAAGGTGAATTGACAGCCTGTCGATCGTTCCTGCCCCTGAAAGACCACGCCGCACACTGTTTTCGGGAAGGCCGGGTGCCTCAGCCGGTTGAGCACCACCTGCGCCACCGCTTGCTCGCCAATCGCGTCGTCGCCCGCTTCATAAAGCTGCGCCGCCGCCAGACAGTCGGTTGCCCGCGCGAGGTCAGCTTCGGACCCTGTAAAGACGAAGGGGCGGGCCGATGGATTTGGCAGGCGCGAAAAGGGCACCGCTATATTGAAGGCCTGCGCCTGATCACGATCCAGCGCGTAAAGCTCCAACGGCTGCACTATCGGCGTGGCGGTCGTGGGCCGCTTGAACCGCGCATGCTGCGCCAGTGCCGACCGCGCGGCTTCCGCCACCGGCGCGCGCGCCTCCCACCCTGCTACCAGCGCAGGCAAGCCGGCGAACAGCAGCAACCAGATCGGCCACATCACTGGATGCGGCCGGTTCCTTGAGGACGCGCTGGTCATCCCTGTGCCCGATCGGGCTTATTCGGGCAGGAAATCGGGCACCGAAAGATAGCGTTCGCCAGTGTCATAGTTGAAGCCCAGAACGCGGCTGCCTTCGGGAAGCTCCTTCAGCTTCTGGGCGATCGCGGCCAGCGTGGCGCCCGAAGATATACCCACCAGCATCCCCTCCTCGCGCGCGGCGCGGCGGGCATATTCCTTTGCATCGGCCGGATCGACCTGGATCACGCCATCCAGCAGTTGCGTGTGCAGGTTAGCCGGGATGAAGCCAGCGCCGATTCCCTGGATCGGATGTGGGCCGGGCTGGCCGCCGCTGATGACGGGGGAGAGGGTGGGTTCGACCGCATAGACTTTCAGCTCCGGCCAAAGCTTCTTCAGAACCTCGGCGACGCCGGTGATGTGACCGCCTGTACCCACTCCGGTGATGAGGGCGTCGAGCGGGCTGTCGGCGAAGTCGGTCGCGATCTCCTGCGCGGTCGTGCGGACATGCACATCGATATTGGCCGCATTTTCAAACTGCTGTGGCATCCATGATCCCGGCGTCTGTTCGATCAACTCCAGCGCCCGCTCGATCGCGCCCTTCATGCCTTTCTCACGGGGGGTGAGGTCAAAGCTTGCGCCATAGGCCAGCATCAGCCGGCGGCGCTCGAGCGACATGCTTTCCGGCATGACCAGAATCAGCTTGTAACCCTTGACCGCCGCGACCATCGCCAGGCCGACACCGGTATTGCCCGATGTGGGCTCTATGATCGTTCCACCGGGTTGCAGATCACCAGAGGCCTCTGCCGCCTCGATCATCGCCAGCGCGATACGGTCCTTGATAGATCCGCCCGGATTGGCGCGTTCCGACTTGATCCATATTTCGGAACCCGCTGGCGCGTCCGCGAACAGGCGGCTTACGCGAATATGCGGCGTGTTGCCGATGGTTTCGAGAATATTGGCAGCTTTCATGGGGCCTTCTCCTGGCTGATTTCCGCCTCCCTCAAGTCGGGTCGGTCAAAGGTACGTGCAAGACGCAGTTCGGGAAAGAGCCGCGCCCATATGAAGGTGATGACGATAGCACCTATTCCGCCGCCGATCACTGCGGCAACTGGGCCGACGAGCGCGGCGAGAAAACCCGATTCCGCCTCTCCCAACTCGTTTGAAGCCGAGATGGTGAGTTGCGACAGGCTCGATACCCGGCCGCGCATGGCGTCCGGCGTATGAAGCTGGATCAGGGATTGGCGCACATAGACCGATACCATGTCCGCCGCGCCGAGCAGCAGCAGTGCGCCGATGCCAACCTCGACAGCGATGTTTCGGGGCATGAATGCGGTGGAGCCAAACAATATGGTTGCAAGGCCGAAGATCACGACTGCCGCCAGCATCTTCAAGCCCACCTCCGATTTCATCGGCCGGAAGGAGAAGAACAGGGCGACGATCCCTGCGCCAATGGCGGGCGATGCGGCAAGATGCCCCAATCCCGTCGATCCGACCTTCAGTATGTCGCGCGCATAGACCGGCAGCAACGCCGTCGCGCCTGCGAGCAGCACTGCGAACAGATCCAATGTGATGGTGGACAGAACGAGGCGGTTGGATCGAACATAGGTCAGGCCATCGACCATTTGGCGAATGGGATGGCGGCTTGTGTCGCGCGGTGGCTGCGGCACTGGGCCAATCATCCACATGCCCGCGAAGGCCACAGCGAACAGCGCCGATGCCATTGCATAGGCGCCCCACGAGGTCATTGCGAAAACATATCCTCCCAAGGCGGGACCGATGATCATCCCGGCCTGCCACGCGACGCTCGACATGGCGATAGCGCTGGGCAACACGTCGCGGGGCACCAGGTTCGGCGCGAGCGCGCTGTATGCTGGCCCGTTGAACGCGCGCGCGATCCCGACGATCGCCGCGATGCCGAAGAGTAGTGGAAGGCTGACCCAACCCTCGTAAGTCGCAAAGGCCAGCAGCCCTGATGCGATCGTCAACATTGCGAGCGTCAGGCGCACGATCATCCGGCGGTCGAAATGGTCGGCGATCCAGCCCGTGACGGGGGTGAGAAAGAAGAGGGGAACGAACTGCGCCAGCCCTATCATGCCTAGCTGCGCGGCGGCACCCGATGGGCTCATGCTGTCGCGGGCGATATTGTAGGCTTGCCACCCCAGCACGATCATCATGCCATATTGCGCCAGTACGCTGGCGAGCCGTCCCAGAAGATAGGCCCGGAAATTCCCGAAGCTCAGCGGATGGCTGGGATGGGCAGGGGCGTTCATGCGATTTCCTTAACGCCTGCACCACGATACGCAACTTCGCGAGTAGAAAATGCCGACAGCAGTTTATTGCAGCCGCATAACCGCAGCTTTCGCCGTCGCTTAAGCGGTCAGTGGTCGGGGGTTAGCAAGATGCCGCTGACTGATCCATTGCGTACGGAGCAGACGAAGGGCATCGAATGCTGGTCGCCGACCGGGCCGACTTCGCCTTCCACTTCCCAACCCGTCGACATGGTGCGGGCGGTGATCCTTCCCCGGACGCTTGCGCCATTTCCTGCTTCTTCACGCGCCTTGGCCGCGCACGCGCTGCGCGCAGCGGCGGCGCTGTGGATGGGGCCATAGCCGGGCGAGGCATAGGGTTGCCGTTTTGCGTCGCGCTCTGCCTGTCGGTCGCGGGCGATATCGCTGACGACCGCCGCGTCGGCGGCACGGTGCAGATCGCGATAATCCTGCGCATGGGCGGGTAGCGCAAGTCCCAACGCCAAAACGAAGCCGGCAGTCTTTCCGATAGCCATTGTCTTTTCTCCTCCGCTGTCGGTGTTATTTGAACAGGCTGCCCAAAATGCCGCGGACCAACCGCCCGGCCAATCCGCCCGAACGGCGGCTCGATCCGCCGAATACGGCACGGCCAAGCTCGTTCGCGACCTGTCGTCCCACCGATGACGCTGCCGACCGGCTGGCGGATTGGACTGCCCGATCCAGCGCGGATGGCTTGGCCGATTCCCGCGCGGCTATGGCGTCGCGCCGCGCCTTTTCCTTGAGTTCCGCCTCGCGCTGTTTCGCTTCCAGCGTTGCCTGAATGGCCGCGGCCTTGTCGGATTCAGCCTTCGCCTTTGCAGCTTGCGCGGCTGCGACAGCAGCCTCGCCCCTAGCCGCCAGGATCTCCTCGGCAGATTCCCGATCAACCGCTTCGTCATATGTGCCGACGCATGGGGATATCGACTGAATGATGGCACGCTCCTTTGCGCTCACAGGACCCAGTCGGGAGCGCGGCGGCGCGATCAGCGTGCGTTGAACGATGCCGGGCGAACCATCCTCCTGCAACAGCGACACCAGTGCCTCGCCCACCTTCAGTTCCGTGATCGCGGTTTCGACATCCAGGTCTGGATTGATGCGGAAGGTTTCGGCCGCGGCCTTGATTGCCCTCTGATCGCGGGGGGTAAAAGCGCGCAACGCGTGCTGAACACGATTGCCAAGTTGACCCGCCACTTCTTCAGGTATGTCGATCGGGTTCTGCGTCACGAAATAGACGCCGACGCCCTTTGAACGGATCAGGCGGACGACCTGCTCAATCTTGTCGGTCAACGCCTTGGGCGCATCGTCGAACAGCAGGTGCGCCTCATCAAAGAAAAAGACCAGCACCGGCTTGTCGGGGTCGCCGACTTCGGGAAGCGTTTCGAACAGTTCGCTCAGCAGCCAGAGCAGGAACGTGGCGTAGAGCTTCGGGCTTTGCATCAACTTGTCGGCGGCCAGGATATTCACATAGCCCCGGCCCTGGTCATCCACTTTCAGGAAATCATGAATGTCGAGCGCAGGTTCGCCGAAGAAATGCGCACCGCCCTGGCTGTCGAGTTGAAGCAGTTGGCGCTGGATCGCGCCGACGCTTGCCTTGGTGACGTTACCATAGCGGGCGGAAAGCGTATCGGCATTCTCCGCACAATAGGCCAGCATTGACTGAAGATCGCCAAGATCGATCAGCAACAGCCCTTCCTCATCGGCATATTTGAACGCGATGGTGAGGACGCCCTCTTGCGTTTCATTGAGGTCCATCAGGCGAGCGAGCAGCAGCGGCCCCATCTCGCTGACGGTGGTGCGGATCGGGTGGCCCTGTTCGCCATAAAGATCCCAGAAGATCGCAGGATTGTCCGCGTAACTGTAATTGTCGATGCCGATTTCTCTAGCGCGGGCTACCAGCTTATCGGCATTCTTCGCGGTAGGCGATCCTGCCATGGCGATGCCCGAAAGATCGCCTTTTACATCGGCGAGGAATACAGGAACGCCCAGCGCAGAGAAGCCTTCCGCAATGCCTTGCAGGGTGACGGTCTTCCCCGTGCCTGTAGCGCCTGCGATCAGGCCATGCCGGTTGGCCCGCCGGAGGTTCAACATTTGGGGAACTGCGCCGTCCTTGCCGGGGGCGCCAAGGCCAATGAATATGCCGTCGCTCATCGCATCAAGCTCCCCAAAAGCTTCGGGCCGCGCCCGCCGGAGTCTGTCCGCACTCTAGTGGTGAGACAGGGCTTCCGGCAAGCGCGGCCCGTAACGAAAAGCTCCATCGCGCAATTATTTGTTACGCAGGCGCACCGGCAGAAACACTGGCGGCTGGCCCCGGCGCAACACCTGCAACAGGATGGCGCTGCGGCCCTGCGACGACACCTGCTGCACCGCCGCGTCCAGTTCCGCCTGGCTGGTGACCGGACGGTTGTTGGCCGTGATGATGACATCGCCCCTGCGCAGGCCCTTGGCGCCCGCATCGGTCGAACTGTCCACGGCCGTGATGACAACGCCCCGCGTGTCGGCGGCGACGCCCAACTGGCGAATGATGTTGGGTGTCAACGGGATGGCGGAGATGCCAAGCGACTGCTGCGTCGCCTGTTCGCCGCCGGACTGGTCGTCTGGCTGCTGCTCATTGAAGTCGTCGTCCTGCCGCTGAGCAAAGCTGTTCAGCTCGGCCTCGGACGGGCGCTCGCCGACGATTGCGGTCACCGTCTGACGCTTGCCGTTGCGGAGCAGCACGATCGGCACGCGCGACCCTATGGGCTGCGACGCGACGATGGACGACAGATTTTGATCCGGGGTCACTTCCTGACCAGCGACGCTGACGATCACGTCGCCTGCCTTGATCCCGGCCCGGTCGGCGGCCTTGCCGGGTTCGACGCCCTGGACGAACTCGCCCCGGTTTTTGGCGAGGCCGAGCGACTCGGCCAGGTCTTCGCCGAGCGGACTGATCTGGATGCCCAGATAGCCGCGCTTGACGCTCTGACCCTTGCGCAACGTAGCGACGATAGGCGCGGCCTGTTCGGAGGGAATGGCGAAGCCGATGCCGACATTGCCGCCCGAGGGCGACAGGATCTGGCTGTTGATGCCGATCACGTTGCCGCGCATGTCGAACATCGGGCCGCCGCTATTGCCCTGGTTGATCGAAGCGTCGGTCTGGATGAACTTGTCATAGGTGCCGCCGGTGCCGCGATGGACGGCGGAAATGATCCCCGCAGTCACCGTGCCGGACAGGGCGAAGGGGTTTCCGATTGCGATTACCCAATCGCCCACGCGTGCCTTCGTGCTGTCACCGAACTTGACGAAGGGAAGCGCCTTTCGCGGTTCGATCTTTAGCACGGCGATGTCGGTGGCGGGATCGCGACCGATCAGCTTGGCGGAATATTCCTCCCTATTGGTGAGGGTCACGGTGATCGAATCCACCGATGCGCCTTCCGCGCCGGCGGAGACAACATGATTATTGGTGACGATGTAGCCGTCCGCCGAAATAATGAATCCCGACCCCAGAGACTGGGCCTGGCGGGTCTGGGGCCTGCCACCCTGTCCTTGCCCGAACAGGTCGCCGAAAGGCGTTCCTGCAAATGGGTTCTGCACCTGAACGCGCTGCTTGGTCGAGATGTTTACAACCGCAGGTTGTAGCTTTTCGACCATGTCGGCAAGGCTGGCGGGGGCGCCCGCAGGAG
Organism: Sphingobium sp. MI1205; assembly: GCF_001563285.1. NCBI lineage: Bacteria > Pseudomonadati > Pseudomonadota > Alphaproteobacteria > Sphingomonadales > Sphingobiaceae > Sphingobium > Sphingobium sp. MI1205. Next base: position 788,352 of record NZ_CP005188.1, read on the forward strand.
CAGCGGCCTGCATCCCTTCATTCTGCGCGATCTGCGCGCCGACATTGGGGCTGGAAGTGACAGCGATGGCGGTGCCACCAAGCAGCAGGGCGCCGGTAAGGGCATAAGCGTAACGCACTCGTGACGGTCCTCTCGTGAACTTGGCGAAGGAAAGGGCAGGACTCTGCGGGAGTCGGATGCACTGCCCAGCCTTAACCCTCATTGAATGACGCTGGTTCCGAAATGATCCAGGCCCTCTTTACCATTGGTTGCACCCATCAGTTGCTACCCTGAAACTGCTTCAGGAAGTCGTTCTCGCGTGACAACAGCATGGACGTCGATCCTTGCCGCTCCGGTGCGAAGGTGAAGCGGTAGGCCTGCATCGCGCGATAGAAATCGTAGAATTGCGGATCCTTGCCAAAGCTTTCCGAATAGATGCGGGCTGCGTTGGCGTCCGCCTCCGCGCGGATGATCTGGGCCTGCTTCGCACCCTGCGCCCGGATCGTCAGCGCTTCCTGCTCGCGCGCGGTGCGCATGCGGGTGAAGGCGCTTTCCAGCGGGGCGCCGTCGGGCAGGTCGGCCCGCTTGATCCGCACATCGACGATCTCCGCGCCATATTGCCGCGCCACGCGATTGAGACCGGCCTCGATATTGTCCATCACCTGGCCGCGCTCCGGCGAGAGCAAGGCGGCAAAGGGGCGCTTGCCCAATTCGTTGCGCAGGGCAGACCCCAGGATCGGCCGCAAGGCATCTGAGACTCGTTCCTCATTACCTGCCGCTATATACATACGCAGCGGATCGACGATCCGGTAGCGGGCGAAAGCGTCGACCTGCAACCGGAGTTGATCGGTCGACAGCACCTGTTGCCGCTCCATCTCGACCGAGAGGACGCGCTTGTCGATCCAGACGATCTGATCGACAAAAGGCCAGCGGAGGATGATGCCTGCCCCTGTCTTGCCGAAATCCTCATTGGGAAGGTAACGATTGACGATCTTCTTGGGATCGCCAAAGCGCACGACAACGCCCTGCCTGGTCTCCGGTACGATCGCGACCGTGCTGCCGATAAGCAGCAGCAGCGCGATCACCGACAAGGCGAGGGCCACGGGATGGCGGATGAACGTCGGCATCACTGGCCCTCCCTACCGGTGGGAGCGGAAGCGCCCGCAGAGGCGGTCGCCGCTTGCGCCCGGCGTTTCAGTTCGGGCAGCGGTAGGAACGGCGTCACGTTTCCGGTTTCAACGATCGTCTTGTCGACGTTGGACAGCACGCCCTCCATGGTTTCATAATACATGCGGCGGCGGGTGACCTCTGGCGCCAGCCTGTACTGTTCATATACCTTGTCGAAGGCGGCGGCTTCGCCCTGCGCCTTAGCGGTCACCTGTTGCGCGGCAGCGCGGGCTTCGTTGAGATAGGTCTGCGCGGTCTGCTGGGCGGCGGACACCGCCTTGAACGCGTCATTCACCGCTGTGGGCGGATCAGCCTGCTTGATGGCGACGCCCTGAACCCGGATGCCAGACCTGTAGCTGTCCAATATCTCCTGCATGCGCTGTTCGACCTGCTGCTCAATCTCGGTGCGTCCCGCACCCAGCGCGTCGTCCAGGCTGACGCTGGCGACTACCGACCGCATCGCGCTTTCAGCGACTTCGCGCACTGTCGCATCGGGATCGGAAAGCTGGAACAAATAAAGCTCGGGGTTACGGATGTTCCAGCGCACGGAATAGGCCAGGTCGATGATATTCTGATCGCCGGTCAGCACCAGATTTTCGCTCTGTGCGGTCGGCGATCCGATGTCAATCGCGCGGATCTCCTCAACGTCAACGGTGGCGACGTTTTCAAAGGGCGCAGGCAGCGTCAGGCTGATGCCGGGTGTCAGGGTGCGGCTATATTTCCCCAGCAGCGTCACCACTCCGCGTTCCTGCGGGCCGACCCGGTGGAAGCAGGTCAGGACGAGCCACAGGACAACAAGGATTCCTACCGCAGCGGGCCAGAGCGCCTTACCGGTGGGCCGGGGCGGCAGGTTGCCGAAACCGCCACCACCGCCTTGACCAAAGCTTTCCCGGCTGCGGCGCAGCAGTTCCTCGATCGCGGACGGCCCCTTGCCGCCCGGGGAGCGGCCCGGCTGCGTCCATGGGTTGCGCGGGCCGCCGTCGCCGCCCTTGCCCGCACCGTCATCGCCACCAGGGCCGTCGTTTTTGCCGCCCCAGGGACCCTGAGCCATTGCATGAACGATGCGAGGCATCCACCCGAAAATTCTCTTCATCCCGTCTCTATAGGAAGGCTGGGCTGCGAAAAACAGTGCCCTTCGCAACGATTATTGCCTAGGAGGCGCTCTCATGACCGATCTTGAGAGTTTTGCCGCCCGCCTGAAGTCGCTCACAGATGGTCGCGCCAGCGCGCCTCGTGTGAAGGACGGAATTATGAACCTGGCGCTGGACGTTGGCGGCCTGCCTGCTGAGCGCCGCGACGCTGTCGCGGCTGCAATCCGAGAAGGCGGCATGTTGGTGCCGGGCGTGAAGGATGTGCGCATCGCCATGACGGCCGAACGCAAGCCTCTCAGGATCATCGCTGTGGCGTCAGGAAAGGGAGGCGTCGGCAAATCCACCCTGTCGGCCAATCTTGCCGTCGCGCTTAAGCGTCTGGGTTTCGCCGTGGGGCTGGTCGATGCCGATATATACGGACCATCGCAGGCCCGGTTAATGGCCAGCGAGGATAGGAAGCCGCAGGCGCGCGAGAAACAGCTGGTTCCGGTCGATAGCCCGCTTGGCATCCCAATGCTGTCGATGGCGCATCTGGTTGAGCCAGGCAAGGCGCTCGCCTGGCGAGGTCCCATGGCCGGCAACGCGCTGTCGCAACTCATCGACGCAGACTGGGGCGATGCTGAACTGCTGGTGGTGGATATGCCTCCGGGCACCGGGGACGTTCAACTGTCCATGGTGCAAAAGCATAAGCCCGCAGGCGCGGTCATCGTCTCGACCCCGCAGGATCTGGCGTTGATCGACGCCACCCGCGCAGTCAGCCTCTTTGAACAAACGCAGGTGCCGTTGATCGGGCTGGTCGAAAACATGGCGGGATATAGCTGCCCTCATTGCGGTGAAATCTCCGACCCCTTCGGCACGGGCGGGGCGGAAGCCGCCGGATCAGCCATGGGCATGCCCTTCCTCGGACGCATCCCCCTTGCCATCGACATACGGCGACGGTCGGACGCAGGTGATCCTCCTGCTTCCGGCGACGACGCTTCGGGGCAGGCTTTCCTTGCAATCGCGGAAAAGGTAGCTGCCTGGTTACGGGCATGAACCAAGGCCGATGGAACGGTTTGAAGGCGCCCCGCGTCTTTGCCGTATCTGCCATTGATGGAGCATGCTGATGCCGCTGGAACAGTCACAGGACATTATCGACCTGCTTCAGGAAACGCGCACGATTGCTTTGGTTGGCATTTCGGACCGGCCCAGCTATCGCGTGATGAAGTTTCTCCAGAACCACGGCTATCGCGTTCTACCGGTCAATCCCCAGATCGCGGGCGAACATGTTCATGGAGAATTTGTCTGGGGGCGGTTGGCGGATATCGGCGTGCCCATCGACATGGTGGATATTTTCCGGCGTAGTGAGGCTGCGGGAGACGCGGTGGACGAAGCCATTGCGGCGGGGGTCAAGGCCGTCTGGATGCAATTGGGCGTGATCAACGACGCGGCGGCATCGCGCGCAGAGGCAGCCGGGGTCAAGGTGGTGATGGATCGCTGTCCGGCAATCGACATCCCCCGTTTCAACATCCTGCCCGTACGCGCGGATTAACGCTTTTCAGCCGCCTCAAGCGCCTTTATCAGCATTTGAATGGGGCGCGCACCGCGAAAGGCGGCAGACCGGATAGAACGACTAAATGGTGTCGATCGGCGCACGCTGCTGGTCGGCGCGGGGGCGTCGGCAGGTCTGCTGCTGGCATGGGGCATATGGCCGCGCACATACCGCCCCAACCTGAACGCCGCGGCGGGGGAGACGGTCGTCAACGCCTTCCTCAAGATCGACAATGTCGGGCGTATCACCGTCATCGTCCCGCAAGCCGAGATGGGCCAGGGCGTGACCACGCTGTTGCCCCAGATCCTCGCCGACGAATTGGGCGCGGACTGGCGAACCGTCGGCGTGCAAAGCGCGCCTATAAGCCCGCTCTACGCCAACACATTGCTGGCAAAGCAGTGGCTGGCCAGCGACTGGTCGCGCCTGGCAGGTGGCGCAGGCAATTGGGCTATCGACCAATATGCGACGCGCCGGGCGCTGATGCTGACGGGCTCTGGGACATCGGTGCCGATGTTCCACGACGCCTACAAGGAAGCGGGGGCTGCGGCCCGCGTGCTTTTGTGTAAGGCCGCAGCGGCGCGATGGGATCTGCCCTGGGAAAGCTGTGACATCTCCAACGGCATAATATCCGATGGTGGCCAACGGACCCTGAAGATTGGGGAGGTGGCGGCTGAAGCAGCAGATTTCGACTTGCCGGAAATTTTGCCGTTTCGGCAGGGGCAGGCCGACAGGCTTGCCGGACGAGACCTGCCCCGGCTCGACACCCCATCCAAAATCGATGGTAGTCATAATTTCGCAGCCGACATCCGCTTGCCCGACATGCTGTTCGCGTCCATCCGCCAGGGACCGATTGGTGATGCCGTGCTTGCGAAAGTTAACGAACAGGCGGCAAAGTCGGTAACCGGTTTCCTGAAGCTGGTGCGGAATGAGCGCTGGGTCGCTGCGGTCGCGACCAATTGGTGGGCGGCGAACAAGGCGCTGGACCTGAGCGACCCCGTCTTCGAATTGAGGGGCGCGCCGGTCAGCAGCGCGAGCATCGACGCCGCACTCGAAGGAGCCTTTTCAGGATCGGCGGGGCAACGACTCTACTCTCAAGGCGATCTTGAACCTTCGTTCGACAACGCCACCATCCTAGCCAGCGAGTTCACTGTCGCGCCGGGCCTGCATCTGGCGCTGGAACCGATGTGTGCGACCGCCCGGGTCAGCGACCACAGCGTGGAGATATGGATGCCCACGCAGGCGCCCGCGCTTGCCCGGGCGGCGATTGCCGAGGCGCTCGATGTGGGGGAAGGCAGCGTAACACTTTATCCGCTCCACGCCGGAGGATCCTTCGGCCGCAAGATGGACTTTGAGTCAGGCGTCCAGGCGGCGCTGATCGCCAAGGAAATGGAGCGCCCTGTCCAGTTGCTCTGGTCCAGGCTGGAGGACGTCGTCCAGGACCGCCCCAGCGCCCCGGCGCACGCCCGGATGGCGGCGAAGCTCGGTCGCAACGGCGCCATCGAAGGCTGGCTGGCGAAGGTCGCGGCCCCCTGCGCCATGACGCAGACATGGGATCGGATCGCGCTTGGCAAGTTACCGCATGAAGCGCCCCGGGATTCTGCCCGAACTTCCACGCGCCTTGCGGTGGCGGGGATGGAGCTTCCCTATGCGTTGCCAAATTGGGCGGTGGATCATTATCCGGCCGATATCGGTCTTCCGCTCGGCTTTGCGCGCGCCAACGCTCATCTTCACGGCGCCTTTTTCACGGAGAGCTTTATCGATGAGCTCGCGCATCAAGCGGGCATCGAAGCGCTATCTTTCCGTATTCAGATGCTGGGCGGCAATTCACGTCTGGCGCACTGCCTGACCACCGTTGGCGCGATGGGTGGCTGGCAGGGTGGCATAGAAGGAAGTGGCCAGGGGCTGGCGGTGCATGTGATGAACGGCGCCTATGCAGCCGTAATGGTCGAAGCGGCTCTGGACGGCGGGAAGCTCAGCGTGGGAAGGATCGTTGCGGCCGTAGATGGTGGCGAACAGGTCAACCCAGACATAGCGCGGCAGCAGGTGGAAAGCGGCCTGATCTATGGGCTGGCCCTGGCGATGGGCGCCTCGGTTCCCTATGCCAACTCCATGCCAACTCGCGCAATATTGCGGCGCATGGACCTGCCGCGCCTTGCTGACATCGGCGAAGTGACGGTCGAATTGATTCGCAGCACGGGCGCTCCAGCGGGACTTGGCGACATTGGCGCTCCTCCGGTAGCCCCGGCCATCGCCAATGCGCTTTTCACCGTCACCGGGCAGCGCTTCCGCCATCTGCCAATCCTGTCTCGGACATAGCATCGAATATGCGAAACATCGGCATTCTCCTCATCAATCTGGGCACGCCCGATGCGCCGAACGCTTCGGCTGTGCGAAGATACCTGGGAGAATTCCTTTCCGACAAGCGCGTCGTGGAGATCCCCCAACTGCTATGGCAGCCGATATTGCGTGGACCGATCCTGCTGACGCGGCCTGCCAAGTCGGCGCGAGCCTATCAAGAGGTCTGGATGGAGGGTGGATCTCCACTGGCTGTTCATACGCGCGAAACGGCGACCAAGTTACAGGCGTTGGTCGGTCCCGATGTCGCGGTCGATTGGGCCATGCGCTACGGGAATCCGTCAATCGCGGAGAGGTTGAGCGCGATGATCGCCGCCGGATGTGAACGCATTTTGCTGGCGCCGCTCTATCCGCAATATTGTGCAGCCACGACCGCTACCGCCCTGGACGCCTGTTATGCCGCGCTTGCCGGTTTGCGCGCCCAGCCGGCGATCCGGACCCTGCCCCCTTATTATGCGGATGCCGCCTATATAGAAGCCCTGCGCAGTTCGACCGAACGTCAATTGGCCGCACTGGATTTCAACCCGGACCTGCTTCTCGCCAGTTTCCACGGGATGCCCGATCGAACTCGCCAGCTGGGTGACCCCTATTATGAGCAGTGCCTAGCCACTGCGAAGCTGCTGCAGGATGCGTTGGGCAGGGAAGTGCGCGTGTCATTTCAATCCCGTTTCGGACGGGCGAAATGGCTTGGCCCGGCAACCGACGAAACATTGCGGGCGTTGCCTTCGCGAGGCGTGAAGTCGGTCGCCATTCTCACGCCGGGCTTTTCGGCGGACTGCCTGGAAACCCTGGAAGAAATCGCCATGCGCGGCCGCGATGACTTTTTGGCGGCAGGGGGTAATAAATTTGCCCATTTTAGCTGTTTGAACGCTTCTGCAGAGGCTATGCTTCTCTACCGAAATCTTGTCGGCCGCGAACTGGCGGGATGGCTGGAAAATAACTTCGTCCAATTACCCAGGGGAGGCTGATATGAACAGAGTTGCGATCGTCACGGGCGGAACGCGCGGCATCGGCGAAGCGATCAGCGTTGCACTCAAGGAATTGGGTTGTAAAGTGGCTGCCAATTACGGGGGCAACGACGAAAGGGCCCGCGCCTTCACCGACAGGACTGGTATCCCGGCCTTTCGCTGGGATGTGGGTGATCACCAGGCTTGTCTAGACGGTTGTGCATCAGTGGCCGATCAGCTGGGCGCTGTTGATATCGTCGTGAACAATGCCGGGATCACGCGCGACGGCGTTTTGTCCAAGATGAGCTTTGAAGACTGGAATGAGGTAATGCGCATCAATCTGGGCGGTTGCTTCAATATGGCAAAGGCAACCTTCGGCGGAATGCGTGATAGGGGTTGGGGACGTATCGTCAACATCGGGTCGATCAATGGCCAGGCCGGACAATATGGGCAGGTCAATTATGCCGCCGCCAAGTCGGGCATCCATGGGTTCACCAAGGCTCTGGCGCAGGAAGGCGCGAAATATGGCGTGACTGTCAACGCCATCGCCCCCGGCTATATCGACACGGATATGGTTGCTGCGGTGCCTGCGCCCGTGCTGGAAAAAATCGTCGCCAAGATTCCAGTCGGTCGCTTGGGCTATGCCAAAGAAATTGCACGCGGCGTGGCGTTCTTCTGTAATGACGATGCGGGCTTCGTGACGGGCAGCACCCTGTCGATCAACGGCGGCCAACACATGTATTGATGGACGCCGATATTCCTGCAAACCTGACTTCGGGTCGGAGGGCGAAGTCGCCCTTCGGCCCACCGGTCAAACGCAGTGTGACGATTGCGGGGCACCAAACCGCGATCAGTCTGGAGCCCATTTTCTGGGAAGCGTTGCAAAATGAGGCTGGTCGGCTGAACCTGCCGCTCAACGCGCTGGTTGCACGCATTGATCTAGACCGAATGTCAGCAGATCCCGCTCCCAACCTTGCCAGCGCCATCCGCTGCTGGCTGTTTGCAGGGAAAGGTAAGAATTATTCGCAATAGCGTTGACTCTGCGAACTACTATCAATAGCAGGCCCCATCAGACAACGAGAAAGGGGTTTCTGTTCCATGTCGAGTTCTAAGTCGGCGCCGTTTCTGGCGCTAAGCTGTGTGGGCGCGCTGGCATTCGCTTCCACTGCGCATGGCCAGGAGGTATCGGGCCCGAAGCTCGGCGGAATGACTGTCACAGATACCGCCATCGACGCATCTGAAGTGAAAGTGGAGCGGGCGGAGTCACCTAAATATGTCCGGCCTCTTCTGGATACGCCACAGACGGTCACGGTAATCAACAAGGAGACAATCCAGCAACAGAACCTGCTCACCCTCCGGGATGTGCTGTCGACTGTCCCCGGGATCACTTTCGGCGCTGGTGAGGGGGGCTTCGGCTATGGCGATCGCATCATCTTGCGCGGACAAGATGCCAAGAATGACGTCACCGTCGATGGTGTGCGTTCCGGCGCGTTTCTCAACCGCAATGAGGTCTACAATATTGAGCAGGTTGAGATTACCAACGGTGCGAACTCGGTCATGAACGGCGGCGGGTCGGTGGCGGGGACGATCAACCTCGTGACCAAGCGACCGCTCGCGGACGACCAGACGATCCTGAACGCAGGTATCGGCACTGACAATTATTACCGCGCAACCGTGGATGCCAACAAGCGCATAAACGACTTGATCGCGGTCCGCATCAACGCCGTCTATCATGAAAATGATGTGCCAGGCCGCGATGTCGAATATTATAAGCGTTGGGGCATCGCTCCCGCCATCACCCTGGGCATAGATGGCCCGACCAGCTTGACGATCCAGGCCGAGCATTTGGACGATGAAGCGATGCCGCAATATGGTATGCGTTATTATCCCGCGCAGGGCGGCATCCTCGATGAATTTGATCGTTCGGGCTATTACGGCTTTGCCAATGTCGATCGTCAGGACAGCAAGACCAATTCGCTTCAGGCGATTTTCAGCCATGCGTTCACCGACAACCTGAAGGTTCGCAACCTCACTCGCTATGAGCATATCCGCCAGAACACGATAACCAGTCAGCCGAGCGGCGATTTCTGCCTCTCTTCGGGCCTCCAGCCCGACGGCAGTGCGTGCGCGGCCACCGTGGCACCGGGCTATTACATGCCCAATCGCGGCAATGGCCGCGGTAATACGCGCTTCATCAGCAACGAGACGGCTTATAATCAGATCGATCTCAGCGCCGATTTCGCGACTGGCGGCATCGAACATACACTGGTGTTGGGGGCCTCCGCTCTTTGGGAGAAGTATAACCAACTCGGTGGCAACAGCCTTCGGGAGGCGGACGGCACCAATCCGTTCGCGACAGCCTATCCGCTCGTCAGCATTTCCAATCCCGGCGAGGTAGTCCAAGGCCCGGCAGGCTTCGTCTATGGCAGCAACAACTATGTCGGCCCCATCAACTTCATCCGTTCATCGCGGAACCTGGGCGAGCAGACCAGCTATGCCGCCTATCTGTTCGACGCGATGAAGCTGACCGACTGGATCGAACTCAATGGTGGCATACGCTACGAAAAGGTGAAGGGCAGCAACAGGACGGTCAGCTTTGACACGGATGCGGGGTCCGCCACGCTGGGAGATCCTACGGAAGTCACAGACCCGACCCGGATCGACGACAATCTGTTCTCTTATCGTGTCGGATTGGTCGTGAAGCCGACGCCGAACACCAGCGTCTATGTCGCCTACGGCAACTCCAAGCTCCCGTCCAAGGCCTCGGTCGATGGGTCCTGCACGGCGGACAACGAGTTCGGCGGCAGCGGCACCTGTAATGTTAAGCCTGAAACGACCAAAAACTATGAAATAGGCGCCAAGGCAGACCTGTTCGATGCGAAGTTGCTGCTGACAGCGGCGCTGTTCCGCAACGATCGCAACCAGATCAAGGTTCTGTCAGGAGATCCGCTATTGCCCGATCGGGCAGCCGATGGCTTCCAGCGTGTCGAAGGCATTTCTCTTGGCGCATCCGGGAACATTACAAGCAATTGGACGATCTCGGCCAACTACATGTACCTCAAGAGCAAGATCAAACAGGGCGTGTCTGATTTCTGTCTGGACAATCCCGGTGCGACCAGCCCTGGGGCGGGAGACTGCGCCAATAGCACCGCTTTCCCAGATCCAACGCGGGGCTATGCGCTCACCAATACGCCCAAGCATTCAGGCAGCCTTTTCACCACCTATCGCTTCGATTTCGGCCTGGAGTTGGGTTACGGCATCACTTACCAGGGCAAGTTCCTGCTGAACCAGTCAACGCTGGCGCAGCTCACTGCGGGTACGTACACAGCCTACTATGTACCCAGCTACACAATTCATCGGTTCATGGCGAACTATCCCATCACCGAGAAACTGACGGCGCAGCTCAACGTCCAGAATTTCACTAATGAGAAATATGTGACAACGGTGCGCAACAACGTGAATAACAGCTGGGCGCAGCCCGCGCCGACGCGGTCGGCGGTATTGAGCTTGAACTACGCGTTCTAATCAGGAATCCCCCGGCCTTTGTCCCAGGCCGGGGAAATGGGCGAGCGGCGGTATACCTCCTCCTCGGGCTGCTGCTCGCCCACCTCTCACCCAAATTGCAATTGTATCGCATTATGAATCGCGCTATTTCTCGTGCACCGGCGCGGCAGCCAGAAGGGGATTGGTGGATGCTTCGTGCAATGGACAGGATTATGGATGAGGCCGTCGATGCCCTCCTGCCTTCCAGCGTCGTAGAACCCATCCGGACAGTTGCTCGTCCCGCCAAAGTCTCTGCCGCTTGTCGCTACGGTGAAAGCAATTCGCCTAACTGGTACGTCATTGCGCTTATCCTTGTTGTGCACGCGTTGCTGATTGCTGCGATCATGCATGTGCGCCATCAGAGACAGAGACCAGAGGAAGCGCACCTGACGGTCCTCAATCTGACACAGCCCGTGCCTCCGCCGGCAGAAGAAACACCTCCGCCGCCCCCTTCCCAACCTCAAGTGGCCGCACCCATCCCGGTCGTCCGGGTTCCGGCGCCGGCCCCTCAGATCTCGACCACCCCGACGCCTCCAACTGTAACGGTCAATCCGCCATCGGTGGCCGCCCCGGCGCCAGTTGTTGCCATGGCCGCGCCGGTTCCATCCGGCATCATCCAAGGCGGCGACCTCAGCACACAGATGATATCCGGGAAGCCGCCTCGATATCCGCTCGAGAGCCGGCGTAAGCGGGAGCAGGGCACGGTCGTTCTTGCACTCACGCTGGGCTTTGATGGCGCAGTGGAAACGCTGACTGTCGCGCGGAGCAGTGGTTATTCCCGGCTCGATGACGCAGCCAAGGATGCTGTCCGCCGCTGGCGTTGGCGCCCCATGATTCAGCAGGGGCAGGCCGTGAAGGTCAAGGGTATCGTTGAAATTCCCTTTGTTCTGCAGGTCAGTGCTGCCTGATGCAGGTCCGGCACGCGGCGAATTAGTGCTGACGGCCGTTTTGGAGACGCATGATGTTGACCGTCATTCCTGACCTGCTTGATACCGCCACTGTACGCAAGATTCGCTTGTTGATTGATACGGCGCAGTGGGTCGATGGCAATGTGACTTCAGGTCATCAGTCGGCGCTGGCTAAGCGGAATATGCAACTGCCCGAAGACGCACCACAGGCGCAGCAGGCGGGGCAGATCATTCTGGATGCGCTGGGCAAGTCACCGCTGTTCATCGCTGCCGCACTGCCGCTCAAGATCTTTCCACCGCTGTTCAACAGCTATGCGGGGGGGCAGGCCTTTGGTGTTCATGTGGATAATGCGGTGCGGATACAGGCGGGCACGGGTTTCCGTGTCCGATCAGATCTTTCGATAACGGTCTTCCTTGAAGGTCCGGAACTGTACCAGGGCGGAGAGCTGACCATCGAAACCAATTTCGGTGTACAACAGGTGAAGCTGCCGGCCGGGCACGCAGTGCTGTATCCCTCATCATCGTTGCACCGCGTGGAACCGGTTATCAGCGGCAGGCGAGTGGCGAGCTTTTTCTGGTTGCAGTCGATGGTTCGGGACGATGCAGCCCGGCAGATGCTTTTTGACCTCGATAGCAGTGTGCAGGCCTTGGCGGCCGATCTTGGTCACGACAACGCGCAGGTGATCCGGCTGACGGGAGTATATCATAATCTGCTGCGGCGGTGGGGGGACGCCTGACCCGACCCCCATCCCTAGTCCAGCATCGCCGCCATGGCGGGCGTCATGAATTCCTGGGCACCTCGAGGAGCGCGAAGAACGAGACGGGCGCAGAGATTTTCGCTGGCGGCAAGCGCCATGCCGCGGCTGGGACCCGCTATGGTGATGGCGGTTGCCCAAGCATCCGCAAGCATCGCCTCCTCGTGCAGTACGGTGACCGACGCAACATCATTGTCGATCGGACTGCCGGTGGCTGGATCGATGCTGTGTGACAGGGTTTCGCCGCCCTCTTCCCTGAAGCGGCGATAATCTCCTGAGGTCGCGACCGCGAGATTGCACAGGGCGATACGCAGGGTGGGGACGGTAACGCCGGGGGGTGCTTCCACATCAACCCACCACGGTTGCAGATCAGGGCGAATGCCTTCGCCGCGCAGTTCGCCGCCAATCTCCACGAGAAAGGTGGCTGTGCCCAGATCGCGAAGGGCTTGTGCAACCGCATCGACGGCAAAGCCTTTGGCTATGCCTGAAAAGTCCAGTGTCACATCAGCGAGGCGGCGCGCTTTGTCGCCATCGATTTCAATCGCTGTCCATGGGGTGGGATGGCTCGGCACGGTCGTCGGGCCGGTGATACCGGACGCGCCAAAGCCCCATCGTTCAATCAAGCGGCCAATTGCGGGGTCAAAGGCACCACCCGACAGGCGGGCAACATCGAGCCCTGCCTTGAGGACCTTCATCATATCAGGTGGCAGGGCGACCCAAGTGCCCACCGGCAGAGCATTGAAGCGGCTGATGTCGGACTGCGGCTCCCAATTGCTCATCTGCGCTATAACGCCGGCAAGCACATCGCCGATGACCGCGGCGCAGCCGGATGGTGCATCGACAATTCGGGCCGACCAGCTGGTGCCCATGGTCGGCCCGGACAGTTCAGTGACAATGCCCCTCCGGTGTCGCCCGGCGACGGAGCCAGGCGACAGATCGGCGGGGATCGCTATGCGGATGTCGTTCAGGGCGCCAGCACTTCGAGCGTGGTGACGTAGGAAGCGCGGCGCTGCGGTGGACCGGCGGGCCGTTCCGACTGCGCCATTCCCGCGCCGTGCTGGCTGGCGGGTTCGCTACCTTCACGCCTGCCACCGGTGCTGGCATTAAGCCAATACATGCCCGGTTGCGCCCAGTTTATGGAGAGTTTGCCGTCGTTGCCAGTGACAAGATCCTGCTGGCCCAGCGCATCACGATAGCGGATGCCGCCCGGAATGACTGTGACCTTAAGGCCATCTGCGGGCTTGCCGTCGAGCAGAAACTGGAAGGTTGCCGATTCGCCGGAAACAAGGTCGTTTGGATGGGTGATGGGGACCATCTCTATGCCAACGCCGGTCGGCTTGAAGATGGTGGTCGTGGGGGCACCCAGGGTAAGGAATATCTCGTTCCGGTTCGTGGCTTCGCTGGTATGGACATTGGTAGCGCCCGCCGGGATCGCAGCGGTCAGATTGTCTTTGGTGGTGCTGCGCGGCAGGCGTTTCACTTCGCCGTTCAGCGTGTAGCTCCCCATGACGTTGGTAGTGACGCTGGCGAGGCGATAGGTGCCTGGTTGCGTCAGATGCACGTCAAAGGTCGAGCGATACTTTCCGATCGCCGCATTCTCGATCTTGCCTGGCGAGCCATCTGGTTGCGTCACCGCGACGTTATCGGTGCGCATTGGCACATGTTCGAAATAGAAGAGGTCGTTGGACACGGCAGCGTCAACCGTGACCCAGCTTTCCGTACCCGACAGCGTGGTCGAGGATGGGAGCATCCATTGGCGGTGCGCCTGCGCGGTTCCCGAAGCCATCAGGGCGGCGAATGCGCCTGCGATCAGATATTTGGAGTGCATGGATAGTCCCCTTTATTTGCCGACGGTGAGGCTGACGGTTCCCAATTCGGTGCTGCCCTTGGTGCGCAGCGTCGCGCCGGGCTTGGATGGCCAGCTGAACGGCAGCCGGAGCAGTTCGCGGCCGCCGACTTCGCGTGCCGCCTCTACCACAAGAGTGTAATTGCCGGGCGTCAGTCGATTCAGCGGGGCCTTGCCGGCGGTGAAGGCGACTTTCTGTTCACCTGGCGCGCGGGTTGCGCCGGTGATGCCGTCGGCGGGCAGGTTCATGGAACGGCCGGATACTCGCCACCATTGGCGGATGTCGCGCAGCCATTTGGCGCCTTCGCCCTTGGCCTTGTCGACATCATACCAGACCGACAGCGTGCGCGGCGCGGATCCTTCCTTTTCCAGCCAGATGGCGACATAGGGGCGGTGATATTCGGCGACCGAGAGGCGCGGGATTGTGACGCTGACATTCAGCGTCTGGGCGGATGCTGGAATTGTCGCTGCGCCGAGCGCGGCGCCGCTTCCGAGGATGATTTTATAGCCGTTGTGCATGGCTGGTTTCCCCCTGAATTAATGAATGAAAACGATAATTAAAGCGGCTGGGATGGCGAAGCCCAGGCCGACCATGGGCCAGGTGCTGGGGCGCTTGGCGGCGTGGAGCTGGAGGAGGAGCAGGCCGGTCATTGCGAATAGGAAACAAGCGACCGCGAAGATGTCGATGAACCATTTCCAGGCGGCGCCGGTGTTGCGGCCCTTGTGCAGGTCGTTGAGGTAGCTGATCCAGCCCCTGCTGGTGCTTTCGCTGGTCATCTGGCCGCTATGCCGGTCGATGGACACCCAGCCATCGCCGCCTGGCCGAGGCAAAGCGAGATAGATTTCGTCGGCGGACCATTCCGCTTCACCGGTCGCGCGGGAGCCGGTTTCGCGTTCCACCCATGCAGCGATGGAGGCGGGCAGCGGCTTTTTGCTGTCGGCAGCGCCGTCCGGCGCGATCCGGCGGAGCAAGGGCGCGGGCAGGACCGCGCTCTTTTCAACCGTCTGCGGCGAAGCCTCCACATCGGCGGCGTGGTTGAGGGTTATGCCAGTGAAGGCGAAGAGCAGCAGGCCGATGAGGCTGATCGCCGAACTGATCCAGTGCCAGCTATGCAGCTGCTTCAGCCAGAAGGCCTTCTTCTTTTTCTTTGGCTGGACGCTGACGGGGGCGTGCATGGAGGAGGATCGGTCCTGAAAGTGGAGGCTTCGCATAACGCGAACGACTCGCAATTGCAAACCGCGTTGGGGAGAAAATTGTATCAATATGTAGCGCGGGAAGATGGCGGGAGAGGGCGCGACCTGTCATCCTGCGGGTCGCGCTGTGGTGCCTGAGATCCCAGCTTGCGTGGGGATGACGGGAGACGTGAACCGGCGCGACGGCGGGGTCAGCGACCCAGAAGGCCGCGCGCCTGTCCTGCGATTTCCGCCAGCATGGCCACATTGGGTGACGCGGCGGTCTTAGCGCGTTGGACAAGGGCGCGGAACTGCATGATGCGCGGCTGCTTTTGACCAAGCCATGCATCGACATGCGCTATGATGTCCTTGCCATTTGCCGTGCCCGCCTGCTCCAGAAAGTCGAGCCGCACCTGCTGCATGTCGCGGGCGACGCCGGAGATCAGCAGCCTTTCCCACGGGTCTGAGGGGTTCATTCGCGCGGCGGTGGATTGCACCCAGTCTATGCCCACCTTTTCGCCGAGATAGGTGAAGGCGCGGGTCAGCGCGACTTCATCAATCTTCATCCGTCCCGAAAGCGCGGCGATTCCGACCGCGCCGTCGAGTTTGAACAGGCCCGCCGCGCGGCGGACGAGATCTTCTGGCGCGCCAAGGATCAGCAGGCGATCAATCACGGCATTGGTACGGCGCAACGCTTCGCTGGTGAGCAGGTCATCGACCTTTTTCGCCAGCTTTTCCACGCCCTGCGCCAGCATGGCCTGGCCCGCGCCGGGCAGCGTACCGGCGGGCAGGCTGCGCAAGATGTCGGCGATCTGCGCGCGGACGCCACCGGCGATGTCGGCGAACAGCGCCAGGCGGGCGGCTTCCGACATGTCGGCAGCGTCGATGTCGGCCCACAGGGTGCCGATGTCGTAAAGCCGTTCGGCAATGAGGAAGGCGCTGGCGAGGTCGGCCAGTGAGCAGCCTTCTTCCTCGGCAAGTTCGAAGGGATGGATGAGGCCGAGGCGGTTGACGATACGGTTGGCGACCTTGGTAGCGACGATTTCCCCGGCAAGGGCGTGGGCCGCGATGGCATCCGCCTCCTTCTTTTGCATCGCTGGCGGGAATGCGGCGGCGAGTTCAGCCCCCATGCTGGGATCGGAGCCCAGACCGCCATGTTCGATCGCATCCTGCAGCGCGAGTTTCGCGGTTGAGAGCAGGACCGCGAGTTCGGGACGAGTGAGCCCCAGCCCATCCTGCCCGCGACGCAACAGCTGGTCGTTGGCCGATAGACCTTCGACCTGTCGGTCGAGCCTGCCGCTTTCCTCAAAGGTTTCGATGAGGCGGATATAGCTGGCCAGTTCGGCCGGGCCGCCGGTTTCCGCGATGGAGAGGCCAAGGGCCTGAAGGCGGTTATCCTCCAGCACGAGGTCGGCGACCGCGCCGGTCATGCTTTCGAGCAGCTTGTTGCGCGCTTCGAAGGATAGCCGCCCCTCGGCCATCTCCTTGTTCAGCGCGATCTTGATGTTGACTTCATTGTCCGAGCAATCGACGCCTGCGGAATTGTCGATGAAATCGGTGTTGATGCGACCGCCGCGCAGCGAGAAAGCGATGCGTGCGGCCTGCGTGACGCCAAGATTGGCGCCTTCGCCCACCACCTTGACGCGCAGATCCTCTGCATTGACGCGCAGCCGGTCATTGGCCGGATCCCCAACCTCGCTATGGCTTTGGGAGGCGGCCTTCACATAGGTGCCGATGCCGCCGAACCAGAGGAGGTCGCTGGGGCTTTTCAGGATCGCGCCGATGAGCGCGGCAGGTTCCATTTCCGTTTCGGTGACACCCAGGATGGATTGCACCTCGGGCGTCAGGGGAATGCTCTTCAAGGTGCGAGGGTAAACGCCGCCGCCCTGGGAGATGAGCGACTTGTCATAATCGTCCCAGCTTGAACGAGGAAGCTGGAAGAGGCGGTTTCGTTCTTCCCAGCTTTTGGCCGGATCGGGATTGGGATCGAGGAAGATGTGGCGGTGGTCGAAGGCGGCGAGCAGCCTGATCGATTTCGACAGCAGCATGCCGTTGCCGAACACATCGCCCGACATGTCGCCGCAACCGACGACCGTGATCGGTTCGGCCTGCACATCGACGCCCATTTCGGCGAAGTGACGCCGAACGCTGATCCACGCGCCGCGGGCGGTGATGCCCATCGCCTTGTGATCATAGCCGTGCGATCCGCCACTGGCGAAGGCGTCGCCAAGCCAGAATTTCTGATCCAGCGCGATGGCATTGGCGACGTCGCTGAAGGACGCCGTGCCCTTGTCAGCGGCCACGACGAAATAGGGATCATTGCCGTCATGGATGACGACCCGCGCGGGATGACGCACCTTGTCGCTGACGACATTATCGGTGACCGACAGCAGCGCGCGGATGAAGATGCGATAGCTTTCCGTGCCTTCCGCCATCCAGGCGTCACGATCGACTTGCGGGCTTATCAACTGTTTGGGGTAGAAGCCGCCCTTTGCGCCGGTGGGGACGATGACGGCGTTCTTGACCCGTTGCGCCTTCATGAGGCCGAGAATTTCCGTGCGGAAATCATCGCGCCGGTCCGACCAGCGGATGCCGCCGCGCGCAATGGGGCCAGCGCGCAGATGGACGCCCTCGACCCGAGGCGAATAGACCCAGATTTCGCGCCATGGGAGCGGGGCGGGCAGGCCCGGCACCTGGGCGCTGTCTAGCTTGAAGGCGAGCGCTTCGGCCGCCGCGCTGCTGAAGAAATTGGTGCGCAAAGTGGCAGTGATGACGGCGCGCAACAGGCGCAGCACGCGATCTTCGTCGATGGCCGTGACCTGTTCCAGTCCCGCGTCGATGGCGGCCTGTGCCTGCTCCGCCCGTGCAGGGCCATCCTTCACGGCAGGGTCGTGCAGCGCTTCGAACAGGGCGATGAGCTGGTGCGCGACGTCCTGTTCGCGCCGCAGCGTTTCGGCGAAGGTCGCCATCCCATAGGCCATGCCGGTCTGGCGCAGATAGCGGAAGAGCGCACGGAACAGGACGACTGCATGGGGCGCGAGGCCCGCTGTCACGATCAGTTCGTTGAACCGGTCATTTTCCGCGCGGCCTTCGAGTACCTGCGCGATCGCTTCGGTGACGACGGAGGCGCGGGCGACCACCGGTTCCGCATCGCCACCTGCCGGCAGTTCAAGGACGAAGCGCTGGACATGGCCCTGCGCGCCGCCGTCGATCGCCGTCGTCATCTCGTCAATCACGCGGAAGCCGAAATTTTCGAAGGCAGGCACGACCTCTGACAGGGCGATGACGTCATGGCTGTAGAGTTTGAGGCGCAGTCTTTCGGGTCTGTCCTCGCCATTGCGGTAGATGCGGATCGACTTGTCGTGAGGACCGGCAAGGCCGTGCAGCAGGCGAATGTCTATTGCCGCTTCGACTGGGCCTGCGCCATTGCGATAAGCCATGGGGAAGCCGGGGGCGTAACGCTGGGCCAGTGCGGCGGCGCGGCCGGGTTCTTCGGTTTCGGCAAGCGCTTCTTCCACGGCGGGGAGCCAGCCCCGCACCATCTGTTTCAGCTGGCGGTCGAGCGGCGATTCATCCGGCACCGCTCCGCCATCGCGCAGGTCGAGCGTGATGCGCAGCAGCGCCAGCCCGCTTTCCTCCAGCGCGATCGACCAGCTGAGCACCGGGGCATTGGCTGCCTGGGACAGCATGTCCTGCAACGCGAGGCGACGGGCCGTAGTCAGATCGTCGCGCGGCAGCCAGGCGAAGGCGTAAAGATGGCGGGCGAGTGCGCTGGTCGCGAGCGCCAGCTTCGGGCGCGGGCGATCGGTCAGCGACATGAAGGTCAGCGCGAGCCGCTCCAGCGTTTCATGATCGAAGCCGATCAATATGTCGTGGGGCAGG
Organism: Sphingobium sp. MI1205; assembly: GCF_001563285.1. Taxonomy (NCBI): domain Bacteria; kingdom Pseudomonadati; phylum Pseudomonadota; class Alphaproteobacteria; order Sphingomonadales; family Sphingobiaceae; genus Sphingobium; species Sphingobium sp. MI1205. Next base: position 807,529 of record NZ_CP005188.1, read on the forward strand.
GCGGTCAGCGCATGGGCGAGCACCTTGCCCGCATGCCCCGCCGGATCGAAGCCGAACTTGTCCATGAGCGCCGAGAGAGCCGATCGCAGCAGCGGCACCTTGTCCGGGGTCGCGGAGAGCGCGGCGCTGGTCCACATGCCCGCGTGGATGGACAGCGCGACCAGCTGCTTGCCTTCGCGAATTGGCACGATGATGAGGTCCAGCAGCACGGCCCGGTGGACGCGGGAAAGCTGGTTCGATTTGATGATGAGCGGGTTGCGCCTGCCTTCCTCGAACCAGGCGAAGGCCGCGTCGATAGAGGCGGGCGCGAGCAGCGGCGTTCCTTCCAGCGTGCAGATGCCGAGTTGTTCCTCCGCCGTGCCGTCGCGGCGGCGTTGTTCATGCCCGGTCTGGGTGAAATGGCGGGCGAGGAACCAGCGAAGCAGCGCCGCGCCTTCGCTGTCGGGTATGGATTCGGCGTCGCGGCCCATGGCGTCGCGCATCTTCGGCCAGTCAGCGACGGCGGCACGGACGTCTGTCAAAGTCTGGCGCAGCGCCTTTTCCAGTGCGCGGCGGCCCTTCGCGTCGGCCCGGTCCGCTTCGATATAGATCATCGATTCACGGCGCGCGCCGGGGGCTTCGTCATCCAGGATCGCGCCCAGCTTTCCGCTGTCGTCGCGTTCGACCGACAGAACCGGATGCAGCAGGCGATGGATGGTGATGTCGTGCGCCGCCAGGGCGTTCGCGATCGAATCGACCAGAAAGGGCATGTCGTCATTGACGATGGCGACGCGCATGTAGCGGCCGGTCGCGCCTTCCCCCAGCGTTTCGATGGCGATGGCGAACTGGCCCGGCTTGCGGACATGGGCGGTACGGCCAAGAAAAGCGGCGGCAGCCGATGCGGCGTCGTGATCGAAATTCTCGCTTTCGCCGGGAAGCGCGCCCCGTTCGAGCGCCGCCTCCAGCGCCGTGCGGATCGATGCATCGACCTGCTTCAAATTGGGCTCAGCCAGTGCCGTCATGCGTCTCTTCTCCCGGAGCGGATTACCCGCTTCTGCTTGAACGGAGAAGACGCTGGAACGCCCCATGCGTCTCCTCGGCTATACCGGTCGTTATGCGCTACCGCCCCAGGAGGCTCAACATGGTGGTGGGAATAAAGTTACGTCGGTCAGAAATATAATGAGGGCGCGGTGCGTCAGAGCCGGTTCCCGAGGACTAACAGCCGGGGCCGGGGGATGATCCCGTTCTGAAAGGCCGGAGCGGCGGTTCGTGCTGATCGGTGGAGATCAGCCAGCAGCGGCAACGATCACCCGCTGGCCAAGGTCCGACCCGTCGGGCAGTGCGCCGACAATCGCGATGGTGCCGTCCGCTTCCCGCCGCGCGATCACTACGGCGAGGCCATCGGCGTCGGTCGGAATGGCGACAGGATCGATGGGCGCGGCGGACTTCAGCGCGGCGCGGGCGCTGTCGCGCGGATCGGGGCGGGGGGGCAAGGCGGCGCGGCGCTGGGCGCGCTCGTCGCGGATCAGCGCCTTGAGCCCGCCGGGATATTGGCCGAGATAATCGCCCAGCGCGCCAAGGCCCAGCCCTGCGGCTTTCGCGTGTTCCAGCGCCGTCGCATATTCGGTGATGCGCGTCTTGTCATAGGTGGAACCGAAGACCAGCTTGACCACGGCGGTCAGCGGGCTGCGCGCTTGTGCCTTGATGCCTGCATCGGTCAGCATTTCCGCATAATCGTCGGGCGACGCGTCACTCATCAGCGCGAAGTCATAGGCAAGGCCAATGGCGCGATAGAGCGCGGTGTGGGTGCGCGCCTCGCTGGTGCGGGCCTGTTCCGCGCCGTCGCGGGCAAGGGCCAGCCAGTCGGCAAGCGGGGCGTCCTCGGCTGGGCTTTCCATGCCGGCCAGGTCCAGCGTATCCTGTTCGCCCGCCGCCGGGCCATCCGCCCAGATCGGCGCAACGTCGCGGGGCTGGGCGCTGCCGCGCAGGGCGGCATCGACCTCTCGGCCAAGTTCGTCCGCGACCGACTGGCTCGCCATTTCCTTCCAACTGATGACGCCGAATACGAAATCGATCGTCTCGCCATCGGAAGAGAAGGGCATCAGAATGCCGCGATAGAGTATGTCCGCCCCGCGTTGGTTGACGAACCCGGCTTCGAAGCCGATCGGCGCGGCATTGGCGATGATCTGGAGATAATGGTCCGTCAGCCGCGACAGCAGCGAGCGGGATGGGACGTCGTTGATGAACTGGATCGCGCCAGTGACCTCGCACTCGCGGCGCAGCGCGGTGCCGAGATAAACGACCGCCGGATTGTCGAGCCCCGTGCTGAAATCCAGGAGGACGCTGTTGGGGCCGAAATCTTCCAGCTGGTCAGGGGACAGATCCTCGATCGACGGGAGGGCGCGGTCACCAAGCAATGAGGCCCAATAATTATAGGCGCGCACCTGCATACGGCGTTCGTCGGAGCCGACGCTGGGCGGCGCTTCGATCGCCTGACTGTCGGCATAATCGAAATCATCCTGTTCACTGGAGATTTCCTGCCCCCGCAGAGTGTCCATCCGGTCGGTCCCTAACCCAGAAGAAAAGCTTTCCTGAGAATCGACACTGCCACCGGATGGTAAATATGCCGTGAAGAACGGAAGGGCCGATAAAAGACCCCCTCTATGGGCATGGCGATGGTGATGCGCGAAGATGCAATGCCCGCTTGTCCTATGCATCAACCGCTGTTATCTGGCCCCCGAACGCCGCTTTAGCTCAGTTGGTAGAGCATCGCATTCGTAATGCGGGGGTCACAGGTTCGAGTCCTGTAAGCGGCACCAGGATCCCCCCGTCTACGGGGCTGAAAATCCTCGAAAAACCCCGGAAATACTGGTATATTGAGGCATCGGCTTTCCGGTGTCGTCCGCCTTGGTTCGTCCTCATCCGGATGATTTGGGGGCTCGAATCTGGGGGCCTCAACGATCATTCTGGATAGAGGCCCCCAATGCTTACCATCGTGCAGATCAATGCGCTCAAACCGCGGGAAAAGGCTTATAAGGTAGCCGACGGTAGAGGGCAGTATCTCGCCGTTCAGCCGTCTGGGTCGCTGATATGGCGAGTCAAGTTTCGGTACCATGGCGTGGAGAAGAAGATCACGCTGGGCCACTATCCTGCCGTCGGCCTCAAGGAGGCGCGGGAGAAGCTGGAAGAAGCGCGCGAGTTACTGTCGGGCGGCATCGACCCGGTTGCCGTTAAAGCCCAGGCGAAGCTGCAAGCCGAAATTGCTGCCGCAACTACCTTTACAGTGTTAGCTGACGAATACATCAGGAAGATGGAACTGGAGGGAAAATCCCCGGCAACACTCAAGAAGGCACGCTGGTTTCGCGATCTTTTAGAACCCTATGTAGGCCGACGTCCGGTAGCAGCTGTTACAGCTCACGAATTGCTTGCCGCGTTGAAGCGGCTCGAGCGAAAGGGGCATCACGAGACCGCATACCGTCTGAGGGCTTTTTCGGGGCGCATATTTCGTTATGCGGTTTCCACGCTCCGCGCCCAGCATAACCCCGCTGACATATTGCGAGGAGCGTTGATAGCGCCCAAGGTTAAACATCATGCCGCAGTGCTTGATCCGGTAAAGGTCGGGGAACTGTTGCGTGCAATTGATAGCTACAGCGGCCGTATCGAGACCAGGATAGCGTTGCAGCTCGCCCCCCATGTCTTTCTGCGCCCCGGAGAGTTGCGCAAGGCAGAGTGGTCGGAAATTGATTTCGGCGCTGCTGTATGGCGTATCCCAGCCACAAAAATGAAGATGGGCCAAGCCCATGTCGTCCCATTGTCGCGCCAGGTGATGGGCCTGCTTCAAAAGCTTCGAGCCCTGAAGAACAGCGGAGAATTTCTCTTTCCCGCACTCCACACGTCGGTGCGGCCAATGTGTGAGAATACGCTCAATGTCGCCTTGCGGACATTGGGCTATGGTAGCGATGAAATGACATCGCACGGGTTTCGGGCCATTGCCAGTACCCTCCTCAATGAGTCAGGCTTATGGCACCCCGACGCCATCGAGCGCGCTCTTGCTCATAGCGATCGCGATCATGTGCGCGCCGCTTACCATCGCGGTGCTCACTGGGCTGAAAGGGTGAAAATGGCACAATGGTGGTCTGACCATCTTGACCAACTTCGTGATGGCGCGGAAATTATTTACCCACAGTTCGGGAGCGCATGACCGTGCGCGCGATCCAAATGCGGTTCCCGCATTCTGGTATCATCGCTTGTTTCAGTGTTTGGGCATTGAATAGCGAAGCTGGTCGTTAGTGGTCTGTCTGGTTCATAGCCGGGCTGCGGGGATAACTGACGTTCACGCGGCGTCGACTCCCGACCAATTCACGACCTTCAGTGGCCGTGCTGTGGATGACCGTCTGTGCCGAAAGCTGCCGCCAGATGACGAAGCTTGTCGGGATTACGAACTATATAGATCGCCGCGATGCGCCCATCGCGGACGTCGAGCGCGGTCGTCTGGAGCACGTCGCCACGATCGATGCTGACGTAACCGGGCAGGCCGTTGATCGTCGCGGTGCGCAGCAGCGTCGGCGCAGACGTGTACTTGCGACGCAGCCCGGCGAACAAGCGAAGCGCTCGTTCGATCCCGCGCACCACATTGCGGAAGGCAATCACCTTACCGCCGCCATCGGAATGTATTTCGACATCGCGCGCCAGCATCGCAGACAGTGCGGCAGCGTCACCATCGCGGGCGGCAGCGAAGAAGGCGCGCGCGATCCGATCGGCCTCAGTTGCCTCCACGGTGAAACGCGGTCGCGCATGCTGTACGTGCCTGCGTGCGCGTGAGGCAAGCTGCCGGACGGCGGCGGGCTCGCGTCTCAATGTCCTCGCGACATCGGTGAGCGCCATGTCGAACACGTCGTGGAGCAGGAAGGCGGCACGCTCCAGCGGGGACAGGCGCTCCATTGCAAGCATCAGTGTGAGCGTCACGTCGTCGGCGATCGTCTCCTCTTCCTCAGTCGTGCCCATCAACGGTTCAGGCAGCCAGGCACCGACATAGGTCTCCCGGCGCACCCGGGCGGACTTGAGCTGATCGAGGCATAAGCGGGTGACAATGCGGGTCAGATATGCTGCCGGCGTGTCAACGCTCTGCACCGTTGCCGCCCAACGCAGCCACGCTTCCTGCAGGATATCTTCCGCCTCGCTGAGAGAGCCAAGCATCCGATAGCCAAGGCGAAGCAGTCGGGGCCGCTCAGCCTCAAAATCCGCAAGACGTTCATCACTGTGCAGCAAGAGTGTCCCACTCCGACAATGCTTGGTTATCGCGCCAGGCCCAGAGGGCAAGAGCGGTCGTCGCTATAGCTGGTAAGGTCACCGCAGGAAAATCCTGAGCCAGCGCGCCCGTCCCACAGATGCCGACCGCCACCTCCCAGAAATGGAACAGCGCATGGCCGGCAAGCCAGATGGCAGCGGCAGACCACAGAGGGACGCGCGACGCCGGCCGAGCAACACCTGCGAGCATCGCGGTTGCGACGAGCAGGAAGATCAACCCGATGTCACGCACGAAATGCTGGTTGAATGGACCGGTCGTGGTGACGCCCGGCACCGCGAAGTACCATTTCGCAGGTGAGATCAGCATGAAGAGGCCATTGGCGGCGGCCCCGAGACCGAGCACTGCGGCCAGTGCGAGCGGAAGGTTCCGGCTCATGCTGCGCTCTCCGGCGCGCGAGCGGCAAGCCACTCATCGAAACGCGTGGGCGCGATCCGTGGATTCTCATCCGGGACAAGCGAGCCGTCGTTGGCGGGGGCGCCAAAATAGTCACGTTCAGCGGTGACGTTGATCCGGCGTGGATCGTCCCGTGCGCCTAGCCAACTGGCGGTGAACTCGGCCAGCGGTGCGCGCTCCGGTCCTGCCACTTCGATGATGCCACCGATCGGGGCAGCTGTGGCGATCTTGGCAAGCAGGGCCGAGACATCAGCTGCGGCGACCGGTTGGAGCGCAATCTGTGGCAAATACACGGCGCTGTCCCTCGTGTAGCCGTCCGCGATGGTGGATAGGAACTCGAAGAACTGCGTGGCGCGGACGATCGTGTAGGGTATGCCGCCGGCGGCGATCAGTTGCTCCTGAACCAGCTTAGCGCGAAAATAACCCGATGCCTGAAGACGATCGGTCCCCACCACCGAAAGTGCGATGACGTGGCGCAATCCCGCGTCCCGTGCTGCTTCCAGCAAGTTGGTTGTCGTGCCGCGGAAGAAAGCGAGAGCGGCCGCGTCCTCGAACGAGGGGGCATTGCTGACATCGACCATGACGGCGGCATCCGTCAGCGCTTGCGCCAGGCCGGCGCCGGTCAGCGCGTCGATGCCGGTGCTCGGTGAAGCGACGACGACCTCATGGCCCTCGGCTCGCAGCAGACCGACGAGCGGCCGGCCGATCAGCCCGGTGCCACCGATGATAACGATCTTCATGTCCATTCTCCGATGCAAGTGTCTGCCTGCATGACGAGATGGCGGCCACCGGTGTGACATGGGACGACAGCGGGAACGAAAAATATCGGCGCCATGATGTCACGATGCGCCGGCCTACCTCGTCACGTCAGCGAGCGCCGATGGCCGGCGCGGGTGACGAGGAGCAAGCATGACCGATATGAAGCGTTTGAACTGGTCGGAAATCGCTCCTGAAGGCGCCAAGGCCCTGTTCGGAGTCCATCATTATGTGACCAAGACTACGGATCTTCCCGAAGAGCTGATCCATCTGGTGTTCCTACGTGTGTCGCAAATCAACGGGTGCGCCCATTGCATCGATATGCACACTCGTGACCTGCTCAAGACCATGGCGATCGACAAGGTCGCGCTGGTCCCTGTCTGGGCTGAGGTGCCGCACCTGTTTTCCGACCAGTATCGAGCAGCGCTGGCCTGGGCCGAGGAAGTGACCAACATCAGCTCGACCCATGCTTCGGACAAAGCGTATGCGGCTGCTGCCGCCGCCTTTGCGGAAAAGGATTTGGTCGATCTCACGCTAGTTATTGCGGCGATGAACGCGTTCAATCGTCTTGGCGCGCCATTTCGCCTTCCCGTCGCCGCGAAGCCATAGGCTCACGAAAGGGGGGAGCAACCTTTGCTTTCCCCTTCGACGGCTCGCGACCTCCGCGATCGACCAGCATCTGGGTCACGGCGAGACCAAGGCCGCCAGCGCCGCCCACCACAAAGACATGAGCCATCCAAAAATCATCCATTTTGCAAGTTTCAGTTAGATATATTCGGCAATATGAAGCGGTTCAAACGGAAATCGGTGTCAATTGCGCGGAAGAATAAATTCTTGGGTGAAATTTATCGCCCGATGGGCCGCAGCGGGGCGGATAACGGCATCGTACAGCGCTGCGAGCGCGCGGTGGCTCCGGTTTCATGCCCTCGCGCTGCGCTCTGCTCGCTCGATTCCCGCAGCGATAGAGAATAGGCAGAATGAAATTTAGCATTATTTGATATGAGTTCGTCGTGCGCCGGCTTGATGCGCTCGTCTCCAGCATGACCAAGCGATAATGTAGGCAGACTGGATGCGACGCTGGGCAATCTTGTTGGCGATCCGCCGAACTTCCTGGATCAACCAGCGGATTAGGTTCTGATGGTCGGCATTCGTTGTGGTCGAGGCCGAGTTTGTTCTTGGCAGTTTCAAAGATCGGGTCGCTTTTGCTCCATCACTGGGTGAACGACGGGCTGATTGCGGTCTTCTTCCTGCTAGTCGGGCCGGAGATCAAACGCGAGGTAATGGATGGTCAGCTATCTTCCTGGCCCCGCCGCGTTATTCATTGCATCGCGTCGGCAGGCGGCAAGGCCGTGCCGGCGCCTCGTCTACCTCGCCTTCAACGCCGGGGGCGTCGCGCAAGGCTGCTGCTGTAAACGAAGGCCAAGATCGGAATTCTTGCCGGGACGGTGCTCCCCGGAATACCGAGCTACCGGGTGTTGCGATTCGCGGGAGGCGCGAATAGCGGCGAGAAGCTTACGACCGTTAAAAACACTCAGGGTAGCTTGAAGGACTATTCGACAAGATGACGGAAACGGGAACGACATTTTCAAAAAGGGCTGAAGCGCGGCTCGAACATGTGGCGCTCTATCGCTGGTGGCGCCGTGCCATGGTCGGGAATGTCGATCATGAAGCGATCATCGAGCGGATCGTCGCCGAAAGTGTATGGTCTCCCCGCTATCTGTTCATGACGATGATGTCCGCGGGCATCGCGGTGCTCGGCCTGCTGCTCTCGTCCCCGGCCGTGGTGATCGGTGCCATGCTCATCTCGCCGCTAATGAGCCCGATCCTGGGCCTCGGGTTCAGTCTCGCCCTGTTTGACTTCGCCGAAATGCGGCGCGCGCTGATCGCACTTGCGGCGGGGTCCGCGTGCGCGGTCGCCTTCACGGCGACCATTGTGCTGCTCTCGCCGCTCCAGGCAGCGACAGCCGAGATCATCGCGCGAACCCGGCCCAATCTCTTCGATCTGGTAGTGGCTCTGTTCGCCGCGCTGGCGGGAACCTTCGCAATCATTCGCGGGCGCGGCGACACGGTGGTGGGCGTTGCGATCGCCACTGCGCTGATGCCGCCGCTCGCTGTCGTCGGCTACGGCATCGCAACCGGCAATATGCCGGTACTCGGCGGCGCCTTTGCACTCTTTGTAACCAACTTCGTCACCATTGCGCTCTCGGCTACGGTGATGGCGCGGTTCTATGGCTTCGGCCATTCGCTCTCCAGCCAGCAGAGCTGGACGCAGACCGTGCTCCTGATCCTCGTGTTCGTCGCCATGGCGATTCCGCTCGGCTTCTCGCTCAAGCAGATCGCGACCGAAGCCGTTACGGTCACGCAGGTGCGCTCGTTTCTGAATGATCGGTTCGGTTCAGACGCGCGCGTCACTCAGCTCGACGTCAACTTCGACGCAGAGCCAATCGCAGTGCGCTCGGTGGTGATCACTCCGCGTACGAAAGCGCAGCGCACCGTCGCGCTGCAAGCAGAACTGCAGCAACGGCTGGGGCGGGCGGTTCGCCTGCGACTCGACCAGGTACTGCTCGAACCGGGCGCCGGAGCGATCGACGTGCAGCGCGAAGAACTGCGTCAAGCCGGCGACGCCGCCGCTACAGAAATCGCCCGGATTGCCGGACTGTCGCAGATGCTGGCACTCGCCGCAGGCGTCGAGCCCGAGGCAGTCACTATCGATCGCGACCATCGCCGTGCCAGCGTCGCAGCCGCGCCGCTCCCCGGTGCTTCGATCGCGACATATCGCGCGCTTGAAGAACGCGCGGGCAGGGAGGTGAAGGACTGGGAAGTCACGATTGTGCCACCCCAAGGTCCGCTGCCCGAGATCGCCTTTGCGGATAACAGCGACACGCTCGATACCGAGGGGCGTGAAGCGGTGCTGGTCTCCGCATGGGCAGCAAAGCGGTGGAACATCCGCGCGATGAATGTGCCTGGCCTGCCCAAGGCGGTTCCCGAGCGCCCTAGCCTGGCACAGCGCCGCGCACTGGCGATCGCAGCTCTGCTGCGCGATCAGGGCATGGCCGTGTCGCCGGTAACGGGGGGTGCCCAACGCTTCCGGCTCACCTCGGCGACAACCGTCTCCCCATGATCGGCGGCGTGATGAGCGACCTGTCCAGAAAACCGGCTCCACCTCAGAACTTATGGCGCTTCTAACGCCTTCGGGCATGCACCTCTTCAGATGACGTGGCCGGTCCCGTCGAAAGCTGCCGTTTGGCGAAGAAGCGGCGAACGGCGGTCTGGTCCGACGGGTTGCGCGGTTGGCTCCTCGTCGGGTAGACGAGGAGCCTATGGGTTAGATTTCGGTGTTCTCGGCGAGGGCAAGCGCGTCTTCCACATCGATTCCGAGATAGCGCACTGTGTTCTCGATCTTGCTATGGCCGAGAAGGATTTGAACGGCACGTAGGTGGCCGGTCGCCCTGTAGATGATCGATGCCTTCGTTCGGCGAAGGGAGTGTGTGCCATATTCGCTTCGCATCAGACCTACCCCCGTCACCCATTCATCTACGAGCCTGGCATACTGGCGGGTGCTGAGATGGCCCTTGTGATCCACCCGACTGGGAAAGACATAATCGTCCACCGTGCCGCCCCGGCGCTCAAGCCATGCCAATAGGCTGGTACGGGCGTCCGGCAGCAGTTCGAACTGAACAGGTCGATCTGTCTTTTGCTGCATCACGATTGCGCGTGTCCGGATCTGTCCACCGCTGACAAGGTCGCCGATTTTCATCCCGACGAGATCGCAACCGCGGAGCTTGCTGTCGATCGCCAGATCGAACAGCGCCCGGTCTCGCAAGCGCCGCTGCTGATTGAGGTAGAATCGGATCTCCCATATTTGTTTCGGTTTCAGAGCGCGCTTGGCGCCTGCGGTCCTTCCAGCATTCCAAACCTGACGCTTGGTGGCAGTGGGTTCCGTTTCAGACATCTCCATGATTGTTCTCCAATGAACGCAATGGCCATCTGAAGAACCTTCCGGGCTCAATGCGTGCAAAAGCTGCGAGGCTACTGTCGACCAGCTTAAGCCTTCCGGTGCAGGCGTGTGAATGACCGGTTCCGTCGGAACCTGCCGTACAGGATTTTGTCCCCTGCTTATCGCACGTCGTGCGATAAGCAGCCTCACTACTGACGGACTGCGCCTCTTCTTCTAATATCTCGCCCTGATACTCACGAACAAGCTGCGCCCTGGCTCAGGAAACCCACCCGTCAACGTATAGTTGTCATCGAACAGATTTCGGGCGCCAACACCGATCTCGACTCCGTTCAGCAGCGTATAGTCAATCCTGAGATTGGCCTGCACGTAGCTGCCCGTGCGATAATAAACCCGGGGCGACGCGGTACTTACAGTGGTGCGATCCGAGGCGATGTCCACACTCGGAACGATGTTAAGGGCGCGAATGGGTGACCATGAGGCATAGATGAAGCCTTTATGCGTCGGCACGTCGGTTAGTCGAAATACAGGAACCACCGTACCTGCGGCGGGCGTGCCAATATCGAAGGAGCGGTGCGTATAGGTATAGTTTGCTCCAAGTTCGAGCGTCTGGTTCAGGCGGGCGGTTAGTGCCAGTTCTGCACCATAATATTCGGCACTACCGAGATTTTGCCGCTGGGTGGAATTGGCGGGGAAGCCAGCGGGACGTACCGATACGATCGCATCGCTGATGTCGCTGTAAAAAACTGCGCCTTCCGCCCGCAGCGGTCCGAATTGGCGAGAACCGCCTATTTCATAATTGGTGGCACGTTCTGCTTTCAGATCGGGGTTCGATGCGGCGGTGCCAAATTGAGTGCTAAATCGTTCGAAAATAGTGGGGAAGCGCGCCCGCGACGATATGCTGGCGTGGATGCCGGTGTCTGCGTCAGGCGTCCAAAGAAGTTGGCCTTGACCGTTGAATGCGCTCGCATTGCGCAGCGGATAGCTGAAAATGCGGGCAGCGCCACCCGTCGGCGGAGTGCCATATTCCTCGGCTTGCTTGAGATCTCGCCAATCATAGCTTGCGCCGACAATGAAGGACAATTTTGGCAAGAGCGCCAAGCGGTTCTCAGCCGCTATGGAGTAGGTGTCTTCCACATTCGTCTGGCCTGGTTCAGTGAAGCCAGAAGGGAAGCCCTGCTGCCACTCAACATGCTTATCGCGCCGATAGTGCGCGGCCAGACTGAACCGGTCGGCATCAGTCAAATCGACATCGAGCTGGGCGGAGCCGCCCCAAGCCTTGTCGGCATAATAGCTGTTGAAGGCGCGACCAAGCGTTTGCGTAGTCTGCGTGCGGTTGTCGAACGAACGAAGCAGATTGTCGAAGCTATTGACATAGGCTCGCGTTTTCAAAGTCGCGCAGTCACCAAGTGCCGTGGTCGAAAGAAAATAGACGCTTTCGATATTCCAGTAAGGCCAGTTCCAATTGCGTTGGGTTGCGACGCCATCAGTGACGTGGAGCGGCGCGTTCTTGGCGCCCTCCTGCCTGGTGTAGCTGATCGAATATTCATCGGTATCGTTGGGCGTGAAGCCGAACTTTGCATTTACCCGCCAGTCGCGGGTACGCGAGAAGTCGCGCGCGCCGCCATCCTCGGCTGAGCCGGGTGTTGGCGTGTAGCCACCAGCCAAGTCCCAATGATCCTGAAAGTTGCGTGTGTAGGAAGCCTGCGCATACCATCGGTCCTGTTTGGTCCCGAGCAGGGCGAAAACATTATAGCCTGCATAATCGGCACCGCGATCAAAGCTGAGGGTGCCGCGAACTTCGGCCTCAAGCGCCTTGGTCGGCTTGCGTGTCACGAGATTAACCGCACCGCCCATCGCGCCGGGTCCGTCAAGAACGGAGGCATAGCCCTTGGCGACCTGAACCTCGGCAATGTCGGGGGTCAGGAAACGACCATAGTCGAGCCGGTTGTCTGCAGGCAGATAGACGCGAATACCGTCCAGTGAGAGCGGCACTTGGAACCGGTCAAAGCCCCGAACGAAGATCAGCCGTTCGTTGCGCGAACCGCCACTGTTCGAGGACGACACGCCAGGCATCAGGTTGACAGCTTCATCAAGCGTGTTGCGATTGAAAGTATAGATGGCGTCAGATGAAAGTGTCGTTTGACCGATCGCGATGCCCTCGGGCCGTGGCGCAGTTACGATGATTTGACCTAGCGTGAAAGTGCCGTCGGTAGGCGCCGCGCTGTCTATGCTTTGGGCGTGCGCCTGTGTGGTGACAATCGCCGTGGTCATGGCCAGCATCGTCAGAAATCGCATCGTAATCCCCCATCAGCGTGCGCCAGCATTGTGCCTTGGCGACTCGCTATATATGGCCATATATATCACTTGGTTTGGAGGAGAAGCGGTATGCGCGAAGCTCTTGTCGCAGCATTGATCGGAATCGCGCTGGTGTTGCCGTTGTCGGACGCCAATGCCCAGGAAGCTGGCAAGAGTTGGGCCACAAGCCCAACGTCCTTGCCGCCCGAGCTTGCAGGGTGGTCGTCACGTCAGCCGACGGCGGCAGCCAGCAAGGCTGGAGACCTTGGTGCCGCAACGCTCGGCATCGGGACGGGTGTTGACGCGACGCTAAAATCGACCGGCGATGTTCATTATCTTGTACGGCCCGAAAAGCCCGGTGGTTCGGCAAGCTATGGTGGCCTGTTCAATTTCACGGTTCCTCGCGCGGGCACCTACAGAGTAGCGCTAGGTTCTGGCGCATGGATCGATGTTTTGAAGGGCAAGACAGCGCTAACCTCCACCGCGCATGGTCATGGTCCCGACTGCTCGGGCATTCGCAAGATGGTGGATTTTCAGCTGACGCCTGGACGCTACACCTTGCAGGTCGCTGCGAACGGGGAACCGACCCTGCCAATCATGATCGTACAGCTGCCCTGACGGATGCGCGGGTTGCAACGTCAATGGCGGGCCTGGTGGTCGCCATCTTCACGATGGCGGCGGTGCGGCCTGCAGAATGGCGATGGACTTTGCCATCCGGTATTGCGCCCCCGACAGTCCCTGCTGACAATCCCATCACCGCCGCCAAAGTGGAGCTGGGACGACGGCTATTCTATGACGCGGACCTGTCAATCAACGGCACCATGTCGTGTGCGACCTGTCATGAACAGAAACATGGCTTTGCAGACGACAACGCAACACGCCCTGGTGTCCACGGCGACCCTGGTCGTCGCAACGTCCCTGGTCTGGCCAACGTTGGTTATTCTGCGAGGCTGACTTGGGCCGATCCGCGCCTGACAACGCTGGAGGCACAGGTAGCCGTACCGGTGCTGGGGGCGCAGCCCGTGGAAATGGGCATGGCAGGCAAAGAAGCCGAGATCGGCACGCGGCTTGGCCGCGATCATTGTTATTTCCAGATGTTCGCGGACGCGTTTTCTGAGCGTAGAGGCAAGATTGATTTGGCGGGCGTGGCGATGGCGCTCGCGACCTTCCAGCGGACGATGATTGCGTTCGACACGTCGTTCGATCGCTATAAACGGGGCCGGATGGACGCGATCTCAGCGGAGGCTCAGCGGGGCTACGAGCTCTTTATGGGACGCGGCGGCTGCGCGAACTGCCACTCGGGTCCCAATTTCAGCGATGATAATTATCATGCGCTCGCCGCCCAACAGTCGAAGGTCGATCTGGGACTGGGCGAAGTGACGGGTTCTACGACGGACGATGGGAAGTTCCGTACGCCAAGTTTGCGAAACATCGCGCTGACGGCACCCTATATGCATGACGGTAGCGCGTCGACGTTGGTAGATGCACTCCGCCGGCATGATGCAGGAGCTACGTTGTCAGAACGCGACAGGAGCGACCTCATCGCGTTCCTGGATCAATTGACCGACCAACGTTTCATCACGGATAAACGCTTCGCCTTGCCGTCAAAGGCATGTGGCAAGCGTCTCTGATCGTCAGGCATTTGAAGGCGCAGGCCCATTCGCTGGCTGTGGTGCTTCCCGCAGAAGCGCTGTCAGTGCTTCAAGGGGGGCCTGCGCGGCGGCATCGACAAGCTGTTGCTCAAGCGCCCGGTAAGCAACGAGAACTTCCCGTCCACATTCGGTCAATCGCGCTCCCTTGGTGGCTCCACCGCCAGCTGTTGTCTCTACAAGTCGTTCGATCCAACAACGGTTCATGCTATCGACCAGCAGCCAAGCGCGACGGTAGCTCAAGCCCATTGCCCGACCCGCCGCCGAGATCGAGCCTTCTCGATCGATAGCGTCGAGCAAATCCGCCTTTCCCGGGCCGATTGCGGGTTCATCACCACAGAAAATCTGAGCTTTGAGCTTGAGTTGTCCGCACCTGATCATGATCCACCCATTTGATCGGCCGCCTTCAAGGAAGCATGCCTCCATCGATGCTTTCGGTACAAATTTCGATTGGTTCAAGGTCGGACGCGGTCAGGCGATGAAAAACACATGAAATCCAACGGCTTTGCCCGTCAATGACGGACTCCTCTGGAAGCCGACGCATTAGGGGTCTGTTTGGAACGACAGGAATGCCCCAAGCGCGGTGGAGTTCCCTATCGCAAGCCGCCAGTTCCCTAACCACCCACCCTGGTCGTAGCAATTTGGCCGATCGCTGCACGACGGCCAAACCGACACTGAGTATCGATAACGAGGCAGTTAAGCTGCGCTCTGCTGCTCCCGATGTGTGGCGGTCACGATCCTATCGCGTCCCAGTGCCTTCGCTCGCAACAAGGCCGCGTCAGCCGTTTGGATCAAGCGCTCGGCAGAACAATGTTCCGGAACGCACGCGATGCCGATGGACGCCGTTATCGCGCCCAGCTCAGAGCCCGCGTGTGTAAGATGAAGCCGCCCGATCCGCTGGCAAATGTCTTCGGCTCGTGCGGCGGCCTGGTCCGACGTGAAGGCGGGCAACAATAATAGGAACTCCTCACCACCATAGCGAAACGCGTGGCCGGCCTCGCGGGTCGCGCTGCTCAGCACGGCGCCCACTTCGCGCAAGACCGCATCCCCCGCGTCATGACCATATTGGTCGTTGAAGCGCTTGAAATGATCAACGTCGAGCATCAGGCAGCTGATTGGCGCCCCGCGCCGCTGCGCCTCGGCGAGTTGTACGTCCAGCACGGTGTCAAGATGACGGCGGTTGGCGAGCCCGGTAAGCGGGTCGGCGAGCGCCATTCGGCGCAATGCATCACGCAGGCGAAGATTAGCCAGCGCAAGCGCGATGTTTTCCGCCAGCATGCGAAGATAGATCTCCAGAGTCGGCAGGTTCCCGGCCATATTCGCACGCGGCTCAAAATAGAGCAGGCCGAGCGTTTCGCGCTGTGCCGTTAGGGGCAGGCAGAGCGTGTTCAGGAGCGCGGCCTCGTGAAGCTCGAGATGATCGCAGGGCACATCGATGCTGTCGCCCGCAGGGCTATGGGGCAGGCCGCGGCGCAATGCCCAGCAGTCATGCGGAAAAAATTCCGTGCGGGAATATTGGGGATCCAGCCAGCCGCAAGATTCCACGATTGAATTGCGCTCGTGTTCAACAAGATAAAGCTTGCCGGCGAGTTCAGGCGCAATCTCGGGTACGAACCGTCTGACAACCTCGGTCAGATCAAGCAGCGTGTCGCAGCCCTGCATGCGCTGGGTCATCCGAGCCAACAGGTCGCGCACGGCAAGATCGGCGTTGCGCTCCTCCTCAAGCCTTTGCCGCTCGATACCATTTTCGCGGAACACCCGAATCGCCTGGGCCATATCGCCGATTTCGTCGATTTCCGTGTAGGTCGGTGGCTCGACGGCATAATCTTGCGCGGCGAGCCGGCTTACGACGTCGCTGAGGCGCACCACCGGGCGAAGCACGCGTTGTTTGAAGACAAAGTAGAGAACACAGAGAAACAGCAGGCCTGTTATACCCAGCACGATCTCCGAGGTGGTACGCCAAAGCCGAGCGAGTTGCGTCGCGGTGGCGATCTCGTTTTGGGTGCGCTGATCCAGCTGGTATTGGAAGCGCTCAATCATTGACTCGGCGCGATCCAGCTCACGCTCATATTCAGCGCCGAACAGTATCTGGCGCGCACGCGCTTCATCACCCCGGTCATGGGCCACCAGTGCTTCACGCTGCTCGTCGTGAAGCGTGTCTGCCCAGCGGATCGCTTCCTTCAATGTGCTGAGTTCATCGATGCTTGCGCCGGCGTCACCCAAATGACGAATGCGGTTCTCAATCGCCCCGAGAGCGGCGAGGTCGCGACGATACAGGATGAGATAGGTCGGATCACCCGTATTCAGATATTGCCGCGCATGATCCGTGAGAGCGAAGACATCCGCGCCTAATTTGGAAGTGGCGTGGTCGAGCTGGTATCGCTGCGCAACCGCAGCCCGCTCGTCATCCTGCGCCTGAGACGCAAGCAGCATGGTGATGCCGGATGCAATGGTCAGCGCGACAGTGGCACCATAGGCCCAGTTGGTTATCGTAGATAAACGCATCCACTGGAATTAACGCGCCAGCAGCTTCCTAAAGGTTAATTCTGAAGCACTATATTTTACGGACGGTAGCGCATCTTATCTCCAACGTGAAGGAGCACCAGAACGGGGAGGAATGAAGAGCTGCTATCAGATTATGGAAGGCTGATGGAACCACTGCTTAGTCGGCGAGCGAAGTCGTGATCATTCCCTCGATTGATCCGTTATCTTAGCTTGTCGGCAAGGAAATCGACAAAGGCCCGCACCCGTGCCGGCGTATTCGTCCCGCCGACAAACACGGCGTGGATCTGCTCCACATCGCCCGGATTATAGTCCTCCAGGATTGGGACCAGACGCTCCTGCGCGATCTCATCGACCACGCTGAACGCGCCGACGCGGGCAATGCCGGCGCCGTTTGCGGCAAGCTGCCCAAGGGTTTCGCCGTTGTTCGCCTCTATGCTACCCTTCACGCTCAGCGCGAAATCCATTCCATCGCGCCGGAACGGCCAGACCGGTTCGGCACGGCGAAAGTTGAAATTGAGACATTCGTGATGATGCAGATCCTCGGGCACCAACGGCGTGCCCTTACGATCGAGATAGTCCGGCGAGGCAACGATGACACGGCGCGTCTCTCCGAGCTTTCGCGCAGTCAGCGTGCTGTCCGCCAGCGGGCCGAAGCGCACGGCGACGTCCGCTTTACCGGCGGAAATATCGATAAGCGTATCGGTGAGGGCAATGTCGATCAGGATATGCGGGTAAAGCGCCGCGAAGTCGCCCAGCAGCGGCACGATGCAGAGCCGGCCATGTGAAAGCGCCGCGCTGATCCGCAAGCGCCCGCGCGGGGCACCCTGATCGGCGATCTGCTGCTCCGCCTCATCGAGGTCGAGCAGTATGCGGCGCGCCGCCTGAAGATAGGCCTGCCCTTCGGCAGTGGGTGACAAGGCGCGCGTCGAACGCAGCAGTAGCCTTACCCCCAGCCGCTCCTCGATCCGGTCGATGGCGCGACTGACCGCCGATGGGCTCAGATCCAGCACACGTCCAGCGGCGGAGAAACTACCATGATCCACCACCGTGGTGAACAGGGCCAGCGCGCGTGCACGATCCGCCCCGAGCAGTTTTGCATCCATTGCAAAAATCCTTCGCGTCCAAGCCGCCTACTGGAGGCAGTCATGATCAATCATTTATGCGTGCATATAGTAGGCGCCGTAGCCGGCGCGCGTCGAGGGTCACTTCATGAGCAAGTTCAATCCAGGAATTATCGCGCTGTCGATCGGCGCCTTCGGTATCGGCGTGACCGAGTTCGCGCCCATGGGTCTGCTACCCGTCATCGCCGCCGATCTGGGCGTCTCGATTCCCAGCGCCGGGCTGCTGATCAGCGCCTATGCGCTGGGCGTGATGATCGGCGCGCCGCTGATGACGCTGACGACCGGACAAATCCCGCGCCGCACGCTGCTCATCGGCCTCGCCGCCATCTTCACGCTCGGCAACCTGCTTGCGGCGATTTCGGGCAGCTATGGTATGCTGCTCGTTGCACGCCTGCTCACGTCCTTCAATCACGGCGCCTTCTTCGGTGTCGGATCGATCGTGGCGGCGAGCCTCGTGCCGCCCAACCGGCAGGCAGGCGCGGTCGCCGCGATGTTCATGGGGCTCACCATCGCCAATGTCGTCGGCGTGCCGCTCGCGACCTGGGCGGGCGAGCATGCCGGATGGCGCGCGTCCTTCTGGGGCATTGCCGGCCTTGGCGTCGCAACGATGGCTGCGCTGCGCTTCACCTTGCCACCACTGCCAGTCGCCACAAGCGACAACGCGCTGGCGGAACTGCGGGTGCTGACCCGCCCGGTCGTGCTGGGGGCTCTCGCGCTCACGGTTGTGGGATCGAGCGCGATGTTCACGGTTTTCACTTATATCGTGCCGATCCTGCGCGACGTGACCCACGCCTCGCTGGGCTTCGTGACGGCCATGCTCGTCACATATGGGGTCGGCCTTACGGTCGGAAACTGGCTCGGCGGCCGCTTCGCCGACCGATCGGTGGATTTGACGCTCGCCGTGACGCTGGCTGGCCTCACCGTGATCCTTCTCCTCTTTGCCGTGCTGATGCCCTATGCCGGCCCGAGCGCGGTGCTGATCTTCCTGTGGGGCGTGGCAAGTTTCGCGCTCGTCCCGCCGTTGCAGGTGCGGGTTATGTCCGCGGCGGCCGACGCCCCCAACCTCGCTTCGGCCGTAAACATTGGCGCGTTCAACCTCGGCAATGCGTTCGGCGCCGCGCTGGGTGGTGGCGTCATCGCCGGCGGAATAGGCTTGCCTGCCGTGGCCGTCGCCGGGGCAGTAACATCCGCGGTGGGGCTGATCGCCGTTCTTCTCGCCATCAAGAACGAGCGAAATATGAGCGACCGCTTTGCAGAAACATGCAATCAGCCCTGAACGGCCGTTAAGTCCCAAGAATTGGCTTCGGATACCGACCCTTCCCGGCCGCTCAGCGCTCAAATCCCGCTTCCCACGTGCAGACCGTCCGCTAATCCGGCAGGTGTCGACCCAACTCACGTCGTTCCGATGCAGCACCCGGAAAGTCGGTTTGCGCTAACACCGGCCATTCAGGGTTGCCCGCGTTGTCGATCGCTGCCGCCGACAGAGCCGCCGTTCAGCATTGTCAACTGGCTCACCAATAGCTGCCATTTGTTCAGGTGCAGGCTGGTGACGGAAATGGGTCGACATCCCTTCGAGCGTTCTTCCCCCGGGCCATCGTGGCCCCAGGAGAAGTGTCATGGGATTATCGGAATTTGATCCCGCCGCACGCGAGCGAGTAGCATGGAATGCGGGGCGGAAAGTCGGCGCGAAGCGCGCTAAAGCCCCGTCAGATCTGGGCAATCCGCTTCTTTCTTGATCAGCATGGGCGCATTCGGGATCGGGCGCTTTTTGATCTCGCCATCGACAGTAAGTTGCGCGGCTGTGACCTGGTAAAGATCAGGATCGGCGACATCGTTTGTGACCGGAAGGTTCGGTCGTGGGCGATCGTCGTTCAACAGAAGGCCGGGCGACCGGTTCAGTTCGAGCTGATGGACGATGCTCGCGCCAGCTTGCTCCGGTGGTTGGAATTGCGGGGCGGATACCTGGAGGATTATGCCTTCCCGAGCCGCACCGATCATTCGACCCATATGAGCACCCGCCAATAGGCTCGCCTAGTGGATGAGTGGGTAACGGGGATCGGCCTGCCGAGCGAGGATTATGGCACGCATTCTCTGAGGCGGACGAAGGCATCGATCATCTACAAGGCGACCGGAAACCTCCGCGCCGTCCAAATTCTGCTTGGCCATACGAAGATCGAGAGTACGGTCAGGTATCTCGGGGTCGATGTAGAGGACGCCTTGACTTTGGCAGAAGGCACAGAAATTTAAATTCTGCTCTGGCTCTCGCATTTGCGAGGAGCCAGTGGCGAAATTGCGTCGGCCAGGCGCCACTTCCTGACATTCCCAGATCAATAGTGGGGGTCAGGAAGTGGTCATTCAGAAAACAAGAAACGGGGCGCGGCATCAGCAACAGTGATGGGCACGCCCCCGCGATCCGCCGAACGCCTGCTAAGCTGCAATGTGGTGGCCACGGTTCTTCCACAAAAAAAATAGGGCCGCCGGTTTCACCCCTGGCAGCCCTATCGATTAAACGATCTTAACGATGCTGGCTGTCACATCAGAATGCGAAGCGAACGCCAATGTTGACATTGTGACTGCGGCCCCCGCCGAACTCGCCCTGATAGGCACCATAGAGGGTGAGGCGTGCCGCCAGGTCATAACTGGCGCCCGCGCCAACCGTGGCCATGGTCTCCTTGCGGCCAGCTCCCAGCACCGTGAACCGCTCCGTGTTGCCGACAAAGCCTGCACGCGCGGAAGATTGTTCGCCTTCAAGCTGGTGACGTAGACCAAGCGACGCCCAAGGATGGAAGACAGCCCCCTCGCCAAAGCCGCCCTTCAGCTTGACGCCCCCATCGATGAAGGTGGCGTTGGTCTTTGCCCGATCCACTGCCAATGCGAAGGCGGCGCTGCCGGTCTCGTTCGCGGCCCCGCGGCGGGTGGAGACATGCGTGATGCCGACTTCAGGCCGGATCGCCCATGCGCCCATGGGGAAGCTGTAGCCGACAGTGCCATCCAGCAAGAGGCTGCGCAGGCGGTAATCGCCTGACAATGCGGTTGCACCGGGCACGCTGCGGCGCGTGTTGGCGTCGCTCCAGTCATAGGCGACCGTTACCGTTCCATCGAAGCCGCCGCTCATGAAGTGACCGGACAGGCCTGCGACCAACCCGTCGGAGTTCGTGCGCGCGCCCTTGCCGATAAGAGTCTGGCGGCTGTCGATATAGCCGACGAATGCTCCGACAGAGCCACTGGCCGTGCCAAAGCCTATGCCGCCCAGGACACCGTAGCTGTGGCTCTTTGCCGTGGCTGTGCCGATCGCCCCGCGCCCCTTGAGCGTCCGCCAGTCGCCCAGACCTTGCGCGAAGCTGAAGAGGCCCGCCGTCTCCCGCGTCGTGATCGCAAGGCCCGCGCGTCCGGCCTTCGCGATCGCCAGCCCCTGTTCCACGCCAAGTTGCGACGCGCTGGCATAGGCTTCAGGCGTCAACTGGCCGAACGCCGCAGCATTTGCGGTGCTGCCGCTCAGCAGCGTGGGAACGGCATTGATCAGTGCTGTGCTGGCAGTGCCGGCGATCAGGAGGTCGTTGACATAGTCGATCGCTGCGTCCGTCTGTGCAGTGGTCCCGGTGGGTGCGACGAAGGTACCGAGCAGCTGCAACACCGTACCATTGTTACGCAGCACGCCGACGATGCCGGGATCACGATTGACGATGTCGAAATCGCCCGTAATGGCGCCGCCGCCATTGACCACGATCAGGTCGCGCGAAGCGCCGGGGGTGAGTGAACCCGTGAGGTTGACGGTGGTATTGTCGCCGATCGTCACCGAGCCGCCATTGACCACGATCTGATCGCTCTGGCCGACTGGCACGAACTCGAAGGTCGTGGTCGTACCGTCAGTGATCGTCAGATTGCCGTTGATCGTCATGATGCCCGGCGATGCGCCCGGCGAAAGGGTGCCGCCCGTACCAATGGTGACGTTGCCGCTGACCGTGCCTGCCGTACCGAAGGTGCCGCCGCTGGTGACATCTACCGACCCGGTCAGGGTTGACCCGGCCTGGCCGATCAGGCGGCCGCCGGTGACGTTCACTTCCTCGACGCTCAAATTGCCGGTGAAGCTGTTGACGCCGGCGCTGTTGTTGACCTGCTCAAAGCCGGTGAAGCTGGAGCCGTCGATCGTCGTCTGCTCGGCATAAGTGCTGCCGGTATTGAACGCGAGAATGTCGGTGCCGCCACCAGCGGTCGCCGTACCGCCAAAACTCGCGCCGGTGCCGATAGTCAGGGTGTCCGCGCCTGCGCCCAGATCCACGTTGCCCGAGATGGCGCCGCTATTGATCAGGCTGTCCGAGCCGCTTCCCGCAACGATGTTTCCGGTGATTGTCCCGCCCGCTGTGTTGGTGAGCACATTGTCGCCGCCGCCAAGATCGACGTTGCCGACCACTTCGCCGCTATTGGACACGGTGACACTTTCCGCGCCGCCGTTGATTGCCGTCTCGCCCGGGGCGACAACGATGCTTGATCCTTCGGTGAGGTTCAGCTCGCCGCCGCTGGAGACCTCAACCGTTTGCTGGACAACGACCTGACCGGTGCCGATGATCTTCTCAACCTCGAAGCTGGCGAACAGCTGCCGCAGCGCGGGGTCGATAGAGCCGGTGTAGGTCGTACCGGTGATATCGAAGGCGAGCGTGTCCTCGCCTGCGCCGCCATCGACCGTTCCATTCAGCACAGCCGAAGTGAGCAGGTGGGTGAAGCTGTCATCGCCGTCTCCCATCTGCACCGTTCCGCTGATGGTCCCCGCATTGACAACAGCGTCGTTGCCCTCGCGCATGTAGATGTCGCCGCTGATCTGACCGGCATTGTCGATGCGATCGTCGCCTCCGTTGAGATCGATCGATCCGATGATGACGCCCGTTGCTGTGTTCGTCACATGATCGGTCGAGGGC
This sequence comes from Sphingobium sp. MI1205, assembly GCF_001563285.1. Taxonomy (NCBI): domain Bacteria; kingdom Pseudomonadati; phylum Pseudomonadota; class Alphaproteobacteria; order Sphingomonadales; family Sphingobiaceae; genus Sphingobium; species Sphingobium sp. MI1205. Next base: position 830,406 of record NZ_CP005188.1, read on the forward strand.
AGGAAGCCACTGTCATCTTCGAGTTGATCGCCACTGGTATGGATCGCGCCTGCCAGATAGCCGTTGGGCTGACCGATCGCGTTGTCGATGACCGGCGTGTTGGGGAAGTAATTGGTTCCGGCGCCGCCCTGAATGGTGCCGCTGTTGACGATGTTCACCGTTTTGGCCGCCACCGCAACCGCAACCGTGTGAGCCGCTGCGGTGTTGGCGATCGGGCTGTAAACCCAGACAGGCTGAGTAGCCCCCGGAGGCGACCCAGCCACGACAGCGGTGAGACCGCCGCCGGCCTGGATTACACCGCCTTCGAGATTCTGGATATTCACGACGCCAGCGCCCGAGCTTTCCACGTCCACGCCCAGGGCGGCGATCTGTGACACATAGGCCGTCCCCTGGCCCAGGCCGATGAACTGACCCGGCGTCACGGTTGCGCCGCCGATAGCCTCGATAGCGCCGCTGTTGACCACGTTGAGGGTGGCATCCGCCGTGGGAACGCCCGGCTCGTCGCCATCGCCAGCTTCCACTTCAAGAACGAGGCCGGAACCGCCACGGTCTTGCCCGATGATGTCGCCGCTATTGTTGAAGGTGATGGATTGGCTTTCGTCCGTTTCCGATTCCACGTCAAACGCGGCAACGCCACCATATGTCGGCGGGTTGCCTTGGTTGATGGGAAGCTCGGTCCGCGTCACAGAGCCGCTATTGGCGAAGGTCGCGACGCGATTTGCGACATTGACCTCGACAGCGCCATTGATTGTCCCGCTATTCGTGAACGCGAAGCTCTGGGCGGCAATGTCGATGACATCGACATCGTCCGGACCATCGTCCTGCAAAAGGCCGGTCTCGATGACGAGCGCCGTGCCCCCTTCGCGTGCCGAAGCAGCGATCAGGCCATGGTTTTCGAACCGCATGTTCTGGGTTGCGGCGCCAGCGTAGAAGCCATCGCGGATTTCACCATCGGCGGTGTTGATGAATGTGGCCGTATCGGCGTTGAACTCGTCATTGGCATTGGGCAGAACGAGATCGAGTTCGCCGACCCTCAGCGTCAGTCCGCGCTGGAAATAGCCGTTGGCGTCGATGCCTGCGATCAAGCCGCTGTTGGTGAAGGCGAAGACATTCGCCGCGACATTGGTGTCCAGGCCACCAACAATGCTGCCGCTGTTTTCAATCGTCGCTGCTGCCACGGTCGTCGTCTCCAGCGCCTGGCGGATGCGGACAGCTGCATTCACGCCATCGTCAAACTCGCGCTCAATGTTCGTGGTTGGCGCACGCAAGCCGTTGGATAGCATCTCGATCGTTCCGGTGTTGCGGAACACGAAGTCTTCTCCGGCCGAGGTTGTGATGACCGAGCCAATGCCGCCGGTCGACAGGTTGATTTCATCATTGTTGACGAAGGACGCGGTCGCAATCCGGATGTCTCCGTTGACCGTCCCTTCATTGATGAAGCTGGTCAGTGCGTCGCCATAAGCAGGCGTGTAAAGCGGAACGGTGCCGGCCGGCACGAACGCGCGCTGGAAGGTCGCAAACCGCGTCTGGTAATAGCCGATCGCTGCTGGAACAACGGTCACCCCCTGAGGGTAGAGGCCCGCCGTGTTGAGCAGGCCTATCGTGCCGTTGTTCACGATATTACCATCGCCCATCAGGTTGATCGTCGTGCCCTGACCAGTCAGCGTCAGCGTGGTTGCCGCGCCGCGTGCTTCGAACCCCTCGATCTCGAAGGTCGCTGGCAGCGCTCTCGCGCCAAGCTCAAGCGATTGCGACTGGCTGTAGCTGCGCGTGTAGATGTCGATACCGCCGCCCGCCGTGATCGTGCCAGTCACGCCGTCATCGGCGCCGCGCTGGATGAAATTCACCGTGCTGAAACCGGTGCCAAGCTGGAGATTACCGTTCAGCGTGCCGCCGTCGGAGATGTAATAATAGAGGGCGCCAGCCAGGGGGCCTTGACCGGAAGCGGGCGTGGGCTCGACGTAGGAAACATTGCCGTTGATCGTGCCAGCGTTCGTCACATTGAAGCTGAGCAGCGGGATACCCGTACGGGCAGGGGAGATGATGGCGTTGATGCCGTCCCCGATCACGCCGCCGCTCGCGTTGTTCACGGAAAGCACGACCGCCTGGCCTGCGGCGATGGCCGGATCCCCTGAAATCGTGCCGCTATTGTTCACGACGATCGCGGTGCCGAGCGTTCCGCTGATCGGTCCGGTCGAGCCGGTATTGCTGATGATGCAGAGGGGGCCAGCGCTGCCGTCGGGGCAGGTGGTCGCAATCTGGGCAAAGGCGGAGCCTGTTCCAAGTGCCAATATGCTGACGCCCAGACCAAGCCCAAGACGAACGGGCGCGCGCGCAGATTTTCGACCGATCATGAATCCCCCCTCGATACGGTAATTGGATGTGATCTAGTCTGCCTTATCTTCTGCTCGCATCCCCCGATCGGGGTATTTTTCTGTTCATGGTCTAAAATATTGTGCTTTCACTCGAAGCTGCCTAGATCAACTGCCAGGCATGGCGTCGAAAAGGCGCTATGCTGAATAATAATGTTTACGTTCAAACCGGGTCGCGAGGCAGGATAATACCGGGTGAACGAAAAAATATGGGGGCTGGCTGAGCGTTTCGCGCTCGCTGCCATTGACGGTAACGGGTGGCTGGACGCTCTGCGGGACATGGCGGAAATGACCGGCAGTTCCCATGGTCAACTTGTCGGCTTCGTTCCCGGCGGCGTCCCGTTCAACTGGATCAATGACATCGATCCAGTGCAGATCGCACGCTTTGTGGAACAGGAACGCGGCGATCCGAACATCAACGTCCGCGTGCGTGCTTCGATGGATGACGCGACTTTTGTCATACGCAGTGAAGCGGATTATCAAACGGTGGGCCGCAGCGCCGGGTTCGATCTCTATCGCGAAATGTGCGATGCCTATGACATCCAGCATGGCTGCCAAACCAAGCTTCTGGACGGAGGCAATGGCTTCATCGGCTTTTCCGTTAATCGCACGCGCAAGGATGGCGTGACCGATGCGGATACGCGAGCCTTTTTCGCGGCGATAGCGCCGCATGTGCGCGCAGCGGTAAAGATGCAACTTGCGCTGGAAGACAGTGCACCCGCGCTTCTGACCGGTGCGCTGGAATATGTCGGCCTGCCTATTTTCGTCTGCAACGAGACGGGGCAGATGAAAGGCAATACGGGCGAAGCGCAAGCTCTGCTTTCCACCGGCCGGTTCCGGCTGGTGGACGGCAGGATTGGCCTTCCCCAGCCTAGGGACGATGCCGCGCTTGTCCACGCCCTGGCCCGTATCCAGCGTCAGCCCGTCGGATTGGAAACGCTGATACTTTGCGGAGATGGCAAGCAGATGCCCATGGTTGCCGATCTCTGCCGGCTGCCTGCGCAGCCGTTACGCATGAATTCTGGCGCGCAAATATTGGTCATAATCCGGTCCGGCCGCCGGTGGCACGATGCGGCCCCCACCATCCTGCGCGCCGGCTTTGGCCTTTCGTCGGCCGAGGCGGCCGTAGCGCTGGCATTGGCCCGCGGCGAAACCCGCGATGAAATCGCTGCTGCCCGAGGCACTAGCGCCCAAACCGTGAAGGCCCAGCTTAAATCAATCTTCGCCAAATTGGGCGTGAGCAGGGAGGCCGAGTTGGTCACCATGTTCGGGCAAATGCTGCGGGTATAGGCTTCCCCTCCGATCTTACCCTCCCGGAAAACTGGCCTGGAAACCAGCTCCGATACGCTCATCTGGGTATGACACTGACGATCAAAGTTGATAGCGCGCAGCTGCGACCCGAAGGCTCAATGGCTTTAGCCAGTGAGGCTAATCCTGCCCTGTTATCCTTGTGGCGACAGGGCTATTTTTTGTCAGAAGGTCGTTTGGAATAGTAAGCGCCGGCTCGAGTGATCGGAGAGGCAGTTTGCCGGATTGCCGCGGCTTCCCTCGCCAGCGCACAACAGCGCGGCACTAACTCGGGCGTCATGGTTGGTGCCAGGACGAGACGGCTAGACGTACTCTTGCGGCTCTTCCAACCCGCGATGGCCAAGCAGATAATCCCGCTTTGGGGTCTGGCCGGCTGCGGTAAGCTGCCGGTCCGCACCTGGAACTGGAAAACTCCCGGCTGAATGGCGACAACGGTTCGGTAGCGGTGATCATTTTATGTAAAAAACTGATGCTAGGACTTGGCCGCTGCTTCAACTCAGCGTCGCCAGCTTATGTATCTGATTTAACGGCGGAATGAGACGGGTTACGAAGCCGTAGAGCGATTTTGGGAATCGAACCTGCGCACAAAATTCCCGAATGCGTAGGGGCTCGGGTGGGGGCTCGCAATGGGGGGTATCAACAAAACATAACTAAAACAATGCGATGGAAAGCCTTGTCGAGTCCTGTAAACGCACGATCAACAGCGTGAAATGCAACGATTTTTCACCAGGCGATTGGCTTGGTGGTACCACTTGCGTCATCGGTTTCGCGCGGGGCTGCAAACCTCTATATTGATGATTGGAAGTTCCGCGGCGCCCTTTGATCGGCACCGCTTTCTTCAGCAAACACCTCCGCTTTATATGGTTAGCGTGAATGCGCGGGCGCCAGAAGTGCTGCTCTCGGCCCTGATTTGCTCCAGCCGCTGCTGAATATGGCGACGACGACTGAATGCGCGCAGCGCTCTTTTCATCAAGCTGGTCACGACCCCTCCTTCTTTATTTTGGAGGGAATTTAGCGGCGGCCATTGTGATCACAATATGTCGTTCGACATGCGAAATGAGTGAGATGTGGCAATAGCCGGAAGATAGACGGTCGCCACCGGCGAGGTTGCAGGAATGTCGGACGCAGAGGAGGTCGCCCACGCGAAGGGCGAGAGGTAGCCAGGGGGGGGAATAGGGATTTTGGATGCCCGATGAGGATTCGAACCTCAATTGACGGAGTCAGAGTCCGTAGTCTTACCTTTAGACGATCGGGCATCAATCGCGGGCTGGTTCCCGCTTGGGAGGCCGCAAATAGGCCGCTCGCCGGGATTGGTCAAGGGTCTTGCGACGCCCATTCATGGAAAAAGCCCGCCGAACACGATGACGCGTCCGGCGGGCTCTTTTCATCTTCCCTTGCGGGATCGATGGGCTTGGGAGCCATTCCTGATGTAGGAAACGGCGTCCCCTATTTCAAAGGTCTCAGTCGAGGTCCTGGGTGGTGAAGTCTTCACCCTGAACCACGCCCAGCGGATCGTCGCCGATCGCTGCTTCCGGGCCCTGCGCCAGTTCGGCGGCATGCTCGGCGGCAGCGGTCTTGGGCGCGATCAGGTCAACCTGGCTGGAGGCGCGCAGCGCGGCCCGCATCGCCGCGTCACGCGACGAGGCGGCAACGCGCATGCGGTTCATGCCAGCACCCGTGCCCGCCGGGATGAGGCGGCCGACGATGACATTTTCCTTCAGGCCAACCAGCGTGTCCTTCTTGCCCTGAACGGCCGCTTCCGTGAGAACGCGGGTCGTTTCCTGGAAAGATGCGGCCGAGATGAACGAGCGCGTCTGCAGCGAAGCCTTGGTAATGCCGAGCAGCACCGGCTTGCCTGCGGCGGGTTGGTAACCGGCCGGAAGCTTGGCGTTGATCTCGTCCATTTCCTCGCGATCGACCTGTTCGCCCACCAGCAGCGTGGTGTCGCCGGACTCGATGATCTCGACCTTTTGCAGCATCTGACGAACGATCGTTTCGATGTGCTTGTCGTTGATCTTCACGCCCTGCAAGCGATAGACTTCCTGGATTTCCGCTACCAGATATTCTGCCAGCGGCTCGATGCCGAGCACTTCCAGAATGTCATGCGGATCAGGCGAACCACCGATCAGGTTGTCGCCGCGCTTCACGAAGTCGCCTTCCTGAACGTCGATCACCTTGCTCTTGGGGATCAGATACTCAACCGGCTCGCTGCCATCCTCGGGATTGATGGCGATCTTGCGCTTCGCCTTGTAATCCTTGAGGAACTGCACGCGGCCCGACACCTTGGCAATGATTGCATTGTCCTTGGGTTTGCGGGCTTCGAACAGTTCGGCGACGCGCGGCAGACCGCCGGTGATGTCGCGGGTCTTGGCCGCTTCGCGGCTGACACGCGCCAGCACGTCACCGGCCTGAACCTGCGCACCGTCATCGACCGACAGGGTCGCACCCACCGCCAGCATGTAGCGGGCAGCTTCGCCCGACTCGTCGTCGAGCAGGGTGAGGCGGGGACGCAGATCCTCCTTCGTACGGGCGGAACCGCGATGCTCGGTGACGACGCGCTGGGCGATGCCCGTCGCTTCGTCGGTCTGTTCGGTCAGCGTCTTGCCGTCGATCAGGTCCTGATACTTCACGATGCCCGGCTTTTCGGTGATCACCGGCATGGTGAAGGGATCCCATTCGGCGAAGCGCTCACCCTTCTTCACGGTGTCGCCATCCGCGAACAGGATGGTGGCGCCGTAAGGCAGGCGGTGCGTTTCGCGTTCACGGCCTTCATTGTCGATGATCGCGATCTCGCCGTTGCGGGCGAGCGACAGGCGACGGCCATTCTTGTCCATGATGGTCGGCATGTCGCGCAGTTCGATCGTGCCGTCCGACAGGGCTTCCAGGTTCGACGTTTCGTTGAAGTTCGCCGCGCCGCCGATGTGGAAGGTACGCATGGTAAGCTGCGTACCCGGTTCACCGATGGACTGCGCCGCGATGACACCGACCGCTTCACCGATATTGACCGGCGTACCACGGGCGAGGTCACGGCCGTAGCACTTGCCGCAGACGCCCATCCTGCTTTCGCAGATGAGAGGCGAGCGGATCTTCACGGACTGCGTACCGATGGCTTCGATCTGCGCCACCAGCGCTTCGTCCAGCAGCGTGCCGATCGGCACGATGATGGTGCCGTCCTTGCTGTCGACGATGTCCTGCGCCGTGGTGCGGCCCAGGATACGCTCGCCGAGCGAGGCGATGACGGAACCGCCCTGGACGATGGCCTTCATCTCCAGCGCCTTGTCGGTGCCGCAATCCTCCTCGACGATGGTGCAGTCCTGGCTGACATCGACCAGACGGCGGGTCAGGTAACCCGAGTTCGCCGTCTTGAGCGCGGTGTCGGCCAGACCCTTGCGAGCGCCGTGGGTGGAGTTGAAATATTCAAGGACGGTCAGCCCTTCCTTGAAGTTCGAGATGATCGGCGTTTCGATGATCTCGCCCGAAGGCTTGGCCATCAGGCCGCGCATGCCGGCAAGCTGCTTCATCTGGGCCTGCGAACCACGGGCGCCCGAGTGCGCCATCATGTAGATCGAGTTGATCTGCGCGAGGCGGCCGGTCTGCGGGTCCTTGGGCTGGGCGCGGATTTCGTCCATCATGGCGTTCGCCACCACGTCGCCGCAACGGCTCCAGGCGTCGATGACCTTGTTGTACTTTTCCTGCTGGGTGATCAGGCCGTCCTGATATTGCTGCTCATAGTCGGCCACCAGCGCCTTCGTCTCAGCGACAGTGCCTTCCTTCGAGTCCGGGATCACCATGTCGTCCTTGCCGAACGAAATGCCGGCCTGGAACGCGTGGCGGAAGCCCAGCGCCATGATGGCGTCGGCGAACAGCACCGTGTCCTTCTGACCCGTGTGACGATAGACCTGGTCGATGACGTCACCGATTTCCTTCTTGGTGAGAAGGCGGTTGACGACGTCGAAGGGCACCTTGTGGCTCTTGGGCAGACATTCGCCCAGCAGCATGCGGCCCGGCGTCGTTTCGAAGCGCTTCATATACTGATTGCCGGCTTCGTCGGTCTGCGGCACGCGGCTGATGATCTTCGAGTGCAGCGTGACGGCCTTGGCAAAGAGGGCCTGGTGGACCTCCTGCATGTCCGAAAGCAGCATGCCTTCGCCCGGCTCGCCTTCGCGCTCCATAGACAGGTAATAGATGCCCAGAACCATGTCCTGCGACGGAACGATGATCGGCTTGCCGTTCGCGGGCGACAGGATGTTGTTGGTCGACATCATCAGCACGCGCGCTTCCAGCTGGGCTTCAAGGCTCAGCGGAACGTGGACGGCCATCTGGTCACCGTCGAAGTCGGCGTTGAAGGCCGAGCAGACGAGCGGGTGCAACTGGATCGCCTTGCCTTCGATCAGCACGGGCTCGAATGCCTGGATGCCAAGACGGTGGAGCGTGGGCGCGCGGTTCAGCATCACCGGATGCTCGCGGATCACCTCGTCCAGGATGTCCCAGACTTCCTTGCGCTCCTTTTCGACCCACTTCTTCGCCTGCTTCAAGGTCATGGACAGACCCTTGGCGTCGAGGCGGGCGTAGATGAACGGCTTGAACAGTTCGAGCGCCATCTTCTTGGGCAGGCCGCACTGATGCAGCTTGAGTTCCGGCCCGGTCACGATGACCGAACGGCCCGAATAATCGACGCGCTTGCCGAGCAGGTTCTGGCGGAAGCGGCCCTGCTTGCCCTTGAGCATGTCGGACAGCGATTTCAGCGGACGCTTGTTCGCGCCGGTGATGACGCGGCCACGGCGGCCATTGTCGAACAGGGCGTCAACGGCTTCCTGCAACATGCGCTTTTCGTTGCGGACGATGATGTCCGGCGCACGCAGCTCCATCAGGCGCTTCAGGCGGTTGTTGCGGTTGATGACGCGGCGATACAGGTCGTTGAGGTCCGACGTCGCGAAACGGCCGCCGTCCAGCGGCACCAGCGGGCGCAGTTCTGGCGGGATGACCGGCACGACGTCCAGGATCATCCATTCGGGGCGGTTACCCGATTCCAGGAAGCTCTCAACCACCTTCAGGCGCTTGATGATCTTCTTGGGCTTCAGTTCCGACTTGGTGACGGCCAGCTCGTCCAGCAGCGCCTGCTTCTCGCCCTCAAGGTCGAGATCCATGAGCATTTGCTTGACCGCTTCCGCGCCGATCCCCGCGGAGAAGGCGTCCTCGCCATATTCGTCCTGCGCGTCGAGCAGTTCGTCTTCGTTCAGAAGCTGGAACTTCTCAAGCGGGGTCAGGCCCGGCTCGGTGACGATGTAGCTTTCGAAGTAAAGGACGCGCTCAAGCTGCTTCAACTGCATGTCGAGCAGCAGGCCGATGCGCGAGGGCAGCGACTTCAGGAACCAGATATGCGCGACGGGCGCGGCCAGTTCGATATGGCCCATGCGCTCGCGGCGGACCTTCGACACCGTGACTTCGACACCGCACTTTTCGCAGACGATGCCCTTATATTTCATGCGCTTGTACTTGCCGCACAGGCATTCATAGTCCTTGATCGGACCGAAAATGCGCGCGCAGAACAGGCCGTCGCGCTCGGGCTTGAACGTGCGGTAGTTGATGGTTTCCGGCTTCTTGATCTCACCGAAGGACCAGCTGCGGATGCGCTCCGGAGAGGCAAGGCCGATCTGGATCTGGTCGAAGGTTTCCGGCTTCTGGACCGGATTGGCGAAGTTGGTCAGTTCGTTCATTTTTTCATTCCCTCATGAGGGCAAATCTTTGGAGCGAAGGAGGGGAGGGGCACTGCCGACGTAAGGCAGTGCCCGCAGTTTCCCTTATTCCGCCGCCTGCGCGAAGCCGTCGTCGTCGGGGATCTCGTCCATCGCGGCGAGTTCGACGTTGAGGCCCAGCGAGCGCATTTCCTTGACCAGCACGTTGAAGCTTTCGGGGATGCCGGCTTCGAAGGTGTCGTCGCCCTTGACGATCGCTTCGTAGACCTTGGTACGGCCGACAACGTCGTCCGACTTCACCGTCAGCATTTCCTGCAGCGTGTAGGCGGCGCCGTAGGCCTGGAGCGCCCACACCTCCATTTCACCGAAGCGCTGGCCGCCGAACTGCGCCTTACCACCCAGCGGCTGCTGGGTGACAAGCGAGTAGGGGCCGATGGAACGTGCGTGGATCTTGTCATCGACCAAGTGGTGCAGTTTCAGCATGTAGATGATGCCGACAGTCACCTTGCGGTCGAAACGGTCGCCGGTGCGGCCGTCATAAAGATCCGACTGACCCGACGTGTGCAGGCCGGCCAGTGACAGCATCGCCGACACATCCGCTTCACGCGCACCGTCGAACACCGGCGTCGCCATCGGGATGCCCCGCTGGAGATGCTCGGCCAGATCGATGATCTGCTCCGGTGTCCTTGCCTCGATCTGCTCGGCATATTGCGGGCCGTAGGACGTCAGCAGCCGTTCCTTGACCGCGTCGGGCATGTCGCCCGCCGAGGGGTTCGGATTGGCTTCGCGCCATTCCTCCAGCGCATGCTTGAGTTGCTCGCCCAGACCGCGCGCGGCCCAGCCCAGATGCGTTTCGAAGATCTGACCGACGTTCATGCGCGACGGCACGCCCAGCGGGTTGAGCACGATATCGACATGGGTGCCGTCCTCCAGGAACGGCATGTCCTCGACCGGCAGGATGCGCGAAATCACACCCTTGTTGCCGTGACGGCCAGCCATCTTGTCGCCCGGTTGCAGCTTGCGCTTCACCGCGACGAACACCTTGACCATCTTGAGCACGCCCGGGGGCAGCTCGTCGCCGCGCTGCAGCTTATCGACGCGATCCTCGAACTTCTCGACGATCAGCTTCACCGCTTCGTCATACTGCGCCTTGACGGCTTCGATGCCAGCTTGACGGGCGTCGTCCGCGACCGCGAACTTCCACCATTCATGCCGCTCGACTTCGGACAGCAGGGCCTCGTCGATTTCGATGCCCTTCTTGACACCCTTGGGAGCAGCCGTCGCGGTCTGGCCGAGCAGCATTTCCTGGAGGCGGTTGAAGGTCGCGCGGTTGAGGATGCCGCGTTCGTCCTCGCGGTCCTTGGCGAGACGGTCGATTTCCTCCCGCTCGATCGCCATGGCGCGTTCGTCCTTGTCGATGCCGTGACGGTTGAAGACGCGGACTTCCACGACCGTGCCTGCAACGCCCGGCGGCAGACGCAGGGAGGTGTCGCGCACATCGCTGGCCTTTTCACCGAAGATCGCGCGGAGCAGCTTTTCTTCCGGGGTCATCGGCGATTCACCCTTGGGGGTGATCTTGCCGACCAGAATGTCGCCCGGCTCCACTTCGGCGCCGATATAGACGATTCCTGCCTCGTCGAGGTTGCGCAGCGCTTCCTCGCCGACGTTCGGAATGTCGCGGGTGATGTCTTCCGGACCCAGCTTGGTGTCGCGGGCCATGACCTCGAACTCCTCGATATGGATCGAGGTGAAGACGTCATCCTTCACGATCCGTTCGGAGATCAGGATGGAGTCTTCGTAGTTGTAGCCATTCCAGGGCATGAACGCGACGAGCGTGTTGCGGCCCAGCGCCAGTTCGCCGAACTCGGTCGAAGGACCGTCGGCGATGACGTCGCCAGCTTCGATCAGGTCGCCCACCTTCACCAGCGGACGCTGGTTGATGCAGGTGTCCTGGTTCGAACGCTGGAACTTCTGCAGCGTGTAGATGTCCACGCCCGACTGGCCGGGTTCGATATCGCCGGTAGCGCGGATAACGATACGGGTCGCATCGACCTGGTCGATGATGCCCGCGCGGCGCGAAGTGATGGCCGCGCCGGAATCGCGGGCAACCGTGCCCTCCATGCCGGTGCCGACGAACGGCGCTTCGGCGCGTACCAGAGGCACGGCCTGACGCTGCATGTTCGATCCCATGAGCGCGCGGTTGGCGTCATCGTTTTCCAGGAACGGGATGAGCGAAGCCGCGACCGACACCAGCTGCTTGGGGCTGACGTCCATCAGGGTGATGTGGTCCTTGGGCGCCATCAGGAATTCGCCCGCTTCACGCGCCGAGATCAGGTCTTCGGCGAGCGTGCCTTCAGCGGTCAGCTCGGCGTTTGCCTGCGCGATCGTGTGCTTGGCTTCTTCCATGGCCGACAGATAGACGACCTCGTTCGTCACCTTGCCGTCGATCACCTTGCGATAAGGCGTTTCGATGAAGCCATATTTGTTGACGCGGCTGAAGGTCGCGAGGCTGTTGATCAGACCGATGTTCGGGCCTTCCGGCGTTTCAATCGGACAGATACGGCCATAATGGGTCGGGTGAACGTCGCGGACTTCGAAGCCTGCGCGCTCGCGGGTCAGACCGCCCGGCCCGAGCGCGGACACGCGGCGCTTGTGGGTGACTTCCGACAGCGGGTTGGTCTGATCCATGAACTGCGATAGCTGCGACGAGCCGAAGAACTCACGAACGGCAGCCACGGCGGGCTTCGCGTTGATGAGATCGTTTGGCATCACGGTCGATACATCGACCGACGACATGCGTTCCTTGACCGCACGCTCCATGCGCAGCAGGCCGACGCGATACTGGTTTTCCAGCAGCTCGCCCACCGAACGTACACGGCGGTTGCCGAGATTGTCGATGTCGTCGATCTCGCCCTTGCCGTCCTTCAGGTTCACCAATTCCTTGACGACCGCGAGGATATCCTCGGTACGCAGGGTGGTGACGGTGTCCTCGGCATCGAGGTCGAGGCGCATGTTGAGCTTCACGCGGCCCACGGCCGAGAGGTCATAGCGTTCCGGGTCGAAGAAGAGGCCGGCGAAGAGAGCTTCGGCGGTTTCCTTCGTCGGCGGTTCGCCAGGGCGCATCACGCGATAGATGTCGGCCAGCGCCTGGTCGCGCTCCTCGGCCTTGTCGGCCTTCAGCGTGTTGCGGATCCAGGGACCAGTGGTGACATGGTCGATGTCGAGCAGTTCGAGACGGTCGATGCCCGCCTTGTCCAGCTTTTCCAGATTTTCCGGCGACACTTCGTCACCAGCTTCGATGTAGATTTCGCCGGTGCTCTCGTTGATGAGGTCATAGGCGCTGTAGCGGCCATAGACTTCCTCGGTCGGGATCAGCAGGGTTTCAAGGCCGTCCTTCTCCGCCTTGTTGGCGGCGCGGGGCGAAATCTTCTGGCCAGCGGCGAACACGACTTCACCCGACTTGGCATCGACGATGTCGAATGCGGGCTTCTGACCGCGCCATGCTTCGGCGGTGTAGGGGATCTGCCAGCCGCCTTCGCCACGGACGAAGGTAACCTTGTTGTAGAAATAGCCGAGCATGTCCTCGGGCGTCAGGCCCAGGGCATAGAGCAGCGCGGTGACCGGCAGCTTGCGCTTGCGGTCGATACGGACATTGACGATGTCCTTGGCGTCGAATTCGAAATCGAGCCACGAGCCACGGTAAGGGATCACGCGGGCGGCGAAGAGATATTTGCCCGACGAGTGGGTCTTGCCACGGTCATGGTCGAACAGCACGCCCGGCGAGCGGTGCATCTGCGACACGATGACGCGCTCGGTTCCGTTGACGATGAAGGTGCCGTTACCGGTCATGAGCGGCATGTCGCCCATGTAGACATCCTGCTCCTTGATATCGAGCACGGAGCGGGTTTCGGTGTCCTGGTCCACTTCGAACACGATCAGGCGCAGCGTGACGCGCATCGGCGCTGCATAGGTGATGCCGCGCTGACGGCATTCCTCGACGTCGTACTTCGGCTCTTCCAGCTCATAATGGACGAAGTCCATTTCGGCGGTGCCGGCAAAGTCGCGGATCGGGAAAACCGAACGCAGGGTCTTTTCAAGGCCCGAGACATAGCCGATCGACGGGTCCGAGCGGAGGAACTGTTCATAGCTCTCCCGCTGAACCTCGATCAGGTTTGGCATCTGGACGACTTCGTGAATGTCGCCGAATACCTTCCTTATGCGCTTCTTGGCGCCGGTATTGCTGATCGTGGGGAGAGCTTTGGTCGCCATTGCGTTTCCTGCCTGTAAGTCGTCGCGTTTTTTCGCATCACAGCGAATTTTCAGCCTGACGCGGCGGGAAAAGGGAGGTGATTCGCCCTTTGCCTACCACGCAAAAAAGTGCGGGCCGGGACTGTCCGATCCGCACTGTCAGCACTTTTTGACCCGCCGTTTTCCGCCCAATCCCGCCGGTTTCGCGCGCTAACCAAAACCGATCCCCGGGCGATCCGGGGGCCGGCCCTCATCAAAACTGAGTATGACAGGGGCCGGATTTCCAAGGCTGCATATAGAGCCGCCACATCGCTTTGTGAAGGGGCGGGCCGCCCATTCTTCCATCCGGTCAGAAAAGCCGGGTCAGGTGATAGAAGCCTGCGCCTATCAAGCCTGCGGCGGGCAGGGTCACGACCCAGGCGACGACGATGCTGGACGCCACGTTCCAGCGAACGGCCGACAGCCGCCGCGATGCGCCCACCCCGACGATGGCGCCGGTGATCGTGTGCGTGGTGGAAACCGGCACGCCCAGATGCGTGGCCATGAACAGGGTTATCGCTCCCCCCGTTTCGGCGCAGAAGCCCTGTGATGGGGTAAGCCGAGTGATTTTCGAACCCATGGTGTGGACGATCTTCCAACCACCGAGCAGGGTGCCAAGGCCCATCGCCGCCTGGCAGGAGATCACCACCCAGAAGGGAACATGAAAACCGCCTGTCAGCATGCCCTGCGAATAGAGCAGCACAGCAATGATCCCCATCGTCTTCTGTGCGTCATTTCCGCCATGGCCCAGCGAGTAGAGCGAGGCCGAGACCAGTTGGAGCTTGCGGAACACCCGATCCGCGCCCTGCGGCGTGAAGCGGCGGAAAATCCAGCTGATGAGCAGCACCAGGAAAAGCGCGAGAATGAGGCCGATCGCGGGCGACAGGACGATGGCCGCACTGGTCTTGAACACGCCGCTCCAGACGACCGCGCCAAGCCCCGCCTTGGCCGTGCCCGCGCCCAGCAGTCCGCCGATCAATGCATGGCTGGAGGAGGAAGGGATGCCAAGGCCCCAGGTAATGAGGTTCCAGGCGATGGCCCCCATCAGCGCGCCGAAGATCACCGGCGGGTCGATGATGTTGGCATCGACAATGCCTTTCCCGACGGTTTCGGCGACATGCAGGCCGAAGAATAGAAAGGCGATGAAATTGAAGAAGGCCGCCCATGCGACCGCATATTGTGGCTTCAGCACGCGGGTCGATACGATCGTGGCGATCGAGTTCGCGGCGTCGTGCAGGCCGTTCAGAAAGTCGAAGGCAAGCGCGACGCCGATCAGGGCGACGAGCAGCGGGAAGGCAAGTTGGGCTTCCATGGTGACCTGACTTGTGTTCTGGGTTCATCCATCCGTTCGCCCGAGCTTGATCGAAGGGCGGGTGCGGACTTCGACAGGCTTAGCCCGAACGGAGGCGGGAGTTGGCGTCAGGCGTGGTCGATGACCAGCCCGGAAATTTCATTGGCGACGTCCTCGAAACGGTCGGTCACCTTTTCCAGATGAGCATAGATTTCGTTGCCGACGACGAAGTCCATGGGATTGCCCTGCCGCGCCTGATTGTAGAGCGCCTTCAGGCCCGCTTCATGCAGGATGTCGGCATGGCCCTCCAGCTTGACCAAGCGCTCGGTCAGGTCGTGGAGACGGACGGAATGGAGATTGAGCGAGCGTAGCAGCGGCATCGCCTCGGCGGTGATGCGCGCGCATTCGACGATGAGCGCGCTCATGTCCTGCATCTGCGGCGCGAATTCCTTGACCTCGAACAGGGCGATCGCCTTGGCCGTCTGGTTCATCTGGTCGATGGCGTCGTCCATGACGCCGATCAGGCCGGTGATGGCGCTGCGGTCGAATGGGGTGACGAAGATCCGCCGGACATCCTGCAGCACTTCGCGGATGATGTCGTCCGCCTCATGCTCGCGCGCGGAAATCTCCTGGATATGCGCGTCCATGTCCGGGCCGCCCTTCAGCAGCTTGGCGAGTGCATCGGCGCCAGCGACAAGGGTCGTGGCATGATCCTCAAACTGTTCGAAGAAACGCCCCTGTTTGGGCATCAGCGCGTGAAACCACCGCAGCATTCCAGTCCTTTCGCTTTGCCATTCCTTGACCCGCAGCAGCATTCGGATGAACCAGCCCGGATCTCGCGGCGGTTCGCGAAAGGCCGCGATGATAGTTTGAAGATCGGGTTCATCGACCGCCTTCGCGGCCTCCGAGACCGGAAACCAGCGCAGCTCCCTTTGCCCCCGCTCGGGCCAGTGCGACAACTGGCCTGTGACTGCAAGGGGGAAAACTTCGACCGTGGCTTCGCGGGAACCGCCTTTGCGGCGGCGCTTGTCATAGCAATAGCGGCCAAGGGAGGAGGGGCAGGCGATGCCGTGGATGCCCGCTTCCTCATAGGCTTCGACCTCGGCGGCGCGGTGACCGGCCATGCCCTTGATCCGATTGCCCTTGGGAATCACCCATCGCCGCGTCTCGCGCGAGGTGATCAGCAGGATGCGCATCGACCCGTCGGCGTCCGTGGCATAGGGCAGCGCGGCGATCTGGCGCATTACCAGCTCTCCCCCACGGCCCCGCCTATTGTCGCTTGCCCCTGTTCCATGCGCGCCTTGTAACGAAAACGTCACATGGCGCAATCAACTAGGTTGGTCAGATCGACAGCCGCGCCGTCACGCGAATGTCCCGTCCGGCAAGCGGCGCATAATCCTTCAGCACGCTGGCATGCCGCCGCGCCTCCACGTCAAAGATATTATTGGCGCTGACGGTGATGCTGGTACGGTCGTTACCGCTGAACGGTTTGAAGGACAGCGACGCGTTGACCAGCGTAAAGCCGCCGGTCCGCGTTTCCGTCGCTGCGATCCGATTTTGCGCGAAGCTGTGCTCCACCTCGCCGCGCAGCGTCAGCCGATCGTCCTGTAGCTCCAGCCCGCCCAGCAGGCGAAGCGGCGGGATGCGGGGCGCCGGGCCGGACCCGGTGATGGTGGCGCGCACATAGTCGGCTACGCCATCCAGATTGACGGCATAACGGCCGATCTGCCCCAGCTTGACCGAAGCCTCCGCCTCAAAGCCCCAATAACGGGCGTCCGCCTGCGCATATTGGAAGCATGGAAATTCCAGTTCCGCGCCGCCATTGGCGGCCATGCACACGCTGTCGTCCACAATGGCGTCGTAAATATAGCCGTCAAACCAGTTGTGATAGGCGGACAGCGACAGGCTGTAGCCGTCGCCCTGACCGCGCAGCGTGCCTTCCACGCCCCAGCTTTTTTCCAGGCCGAAGGTCGGATCGCCCAGTTCAAAGGCCTGCGTCCCGGCGTGATTGCCGCGCGCGAACAATTCTTCGGCGGATGGTGCGCGTTCCGTGCGGGCGAGGTTCAGCCCCAGCCGCCAGCCTGGAACGATCTGCTGGCTCGCCCCGACCGATGCTGAAAAGGCGTCAAAGTTGCGCCGCTGGCCCGCGATGAACAGGTCGGCATCGGGGACTGAGCGCAGTTTGGTCTTTTCATAGCGCGCGCCTGCTTCCAGCCGCGTATCGCCCAGATCGACCGATTGCAGGGTGAAGAAGCCCAACTGCTCCGTGTCGTTTTTGGGCAGGAATTTCTCTTCGCCATTGGCGGAAAAGCGGCGGGTGAAATATTGCACGCCGGACGCGCCATCCCAATTGCCACGGCGGGACTGGATCAGTTCCAGCCGACTTTCCATCGACTGATTCCGGAATGTAGTGCCGATTTCGCCGCTGGGCTCGATTTCGTCATGCCGGTAGCTCGCCCAACCGGCGCGCAGCCGGATACTGTCGATGAACCCGCCATTCACCGCTACTTCGCCGCGCAGGTCTGCCCGGGTCTGCTGCATGGCCAGGGTAACGTCTTCATGGGCATGTTCTTCTTCGTGATCATGATCGTCGCCATCGTGATCTTCATGGGCTTCCGTCACGTCGATGCGTGATGGCACGCCGTAGCGATTTTCGCTGTGCGAAACGGAAAAGCCGAGATTGCCGCGATCGCCGACATAGGCGAGGCCGCCCGCCACTTCCCATGTTTCGGCCGCCGTGTTGGGCAGCTTGCCGCGCAGGCGTCCGTCTTCGCGGATTTCCTCTTCGTCGGAAACGGCCGCGATGGCGCGAAGCGGTGCTGCCAGAATATAGCCGCCGGTCCGCAGGTCACCGGTCTTGGTGTAGCTGCCGTCGGCATGAGCGACCAGCCCGCCGCCCAACGGCACCTCAATCTCTCCAGCGACGGTCCGTTCGTCCGCCGCGCTGCCATAGGTGGCGATCCCGTCCACATGGATTGGCTCGTCCGGGATCCGTCGCGGAATGCGGCTGTCGATGACATTGACGACGCCGCCGATCGCCGACGACCCGTAGAGCAGTGCCGAAGGTCCGCGCAGTATCTCGATGCGGTCGGCGGTCAGTGGGTTGATGGCGACGGCGTGATCGACCGAAGTATTGGATACGTCGAAGCTGCCGATGCCGTCGGTCAGGATGCGCACCCGTTCACCCTGAAAGCCGCGCAGCACCGGGCGCGAGGCGTTGGGACCGAAGGAGGTGGCGGAGACGCCCGGCTGACGCGCCAGCGTTTCGCCGATCGTGGGGCGCAGGGAGCGGGTCAGCTTGGCGCCCGAGATGACCGTTGTGCCTGAAAGGATGTCGCCCTGCCTGCGTGGAATGAGGGCGGTGACGATGATGTCGGCGCGATCGTCATGATAGCCTTTTGACGGGGCGGGTGCGGCAGTGGTCTGCGCTGTTGCGGGGAATGCGAGGCAAAGGGCGGAGATGGCGGAACCGGCGCGGAGCAGCGGCAAATGCATGAATTAAACCCTTAATCAAAATGATCTTGGTGGGCGTCCTATCTAAAATGATATAACATATCAACTGTCATTATCAGGCAGTTCATAGGCGCCGTGCGAGGGTCCGAGTTGAGCATTTGCGCCTTAGATAAGTTCCGCCGCGAGAATGTCCGGCGTGGCAGCGGCTCGAAATGATAGGGTAATGCCGTGTTAGGGGTGCGCCGCGAGAGAATCCGCTGTGCGTGGCACGGGGCGTCGGCAGACTTGTGAAATGCAGCCGATTTACGTCAAAGGAAGAGAAATTCCGCGAGCGCAACCGCCGCCGGGTTCGCTTCCGGTTGGGGGCGCAGGGTCTGTCGCACTTCGATGGCGGGCAGCGGCCTTTCGAGCGCGAGGCGGCGGATGCCGGTCATCCGGCCAAGGTCGCGGGCCAGCGGGCCGAAGGCAGCGAAGCAGCCCGCCCCTTCCCGCAATATGGTCATGATATCGAACATATTGTCGGTTTCGAGGACTGGTGCACCCAGGACGATCCCGTCCCGATCCAGCGCTTCATCGATGATGCGGCGGAGGGCGTTGTGCGGTTCCATGGTCAGCGTCGGGCTGATCCGCAGCTCCTCAGGCGACACGCTGTCGCGGCGGGCGAGGGGATGATCGGCGCCCGCATAGATGTTGATCTGTTCCGACCAACCATAGCGGGAAGGAAGGTTTGCCGATTCGCCCAGGGCGTAGAAATAGGCGATGTCGACGCGGCCCTGCTCCAGCGCGCGGCGCGCTTCGTCAGCCAAATGGATGGACAGGTCGAGCGTGATGGCAACATCTTCATTCGCCGCCTCGAACGCCGCCAGCGCGTCCTGGAAATGGCCGAACACCGGGGCGGGCGCGGCGAGGGTGATGGATTGCCGGGCTGGTTCCGAAGCGGGCGGCGGGGCATCGACTGCCGGTGGCGCGGCGTCGGGCTCATCCATGGTCCACGCGGCCGACCGGTCATGCGACAGCAGCGTCATGGCCTCCGCCGTCTTGCGCCCGGCGGCGGTCAGCCGCTGGCGATCGGGAAGATCCTCGAACAGCTTGTAGCCGAGGCGCATTTCCAGCGACGCTATACCGCGCGCGATCTCATCGGCTGAAAGGCCGGTGTCGCGGGCGCATCGCGTGATGCCGCCGGCGGCCACCATCTGCGCGAAAATGTCCAGTTGGCGCAGGGGAGGCGTGGCCATGCAGCGGGTGATAGTGCAATTGTCGCGCCGGGTTAAGCGCCATCTTCGCGTCGATGACATTGGGATGTTGACGAAAGCCTGTGATGCGGGTTCAGTCGCCGCTACCGGCTTCACCGTCCTTCCATCGGACCGCTGCCAGGGGAGCAGTCATGGGCGACATCATCAATCTGAGACAGGCGCGCAAGGCCAAGGCGCGGGGCGAGAAGGAGCGGGCGGCTGCGGCCAATCGCGCCAGGTTCGGGCGCACGAAGGCGGAGCGGCAGGCCAGCCGTCAGGAAGAGGCGCGGCAGACCCGGCGGATAGAAGGCAGTCGCCGTGAAATTCCGGAAGATGATCCTCAATAATCGTGAGGCGTTAAAGTAACGAAAGTCTGCCTCAGGCTATAGATTTTGATGAACATCCATTAATATTCCGGTGAGTTATATCCGTCCGTCGATCATCTGCATCGATTCGTCTTGAATCATGCGGTTCTGTTGCCGTCATTTCGTCGCCTCACCCGTTGAGTTGGCACTATGAGAGGATATAGCCTGTACGTTCGTTCGGCCGGTGCCGCGATTGCCGCTGTTCTGGCCTTTGGTCCCACCTATGCTTTTGCGCAGGAAGAGGTCGCTCCACCGGTGTCGGCGCCGGTGACTACGGAGGTTGTCCCCCCGGCTGCGCCAGCACCGGTCATAGGCCCTTCAACGCCCATGGTGCAGCCGACCCAGTCGGTCGATGAGCGCATTGCCGCGGCGGTTGCGGCGTCGGAGGCCGAGCAGGCATCCGTAGCCACGCCGACCCCAGCGCCCGCAGAAATCGCCGAGCGCAGGATTGCCGCTGAACGGCCGCAACCATCCCGTACCGCCACTGCGGCACCGGCGCCGCGCGAGCCTGTGACCGATCCCATGCAGCCGCAGCAGGCCGCATCCGCGCCAGTAGCCCCGGTGGTCCCGGATATGAGTGCCCCTGAAACGACGGCTGCCGATCCGGTAGTGCAGGAGCAGCCGGCCGCAGCGAGCAACGGGCCGGACGAATCGCTTTACTGGGCGCTGGGTGGCGGCGCTCTGCTGTTGCTGGGTCTGGGCGGGGCTGCGGCCCTCCGTCGCCGCCGGGTAGATGAGGATGCGGTAACGCCCTATGCGCAAACGCCCGTTCGCGACGAACCGATGGCGGCGAAGCCCGCGTCGGTCGCATCTTCTGCGACCCCGACCCACAGCCCAGCGCAGCCGGTCGGTGCCGCCGCGCCCGTGCATGGCAGCCTGGCGGCGATGGTCGCCGCTCCGCCGAGCGCGGAAAATCCGTTCCGAACCCATGCCAAGCGCATGCGTCGGGCGCGTTATCTGCTGGCGCAGCGCGAGAGACAGGACGCCGCTGTGCATGCGCCGGTTTCTACCCCCGTGGCGCCGCAGACGACCCATGCCGAGCCGCAGATGCAGACGGTCTATCGGCTGGGCAAGGATCGTAGCCGAAACATGGGGTTCAAGCCGCAGACGCGCTAAGTCCATCGCCTGGGCAAGGCGGGCTATCCCCTGGTGGCCTGTTGAAAGGGAGTGGCGGCGTTTGCCGCCGCTCCCCTTTTGCATGCGCCCGCGCCGACTCGGTTGCACTTGAGCGCCACGCCTGATACCGGCGCGCCGGTGATTTTTGCGCCAGTTCGAAGGCCAGTTTGAAGGAAGGTCGCTCCATCCATGTCCGATAAGATCAACCGCATTGTCCTTGCCTTCTCGGGGGGGCTGGACACCAGCGTGATCCTGAAATGGTTGCAGCAGACCTATCAGTGCGAGGTCGTGACCTTTACCGCCGATCTGGGGCAGGGCGAGGAACTGGAGCCGGCGCGGCAGAAGGCCAAGCTGATGGGCGTGCGCGACGAGCATATCTTCATCGACGATCTGCGCGAGGAATTCGTCAAGGACTATGTATTCCCGATGATGCGCAGCAATGCGCTGTATGAGGGGCTGTATCTGCTGGGTACGTCGATCGCGCGCCCGCTGATCGCCAAGCGGCAGATCGAGATCGCGCGGCAGGTGGGCGCCGATGCGGTCAGCCATGGCGCGACGGGCAAGGGCAATGACCAGGTCCGTTTCGAACTGGGCTATTACGCACTTTCGCCCGACATCAAGGTGATCGCGCCGTGGCGTGAGTGGGACCTGACCAGCCGCACCCGCCTGATCGAATTTGCCGAGCAGCACCAGATTCCCATCCCGCGCGACAAGCGTGGCGAAAGCCCGTTTTCGACCGACGCGAACATGCTGCACACCTCGTCCGAGGGCAAGGTGCTGGAAGATCCGTGGGAAGAAGTGCCCGACTATGTCTATTCGCGCACGGTCAACCCGGAGGACGCGCCGGACGCGCCCGAATATATCACGGTCGATTTCGAGCGTGGCGATGGCGTGGCGATCAACGGCGTGGGCATGAGCCCGGCGACGCTGCTGGAAACGCTGAACGAATATGGCCGCAAGCATGGTATCGGCCGCCTCGACCTGGTCGAAAACCGCTTCGTCGGCATGAAGTCGCGCGGCATGTATGAAACCCCGGGCGGCACCATCTATCATCTGGCGCATCGCGGCATCGAACAGTTGACGCTGGATCGCGGCGCGGCGCATCTGAAGGATGAGCTGGCCCCCAAATATGCCGAGCTTATCTATAACGGCTTCTGGTTCAGCCCCGAACGCGAGATGTTGCAGGCGGCGATCGACCATAGCCAGGAAAAGGTGACGGGCACCGTCCGGCTGAAGCTGTACAAGGGTGGCGTCCATGTCGTTGGCCGCAAGTCGCCTTATTCGCTGTACAGTGAAAAGGTCGTGACGTTCGAGGATGATGCGGGCGCCTATGACCAGCGCGATGCGGCCGGCTTCATCAAGCTGAACGCGCTGCGGTTGCGGCTGCTGGGTCGGCGCGACGCCTGATTGCAAGCTCGGGGCGGCGCGGCGTGCGTGCCGCCCTGTTACAAATTACGACAATTTCGGCCGTGACATGACAAGGTTGCGGGACAAGTCTTCCCCATAAGGGTTTCAGGAGCGGCGATGGCCGTTCGTCACCTTTTGGAAGGAAGATTAAATGATCCGCAAATTTTTTGGCACGGTCGCTGTCGGCTCGCTGTTCGTCGGTGGACTGGCGGTGTCACATCTGGCGCTGGCGCAACCCGGCGATGGCGCGCCCAAGGGCCGCCATGGCGGCATGATCGCGATGGCCGACGCCAACAAGGACGGCCAGGTCAGCAAGGCGGAGTTCACCGCCGCCCTTGATGCGCGTTTCACGAAGATGGACGCCAATCGCGACGGCAAGCTGACGAAAGAAGATCGCGACATCACCCGCAAGGCGCGGATGGACCAGCGCTTCGCCGCGATGGATGGCGACAAGGACGGCCAGATCAGCAAGGCTGAATTCGACGCCGCTCATCAGGCGCGGTCCGAACGCCGTGGCGGGGAAGGCCATGGCAAGCGATTTGGCCGGGGCGGCCATCATGGCTTTGGCGGCGGCATGATGTTCGGCCGTGGCGGGATGAAGGGCGAGGCCGCGAAGGATGGCGTGCTGACCCGCGCCGAATTCATGGCCCGGCCGATGGCGATGTTCGACAAGGCCGACAGCAACAAGGACGGCTCCGTAACCGCCGAGGAAATGAAGGCGGCGCAGCAGGCCCGGCGCGATGCATGGCAGCAGCGCCGTGGCATGGACGCCGCGCCGAAGGAATAACGCGCAAGGCAGGGTGGGGGACGTCCTCCACCCTTCCAAGCCGATGACAGTCGTGACAGATATCCCCCATGAGCGAAAAACCCCATCTGCTGCTCGTCGATGACGAGCGTTCGATCCGCGAGCCGCTGGCGCAATATCTGTCACGCAACGGCTTTCGCGTGACCGCCGTGGAAAGCGCGGCGGAAGCGCGGATGCGCCTCAACGCCAGCGCGATCGACCTTGTCATCCTGGACATCATGATGCCGGGCGAGGACGGGCTGTCGCTGTGCCGCCATATTCGCGAGACGAGCGAAATTCCCGTCATCCTGCTGACCGCGAAGTCCGAGGAGACGGACCGCATCGTGGGCCTCGAAATGGGCGCCGACGATTATGTGCTGAAGCCCTTTTCGCCGCGCGAACTGGTGGCGCGGATCAAGGTGATTTTCCGCCGCGTCGCGACCGGCGGCCAGCGGGTGACAGCGCCGGATGGCGCAACCTACGCCTTTGCGGGATGGCTGCTCAAGACGCATGAGCGCGTGCTGGTGGACCAGGAAGGCGTGGTGCTGCCGCTGTCGACCGCCGAATATAATCTGATGCTGGCCTTTGCAACCCGGCCCAACCAGGTGCTGAGCCGCGACCAGTTGCTCGACATCACGCAGGGGCGCGAGGCCAATGCGTTCGACCGCGCGATCGACAACCAGATCAGCCGCCTGCGCAAGAAGATCGAGCCGGACCCCAAGAACCCGACGCTGATCAAGACCGTGTGGGGCGGCGGCTATACGCTGGCCGCGGATGTGAGAAAGCTGTGAAGCGCATCCGTTTCTGGCCGCAGAGCCTGGCCGGGCAGATCATCATGCTGGTCGCCATCGCGCTGTTCGTGGCGCAGGCGATCAATTTCGGGCTGCTGTTGCAGGAACGCAACCGGCTGACGCTGACGGCGCAGACGGCGCCGGGCGTCTATCGCATCGCCGACGCGCTGGACAGCCGGGGCGAGCCGCCCGCCGCCAACCGGCCGCCGCGCGCGCGCTTTTTCAACGCCATGCCCGCGCTGGACGGCGACAGACGGCCGGAGATCGAGCGAAGGGCGCTGGCGATGTTCGCCGACATTGGCTTACCGGTCCTGTCGGTGCAGGTGTTCGAGCAAAGCCGCGCGCCGCCGCTGCGCCGGTGGGAACGGGTACGGATGCGCGCGATGGGCGATGAGCGCGGCGGTCCCCGTAGCCGCAGGCTGGTCATGGCGGCGGAATATGAGCAGGGCAAATGGATCGTCACGCAGTCGCGCATAGGCGACCGCCCGGCGCGCTATGGCGGCTGGCTGGCGTGGCAGACGCTGATCCTTTACGTGATCGTGCTGGCGCCGCTGCTGTGGGTCGGGCGGAGACTGGCGCGGCCGCTGGGGCAGTTGACGCGGTCGGCGCAGCAGTTCGCCCGCACCGGTTCGGCCGATCCGGTCGAGGAGCGCGGGCCGGGTGACGTGCGCGAGCTGACCACCGCCTTCAACGCGATGCGCAGCCGCATCGTCGCCATGCTGGACGAGAAGGACCGGATGCTGGGCGCGATCGGCCATGACCTGCGGACGCCGCTCGCGTCGCTGCGGGTGCGGGCCGAATCGGTCGAGGATGAGGGCGAGCGCGCGCGCATGTCCGAGACGATCGACGAGATGAACCGGATGCTGGAGGATATATTGTCGCTGGCGCGGGCGGGGCGCAGCACGGAAGCCGCGCAGAAGGTCGATCTGTCCGCGCTGGCCGATGCGGTGGTCGAGGACTTTGTCGAACTGGGATCAGCCGTCGAGATGGCGGACAGCGCGCGCGCAGTGGCTTCGGTAAGGCCGCAGCAGATCCGCCGGGCGCTGCGCAACCTGATCGAAAACGCCATCGTCTATGGCGAGCGCGCGCATGTATCGGTGGTGCGGGAAGAGGGCGCGATCCGCCTGGTCGTCGCCGATGACGGGCCGGGCATTGCCGAGGACCGCATGGAAGAGATGATGGAGCCGTTCACCCGGATGGAAGGGTCGCGCAACCGGGAGACCGGCGGCGCGGGGCTGGGGCTGGCGCTGGTCCGCGCGATCATGGCGGAGCATGGCGGCGCGCTGCGGCTGGCGAACCGGACCGGCGGCGGGCTGGAGGCCAGTCTGGTGATCCCGGCCTGATCCCGTCAGGCGGGATTACGGCTGGTGAACCATAGCCCGCCAAGGCTGATCGCGGCGGCAGCGGACATGTAGAGGCCGACCAGTTCGACGCCCTGCACCTGGATCAGCCATGTGGCGACGATGGGGGCCAGCGCGCCGCCGATGATCCCGCCCAGATTGAACGAGAATGACGCGCCGGTGTAGCGAAGCTGGACCGGGAACAGATGGGGCAGATAAGCGCCCAGCGGCCCGTAGACGAAGCCCATCAGGAACAGGGCCAGGCTGAGTATCAGGAAGATCGGCAGCAACTGGCCCGTGCCCATGGCGGGGCCGAAGATGACGCCCATCAGAACCGTGCCGATGCAGCCCGCCACCAGCACGCGCGTCGGGCTGGTCTTGTCCGCCCACCAGCCAGCGATGATGATGCTGAGCGCCATGAACAGGATCGCGCCAAGCTGAATCGCGAGGAAGGTTTCGCGGCCGATGTTGAGCGTGGTGGTGCCGTATCCGAGCGCGAAGGCGGTAGCGATATAATAGACGGCGAAGCAGGCGACGACCGCGAAGGTGCCCGCGACCGCTGCGCCCAGATGGTGGGAGAAGAGGGTAGCAAGGGGCAGGGCGGGCGGTGGCGCCTCGGCCTGGGCTGCGGCAAATTCCGGGGTTTCGCTGAGTTTCAGGCGGACCCAGAGGCCCAGGAACACCAGCACCGCGCTGCCAAGGAACGGGAGACGCCAGCCCCAGGCGAAGAAGTCTTCGTCAGTGAGAAACATGCCCAGGATCAGGAACAGGCCATTGGCGGCGAGGAAGCCGACCGGTGCGCCCAGTTGCGGGAACATGCCGAAGCGCGCGCGCCATCCGGGCGGCGCGTTTTCCACAGCGAGCAGCGCCGCGCCGCCCCATTCCCCGCCAAGGCCAAAGCCCTGCCCGAAGCGCAGGATGCACAGGATCAGCGGCGCCCACCAGCCGATCATCTGGTAAGTGGGCAGGAAACCGATCGCCAATGTCGATGCGCCCATCAGCATGAGCGAGGTAACCAGCGTCGCCTTCCGCCCGATGCGGTCGCCATAATGGCCGAACACCGCCGCGCCGAGCGGCCGGGCGAAGAAGGCGAGCGCCAGGCTGCCATAGGCCGCCATGAGCTGCGCGGAAGGCGATGTGGCGGGGAAGAACAGGGGGCCGAATACCAGGCTGGCGGCGGTGGCGTAGATATAGAAGTCGTAAAATTCGACCGCCGTGCCGATCAGGCTGGCCGCCAGCACCCGCTTGTGCCGCAGCATTGCCTCGATCCCGTTCGCTTCCATCGCCTGCACGCCCCCTCGCGCCATTTTCTACGACTTTCTTTTCTGGTTCAGTAATTCATAGGCCATCACCGCGCAGGCGACGGCGGCGTTCAGGCTGTCGGCCTTGCCCAGCATCGGCATCTTCACGAGCAGGTCGCATTCCGCCTCATAGGATTCGGGCAGGCCCTGCGCTTCATTGCCGACGAGCAGGAAGCTGGGGCTTTGGTAGCGCGGTTCCTGATAATCCTGGGTGGCATTGAGGCTGGTGCCGATCAGTTCGCCCGGACCCTGACGCAGCCAATGCATGAATTCGCCCCAACGGGCCTGGGTGATGGATTGCGTAAAGAGCGCGCCCATGCTGGCGCGTACGGATTCGACCGAAAAGGGATCGACGCAATCGTCGATCAGGATAAGGCCGCCAGCGCCCACGGCATCGCCCGTGCGCAGGATGGTGCCGAGATTGCCGGGATCGCGCAGCGACTGGGCGACGATCCAGATATCCGCCTTGCCCCGGTCCAGCTTTGCCAGCGGGGTCAGCCGGTCGCGATAGACGCCGACCACGGCCTGCGCATTGTCCTTGCCGCTGATCTTGGACAATATGTCGGGCGTGGTTTCGATGACGTCGCCCCCCGCATCCTCCATGGCCGCGATCAGGCCGACGGCCAGCGGGTGCGTCGATCCGGCATGGAACAGCATTTCCGGCAGCACGCCTTCCTCGCGCGCTTCGGTGAGGATGCGTAGGCCTTCGGCGAGAAACAGCCCCTCAGCCTTGCGGAACTTCTTTTCGCGCAAGGACCGCACACGCTTCACCAGCGGGTTGGAGAATCCGGTGATTTCGCGTGCCACGATCCTGTCTTGAGCCTTTTGGAAGTCCGCCGAAGCGGCCTCTCTATAGGGCGCGCGAGAAAAAGGGTAGTGGGCGCGTCAGGCCGCGCTGCATGCCTCCTGCCGGGCGATGGAGATGCGGTTGCGGCGGGTACGGACGCAACAGGCCTTATTCCTCGCCGAACTTGTCCTCGACCAGCGTCACCAGCTTGCCCAGCGCATCCGCCGCCTGCGGCCCCGTGGCGCTGATGACGATGGAATCGCCCATCGCCGCGCCCAGCATCATCAGGCCCATGATCGACGTGCCGGTCACTTCGCTGCCGTCCTTGCGGACGGTAATCTGGGCAGGCAGTCCGCTGGCCAGCGTCACGAATTTCGCGCTGGCGCGCGCGTGAAGTCCGCGTTTGTTGCTGATGCGGACTTCCTGACTCAATTCGCTCATGTAGTGCTACCCAATAGTTCAGATGCCACGCTGATATATTTTTGTCCGGCTTCGCGCGCGGCGGCGACGGCCTGGCGCACGTCCATGACCTTGCGCGCGCTTTCCAGGCGGATGAGCATGGGAAGGTTGATGCCCGCGATCACCTCGATCTCGCCCGCCTTCAGCAGCGAAATGGCAAGGTTGGACGGGGTGCCGCCGAACAGGTCGGTCAGCAGGATGACGCCTGATCCGTCATTCACGCGGGCGACGGCGGCGGCGATGTCGGCCCGTCGCACTTCCATATCGTCTTCCGGTCCGATGCAGATTGTTTCGATCTGCTGTTGCGGACCGACCACATGTTCCATCGCCACGACAAATTCCGTCGCCAGCGAACCATGGGTGACAAGTACCAGTCCAATCATCTATCTATCGGCCCAAATTGTTTCATGATTGTGCTTTCGGGCCTCCCGGTTCGCGCTTCTCCAGGCTGTCCCGGGGCGCTGATTCCATATTGCGGTGCGAGACCGTGGGCGAAAAGCCCGCGTCTTGCAAGTATTTGGCTACGCGTTCAGCGACATGGACCGACCGATGGCGTCCGCCGGTGCAGCCGAAGGCGACAGTGACGTAACTTTTCCCGCTTTCCGCATAGCGAGGCAGCAGCAGCGCCAGCAATTCTTCCATGCGGCGGACCGTTTCCTCATAAGCGGGATCTTCGATAATATAGGCGGCCACGGCCGGGTCGAGGCCGGTCTTTGGCCGCAGGTCGGGTTCCCAGTGCGGATTGCGCAGGAAGCGCATGTCGAAGACGAGGTCGGCGTTGAGCGGGATGCCACGTGAAAAGCCGAAGGACATGATCGTCAGCACCGGAGCCGACAGGCCGTCGCGGGAGAAGCGGTTGCGGATCTCCTGCTGCAAGCCGTTGCTGGTGAGGCTGGTCGTGTCGATGATATGGGTTGCCCAGCGGCGCAGCGGGTCGGTGAGTTCGCGTTCGCGCGCAAGCCCGTGCGCGGCGGGGCGATCCGACGCGAGCGGATGGCGGCGGCGGGTTTCGGCGAAGCGGCGCTCCAGCTCCATGTCCGAACAGTCGAGGAACAGCGTTTCGATGTCATGGCCCTGGCGGCTGCGCAGCGCCTTGATCCGCCGGACGATCGCCTGCGCGTCGAAACCGCGCGTGCGTGCGTCGATGCCCAGCGCCAGCGGGCGATCGTCTATATCCTCGTGGCCCGCAGGTACAGGCGTGTCGAGCAGGCGTTCGAGGAGCAGCAGGGGCAAGTTGTCCACGACTTCCCAGCCCATATCCTCCAGCGTCTTGAGCGCCGTCGTCTTGCCTGCCCCGGAGAGGCCGGAAACGAGCAGGATGGTCTTGGGCGTCGGAGCGTTCACGCGAGCCCCATGGTCTTGAGCGCCAGCTCGACCTTGATCGGCGCGGAAGGTTCGAGCGGGGCGATCCTGACCACCGGAATGGCGGCGCCTGCGATCATCCTTTCTTCCGGGTCGGCGGGCATCCGGTCGATGTCATCGGACAGATCGACCATCAGTGCGACGCGCGCATAGTCGATGCAGGGCATGTCGACGAGCCCGATGCCACGCACCTCCATCATGCCGGTGATGGTTTGCGGCGCGGTGGCCTCCAGCCGCCCGTCGACCCATTTCAGCAATGTATAATCGTCGCTGACGAGCGTTGCCCCACGGTCGATGAGCCGCAGCGCGAGGTCGGACTTGCCCACGCCGCTTGGCCCGCACAGCAATACCGCGCGCCCGCCGATGGCGACGCTCGTCGCGTGCAATGTTTCGCTTGTTTCTTCCCGCACCATACCCACTGCCTTCTTAGACCTTGTCCAGGCTGGTGGGAAACGAATTGCGGGGGCGAAAGCTGCTATCGTCGCAAAAACTTGAGGCTGGCGGCGTCCTATTCCGAGACAATTCCCGGATCGCGCTCGACCGCCATGGGCAGGCGCAGCATGAAGCAGGCGCCCCTCTGATTATCCTCGCGGTCGGCGATGCTGATCTTGCCCTGATGGCCTTCGACGATGGAGCGGGCGATGGCGAGGCCGAGGCCCGAATGCTTGCCGAAGCTTTCCGCTTCCGGGCGGACGCTGTGGAAGCGGCGGAACACATGTTCCCGCTGCGATTCCGGGACGCCCGGTCCTTCATCCTCGACGCTGACCAGCACTTCATTGTCGGCGACGGTCGCAACGATCTGGACCAGCCCGCCATCGGGCGAGAAGGAAATGGCGTTGTCGATCAGATTGTCGAGCACGCGCAGCAGGCGTTGTTCCTCACCCAGCACCACCGCCACATTCTTGCGCGGCCGGGCGAAGGCGAGGCGGATGTCGCGGGGTACGCCGCGCGCTTCGCGGGCGACGATCATGCGTTCGATCAGCAGGCCAAGGTCGATCGGTTCGAAACGGGTGCGTGAAAGCTGGGCGTCGATGCGCGAGGCTTCGGCAATGTCGGTGACGAGGCGATCCAGCCGCCGCACGTCGTCCTGCGCGATCGCCATCAGCTGTGCGCGAAGATCAGGCCTGTCCACCCGGTCCAGCGCATCAAGGGCGGAGCGGAGCGAGGCTATCGGGTTTTTGAGTTCATGGCTGACATCGGCGGCGAAGGCGTCGGTCGCGTCGATGCGCTGGCGCAGCGCATGGCTCATGTCCGACAGCGCGCGCGCCAGCATGCCGATTTCGTCGCGCCGTTCAGGCAGGCGCGGCACCGTCACTTCGCGCGCCCGGCCAAGGCGCACGCGAACGGCGGCGCGGGCAAGGCGCTGCAAAGGTTGAACGATGGTGCGCGCGAGGAAGAGCGAGAGCAGCACCGACGCCAGCACCGCTGCGGCGATGACGATCCCCAACCGCAGCCGTTCGGCGCGGACGATCCGGGTGATGTCGCGCGCGTTCTCAGTGGCGAGAAGGCTGCTGCCGTCCGACACGGTGGCGGCGGCCGAGATCATGAAGGTCCGGTCGGGCGCATAGCGGTTCATCGCCTGAGGCCGCCCCGTCTTGCGCGCAAGCGTGAGTTCCGGCCATGCATCGGCCCGGTCGATTGCTGGCTCCTCAAAATCAGGAGGGCGATCGGCGAAGACGACGCGATCCACCGCCTTGTCCAGGAAGCGCGCGACATGGCGCTGCCAGCCTTCCTCCGAAGGCAGGCGCAGGCGATAGCGGGGCGCGCGCATGGTGAAACTGTCGGCGACCAGTTGCCGGTCCGGCCCATAGCGGCGGATGCGGTCGCCCGTCTGGCGGGAATAGGCGGCGATCAGCAAATTCTGCCGGTCGGGCTGGGCCGCTTGCAGCCCGATGGCCAGCAGCTTCAATTCACGCGCGGATTGTTCCAGCCGCGCATCGACGATGCGCGTGCGGTAGCTGTCCAGATAAAAGAAGCCGCCCGCCAGCAGCGCCAGCGCGAACACGTTCACGGCCAGGATGCGCGGCGTCAGGCTGATACGGCCCGACCAGCGCAATCCCGCTTCGCGCGCCTCATTCCTCGGAGAAGCGATATCCGGCTCCATAGAGGGTGTCGATTGCATTGAATTCAGGATCAACCTCGCGGAATTTGCGGCGGAGACGTTTGATGTGGCTGTCGATCGTGCGGTCGTCGACATAGACGTCATCCTGATAGGCGGCGTCCATCAACTGATTGCGGTTCTTGACCACGCCCGGCCGCGCGGCGAGCGTTTCGAGGATCAGGAATTCGGTGACGGTCAGCGTGACGTCCTGTCCCATCCACTTCACCCGATGGCGGGCGGGGTCCATTTCCAGACGGCCGCGCACGATCGGGTCGGCGGCGGGTTCGTTGGGGGATTCAGGTGAGCGGCTTGCTTCCGAACGGCGCAGGATGGCCCTGATCCGGGCGATCAGCAGGCGTTGCGAAAAGGGTTTGGCGATATAGTCATCCGCACCCATGGCGAGGCCCAGCGCCTCGTCCAGCTCATCTGTCTTGGACGTCAGGAAAATCACCGGCATATGGCTTTTTTCCCGCAGGCGGCGCAACAGTTCCAGCCCGTCCATGCCCGGCATCTTTATGTCGAACACGGCGAGGTCGGCGGGATTGTCGATCAGCGCCTTCAGCGCGCCATCCGGGTCCGAATAGAGACGCGTCATGAAGCCTTCGGCCTGCAGCGCGATGGACACCGAAGTCAGGATATTCTTGTCATCATCCACAAGGGCGACGGTTGCAGTCATGCGTCTTTCCAAAGGTCGTGGCCGCCAAATCCAGGCCTTTCTTTCAAGCGTTAGACGATGCCCGCCTCGCCCGCAAGAAAGGGGTAGGCAGGCAATAATGCGGTTTGTGCTTCCTGATTTGGGATAAACGGCGCGCTGCCGGGGTTTGACGCTGGGGATGCAAAGGCTTATTGCCCCTGCCATCTGCAAGAATGACGCCGCGCACAAGGGATCGCGGCGCTGAGGAGCGGATGGGTCGCGGGCAGTTGCTGGCGAACCGGATTTACATATCAGGAGCTAAGGCGTGCAGGCCAAATCCTCTATCACCCTGGATCAGCAGGGCATTTCGACGACCGCTGAACAATACTGGAATCTGGGCACCGCGCCGCTCGTTGAAGCTGCTATCGCCAACGGCGAGGGCATATTGTCGAAGGACGGCCCGCTGGTCGTCAAGACGGGCAAGCACACCGGCCGGTCGGCGAGCGACAAGTTCATCGTCAAGGATGCCGAAACCGAATCGACCGTCTGGTGGGGCAAGACGAACGTCCCCATGACCCCGGAGCATTTTGCCGCGCTGAAGGAGGATTTCTTCAAGGCGCTGGGTGAAAAGGACAAGCTGTACGTTGCGGACCTGTTCGGCGGATCGCAGCCCGAGCATCGCGTCAATGTGCGCGTGATCAATGAGCGGGCCTGGCACAATCTGTTCATCCGCACGCTGCTGGTTCGCCCGAAGGCAGAGGAACTGGCAGGCTTCACGCCTGAATATACCATCATCGACCTGCCGACGTTCAAGGCCGATCCGGCACGCCACGGATGCCGCAGCGAAACCGTGGTGGCGGTCAACTTCACCGAGAAGCTGGTCCTGATCGGCGGCACGGCCTATGCGGGCGAAATGAAGAAGTCGGTGTTCGGCATCCTCAACTATCTGCTGCCGACCAAGGGCGTGATGCCCATGCACTGTTCCGCGAATATCGGCCCCAACGGCGATACGGCGGTCTTTTTCGGCCTGTCGGGCACCGGCAAGACCACCTTGTCGGCGGACGCCAGCCGCACGCTTATCGGCGATGACGAGCATGGCTGGTCGGACACGGCCGTCTTCAATTTCGAAGGTGGTTGCTACGCCAAGATGATCAACCTGTCGGCGGAGGCCGAGCCGGAAATCTTCGCCACCACCAAGCGTTTCGGCACGGTGCTGGAAAATGTCGTGATCGACGAGCACACGCGCGAAATCGACCTGGACGACAACAGCCTGGCGGAAAACAGCCGCGGTTCCTATCCGATCGACTTCATCCCGAATGCGTCGGAAAAGAATCTGGGTCCGGTTCCGAAGAACATCATCTTCCTGACCGCCGACGCCTATGGCGTGCTGCCGCCGATCGCGCGGCTGACCCCTGAGCAGGCCATGTATCACTTCCTGTCCGGCTATACCGCGCGCGTCGCGGGCACCGAGATCGGCGTGACCGAACCCAGCGCGACCTTCTCAACCTGTTTCGGCGCGCCGTTCATGCCGCGCCATCCGTCGGTCTAT
The DNA here is from genome assembly GCF_001563285.1 of Sphingobium sp. MI1205. Lineage (NCBI taxonomy): Bacteria > Pseudomonadati > Pseudomonadota > Alphaproteobacteria > Sphingomonadales > Sphingobiaceae > Sphingobium > Sphingobium sp. MI1205. Next base: position 864,041 of record NZ_CP005188.1, read on the forward strand.
GGCAATTTGCTGAAGGAGCGGATCAACAAGGGCGGCGTCACCTGCTGGCTGGTCAACACTGGCTGGACCGGCGGCAAATATGGCGTCGGTAAGCGCATGCCGATCAAGGTCACCCGCGCGCTGCTGAACGCGGCGCTCGACGGGAGCCTGAACAGCGCGGAGTTCCGGGCCGATCCCAATTTCGGTTTCCAGGTGCCCGTGGCGGTGCCGGGGGTCGATACGACGATCCTGGATCCGCGCGCGACCTGGGCGGACAAGGCGGCCTATGACGAGACCGCCGGCAAGCTGGTGAAGCAGTTCGTCGATAACTTCGCCCAGTTCGAAGAGCATGTGGATGCGTCCGTGCGCGACGCTGCGCTGACCGCCGCCTGACACTGAACGATCATCATTATTGGCACAGGAGCCGGAGGGAGCGATCCTTCCGGCTCTTTTGCTTTCGGGCGGCGCGGCGCAATGCTATTCTGCCCCCAGCCATAGACGGGATATGAACATGATTGACCATCTTCTGAACAGTGTGGGCGGGCTGGAGGCCGTTGCGGCCAAGCTGGGCGTGAGCGCCGAGCAGATGCAGGCGCTGATGGCCGAAATCGGCGGCAAGATCGCGGCGGGCGAAACCGATGTGGCGGCACTGGCGACCACGGCGGCCGAACATGGCGTGTCGGCTGACAAGTTGCAGGAACTGTTCGCGCAGTTCGGTGGGCCGGAAGCCATTATGAGCAAGATCGGCGGCCTGTTCGACGGCGATGGCGACGGCAATCCCATCAATGAATTGAGCCGGTTGGCCAAGGGCCTGTTCGGCTGAAAGGTTGAGCGATTCCGCCAGCATAGGCGCTGGCATGATCGTCAGCTTTCGGGCGCGATAGTTTTTTCACCTTGCCTTCACGGGGGCTGAAAGGCATTCGGCCCACATCACTTATTGCGAAAGCCACGCAACTGGCGTCCACATCGGGACGTTCGCGGATGGATTTGGCAGGAGGCAAAGGTTTTGAGCGACGTGACGATCGAAAAGCCGGTGTTGGAACCGACCGGGGCCCTTAGTGTCGAAACCGTGCTGTCGGTGCGGCACTGGAACGAGCATCTGTTCAGTTTCCGCATCAGCCGCCCGGCAAGCTTCCGTTTCCGGTCGGGCGAGTTCGTCATGATCGGCCTGCAGGGCGATAATGGCAAGCCGCTGCTGCGCGCCTATTCGGTGGCAAGCCCTTCGTGGGACGAGGAGCTGGAGTTCCTGTCGATCAAGGTGCAGGACGGCCCGCTGACTTCCAGGTTGCAGATGATCCAGCCGGGCGACCAGATTTATCTCGGCCGCAAGCCCACCGGCACGCTCGTCACCGATGCGCTGTTGCCGGGCAAGCGGCTGTTCATGCTGTCGACGGGCACGGGCCTTGCCCCCTTCCTCAGCCTGGCGCGCGACCCCGACGTCTATGAATTTTACGAGGAAGTGGTGGTCGTCCATTCGGTGCGCCGGGTCAGCGATCTGGCGTTCCATGACGAACTGGAAGGCAAGCTGGCGGAAGATCCGCTGGTGTCCGAACAGGCGGCCAACCAGTTCCACTATGTCCCGACCGTCACGCGCGAAGATTTCCGCAACAATGTGCGGATCGACAAGCTGGTCGAAAATGGTGCGCTATTCGAAGGGCTTTCGGGGGACAGGAAGTTCAATCCCGAAACTGACCGCATCATGATGTGCGGCAGCATGGAGATGATCAAGCAGTTCGCCGCCTATTTCGAGGGCGAGGGCTTTGTTGAGGGCTCCAACGCAGCGCCGGGCGCGTTCGTGATCGAGCGGGCGTTTGTCGGCTGATCCTTGACGGACGGTGTTGAATGAGGGGGCTGGCGGCGACGCTGGCCCTTTTTGTTTGGCGATTATGCACTTTACAAACCTAGAAGCTAATCGTCATCTTTCAACTGGCCAGCGTTCAGTTCGCCCATGAGAGCCCATGCTTTCCTTGCAGGCTCCCACTCGCATATTACGACAGATTTGAACCGTCCCGCTTCAAGCAGTTTGTGGGCCCTTTCCTCAAGATCGACCCAGCTATCGGAATATTCAGATGAATCGACAGGCAGGCGTCGGTTCTCTGTCTCCCAACATCGAAGCGCGTATCTGTGTGCGCCCGTGGACTTCACGCAGGTTTATCCGGCGCAGGCTTATGCTTCACGACCTTGGCAAGCCTCTCCTTGAAGTGCTGCGGATCATCGTCCGTCTCTAGCTCGCGGGCGGCTTCCTTGAACTTGTCGAGTTGGGTCTTAGGCACTTCTGTCATGCGGGGGACATACCACAAGCCGCCCTTCGGATCGCTGGCATAACGCTTGGGAGGCGGTTCGGCGCCTCCCACCTCAAAATTGTCTCAAGCCAGCTCCACATGCAGCACTGACGCCTCGGCTCCCACCACACGGACCCGCGCTCCAGCGGGCGCGTCGGGGCCTCGGCAGGACCAGACGCTGTCACCTACCTTCACGCGGCCTCGTCCGTTGTCGATCGGTTCGACCACGGTGACGATTTCGCCCACGAGGCGGGCCGTGCGGTCGTTGAGCATCGGGTCTTGCGATGCCACCGGATTGGCCGCGTACCAGCGCCGTCCGCCCCAGACGGAGGCGAGGCAGAGCAGGGCGAAGATCAGCAGCTGAACGGGAACCGATACGGGCAGGACAAGCGCGATGAGGCCGGTCACTGCCGCGGCCAGCGCGACCCAGATCAGGAACACGCCGGGGATCAGCACTTCCGCCATGCCGAGCAGCGCGGCGAAGACCAGCCAGCCCCAATGATCTTCCAGCATGCCGAGCCAGTCCATCAGCCCTGGCCCTGGGCAAAGGGGCTGCGGCGCGGCGGGGCGGGTGGCGGGGGCGGTGCGCCGCCTTCACCCAATGCTTCCTTCGCCAGTGCGCCGATGCCGCCCAGCGTGCCGATCAACTGGGTCGCTTCGACCGGGAAGAGGATGGTCTTGGCATTGGGGGACGTGGCGAACTGGCTCACCGCGTCAGTATATTTCTGGGCGATGAAATAGTTGAGCGCCTGCGGGTTGCCGGCCGAAATGGCGTCGGACACCATCTGTGTCGCCTTGGCCTCCGCCTCCGCCTCACGCTCGCGGGCCTCGGCATCGCGGAAGGCGGCTTCGCGGCGGCCCTCGGCCTCCAGGATCTGGCTCTGCTTCTGCCCCTCGGCTTTCAGGATCTCGGCGGCGCGCATCCCTTCGGCGTCGAGGATGTTGGCGCGCTTTTCACGTTCCGCCTTCATCTGGCGGCCCATGGCGCTGACAATGTCGGCGGGCGGGCGGATGTCCTTGAGCTCTACGCGGGTGATCTTGATGCCCCAGGCGTTGGTGGCGTGATCGACGACCGACAGCAGGCGCGCGTTGATCTCGTCGCGCTTTGACAGGGTTTCATCAAGGTCCATCGAGCCCATGACCGTGCGGAGGTTGGTGGTCGCAAGCTGCATGATGGCGACATAGAGTTCCGACACTTCATAGGCCGCCTTGGCCGCGTCCAGCACCTGGAAGAACACGACGCCATCGACCGACACCATGGCATTGTCCTTGGTGATGATTTCCTGCCCCGGAATATCGACCACCTGCTCCATCATGTTGATCTTGCGACCGACCGCGTAAAAGAAGGCGGGATAGAAATTAAGGCCGGGGCGGGCGACTTCGGTGAAGCGGCCAAAACGCTCTATGGTATATTGATAACCTTGGCGGACCACCTTGACGCTTACCGCCAGATAGAAAAGCACCAGGAAGGTTACCGTCAGCGCGAAGGTCGTCAGCATGTTTTTATCCCCCTATGAAACTTGACTATGACGCGAAATCGTTAAGGGGAAAAGGCAAACCGTCACCAAGCCATGCGGCCGACCCAGGAGACTTGCCATGTTGCTGCACCACGCCCGATCGCTGCTGTTCCTGCCCGCATCAAACCAGCGGGCAATCGCCAAGGCGCGCACGCTGCCGTGCGACATGGTGATACTGGACCTGGAGGACGCCGTATCCGATGACCGCAAGGATGAGGCGCGGGAAAGCGCCGTCGAAGCCGCTGGCGAAGGTTTCGGCGGTCGCCTGTGCGCGCTGCGGATCAATGTGGCAGGGACGCCATGGCATGGGCTGGACATGGTGGCTGTCAAACAGTCCCGCGCGGATTATGTCGTGTTGCCCAAGGTGGAGAATGCCAAGCAGGTGAAGGATGTGTTCAGCGTCTGCCAGAAGCGCGTCATCGCCATGATCGAAAGCGCCGCCGGGGTGCTGGCCGCGACGTCGATCGCCGCGGAGGAAGGGACCGCCGGACTGTTCATGGGGAATAACGACCTGCGGCAGGATCTGTCGATTCCGCCATCGGCGGGGCGAGAGGGGCTGTCCTTCGCCATGCAGTCAGTGATCCTGAGCGCCCGGGCGGCGCGCGTCGCGGTGTTCGATGGCGTGTTCAACCGGCTGGATGACGAAGCCGGTTTCGAGGCGGAATGTGCCGCCGGTCATGCGATCGGCTTCGATGGCAAGACGCTGATCCACCCGAGCCAGGTGACGGTCGCCAATCAGGTGTTCGGCCCCGACGCGCAGGCGGTAGCCGATGCGCGGCGGTTGATCGAGGCGGCGACAGGCGGCGCGGAACGCTTTGAAGGGCGCATGATCGAAAGCATGCATGTCGAGGAGGCCAAGGCTCTGGTGGCGAGGGCGGAGGCGGCTGGGCAATGATGGGTGCGTGCTAGCCGCCGGACAGCGATGCGCCCCAATATTGGCGTGCGAAACGCCGTACCTCGCCAGCCATTTCCTGATCTTCTGGTGCGCCGCCGCCGAAGCCGCCATGGGGCATGCCTTCGAAAATGTGGAGTTCGACCGCTATGCCCGCGCGCAGCAGCGCCCGGTGCATCCTGACCGTGTTGGACAGGAACAGGTCGCGGGTACCCGCCTGAAGAAAGGTTGGCGGGAAGCCTGCTGAAAAATCGCCGAACAAGGGCGACAGATAGGGATGCGCCAGATCATGCCCGGCGGCGTACAACAGGTTGGCGTTCATCAGGGGGCGGGGCAGTATGACGTCCACCAGCTGATTGGTTTCGAAACTGTCGCCGGATTCGGTGAGGTCCAGTTCCGGGGTCAGCAATATCACTGCGGCAGGTAGGGGCAGGCCTTCATCGCGGGCGCGCAGCACGGTTGCGGCAGCCAGATTGCCGCCAGCCGAGCTGCCACCGATGATGATGTGTCGCGGATCATGGCTGTTCAGCAGCGCCCGGTACACAGCGACGCAATCGTCCAGCGCGGCTGGGTAGGGATGTTCGGGCGGCATGCGGTAGTCCACCCCATAGCAGGCGACACCATGCTGATCGGCGTTCCGCTGCGCTCCTGTCCGGCAAAATTCGCCTTCTCCATGGATCAGGCCGCCGCCGTGAATGTCGAGATAGACGCGGCCATCCATGTCCTGATCTTCAGGTGTCGCCAGATGGACGCGGGCGCCCGCCATGTCGAAGCTTTCGACTGTCGATCGCAGGTTGGGCGCACGGGCGGACGAGAAGTCGATCATGAACTTGCCCATCACTTCCTTCGAGCGTGCCCAGCCTTCCAGATCGTCGGGCGCAGGTTGCGGCATTGCGTTCAGCGGCAGGCCGTCCGGCCCGACCATCGACGCGAGGAAAGCGCGCGCCTGGGCGCTGATGGATCTGGGGAAAGGGATGGTCCGGCCAGCTATGCTGACACCCTGCATATCGTCCATTGGTCGTGCCTCTCCTTATCTGTCGGCCGGATGATGAAGGGCAGTGGGACAGGAGGCAAGGTTGTTGAGGTCAGTCGCGCGGATGGCGGGCGGTCAGCAGGTAGTTGATCGCCTTGTTGGACGAAAGCGTGAAGCCTTTGCGCGGGTCGAAGGAAAGGCCGCTGATGTCCGTGACCTGCAACCCGGCGTCGGCAATCAGGCGCGAAAGCTCTTCGGGCGTCAGGAATTGATTCCAGTCATGCGTCCCCTTGGGAATGCCGCCGATGCTTTCGCCGATGCCGATCATCGCCAGGCGCGAAAGCGGCGTGCGGTTAGGCGTTGACATGACGAGCAGGCCGTCCGGCGCGAGCCTGGTCGCCAGAGCCTTTATGAAGGCGGCCGGATCGGCGACATGCTCGACCACTTCCATGGATGTGATGAGATCGAAGTCGTGTTCGTCAAGCTGTTCGACCGGCGTGGCGCGATAGTCGATTGACAGATTCTGTCCGGCGGCATGGGCGCGCGCGACGGCGATATTTTCTTCCGCCGCGTCCAGCCCCGTTGTGGCCGCGCCCAGCCGTGCCAGAGGTTCGGTCAACAGGCCCGCGCCGCATCCAACGTCGAGGGCGCGTTTGCCTTCGAGTGGGCGGAAACTTTCTTCCTCGCCATGCCAGTGGCGATCGATCGCGCCGCGCAGATAGCGCAGCCTGACGGGGTTGAGCTTGTGCAGCATCGCGCTGCTGCCCTTTGGATCCCACCAATCCTTGGCCATGGCGCCGAAATGCGCGGCCTCGCGGGGGTTGATGGTGCTGGGTGATGGATCGGCCATGCGTCCTGACTATCAAGCTCCGCGATTGCGCGCCACGGACATTTACTTCTTTAGGGGCGGGTTCCGGGGCGGTGGCCCTTCGCCGTCGAGATATTTGTCCTCCGCGTCGAGTTGGCGATGCAGTTCGCGCGTCGCCTCTTCGGTGCGCGCCATTTCTTCGGGGCTTCTGTGCCGTCGGTTGCTCATCATGACGTAGATGAGCACAAGGCCGAGCAGGATCGGTCCGCCGATGGTGACCAGCGCCCAAATGCTTCCGTCCATGCCATCCTCCATTTATCTGGTGCGCAAGGAATGAACGACGGCGGGGCGGTGTTCCCTGTGAGGGTGGCGTTGCTTGCCATATCCGTGGCGGCTGCTATAGCGACGCCGTTTTTTCCCCGAAGGGAAATTGCTTCTTTCCAGATCAGCAGGCAGGTTCGACAGGCAAATGGCGCGCATCGTGATGAAATTCGGCGGCACCTCCATGGCGGGGATGGAGCGAATTCGCAACGTGGCCGCGCGGGTCAAGCATGTCGTCGATCAGGGTCATGAAGTCGCGGTCGTCGTGTCCGCCATGGCGGGCGAGACGGACCGGCTGGTCGGCTTTTGCAAGGAAGCGTCGCCGCTTTACGATCCGGCCGAATATGACGTCGTGGTCGCGAGCGGCGAACAGGTGACGAGCGGTCTGCTCGCCATGACGCTGAAGGCCATGGGCGTGGACGCGCGCAGCTGGCTCGGCTGGCAGCTGCCCATCCGCACCAACGAAGCCCATAGCAAGGCGCGCATCGGCGAGATCGACACGATCGACCTGCTGACGTCGATGCGTTCTGGCACCGTGGCGGTGATCCCCGGTTTCCAGGGCATGATGGAAGATGGCCGCATCTCCACGCTGGGCCGGGGCGGTTCGGACACCTCGGCTGTTGCCGTGGCCGCCGCGCTGAAAGCCGATCGGTGCGACATCTATACCGACGTCGATGGCGTCTACACCACCGACCCCCGCATCGTGGCGCGGGCGCGCAAGCTGGACCTCGTCACCTATGAGGAAATGCTGGAGTTGGCGTCGGTCGGCGCCAAGGTGCTCCAGACCCGCTCGGTCGGCCTCGCCATGAAGGAAGGCGTGGTCGTGCAGGTGCTTTCCTCCTTCGATGATCCCACCCAGGAAGACCTCCCCGGCACGCTGATCGTCAGCGAAGAGGAACTGGAAGCCAAGCTCAAGGAAAACAAGATGGAACGTCAGCTCATCACCGGCATCGCCCATGACAAGAATGAGGCGAAGATCACCCTGACCCGCGTGCCCGACCGTCCGGGCGCGGTGGCGCACATCTTTGCCCCGCTGGCCGATGCCGCGATCAATGTCGACATGATCATCCAGAATGTCGGCCGCGACAAGGGCGAGACGGACGTGACCTTCACCGTGCCGGGCGCGGACCTGGCCCGCGCGCTGGACGTTCTGGAGAGCCAGAAGGAAACGATCGGCTTCAACCGCGTGATCCCCGACACGAAGGTCGCGAAGATCAGCGTCGTGGGCGTCGGCATGAAGAGCCATGCGGGCGTGGCGTCCACCATGTTCCAGTCGCTGGCCGATCGCGGGATCAACATCCTCGCCATTTCGACCAGCGAGATCAAGGTTTCGGTGCTGATCGACGAGGATGAGACGGAGCTGGCGGTGCGCGTGCTGCACACGGCCTATGGGCTGGACGCGCCGGTCGCTTGATTCAGACAATCACCCCTCCCCTTGAGGGGAGGGGCCGGGGGTGGGGGCTATCCCGCAGAGCCGGCATTTGGGGCACGCCCCCACCCCAACCCCTCCCCTGAAGAGGAGGGGCTATGCAGGATTCCAATATGACCAACGCCAAACTTGCTTCCCTGATGGCCCGCGGCGCCGACTTCCTTGGCTGTGAGGTCGCTATCCTGTGCGGGGCGATGAGCTGGGTGTCGGAGCGCAATCTGGTGGCGGCCATCTCCAACGCCGGGGGCTTTGGCGTGATCGCCTGCGGGGCGATGACGCCCGAATTGCTCGACAAGGAAATCGCGGCAACTAAGACGCTGACGAGCAAGCCCTTTGGCGTCAACCTGATCACCATGCATCCGCAGCTGTTCGACCTGATCGAGGTGTGCGCGCGGCATGATGTGGGCCATGTGGTGCTGGCGGGCGGATTGCCGCCCAAGGGCAGCATAGAGGCGATCAAGCAGAAGGGCGCGAAGCTGATCTGTTTTGCCCCGGCGCTCAGCCTGGCGAAGAAGCTCGCGCGGTCGGGCGTGGATGCGCTGGTGATCGAGGGCATGGAAGCGGGCGGCCATATCGGCCCGGTTTCAACGAGCGTGCTGGCGCAGGAAATCCTGCCGGAAATGGCGAGCCAGTTGCCGGTGTTCGTCGCGGGTGGCATCGGCCGTGGCGAATTGATCGCGGGCTATCTGGAAATGGGCGCGGCTGGCGTGCAGCTGGGCACGCGTTTCGCCTGCGCGAGCGAGAGCATCGCGCACCCCAATTTCAAGAAGGCGTTTTTCCGCGCGTCGGCGCGCGATGCGATCGCCAGCGTGCAGATTGACCCCCGCTTGCCCGTCATCCCCGTCCGCGCGCTCAAGAATGCCGGCACCGAAGCCTTCACCGCCAAGCAGCGCGAGGTCGCCAACCTGCTCGATAGTGGCGCGGTCGACATGGCTGAGGCGCAGTTGCAGATCGAACATTATTGGGCGGGCGCACTGCGGCGCGCGGTGATCGACGGCGATGTCGAGGGTGGGTCGCTGATGGCCGGGCAATCGGTCGGCATGGTCAGCAAGGAAGAGCCGGTGGCCGACATCATCGCGCAGCTGATGGAAGAGGCGGCTGTCGCGCTGGAGCGTCGCGCGGCCTGAAGCCGATCAACTGCGCGACGAGTTGAATCTCTTTCCCGTTGAGTTGAGTTCGCGATGCATCGCCAGGAACGCGTGGCTTTGCCATGAGTTTTCCAGTCGATGCTGATGACAAGGGATCTGAAGTTGCCGTTGCGTGCCGCTTACCGCCGTTCATGGCAGCTTGGCTGTTTGACAACCCTTGCGCTGGTCGCGGGCTGTTCCACGCCCAAGGCTCCGCCCACGCCGCCGCCGCCCGTCGTGCGGACGGTGAAGCCTCTGCCGCCGATGGGTGCGGTGGAAGAGATGAGCATCCCGGATGTTGACGAAAGCGGGACATATCTGACGCCCAATCGCGGCGTTACCGCCAATACGGCGTTGTGGCATGTGCGCATGGCCCTGAACGTGGCCGCGCTCTCCTGCTACGGGTCGAACGAGATAGCGAAGGTGCAATATAATCGGATATTGCATGTTCATCAGGCGGCGCTGCGGGAAGCCAATGCCGCCGTCGATCGTAACTATACGGCGGCCTATGGCAGCGGGGGACTTCAGTCGCGCGAGCTGCTGAACACCGTTGTCTATAATTTCTTCTCCCTGCCGCCGGTGCAGCCGACCTTCTGCAAAGCCGCGATCGAGGTGGGCGCCAAGGTGCTGGCCATGCCATCGAGCGAACTGCTCACCTATGCGCCGGAGGCGTTGACCGCGCTGGAGGCGCCCTTCCAGGAATTTTACGAAGCCTATGCCGACTATCTGCGACGGTTGGCGGAATGGCAGTCCCGCTTTGGCGGCACGGTGAGGGTGGTGGTGTCGCCTACACCGCTGCCGCCGCCGCCAACGCCGCCCAAGGAAGTGACGGCAGGTTTCGTGCCGCCGCCCGGCAGCGTGCCGATGCCGCGTGCGCGGGAGGAAAGCGGGCAGATGCTCGTGCCCAATCCGCCGCCTGCGATAATGGTGCCGACCTTTCCCCTGACCAAACCGGCCAGCTAGCGGCCTCGTCAGCCCTGCTGCTCGGCCGGAAAGGTCGCGGGAGCCTTGGGAGGGAGGGGGAACAGGCGGACGAACCGGTCCGCCAGCACGCGATCGCCCTCCACCTGCAATGCGCCCGCGACGTCGTCGAACCGCTGCCCGCCATAGATGACTGCGACGAGGGCATTCTGGTCACCGCTGAATATCGTGTCTGCGCCCTGCGCGGATCCCCGGTCGATGGTGAAGTCGCCATCCTTCAGCAGCGCGCGAAATTCCTCCTCGCCGAAGCGGAAGCCGATGCTGGCATCGAGATCGCCGATGCGGCTGCGGTCGATCATGGTGCGCATGGACAGTATGGCCGACCCGCTGCTCATCGGCTGACCCGGCTGCATCGTGGGCGACCGGCAGGCCCAGCGGCCGAGCACCTGGAACAGGATTTCCGACTCGCGGCCCCAGTCCGTCAGCTCATATATCTGGCTGGCTGCGGGGGGTGGCAGGCGGCGACGGATGAGAACGCTGGCGGCCTCAAGCTCCTCAAGCCTTTGGGTCAGCACATTGGCGCTGATTCCGGGCAGGCTGGCGCGCAGATCGGTGAAGCGCTTGGGCCCCAGCATCAATTCCCGCATGATCGGCATCGCCCAGCGATCGCCGACCAGATCCAGCGCATGGGCCACGGCACAGCCATCCAGATAAGCCCGTTTCTTCACACCCGTTTCCTTGGTTATATTTTATAACTTATAAGTTGCATAAGATAAGTTGAAGGTGCACAAAGATCAAGCCGGTGAGTCGCGCATTCCTGTTTCAGAAAGGACGCCCCGCCGATGAAATCCGCAGGAGATATGTGATGCCCGATGCTGCTCCGAAGATGATTTTCGTGAATCTGCCAGTCAGGGACCTGCCTGCCTCGATCGCTTTTTATGAAGCGGTTGGCGCGGTCAGGAATAATGATTTTGCCGATGCCAGTACGCAGATGGTCAGCTTTTCCGATGCCATCCATGTCATGCTGCTGACCCATGAGCGGTTCGGCAGCTTTACGCCGCGCAAGATCCCCGACGCGCACGAAACCGCGCAGGTGCTGCTGGCGCTTAGTGAAGCGAGCCGGGCGGATGTCGATGCGACGGCTGAAAAGGCGTTGGCGGCGGGCGGTACGGAGCCGAACCCGCGCCAGGACCATGGGTTCATGTACGGCCGCAGTTTTGCAGACCTGGATGGCCATATCTGGGAAGTCGCATGGATGGACATGGAAGCGGCCATGGCGACCCATGAAGCGGCTGCATCCTGATCTGCGCCACGCTCGACCTGATTCAAAAGGAGAGAGAAGATGAGCTATATGGACGGTTTCGTGGTCCCCGTGCCCAAGGGGAACAAGCAGGCCTATATCGACGCAGCGGCCTTTGCCGCGCCCATTTTCATAGAACATGGCGCGACCCGCGTGGTCGAATGCTGGGGCGACGACATCCAGAAGGGCAAGGTCAACGACTTTCGCACCAGCGTGATCGCCGAGGATGACGAGGAAGTCGTCTTTTCCTGGATAGAATGGCCGTCGAAAGAGGTGCGTGACGCGGGCATGGGGAAGGTCATGGCCGACGAGCGGATGAAGCCCAAGGAAGGCCACCCCATGCCGTTCAGCGGCCAGCGGATGATCTATGGCGGATTTTCCGTGCTGCTCGACGAACAGGTCTGAAAGGAGGCGGACGATGACCGATCTGACCGGTAAATTCTTCTGGTATGAACTGATGACCAGCGACCCGGAAGGCGCGATCCGTTTCTATGGCGATGTGGTGGGCTGGACCGCCAAGGCTTTCGGAGATGACCTGCAAGGCGACCCCTATCATGTGATTTCCGCAAGCCAGGGCGAAATGGGCGGCATCATGGCCATCCCGGCGGAGGCGAAGGATTGCGGCATGCGGCCCTGGTGGGGCGGTTATGTGGGTTCGGCCGATGTGGATGCGGACGCGAAGCGGTTGAGCGAAGCGGGCGCCAGCGTGAAGCGCCCGCCGGAGGATATTCCGGGCGTCGGGCGCTTTGCCGTGATGAGCGATCCGGGCGGCGCGATTTTCATGCTGCTGAAGGGCGATGGCCCCGGCGAAATGGATGCCGCGTCGCCGATGGCGAACGGCCATGTCGGCTGGCATGAGCTGTACAGCGGCGATTTCGACGCTGACCTTGCCTTTTATACCTCGCAGTTCGGCTGGGGGAAGGGCGAGGCGATGGATATGGGGCCGATGGGCAGCTACCAGCTTTTTTCCATGTCAGGCGCGACGGCGTTCAATGAAATGTCGGGCGGCATGATGGCGCGGCCAAAGGAAATGCCTGTGCCGCTGTGGCTTTTCTATTTCGTGGTGCCCGACATCGATGCAGCGGTTGAAAAGGTGAAGGCAGGCGGCGGCACGGTGCTCAACGGGCCGATGGAAGTGCCGGGCGGCGCGTGGATCATTCAGGGCGCCGATCCGCAGGGCGCGATGTTCGCGCTGGTCGGCATGCGCAACGCCTGAGCGTTGAGGAGAAGGATCATGTCCAAGATTTCCCCCTGTCTGTGGTTCAATGGGCAGGCCGAGGAAGCTGCGCGCTTCTATGTTTCGGTTTTTGGCGGATCGGTGGATTTCGTCAGCCGCTATCCCGAAGATTCGCCCGTTCCCGCTCCCTTCGATGCGGGCGATGTGCTGTTGGTGGAGTTCACCATCTTCGGGCAGGGCTATCAGGCGCTGAATGGCGGGCCGGAATTCGGCTTTACCGAGGCGCTTTCGCTGTCGGTGTCTTGCAAGGATCAGGCGGAGGTCGATCGCTATTTCGACGCCCTGACCGCGGATGGCGGTTCGCCGGGGCCATGTGGCTGGCTGAAGGACAAATATGGCCTGTCCTGGCAGATCGTGCCCGAAGAGGTGATGGAGATGCACCGGAGCGGCAATGGGCCGGGCATACAGCGGATGATGGCGGAGATGATGACCATGCAGAAGCTGGATCTCGCCCGGATGAAGGCGGCATTTGAAGGGGAAACCGTATGAGCGGCGCGCAGTTCGAACTTTCGGTCAGCTGCCACATCGCCGCCCCGCGCGAGATCGCGTGGAAGGTGTGGACGGACCTGAAGGACCAGTGGTTTTGTCCTAAGCCCTGGCGCGCAGAAGTGATCGAGGAGGATCTGCGCCCCGGCGGTCGCAGCGCGGTGCGCATGTTCGGTCCCGATGGCGAGGATACCGGCCCGATGGAGGGCATCATATTGGAGGTCGTGCCGAGCGAGCGGGTCGTATCGACCGATGCCTATGCGTCCGGCTGGATACCGCAGACGCCGTTCATGACGTCGATCTGGAGCTTTGCCGATGAGGGCGAGGGCACCCGCTTCACCGCAACGGCGCGCCACTGGGACGCCGAAGCGATGAAGAAGCATGAGGAAATGGGCTTTCATCCGGGATGGGACCAGATGGCCGAGCAGTTCAGGCAGTTGTGCGAGACTTCGGCCGCGACCGCCTGAACGGGTACTCCATGGACTACTGGATGAGGGGACAAGGAAAGGGCGCCCGGTTCAGCGGACGCCCTTTCCTGAAACCATGTCTGCCGGAAGGGTCAGGCCTTCATCACCTTTTCCACTGCTGACCGGAACTTGGCCATGTCATCGGCCGAACCCACGGTGACGCGCGAAACGGTGGGCCAGATTGCCCAGGCGCGGCCGATCTGCACCTTTTCGGGTGTTGCGAGCATGGCGGCCTGCATCTCCTTGGCGGGTTTTTTCCAGTCCATCATGAACATGTTCGCCTGGCTACCCGGATGGACGACGATGCCCTTCTTCGTCAGCCATGCGATGGTTTCCGCCCGGTTGGCGGCGCATTCATCGCGCCGCGCCTTGATAAGGGCGGACTCGGTATAGACTGCGTTGCCGCAGGCCATGGCGGTGATCGACAGGCCACCAGCGCTGGGTCCGAACAGCATGATGCGCTTCTGCACTTCAGGATCGGCGAAGGTAAGTCCCAGGCGCACCCCCGCCATGCCGAACAGCTTTGAGAAGGTCCGCATGACGATGATGTCCTTGCGGCCGGCCATCAGGCTGACGGCGCTGGGTGCGTCGGAGAAGTGGATATAGGCTTCGTCCACCAGCAGCATCGCGTCGGCAGGCTTGTTGTCCAGCAGCCATTTGATGTCCGCCAGCGGCGTGATCGTGCCGGTCGGATTGTTGGGCGTGCACACATAATAGAGGCCCGCATCGGGATTGGCGGCCAGCATGGCCTTGACGTCGTGCCCCTTGCCGATTGGCTGGGCGGCCTTGGCGATCGGCGCCTTCATATAGTCGGCCGTGCGCCATGCGGATTCAAACGTCGGATCGGCCGTGACCAGCCCCTTGGTAGGCGAGCAATAGGCCGCCACGACGCTGACCAGCGGCCCCCCGGAACCCGGCCACAGCATGACATGCGAATCGGGAATGCCTTCGACCTTGGCGACCGTGGAGACGAGATCGCCTCTATAATTGTCAGGGTCATACCAGTTGCCGAAAGAGGCGGCGCGGGCCGCGGCTTCCACGCCGGAAGGAAAAGGCCCGGTCCAACATTCGTTCGATCCGATACGGACCGCGCCCTTTATCCCGCGCGCAGCCTGCTGCTGCGCGAGAGCGGGCTGGAGAAGCATCGAGTTCACGGCAGCGCCCGCACCCAACAGGGCTGCAATCTTGCCGAGGTTACGGCGGGAATACCCGCGATCCAGCAGGTCTTCTCGGGCGTCCTTTTCCAACATCATGGTCATGTCGTCTGTCCCCTTGTTTCAAGCAATCGCGTGCATTTCCAAGGGGGGAGACGAAGCGGCGCTCTATTTCCGCAATGTGTCCTGCCGCTTTTCGATCATTTTGATGGATTTCCACTTTCATTAACCCTGACTTCCCCTTGGAAAGGAGCCGCGCGATCTGATAGCGCTGTCATATGCCCACGACGCCCGCCGCCGCCGCCCGCCAGATATTGACCCGCTTGCAGGAGGTGATGGCCGCGCGCACGAGCGCGCAGGCGAAGCTGAACAAGGTGGTCGATATCATCGGCCAGGCGCTCTCCAGCGAGGTCTGCTCCATCTATCTGGTGCGCGAGGGCGTGCTGGAGCTGTTCGCGACGCGCGGCCTGAAGCAGGAAGCCGTGCATGTCACCCGCATGGCGAAGGGCGAAGGGCTTGTCGGCCTGATCGCGACCAATGTGGAGACGCTGAACCTCGACGAGGCGGCCGCGCATCCCGACTATAGCTATCGGCCGGAAACGGGCGAGGAATTGTTCCACAGCTTTGCGGGCGTCCCGATCGTACGGCGCGAGCGTGCGATCGGCGTCCTGTGCGTGCAGCATGTTGAGCCGCGCCGTTATGAGGAAGTCGAGATCGAGGCGTTGCAGACGGTCGCGATGGTGCTGTCCGAACTGATCGCCAATGCCGAACTGGCTGACGACGGGCCTGCGGATTCGCGGGTGCATGATACCGGCACGATCATGCTGAACGGCCTGCAACTGGTCATGGGCATGGCGCGGGGGCACGCCGTTTTCCACCAGCCGCGCGTCCATATCGAACATACGGTCGCCGAGGATACCGAGGCCGAACGTCAGCGCGTCATTTCCGCCTTCACCAAGATGCGCGAGCAGATCGACCGTATGACCGGCGCAGTCGAATTCGGCATGGAGGGGGAACATCAGGAGGTTCTCGAAACCTACAAGATGTTCGCCTATGACGAGGGTTGGACGCGGCGGATCAACGAGGCGATCGACAGCGGCCTGACCGCAGAAGCGGCGATCGAGCGGGTGCAGCAGCGCACGCGCATGCGCATGCGGCAGATCGATGATCCGCTATTGTCCGACCGGATGCACGATCTGGAGGATCTGGCGAACCGGTTGTTGCGGATCGTGTCGGGTCAGTTGGGGACGGCGGCGCAGATGGGGTTGCGGCAGGACGCCATCCTGATCGCGCGCAACCTGGGGCCTGCCGAGCTGCTGGAATATGACCGGCGGCGATTGAAGGGCGTGATCCTGGAGGAAGGATCGCTGACCGCGCATGTCACCATCGTCGCGCGGGCGATGGGCGTCCCGGTTCTGGGGCGTGTGCGCGATATCCGCCATCAGGTGAATGAGGGCGACCTGATCCTGATGGACGTCGCCGCCAACAGCCTGCTGATCCGGCCGACGCCCGACATGGACGAGGCGTTCGAGAACAGGCTGCATGTGACGCAGAAGCGTCGCGCCGAATTCGCCGCCATGCGCGACCTGCCGTCCGTGACGCTTGACGGACAGCGTATCGAGCTGATGGTCAATGCCGGGCTGCGCGAAGATGCGCAGGCGCTCGACCTGGTGGGGGCCGACGGCATCGGCCTGTTCCGCACCGAATTCCAGTTCCTGGTGTCGGCCACGCTGCCGCAACGGGAAAAGCAGCAGCGGCTTTACAAGGATGTGCTGGACGCAGCCGGTGACCGCCCCGTCATCTTCCGCACCGTCGATATCGGCGGGGACAAGGCGCTGCCCTACATGCAGCGCGATGAGCAAGAGGAGCTGGAGGACAATCCGGCGATGGGCTGGCGCGCGCTGCGGCTTGCCCTCGACCGCGATGGATTGATGAAGGCGCAGGCCCGCGCGCTGCTGGAGGCGTCGGCGGGCAAGATACTCAACATCATGTTCCCCATGGTGTCCGAACCGTGGGAATATGAACAGGCGCGCGCCCTGGTCGAGCATCAGCGCGAATGGCTGGTTTCGCAGCGCAAGAAGGTGCCGACCGGCGTGCGCTATGGCGCGATGCTGGAAGTGCCCGCGCTGGCCGAAGTGCTGGACCTGTTGCTGCCGCGGCTGGATTTCCTGTCGATCGGCACCAATGACCTGACGCAATTCCTGTTCGCGGCGGATCGCGCGCATCCCAGGCTGGCGGAGCGTTATGACTGGCTCAGCATCGCGATCCTGCGCTTTCTGGACCGGGTGGTGCGGACATGCGAGGCCTATAAGGTGCCGGTGGGCGTATGCGGCGAGATGGGCGGACGCACGCTGGAGGCTATGGCGCTGGTGGGCCTGGGCGTGCGGCGGTTGTCGATCACGCCGGCTTCCGTCGGGCCGGTCAAGGCGATGATCCGCGCCATCGACGCAGCGCAGTTACAGGCGTTGATGCGCGACCTGCTCGACAAGGGGGTGGTCGATGTACGCAGCGTATTGACGCAATGGGCAACCGAGCGGGACATCGAACTGAATTAAACCGGAAAATGGGCAGTGTGCCGCTGCGGCGGCGTTGACAATCCCTGTACCGGAATGAGACAAGACCGGCTTCAAAGATCGCGGAGCAGCATGGCAGAACAACCCGAACTGGAAACCGGCGCGGTGTCGTCGGATGTGCAGTCCAGCACCCCCGGCGCGAAGCTGCGCGTCGCGCGGGAGGCGCAGGGCTTGTCCATACAGGATGTGGCGACCCGCACCCGCATCGCCCAACGCCAGCTGGAAGCGATCGAGCGCGACGATTATTCGGCCCTGCCGGGCATCCCCTATGCCGTGGGTTTTGCCCGTGCCTATGCCCGCTCCATCGGTCTGGACGAGGTGGCCATAGCCGCCGACGTGCGCAACGCTGTCCATAATTCCGATCTGGGCGCCAACCGCTATGAAGCCTTTGAACCTGCAGATCCCGCGCGCGTGCCTTCTCGCGCGCTGGCGTGGACGGCGGCTGCGATCGTCGTCCTGCTGGTTGCGGGGTTCACCATCTGGCGCACGCAGATGCTGACGCCCCCCACGGGGCAGCAGATTGCGGCGGAGCAGGCGCGGCCCGCCGCTGTCGCCAGGCCTGCGCCTGGTGTGGCTCCCGCCGCGCCAGTGGCGCAGACGGTGGTGTTTACGGCGACCGATGATGTCTGGCTGCGTATCTATGACGAAGCGGGCGAGCGCCTGAAGGACGGGCTGATGAAGAAGGGTGAGAGCTTTACCCTGCCCGCCAGCGCCCGCAACCCGATGATCCTGACCGGCCGTCCGCAGGCGCTGGCTGTGACCGTTGGGGGCAAGCCGGTCGCGCCATTGGGTGCGCCCGACCGGACGATTTCAGACGTCCCGGTTTCTGCCGCTGCGCTGCTGGCACGCGCTGCTCCCGCTGCTGCTCCCGCCGCCGCGCCGTCACCCGCTCCCGCCACGAGGCAGGCGCCATCGGTCCAGCCCGTCACTGGAAGCGTCGCGCCCGCCGCCCCGGCGGCAGACCCGGCGCCTGCCGCTCCGCCCGCCGCCCCAGAGTAAAGACACGCCGCCATCGGATGTTGAGCCGCCGCAGGTCACGCTTTACGGCGGCGAATATCGCCTTATGGTTAAGGGGGAGAGATGCGGTCCATGGCCGCATCGTCCGGGGAAATGTTCAAGTCGGGGAAGATCATGCGTTACGCCTTATTTGCGACAACCGCCTTGCTGCTGGGTGCGCCGGGGCTGGTTGCGTTTGCACCGGCAGCCGCAGCCCAGAATGTCGCGCTGGATGTGCGCGTGGACCGGCTGGAAAAGGAAATGCGCGCCGTGCAGCGCAAGGTTTTTCCCGCAGGCGCGCCGTTGCAGGCGGAGATCACGCGTCCGGCGCCCCCAACCGTTGCGCCGGGAACGCCATCATCCTCGCCGGTATCCGACCTGATGGCGCGGGTGGGCGCGCTGGAGTCGCAGCTTGCGTCCATGACCGGACAGGTTGAGGAAAACAGCTTCAAGATCCGGCAGCTGGAAGACGCGTTCAACAAATATAAGGCCGAGGCGCAGAGCCGCGCCGAAGTGGTGGCTCCGCCGCCCGTTCGGCCTGGCGTATCGACTGAACCTGCGGCATCGACGCCCCCGAAGCCCACGCCGGGCACCAACGGCGCGGCCAGCGAGGCGCGCAAGGCGGCGGTTGCCGCGATCGAGCGGCCATCGACGGGCGATGCCGCTGGTGATGCCTATACTTACGGCTTCCGGTTGTGGGACGCCAAATTCTATCCCGAGGCGCAGGCGCAGCTGAAGGCGACGGTCGATAAATTTGGTTCCGCTCCGGTGGCGAGCCGTGCGGCCAACCTGCTTGGTCGCGCCTATCTGGACGATGGCAAGCCTGCGCTCGCGTCGGTCGCTTTCTACGAAAATTATCAGAAGCGGCCCAATGGCGACCGCGCCGCCGACAGCCTGGCATGGCTGGGCGAGGCGTTGATGCAGCTGAAAAAGCCGGCCGATGCGTGCAAGGTTTATGCGGAACTGGAGCAGGTCTATGGCTCCAGCCTGTCGGCTACGCAGCGCAGCATGATGGACAAGGGCCGCGTCAAGGCGAAGTGCAGCTAAAGCAGCATGGCCGCGCCGCCATCGGTTGAGCCGGGTCTCGGCGCGCTGCTGGAGCAGGCCGTCCGGGCATTGGCGGGCGAGCATGGCAAGTTGCGTTTTGGCGTCGCGGTATCCGGCGGGCCTGACAGCATGGCGCTGCTGGATCTGGCCGCCCATGTTTTTCCGGGCCGCGTCGAAGCGGCGACGGTGGATCACGGGCTGAGGCCAGAGGCCGCCGACGAAGCGGCGATGGTTGCGCAATGGTGCCGCGATCACGGCATCCCGCATGAGATACTCTATCCGGCCAGCGCCATGACCGGCAATGTCCAGCGATGGGCGCGGTTGCAGCGTTACGCGGCGCTGGAGGCCTGGCGGACAAGGCGAGGCACCGATTGGCTGTTCACGGCCCACCATGCCGACGACCAGCTGGAAACGGTGCTGATGCGCCTGAATCGTGGCGCAGGCGTCAACGGCCTGGCGGGAATCCGCGCGCGGCAGGGGCATATATTGCGCCCGCTGCTTGGCGCACGGCGGGCGCAACTGCTGGACTATGCGCAGTCGCGGGGGATCCCGTTCGTCAACGATCCTTCCAATACCGATCCGCGCTTCGACCGGGCGATGATTCGCCAGCACCTCGCCAGGGCGGATTGGATCGATCCGCAGGCGAGCGTGCGGAGCGCCGCCGCGCTCGCCGAGTGCGAGGAGGCGCTGAACTGGACCGTAGATGGGCTGGAAGCACTGCATGTTCGCGCGGAAGGCGCTGATTGGGTGTTGGACCGCACGGATTTGCCGCGCGAATTGTTGCGGCGGCTGCTGTTGAGAATGCTGGCCAGGTTCGACCCGGATGCTTCGCCCCGCGGAGACACGCTGGATCGTGCGATTGGTTTGGCGGTGCAGGGGAAAAAGGCCAGCGTTGGGTCCGCGCTGTTGGAAGGCGGCGATGAATGGATGGTGAGTCTCGCGCCGCCCCGGCGCTGAGGCGGGTCATCGCTGTCTGTCGAACGAGCTTTTCAAGGTCGTTACGGAAAAGTTCCACGGACCGGCGCGCAGCAGTCTCGCTCCGTCGAAATGTTGCAGCGCAATGACCTTTCCTTAATAGCGTGCATGCTTATTGAGCCTGCCCTCCAAGCATGGAAAGTGAGTTATGTTCGAATTCGCGGCACTGACCTATGGCGTGCTGGCCAGCGTGGTCCTTTCGGCAGCGCAACGTAACCGGAAATTGGCCCAGCCGCATCCGCCGATGCTGCTTTATGCTGGATATCTGCTATGCGGTGTGTCGGCCGGTGTTGCGGTGATCCTGGCTTATATCGCCCTGTCGCAGTTCGTCGGCGGATGATCCCCGCGAGGGTTTGATCGCCCAGCTTGCGATTTCGCCGGAGCATCCTATCTTGCCAGGTGAAAGAGAGTGATGATGAACGACGAGAAGGACCCGCAGGGTAACCCCTGGATCAAAAGTGCGATGATTTGGGCGGGCGTGATTGTCGCGCTGCTTCTCTTCGTCTCCATGTTCGACAGCCGCACCGCTTCGCAGGCGGGCAGCGGCATTGCCTATTCCGAATTCCGGTCGAAGGTGCAGGAAGGGCAGGTCAAGGACGTCGCCATCGCTCCAGACAAGATCACCGGCACGCTGTCGAGCGGGCAACGGTTCAACACGGTGCCCGTCAATGATCCGGGCCTGACCGGCCTGCTGGACGATTACAACGTCAAATATTCCGGCCAGACCGAGGAGCAGCCCAGCTTCTGGATGATCCTGATCTACCAGTCGCTCCCATTCCTGCTAATCCTGGGCATCGCGTTCTTTGTGTTGCGCCAGATGCAGAAGGGCGGCGGCGCGGGCGGTGCGATGGGCTTTGGCAAGTCCAAGGCCAAGCTGCTGACTGAAAAGCATGGCAAGGTGACATTCGATGACGTCGCCGGGATCGATGAAGCGCGCGAGGAATTGCAGGAAATCGTCGAGTTCCTGAAAGACCCGACCAAGTTCGCGCGGCTGGGCGGCAAGATTCCCAAGGGCGCTTTGCTGGTCGGTTCGCCCGGCACCGGCAAGACGCTGCTGGCTCGTGCGATCGCGGGTGAAGCGGGCGTGCCCTTCTTCACCATTTCGGGTTCGGACTTCGTTGAAATGTTCGTCGGCGTCGGTGCAAGCCGCGTCCGTGACATGTTTGAGCAGGCCAAGAAGAATGCGCCCTGCATCGTCTTTATCGACGAAATCGACGCTGTCGGCCGTCATCGTGGCGCGGGCCTGGGCAACGGCAATGACGAGCGCGAGCAGACGCTGAACCAGCTGCTGGTCGAGATGGACGGCTTTGAAGCGAATGAGGGCATCATCATCGTCGCGGCGACCAATCGCCCCGACGTGCTGGACCCCGCTTTGCTGCGTCCCGGCCGTTTCGACCGTCAGGTCGTGGTACCGCGCCCGGATATCGAAGGTCGCGAGAAGATCCTGGCCGTCCATATGAAGAAGGTGCCGCTGGCGCCGGATGTCAACCCGCGCACCATCGCGCGTGGCACGCCCGGCTTCTCGGGCGCTGACCTTGCCAACCTAGTCAACGAAGCGGCCCTGATGGCGGCTCGTCGTGGCAAGCGTCTGGTCGCCATGGACGAGTTTGAAGCGGCCAAGGACAAGGTGATGATGGGCAGCGAGCGCCGCTCGATGGTCATGACCGACGACGAGAAGAAGATGACCGCCTACCATGAGGCGGGCCATGCCATCGTCGCGGTCCATGAACCGGCGTCCGACCCGATCCACAAGGCGACGATCATCCCGCGCGGCCGTGCGCTGGGCATGGTCATGCGCCTGCCGGAACGCGATAGCTACAGCTATCACCGCGATAAGATGCACGCGAACATGGCCGTCGCCATGGGCGGACGCGTGGCCGAGGAGATTATCTTTGGCTATGACAAGGTGTCATCCGGCGCGTCGGGAGACATCCAGTACGCCACCAAGCTGGCCCGTGACATGGTCACGCAATGGGGCATGTCGGACAAGCTGGGTCCGCTGCAATATGAAGAACAGCAGGGCGAAACCTTCCTCGGCTATTCGCAGAGCCAGCGCGTCCATATGTCGGACGAGACGGCGAAGTTGATCGACAAGGAAATTCGTGGACTGGTGGAGCAGGGCTATGCTCGCGCGCAGGAAGTGCTGAAGGGTCATGAGGACCAGCTGCACCTGCTCGCAAACGCCATGCTGGAATATGAAACGCTGTCCGGCGAGGAGATCAAGACGCTGCTGGAGAAGGGCGAAATCACGCGCGAGGACGGCACGACGATCAAGCCATCCGTCATCCCGACGGCGGGTTCTTCGATCCCCAAGACGCGCAAGCGCAAGGGGCCGTTTGGAGACCCCACGCCTGCCGGGGCGTAACGGTGCGACGATGACTTAGGGAGGGGCGCGGCCAATGGCCGTGCCCCTTTTTCGTCCACGCTCAATAGGTGCCATCAAATCGCAGGCGAGGCGGAATTTGCCGCAGACGGTCGAGGATCGCTTGCATCAGGACAGTGATCTATGCGCTGCCCAACTCGGCGCATCGCGGCCCCGGAAAGCTGATGCTGCCGCGCTGCAATAAAATGCTTCGGGGGTCTGGCCGTTTGGGCACGAAATGGTTACATGGGCCGCCACAAATCCCCGGGGGCTAGTCCGCGGTCCCCCAGCAGAAAGTGGCTTTTTCCATGGATATCCGCCTCGGCCTCACCTTTGACGACGTGCTGTTGCAGCCCGCCGAATCCGATGTGCTGCCCAGCCAGGCGGACACCAGCACCTATGTGACCAAGCAGATCAAGCTCAACATCCCGATCCTGTCGTCCGCCATGGATACGGTGACGGAGGCCGACATGGCGATCGTGATGGCGCAGCTGGGCGGCATCGGCGTGCTTCACCGCAACCTGTCGGTCGAGGAGCAGGCGGACGCGGTGCGCGCGGTCAAGCGGTTTGAGAGCGGCATGGTCGTCAACCCCATCACCATCCTGCCGACCGCCACGCTGGCCGATGCCCAGATGCTGATGCAGCGGCACAGGATCAGCGGTATTCCCGTGGTCGAGCAGAGCGGCAAGCTGGTCGGCATCCTGACCCACCGCGACACCCGCTTCGCCGAAAACCCGTCCCAGCCGGTCAGCGAGCTGATGACCAAGGATAATCTGGCCACGGTCAAGGTCGGCGTCGGTCAGGACGAGGCGCAGCGCCTGCTGCACCAGCGTCGGATTGAAAAGCTGCTGGTGGTTGATGACGCCTATCATTGCGTGGGCCTGATCACCGTCAAGGACATCGAAAAGGCGGTGACTTACCCGCAGGCGACCAAGGATGGTTCGGGTCGCCTGCGTGTCGCTGCGGCGACGACAGTTGGTGACAAGGGACTGGAGCGGAGCGAGGCGCTGATCGACGCCGAATGCGACCTGATCGTCATCGATACCGCGCATGGTCATAGCAAGCAGGTTTCGGTTGCGGTGGAAGCTGTCAAGCGGCTGTCCAACCATGTTCAGGTCGTGGCGGGCAATGTCGCGACCGCGGAGGCGGCCAAGGCGCTGATCGACGCTGGCGCGGATTGCGTGAAGGTCGGCATCGGCCCCGGTTCGATCTGCACCACGCGCGTCGTCGCGGGCGTGGGCGTGCCGCAGCTGACCGCCGTCATGGATGCTGCGGCCGAAGCGGCCAAGCAGGGCGTGCCGGTAATCGCCGATGGCGGCCTGCGTACGTCCGGGGACCTGGCGAAGGCGCTGGCGGCGGGCGCGGGGTGTGTCATGGTCGGATCGCTGCTTGCGGGAACCGCCGAAGCGCCGGGCGAAACCTTCCTGTATCAGGGACGCGCCTATAAGAGCTATCGGGGCATGGGCAGCGTGGGCGCGATGGCGCGCGGATCGGCCGACCGCTATTTCCAGGCAGATATCAAGGACCAGATGAAGCTGGTGCCCGAAGGGATCGAGGGCCAGGTGCCGTTCAAGGGCCCGGCCAAGGATGTCATCCATCAGCTGGTCGGCGGCGTGAAGGCGGCAATGGGCTATACTGGCAGCCGCACGATCAAGGATTTGCAAGAGCGGGCGCGTTTCGTGCAGATCACCAATGCGGGCCTGTCCGAAAGCCATGTGCATGACGTCACCATCACGCGGGAAGCCCCCAATTATCCGACCCGTTAAGAGCCTCGTCGCATGACGCCTGCGGCGCGGGTGCAGGCCGCGATAGAATTGCTCGACGCCATCATCGCTTCGGCGCGTGATGGCGGTCCCGCCGCAGACACGCTGATCGCCCGCTATTTCAAGGAACGGCGCTATGCCGGATCGCGCGATCGCCGGGCGGTCCGCGATCATGTCTATGACGCCGTGCGCCGGGCGGCGGAACGGCCGGAAAGCGGCCGCGCGGCGATGGTCGGCCTTGCGCGTGAACGGGCGGAGATCGCTGCGCTGTTCGACGGGTCGCCGCACGCGCCTGAGCCAATTGCGCCTGATGAACGGGGGGCCGTTTCAGGCGCTGTGCCCGGTTGGCTGGCGCCGCTGCTGGCGGAGCCGGTCGAGCAGGATGGACTGCTGGGCAGGGCGCCGGTCGATTTGCGCGTGAACCGGTTGAAGGCGACGCCGGAGCAGGGCGCGACATTCTTTCCCGAGGCGGTCGCGATCGACGGTTTGCCGGATGCTCTACGCTTGCCGGAAGGTTGGCCGGTCGAGCAGAGTGATGCGTGGAAGCAGGGGCTGGTCGAGGTGCAGGATGCCGGGAGTCAGCTGATCTCGGCGGCCTGCGCGGCTCAGGCGGGCATGACCGTGATCGACCTGTGCGCGGGGGCGGGGGGCAAGACGCTGGCGCTGGCCGCGGCGATGGCGGGCAGCGGACGCCTGATCGCGGCCGATACGATCCGGTCCCGGCTGTCTCGCCTCGCGCCGCGCGCCGAGCGGGCGGGGGCGACTTTTATCGAGACGCTGTTGCTGGACCAGGGGCATGAGGCGCGCGCGCTGGACAGCCTGAAAGGGCGGGCGGATGTGGTGCTGGTCGATGCGCCCTGTTCGGGCACCGGCACCTGGCGGCGCAACCCGGAGGCGCGCTGGCGCATGACGCCCGCCCGGCTCGATCGGCTGGTGCAGGAACAGGCACGTATCCTCGATTTCGCCGCGCCCCTGCTAGCGCCGGGCGGCGCGCTGGTTTACGCTACCTGTGCGCTGACGGATCGGGAGGGAGCAGGGCAGGTGCGGGGGTTCCTGAAACGTCATGACGGATGGACGGCGGAGCCGCTGGGCATCGGACAAGGTCGCGACCATGACGATGGCCGCCTGCTGACACCCGACCATGATGCGACGGACGGTTTCTATTTCGCCCGGCTTGCGCGCACGGCATGAAAGAGGCGATGGACAAGCCCCGCCAAAATGACGACAGTTGGAAAGAATCAACGCCTGAAACATGGCTGGAGTTTTGCATGCGTTTTACCCCTGCTTCGATCGCCCTGGCCGCAGTGCTGACCACCGTGTCGAGCGTCGGCATGACCCAGCGACCGGACACGCAGATTTCGCCGCTGTCGGTCGAATGGCAGCAGGCTGGCGCGGTTGCACGCAAGGCGGGCAATTGGAGCGCGGCCAACGACGCGCTGGAAACGGCGCTGGTGATCGATCCCCGCAATCGTTCCGCTTATGTCGAACTGGCAGAGGTGGCGCGCGCGCAGGGGCTTCAGGGCAAGGCGATCCGCTTTTATCGCGAGGCGCTGCTGCTCGACCCGTCTGATGTGAATGCGCTGGTCGGTCAGGGCGAAGCGATGGTCGAAAAGGGCGCCATCGCAAAGGCCAAGGAAAATCTTTTTCAGGCCCGCAACGCCTGCAAGTCCGATTGTGCGGCAGTTGGCAAGCTGGCGGCGGCGATCGAGAAGGGGCCGCCCGCGACGGTATTGAGCGCCAAGGAAGGCGTGGCGGTGCCGAAGGCTCCGGCGACCGAAACGCCCTGAGGCGGGATTTCAGGACCGCGCAGAGGGGCACAAAGTCTGCCGCTTGTATGTCTTGGCAGGGGATTTTTTCACGCGGAGACGCGGAGATGGCATCGGGACATCGCCGTTGAGCCGTCAGGCAGTTTGGCGGTTGAATTTCAGGTTCGGCCTGGCTTCCTGCGTCTTTCGCATAGCCGGTTAGCAAGCCGCCTTGCGCGTCTGCTGGCCCAGCCCGATCAAGAGCGTCCCAGGACTCGCGCCACTTCCACAAATTCTTCGACGCTGACGGTTTCCGCGCGTCGTTGAGGGTCGATGCCGACAATGTCCAAGGCATCCAGTGCGCCGGGAAGCCCCTTCAGGCTCTGACGCAGCATCTTGCGGCGTTGGCCGAAGGCTGCCGCCGTCAACCGCTCGAGCAGCTTGAGCTGCACATCTGCGGGGGCGGGTTTTGGCGTTATGTGCACCACGGCGGACATCACCTTGGGCGGCGGCGTGAAGGCGCTGCGGTGGACCTTCATGGCGATACGCGCGTCGCTGCGCCATTGGGACAGGACGGCGAGGCGGCCATAATGGTCGCCGCCGGGCTTTGCGACGATGCGTTCGGCCACTTCCATCTGGAACATGAGGGTGAGCGAGGACCACCAGGGCAGCGGATTCCATTCGGTCGAAAGCCAGCCGATCAGCAGGGCGGTGCCGACATTATAAGGCAGGTTGGCGATGATATGGGCGTTTTCGCCAGCTTCGGCATGCGCATCGACCTGCATGGCGTCGCCGGAAATGACGCGCAACTGATGCGGAAATGCTTCCGACAGTTCTGCCAAAGCAGGAAGGCAGCGATGATCCCGCTCGACCGCGACAAGTCGCGCGCCCGCCCGCAGGATCGCGCGGGTGAGGCCGCCGGGGCCAGGCCCGACCTCAAAAGCGGGCTGGTCCTTGAGGGTGCCGGGAATCGCGGCGATGCGGTCGAGCAATTGCTCGTCGAGCAGGAAATTCTGCCCCAGCGCTTTGCTCGCCTGCAAGCCGTGTGCCGCGATGACTTCCCGCAGCGGTGGCAGCACTGGCCGTGCCTCAGGCGCCATGCGCCATCCGTGACCGGGCGGCTTCGGCAGCCATTTTGAGTGCGGCCATCATCGCGCCGGGATTGGCGCTGTCGGTGCCTGCTATTCCGAAGGCGGTGCCATGGTCGGGTGAGGTGCGGACGATCGGCAGGCCAAGCGTGATATTCACCCCTTCGTCGAAATGCAGCGTCTTTAGCGGGATGAGCGCCTGATCATGATACATGCACAGCACCGCATCATAGGTTTCACGGGCGCGCGCATGAAACAGGCCATCAGCGGATAGTGGGCCGACAATGTCCATGCCATCTTCGCGCAGCGACTTGATTGCCGGGCCGATGATGTCGATTTCCTCGCGGCCGAGCGCCCCGCCTTCACCGGCATGCGGATTAAGTCCGGCGACGACGATCCGCGGCCTGGCGACACCGAAATTGCGTTGCAGCCCCTTGACCGTGGTGATCGCCCGCGCCCGGATCAGGTCGATGGTCAGAGCCGAGGACACATCCGCAAGCGGAATGTGGATGGTGACCGGCACGACCTTGAGCGTGGGGCCGGCGAGCATCATCACGGCATTGTGCGCCGCTACGCCGCATCGCTCCGCCACGAATTCCGTTTGACCGGGATGGGTGAAGCCGACGCCGTAAAGCTGTTCCTTGCCGACCGGGGCCGTTACGATCCCGGCCGCCGATCCGGTCCGGGCGACGCCGACCGCCGCTTCCAGCGCCTGAAATGCGGTGCGCGCGCCATCGAGGCTGGGGGCGCCCGGAATGATTTCTCCGGCCTCGGCAACCTGCAGGCAGGGGAGGGCGCTATCGAACACCGCTCCTGCTTCCTCGGGTGTTGTGATGAGGGTGACCGGGCCTTGCCAGACGCGGCGCAGCGAAGCCGCGTCCCCGACCGCGAAGAAAGCGGGCAGGCCGCGCGCCTCCCGCATCGCCCAGCTCTTCGCGACGATTTCCGGGCCTATCCCCGCCGGATCGCCGAGCGAAACCGCGAAGGGCGGCAGCTCCGGGCGAGCCGAGCCGGGATCAGTTATAGTCGATGACGGCATCGCGGCGAAGGTCACGCAAATAGATGCGCGCGCGCTTGTTGACCCGTTCTTCTTCCAGCTGAGCCATGATCTGATCAGCATTGGGAGCCGCAGCCCCCCCGGCTTCGTCACGGCCGCAGACGACCAGAACGCGCACGCCATCATTGATCGATCCGAAGGGCGGCGTGGCCTCACCAACCTGCAGCCCAAGCAGGATGTCCTGCAACTGCGGCGGCAGGTCGCGAATCTTCACATTATCGTTATCCACGACGTCGGCGCCGATCTTGCCGCCCAGTTCATTGGCCTGGCCGCAGCCCTTGATCGATTTGATCTGCGCGGCGAAAGCCGCCGCCCTGGCGCTGGCCTGTTCCTTGGTCGTGCCGGCCGGGAAGCTGACTGACAGCTGTTTGAGGCTGAGCAGCGCGTCGCGCGGATCGGCGGTCAGCACCTTGCGCTTGTCCATGACGTAGATGACCGACATGCCGCCTGGCACGGGAATGGGGCCTGCGAGCTGCCCAACCTGCATTTCGTTTGCGGCCTGCGCGAGTTCGTCTGGCAACTGGGCGGGGCGAACCCAGCCCAGATCGCCGCCGACTGCTGCGGTGGATGCTTCCGAAAACTGCCGTGCATAGGCGGCGAAGCTGCCGCCCTGTTTGATCTGGTCGATGATGTTGCGCGCGTTGGTGGCGATCTGAGCCTGATTTTCGGGGGTCGCCGACAGGTAGATCTCACCGATGCGGTATTCGTCGCTGCCCTTGGCCGCGTTCATGCGGTCGACCACCGACTTCACCTCGTCGGCGGATACGTTCACGAACGGCTGGATATTGCGGCGGAGCAGGCGGCTCCAGGCGAGTTCGCCCTCGATCTGGCGCCGGATGCTGGCAGGCGCGCTGCCCTGCGCGCGAAGATATTGGTCGAATTGGGCGGGCGACTGGCGGAAATTCGCCGCAACCCGTTCATAGCTCTGGTCGATCTCCGCCTTGTCGATCTTGATGTCGTTGGCGGCGGCCTCCTGAATCTGGAGTGTTTCGTCGATCAGGTTGCGCAGCACCTGGACGCGCAGCCGATCCTTCTCCTCCGCCGCCACATTGCCGCCATTGGCGGCAATGATCAGTGCCAGGCGCTGATCGACGTCAGTACCCGTGATGATACGGCCATTGACGATCGCGGTCGCCCTGCGGACGTTGGGATCGGCTTTGCCGAACACGGTCACATCCTTTGGCAGGTTCAACTGCTGCGTCGCGACATTGTCATCGTCACCGACGGTCTGCGCGGTGGCATGGCTGAAGCTCGACCCCAGCAGGATCGAGGACAGAAGCAGGGCGCGCACGCTGGTCCGGAAGGACTGGCCAAGGCGGGAAGACGGGGAAACGACAGGCTGCATCGTCGGCAAAACTCTCCAATACGGTCCGGCGCCTGATGCGCCGATCCGCCTTAACCGGTCCTGAGCGGAATGGCGGGAAGGCTGATCCTTATATGCCGATATTCCGAAAAGCCAGCCGTAGTTGGAAGCTGTTGCCCTTTCGCGCGTCGCCGGCCGCCACATAGTCGCGCCGCCAGGTCAATCCCAGCGTCAGGCAATCATCCTCATAGGCGACGCCGAGCCGGTGGCGCACTGGCTCATAGCCGTCGGCTGCGCTCAACGGATCTTCCTTCTGGTCCGTCAGGTCGATGACGGTCGATCCAAAGACCGACCAGAAGCGGGCGAACTGAACACGGCCGCCCAGGCGCAGTTCCTCGCGGTCCCGCAAATCTTCAAGTCCTATCGCGGCATTGCGGTTGAGTCGCAGATAGCCGACCATCGCATAGGTCTTGCGCGTGCCGACGGTGGCGTCGATCTCATTGCGGCGTACTGACAGCCCGTCCTTGTCCAGACGGAAGCGGTGGATCAGGCTGATGAAATCCTTGTACCGGACGGTTGTGCGGCCAACGATGTCCGACATGCGGTCGGACAGGCCTGTGCCGTCGGGAAGAATGCTTTCGCGATTGTTGAGGCGATAGCTTTGGCCAACCACGGCATCGAGCGAGAGGTCAGGCACGGAGAGGCTGTATTCCAGGCCGTAGGTGATGCGGCTTGAATCCTCGAACCGGTCGTAGCCCGCGAAACGGTTGAGCGCGAAGAGATTGCTGTCTTCAAGGTCGATCGCGCGGGCGTCCTCATTGGGGACGGAGAGGTTGGCGATCCGCGGCGCGGCGACGATCTGCACGCGCGGAGCGATACGCTGAACGCCGCCAAACGCCTCGCCAATGAATGGCCAGCGGACATCGATCGCCGCTGCCGCGATGCCCCGCGCCCTCCAGCCCGGATCGCCGGCATAGCGGGGGATATTGTTCAGCAGATTGTCGCTGCTGTGATAGACGTCGCCGCGCAAATAGGTGGTGAAATTCACCTCCTGCCCCATGCCTGTCAGCTTGCGCAGGTTCCATTCGAACGCGGCAAAGGCGCGTTGCGTATCCTGTCCATCGGTGCGGGTGATGGCCAGCGAGTTGGCTTGCAACTGGATGCGTCCGCCCAGCAGCGGGTCGAGAAGGCGCAGGCGATAGTCGATGACCGGCAGGGCGATCGGCGTCTGGCCTTGAGGGTCGCCGCTCCGCAATGTCTGAACCGCCCAGCCGGCGATGGAGAAATAGCTGTTTTCCCCGATGCGCTGCGCGCCGAGGGTCGAACGCAAACGGTCGTCGCGGCTGATGTCGTAGCGGCGCAGGAAGGTGCGGTCGCTGGCGACACGGATCGATCCGTTGATGCTCCATTCCGGCGATAGCTGCATGCCGCCGCTGGCGTCGAGATAGCCGCGTAAGTCTTTTTCCGTGTCGGCGGGCGTGGTTGATCCGGGCAGCGTGCTGCTGGCGGCGGCGCGCGTGGCATGGGTGGCATAGCCGGTGATCTGGTAAGCACCACGATCCCAGCGATGGCGGAAATTCGCCTCCAGCATTGGCAGCGTGTCGGAATAGATATGCGGCGTGATCGTCAGGTCGCGATTGGGAGCGAGCTTGAGATAATAGGGCAGCGCGACTTCAACGCCGTTGGTGCGGTCGTAGCGAATGTTGGGCACCAGCAGGCCGCTGCCGCCTGTATCGCCGACCGGGTGGGAAAAGCCTGGCAGCGGGATCAGCGGCAGGCCGAACAGTTCGATATTGGCGTTGCGATATCTGACCCGCGCGGCGACCGGATCGTAGACGACCTTGACGGCCTTGATCTGCCAAGTGGGTTCCTTGGGGCAACCTTCGCTGTCTTCCACCGCGCAGCCGGTGTAGGCGGCCTTGCGCAGCGTATAGACGCCGTTCGTGCGCACGCCCTGCGCCGCAGCCAGCCTGCCACCCGATTGCAGCACCAGCAGCATGTTTTCGATGGTGCCGTCTTTCAGCGTATCGGTGACCTGGAACCGGTCGCCATAGGCGATATTGCCTTCGGTATCGGTGGCCGAGACATTGCCGCGCGCTTCGACCTGGCCGGTGGTGCGGTTCCACACCACCTCGTCAGCGCGCAGGCGGTTGCCCTGCCGCAGCAGCTGGACATTGCCGCTGGCTGTGACGACTTCCGTGTTGCTGTCATATTGAAGGCTGTCGGCGGCAAAGCCGATCTGTTCGTCGCTGGCGGGAGCGGGGGCATCCTGCGCCCCGGCCGGAGGCTGCGGCGTCTGCAAATCCTGCGCGGACGCATAGGGGACCCCGCCCATGCAGACGAGCGCGGCGCCAGCGGCCAGCATATGTTTCACACGCAAGGAACGGGGATAAATCTGCAAGGGGATCGTGCCTCTTCGGGGGCGCTTGATTGCCCGCCTATCGCATTGCTTTGCCCGCGCCGCAATCTTTCGTCACGCTTCTTTTGCGGGAAATCGGTCGAACGGCTTTGCCAGATGGGACAAGCGACATTATCTGACATGGCGCGTTCCCAGCGCTCAACGATCAGAAAAGAAGAAGGACCCTTGATGGAAATCGCGTTCAGCCCGGTGCGTCCCGACGCCGACACCCTGGTCTTTGCCGTTCCCAAGGGCGGCTTCGATGCCTTGCCCGTTGCGGCGGCGGCGACTTTGGCGGCAGGCGCGACGGCTGCCCGGTTCACCGGTGAAGCGGGCGCGAGCTTTGAAAGCTTCGCGGAAGAGGGCGGCAAGGTGATGCGCATCGTGCTCGTCGGCACTGGCGCCGGCGCCGAGGCCGACCTCGAACGTGCGGGCGCGGCTCTCGTCGCCCGGCTGGTGACGAGCGGCGCAAGCCATGCCGCAATCGAATTTTTCGGCGGAACGAGCGGCGAGAAGGCGGCGCATTTCGCGTTCGGCGCCCTGATGCGCGGCTGGCGGATCGACACCTACCGCACCCGGCAGCCGGAAAAGGCCAAGCCGACGCTGACGAAGATCAGCCTGGTCGCCAATGGGGCCGATGCGGAATGGCAGCGGTTGGCCGCCGTCGCCGAGGGCGTCGCCTTTACCCGCGAGCTTGTGTCAGAGCCTGCAAACATTCTTTATCCGGAAAGTTTCGTCGAGCGCTGCCGCCATCTGGAGCAGTTGGGCGTGAAGCTGACCGTCCTCGACCAGGCGGCGATGGCGGAGCTTGGCATGGGTGCGCTGCTGGGCGTCGCGCAAGGGTCGAGGCGTGAGCCGCGCCTGCTGGCGATGGAATGGGACGGCACCGGCGGGAGCGCGGACAAGCCCGTCGTGTTCGTCGGCAAGGGCGTGACCTTCGACACCGGCGGCATTTCGCTCAAGCCCGGCGCGGGCATGGAAGACATGAAGTGGGACATGGGCGGCGCAGGCGCGGTTGCAGGCGCGATGAAGGCGCTCGCCGGGCGCAAGGCGAAGGCGCATGTCGTTGGCATTTGCGGCCTGGTCGAGAACATGCCTGACGGCAATGCCCAGCGGCCGGGCGACATTGTGACGTCCATGTCGGGCCAGACGATCGAGGTGATCAACACCGACGCCGAAGGACGGCTGGTGCTATGCGATGTCATCACCTGGGCGCAGAAGACCTATGCGCCGGAGGTTATCGTTGATCTTGCCACCCTGACCGGCGCGATGATCGTGGCACTGGGCGACCAATATGCGGGCATTTTCGCCAATGACGAAGGGTTGGCCGAGGATCTGATCGCCGCCGGCAAGGCGAGCGGCGACCAGCTTTGGCGCTTCCCGCTGTCCGACGCCTATAACAAGCTGATCGATAGCCCGATCGCCGACATGAAGAATATGGGCGCGCGCTATGCGGGGTCCATAACCGCTGCGCAGTTCATAAAGCGGTTCGTCGATGACGGCGTCAAATGGGCGCATCTAGACATTGCGGGCATGGTTTGGGCGGACAAGCCCGGCGCGACCTGGGACAAGGGCGCGACCGGCTATGGCGTCCGCCTGATCGACCGGCTGGTGTCGGACAAGTTCGAGCGCTGATGCAGGTCGATTTCTACCAGCTGAGCCGCGATCCGGTCGATCGGGTGCTGCCCGCTATCGCTGCGCGCGTGCTTGGTCTGGGTGAACGGCTGCTGGTGGTCGCGCAGGACGAGGCGCAGCTTGATCGTATCTCCACCGGCCTATGGGCGGGGCCGCCGGAAAGCTACCTGGCCCATGGGCGCGCGGAGCAGGGGCAGGATTCGGTCCAGCCCATACTGCTTGCGCAGGATTGCGTCGCGGCCAATGGAGCGCGGCACATCGCGTTGGCCGACGGTCTGTGGCGTGACGAGGCGCTGGATTTCGAGCGCGCCTTTTATTTCTTCGACTCCGTTTCCATCGATGCGGCGCGCGAAAGTTGGCGAGCGCTATCCCGGCGGGAGGGCGTCTCTCCGCGCTTCTGGCGGCAGGACCAAGGCAAATGGGTACAGGGGCCATGACCTGCACGGGTGATCGAGGCCCCCTTGCGGTGAGGGGCGGCGCGGTCTAAAGGGCGCGCCAATTCCAACAATCCGGAGCTTTTGAGCCTCATGGCCGTGACCCGCACTTTTTCGATTATCAAGCCCGATGCCACGCGCCGCAACCTGACCGGCGCCGTGACCAAGAAGCTGGAAGAAGCGGGCCTGCGCGTCGTCGCATCCAAGCGCATCCGCATGAGCCGCGAACAGGCTGAAGGCTTCTACGCCGTTCACAAGGAACGCCCTTTCTTCGCTGATCTGGTTGCCTTCATGATTTCCGGCCCGGTCGTCGTCCAGGTTCTGGAAGGCGAGGACGCCGTGAAGCGCAATCGCGACATCATGGGCGCCACCAATCCCGCCAATGCGGACGAAGGGACCATCCGCAAGGAATATGCCGAGTCGATCGAAGCCAATTCGGTCCATGGTTCGGACAGCGAAGAAAATGCCGCGATCGAAATCGCCTATTTCTTCAAGCCGGAAGAAATCGTCGGCTGATTTTTGCCGATTGTGTGAAAGCATAAGGGGCCGAAGGCGTGCCGCTTTCAGGCCCCTTGTCTTTTGGGGTTCAGCCGGGTTGTGCGGGAGCCTCGAACCGGTCGATCACCCATTCCTCCGCCTGCGCGCCGCCAATCCATTCCTGCATCCACGGATGAGCGATGACCGCCTGCATATAGGCTTCGGCGAAGCGGGCGACGGGTAGCTGATATGTTATGAAGCGCGTCACGACAGGCGCGAACATCACGTCCGCAGCGCCGAAATCGCCGAACAGGAAATCGCCGGTGCCGCCATAGCGCGCGCGCGCCTGTGCCCAAAGCTGCATGATCCTGGCAATGTCGTGCGCCACGGCTTCGGATGGCGGCGCGGCCGAGTAGATCTGGCGGATGTTCATGCTGTGCTCGCGGCGCAGCGCGGCAAAGCTCGAATGCATTTCCGCCGCCATCGAACGGGCCATCGCCCGCCCGGCCGTGTCCGTGGGCCAGAATTTGTCGCCGCCAGCTTTCTCATTCAGATATTCGATGATCGCCAGGCTGTCCCAGACCACCGTGTCATCGCCGTCCCACAGGATCGGCACCTTGCCCGAGGAAGGCGCGAATTCGTCGCCCTCCCGCCGCTTTTCCCAAGCTTCGTCATAGAGTGGGACCACGACCTCCTCGAACGGCAGACCGCTGAGCTTGCAGGCGAGCCAGCCGCGAAGCGACCAGCTCGAATAAGCCTTATTACCTATGAACAGCTTCATCATTCACCTTCCTTAGACGGTGCGGGGAAGGGAAGTCGAGAGCGGTGGCCGTTGCAATCTCGGCGACAGGCCTCCTTCGTAGGCGAAAATTTTCTCGGCCCTGGGGCTGGATGCGCCGCTTGCGGGCTCGTAAGCCGTCGCCTGCAATAAGGCGAATGGGGGCACGATATGGATTGGCTGCACGGTGTCGCAGGCCTGTTCGTCGGATTGATGGTCGGGCTGACGGGCGTTGGCGGCGGATCGTTGATGGCGCCCATCCTCATTCTGCTGTTCGGCGTTGCGCCCGCGACCGCGGTCGGCACCGATCTGTGGTTCGCCGCCATCACGAAATCGGTGGGTGGCGCGATCCATCATCGCCATGGCGGCCCGGACGGCGGACCCGATTATGAGGTCGTCAAGCGGCTCTGCATGGGCAGCCTGCCCGCCGCGCTCATTACGTTGTTGATCCTGTCGCAGGCGCATGTCGAACAGATCAAGAGCGGCATCGTGACCACGGCGCTTGGCGCAGTGTTGATCGCAACGGCTATCGCGACCTTGTTGCGGGGCCGTTTTCACCGGTGGGCGTTGGCCCGCCGCGTCAGCACGGCCGACAGCTTTACACGGATCCAGCCCGCAATGACGGTGGCGGCCGGCGCGTTGCTGGGTGCGATGGTGACGCTGACCTCCGTCGGGGCGGGGGCGATCGGGGCGACCCTGCTGCTGGCGCTCTATCCCATCCGCATGCGTCTGCAGCGGCTGGTGGCGACGGACATCGTCCATGCCGTGCCGCTCACGTTGGTCGCGGGCCTGGGCCATTTGTGGATCGGCAATGTGAATAGCTGGCTGCTGCTCAACCTGCTGATCGGATCGATCCCGGGGATAATCATCGGTTCGCTGCTGGCGACCCGAGCTTCCGATCGCGTCCTTCAACCATTGCTGGCGGTGATTCTGGTGGTGATCGGCTGGCGTCTCATCGCCTGAGAGCCGCGGAATCGAATTCCTCGAATAAGATAATAAAAAATATTGTTGAGCGGAGGGGGCAAGGCAGGGACGTTGGACGATCCGGAACGGCTCCTTTCAGAGTCGCGGCCTAGGATAGCGGACATTATTGCCAGCGATCCGGCGGGTCAGCTACGCAACCCCATTTCGGTTTTTGAAACCCTGTCGCCGATCTCTTGGAAGTGGAAGTTGGTTGATCTTCCCACGGTCGATCACGTGCGGATGCTTCTCGACGACAACGGAATTGCCGGTCTCGACGATCCGCTGGCCGCACTCGACGCCCATGCGAACGTAAAAGCCGCCTCTTCATTCGTTCCTCGCGCGGTCGCCGAAGTTTGTGCGCAACTGCGATAGGAATTTCCGGGATCGCTTGTCGGATATCAAGGCGCGCCGGCCTCCCAGCCTCCGCCTAGCGCAAGAAAGATGCGCACGCGGTCCGATGCGAGTTCGGCATTCGATGCAGCAAGCGCGGCCTCGGCGCTGGCCAGCGTACGCTCCACATCGAGTAATTGGAGGCTGGACGCTGCACCGCCACGCGCAAGTCTTGCCTGCAACTCTGCAGCCTCGCCATTCTTGTCCTGTGCGATGCGCAGCCGCGCATTTTCATCCAGATCGTGCGCATATTGGGTGAGTGCGCTCTCGGCCTCCCGAAGGGCCCGCAAGACAGTACCGTCGAATTCTGCGAGCGCTGCCCGGGCTGTCGCGTTCGCCTGCTCAATACGGGCGCGGGCGATGTTCCGGTTGGGAAAGCTCCACGAAATCATCGGACCCAAGCTGAAGTTCAGCGCGGAATCGCTTACCAGGCCTTCGATCGTGCGTGATGTCGTTCCAGCGGATGCGCCCAGACCGACCGTGGGATAGAGAGCTGCGGTCTCGACGCCGATCCGGGCGGTCGCGGCGGCAAGCTTGCGTTCGGCCTGCCGGATGTCGGGGCGCCGCCGGATCAGGGCGACTCCGTCACCGGCAGGGATCGGCCGACCGGGCGAGGGAATGGATGTGCAATCGACAAGATCGGCTGGATAATCCTGTGGGGCATGCCCCTGCAGCACGGCAAGTCGATAAAGCGCAATGCGCCGCGCGGCGGTATAACTGGGCAACGCCGCTTCAAGCTGGGCAAGAAGGGCTTGCGAGCGGGTCGCATCGATAGTCGGGAAGATGCCACCCCGAATACCACGTTCGGTGAGTTCCAGCGACCGGCGCTGCAGCGTGACCGAACGTTCGGCGACGGCCAGCGAGGCACCCGCCGCGCACGCGTCAGTATAGGCGCCCACCACGGCGGCCGCGATAGTCGTGCGGGCAAGGTCAAGCGCAGCGGCCTGCGCCTGCTCGTCAGCTGTGGCGGCTTCGATCGAGCGGCGGATGCGGCCCACGACATCAACCTGATAGGAAATGCTGCCGCCGAGACTGAACAGATCGTGGACGCCGGCCGGATTGCCGATGCCGAGATTGGAGGTTTCGCCGACGCTTACCGATCCATCCAGCGAGGTCTGGACACCTGCTGCGCCGCGCACTTCACGCGTCAGTGCCTGTGCGCGTTCCAGATTGGCGGCTGCGGCGCGCAGATCGGTGTTGGCGGAAAGCGCGTCTTCCACCAGCGCGTCAAGGCGTGGCTCGTCATAAAGTCGCCACCATTGTGCGGGCAGCGGTTCGCGCGAGATGGCCGGCGAGTCGCTGGCCTCGAAGTCGTTCGCCGATCCGTTTGCCACTCCCGCCGGCAGGACAGGCTGCGCATAATCGGGGCCGACCGTCGTGCAGGCCGACGTGACGACTAGGAGCGTCGGCGCAAGGTATTTCGCCCACATCGACCCGCTCACAGGATATGCTTCGGATGGAGATGCTCGTCGGCGCCGTCCAGGGTGACGGTCGCGGTGCGCCCCGCGACCAGCCTTACGCCCTTCGGCACACGGTCGATCTCGATCCGGACCGGCACGCGCTGGGCGAGCCGGACCCAACTAAAGGTCGGCTTCACATTGGCGAGCAGCGTGCCTGATGCCGTGGATTGCTCGCTGTCATCGATAGCTGCGGATACATTGACAACGTGGCCTTCGAGTGTCCGATCCTCACCCATCAGCCGGACTGTGGCGTGCAGGCCGTCATGAATATGGGCGAGCTTGGTTTCCTCGAAATAGCCAGAAACATAGAAGCTGTCGCTGTCGACCAGCGCCATCACGGGCTGTCCGGCACTGGCATAAGCGCCTGGCCGGAGCTGGAAATTGGTCACTACCCCATTTACCGGCGAGCGCACTTCGGCGTGTTCGAG
The DNA here is from genome assembly GCF_001563285.1 of Sphingobium sp. MI1205. Lineage (NCBI taxonomy): Bacteria > Pseudomonadati > Pseudomonadota > Alphaproteobacteria > Sphingomonadales > Sphingobiaceae > Sphingobium > Sphingobium sp. MI1205. Next base: position 902,806 of record NZ_CP005188.1, read on the forward strand.
GTTTATTCGCGCCAGGTCGCGGTCAGCAAGCGCTTGCGACAGCCTGGCCCGGGCTTCGTCAGCCGCAGCCCGTCGGGTGTCGCGATCCTGGTCCGACACCACACCTTCCAGCGCGGCGTAGCGGCGCGCCTCGCGCTCGGCAGAGCGCAATGTCGCCCGCGCCGTGGCGACGGCTGCTTCTGCCTGTGCCACGGCATTGTGCAGCCGCACCTTGTCAATGGTGAAGAGTAATTGCCCCTTATCCAGAACCTCGCCGTCGCGAACTAAAACGGCATCGACCCGCCCCGAAACATCCGCGGCGAGCGGGACGACATCGGCGCGCAGCTTGCCGTCACGGGTCTGGGGCGCATAGGTGTAATAATTATAGAGATGCCACAGTACCAGCGCCGCAAGCACCGCGAGGGTGATTGTCAGCACGATCTTGATGGCGCGAATAAGGGTTTCTCGGGTCAGGGTCATGGGTCAGGTCATCATCATGCGCAGGCCCGCAAAGACGAGCCAGAGGAGAAGAAAGAACAGGGCGAGATCGAACAGCGGTCGCTGCCAGACGAAGCGGTAGAAGCCGATTGCACTCAGCAGCCGCGATACGAGCAGCCGTGCGAAGAAGGCGATGAAGAGGCACAGGAGCAGGGGGGAGATAAAAATTCCGGCTATATCGATTTCGCCTATCATGCCGCCGGCCTCCATTCAGGACTTTGCGGGAACAGGGCCAGGCGCAAACCGACAAGGCCGCGGACCAGTGGGTTGCTTTCCCCGGCAGTGCCGCGCAGCGTTATCGACAGTGTCTCGTCGATAGTGTCGAGCAAGGCCGGAGAAGGAGTTCCCCGACCTGTCTCGCCACGCACTGCCTCCAGCAGCCGCTCTGCCGCCTGTCTGACTTCGCCGGTCATGCTGTCGGCAGCATGGCGCAGATCCGCAATGTTGGCGCCGGCACGCAGCCGGCGCAGAAGCCGCACGCTTTCATCCGGTTCGCCCGCCGCCTGCAGCCGGGCCGTTAGGGCGCCGATGCGGTCGAGCGACCGCGCGATATAGAGGTCACGGTCGCGGGCGGAGGCGCGCCGGGTCAGGGAATACACATCCGCGCGTGCCATCCTCGTGAACCGCTCGACGGCATGCCTGGCTCCCGTGCGGCGCGCCATGTGCAGCCAGAAGAAGGCGACATAGATGCCGAGCAGCGACGCAAAGTTTGCCTCGAGGAATGTTCCGAATTGCAGCGGCTGATATTCGCCCTGGAGGTTGATCGTGCTGAGCGAAAAAGCGAGCAGCAGGAGCGCGAGAGGATTGCTGATCGACCAGGCGGCGATCGGCATCAGGAACACTCCCATAACGATAAGGAATGTACCGTAATCGCGCGCCAGTGGTAACAGGACATAGCTCAGCACCGCAGCTGCGACTGCCGCCACGGCTGCGAAGCGCGCGAACTTGGCAAGCGCCGCACCAGCCTCGTCCACTCCGCCGAAGAAGGCAATTGACACGGATCCGATCAACAATGCGCCGGGCGCCTGTTGCCAGCCGGTCAAATACCAAAGCAAGGCCAATGTCGTGTAGGTGAGCAGGATGGCGGCGGAGACGCGCCAGACAATGTGATAGTCGGGCCGCAGCGGAAAGGCCCGTGCGCCTAGTGCTGCAGATTCGAGATCGGGGGGCAATCGAGCGCCAGTGTCCAGCGCCGAATCGAGGCTGCGGATTTCGCTCCACAGTTTCAGCGCATCAGAGATCATGGACGCCAGATCACGCTGCACCAAACGGTGCCAGTTCCCGGAGCTTTCGTCGTCCGTGACATTCATGCGAGCGATGAAATCAGCGGGCGGAGCCATGCCGTCACGGATCAGCCGGGCAGCTTGGGCAAGAGCCGGCGACAACGCCTCCCGCTGTGCCGCATCGCCGGCGGATATGCGCGATTCTATCGCGGATATCAGGGGAACCAGCCGCAGCATGCGCTGCTGGATGGCAAAGGCAAGTTTGCGTTCGCGACGCGCCACCATCGGATCGTATCGCAACTGTCCCGCCAGCGCCGACAGGGCGGTGACATCGCCGATCAGGCGCAATCGATCAGCTGTCGCTTCACAATCGGTTTCCCGGCCCTCCAGCGCCTCTTCGAACCAGCGCCGGACATCGGGCAGCCAGGCGTGCAGCCGCTCGCGCATTTGTGGGCCAAGCGAGCGCGGCATGATGATGCTGTCGATGATGGTGCAACAGATCAAGCCGAGGCCAATCTCGGTGATCCGTGCGACGGCCGTGCCGAACATGTTGCCGGGGCTGTCGATCCCTGGCACCGCGACCAGCATCATTGTCACCCCGAACAAGAGGAAGCCATAGCTGCGCGGCGTGCGGTCGATCAGAGCGCCTGCCAGAGTGGCGGTTGCGACCAGTCCCATAAGTGCGATCAGCAACACCGGCGTGTTCACGAAGATGGCCGCAAGCACGATCGATACGACGCCCGCGCCCAGTGTTCCCATGAATCGGTAAACTGCCTTTGAACGGATCGCGCCGGTGGCGGGATTCATCACGACGCAGCAGGTCACAAGCGCCCAATAAGGCTGCGGCAGGCCGATATGCACCGCAATGCTGAATGCAATCATGCCCGCAAGGAACAGCTTCGCCGCGAACAGCCAGCGAGCAAACGAGAAATAGGGCGGGGTCACGCTTGCCCGCGCTGCATGTACGCTTGCGCACGCTCTTCCAGCATTCGCAGAATGCGCTTCGTTGTCTCGATCTCTTCCGGTGGGAGGCTGCCCAGCAAATCCTGTCTCAGTTTCGCCAGCTTTTGCTCCATCGCCGCTGCGAGTGTCTTGCCCTGGGGCAGCAGGCTTATTCTATTGCTGCGCCGATCGCCGGAAACCGCACTGCGTTCGAGAAGACCGGCAGCCTCACCCTGATCCAGCGTGCGGACCAACGCGGCCGGATTGACCCCCACTTCAAGCGCCAGTTCCTTTTGCGGAACGGCGGGACCAAGCCGCGACGTCCAAAGCACCACCGTCCCGAGCGACGTGGAAAGTCCAAATTCCGCAAAGATCGTGCTTGCGGCCTGTACCCATGCACGGCGCACCGGCTGCAGGGCGTTGGTCAGATCGAAGAGGGCTGAGTCGGCGGCCATGGCAAGTCTATTGCCAAGGCAACTATTGCTTAGTCAATCCTGTCGTGCGAGCAGGCAGGCAAGTGATCAAACCAAGTTCGCCAATTTCTTGACGTTTCGGCGCATAAGACCCACGCGCAGACTGGCGCCCATGGGCCGACCGAGAGCGCCAACTGGCGCTTGCCTTCAGATACCTTGAGCGCCTGATCGGCTCAGAGGGCGGGCGACCGTGAGCGGACAATCTGACGGTTAGCGAGGGCTTGTGGGCGGGCTGCTTCTTTCGGCGGCCACATGGTCGAGTCACCCGTGAAATGGCAGACATTCACCGGCTCCAGATTTTGCCGGTCACATGGCGATCCGTCACGCGATCTCCGGCAATTTATCCAGAAATTTGTCCAGCGTGATTGGATAGTTACGCACGCGTGCACCCGTTGCATTATAAATTGCGTTCGCGACCGCCGCGGCGACACCGCAAATGCCGAGCTCGCCGACGCCCTTCGCTTTCATCGGCGACGTGTTCGGATCGGTCTCGTCGAGGAAGATCACCTCCTGATACGGAATGTCGGCGTGAACCGGCACCTCATATCCGGCGAGGTCATGATTGACGAAGAAGCCGAAACGCTTGTCGACCGCGAGTTCCTCCATCAGCGCCGCGCCCGCGCCCATCGTCATGCCGCCGATGACCTGGCTGCGCGCTGCCTTGGGATTGAGGATGCGCCCCGCCGCGCATACCGCGAGCATCCGCCGGATGCGGATTTCGCCCGTCGCGCTGTCAACGCCGACTTCGACGAAATGCGCGCCGAACGTGGATTGCTGTTTCTCTTCGGCGAGCTTGCCGAACTCGATGATATCCTCGGCGACGAGTTCACCATCCTTCGCCGCGTCGCCGAGCGCGAAGCTGCGCCGACCCGCCGTGATCTTGCCGTCGGCAAAAACGGCATCGGCTGGGTCCAGTCCCAGCTTTTGCGCCGCAGCTTCGCGGAGCTTCACGCAGGCGGCGTAGACGCCCGCGGTCGAGCTATTGGCGCCCCATTGCCCGCCCGAACCCGAGGAAACAGGGAAGCTGGAATCGCCGAGCTTCACCACGACGTTGTCGAGTGGTAGGCCCATCATTTCGGCCGCGGTCTGCGCGATGACTGTATAGCTGCCGGTACCGATGTCGGTCATGTCGGTTTCGACCGTCACGATCCCCGAATTGGCGAGCCGGACGCGCGCCGCCGAATTGGTATTGAGATTGTTGCGAAATGCCGCGGCGACGCCCATGCCGACCAGCCATTTGCCGTCGCGCACCGCGCCCGGCTTGCCGCGCTTGGCCCAGCCGAATTTCTCGGCGCCCATTTGCAGGCATTTGTTGAGCTGGCGTTGGGTAAAGGGCCGGCTGGGCACTTCGGGATCGATCTGCGTGTCGTTGAGGATACGAAACTGGACCGGATCGATGCCGAGCTTCTCCGCCATCTCGTCCATCGCGATCTCGAGCGCCATCAGGCCCGGCGCCTCCCCCGGCGCGCGCATGTCGTTGCCCTCGGCCAGATCGAGCGCGGAGATGTGCATCGCAGTCATGCGGTTGGCCCCCGCATAGAGAAGGCGCGTCTGCATGACGGCGCCTTCGGGCTTGGCACCGGCGATGTCGCCCGACCAGCTTTCGTGGCCGATCGCGGTGAGCTTCCCGTCGGGAGTCGCGCCGAGCCTGATACGCTGGATTGTCGCCGGACGGTGGGGCGTGTTGTTCATCATCAACGCGCGGTGCAGCGCGACCTTGACCGGACGCTTTGCCGCCTTGGCGCCGAGCGCCGCGAGGATCGCATCGGCGCGCACGTAAAGTTTGCCGCCGAAGCCGCCGCCGACATAGGGTGAAACCAGCCGGACATTCTCCTTTGCGATGCCCAGTGTCTTGGCGACGTCGCCGACCGACCAGGCGATCATCTGGTTCGACGTCCAAACCGTCAGCTTCTCACCCTCCCACGCCGCGATCGACGCATGCGGTTCCATCATCGCATGCGCTTGGTCGGGCGTCGAATAGCGCGCGTCGAGTTGGACTGGCGCGGCGGCGAAGGCGGACGCAAAATCGCCGACGGCGGTGTCGGGCTGGTTGCCGTAGAGGACCGGCGCCTTGACCGCGGTGTCGACCGAACCGGCCAGATCATAGTCCCCTTTGCCGCGCGTATAGTTGACGTGTACGAGCGACGAGGCGGAGCGTGCCTGCTCGAAGGTCTCAGCGACGACAAGCGCGACCGCCTGATGATAATGTTCGATGTCGGGACCACCGAGCAACGTCGCATTGTTGAAATCGCCCTTGCCGAGCTTGCCGGCATTGGCGGCGGTAACGATCGCAAGCACGCCGGGCGCGGCGCGCGCCTCGTCGAGGTTCATCGATGCGATCTTGCCCTTGGCGATCGCCGATCCGACGACATAACCATAGGCCTGCGTCGCGGCGAAATCCCGATGCTCATAGGCATAGGGCGCGGTGCCGGTCGTCTTGAGCGGGCCCTCGATGCGGTTGGTGGGTTTGCCGATTACCTTCAGCTGGTCGATCGGGTTGTTCGTGGCGGGCGCGTCGAATTTCATGTCTCAGCCTTTCGCTTGCGCCAGCACGCCGCCGAGCGTGCGCTCGACCAACGTCAGCTTATAGGCATTTTCATGGGTGGTCTTCGCACCCGCGAGCAGCTTTGCGGTGACCGCCCTGGCACCGCGCGGCAGGTCGGCCTCGGCCGCCTCGACGCGCCACGGCTTGTAGGCGATCCCGCCGAGCGCGATGCGCCCGGTGCCGTCCTTTTGCGCGACCAGCCCAACCGAGATCAGCGCGAAAGCGTAAGACGCGCGGTCGCGCACCTTGTGATAGATATGCGTGCCGCCGATCGGTTTGGGCAGCGTGACCGCGGTGATCAGCTCTCCCGGCGCGAGGGCCGTTTCGAGATGGGGGGTCTTGCCCGGCGCGCGATAGAAATCGGCATAGGGGATGACCCGCGCCTTGCCCGCGGCGTCGACCGTCTCGACGCTGGCGTCAAGCGCGCGCAGCGCGACCCCGACATCGCTCGGCTGCGTCGCGATGCACGCATCGCTGGCGCCGATAATGGCAAGGGTGCGATTGAAGCCGCCGATCGCGGCGCAGCCGCTGCCGGGCTGCCGTTTGTTGCACGGCTGGTTGGTGTCGTAGAAATAGGGGCAACGCGTGCGCTGGAGGATGTTGCCCCCCATTGTCGCCTTGTTGCGAAGTTGCCCTGAGGCGCCGGCAACGAGCGCGCGCGAGACGAGGCCATAATCGCGCCGGACGCGCGCGTCGGAGGCGAGGTCGGTGTTGCGCACCATCGCGCCGATGCGCAGCCCGCCTTCGGAGGTCGGCTCGATCTTGTCGAGCGCGAGGCGGCTGATGTCGATCAGATGTGCGGGGGTTTCGATCTCGAGCTTCATCAGGTCGAGGAGATTGGTGCCTCCCGCGATGTACCGCGAGCCCTTGGTACGCGCGAAGGCGGCGGCGGCGGCGGCGGGCGTATCGACCCGCTCGTAAGTGAAACTTTTCATGCTTTCACTCCCGCCACGTCGCTGATTGCCGCGACAATATTGGGATAGGCGCCGCAACGGCAGATATTGCCGCTCATCCGTTCGCGTATCTCCATATTGGTGACCTGCGGCGCGGCGATCAGGTCGGCGGTGACATGGCTGGGGATACCCGCCTTGATCTCGTCGAGCACCGCAACCGCCGAACAGATTTGCCCCGGGGTGCAGTAGCCGCACTGATAGCCGTCATGGGTCACGAAGGCGTCCTGCATCGCGTGCATCTTGTCGGGGGTGCCCAGACCTTCGATCGTGGTGATCTTGTCGCCCTCGTGCATCACCGCGAGCGTCAGGCAGCTGTTGATCCGCCGCCCGTCGACGATGACGGTGCACGCCCCGCACTGCCCGTGGTCGCAGCCCTTCTTGGTTCCGGTGAGGTGCAGATGCTCGCGCAGCGCGTCGAGCAGCGAGACGCGCGTGTCGAGTTGAAGCTCGCGTGGTTCGCCGTTGACCGTGAATGACAGTTTCATGCCCGGAGGGCCTGCTACCGGATCGACCGCTTGCGCGGGACCTGTTGGAAAGGCGGCGGTCCCGATCGAAGCCGCTCCCCCCAGCATTATGCCGCGTCTCGAAACTTCGAACTCCGTCATCGCACGCCCCAATCCCGAATTTGACGCGGGGCGCAGCGCCGCGACATGTGAAAAAGGACAAGGCGCGGCCTCAAATCTTCAGCCACGCTAGCTAAAAACTTTGGATTCGCATGAGAAGCATAACATAGCCATCTGTGGCCGGGCAACGCCTTGGCCAACCGCGTCGATTGGGAGCGGGAACAAAGCCGCACAGTCTCGTCCGGCAGTCCGAGGCGCCTATAGGTCGGAACATCAGCGGTATGGGTGGCGAATATCTCGCTCGAGCACGTCCGGCCGCGCATGGCACGGCAATCAGATGGCCCGTAGGCTAGAATTGGCCGATCGGAAGCAGCCCTTCAGAGGTTGGTAGGCCGCTTTCGGACTTCCAGCTATCTCACCTGAACGGCCCTAACTGGGCGCGAAGCCGTACTGCGCGGGGCCAGACAAACCTCCGCTTTTCGCTGGTCGGCTAACCGATTCCGGAAAGACCGCTTCATCCGACAGCCCTGACCTGCGAGAAGGGACTCAGGCGGATCCACGAATTTCCGGGTGTCGGCGTAACCGGACGTTTCCAGTGGCGGCGCCGACCGGCAGGAATGTCCCAAGCGCGGTCGATCGCTATGCCGTGATAGTCAGATGAACAATGGGCAAGTTTTACGCAGCCGTTTCGAGCGGTCGAATGTCCGCAATGTCAGCGGTCGCAGTCAATTGAGTTCGCCCGGACGGATCATGCTAGCAGCGGTTCGAACTTGGCAAATTGCTGGGTACTCGGGCAATCGGCGCAGTCGCGAGCTGGCCGCGCGCGCTGGTGCAACTGCAACTGGCGCGGCAGAGCCTGAAGATCCACGGTACTACGAAGGTCATCAACTGAAACGTCGAAATGCTCGGGCGCAAAGCTACATGGTGCAATTCGGCCGGCTTCGTCGATAAACAGGAAGGTTTCCGCCACCCGGCAGTCGGCGATGGGCATCGGCCGGCCCGCGACGGTGTCGGCGAGTCGCTCCAGATAGGCGGCCCCGCCAACCAAAGTTGTTCCCATCCGGCCGAGTTCGGCGCGCAGCTGCGGCATTTCAGCGGCCAGTTGCGCGACATCGTCGGGGTCCAGGCGATGGTCGGGATAGAATTCGGGTCGATCACGCCCGCCCAATTGATTGAAGCTGATTTCGTCGATGCCCCAGCCCGCGAGTGTGCGGCACAACATGGTGAAACCGTCGATGTTGTCGCGCATCAGCACGATGTTGGCGCGCACCTTGAGGCCCGCGCCCGCAGCGTCCCGCTCGCCTGTCAGCGCTGGCACGCTCTGCGCGAGCTTGTCGAACGCGCCGCGCCAGCCGCGCATGGCATCATGGAAGCTGGCCATGCCATCGATGCTGATCGTGACCTCGCGATAGCGCTGCACAAGCTCCGCGCGCACGCGCGGCGCGCCCAGGCGGGTGCCGTTGGTGGTCAGGCTGAGTCCAATGCCCCACCGTGCCGCGCGTTCGTCCAGCTCGGCACGCGGCGCCCACAATAATGGCTCGCCGCCGAGCCAGCTCAACAGCACCGGACCTCCGGTTTCGCTCCGCCACGCGCCGAGCAGGTCGATAAGCTGCGCGACCTGCGCCGGGTCCGCCTCTTCGCGCGGCAGGGCGAGACGTTTGTCATAGGCGCAGAACGGGCATGCCAGATTGCAGTGGTTCGAGACGCGCCACAGGACAATCATACCGCCGCCTCCAGTCGGACCGGTGCGTCCGCAAAGTCATCGGCGATGACTTGCTCGATCGGTCGCGCAATGCCGCGGGTAAGCCCCATCGGCACTTCGACCGTGAATCCACGCGCGACGAGACCCTCGATTGCCCAGCGTACGCAATAGTCGGCAGCGACGCCGATCACCGTCACTTCGGTGACGCCCCGCGCCTTTAGCTTCGCAAAGTAAGTGTCCCGCGGAACCTGCTCACCTGTCGCGACCGCCGTAACCGTGAGACCGGGCTCGGCCCACATGTCGAACACGCCCTTTTCGAGGAGGTAGACCGGGACGGCAGGATCGATCGCGTCTGGATCGAGCACATTCTCCCATCCCGGCGTGCCCTTCTCGCAATGTGGCGGAAACTGCTCGGCCTCCGCCGAAGCCACATAGATCTCAGGCACGTGCGTGTCCGCCGTGAAGAGCACGCCAGCCACATCTTCGGTACGCAGACGCGCAAGCCATGCTTTCATTGGTGATACGATCGCCTCCGCTTCAGCCACCGGCAGCGCCCCGTCGGCGGCCACGAAATCCCGCTGCATGTCCACCACGATCACGAAACCCGTCATAGGGCACCTCCTTGGCATTTGACATATACGCAATTCACGCATAAGTAAAGCGCATAACGCATATAAGGTCGAGTCGATGGACGAAGCTGCTTTTCTGGAAAACTATGATCCCGCCGCATACGAACGCCCGTCCGTCGCCGTGGATCTGATCCTGATGAGCGTGGTCGATGGCGCGCCTGCCGTGTTGCTGACGCGACGCGACCAACACCCGTTTGCCGGGGAATGGGCGCTGCCCGGCGGCTTCGTCGGGATCGGCGAAAGCCTCGATGAGGCAGCACATCGCATCCTCGCCGCGAAGGCGCGGATGTCGGATGCCTATATCGAGCAGCTTTATACGTTCGGGGCGGTCAATCGTGACCCGCGGACGCGGATCATCAGCGTCGCCTATTTCGCACTCCTTCCGGCGGACCGCTTCGCGGCTGCGCTGAAATCCGCCCCCGAGCTGGCGCTCGCGGAACTCACCGTACCATGGCCCGGCGAGACAGGCGGCCCTATCGAGGTACGCATCGGTGACGGCGATCCGTTGCACCTCGCTTTCGACCACGGCGCGATGCTCAGCCTCGCGGTGCGTCGCCTGCGCGGCAAGCTCGATTACTCCGGGATCGCCTTTGCGCTCCTGCCCGAGCGTTTCACGTTGCGCGCCTTGCAGGACATCTACGAAGCCATCCTTGACACCAAGCTCAACAAGCCCGCCTTTCGCCGCCGCATGCTGGATCGCGGCTGGCTGGAAGCGACAGGCGAGCGCGAGACCGGTGCGTCGTTCCGTCCGGCCGAACTCTATCAATACCGTCAAGCAGAAGGGGAACAATGATGGCCCACGTCCGCAATTTCAGTTTCGCCGCGCAGCTGCGCGCCGACGCAAGCAGCCATGTCATCCGATATCGCAAGGGCCGGGTGCGGCAGAGCGGGCGGGGCCTCGTCTTCTGGTTCCGCCCGGAGACCGCCAGCATCGCCGAGCTGCCGATGGACGACCGTGAGATGGCGCTGTTCGTCAAGGGCCGCAGCCAGGATTTCCAGGCCGTCGCGATACAGGGCACGCTGACGTGGCGCGTCGCCGATCCGGAGCTGCTCGCGGCGCGCATCGACTTCACGATCGACCTGCGCAACGGCAGCTGGACCGCTGAGCCCATCCAGCGCATCGAAACGCGCCTTGCCGGCCTGGTCAATCAGGCGGTACTCCAATATCTCGCACATGCACCCGTGCAGGCGCTGCTCGATGCGGGGCCGGAGCCCTTGCGCGGCGCGCTCCAGGGGGCACTGGCGCACGATCCCGCGCTGGGCGAGATCGGCCTCGAAGTCGTCGCGATCCGGCTCACCAACCTCGCGCCCAGCGCCGAACTGGAACGCGCGCTCCAGACGCCGACCTTCGAGGCGCTCCAGCAAAAGGCGGATCAGGCGACGTTCGAACGCCGGGCGCTCGCCGTCGAGAAGGAGCGTGCCATCGCCGAGAACGAGCTCGCCAACCGTACCGAGCTCGCCCGCCGCGAGCAGCAGTTGATCGCGGAGGAAGCCGCGAACGCCCGCACGCGCGCGACGGGCCTCGCCGAGGCGCAGCAGGTCGAGGCGGCGGCCGAGGCGGAGCGCATCCGCACCGTGGAGGGCGCCAAGGCAGAGGCCGAGCAGGCGCATATCGCAGTCTATCGCGATCTGCCGCCCGCCGTCCTGCTTGGGCTCGCTGCGCGCGATCTGGCGGGCAAGTTGGATACGATCGAGCATCTGAACGTCACGCCCGATCTGCTCGCCAGCCTCGTCGGCGAGTTCCGCCGCGAAGCGCCTGCGCTTCCGGCCCGGTGAGGGCGCGATGCCGACCAACAGCCCTCGCGCGGTCTTCGTCACTCGGGAAAGCGACTATGAACTGCTGCTCGCGCGCCATGCGACGCGCGAGCAGGCGCGGTTCTTCCTCGAGACGCGGGGCCAGCGGATCGAGACGCTCGAGGACCGCGACCGCCAGCTGCACGATGCGCTGAAACAGGCGCGGCTGGCAGTGCCAAACGACTGGCGGCAGGCCCATGTGCGCCGCCCCGACCTCGATCGGTTCCTGTTCGGTCCCGAGGACGTGATCGTGCCGGTCGGTCAGGACGGGCTGGTCGCCAACGTCGCCAAATATCTCGCCGGCCAGCCCGTGCTGGGCGTGAACCCGTCGCCCGATCTCTATGACGGCATTCTCGTCCGCGTGCCCGTGGGGCATCTGACTGACCTGCTTCGCGCCGGCGCCGCGGGTCAGGCGCCGATCGAGCGCCGCACGATGGTCGACGCCCGCCTCGATACTGGCGAGCACTTGCTCGCGCTCAACGAAGTGTTCGTGGGCCATCGCAGCCACCAGTCTGCCCGCTACAGCATCGCAGTCGGCAGCAGTCGGGAGGACCATAGCTCCAGCGGCCTTATCGTAGCGTCGGGAACCGGCGCCACGGGCTGGGCCCGTTCGGTCATGGAATCGATGGGGACACACCTATCCTTAGCGCCCGAGGAGCGCGCCGTCGCCTATTTCGTCCGCGAGGCCTTTCCAAGCATTGCAACCTGCACGAGCATACGTGCGGGCAAACTCGCCGACGAGCCGATCGAGGTTACCTCGCGGATGAACGATGGCGGCGTGATCTTCGCAGACGGCATGGAGCAGGACTTTCTGGTGTTCGACTGGGGTCGCCGCGTATCCGTGGCACCCGCTGCCCACGCCCTTCACCTCGTCACCGGCTGAGGATCGACCAATGCCCGTCACTGATATCGCAACGCGCGTCTATAACCATGGTTGGCGGCTCGATCCGATCGTCCGAAGCCTGCTAGACACCGACTTCTACAAGCTGCTGATGCTGCAGATGATCCGGCATCTGCATCCGGACGTGCAGGCGACCTTCTCGCTGATCAATCGCAGCAAGTCGGTGCGATTGGCGGACGTGATCGACGAGACGGAGCTGCGCGAGCAGCTTGACCACGCGCGCACGGTCCGCTTCTCCAGGAAGGAGCTGATCTGGCTCGCTGGCAACAGCTTCTACGGCAAGCAGCGCATGTTCGCGCCGGACTTCATCGAATGGCTCGCCGATTTCCGGCTGCCCGACTACGAGCTGCGCACGATCGACGGTCAATTCGAACTGCAGTTCGAGGGGCCGTGGACGCATACGACGATGTGGGAGATTCCGGCGCTCGCCATCGTCAACGAGCTGCGTTCGCGGGCAGCGCTCAAAGGCAAGGGCCGCTTCGAGCTCGACGTGCTCTATGCTCGCGCCAAGGCTAAGCTCTGGGAAAAGGTCGAACGGCTGCGCGAGCTCCCCGACCTCGTCATTTCAGACTTCGGCACCCGCCGCCGCCACAGCTTCCTCTGGCAACGCTGGTGCGTCGAAGCGCTCAAGGAGGGTTTGGGCACGCGCTTCATTGGCAGCTCGAACGTGCTGCTCGCGATGGACAACGACCTCGAGGCGATCGGCACCAACGCGCACGAGTTGCCGATGGTGCTGTCCGCTCTCGCCGATGACGATGCTGGCGTCGCGGCTGCGCCCTATCGGGTGCTGGAGGAATGGCAGGCACACTATGACGGCAACCTCCTGATCGCGCTCCCGGATGCTTTCGGCACCACCGCCTTTCTGCGCAACGCCCCCCATTGGCTCGCCGACTGGACCGGCTTCCGTCCCGACTCCATGCCTCCGATCGAGGGCGGCGAGCAGATCATTGCCTGGTGGGAGGCGCATGGCCGCGACCCTCGCACCAAGCTGCTGATCTTCTCCGATGGGATGGATGTCGACAGCATCGAAGCGACGTATCGTCACTTCCATGGTCGGGTGCGGATGAGCTTCGGCTGGGGCACCAACCTCACCAACGACTTTCGAGGCTGCGATCCCGACGGCGGGCACGAGCTGGAGCCGATCTCGCTCGTTGCCAAGGTAACCAGCGCCAACGGGCGTCATGCCGTGAAGCTCTCCGACAATCCTTCCAAGGCGACCGGCGATCCTACCGAAATCGAGCGCTACCTGAGGATTTTCGGGCAAGATGGTCGAGTGCAGCAAGCCATCGCGGTTTAATCAGCCGCTGACCGACGCGCCTAAGTTATTTTAGCTCGACCTGCCGCGTGAGGTGGGTCCGACAATCGTCTGCGATGAGTCTCTTAGCGGCGGTGGGTGCCGGCTTCGGGGGATGCCACCGCTGGGTTGCAGGATGAACGAATGGCGACTTGTAGGAGCGTCGGCGGATCGCCGGAAGGACCGCTATGTTGGCGGTGACCGCGCATTTCGCGAGTTGGTATGGATGGCAGGCTAGGCGCATTGCGCTATACGCCCGTCATGTCCGATCCCTCTCTGGAAACCATAGAACTGTTGCTCGATTCCATGTCGAGCATGGTCGGCGAAGACGGGATGGAGCACCAGTTCAACGCCAGCGGTAAGCAATGGCAATTGCATGGCCTCTACGTCACGGTTTTCTTCTCGCGCCGCAAGCTCGTCGCCGCCGCGCTTCATGCCCGCAGCGCTGGGGCGGCCTATCTACGCGACCTTTCTATTTCGGACATCATGGACATGCTCTCCGATTTCGCGAAGCGGCATTATCCGCTGTGCTCAGTCGGCGTGCCGTTCGCCGCGCAGGCGGCGAGCTACCTTCCAACCTGCGACGCCGCGACGCGAATGCGTCTCTCGGAGGCGCTGCGCGCTAGCCCGGTCTTCACCGCGCCGGAAGTGATGGTGATTTTCCCGCTGGTGACAATCCGGGTCGAGGCCGACTTTTCCGCGGCGGCTGTCTTCCTTCGCCCGCCTGCCGGACTGGCGCAGGAGTTCGATCCGTCGCCGCGCGAGCTTGCGCCTGAGCTTTTTCCGCCGCTCGTCGATGCGCGCATGCGCAGCGAGCGGCCTGCGTCCTGGCTCGGCCTGCGCTCGGCGAACCGCGCCTCGGCCGCAAAACGTGCCCGTGCGGTCCTCGGCGCGGTCGCGCTGACTCCGTCTCTTGCCTATCGGCATATGTTCTCCGGGCGCAGCGTCTGGGGCGGGCATTGCGTGATCGATCAGAGCTTTTCGATTTCATTCGGAGACTCGCTCACCCCGCCGATCTCGGAAGATATTGTCATCGGCGCGCGTGACCATGGCTGGCTGGCGGTGCTCGCCGATCTGCTTGTGTCAGAGGAACGCTCAGCGCGGCGTCAGTTGAGCGCGCTTCAATACTATTACCGGGCCTGGAGCTTGGGTGCCTCGGAGCGCTTCCCGCTACTTTGCATGGCGCTCGAGGCTCTGTTCGGGGAAGATGGGCGCGCTACCGCTGCGGTGCTCGAGGGAGTCGATAGGGCGATTGGGCCGCTCGACGCTCGCCGCCTGCAGCTACTGATGAAGATCCGCGCTTCGGTTGTCCATGGCGGCGCGCCTGATGTCTACGAGTCGAGCAAATACGGCCAATATTACCGGCGCTACGGGGAAGATCCGATCCGCGACATGGGCCTGGTGGTCGCGGCCTGTTTACGGCAGGTGATCTTCGGCGGCGCCCTTGTGGAGCACGGCGAGCCGTATCAGGACATCATCGCCGAAGCGCAGGCGAGAGGACGCATGCCGATAGCGCGCGACTACGACGCCGTTCTTCAGCGACAAGACGAAAGCACGGAGAAAAGTGAAGATTAATTCGCTTGCGGCATGCGGGTGGCACCGCGTTCAAGGCGCTAAGCTCCTTGCCGTCGCCACGCTTTGCCGCGGCCCGAGAGGCCTCGGCTTCGTCCGCCTTCGATTTCAACGCCCATTAGCACTCCAATCAAAGATGAATGTAGGGCAGCTTCTAAGTGCCTCAAATAAGCGTTTTTACGACTGCTTCTCAGGCGGAAGAAGCCCTCGCGACGCTTTCGATTTGAGAGAGGACGGTGCAGGCGGTCGAGCCTAAGCCGCTGCGGAGCCGTTGGCCCTGCTAATTGCACAGCCGCTCATCCCACCCGCGAGTTGAGGGCAACTCGCGGCGCTGGCCGTCCGGCAGATGTGCCGAAGGGCTCTACGGGCATTTCCTAACAGGCTGACCAATGGCGCAGCTCTATAACTGTCTCAGTTTCGGCGCCCTGTTTGGAGGCCATAGATGACTTACTATTTTGCCAAGACGCTCACCGTCGGCTTTGATGAAGCTGTTGCGCGTACCACCGACGCCCTGAAGCAAGAGGGTTTCGGTATCATCACAGAAATCGATGTGACAAAGACGTTCAAGGACAAGCTCGCCATCGACTTCCGCAAATACCGGATATTGGGGGCATGCAATCCTTCCCTAGCTCACGAAGCACTCTCGCTCGAGGACAAGGTCGGCACGATGCTTCCCTGTAACGTGATCGTTCAGGAGACCGAGGACGGTAGGTGCGAGGTCGCTGCGATCGATCCTGTTGCCTCGATGCAGGCCATCGACAGCCCAGCACTGGCGCAGGCAGCAGAGACGGTCCGCGAAAAGCTCAGGTCCGTGATCGAGAGACTTTGACTACCCAAACGCCCGATGGACTGGTGGACACCGCCGTGGGGCTCGCCGGCAACCGGAGGCACATCGGACCGGCAGCAACTGCTGACAAATGTGATGGAGAACGGCGATGTCGATGCACATTCCAGAGCTGCCTGCATTGCTGCAGGTCCAGTCAGGCTATGGCTGGCGCATGCACGATGGCGGCGGCTACATGATGGGGCCGGGCTGGGGCGCCTGGGGCATCGTCCATGGCCTTTTCTCGCTCTTGATCCTCGTTGCGATCACGGTGATCACATTCGTTCTGGTGCGCCAGATGATGAGCGGTGAGCAAAAGACCGACGGCAAGCCGCGGCCGACTGCCCTTGATCAGCTCGATGAACGCTATGCACGGGGCGAGATCGACCCGAGGAATATCTCCAGCGCAAGAAAGACATCAGCGAGCGCTGAGTGAAAGACGACAGGATCGCTCCAGGCCCCTCATTCCCGCACATGCCGCGCATCCGGAGAGCAATTGATGAGACTTGCACGATTGAGATTGATAGCGCCCGCTCTCGCTCTTCTGCTTGCAGCTTTATGGATCGTCAGCCTGCCAGCCAGCCCGTGACCGGCGGTTTCTGGGCCATTCGCCACCAACTCATTTACCTCAGCGGCATCCTGGCGATGGGATTCATGGCGCTTGGTCTCGTACTGGCCGCGCGCCCCGTGCAGATCGAGCCGCTGCTGGGCGGGCTGGATAAATTCTATCGCCTGCACAAATGGTTCGGCATCACGGGCGTTGCGCTGGCCATCATTCACTGGCTGCTTGAAATCTCGCCGCGCTGGATGATCGGCTGGGGCTGGCTGAGCCGGCCGGTGCGCAACCGTCCGCCGGGTCCGGCACCAGCGCCCGATCTCCTCGACAAGCTGCACGGCGCCGCTGTGGGAGTGGGAGAGCCGGCGCTCTATCTGCTGATCCTGCTCATCGCGCTCGCGCTCTGGAAGCGGGTCCCCTATCATTGGTTCTTCCGCGCGCACCGGCTCATGGCGCCGCTCTTCCTGGTCCTCGTCTTCCATGCGGTCGTCCTCATGGATCGCGATTATTGGACGGCGCCGATCGGGATGGTCATGGCCATTCTGCTGGTCCTGGGGACCCTTGCGGCCGTCACCGCCCTTTTCAGACGCATCGGCAAGTCGCGGCGCGCGGTGGGCAAGATCAAGCGTCTGACGCTCTATCCTGGGAATGCCATGCTCGACGTCGCTGTGGATGTGGGGACCGCTTGGCCAGAGCATCAGGCGGGACAATTCGCATTCCTGAAGGCCGGCAATCGAGAGGGCGCGCACCCCTTCACCATCTCATCGGCCTGGAAGGATGATGGGCATCTCGTCTTCAGCATTAAGGGATTGGGCGACTATACCCGCAGGCTGCCGGAACTGCTGCATGTCGGGCAAGCCGTGAGCATCGAAGGCCCCTATGGCCGGTTCGATTTCCGAGGCCCTGCCGATCGGCAGATCTGGATCGCCGGCGGGGTGGGCATCACGCCTTTCATGGCCCGCCTCCAATACCTCGCGCGGACCCAGGAGCCGCAGGAGGGCAAGGTTCACCTTTTCTATTCAACCGCCGCGCACGACGAGGCTTTCGTCGCCCAGGTGCAGAATCTCGCGGCCAGTAGCCATGTGAACCTCCATCTGCTGGTCACGCCAAAGGATGGCCTGCTCACCCTGGAGCGCATCGTCGAAATCGTTCCGGACTGGATCGATGCGGATATCTGGTTTTGCGGACCGGCTGGCTTTGGCGATGCACTCTACACGGCCATGACGGAGGCAGGATTACCCGGAGATAACTTTCATCAGGAACTGTTCGAGATGCGTTAGAGGTGGTCGTGCAAGAGGGTTGCAATGCATGCCGAGTGCGAGGCCGTTGCGATCGAACCGGTTGCCTCGATGCAGCCAAGACATCCCGACTTTCCCAAGCTGCTGAGACGGTCCCCGAAGGGTTCAAGTCCGCAATAAGCTGACGGGATCCAGCAGCGGTAGATCGCCGTGCAGTCCGCTCCTCTAAGCACTTGCTTATTTACCGGTCTGTAAGCGGCGCTCCGATGGTGCTTCCGGACATGCCGAACATCTTTGGCGCAGTTCAATGTCAAAGGAGCTTTCGATGGGCGCTTTATCCCTCTCCCTCGCGGCACTTCTATGCGGCGCGATCGCGGTTCGCTTCTCGCCGCCAAAACGCCCGCACCCGCTGCGAAGTCTCAGTCCGCCCAGACATCCGTGGCAGAGAAGGAGGACCAAGACCTCGATGAGCGAAATCAAAGGCGGGACCAGGCATCCGATGTAAAACGGCACGCGAAGGAAGCGAAGCATCACATCGGCGCGAAATCTGGAAAGGAGGACGACGATGACGAGTGAGACGAGCCGACCCCATCGATGGGATCCGGTCGTCAAGCTGACGCACTGGTCCATCGTTCTGGCCGTGCTGGCCAACGCGATCGTGACTGAAGAGGGATCGAGCGTCCACATCTGGGTGGGCTATGCTCTGGCCGCCATTCTGGCCCTGCGGCTGCTCTGGGGACTGATCGGGCCGGGTGAGGCGCGCTTCACCGCCTTTCCGTTCAGCCCATCCCGTGCGCTGGCCCATATCCGCGAGATTCGTGGGGGCCGAAAGAGCGAGCACCCGTCCCACAATCCACTGGGCGCTCTCATGGTTTATGCGATCTGGTCTTGTCTGCTCGTCATCATCGTCACTGGCATTGCAATGGCCGGTCTACCCGGGACGAGCGAGCGGCATGGGGAAGCAGGCGCTGCGTCCGAGAGCTACAGCAAGTCGATTGATGTCCGGGAGGCTACGGAGCAGGATGACCGCGATGAGGGCGCAGACCTGCGGTCTGGCGGCGAACGTAAGGAAGGTGGCGAAGAAGGTGAGGAAGGACCGCTCGCTGAGATCCACGAGACGGCAGCCAACCTGCTGTATGTCCTCATCCTGCTCCACATCGCCGGGGTGATCTTTGAGACGCGCCGCCGCGGTCGACAAGTTGTTCTGGCGATGCTTCCGGGGCACCGCTAACCACCGCTCATGATCAATCGAGCGCGCACCCTAGAACGGCAGGCCACGGCGATGACGATCGTCGTGGCCTTGCAGGCTCTGGCGACGCTCTTCTTCCTCGTCGACTTTGCGGGTGACATGGTCGGCGAAAGCTTCGGCCGCCATGTAATGATCGAGGGGGCCGCGGCCATTGCTCTGCTCGCGGCGGTGGTGCTGGGCGCGCTTCATGTCAGATCGCTTGTTGTTGCCGCGCGGCAGGACGAGATCGCCGTCGCCATTGCAAGGGGCGCGGCCGCCGAACTGATCCAGCTGCGCTTTGCGCAGTGGAAGCTGACGAAGGCCGAGGCAGACGTGGCGCTCTTCGCGCTCAAGGGATGCGACGTGCATGACATTGCGCAGCTTAGAGGGGCTGCGGCGGGCACCGTGAGGGCGCAGCTCACGAGGGTGTATGCCAAGGCCGGGGTCGGTTCGCAGTCGTCCTTGATCGCCCTGTTCCTCGAGGAGCTGATCGATCCGGCCATGCTACGATCGGACGCCGATCAGAAGACGGTGACCTGAAGATGAGACGGCACTGAGAACCGTTTCACTCTAACGACTATTCGGATAACCGATGAACGAAGGGCAGGTATCAGGCGGTTGGATCTCGTCTCTGGTTGACCGAATGGTCGGCGTTCGTTGCCTGACAGCCCCGACCTTACGGCGAGCTCAGCGAATAATAATCGATCCGCATGATTGGCGGTCACACCATGGCGGGCAAACCTTTTTTGGGACATGATCGCGCATCCGCTGCAACCTCATTCATGCGCCAGTACCGGACACCGGTCGGCTTTACGAGAAGGTAAAGGCCATCACGATCGGAGAGCTTGTACGGCTTCTCCTTGAGCCTAGCGTTTTTCACCGCGTTTGCGGTGAGGCCTTTCTGCGACTGTCACCTTCTGCCATGATAGACCTCCCAAACGGTGCTCGGCGGACGGTCCATCATCTGTACCCACATTGTACTCGGAAGAGGATGGAGCCGTCCGGATTTGCTTGGCAAGTCTAGCACAAAAAAACGGCAGAAATCAGGCAATTCCAGACGGTTATGGACGGCTCTGGAAGCTGCAATGGAGGCCCGAGCCGGAATCGAACCGGCGTGCAAGGATTTGCAGTCCTCTGCGTAACCACTCCGCCATCGGGCCATGCGCATGTGGGACGCCGCAGATGTGAGGCTTTTGTTCCAAAGTCAAGCGCGACAATGGCGCATCGCTTCAAGATTCTCGTTCATCGATATGGAAAGCTGCTTGGCGTTGCTGGTCGCGTGATCTAGAGGTCCGGTATCGTCAGCGCTGTATTGTCTTCCCAATACAGTTGTGCCAATCGAGGAAGTGTCGTGACCGATCAGAATTTTTCATCGATGCGGACCGCAATGGTCGAAAGCCAGCTTCGTACCAGCGATGTCGATGACCAGCGCGTGATCGCCGCAATGGCGCACGTGCCGCGCGAGGATTTCGTGCCGGTCGCGCGCCGGGCGATGGCCTATGTCGATCGCCCGATCCCGCTGGAAAACGGGCGTGCGCTCAATCCGCCGCTGGTGACCGGGCGCCTGCTGACGGAAGCGCAGGTTGAAGAGGGCGACCGCGTCCTGCTGATCGGCGCCGCGACCGGCTACAGCGCCGCTCTTCTGGCGGAGCTCGGGGCGAAGGTCACCGCCGTGGAGGCCAGCGATGGGCCGCAGCTGCTGGGCTCCGCAGCTACTGTCGTGCGTGGTCCGCTCGCTGCAGGTGCTCCTGATAATGCGCTCTACGATCTGCTGTTCATTGATGGAGCCGTGGAGGAAGTGCCCGCCGCGCTCGTTCAGCAACTTGCCGATGGCGCGCGCGTCGTTACGGGTATTGTCGAGCGAGGCGTCACGCGGCTGTGCAGCGGGCGGGTGGTGTCGGGCGTGCTTGGCCTTGCCAGTCTGGCGGATTTGGAGATGGTTGTTCTGCCCGGTTTTTCAGCGCCGGAGCGTTTCGTTTTTTAACAGGCCCGGGGGAGTCATGACAGCAAAGCAGGTGTTCTTTCGGCACTCCGCCGCCACGGTTTTGCTGTTGCTCAACGCTGGGACCGTGCGCGCCGAAACGCTCCAGGGCGCGCTGGCCAGGGCTTATCTTTCCAACCCCACGTTGACGGGCACACGCGCGCAGCAGCGCGCGACCGATGAAAATGTGCCGATCCGCAAGGCGGACGGGCGGCCCGATATCTCCACCACCACCGAATTCCAGGAATTGTTGGTAAAGCCAGCGCGCGCATTCCTGACGCCCAGCCGGTCGCTCAATGGCACCGCGAGCATCAACGTGCCCATTTATCAGGGCGGCGCCGTTCGTAACGGCGTGAAGGCGGCCAAGGTCCGGGTGGAAGCTGGTCAGGCCAATCTCCGCGGTACGGAAGCATCGATTTTTTCCCAGGTCGTGGCCGCCTATATGGATGTCATCCGGGACAGTGCCGTTGTGTCGCTCAATGAGGCGAATGTCAGCGCGCTCGGCGTTAATCTTCAGGCGACCAACGACCGTTTCGAGGTGGGTGATCTCACCCGCACTGACGTAGCCCAGTCCGAATCGCGCCTGGCGCTCGCGCGGTCGGACTTGCAGACGGCGCAGGCCAACCTGATCGCGAGCCGGGAAAATTACATCGCGCTTGTGGGCAGCGCCCCGGACGACCTGGAGCCGCCGCCACCGCTGCCGGGCCTTCCCGCCACGCCGGAAACGGCGGTGCAGGTCGCGCTGGCCGACAATCCTGACATTATTTCCGCCCGCAAGCTGCGCGAAGCGGCGCGTTATGATGTGAAGGTGGCGAAGGCAGGCGTGCTGCCCACCTTGTCGGGCTTCGCGCAGGGCAGTTACACGCACTATCTGGGGTCGCTTAACGAAGCCAACGATCCCGATCCCTCGCAGACCAACAAACAGGTCGTTGCAGGCGCGACTTTACGCCTTCCGCTCTATCAGGGTGGCCGCCCGGCCGCGCAGGTGCGGCAGAACCAGGCGCTTGAATCGCAGGCGATCGAGCAGGAAATCGAAGTGGAGCGCGGGGTCATCGCCCAGACGCGGTCTGCATACGCAAGCTGGCAGGCGTCCTTGCAAAGCATCGAGTCGAACCAGAAGGCGGTGGAGGCGGCCAACCTTTCGCTGGAAGGAGTGCGTGCGGAAAATTCGGTGGGCAGCCGCACCATTCTCGACATATTGAATGCGGAGCAGGAAGCGCTCAACGCCAAGGTCCAGTTGGTTTCCGCGCGGCGCAATGCCTATGTGGCGGGATTCAGCCTGTTGGCGGCAATGGGGCATGCCGAGGCGGACGATCTTAGCCTGGAAACGGGCGCTCTCTACAACCCCATGGTTAATTATGACCGGGTCAGGGGCAAGTGGTTCGATTGGGATTTCGACTCTGCAGCTGGGCCTCAGGCGACGCGAACCGTTGACACGCCTGCACAAAATGCCAATGTGCCTGCTGGGTTGGCTCAACAACCTTAAGGTTAACAGGGGCAATTCATGGGCGACATGAGCAAGGAACCCTCGATGGAGGACATCCTCTCGTCCATCAAGCGCATTATTGCGGAGGAAGGCGAGGAGGCTGCGCAGTCTGTATCGCGTCGCGGCAAGTCCGATGCTGCGTCTAAACAGGGCGCCAAATCCGCCGATCCTGCCGATCCTGTTATCGATGAAGTGCTGGAACTGACCGACGAGGTTGGAGCGGAGGAAGTGATGCCTGCCCATAAGACATCGCGCGCGCCGCTCCCCGAAGCGGTGGCGGAGGACGCGTCGATCCTGTCCGTGGAAAGCGAAGTCGCCGCGCGACATTCCCTGTCGACGCTGTCCTCCATGCTGGTCACGCCCAAGGATGGAGAGGACAACACGCTCGATGGTCTGGTCCGCTCGATGCTGAAGCCAATGCTCAAGGAATGGCTGGACGCTCGTCTGCCGGCGCTGGTCGAGGACATGGTGGCGAGGGAGATCGCGCGGATCACCAGCCGCTAAACCGCTTCTGCGGGGCGGCCTGCGCTTTGATGCGGGATTGGGCCGACCCAGCCCAAGCGGTAAAAGCGCTGGAATGGTCGGGGAAGGGGCATTAAGGCGCCTTCCCATGACCGAACTGCCCAAAACATTTGACCCCGCCGAAATCGAATCCCGCTGGTACGCCCATTGGGAAAGCAAGGGCCTGTTCCGGCCCGAACGTCCTGAGGCCGAGCCGTTCACGATCGTCAACCCGCCGCCGAATGTGACGGGCAGCCTGCATATCGGCCATGCGCTCGACAATACGCTGCAGGACATCGTGATCCGGTATGAGCGGCTGCGGGGCAAGGACGCATTGTGGGTCGTGGGCACCGACCATGCGGGGATCGCGACGCAGATGGTCGTCGAACGGCAGCTCAACGCTGCGGGGCAGAAGCGCACCGATTTTTCGCGCGATGATTTCGTTGCAAAGGTCTGGAAATGGAAGGCGGAAAGCGGTGGCGCGATCACACGCCAGCTTCGTCGCCTGGGCTGCTCGATGGATTGGGCCAATGAGCGCTTTACGATGGACGAAGGCTTTTCAAAGGCCGTCCTGAAGGTTTTCGTGGAGTTGCACAAACGCGGTCTGCTGTACCGCGACAAGCGGCTGGTGAACTGGGATCCGCATTTCCGCTCAGCCATCTCGGACCTTGAGGTCGAGACGAAGGAAGTGAAGGGCGGTTTCTGGCATTTCCGCTATCCGCTCGCCGATGGCGTGAAGCTGGCGAACGGCGCGGACCATATCGTCGTCGCGACTACGCGGCCTGAAACGATGCTGGCGGACATGGCCGTCGCCGTTCATCCCGACGACCCGCGTTACAAGGATGTCATCGGCAAGGACATCCTCCAGCCGATTACCGGCCGCCGGTTCCAGGTCGTGGCCGATGAATACGCCGACCCGGAATTGGGTTCGGGCGCGGTCAAGATTACCCCGGGGCATGACTTCAACGACTTTGAAGTGGGCAAGCGCGCGGGGTTCAAGGCCGCCGACATGCTCAACATGTTCGATGCCGACGCCAATGTTATCCAGACGACTGACGGCCTGATCCCCGAGCGCTTCCTGGGCCTGCATCGGTTCAAGCGTGACGGCGTCGATGGCGCGCGTGAGCTGGTGGTGGCGGAGATGAAGGCGCTGGGCATGCTGGTGCCGCATGTCAGCAAGACGAAGGATAGCGAAGAAGTCGAGGCCGATGCCGAGCCGCGGACCATCCAGACGCCCTTTGGCGACCGTTCGGGCGTGGTGATCGAACCGTGGCTGACCGACCAATGGTATGTCGATGCTGAAAAGCTGGCAGTCGCCCCAATGCAGGCGGTGCGTGACGGGCGGATCGAGATCGTTCCCAAGACTTGGGAAAAGACCTTCTTCAACTGGATGGAGAATATCCAGCCCTGGTGTGTGTCGCGTCAGCTGTGGTGGGGGCATCAGATTCCGGCATGGTATGACGAGGACGGCAATCCCTATGTCGCGGAAAGCGAACAGGAAGCGCAGGCGCTTGCCGGTAACAGGAGGCTCACCCGCGACCCCGACGTACTCGACACCTGGTTCTCCTCCGCGCTCTGGCCTTTTGGTACGTTGGGCTGGCCCGAGCAGAGCGAGACGCTCAACCGCCATTATCCCAACGACCTGCTGATTTCCGGTTTTGACATCCTGTTCTTCTGGGATGCGCGCATGGCGATGCAGGGGATGGAGTTCATGGGCGATGTGCCGTGGCGCAAACTTTACCTGCATGGGCTGGTGCGCGCGGCGGATGGGCAGAAAATGTCCAAGTCCAAGGGCAATGTCGTCGATCCGCTCGGCCTGATCGACAAGTTCGGCGCGGACGCGCTGCGTTTCTTCATGTCTGCCATGGAAAGCCAGGGCCGCGATGTGAAGATGGATGAGAAGCGCGTCGAGGGATATCGCAACTTCGCGACCAAGCTGTGGAATGCGGCGCGCTTCCTGCAATCCAATGGCGTCACGGCCTCGACGGCCCATGAAGCGCCCCACGCGGAAGCTCCGGCAAACCGCTGGATCATCGCCGAGACGATCGCGACCGTGCAGGCGATCGACACCGCGATGGCCGAACTGCGTTTCGACGCGGCCGCCAACGCCATCTATCACTTCGTCTGGGACCAGTTTTGCGACTGGTATATCGAACTGACGAAGGGGTCGATGGATGAGGAAACCCGCGCCGTCGCGGGCTGGGCGTTCGACCAGATACTCGTGATGCTGCATCCCTTCATGCCGTTCATCACCGAAGAGTTATGGAACCTGACCGGCGCGCGCGAAAACGAGCTGATCGTGGCCCGGTGGCCGCAGGCGCTTTACGCGGTGGATAGCGAGGCGCAGGCCGAGATCGACTGGCTGATCCGCCTGATCAGCGCGATGCGAACGGCGCGCACCGAACTTAACGTGCCGCCGGGCGCCAAGCTCGCCGTGGTGGTGCATGACGCGTCAGAGGAGACGCGCCGCCGGATAGATCGCCAGGGCGGGGCGCTCGCGCGCATCGGACGGGTTGAAAGCCTGTCCTTCGGCGATGCGGTCGAAGGGGGAGCGGCGCAGGTCGTCGTCGATGAAGCGACATTCATCCTGCCGCTGGAAGGCGTTATCGATATTGCTGCGGAGAAGGCGCGTCTCGCCAAGGCGCTCGCCAGCGCGGAGAAGGAGCGCGACTCCCTGTCCGGTCGTCTGTCCAATGCCAGTTTCGTGGAAAAGGCGAAGCCCGAAGCGGTGGCCAAGGCGCGCGAGGACCATGCTGAAAAAGCCGCCGAGGCGGAAAGACTGAAGGCTGCGTTGGACCGGCTCGCCTGATCGGCAACTGTGCGCCGAAACGGGAGGGGCCAAAGAATGGCGGTTGAAAAGCGCGGTGCGAAAGACCTGACCCAAGGGCCTATCGCATCGACTTTGCTGCTGTTCGCCATCCCCACGCTGGCGTCCAACGTGCTTCAGTCGCTGAATGGGTCGATCAACGCGATCTGGGTCGGCCGCTTCCTGGGGCCGCAGGCGCTGGCCGCCACCGCGAACGCGAACATCACGATGTTCCTGATGTTCTCCATCGTCTTTGGTTTTGGCATGGCATCGACCGTGATGATCGCGCAAGCCGCGGGGAGGGGCGACATGGACGCCGCCCGCCAGGCATTCGGCAGCGCCATAGGGTTCTGCACCCTGTTGGGCGTAGTCGTTGCGACTGCGGGATGGTTTGGCGCTCCGGCCCTGCTGCGCCTGCTTGCGACCCCGGCCGAAGCCTTCGACCTGGCGCTCACCTATTTGCGCGTCATCTTCATCGCCATGCCGGCCACGCTGGTCAGCGTCACGATGATGATGGGCCTGCGCGGGACCGGTGATGCGCGCACGCCATTGATCTTCATGCTCGTCAGCGTGGCCGTCGATCTGGTGCTCAATCCCGTTCTGATTTTGGGATTGGGGCCCATACCGGCGATGGGCATCGGCGGATCTGCGGCGGCTACGGCGGCGGCAGGCGTTGTCAGTTTGATCGGCCTGATCATCTACATCCATGCCAAGGATCTGCCGCTGCGGCTGCGCAGGCGCGAGTTGAACTATCTCCGTCCCGCCCCCGGCCAACTGCGTGTCTTGTTGGGCAAGGGTCTGCCGATGGGCCTGCAGATGATCGTGATGTCGGCCACGGGCCTGGTCATGATCGGCCTGGTCAATCGGGAAGGTTTTCTCGTCACGGCGGCCTATGGTGCCGCGCAGCAGATCTGGACCTATTTGCAGATGCCGGCCATGGCCATGGGTGCGGCGGTCAGCGCCATGGCGGCGCAGAATATCGGCGCAGACCGGTGGGACAGGATCAGCCGGATCACCGGCTATGGCCTCGGCTATCTGCTACTGATCACCGGCGCGATGATCGGCGTGATCCTATTGTTTCACGCCCCGCTGCTGTCACTCTTTCTTGGCAGAAACCAGCCCGCGATCGACGCCGCCTGGCACATGCAGTTGCTGGCGAGCTGGAGCTTCATGCTCTTCGGTTTCACCATGATCCTGTTCGGGGTGATGCGCGCCAACGGCGTCGTGGTGAAGCCGCTGCTCATCCTGATCTTCACCCTGCTTGGCGTCAGGCTGGCCTTTTATCATTTCGGTTACCCTCATCTGGGTTCCGATGCGCTGTGGCTGAGCTTCCCCGTGAGTTCGGGATCATCGTTGCTGCTCGCTGGCGTCGTTTATCTGCATGGCGGTTGGCGCAAGGCGAAGCTGCTCACCCCCGTTCATGAGGAAGAATGCCGCGAAACCATCAGTGCGGAAAGCGAGCCCGCAGGGCGGCTGGCGCCTGCGGGCTGACGGGCTCAGCGTCCCTGGCTGCGCCAGCGAGTGATCGTGCGGTCGAGAATGTCGGCTTCGCCGCCCGATTGGCGCCAGAGTTCGGTGAAGCTGGGGTCGCCCGAAGCAGGGCGGCGTTGTTCTTCGAGATTGTCCAGCGACACGCGGATTGGCACGGCGACGCCTTCACCGCAGATTATGGCCTCGCGATTGCGCAGCGCTGGAATGGAATCGAGGAAACCGCGCGCGCCTTCGGGCATTGCGGCCTTCACAAATGCCTGGTCGCGATCGTTGTTGAGGCGCATCGAAATGATGGTGCCGCATTGCGACAGCACGCCTTCCGCCAAGTCGGATGGCCGCTGGGTAATGAGACCAAGCGAAACGCCATATTTGCGGCCTTCCTTGGCGATCCGCTCCAGAATACGACGTACGGCCTGACCTGAGCCGGATGTCGTGCTGGGGATATAGCGATGGGCTTCCTCGCAAACCAGCAGGATCGGTCTCTTCTGCTCGTCGCGTGCCCAGATGGCATAATCGAACACCAGTCGCGACAGCACCGACACGACCACGGACGTGATGTCCGATGGCATGGCCGATACGTCGATGATGGAGATCGGTTTCCCGCCAGAAGGCAGGCGGAAGATCTTCGCCAGAAATTCCTGCATCGTGTCGGCGACGAGCATGCCGGAAAACATGAAGCTGTAGCGCGGGTCGGCCTTGATCTCGTCGATCTTGGTCTTGAGCCGCATATAGGGAAGGGCGCCGGTCCCCTTGTCGAGTTTCCCCATTTCATTCTGCAGGATGTTGGTGAGGTCAGACAGCAGATAGGGGATCGGCGAATCGACTGTCAGCCTGCCAATGCTCTCCGCCAGCCGGTTCTTTTGACGAGCGGCGAGCAGGCACTTGGCAAGGATGTCACAATCTACTGTACGATCCGAACCCTGGGAGGTGACGAACACCTCGCAATGTTCCTCAAAGTTCATCAACCAGTAGGGAAGGGCCAGATTGCCCACGTCGAACACAGCGCCATTTTGCGTGAACGCGGCCCCATATTCGCCATGGGGATCGATCATCACGATATGCCCTTCGGGCGACAGATCGCAGATGCGGTGGAGAATGAGCGCGGCGCTGGTGGACTTGCCGGTGCCCGTCGAACCCAACAGCGCGAAATGCTTGCCCAGCATGGAATCGACATAGAGAGCGGCGCGGGTGTCAGCAGTGGGATAGACTGTGCCGATCTGCACATGGGGCCGGTCATCCGCCGCGTAGATCTGCTGCATGTCGGCGCTTGAGACGGGAAAGATTTCGGTGCCGGGAGCGGGATAGCGCGTCACGCCGCGGCGGAAGCGGTAGATGCGGCCGGTGAGTTTTTCCTCGTCGCCCTCACCCAGGAAATCGATATCCGCGATAATTACGCCCTTGTCCTGGCGGTCCAGCGCCAGCGAGCGCACGCTGGCGATCAGCCAGCTGTTGCCGACGCGCATCTTCACCTGGCTGCCAACCTGCCCGGCCATGGCGATGCAGGGATCGGCATCATGCGCCAGTGCGGCGATGCAGGCAGCGTCGATCAGCACTTTGGAACTGGAACCGGCTATCTGGAACACGCCGCCTATCGCCGCCGCCGAATTCGGCGGCGCATAGGCAGGGGCATGAGTGAATTCGCTAACTCCCGGCATGTGGCTCATACGCCCCTCTCGATCCATAGTCGGCGCACTGCCGGACTTCCCACCGGTCTAACTGCGGAGAGGTAAAGAATTGGCTATCAAGGCACAGACCATGGCGCGCCCAATGGGCAGTTATTCTGTGAACGATCCCTTTACCTCATCATCGCCACCTTCCGCCGCTAGGCGTGACACCTGCTATGGCAGGAATCGTTTGCCATCCGTATCGGCCAAGGCGGGTTGGAGGATCAGGATGCTCGTTTGCCACAGATAATGACGGCCAATGCAGCGCGGCGATCCGATGCGATCGCCATCGCGCGCGTTATCTGCATATTGGGCGTCGTTTACGTCCATGCGTGGACCGGGCTGAATGGCCATGATCTGGAAATAGCCCGTGGCACGCCGCAGGAAAATCTGCGCTGGTTGCTGATGGAAATTTTCGGCCGCAGTGCGGTGCCGCTGCTCGGCGTCATTTCGGGCTGGCTGGTGGGCGGGTCGTTGCGGACGCAGAGCTGGATCAGCCATGTGCTGCGCAAGGCGCGGACTATCCTGTTGCCGATGGTGCTGTGGAACGGTCTGGGGATCCTGTTGGTGTCCGGCGCGGCCTGGTGGCTAGGCCTGTCGGCGCCCGTGCCGGTTTCGGCCGACTGGCTGTTCCAGGAATTGTTCATCGTCAGCCGCAATCCCGACATCAACGTGCAGATGCCGTTCCTTCGCGACCTGTTCCTGTGCATGGTTGCAGCGCCATTGCTCGTCCGCCTGCCAGCTTCGATGCTGTGGGCTGTTGCTGGCGCTGCGGCCCTGTCGCAACTGATGGGGTGGGGGGCGCCCGTGTTGATGCGGCCTGCGATCCTGTTCTTCTTCGTGATCGGCATGATGGCGCGACGCACTGGCCTGGCTGAACGAGCGGCAAGGCTTGGCTGGATGGCAGCGGTCCTACCCTTCCTGCTGCTCATGAGCGTACAGTTGCACTTTGCCCTGAAGGCGACGGCGGGAGTGCCGATCGAAATCGGCCTGCTGGATCTTGCGGTGCGTGTCGCCGCCGCCCTGTGCTTCTGGCGCTTGTCATGGGCGCTTGCGGGCAGCCCAGCGCGGACCGTGCTGCTGCGGATCGAGCCCTACGCCTTTTTCCTCTTCTGCTCGCACCTCATCCTGATCTGGCTTGGCGGGCCGGTGCTGGGCGCGTTGTTCGGCAAGCTCGGCTCGCCTTTCTATCCCGCCTATCTGTTGATCCAGCCTCTGCTCGTGCTGGTCGCGGTGCTGGTGCTGGCATCCATGCTCAGCCGCGCTTGGCCGTCCATGGCGAAGGTGCTGAGCGGCGGACGTCTGATAGAGGGCTGACCGTCTATCTGGCGACGGCTTTGGCAGCGGCCATGGCGATCTCCAAGCTGCGCTTGCGCGCGTTGAAATCGTAAATCTGCCCGCCGATGATCAGTTCATCGACACCGGTTCGATCGATGAAGGCTGCCATGTCACGTTCCACTTCCGCCTGGCTGCCAATGCTGGTGGCGCTTAGCACATCGGACAGCATTGCCTGCGCACCGGGGGGAAGGCTTTCAAAATAGCCCGGAACAGGCGGTTGCAGCTTGCCCGGTTGTCCCGTCCGCAGGCGAACGAACGCCTGTTGCATGGAAGTGGCGAGCAGGCGCGCTTCATCCATCGTGTCTGCGGCGAACACATTATATCCAGCCATCACATAGGGGCGATCGAGCTGAGCCGATGGACGGAAATCGCGGCGATAGATGGCGATGGCGTCGTCCAGGGCGCCCGGCGCGAAATGCGAGGCGAAGGCGTAGGGCAGGCCCAATGCCGCGGCGAGTTGCGCGCCGTAGAGGCTGGACCCCAGGATCCATAGTGGCACCGTTTCTCCCGCTCCCGGCGTCGCCTGAAAGCCGAGCCGCGAATCGCCAGCGAAATAGGCCTGAAGTTCCATGACATCGCGGGGAAACTCATCAGGCCCGCCCGCCAGCGTCCGCCGCATCGCTTGAGCAACGCGTTGGTCTGATCCCGGCGCCCGGCCCAGTCCCAGGTCCACTCTGCCTGGGAACAGCGCGGCCAGAGTTCCGAACTGTTCAGCGATCAGCAGCGGCGCATGATTGGGCAGCATGATGCCCCCGGCTCCGATGCGGATGGTTGATGTCGCCTGACCGACATGCGCCAACACTACGGAAGTCGCGGCCGATGCGATGCCGGGCATGCCATGATGCTCCGCCACCCAATAGCGGTGAAAGCAGAGCTGTTCGGCATGGGCGGCAAAAACGGCCGCATTGGCCAGCGCTTCGCGGACGCTTTCTCCCTCGACGACGGGGACAAGGTCCAGAACGGAAAAACGGATCATCTGCCGCATATGGGGGGATGATCCGTTTTATTTCAATACTTGATTTGGCTGTTGATCAGATTGCCCGGCCGAAGCCCTGAGGCGCATCGCTGCGACGGCCGAACGTAGCCGGGCGCCGCGCGACCAGCGGATTGGAGTCGCGATCGAGCAGGGACATCGTCTCGGTAAAGCAGGGTCGCAGGCCGACGATCACTTCGATCAGTTCGTCCGGGCCTTCGCGTGTTTCCACGCAGCGCCGGGCCACCATCTCGATCCGTTCGGCCATGCTGCTGAGGCGATGCGCGCCGAATTGCGCCGATTCACCCTTCAGAGTGTGGGCCGGGGTCACGAGCGCCACCGCGTTGCGCTCGCGCATCGCTTGCTCGATCGCACCGATAGCCTTGTCGCCATCCTCGCGGAAATAGCCCAGAATCCTTAGAAACGCGCTGCCGAGTTCCGATCTGGATTTGGCTAGATCGGCCTGATGGACCAGTTCTGCCTCTTGATATGACACCCTGCGACACTCCTTGTTTCGGTTTCACAATAGAAGCGGAGCGTAAACAGCAGGTTAAGCCGCCGGATCTGGAGCGGTCTGACCGTTGCTATCGCGCGTCAATTCAAAGCGATGTGCCGTGGTCGCAGCGAATTTCCAGCCATGCTGCCGGGTCAGTGCCTCAAGCTCGCGCGCGGCGTTGGGGTCGTCGGCTTCGATCGTCACTGCGTGGGTAGCCCGCATCGCGCGCGCGGCGCGCAAGGCGGGCCAGGGGCATTTCATCCCTCTGGCGTCGACATGGACGGGATCATTTGGTGGCATAGGGATTTTTGGCGCTGCGCAGGGTCAGTCGCACGGGCACCGCGCCAAAGCCCAATTCCTTGCGGATGCCGTTGACGAGGTAGCGCCGATAGCTTTCGGGCAACTCGTCCAGCCGGGTGCCGAATAGCACGAAGGTAGGCGGTCGGGTCTTGTTCTGCGTGATGTAGCGCAGCTTGATCCGCTTGCCGCCGGGAGCGGGCGGAGGATTGGCTTCCAGCGCGCGTTCGAACCAGCGATTGAGGATCCCGGTGGAAACGCGCTGCGACCAGGCGGTGCGGGTTTCGAACGCAACACGGATAAGGTCGTCCAGGCCTTTTCCGGTCGCGCCGGATACGGTCATGATCGGAACGCCGCGTATCTGGGCCAATCCATCAGAGAGCGCCTGCTTGATGCCCTGATAGAGGGCCGAGCCATGCTCTACCGTGTCCCATTTGTTGAGCGCCACGACGAGCGCGCGCCCTTCCTCCAGCACCTTGTCTGCGATGCGGAGGTCCTGCGCTTCCAGACCACGCGTGGAATCGAGGAGAAGCACGACCACTTCGGCGAAGTTCACCGCGTTCAGGCCATCGGAAACGGCGAGCTTCTCCAGCTTGTCCTGCACCTTGGCGCGCTTACGCATGCCGGCCGTGTCGATCAGGCGGACGGGGCGTTCCTCGCCGTCGGGACTCGTCCATTTCCAATCCACCGCGATGCTGTCGCGGGTGATGCCTGCTTCGGGGCCGGTGAGCAGGCGATTTTCGCCGAGCAACCGATTGATGAGCGTCGATTTGCCCGCATTGGGACGGCCCACGATCGCGAGCTTGAGCGGGGCGGCTTCGAGATCGGCCTCACTGGGTTCGACCTCAGCCTCTTCCTCTTCCTCGCGGTCGATATGGGGAAGGAGGGCCTGGAACAGATCGGCCATGCCCTGGCCATGTTCGGCGGAAAGCGGGACGGGTTCGCCCAGACCCAGGCTGAACGCCTCCATCACACCGTCGCCACCCTGCCGTCCTTCCGCCTTGTTGGCGACCAGCACGACCGGCAGATCGCCTTCACGTAGCCAGCGGGCGATTTCTTCATCGAGTGGGGTGACGCCTGCGCGCGCATCCATGAGGAACAGGGCGACGTCGGCGCTTTCGACTGCCGCCTGCGTCTGAAGGCGCATGCGGCCCGGAAGGGACTGGGGATCTTCATCCTCATAGCCCGCAGTGTCGATGACGGTGAAATCGACCCCCAGCAGGTTCGCCTGCCCCTCGCGCCGGTCGCGCGTGACGCCGGGCTGGTCATCGACAAGCGCCAGCTTCTTGCCGACGAGCCGGTTGAACAGGGTGGACTTGCCCACATTGGGCCGCCCTACAATAGCAACTGTGGGCAGCATGATGAGGGCCCGTTCCTTCCTTAGCGGCTATCCTAGCGCAGCGCCGTGAGGCGGCCGTCATCGGCCAGGATATAGAGTATGTTATTGGCGACGACCGGCGGCAGCGACATCGAGCGATCCATATCGACCGACTTCTGGACAGAGCCTGTTGTCGGATCGACATAGTTCAGGTCGCCATGCGTCGATACCAGCACCAGGCGACCACCCGCCAGCACAGGGCCGGTCCAGCGGATCGCATTAGCCTTTTTCTTTTCCTTTTCCCAGCGCCGCAATTGGCTGATCCAGCGAATCTTGCCGGTGGCGCGGGCGACGCACAGCAGCTTGGCGTCGCTGGTCACGACGAACACCCATTCGCCAGCGACCCAGGGCGTTGAAATACCCGCGACGTTGATCTCCCACAGGCGCTGGCCGCTCACCAGTTCATAGGAAGCCATGCGGCCACCCTGACCGATCGCGAAAACGCGTCCGCGATCGACAACCGGATTGGCATCGATGTCGGTCAGCGAAGCGACCGCCGTCGAAATGCTTGTGCGGGAAAGCGCATCGCCCCACAGCGTGCGGCCATTTTCGTAACGGTATGCAGTGATTTCGCCCGAGCTGTAGCCCGCGATCACCGTACCCTGCGCCGCAGCAGGAGCCGCCACGCCAAACACGCCGGTCACCTGCAACGTGCCGCTGTCGGTCCACTGCACTTCGCCGTCGCTCTGGTTGAGGGCGAAGATCTGGTTGTCCTGGCTCATCACATAGACATGGCCGTTGGCGAGCGTGGGCGCACCGCGCAGCGGACCGCCAGGGCGCTTTTTCCAAAGGACGGAGCCGTCCGCTGCATTCAGCGCGGCCACGTCGCCGACGCCGGTGCTGGCATATACCTTGTCATCGACGATGCTGACGCCGCCGCCGAACAAAGAAGGGCCGCTGCCCTCGGAGGGGAGAGCGGTCTGCCACAGTTTCGCGCCACTGTTGGCATCGAACGCGATGACGCGGGCGTCGGCATCGATGACATAGAGCTTGCCATTGACGATGACCGGGGCGGACGCAAGCCGGGCCCTTGGGGTGCTGCCCTGGATCGAGGCGGTCCAGCTGTTCTCGGGCGATGTGCTCAGCGCTAGGTGGCCCATGGCCTTTGATGGGGAGCCGCCCGGCTGTGCCCATTGGTCATTCACATAGGGTTCCGGCAACGACACGGGCACATCGGCCAAGGTCGGATCGACCTCCACGCCCTGCTCGTTGGTCAGGATCGACACGCGATTCCCGACTACCGGCGTTTTAGGTCCGCCCTTCTTGCCGCCAATGATGCCGCAGCCCGCCAGAAGCGCGACCATCGCAGCCACGGTCAGGGCGCGGCGCGCGCCCGCGAATTTCGTCATGCTGTCCATCCCCATGCGCTTATCTTCATCCCTGTCCAGGCTCGGTCGGCGTTTCGACCGCGTCTATTCCCAATAGTCCGGCCATCTGTCTTGCGCGTGAACGGATCGACTGGGGCACGTTTGCGTCCTTCGCCATGGCGGCGAACAGCGGCCCGGCGAGTTCGGGCTTGCGCATCTTCATATAGGCGATGGCGACCAGTTCGCCCGCGCTGCCAAACCACGGCGCGCCTTCCACGGCAAGCGGCTTGAGCCGATCGACCACCTGTTGGGGTTTCAGCGCCTCGAATTCCAGCGTTGTCTGGCGGATGAGGGCCAGATCCCGATAGGGCTGATCCAGCGAGCTGTCAGCCGCCATGGCCTTGTAGGCGGCGACCGCGGCCTTGTTGTCGCCCTTCCGCGCGGCGGCGCCGGCCTTTGCCAGCAGCGCCGAAGCACGGAAGCCCGGCTGGCTGGCGTTGGTCAGCGCGTCGAGTTGCTTGGCGTCGGGCGTGCCCCCACTCACGGCTGTCGCGATCACCTTGTCCATTTTTTCCGAAACGGCCTGCGACTGGGTGGTGCTGTGATGCTGCCAGTAGAGCCAGCCGGCAAAGGCAACGAGGCCAATGATGACGAACGCGACGATCCAGCGGCCAAAGCGCTGCCAGAAGGTCAGCAGCTGGTCCTGGCGGACGGCGTCATCCACCTCACGCATGAAGGCTTCGCTGTTTTGCGGCGTCAGGGCCACTTGGGTCTCCAGAAATGCGTCAGAAAAAGCTCGCAGAAGGCGCGATCAATAGCGGCGGCGGCGCTTAGCGCAAATCACTTTTTGGGCCGATAGACCTGATCGGCGGTCGGGAAGCTGCGGTTGCGCACTTCGGCGGCATAGCGTTCGGCCGCGCCGCTGATGGTGTCAGCTAGATTTTCGTAGCGTTTGACGAAGCGCGCGGTGCGTTCGAACATGCCGAGCATGTCCTCGGCAACCAGCACCTGGCCATCGCAATGCGCGGAAGCGCCGATACCGATGACGGGGATATCGAGGCTGTCGGTGACGGCGATGGCAAGGTCTTCCATTACGCCTTCAAGGACCACGGCGAAGGCCCCCGCCTTAGCCACGGCGCGGGCGTCGTCCATGATCTTGGCATGTTCTTCCTGGCTCTTGCCACGCGCGCCGTAGCCGCCGAGCGCGTTGACGGCCTGCGGCGTGAGGCCGACATGGGCCATGACCGGGATGCCGCGCTGGGAAAGGAAGGCGATGGTTTCCGCCATGGCCTGACCGCCCTCCAGCTTGACTGCGGCGCAACCGGTTTCGGCCATGACGCGGCTGGCGCTCGCAAAGGCATGGGCGGGGGATGCTTCATAGCTGCCGAAGGGCATGTCGACCAGGACGAGGCTGTGATAGCTGCCCCGGACCACCGCCGCGCCATGGGCAATCATCATGTCGAGCGTGACGGCAAGGGTCGAAGGCAGGCCATAGATGACCTGGCCAAGCGAGTCGCCGACCAGCAGCATGTCGCAATGGGGGTCGAGCAGTTGCGCCTGACGCGCGGTATAGGCGGTCAGCATCACCAGTGGCTGGTTCGTTTTGCCCTCCGCCTTGCGGCGCTGGATGGCGGGGACGGTCAGCCGCTTCATCGGCGCAGGGGTCGGATTGGCGCGGCTGGTGGATGTGTCGAGCGTGAAGGTGGTGGACATGGCTGCGCTTTACAGCAGCGGGCTGATGCGCGCAAATGCCAGCCCGGCCGAAGCGGTATGATGCCCCGCCGCGAACCGGTGCTGAATCCGTCAGAACGAGAATTTGATCGTTCCGCCCCAGGTCCGGGGATCGCCCACCTGGCCAGCGATCAGGCCGGTATTGCCGGGAGCGACCTGAAGATTCTCGATATAGTTCACATCGAAGGCGTTGCGGACCCAGCCGAAGACGTCAAAGCCTTCGCCCCGGAAGCCAGCGCGGAAGTTGGTGAGGGCATAGCCTTTCACCTCGGTATGGATGGACGGGGACGCGTTGGAGTTCCAATGCGAACGATAGTTGCCGTCAACGCCCAGATAGGCCTGACCGTCCTTGTCCAGCAGCGTCACCGGAATGTTATATTCCGCGCCGTAGGAGAAGGCCCATTTTGACACGCCGGGTAGATCCTGGCCGGAGATATCGCACTGGCGCGGGCTGAGCGCGCCCGGTACGCCGGGTTGCGAATAATCGGGCGTTGTGTTTGCCGGCTGTAATGTGCCGCCGGACAGTTCGGGCGGGCAGGGGGCATTCGTGAACTTCTTGTACTTTGCATCGGTGAATGCGCCGTTGGCATAAGCGGTGAAGCGGTCGCTGGCGACGACCTTGAAGTCGGCCTCAATGCCCTGCGACCGGACCTTTTCCGCATTGGCGAGATAGCCGCGCACGGTGCCGAACTGGCCACCATTCACCGTCGCCTGGAAATTGCTGATCTCCGTGCGGAAGGCGGTGATATTGAAGGTCGCCCGCCGATCCCAGAACTGGGTTTTCAAGCCGACTTCCAAATGATGCACCGATTCCGGCTTCACGGTGCCCGCGTCATAATTCACGCTATTGTCGGCATTGAGCGGCAGGCCATTCTGGTTGATGCCCAGCGTCTTGAAGCTCTTGGCATAGGTCGCATAGGCCAGGATGTCCGGTGCGATCTTGTAGTTGATGTTGACGTCGTAGGTGAAGTTCCAGGCGCTGTCGGACGGGGCGCTGACCTGCGGCTGGTAGACGCCGCATTGCGCGGCCAGAACCGTACCCGCAGCAGGGGCGGGGGTACAGCTGATGACCTGCCCCTGACCATTGGTCACGATGCGCTGGTAGAAGCCGGACTTCTTGTCATAGTTGAGGCGCGCGCCCGGCTGAATAGTGAGCGCGTCGTTCACATGCCAGCTCAATTGACCGAACAGGGCCGCACTCCTGCTCTTGAGCCATTGTGTGTTGCTGGCCGTCAGTCCTTGCAGAACGGTGGGATCGTTCGCCAGCGCGCCGGTCAGGCTCCAGCGGCTGGCGTTGGCGCCCTGCTGCTCGGTGCCCTGCGTGTCGATGCGCTGCTTGAAGCCGAACAGGCCGACGACGAAGTCAATCTTGTCGCTGTCGTAATTATAGCGGAATTCCTGGCTATACTGGTCCTGCTGAGACGGGTTCTGCGATCTGGACACGATCGACAGGCCCGTGAAGTCGCGGTCATTTTCCGGTTTCCAGTCCCAGAAGCGCCAGGCGGTCACGGAAGTCAGCGTGCCGGGGCCGACATCCCACTTTACGCGGGCAGACACGCCGCCGATCTTGTTGCCAGCGTTCAGGTTGCTGTCGAGATCGGTGAGGCGATCATAGGGATTGCGGCTGGGAACCACATAATTTTGCGCAGCGGCCAAGGCGTCATATTGGCGGGCGAGCGCGCGTTGTGTCGTGCCGACCCGCACGAAGACCGTGCCGCAGCATTCGGGATCCTGCCTGCTATAGTCGCCCGATAGCGTGACGCTGAGGTCGTCGTTTGGCTGAAACAATAGCTGACCGCGCAGGCCGAGATTGTCCTGCTCGTTGATCCAGCGTTGCGAGGTCAGGTTGTAAATCGTGCCCCGGCGGCTGGTCGCCGCAACGGCGAGGCGCGCAGCGACCGTGTCCGACAGCGGGCCGGATATGGCGGCCTTTGCCTGCCGGTAGTTGAGGTTGCCGACGGACAGTTCGGCGCGGCCTTCAAAATCGAAGGTCGGCTGGTTGGTCGTGATGTTGATCGCGCCTGCCGTGGTGTTCTTGCCGTAGAGCGTGCCCTGCGGTCCGCGCAGCACCTCAACCTGAGAGACGTCGAGGAAGTCGAAGGTCGCTGCGGCGACGCGCGAATTATAGACATCATCGACATAGATGCCGACACCCTGTTCGAAACCGTCGCTGGTGAGGCCGAACGGCACGCCCAGGCCACGGATGTTGACCGAGGTGTTGCGCGGGTTGGTGGTGTAGACCTGAAGCGTGGGCGCAAGCTGCTGGAGCTTCACGACGTTGAAATTGCCGGTCGCCTCAATGCTGTCGCCGCGGATGACGGAGATGGCCAGCGGCACTTCCTGCGCCGTTTCCGCACGGCGGCGCGCCGTGACGATGATCACATCGCCGCGCGGGCTGTTTTGCTCTGCGGTGGCGTCGGCGGCGGCTGGAACGCTGTCCGCCGCATGGACGCCGGACGCAATGAAGGATGCGCTCGCCGTGGTGGCGAGCAACAAGGAACGCGCAATCATAAAAATTCCCCTTATTTCGGTGAATGTTGATCGCGGCATTTCCGGTGGTCCGGTCAAAACCGATGATGTTGGAATGATATGGTCTGTCAGCGGCTCATTCCGGCCGCCAGCCATTTACAGTCGGTCCGGTCTCAGGAGGTCAGACGGGTCTTTTCCGTCACGTCGATCTGGACGACCCGCGCGTCGTGCACGGTCAAGGTGATCGACCCGAAACGCAGCGCCTCAAGTACGCCGCGAATCTTTTCCACGCTGACGGCGATGTCCTGCCGCTGGCTTTTTGCACCGCCGTTGCTGGCGAATGGGATTGTTGGACTGTCACTCATAAGCACCTCTGACGCGACCTTATCTCAACTGATTTAATAGACAAAAAAGCAAATATATGGGGCGCCCAAGCCAGTCTTGTGGCACCCGTCAGATCAGTTGATCACCCGCAATGCGTTCAATCGTCTTTCATGATGGGGAAGGGCTACGGCTGGCCGCATTTGCCGCATCACAGAGGCCTGTTCGTGCGCATCGTCGATCAGCCGGTCGAGCAGCATTTGGCCGAAGTCCCATTCGCCAAGATTGGAATCGGCGTTGATATGGCCGCATAAGCCTGCATCGACGAAGGTGCTGCCCCAATTTTTCGCGATGCTGTGTGCCCGCTCGAAGAAAATATAGGGGTCGTTCCGGCTTGCCACGACGAAGGAGGGGAAAGGCAATTGCCCACGCGGCGTGGGGCCGAACCCGCCGATCGTTTCAGGCGTTTCCATCCTGTCGCAATCGGGCGGAGCGACTAGCAGCGCCCCGGTCACTGGCCAGCCATAAGCCTGGCTTTGTAACGCCCCCCACCAGGCCACGGCGAGGCAGCCCAGACTGTGTGCCGCCAGGATGATCGGCCCGTCCGTTTCCCGAATGGCGGCGTCGAGCCGCGTGACCCAGGCGTTACGGCCAGGGCTGGCCCAACTGCCCAGATCGACCCGCTGGCAATCGCCGCGTCTGCATTCCCAAAGGCTCTGCCAATGATCCGGTCCGCTATTGTTGAGGCCCGGTATGGTCAGCACGACCGGATTGCGTGCGTCACCCAGATGTCCAAATCGCTCCATGGCGTGATCCTCCTCCAGTTGCAGGACGAGAAGATAATTCTATTCTTTAAGTAGACAATAGCGAAGCGATCAAATGTGTCCGGATTTAGGCAGCCGGATTCATCGGCGGTTCAGCTTACGGTCTTCCTATATCGATGACCGTAAGAGGAGCCTCACCAAGGATAGATCAGTCCGTAATAGGAAAATACGGTGCGGCCGTAGGTCTCATCATAGTCGGGCTGCATGCCGGGCATATGGCGGGGCGCGTCGTTAAGCTGTTCCTTGGTAAGATCGACGAGATATCCCCCTTTTCCCGTGTCATATTCCAGCATCGACCACGGCAGCGGATAATGATCGTTGCCCAGGCCCAGGAAGCCGCCGAAGGAGAGGACGGCATAGCGCACCTGGCCGCTGCGCTTGTCCACCATGAGGTTGGAGATATGGCCCAGCCTGTCGCCGTCCCGGTTATAGACGGCCGTGCCTTCGACCTTGTCCGAAGCGATGAGATCGCTGGGTTGTTCTGTTGCCGGGTTGGTCATGATCACGCTCCTGCAGGGAATCGGTTATAAGAATGAAACCGAGCAGGATCGGCGGGGTTCCCCCCTATTGGCAGGAGGATCATATGAAGATCAATCGTAGCGGATCAGCGGTATGGAGCGGTGGCCTGAAGGATGGAAAGGGCGCGATTTCCACTCAGAGCGGCGCGCTGGACGCGCATCCCTACGGCTTTGGGACGCGGTTTGAGGGCGTGCCGGGGACGAACCCTGAAGAGCTGATCGCGGCAGCTCATGCATCCTGCTTCACCATGGCGCTTTCCCTGATATTGGGCGAAGCCGGGCTGACTGCCGAAAAGATGGAAACCAACGCCGTCGTCACGCTGGAACAGCAGGAGGGCGGCTTTGCCATCACGGCAAGCAAATTGACTCTGAAGGCTCGTATCCCCGGCGCGGATGATGCGCAGTTCCACGAACTGGCGGCAAAGGCCAAGGCAAATTGTCCCGTGTCAAAGCTGCTGAATGCTCAGATAAGTCTGGATGCCGAACTGTTGGGCTGAGCGGATCAGGCCAATGCGGAGCGGCGGGTGCGGACATGCTCCCGCCAGGCAATGTAGAGGCCACTGACGATGATGAATATGGCGCCGATCCAGGTTGTCGGTATCGGCCATTCGCCCCAGATCAGCGCG
Organism: Sphingobium sp. MI1205; assembly: GCF_001563285.1. Classification (NCBI taxonomy): domain Bacteria; kingdom Pseudomonadati; phylum Pseudomonadota; class Alphaproteobacteria; order Sphingomonadales; family Sphingobiaceae; genus Sphingobium; species Sphingobium sp. MI1205. The sequence goes on from NZ_CP005188.1 coordinate 943,926, forward strand.
CCGAGCAAGGTGGACCAGATGATCATGCTGTAATCCATGGGCAGCACGACCGATATCGGCGCGCGGCTCAAGGCGCCGGTCATGCAAAGCTGGCCGATCCCGCCCGTCAGCCCGAGCGCGGCGAGCAGCGCCCAGGTAAGCGGGTCATGCGCTTTGCCGACGAACAGCATCGCCAGGCCGAGTGGCGGCAGTGAAAGTATGGTGAACCAGAAGACGATGACGCCTGGCTTTTCGGTCCGGCCAAGGTCGCGCAGGATCAGGCTGATGCACGCAGTCAGGACCGCCGCGGTGATGGCGACGGCAAGCCCGAGTGGGGGGAAATGGGCGCTATCGGGGCGGATCATGACGATGATGCCGACAAAGCCCAGCAGGATGGCGGCCCAGCGGTGCGGGCCTGTGCTTTCCCGCAGGATCAACGCCGACAGCAGCGTGGCGAAGATCGGCATGGTGAAGCCGATCGCGGTGGCTTCCGTCAGCGGCAAAAGCAGGTAGGAGCCGAAATTAAGGGCCATGCCGGTAAGGCCCAGCGCGGTCCGGCTGACATGCACGCCCAGCCTGTTGGTGCGCACGGAGACCAAGCCGTCCGTCATCGCGACCCAGGCAAGTATCAGCGGCAGCGCCAGTGCCTGACGATAGAAGAGAAGTTCGCCCAGGGCGACCCCGCGCGCGCTGATCACTTTACCCAATGCGAACATCGCCGCCAGGAAGATCATCGCCACTATGCGCAGGCGGATCCCCGACAGCGGGTGTTCGTCGCGGCTAGGCAGCGGAGGCGGTATTTCCTCCGGGGGGCTTGTAGGGGCGGGCGGTTGCACGGCGTTCGCTTTAATTGGCTGAAACGATGGCGCAACCGCTTAGCGTAGAAAGAGGGATCTCCCTGGTTGGCGGAACGGGGCGATCACCCGCAGCCAAGCCGGTCACATCAAAGGCATGCCTCCAGGAAGGGCTGATCGAAACCGAACTGCCGCGCCTTGTCCAGCGTATAGGGACGCAGGCCCATGGAGCGATATTCGCCGACAATCTTCCCGCTGTCATCCTCGTCATGATATTCGAACTTGAACAGTTCCTGCGTGACGATGACATCGCCCTCCATGCCGATCACCTCGGTCACATTGGTGACACGGCGGGAACCGTCGCGCAGGCGCTTCACCTGGACGATGAGGTCCACCGAGTCGGCGATCTGCTTTGAGATGGCTTCCTTCGGGATCTTGATGTCGCCCATCAGGATCATATTCTCCATACGACCCAAGCATTCGCGGGGCGAGTTGCTGTGAAGGGTGCACATGGAGCCGTCGTGGCCCGTGTTCATTGCGGCGAGCAGGTCGAAGCACTCCGCGCCGCGAATTTCGCCCAGGATGATGCGGTCAGGACGCATACGCAGGGCGTTCTTGACGAGATCGCCGATGGTGATCGCGCCCTGGCCCTCAAGGTTCGGGGGGCGCGTTTCCAGCGGCAGCCAGTGCGGCTGTTGCAGGCGCAGTTCGGCCGCGTCCTCGATGGTCAGCACGCGCTCGCCCGGGTCGATCATCTTCGACAGGGCGTTCAACATAGTCGTCTTGCCCGAGCCGGTGCCACCCGAAATGACGATATTCATGCGGCATGCGCCCGCGATCTTGAGCGCGGTGCACATCTTCTGGCTCATTGCACCCCACTGCGCGAGATTGTCGAGCGTGATCGGCTTGGCCGAGAACTTACGGATCGAGATGGCGGTGCCGCGCAGCGACAGCGGCGGCACGATCACGTTGACGCGGCTGCCGTCGGGCAGGCGGGCGTCGGCCAGCGGCGTGGTCTGATCGACGCGGCGGCCCACCTTGTTCACGATGCGCTGCGCGATCTGGAATAGATGCTCTTCATCGCGGAACTTGATCGGCGCGATCGTGAGCTTGCCCTTCTTTTCGATATAGGTCTGGTCGGGGCCGTTGACCATGATGTCGGTGACGTCGGGATCGGCCAGCAATTCCTCCAACGGGCCAAGGCCCAGAAGCTCGTCCACCAGCACCTTTTCCAGTGCGAACTGCTCGCGCCGGTTGAGCGTCAGTTTGAGTTCAGCCAGCACCTCCATGATGATTGGCCGGAATTCTTCGGCCAGTTCATCCTTGCTGAGCGTCGCGGCCGCTTCCGGATCGACCCGTTCGAGCAGGCGGGGAAGAACCTGTTCCTTGATCTTGTGGACCGATGCTTCAAAACCCTGGGGCCCCGCGTCGGGCACATGTTCGGCATTGGCACGGTCGGAAAGGCGCTGTAACGCGTCGGCGTTGCGCTGCATCTGGCTGGTCGGTGCGGATAGCGGATCTACCGCCGTTTCAGCAGGCAGCGGAGCCATGTCCAGCGGCGGAAACTGATCCCCGCCCCGCACTTCTTCGCGAGGCAATCCGCCCTGCATCGGGCGGGCCACGCCGAATCCCGGCTTGATGCCGGCAGGTCCATTTTTCCGTCCAAACGCGCTCATAATTCTCCGCCGGTATGTTCCAATCGGCCCAGCCAATCACAAAGGGGCCGATCAAATATGGCTGGGAATGGTGAATAGGCCGGAAACTTTGACAAATGGCTAATGGCGGGGAGCCACGCGTGGGGCAGGCGCGGTAACGAAGCGCGGATCGGCGCGGAACCATCCACCGACGGTACGGCCGCCCACTAGCAGTTTTTCGCCTTGCGGCGTAAGGAAGATGCGCCCATCGGTCACGCGGATATTGCCCGAGAGGCTTTGTTCGGCGATCCGCCGGTCGATCTGCCGCATGTCGCCCAGATATTCGCGAATGAACAACTCTTCCAGACCCCGTCCATCGAGCCGGCCGTCATGCTGCTCGATCCGGGCAAGCAGGAACATCGTGATCGAACGGTCGAATGTGACCGGCAAGGAGATGAGAAACGCGATGTTGAAGGCGAGCGAGAGTCCGACCGCGCCGATCAGCGTGGGCAGATCCAGCCGGACCAATCGCCGGACCATCAGTCCGCCAAGGATCATCAGCATCGCCGCTAGCAGCGCGATCGCGATGCCTCGATAAAAGAGAATGGATAGTCCGGCCAGAAAAGGACTGCGGATCGGGGCGAGATAGAGCAGGAAGCCAGAGGCCAAGACGGCCAAATAGGTCAGCGCCAACGCCGCCAGAGTGAGGCTGTGGTGCAGCTGCCCGGCAAGATCGATGTCGATATAGCTCCAGGCGCAGATGATCCACCACAGAAGTGCGAGCCACAGGAAGATGGGGGGAAAGCCGCGTCTATCGCCGTTTAGCCAAGATATGCCGTAAACTGCGAGTATGCCGTTGAGCCACAGCATTCCCGGCATGCGGAAAGCCCTGATCGCTAACACATCCAGCACCGGCAGCACCGCCATTCCCAGGATAATGGCCCAAGCGATTCGCTCCCAATAGCTTGCCGCTCAGGGCCAATGGGGCGCACAGGTCTCCTAATCGACCGAGGTTAACGCTTGGCTAACCATCACAAAGGCCGCGCTCCCGGGGAGGAGGCGGCCTTGATGGTATCGGCTAGGTCGTGGTGTTGCAGATGGATCTCAGCCAGCATGCTCAGCGAGGACGGTCAGGCCCTTTTCGTTGACCTCCGCAAAGCCGCCCTGAACGGGGATGACTTCGGGGGCCGAAGTGGCGCTGGCGAAGATCTGGATCGCGCCGTCGCGGACGGTCGACATGAAGGGCGCGTGGCCTTCCAGCACGCCGAAGTCGCCATCGGTGCCGGGAACGACGACCTGATAGACCTCTTCCGAGCGGACGAGCTTTTCCGGGGTCACGAGTTCGAAATGCAGTGCCATTCTTTATGTCCTATGCACCCTCCCCGCTTGGGGAGGGGTGTCATGAGTTCGCTTACGCCGCTTCGGCAGCCAGCTTCTTCGCCTTTTCGATGGCTTCGTCGATGCCGCCGACCATGTAGAAGGCGTTTTCGGGCAGATGGTCATATTCGCCTTCGACCACGGCCTTGAACGACTTTACCGTGTCTTCGATCTGGACGAACTTGCCCGAGATGCCGGTGAAGACTTCGGCGACGTGGAAGGGCTGCGACAGGAACTTCTGGAGCTTGCGTGCGCGGGCGACGGTCAGCTTGTCCTCTTCGGACAGCTCGTCCATGCCCAGGATCGCGATGATGTCCTGAAGCGACTTGTACTTTTGCAGGATCGACTGCACCGCGCGGGCGGTGTCATAATGTTCCTGACCCACGGTGCGCGGCTCAAGGACGCGGCTGGTCGAGTCCAGCGGATCGACCGCCGGATAGATGCCCAGTTCCGAAATGGCGCGGTTGAGAACGGTGGTGGCGTCCAAGTGAGCGAAGGACGTCGCGGGCGCCGGATCGGTCAAATCGTCCGCGGGGACGTACACGGCCTGCACCGAGGTGATCGAACCCTTGTTGGTCGAGGTGATGCGTTCCTGAAGGGCGCCCATGTCGGTCGCCAGCGTCGGCTGGTAACCCACGGCCGAAGGAATACGGCCCAGCAGCGCCGACACTTCCGCACCCGCCTGGGTGAAGCGGAAGATGTTGTCGACGAAGAACAGCACGTCCTGGCCTTCCTGGTCGCGGAAATATTCCGCGATGGTGAGGCCCGACAGGGCGACGCGAGCGCGTGCGCCCGGCGGCTCGTTCATCTGGCCGTAAACCAGAGCCACCTTGGAGCCTTCGCTGATCGCGTTGCCGTCGGCGTCCTTGGCGATAACGCCGGCGTCGAGGAATTCGTGATAAAGGTCGTTGCCCTCGCGGGTACGCTCACCGACGCCAGCGAACACCGAGGTGCCGCCATGGCCCTTCGCGATGTTGTTGATCAGTTCCTGGATGAGCACGGTCTTGCCGACGCCCGCACCGCCGAACAGGCCGATCTTGCCGCCCTTCGCATAGGGAGCGAGAAGGTCGATGACCTTGATGCCGGTGACCAGGATCGAGCTTTCGGTCGACTGATCGACGAAATCCGGGGCTTTGGCGTGGATCGGCGCGGTCATTGCCGCATTCACCGGGCCGCGTTCATCGATCGGCTCGCCGACGACGTTCAGGATGCGGCCGAGGGTGGCAGGGCCAACGGGAACGCGGATCTGCGAACCGGTGTCGGTCACTTCCTGACCGCGGGTCAGGCCGTCGGTCGAGTCCATCGCGATGGTGCGGACGGTGTTTTCACCCAGATGCTGGGCGACTTCCAGCACCAGGCGCTGGCCGTTGTTGCTGGTTTCCAGCGCCGAGAGAATAGCGGGGAGCGCATCGGGGAAGGTCACGTCGACGACAGCGCCGATGACCTGCGAGATGCGGCCTACATTGTTGGTGGTTGCCATGACTGCTTCCTTGCGTGCGTGATCTTAAAGGGCTTCGGCGCCCGAGATAATTTCGACCAGTTCGGTGGTGATCGCGGCCTGACGGCTGCGGTTGTACTGAATGGTCAGCTTGTTGATGAGGTCGCCGGCGTTGCGGGTCGCATTGTCCATGGCGGTCATCGATGCGCCCTGTTCGGACGCGTTGTTTTCCAGCAGCGCCTTGAAGATCTGCACCGTGATGTTGCGCGGCAGCAGGTCGTCGAGGATTGCTTCCTCGCTCGGTTCATATTCGACCGTCGCAGCGATAGCGTTGCGGTCAGCATCTTCCGGGATCTTGACCGGAATGATCTGCTGTTCGGTCGGGATCTGGGCCAGGGCCGATTTGAAGCGCGAGAAGAAGAGGTGCGCGACATCGAACTTGCCGTTCAGATACATGTCAGTCAGCTCATGCGCGATCGCTTCGGCCTGGGAGTAGCCCGGTTCCTTGAGGCCGGTGGTGTCATATTGCGCCACGATCATGCCGGGGAAGGTGCGGTTGATGACCGGACGGCCCTTGCGGCCGATCAGGTAGAAGCGGACGGTCTTGCCCTGCTGGATCAGCTCGTCGGCCTTGGCGCGGGCGGCCTTGACGATGTTGGCGTTGAACGCGCCGGCAAGGCCACGGTCAGAGTTGGCGACGACCAGCAGATGGACGTCGTCCTTGCCAGTTCCGGCCAGCAGCGGAGACGCGCCTTCGCCCGAACCGCCTGCGATTTTCGACGCGAGGCTGGCGACGACTGCTTCCAGGCGGCTGGAATAGGGGCGCGCGGCTTCGGCGGCCGCCTGCGCCTTGCGCAGCTTCGCCGCGGCGACCATCTGCTTCGCCTTGGTGATCTTCTGGGTCGATTTGACCGACCCGATCCGGATCTTCAGTTCCTTGAGGCTTGCCATGACGAACCTTCTGTTCGTCATCCTGACGAAGGTCAGGATCTCGTGCCGCCAGGTTGAACCTTGGGGCTTGAGATCCCAGCCTTCGCTGGGATGACGGATTAGTTATTACGCAAACGTCTTGCCGAAGCTGTCGAGCGCGGCCTTCAGCTTCGCCTTGGCGTCGTCGCCCAGATCCTTGCTGTCGCGGATGGCGGCCAGCACATCGGCATGGTCGTGGCGCAGATAGGCGAGCATCAGCTCTTCATAACGCGTCACATCCTTGACCGGGATGGTGTCGAGATAGCCGTTGGTGCCAGCGAAGATCGACGCGGTCTGCTCTTCAAACGGCAGCGGCGAGAACTGGGCCTGCTTGAGCAGCTCGGTCAGGCGCGCGCCACGGTTCAGCAGCTTCTGGGTTGAAGCGTCGAGGTCCGAACCGAACTGGGCGAAGGCCGCCATTTCGCGATACTGGGCCAGCTCCAGCTTGATCGAGCCGGAAACCTTCTTCATCGCCTTGGTCTGCGCGGCGGAACCGACGCGCGACACCGACAGGCCGACGTTAATGGCCGGACGGATGCCCTGGTAGAAGAGGTTGGTTTCGAGGAAGATCTGGCCGTCGGTGATCGAGATCACGTTGGTCGGGATATAGGCCGACACGTCGCCCGCCTGGGTTTCGATGATCGGGAGCGCGGTCAGCGAACCCGAACCATTGTCGCTGTTCATCTTGGCCGCGCGCTCCAGCAGGCGGCTGTGCAGATAGAAAACGTCACCGGGATAGGCTTCGCGGCCCGGAGGACGACGCAGCAGCAGCGACATCTGGCGATAGGCGACGGCCTGCTTGGACAGATCGTCATAGACGATGACGGCATGCATGCCGTTGTCGCGGAAATATTCGCCCATGGTCACGCCGGTATAGGGTGCGAGATACTGGAGCGGGGCTGGCTCCGAAGCGGTCGCGGCGACGACGATCGAATATTCCATCGCGCCATTTTCTTCGAGCTGCTTGACGATCTGCGCCACGGTCGAGCGCTTCTGGCCGATCGCGACGTAGATGCAATAGAGCTTCTTGCTCTCGTCATCGCCCGCATTCGCGGTCTTCTGGTTGATGAAGGTGTCGATCGCGACGGCGGTCTTGCCGGTCTGGCGATCGCCGATGATCAGTTCGCGCTGGCCACGGCCGACGGGAACGAGCGTGTCGATCGCCTTGAGGCCTGTCTGCACGGGCTCATGGACCGAGGTGCGCGGGATGATGCCGGGTGCCTTGCGCTCGACGCGCATACGCTGGTCGGACACGATCGGGCCCTTACCATCGATCGGGTTGCCGAGGCCGTCCACGACGCGACCCAGCAGGCCCTTGCCGACAGGAACATCGACGATGGTGCCGGTGCGCTTGACGGTGTCGCCTTCCTTGATCTCGGCGTCCGAGCCGAAGATCACGACGCCGACATTGTCGGCCTCCAGATTAAGCGCCATGCCCTGCACGCCATTGGCGAACTCGACCATTTCGCCCGCCTGGACGTTGTCGAGGCCATGGACGCGGGCGATGCCGTCACCCACGGTCAGCACGGAACCGACTTCGCTCACCTGCGCTTCGGTGCCGAAATTGGCGATCTGGTCCTTGATGACCTTCGAAATTTCTGCGGCGTTGATATCCATGTTCAGCCTTTCATCGCCTGGGCGAGACTATTCAAACGGGTGCGGATGGAGGAATCGATCATCTGGCTGCCGATCTTCACGACCAGCCCGCCGAGGATCGCGGGATCAACCTTTGCATCGAGCGCGACGTCGCGGCCGACACGGGCGCGCAGGCTCTGCTGCAGGGCGGAAAGCTGGCTGGCGTCGAGCGGATGCGCGCTCGTCACATCGGCCCGAACTTCGCCCTTGTGATTCGACAGGAGCGTTTCATAGGCGCGGATGATCGCGGGCAATTGGGTCAGGCGGCGATTTTCCGCGAGGACGCCGAGAAATTTCGTCGTCAGCGGATCGATGCCCATGGAGGATGCGACGGCGGCGATCGTTTTCCCGGCAGCGTCGCGGCTGAGCACGGGATTGTTGATGAGCCCCTTGAAATCAGCCGATTCGGCAATAGCCGCCTTGATCGCGCCGAGGCTGGTCGCCACGGTGTCCAGGGCGTTGCCGTCGCGAGCCAGATCGAACAGCGCAACCGCGTAGCGTCCGCTGAGGCTGGCCTGTATGCCGCCGGTAGTCTCCACGCGCTTACCGTCCTCCATTGAGTTCACTGGCACTTGATTTGCCGGTCATGCAAAAAGAGGGGCGCGGTCTTATCCGTCCCGTTCCCCTGTTGCCGGGCCGGTTAGCAGCGGGATTATGACTATGCAAGCCATGGAACGCGATTCCGTCACAAGGATGAAATCAAGGTCGTCCGCCGGATCATTCCGCCGGGAGAATCCGGTCAGTTGGTCGGATCGGGTGGAGCAAGGCGGCCCTTGCGGCAGCGATAGACCAATCGCTCATTGGGCTGTGCGGGCAACAGAGCGGCAAGATTGGAGCGCAGCGCGGCGATATCGGCCAGAAGGTCAGAATCGGTTCCGCATGCCTTGGTCGGAACGTCGCTGAGCAGCGCGCGCGCTTTATCCATTGTATCGCTATCAGGCAGCCAGCGTTCTACGCGGAGCATGCCCCCTGCGGGATCGAAGCGGCTGATCGTGATGAAATTGCCGGAATCCGGGACTGTGGCGCGTTCCCAGTCGTTGCCCGAACTGACATATTGGCTGTTGCCATTGGCGCATCCGGTGGCCGTCCAGTTAAAGGGAATGTCGTTCGCTTCCGAAATCGTCAGGCGGCTGCGGTTGAGATCGACCCGGCAGACATTCTCGCCTTCCCAGGCATAGGCGCTGTTGCCAGCGACCCGGTTGTCCTCTGGCAGTTTTACGCGCTCATCGATGCTCGAAAAGCTGGGTTTCAGGAAGAACAGCGCGAAAGCGCCAAGCAGCAGCACGCCGCCGCCCGCCAGCAACCAGGTCGCGCGGCGTTCGCGGCCCTGGCTGTAGGAAAGCCCGCCGGCGCCCAGGCCCAGCACCGCGATCGCCAGCAACACGGCGGCGCCCGCCATTGCATTCTCGCGGCTGGAGATGACATCTTGCTCCGCGCTGTCACGGGCTTTTTGAAGCGCTGCTTCGCGTGCGTCCGTCCTGGCGCGTTCCGATTGCTCGATCTGCTGCGTTTCTCGCTGGGTCAGCGCGGCTTCGGCGGCGTCCGCTTCGGCCATGGACCGACACTGTACAACCGTGCGGAGCGAGGAAACGCCCGCCTGGCGGAGGAATGAGGCCACTTCCCGCCAGGACACCGCGAATCCGAACTCTGCGTCATTGCCGTCCGACACCGAGCCGAAGCTGTTGACGCCCAGCACCCGGCCACAGTCATCGACCAGCGGGCCGCCGCTGTTCCCGGCGGCAAGCGGCGCGGTATGGAGAATCGTGTCGAAGCTCTGGCTGGAGCGTCCCGACGAGATATTGCCGCTCGTCTTCACGGTGCTGAGCGGTTCAACCATCTGCTTGAGGCCCAGGCCCTGCGCCCGATCTACAGTGCCGGGATAGCCTATGGCCGTCACATGCTGCCCATCGCTGAGCGCACCGGCGTAAAAGGTGCTGACGGGAAGGCTGCCTTCCTCCAGTTGGATCAGCGCAAGATCGTTGCCCGGCGAATAGGCGATGACCCGGCCTCCATAGCTTTTGCGACCTTCAGAGGGGATGACTCCGATGACCAGGTTTTTTTCCTCGCGCGTCAGTTCGACGACATGGGCGTTGGTGATCACCTTGTCCGGTGCGACGGCAAAGCCGCTGCCATGGCCGACAAAATAGGCTTCGTTGCCATCCGTCGCGACGATGGCGATGCGGACAACGCCACGCGCGGCAGCGGCGATATCCTGCTGTTCCGCCGAAGCCGCAGCGGGCAGGGCGAGGGCGAGCAGAAGGCAGAGGTGGCGGAAAAGTGCGGCCATGATCCGGCGCATTCATATGCGAAGCCCGGACTTAGGCAATGGAGAAATGCTTTGAGCGCAAGCGGTGGGAAGGCTGGTCACCGCCGCCCTGCTATTCCATAAGCATGAACCAGATGATCGACATTTCCTTCCCGATGCAGGAATTATTGGACGCCCAGGCTTGCTGGGACGCCTTTCTACGACGCGATCGGAGCCTGGATGGGCGGTTTGTCGGTGCGGTGCTGACCACCGGCATTTATTGCAAGCCAAGCTGCGCTGCGCGGCATCCCCGGCGGGAAAATATGATCTTCCTGCCCGACCCGGCGGCGGCGCGTGAGGCGGGCTTTCGCGCATGCCTGCGCTGCCGGCCCGATGAGGTGGGGCGCGATCGCCTGGCGGTGGAGGCGGCGCAAGCCTTTATCGGCGCGGCTGAAACTCCGCCTTCGCTGGAGGAAATCGCCGCCCATGCGGGCTATGCGCCGCATCATTTCCACCGGGTGTTCAAGCGGGAAACGGGGCTGACCCCCGCCGCCTATGCCCGTTCGTTGCGCGCGGAGCGGCTGAAGGCGGCGCTGGCGGCGGGTGAGAGCGTCACCAGCGCGATCTATGAGGCAGGATATAATGCGCCCAGCCGTGCCTATGCCGATGCGCAGCGGCATTTGGGCATGACGCCGAGCGCTTGGAAAGATGGCGGGCGGGGTGTCACGATCCGCCATGTGGTGATGGAATCGACCCTTGGCCCTGTGCTGGTCGCCGCCACGGCCAAGGGACTGTGCCGGATCAGTTTTGATGAGGACGAGGCAGAGCTGCGGCGGCGCTTTCCCAAGGCGGAGCTGTTGCCTGCGGATGCGGCATTGGAAGGGCTGGCGGCGGAGGTGGTTCGCTTGATCGAGGAGCCTGCGCGGCCGCTGGACTTGCCGCTGGATGTGAACGGCACGGCGTTCCAGCAGGCGGTGTGGGCAGCGTTACGCGCCATACCGCCGGGCGAGACGCGCAGCTATGGCGAGATCGCGGCGGCGGTCGGCAGGCCAAGCGCGGTGCGAGCGGCGGGCACGGCCTGCGGGGACAATGGGCTGGCGGTGCTGATCCCCTGCCACCGGGTGCTGCGGCGGGATGGAAGCCTGGGCGGCTATGCTTATGGGTTGGAGCGGAAGAAGGCGCTGCTGGCGCGGGAGAAGCGGCGCTGAGGATCTAGGAAGAGGCTTTGAGCCGTTCCATGATCGCGCGGCGTTCCGCCTTGCTCATGCCGCGCCAGCGTCGGATTTCGTCGGTGGTGCGGCCGCAGCCAGTGCAGATGCGGCCTGCCTTGTCCAGCTTGCAGATGTTGACGCAGGGGCTTTCCATGGACGTTCAGGCCATCACATGAAGCTGTAAGGATCGACATCCACCGCGACGCGGGTGGCTGATTTCCAGCTGAGCTTGCGCAGCCATTCCCGGATCGCGGCCTGCACGTCCGTCGCCCTTGTGGCGTGGATCAGCAGGCGATGGCGATGGCGGCCGCGCAGGACGGAAAGCGGCGCGGGCGCGGGGCCATAGACGCGCATGCCGTCGATTTGCGGCGCGGACTTGCCGATCATGCGCGCCACTTGAGCGGCTTCGTCGGCATCTTCGCTGGATATGATGATCGCCGCGAATCGGCCGAACGGCGGGGCGTTGGCGCGGCGGCGGTTTTCGGTTTCGACTTCGTAGAAGCGTTCCGAATCGCCCGCCATCAACGCCTGGATGACTTCGGCTTCGGGCATGCGGGTCTGGATAAACACCCGCCCCGGCTTTTCGCCCCGTCCCGCGCGGCCAGCCACCTGAACGATCTGCTGGAACGTGCGTTCGGACGCGCGCAGGTCGCCTCCTTCCAGACCGAGGTCCGCGTCTATGACCCCGACCAATGTCAGATTGGGAAAATGATAGCCCTTGGTGACGAGCTGGGTGCCGACGATGATGTCGACCGCCCCGGCCTCCACCGACTTCACGAATTCAGCGACCTTGGCCGGGGACCAGAGCGTGTCGGAGGTGACGATGGCGATGCGCGCCTGCGGCCAGAGTGCCTTCACCTCGTCCGCAATGCGTTCGACGCCGGGACCGCAGGCGACCAGGCTGTCCTCCTCCTTGCAGTCCGGGCAGAAGCGGGGGGACGGGATCACATGGCCGCAATGATGGCAGGCGAGGCGCTTCGTCAGGCGATGTTCGACCATCCAGGCAGTGCAGTTGGGGCACTGGAAGCGATAGCCGCAATGGCGGCAGAGGGTGAGCGGCGCATAGCCGCGGCGATTGAGGAAGAGGAGGATTTGCTCGCCCTTTTCCATCGTCTCATCAATAGCTTTTACGAGCGGTGGGGCGATCCAGCGCCCGCGCTCCGGCGGATCGGTGAGCAGGTTGACGCTCTCGATTCCCGGCATTTCCGCGCCGCCGAAACGGGAGGGGAGCTTGATTTCCTGATAGCGGCCCAGTTCGACCTGATGCCTCGTCTCTATGGCGGGGGTCGCGGACGCCAGTATGACCGGGAATTTTTCGATCAGCCCGCGCATCACCGCGACGTCGCGGGCGTGATAGTGGACGCCATCCTCCTGCTTGAAGCTGGCCTCATGCGCTTCATCGACCACGATCAGGCCGAGATTGGGATAGGGGAGGAAAAGGGCTGAGCGTGCGCCCACCACGACCGATGCCTCGCCCGATGCAATGGCGCGCCAGGCGCGGCGGCGCTCCGACTGGCGCAGCCCGCTGTGCCAGCTGATGGGCGCTGTGCCGAACCGCTTTTCGAACCTTTCGAGGAAAGGCTCCGTCAGGGCTATTTCGGGTAGAAGGACGAGGGTCTGCCGCCCCTGCTCGATCGCGGCGGCGATGGCTTCGAAATAGACTTCCGTCTTGCCCGATCCGGTGACGCCGTCGAGCAGGAAAGGCGCGAAGTCGCGTGCCTGCACCGCCTGCACGAATTGCGCGGCGGCGGCCGCCTGCTTGTCGGAAAGGACGGGCGGGGCGTGATGCGGATCGGGGACGGGATAGGGCGTGTCGATGCTGACTTCGACGGCTTCGAACGCGCCTGCTTTCACGAGGCCGCGGATCACCGCGTCGCTCACCCCACCGATCAGGGCGAGTTCGCGGATCAGTCCCTGCCGGTCGCCGATGCGTTCCATGGCCTGTTCGCGCTGATCGGTCATGCGGCCGGTAAGGTCACCGGTCGCGCGATATTCGATGACGGTGCGCGCGCCTTCGAGCGCGCTCATCGAGGCGAGGGTCATGCGCAGAACGGCGGCGATCGGCGCGAGATAATAGTCCGCCGTCCATTCGATCAAGCGGCGGACCGTTTCCGGGACCGGCGGCGCATCGACAAGGCCCACGATGTTGCGCAGGCGGTTGTCGCCGACCGTCTCGACGTCCGGGAAGGCGTCTTCCTCCCACACGACGCCGATGATCTGGCGCGGTCCGAGCGGCGCGACGACGATGCTGCCGGGAGTGACGCTCATCCCGTGCGGCACGCGATAGTCGAGCGGGCCGAGGGCGGCGTTCAGCAGGATGACACGGGCGCGCGAACTCATCTGCCCCTCCCTATCGCCTGAAGGGCGAAGGGCAAGGCGGATGACCTAGATTTTCCAGTTGAGGGTCAGCCAGGGCACATGGACCACCGCGTCCGGCCGATTGTCGCGAAAGCTCTGCTGACGCATGTAAAGCAGCTGTATGTCCAGCGCCTTGCTGACAGCGTGGCGCAGGCCCGCCTGCTGGCGCATGACGGCCGGGCCAGTCTTGTCGCTAGGCTTGGCGCGATTGAGGTGGAAGAATAGCTCGGTTGCCGCGACCAGCGTCCAGCGTTTGGCCGTGTCGAGCGGAACAGAAGCTTGAACCCGCTGCCGTAGTCGCCAGCTTGCCTCGTCTGTCGTGTCGAAAAAGCGTTGTTCCAGCCGGGTGCGGCTCTGCCAGATGCCGTGGGTGACTGTCAGCTGCTGAAAAGTGCGCAACTCTTGTTCCGGCCTGGAATGGAAATAAGCGATGCCGCCGCCAATCTGGACATTCTTTGCTACAGCATGATCCAGCGTGATCCGGGCCAGTTGCTGCTCGCCGCCAGACGCGTCCCGGCGAAAGCGGTGGCCGACGTCCACCACAACCACATCGTCGGGGCTGGCCTTCACCGTCGCGGCGGCCCCGAGCCATAGCTGCGCTTCATCGTCAGTGGCGTGGGCGGCGGGGCTGGTGGCCAGCGAGAGAAAGGCAAGAAGCGCAAGGGCGTGGTGGGCAGCGGGAGGTGCGGGCATACATAGGGTCCCCAGGAAAGGTGCGCGGTCATAATGTTACGGAGATGTTTCCGTAAAGCCCGCAGCTGGCAATAATGGCTAAAGCCGGGATCAGCCGCTAAAGGGGAGGCGATTCGCACATCCCGCCCCGGAGCATTCCCATGAAATTCTTCGTCGACACCGCCGACACCAACGAAATCCGCGACCTTGCAGCCACGGGCCTGCTCGACGGCGTCACGACCAATCCGTCGCTGATCCACAAGTCGGGCCGCAAGTTCGTCGAGGTGGTCGAGGAAATCTGCGGCATCGTCGATGGCCCCGTATCGGCGGAAGTCGTCGCGCTCGACCATGAGACGATGATGAAGGAAGCCGCCGTGCTGCGGAAGATCGCGGACAATGTCTGCATCAAGGTGCCGCTGACCATCGACGGGCTCAAGACCTGCAAGGCGCTGACCAGCGAAGGCGTGATGGTGAACGTCACCCTCTGTTTCTCCGCCAATCAGGCGCTGCTGGCGGCGAAGGCCGGGGCGAGCTTCATATCGCCCTTCGTCGGGCGGCATGACGATAATGGCTTCGACGGCATGAAGCTGATCGAGGACATCCGCCTGATCTACGACAATTATGCGTTCGATACCGAAATTCTGGTGGCGAGCGTGCGGCACCCGATCCATGTGCTGGAAAGCGCGAAGATCGGCGCAGATGTGATGACCGCGCCGCCTTCGGTCATCAAGGCGCTGTTCAACCATGTGCTGACCGAAAAGGGTATTGCGGGCTTCCTGGCTGATTGGGAAAAGACCGGCCAGTCGGTTCTTTGAGGCGGTAGCATATCGTCGTTTGCCATGAGCCTGCCGAAGGATTTCGACAGGCTCAGCCCGAACGGGGAAGAGTCTGCTCTCTTTTTTCCTGTGGCAACCTCTGACCGCGCGCATCATTCTCTTCTGTAAAGGAGAGAGGCGATGTTCGTCGCGGTCTATTGGTGGCGGGTGCATCCTGGGAAGGAAGATCAGTTCCGCGCGGCGTGGCGGCGCGGGACCGACCTGATCCGCGAGAAATATGGGAGCTACGGTTCTCGCCTGCACCGTGACGCGGATGGGCGTTTCGTGGGCTATGCGGAATGGCCGGACGAGGAGACATGGCGCGCCGCGTTCGATCAGAAGATGGTCTATGACGAGCCGGAGACGCGGGCGGCCTTTGTCGATGCGATTGCCGAAGTGCCTGCCGATGCTGACCCGATTTTCACGATGACAGTGACCGACGACCTGCTGCTGCGGGCGCGGCTCTTCGATAGTCCGCTTGATGGCGAATAAGAACGGGCTGGACTGGGGTTGGGGCTTCCTGGCCTTTGCGATACTGATCGCCGGGCTGGTGATGCTGCTGATGGGCTGGCGCCTCTAACGGCAGCGGATGGCGACCCCGGCAGGATTCGAACCTGCGACCATTCGCTTAGAAGGCGAATGCTCTATCCAGCTGAGCTACGGGGCCGTACGGGCGCTTCGATAGCCGGGCTTGCGCTCCCGTGCAACGGCAGGGCATTGCATTTGCACCGGGGGCGGATATGCAGGGTGCCATGGCCGATATGGGGGTTCGGAAAATCGACGCGCAGGCGCTTTCGCAGCGGCCCATGCGCTATTTCGATTTCTTCATCGCAGCATTTGTAGCGATCCTGCTGCTGTCGAACCTGATCGGCGCGGCGAAGCTTTCAACGCTTTTTGGCTTCACCTTTGGCGCTGGCATTCTCTTTTTCCCGCTGGGCTATGTGCTTGGCGACGTACTGACCGAAGTCTATGGCTATGCGCGCGCGCGGCGCTGCGTTTGGGCCGGGTTCGGGGCCATGCTGTTCATGGCGCTAATGAGCTGGGTGGTGGTGAAGCTGCCCCCGGCGGAGGGTTGGCCGGATCAGAAGGCCTATGAGGCGGTGTTCGGCAGCACCTGGCGCATCGTGTTCGCCTCGCTCACGGCTTTCTGGGCAGGGGAGTTCGCCAACAGCTTCGTGCTGGCGAAGATGAAGCTGCTGACCCAAGGCAAGCATCTTTGGATGCGGACGATCGGATCGACGATCGTGGGGCAGGGAGTGGACAGCCTGCTTTTCTACCCGCTCGCTTTCCTTGGCGTCTGGACCACGCAACAGGTGCTGACGGTGATGGTCACGAACTGGATGCTGAAAGTGCTGTGGGAAGCGGTACTGACGCCCGTGACCTATCTGGTGGTCAACGGCCTGAAACGCGCCGAGGGGCTGGACGTGTATGACGAGCATACGAATTTCACGCCGTTCCGCACGCAGCTCTGACCGGGCCTATTGGTCAGGGTAGCGGGCATTCACGAAATAAAGGCCGTCGGGCGGGGCGTTGAGGCCGAGGGCGGCGCGATCCCTGGCGTCGCGGGCGGTGCGCATGTCGTCCACGGTCCAGCGGCCCATGCCGACCAGAGCGAGGCAACCCACCATCGAACGGACCTGATGATGAAGGAAAGAGCGCGCCTCGGCATGGATGGCGATGCGGTCGCCCTCGCGTTCGACGTCGAGGCGATCGAGTGACTTGAGCGGGCTTTCCGCTTGGCAATGGGCAGAGCGGAAGGTGGTGAAGTCGTGTCGGCCCACCAGAAGCTGCGCCGCCTCCTGCATCGCGTCCGTGTCTAGCGGCTGGATCACGCGCCAGACGAGGCCGTTTTCGAAGGTCAGCGGTGCGCGGCGGTTGGCGATTCGGTAGACATAGGCGCGACCCATGCAGGAAAAGCGGGCGTGCCAGTCGTCCGGCACGACATCGCAGGCAAGGACCGCGACCGGATGCGGACGCAGGCGGGCGTTCAACGCTTCCATAAGGCGAAACGGCTTTATGTCCTTCGCGATATCGGCGTGGGCGCGCATGCCAAGGCCGTGGACGCCAGCGTCGGTGCGACCGGCGGCATGGATGACGGACTGTTCGCCGGTGATCGCGCGGATGGCGTCCTCCAGCGCTTGCTGGACGCTGGGGCCGTGCGCCTGCCGCTGCCAGCCCATGAAGGGGCGGCCGTCAAATTCCACGGTGAAGGCGAAGCGGATCATCGGCTAAATTGGGGTGGCCGAACCACTACCGCAGTCATGCCAGCGAACGCTGGGGTCTCGGGAGGCGGCGCGCAATGTCGCTTGAGATCCCAGCTTCCGCTGGGATGACGGTTTAGGAGGGCGAGTTTAGTCATCGACACGCGACCCGGCTGGCATGTCGAAGCCGCGTAACAATTCGCCCGGCGACATCGCGCCCTTGCCTGCGCGCTGGATGAGCGTGGGGCGGATGGCGCCGTGGCCGCAGCCGATCAGCAGGCTGTTGTCGAGCAGTTCGCCCGGCGTTCCGCCATGCTCCTCCACATGGGCGGCGAGGATACGGAAGCGTTCGCCCCGATATTCGAAGAATGCGCCGGGGAAGGGATTGAACGCGCGAACCTGCCGCTCAATCTGGTGCGCGTCGCGGGTGAAGTCGATACGGGCTTCGGCCTTGTCGATTTTCGAGGCGTAGGTAACGCCTTCCTCCGGCTGCGGCATGGGCGGATGGGCAGGCAGGTCGTCGAGTACCTCGACCATCAGTTCGGCCCCTGCCAGCGCGAGTTCTTCGGTCAGGGCGCCAGCTGTCTTGTCCTCTACCGGCGTCACATGCTTGGCGCGCATGGGGCCGGTGTCGAGACCCGCTTCCATGTCCATGATGGTGACGCCGGTGACATTGTCGCCCGCGAGAATCGCGCGCTGGATCGGCGCTGCGCCACGCCACCGAGGAAGCAGCGAGGCGTGGATATTGAGGCAGCCGGAGCGGGGCGCATCGAGAATGGGACGCGGCAGGATCAGGCCGTAGGCCGCGACAACCGCCACATCGGCGTTGAGCGCGCGGAAGGCGTCCTGCACCGCTTGGTCCTTGAGCGAGACGGGGGTGCGTACTTCCATGCCCATCTCGTCGGCCTGGCTATGGACTGGCGAGGGGCGCAACGCCTTCCCCCGTCCGGCGGGCCGGGGCGGCTGGCTGTAGACCGCGACGATCTCATGCCCAGCCTTTTCCAGCGCGATGAGGGCCGGGACGGCGAATTCGGGCGTTCCCATGTAAATGATGCGCATGACGGCCTCTCAACTCTTTTGACCCCGGACTTGCAAGCCCCTATCTCGGTTCCATGGCTTCTCCCGAAATCGAAGCGCTGACGCAGGCGCTGTCCCGCCTGCCCGGTCTTGGCCCACGTTCCGCGCGGCGCGCTGTCCTGCATCTGCTCAAGAAGCGCGAAAGCGCGCTGGAGCCGTTGCTGCGCGCGCTGGATGCGGTGAACGACCGGCTGGTGACATGCGGTATATGCGGAAATGTCGATACGATCGATCCTTGCGGCATCTGTGCCGACGCCAGGCGGGATGCGCGCGCGCTGTGCGTCGTGGAGGATGTGGCGGACCTGTGGGCGCTGGACAAATCGCGGCTCTTCCCCGGGCGGTTTCATGTGCTGGGCGGGCGACTGTCGGCGCTGGAGGGGGTGAGGCCAGAGGACCTTTCCATCGACGCGCTGGTCGCGCGGGTCAGCGCGGGCGGCATTGACGAGGTGGTGCTGGCGATGAACGCCACGCTGGAGGGCCAGACGACCGCCCATTATCTGGCCGAGCGGCTGGAACAGTTCCCAGTGCGGCTGACACAGCTGGCCCATGGCGTGCCGGTGGGCGGCGAGCTGGACTATCTGGACGAAGGCACGCTGGCGCAGGCGTTGCGCGCGCGTCGGCCTGTCGCTTGAATTTTCGGCGCTGTCGGATTATTTTACGATCATGGCCATTCTTCCTATCCTGGAGGCGCCCGATCCGCGCCTGCGTACCATATCGTCTCCGGTGGAGGCGATTGATGACGATCTGCAACGTCTGATCGACGATATGTTCGAGACGATGTATGACGCGCCGGGCATTGGCTTAGCCGCCATACAGGTGGGTGTGCCCAAGCGCGTGCTGGTGATCGACCTTCAGGAACCGGAGTCGGACGAAGAAGGCGCGCCTGCGGTCAAGAAGCCGATGGTGTTCATCAATCCCGAAGTACTCGACGGGTCGGACGAGTTGTCCGTCTATAATGAAGGCTGCCTCTCGGTCCCTGAACAATTTGCCGAGGTCGAGCGTCCCGCATCGATTCGCGCAAGCTGGATGGACCGGGACGGACGCATCCACGAAGAGCGGTTGGAAGGGCTCCTCGCGACATGCCTACAGCATGAGATGGATCATCTTCAGGGAGTATTGTTCATCGATCACCTGTCCCGGTTGAAGCGGGACATGTTGATGAAGAAGCTGGTGAAGGCGCGTAAGGCGGCCTGAAAAGCTGACTGGCCTGGAAATTAAAACACCCGGGCATCAGGTCGGGGTGTTTGCGTTACCGAAAAGGCGGAAGAGTGCGGTCAACCCGCCCCGTCAGTATCCAGCGCATAGCCCGCAGAGCGGACCGTGCGGATGATGTCGCGATATTTGCCGTCCGCGTTTATTGCCTTGCGGAGGCGGCGGATATGGACGTCCACCGTCCGCAGTTCGATATCGCTGTCCTGGCCCCAAACACTGTCCAGCAGCCGCTCGCGCGAGAACACCCAGCCGGGATGTTCGAGGAAATGTTTGAGCAGGCGAAATTCGGTGGGGCCGAGTGGGATCACCTGGCCGCCCCGGCGGACCTTATGGCCGACCGTGTCCATCTCCACATCCGCGAAGGTCAATGTTTCGCCAGCGAGCGCGGGGCGGACCCGGCGCAGGACCGCGCCAACGCGGGCGACGAGTTCGCGCGGGGAAAAGGGCTTGGTGACATAATCGTCCGCGCCGGTTTCAAGGCCACGGACCCGATCTTCTTCCTCACCCCGCGCGGTGAGCATGATGATTGGTACGTTGGCCGTGCCGTTCATGCGGCGCAGGCGGCGGCAGACTTCGATCCCGGACAGGCTTTCGACCATCCAGTCGAGCAGCACTATGTCAGGCACATTTTCCTGCGCGAGCAGCAGGGCTTCTTCGCCATCGACGGTGTGGGCGACCTCAAAATCCTCACGCTTGAAATGCCAGATGAGAAGTTCGGCGAGTGCTGCGTCGTCTTCGACCAGAAGCATCTTGGCTCTCGCCATATTCAGTCCTCCAGGGGCTGGGCGCCGCCGCGTTCGCGGTCGGGCGCGGTCTGGCCGGTGGCGGCGTAATAGACCATTTCGGCCACATTGGTGGCGTGGTCGCCGATCCGTTCGATATTCTTGGCGACGAACAGCAGATGCGCGCACTCGCTGATCGTCTTGGGATTTTCGACCATGTAGGTGACGAGGCTGCGAAAGACGCTGTTGTAGAAATCATCGACGACCGTATCGCGTTCGATCACCGCGAGCGCGAGGTCTGCGTCTCGCGCGGCGAAGGCGTTGAGCGCGTCATGCACCATCTCGGCGGCGACCTGTCCCATGGAGGGGAGGAGCGATACCGGTTCCAGGGTCCGGTGATTTGACGCAACCAATGGCACACGCTTGGCGATATTCTTGGCATAGTCGCCGATGCGTTCGACGACGCTGACGATCTTCAGCGCGGCGATCACGTCACGCAGATCGTTGGCCATGGGCGCGCGCAGGGCGATGACCTGAATCACAAGCTTTTCAACCTCCGCCTCTATCGCGTCGATACGCTTGTCGTCGGCAACCACCTGGGCAGCGAGCGTCTTGTCCTGTCGCTGGAGCGCCAGCATCGCATGTTCGATGGCGGCTTCGGCACGGCCACCCATCTCGGCGATGAGGCCGCGCAGCTTGTCGATTTCCTCGTCGAACGCCTTGATCGTATGTTCAGCCATAATTCGTCTCTCCCCCCGGTTCAGCCGTAGCGTCCGGTGATATAGTCCTTGGTCCGCTCCTGGCGGGGATTGGTGAAGATGTCCGACGTCACGCCATATTCGACCAGTTCGCCCAGGTGGAAAAAGGCGGTGCGCTGCGACACGCGGGCGGCCTGCTGCATATTGTGGGTCACGATGACGATGGCGTAGCGGCCGCGCAGTTCGTGGATCAGTTCCTCGATCTTGGCCGTGGCAATGGGGTCGAGCGCCGAGCAGGGTTCGTCCATCAGGATGACTTCCGGCTCCACCGCGATGGCGCGGCCGATGCAAAGGCGCTGCTGCTGACCGCCGGAAAGCGCGGTGCCGCTGTCGTGGAGACGATCCTTCACCTCGTCCCACAGGCCGGCGCGGCGGAGCGACTTTTCGACGATGACGTCAAGGTCCGCCTTGCCGCTGGCCAGACCGTGGATGCGGGGGCCGTAGGCGATGTTCTCGTAGATCGACTTGGGGAAGGGGTTGGGCTTCTGGAACACCATGCCGACGCGGGCGCGGAGCTGCACCACATCCATCGACGCGGCGTAGATATCCTCGCCATCCAGCGTGATCGTGCCTTCGACGCGAGCCGATGCGACAGTGTCGTTCATGCGGTTCAGCGTCCGCAGAAAAGTGGACTTGCCGCAGCCGGACGGGCCGATGAAGGCCGTGACATTATCCATATCGACGTCGATGGAGACGTCCTTGATCGCCTGTTTGTCGCCATAGAAGACCTTCACGTCGCGCGCGGTCATCTTGGTTTCGGTGGCGGGCACCAGGGTTTGCGGTTCGTGCATCATTGTTACCACCGTTTTTCGAACTTGTTGCGCAGGTAGATGGCCAGGCCGTTCATCGCGAGCAGAAAGACCAGCAGGACGATGATGGCGGCGGACGTTTTTTCGACAAAGCCCTTTGAAACCTCGTCAGACCACAGGAATATCTGCACCGGCAGCACAGTCGCGGGATCGGTGATCCCGCCCGGCGGTGTCGCGATGAAGGCGCGCATGCCGATCATCAGCAGCGGTGCGGTTTCACCCAGCGCGCGCGCCATGCCGATGATCGTGCCGGTCAGGATGCCGGGCAGGGCGAGCGGCAGGACATGGTGGAACACGACCTGGACAGGGCTGGCGCCGATGCCGAGCGCCGCGTCGCGGATGCTGGGCGGCACCGACTTGATGGCGTTGCGGCCCGCGATGACGATGACGGGCATGGTCATGAGCGCCAGCGTCATACCGCCCACGACCGCAGCCGAACGCGGGAGGTGCAGGAAATTCAGGAAGATCGACAGGCCGAGCAGGCCGAAAATGATCGAGGGGACGGCGGCAAGATTGTTGATCGACACTTCGATGATGTCGGTCAACCAGTTCTTCCGGGCATATTCTTCAAGATAGAGCGCGGTCGCGACGCCGATCGGGAAGCTGAGGGCCAGTGTTACCAGCATGGTCAGCAGCGAGCCCTTAAACGCGCCCCAGATACCAACCTGCGTCGGATCGGTGCCGTCGCTGGCGGTCAGGAAGTTGGAGTTGAAGCCGGTCGTGAGCAGGCCGGCCCCTTTGAGGCGATCGACCGCCGCTTCGGCTTCGGGCGAACCCTCGCCCTTGGCGGCAAGATCGACCTCGGTAGAGGCGGGGAGCGCGACCGTTTCAGTGCGGGAGAGGATCTTGGGGTCCGCCTTGATCCTGTCGCGCAGGACGATCCAGGCAGTATGGGAGACCCATTCCTCCGCATCCGCGCCCAGCGCCTTTTTGACGGCATCACTGGTCACCATCGGCAGGTTCGCGTTGGAAAGCGCCTGGTCGGTGATGGCATTGGGATCGAGCAGCAGCGGCGAGGCGGGGAAGTCGATCTTCACCGCGATTTCCGTACGGGTGAAGCCGCGCAGGCCATTGCCGAGCATGGTTACGAGCAGGAAGGCGAGGAAGGCGGCAGAGAGCAGCACCGCAAAGAGGCCAATCAGCCTGAAGCGGCGCTCCGCAGCATAGCGACGGGCAATCCGCTTGCGCATCACGTCCGATTTCCAGTCGGTGGGGAGGCGTTTGGTGGTCATCACACGCGCTCCGTTTGCCCTGTTCGAACGAGCCGCTTGTCTCCTTCTAATGTCGAAGGGCGCGTGCGTGCTTCGACAAGCTCAGCACGAACGGACGTTGATATGGTGGGGGCCATTAGTCGTAAGCCTCGCGATATTTCTTCACGACCCGCAGGGCCACGATGTTGAGCAGCAGGGTGACGATGAACAGGACAAGACCGAGGGCGAAGGCGGCGAGCGTCTTCGCGCTGTCAAATTCCTGGTCGCCGGTCAGCAACTGAACAATCTGGGTCGTCACCGTCGTCACGCTGGCAAAGGGGTTCAGGGTGAGGTTGGCGGAAAGGCCCGCCGCCATCACCACGATCATGGTTTCGCCAATGGCGCGGCTGACGGCGAGCAGTACGCCGCCAACGACACCCGGCAGGGCGGCGGGGATCAGAACCTTGCGGATCGTCTCGCTGGTGGTTGCGCCCATGGCCAGGCTGCCATCGCGCATCGATTGCGGGACGGCGGCGATGCTGTCGTCGGCCATGGAGGAAACGAAGGGGATGATCATCACGCCCATCACCAGACCGGCAGCGAGGGCGCTTTCGGAACTGGCGCCCTGGATGCCGATCGACACTGCGAAATCCCGAAGCGCGGGCGCTATGGTGAGCGCCGCGAAATAGCCGTAAACGACCGTCGGTACACCGGCCAGCATCTCCAGCGTCGGCTTCATCCACCGGCGCACGGCGGGATTGGCATATTGGGTGAGATAGATGGCGCTCATCAGGCCAAGCGGGATGGCGACGATCATGGCGATTATGGCGCCGATGAAGATCGTGCCCCAGAACAGCGGCACCGCGCCAAAGGCATCTTCATTGCCATAGCCCATCGCGGCGGACTGCGGGCTCCATTTCGTGCCGAACAGGAAGTCGATCGGGTTGACCATGGAGAAGAAGCGGAAGCTTTCCCACAGCAGCGACGCGACAATGCCGACCGTGGTGATGATCGCCAGCAGTGAGGCGATCAGCAATGAAGCCATTACCAGCCGTTCGACCCGCGTACGCGCGCGGAAATCGGGGCGGACGCGCGTGAAGGCATAGGCCCCGCCGGCAAAGGCGAGGACGAGCGCAAGAACCGCGCCCGCCAGGCCATATTTGCCGATGGCGTCCTTATAGGGTTGGACAAGTTCTTCCGAGAGCGGATTGAAGGCTCCGGCTTGTGCGCCCGTGGCGATCGCCCGTGCTTCGCCCAGGATGGAGGATCGGGAAAAGCCGTCTGCGGGCAAGGCCTGCGCGGCCGTGCTGTTCAGCACATCCTGCGTGACAAGGCCGGGCGAGACATTCGCCCAGACCGCCAGGAAAAAGGCGGCAGGGATCAGCGTCCAGAGCGCGACGTACCAGCCATGATAGCCAGGCAGGCTATGCACGGCGTCGCGTCGCCCCGACGCCCGAGCCACGCCTTGCAGGCGCAGCGCGCGGGCGCGGGCGCTGACCCAGGCGATGGCGCCAAGGCCCGCCAGCAGCAGGAAGATTGCGGGACCTGTCATTCAGTCTCTTCTTATTTCAGCTTCGAACCGTCGAGAACAGCCAGCGACTTCACCGCTTCGGCGCTCGCGTTGCGAACATCTTCGGGCGCAGCGACCATGCCGCGCTTCGTGAGCGCGCCACCCGGTCCCCAATTGGCGGCGTAGGTGTTCAGGAAGCCCTGAAGGCCGGGGATCGCCTGCATATGCGCCTTTTTCACATAGATGTAGAGCGGGCGGGCGCCGGGATATTTGCCGGTCGACACGGTCTCATAAGTCGCCTCGACCCCATTGATCGTGATGTCGTTCAGCTTGTCGTTATTTTCTTCCAGGAAGCTGTAGCCGAACACGCCGACGGCATTGGGATTCTTGTCCAGCTTTTGCACGATCAGATTGTCGTTTTCACCCGAGTCGACATATTTGCCGTCTTCGCGGACGCGGGTGCAGGTCGCCTTATATTCGTCCTCATTCTCGTCCTTGAGCGCCTTCATGGCCGGATCCGACTGGCAGCCCTTTTCTAGGATCAGTTCGGCCAGCGAGTCGCGGGTGCCGCTGGTGGACGGCGGGCCGAAGACCGAAATCGGGATCGCCGGGAGGCTGGGATCCACATCGTTCCAGTTCTGCGTCTTGTTCGGCCCTTTGCCATAAGGACTGGCGGCAAGCGCCTCGTAGACGATCTTGGGCGTCAGCTTGAGGCCGGGACCCCGGTTGGATTCGGCGAAGGCGAGGCCATCGACGCCGATCTGGACTTCGATGATGTCCTTGACGCCATTCTTCTGGCAGTCCTCGAACTCCGACTTCTTGATGCGGCGGGAGGCGTTTGCGATGTCGGGATATTGTGCGCCGACGCCTGCGCAAAACAGCTTCATGCCGCCGCCGGTGCCCGTGGATTCGATGATTGGCGACTTCATGCCGGGATTGCCCTGAACGAACATTTCAGCGACCGCCGTGGCGAAGGGATAGACGGTCGAAGAGCCTACGGCGCGAATCTGGTCGCGCGTGCCACCGGCGCCGCCGCTCGACGACTGGTCGCCGCAACCGGCAAGGGTGAGGGCTGCCGCGGCGGTCGCGGCGAGCAGGGCGAAATGCTTCACGGATAATCTCCTTTATCAAAAGGCCGCGATTCGCAGTCGCCGCCCCCCTCTGGGAACGCGCGGTAGTCGCGGTACATCGCGCATTTGTGACAATCCAATTGCATTTTTATGACATCGCGCCCGGAAGCCGTGACAGGCATGAGAAATTTCCCCTCAAAGCTTTGATATGGAAGTCTTTTCGTCGGTTGGCATGGGTGGCAGGAGAACGGTGATGGCGGTGCCCTTTCCCACCGTGCTGACGATATCCAGCCGACCGCGATGCCGTTCCACGATATGTTTGACGATGGCGAGACCCAGGCCAGTCCCGCCGATCGCGCGGCTGCGGCCCGAATCGACGCGGTAGAAGCGTTCGGTGAGGCGCGGCAGGTGATCGGGGCCTATGCCCTCGCCTTCGTCCGCGACGCAAAGGCGGGTCATGCTACTCGGCCCCTCGGTCAGGCTGACCCGTATCGGCGTTCCGGCCTTTCCGTATTTCACGGAGTTTCCTATCAGATTGTGGAGCAATTGGGAAAGCTGCGCCCGGTCGCCCGCCACAACAGGCAAGCCAGGATCAATCTCCATTTCGACATCGCGGCCGCGCTCTCCATGGCTGGTCCTGAATACGCCCACCACCTCGGCTACCAAGGCTGACAGATCGACGGGACTGTCGGGCGCGCGATATTTTTCCGCCTCGATGCGGGAAAGCGAGATAAGGTCGTCGATCAGCCGCTGCATCCGCCGCGCTTCGCCATCCATGATTTTCAGGAAGCGCTGGCGTGTTTCATTGTCGCGGCCCAGGTCAGGATCGGCGAGCGTTTCGATAAAACCCAAGATGCCGGCAAGAGGCGTGCGCAGTTCGTGGCTCGCATTGGCGACAAAATCGACGCGCATCTTTTCGGCTGCATATGCGCCGCTATGGTCGGCCAGATGCACCAGACGACGAACATCGCCGTTGCCGCCCACAGGGGCTATCCGCATTTGCCAGCGTTGATCCCGGGAACCAAGGCCCACCAGTTCCAGCATCACAGGTTCGGCCAGTGGGGTCAGGCTCGCCAGCCGTTCCGCCGCGGCGGGGTGACGAATGGCGATGCGGGCGTCCTCGCCCTCTATATGCGCGCCCAGCAGACGCTGGGCGGCGCGATTGGCGCGGATGATCCTGCCACGCTCGATCAACATCAACGGATCGGCGATGCCCTCCATCAAGTCCGCGAAATGCGGATGCGCGACGATGTCGGCAATGTCCTCTGGGGGTGAGGCGGCGCTCGGCCTGGGCGCGGGCTCCTGCGCCGCGATCACCAAAATCGCCAGCCCGGCGAGCACCGGCAGGGCGATCGCCCAAGGCGATGCGCCCATTATCAACGCACCGCCAGTCGCCAGGAACAATATGGCGAGCGACGCGATGATCTGGGAAATGGATAGTCGATTCATGGTTACCGCGCTGGATTCCTGGCAGCTTTGCTGCGATGGCTGGCGCAATAGCGTGGATTCTTTACGCTTTGGCAAGGGTGGATAGCGGATCAGGAGCATATGAGCGAGCAGTTGCCCCCACCGCCCGTTTCCGATCCGGCCGTTATGGGCGAGGAAACGGGAAATGCTGATCTGATGGCGTCGTCGCGCCGTCAGTTGCTGATGGGCGGGGCCGCCGCCGCTTCGGCGATCGTGTCCATTCGCCCCGCGCTGGCCAATACCGCCGCATCTGTACTCAACTGCACCATCCCCGTGCCCGATCAGGGCCGCGCGGGCAATTATGTCGCGCCCAATGGACAGTTGGTGCCCGCCGGGACTTCGGGTGCTTTCCCGGCAACTGGCCGTAGCTATACCGGTGAGCAGGTCAAGCAGGCGCTGCGCGGCGGGCGGCTGCCCGGCACCAGCTATCAACAGAATCAGGCCTATCTGAATTATATTCGCCGTCTTCAGTCCGGCACCAGCGGCTTCACCTGCTACGCATCATTGCAAATGCCGCGTTAGGCACCTGCTTACTCCTTCGCGCTACAGCGGAGCGACGCCAGGGATTTGAGGGCAGGTCGTGATCGCAGAGCGCCGTTATCATCAGGACAGAGACGTCGCGCTGTGCGTGCTGGAGGACATCACGCTCCTTTACCATCGCGCGTCAGGGCAGACGCATATGGTCATCAGCCCGGTGCCCGAGATATTGGACGCGCTGGACAAGGATGCTCCAGCGACAGTCGCGCAGGTACATGCGCGGCTTGAGCAGGGCTATGACCTGGGCGAATCCGGTCAGGCGATGGTCGAGATCGAAGCCCATCTGATCGGTCTGGTCGCGCTGGGGGTGGTGCGGCGCGCGTGAGGCATCAGCTTTCCCTTAGGATCGGGCCTGCGAGCTTCCGCATCGGCTCCGCCTGGCGGCAACCGGTCGCGCAACTGGCGCAGCTATATGCCGATTATCCGCAGGTCGGCGGCGAGGTGGCGGATTTCACGGTACGTCTGGAGCCCGCTGGCCCATTGCGGCAATGGGTGCGCCCTTCGATCTTCATAACTGGCGATCATGGGCTGGCCGATGCCGCGCCGATGAGCCTGACTCATGGCCTGCTGGCGGCGGAGATGGGGATGAACCTGCAAATGGCGCTGGGCTGGCGGCGGCATCTGCTGCTCCACGCGTCGAGCGTCGAGAAGGATGGGCGCGTGCTGATCATGACGGGCGAGTCGGGATCGGGCAAATCCACGCTCGCGGCCCAGTTGGGCGAGCGCGGATGGCGGTTGATGGGAGATGAATTTGCGCTGCTGGATCTGGTGACCGGATCGGTATTTCCCTTCCCCCGCCTCATATCGTTGAAGAATGAGGCGATAGGAGTTGTCGCCGGTGAAGCGCCGGGCGAACGGATGGGGCCGTTGCTCAAGGGAACGGCGAAGGGGGACATCCGGCATCTCGTGCCACGGGCAGATGCCGTGGCGCGCATGGAGGAAGGGGCAAAGCCGGCCCTGCTGCTGTTCCCGCGTTTCGGCCATGCGGCGGATGTGCGGCCGGTGGGGCAGGGCGAAGTGTTCATGCGGTTGACGCAAGCCTCCACCAATTATGTGGCGCTTGGGGAGCCGGGCTTTCGCGCCTTGACCCGCTTCGTGCAGGAAGTGCCCGCGCGGGCGATCGACTTTCCATCCGGCGAGGCGGCGATGGCGCTTGTCCAACAGCTTTGGGACGAACGCACATGAGCGGGGCCTTGCTCGTCGGCGCGTTGCGGGAGCCGCAGTCGGTGGCTGTCCTGGACAGCCCCGGCTGGAACGCACTGATCGCGGCGGCGCGGCCGGAGCGGTTAATCGGCACGTTGGCGCTGCGGGTTGATGAGGCGCTGACGCCCGCCGCAGTCCGGCCGATACTGGCGGATGCGCGACTGGATGCGGAGCGCGAGGCGCGGCAGGCGTTGTGGGAAGCGGACCGGGCGGCCGAAGCGCTGGGCGCGCCGGTGTTGCTCCTCAAGGGCACAGCCTATGTCGCGGCGGGGCTGAAGGCCGGGAAAGGGCGGTTCATCGGCGACCTCGACATATTGGTGCCGCGTGAAAGGATGGATGACGTAGAGGCTGGATTGCGTTCGGCGGGCTGGGAATGGGTGAAGCAGGACGATTATGACGACGCCTATTATCGGCAGTGGATGCACGAATTGCCGCCCATGATCCATTGCGAGCGGGACCGGATGATCGATGTCCATCACACCATCCTGCCGCTGACGGCGCGGCAGACGCCGGACGCGAAGGCAATGATGGCGGATGCGGTAGCCATAACTGAACGGTTATCAGTCCTGTCGCCGGAGGATATGGTTTGCCATTCCGTTGCTCACCTGCTGGCCGACGGTGATTTGGCGGGCGGTTTGCGCAACCTTTGGGACATTCATTGCCTGCTGGACAATGTCGATGCCGAGCGATTGGCCGCGCGCGCCGAACGCCACGGAATGGGACGGCATGTCGCGCAGGCGCAGCGTCTGGCGGCGGCGCTTTACGGCAGCGGAGTGCGTCAGCGGCTTACCGTCTGGGACCGGTTGGTGATCTGGCGGCTGCTCGCGCGGGATGGATGGGGCCGCGAGACGCGCAAGCTGCTGCGCTTCGCCTTCTACCTGCGCTCACACTGGCTGCGGATGCCGCCGATGATGCTGGCGCGACACCTGTTTACCAAATGGCGCAAGGGCTATCGGCCGGTTTAGGCCGTCTCAGGCCGTGGCGCGGGTGAAGTCGTGCGCGAACGCAGGCGTTCAGGGCTTCAAGATATTCAGCGCCATCACCGTCATCGCTTCGCTGGCAGTGGCGATGACGGTGTCTGCTTCCGGCGCCCAGAAGGGGCTGTGGAGTGAGGGAAGGGCCAGTTGGCCAGCGGCGGCCTTCGCCATCTGCGCTGCGGGAACGCCGCCGACCCAGAATATGAAGCTGTCGATGCTCTTGTCGGCGCGATAATAGCGGCCGAAATCCTCGCCGCCCATGGATGCTTTGGTTTCCACCACGCGACCTGCGGGGAAATGGCTTTTCAGCAGGTCGCCCATCCGATTGGCGAAGGCGGGCGGATTGAAGGCGGCGGGGGTATATTCGTCCTTCACCGATACCACCGGCATGCGATCGTCGGGGACACCCGCCGCGATTGCTTCGCCGCGAGCGATACGTTCTATCCCCCGGATCAGCCGTTCGCGGGTTTCGTCCGAATAGCTTCGGACGGTGAGCAGCAGCTTCGCCTCGTCAGGGATGACATTATGCTTGGCCCCGCCCGCGAAGCTCCCCACGGTGACTACGGCTGGGTCGAGCGGGTCCTGTTCGCGGCTGACCAGCGTTTGCAGCGCGCCAACGATCCGGGCACCCAGCACGATCGGATCCTTTGCAGTTTGCGGATAGGCGCCATGGCCGCCGATGCCACGGACGACAATGTCCACGCTGTCGACATTGGCCAGGGCATAGCCAGGGGTGTAGCCGATCGTTCCCGCCTGCAAATTGGCGGCGTCGTGAAATGCGATCGCGTGGGTAGGCTTGGGGAAGCGGGTATAAAGGCCATCCTCCAGCATCAGGCGAGCGCCTCGCCCGACCTCTTCTGCGGGCTGAAGGATCATGACCAGCGTGCCCTGCCACCTGTTCTTCATCGAGGAAAGAAGGTGGGCGGTTTCGATGAAGGCGGTCATGTGGGTGTCATGACCACAGGCGTGCATGACGCCGGTTTCCGTGCCGCCTTCCGTTCTGGTGCGGACCTCTGACGCAAAGGGGAGGCCGGTCTGCTCGGTCACGGGAAGGCCGTCCATGTCCGCGCGGATCAGGAGGACCGGGCCGCTGCCATTCTTCAGCACTGCCACTACGCCCGTTCCGCCGACCTTTTCAGTGACATCGAATTTCATGGATTTCAGACGTCGAGCGAGTTTGGCGGCGGTCGCCACTTCTTGCTCCGACAGTTCGGGATTGGCGTGCAGGTCGCGGTAGAGCGCCATCAAGCCATCCATGTCGCGGGCGATGGCGGCGGCGATTTCACTGGAGGGGGCAAGGGACGGAGCCGGAGCGGAGGAGGTTCCGGCCTGCTGCGCCGTGGCGGCGGACGAAAGGCTGGCGGCGGCCATGATGACCCACAACGCGTGATGCACTGACAATTCTCCCTGTTATGCGGGAAGCATAGGGGGAAATTTCCGGCTGTTAAGGGTGTGATGACATGGGATGCCAGGGTTACTTAAGACTGTCCGCGCAGAGGCGGGCTTGAAGCGATGCGCGGGCGTGGGTTCGACAAGCTCAGCCCGAACGAAGGTTGGGAGCGGCCAAATGCGTGCACATGCAAAAAAGCGTCCGCCCCTTGCGGGACGAACGCTTTCCCCTGATCGCTATGGGAAGAGATCAGAAGTGGAAGATCACGCCAGCAGTCGGACGGAAGCTGTCGAAATCATAGGTTTCGGTCTGGAAACGCAGGCGGATGCCGCTGTTGCCGGTGATGCCGCCCAAGCCAATGTCCTTGGGTCCGACTTCAACGCCAGCGCCGTACATCCAGTCCTTGCGGTCCGGCCAACCCTGCTTGCCGTTGACCCACTGATAACCGGCGGAGGCGAAGATCATGCCGCTTTCACCAGCGCGCGCGCCGAAACGGCCCTTTACGCCATATTCCCAGTCAATGTCCGACCAGCCCTTGGTCGCGTTGCCTTCGACGCCGACAAAGACCGGGCCTAGCGGAACGTTGACGCCAGCGACGCCGCTGACGATCGCGCCGCTCATGATCGTTTCGCCGGGAACGCTGCCGAATTCCGAACGGCGATCGAAGCTGTGCCAACCGCCAAGGATACCGACATAGGGTTCGACGCCGAACGCAGGCGTGCCGTCAGGCGCGGCTTCTTCCTGCGCATAGGCGATCGAAGGCAGCGCCGCGAACATCGCGGCTGCGAGAAGATATTTTTTCATGTGAGGCTACTCCCTTGAGCCTTGTTTCCGGTTGCCCAAGTGAAACGGAGCCGCAGGGGATAGTTTCCCCCTAATAAAACAAAAGCTTCCGACCGTTGCCAATATGCCACGCTGTCATTGGGCGGTCCAACCGCCGTCGATGTTCATGTTCGCGCCGGTGATATTGGCGGCCGCGTCGCTGCACAGGAACAGCGCCATGGCGGCGACCTGATCCACCGTCACGAACTGCTTGGTCGGCTGACCGGCGAGCAGCACATCATTCATCACCTGCTCGCGAGTCATGTTGCGTGCCTTCATCGTGTCGGGAATCTGGTTTTCGACGAGCGGCGTCCAGACATAGCCGGGCGAGATGCAATTGGCCGTCACGCCGAAGGTGGCCAGTTCCAGCGCCAGCGTCTTGGTCAGTCCCGCAAGGCCGTGCTTGGCGGTGACATAGGCGCTCTTGAAAGGGGATGCGGTAAGCGAATGGGCGCTTGCTGTCTGGATGATGCGGCCCCATTTTTTCGACTTCATATAGGGCACGGCCAGCCGCGATGTATGAAAAGCGCTGGTCAGGTTGAGCGCGATGATAAGGTCCCATTTTTCGACCGGGAAATCCTCCACCGGGGCGACATATTGCATACCCGCATTGTTGATGAGGATATCGACGCCGCCGAATGTGTAGGCCGCCTCCTCCATCATCGCTTCGATTTCAGCCGCTTTGGTCAGGTCATGCCCGCTGTAGAGCGCCTTGGCGCCGCTGGCCTGTTCCAGCGCCAGCCGTTCCTGTTCGATCGCGTGAGGATCGCCGAAGCCGTTGATGACGATATTCGCGCCTTCTGCGGCGAGCGTCTTTGCATAGGCAAGGCCGATGCCGGAGGTGGAGCCCGTAATCAGGGCGGTCTTTCCAGCGAGGGACTTGCTCATGCATTCTTCTCCTTCAGATGGTCGGGCGCGTCGAGGTCGAAGCTCGCGCTTTTCCCATTGATGATATTGCGGGCGATCAGATCGCCCTTGTGCATCACGCCTTCCACCGCTTCCCGGCCCTGGCTCCAGTGATCGAGCATGGTGGAGCGGGAAAATTCAAAATCGCGCGCGCCGCTTTCCCATGCGCGGCTGCGGTAGATCAGGTGCACGATGTTGATGGAGCCGCGGTCGAGCATCTGGCGCAGACGCTGGGCCTCATGGTCGTCCCTCAGGTCAGGCGGCAGCTTGTCCAACAGGGCCTTGATCGCCTTATGCTCGCGGCGAAGGCGCAGATACTGGTCGGTGACCTGCCGCGTGCGGCTGGAATATTGAATGTCCTTTGCGCGCGAATAGACGTCGGTCATCTGGCGCGGCTTCGGCCCTTCGGCAGGGAACAGATCGACCTGGAAAACCAGCATGTCGTCGGTCTGATGTTCCAGCACATGAGCGAGCGGCGTGTTTGAAACCAGGCCACCGTCCCAATAGCAGCGGCCGTCGATCTCGATCGGGGGCAGGCCCGGCGGCAGTGCGCCGGACGCCATGATATGGCGCGAATCGATACGTGTGGGGCCATCGGGCCCGCGTGTGTCCCAATAGGCGAAATTGCCGCTTTCCACATCGACCGCACCGACCGAGAGGCGCACCGGTCCGTCATTCAGCAGATCCCAATCGACGCAGGCGTCGAGCGTTTCCTTCAGCGGCGCGCTGTCATAAAAGCTGATGGCGCCGGACGTTCCCTCCGGCATCATCATCGCAGGCCACAGGCGGGGACGGAACATGCCCGGAACGCCGAAGGTCGCCACCGCGCCAGCCGCCATCAGATGCGCCGCTTCACGAATATGGTGGATTTCCGGCAGGACGATATTGGGCATGCCGCCAGATACGGTGAGCCAGAATTTCTTGAGCCGGCTCATCCGGCGGTGCGGCGGATTCCCCGCGATGATCGCGGCATTCACCGCGCCGATCGAAATGCCCGCGACCCAGCTGACGTCGATGCCCAGTTCGTCGAGGCGCTGGTACACGCCCGCCTGAAACGATCCAAGAGCGCCGCCGCCTTGCAGCAATAGCGCCACTTCGCGCGGGAGAGGGAGCGTCGTGCCCGCGCGGCGGGGGATTTTTGGGTCAATGTCGGCCATGTCGCAGTGCAATATAGTGATGTGTCGGCGGGTGCCAACTTAATGTGCTGTCACAATCTGATAAACCGAGGCAACCAATGCCATATCGCGGCCGTTCCAACCGTCCCGCTCATGCGCTAGGCAGGCGAGGAAAGAGAGGGCGTCATGCGGCTGGACGATGAACGGGAAAGCACCAATTTCGAAGTGCAGGACGGCCGGGGCGGCGGCTTTGGCGGTGGGCCGGGCGGCGGCCTTGGCATGTTGCTGCCCTTCATTGGCAGCCGTTTTGGATGTGGCGGGATCGTCGTGGCGCTCATCATCCTGGCGGTGATGGGGGTTAATCCGCTGACCCTGGTCGGCGGAGGAGACGGGCCGCAACAGAATGTGTCGGTCAGCCGCGATCCTGAAAAGTTGAACGATATCCAGCGTTGGTCATTAAGGGTGCTGGGTTCGACCGAGCGCGTGTGGGAACAGGTTTTTGAGGAGTCGGGGCAGCAATATCGCCCGACGGTCCTTTCCTTCTATTCGCAGGCGGGCACTTCAGGCTGTGGCGCGGCGCAGAGCGCGATGGGCCCCTTTTATTGTCCGAACGATCAGAAAGTCTATCTCGACACCGACTTCTTCACCGAACTGCGGCAGCGTTTCGGCGCGCCCGGTGATTTCGCCCAGGCCTATGTGATCGCGCATGAAGTCGGCCATCATGTGCAGGATCTGGAAGGCACGCTTGGCAAGGTGCAGCAGCTGCAGAGGACCGTCGGTGAGGCAGAGGGCAACGCCCTGCAGGTCAAGGTCGAACTGCAGGCCGACTGCTATGCTGGCGTCTGGGCGAAGCGCACGGGGCTGATGGAGCAGGGCGATCTGGAGGAAGGCATGACCGCCGCGCAGGCAATTGGCGACGACACGCTGCAAAAGGCGGCGGGGCGGCGGCCTGTGCCGGAAAGCTTCACCCATGGATCGAGCGAGGAGAGGATGACCTGGCTTCGCAAGGGGCTGGCTACTGGCGATCCGGCGCAGTGCGATACTTTTTCGGCGGCGGGATGAGGCTCGACGTCAGGAGGATGTTGTCGTCGGTGGAAGCCTCAGCACCCTCTTCGTCGCTCGTCTCTCCGGCGGATATGGCAGTCTGGGGCAGGCCGTTGCCGGGCGCCAGAAAGGGCTTCCCGGCTTCCGGCATGGGCTGACCAAAGGCCGCCGGGTCAGGCGCTGGCTCAATCGAGGCAGCCATGGGGGCTGGCTGCGATATTAGGGGCGCAGGCTGTTGGTACGGCGCCGGGGCAGCCACAGGGGCAGCAGTCGATGGCGGCTGCGGCGCCACGCTTTGCACGATCAGGACGATGATAGGCGCGGCAATTAGCGTGATGACGGCAAAAGCCTTGTAGAGCATGGAAGGCGCATCCTGAAAATCAGGCCGCTACATTAGCTCTGGCTGGTAAACAAAGTCCTGCGCTGTTCAAAGGCTGGTCAATGGCGGTCTAGTTTATCCAGCAAGTTCAGCATGTCGTCTGGAATGCCATCCCCGCGCGCGCGGAAAGTGGATCGTAGCGCGTTGCCGATGCCCTCATATGGTTGCGGCAGGCCGACGGTCAGGAGACGGCGAGCCCCGCTTTCCCGTTCTTCCGCTGACCGCCCCACCGATTTGCGCTGCATTTCCATGATTGTATAACGGGCGGGAGCGGGAAAAGTTTCTGGCGTTCATCGCGTCACCGGCGCATTAGCGCGGATATGATGGGAGAGATCAAGGTGACGGACTGGACGGCGGTGGCGGCGCGTATAAGGGCGCATTCACCTTTTCTGGCGAGGCAGATGGACCGCTTCCCAACGGTAATGGATTTGCTGGCGCTGGGCGACTATGAAGCTGCATTGGCCGCAGCGCACGCGATCCCCGCCCCGGACGATGGGATCGCCAGGTCATTAAGGCTGCGCAAGGGCGCCCTGTCGCTGGTGACGGCGGCGGCCGATTTGTCGGGCGCCTGGGATCTGGACCGGGTCACGCGAACGCTGTCGGATTTTGCCGATCAGGCGTTGGAAGAGGCACTGATGGCGGCATTTGCCGAACGCTATCCGGGAACGGAGCCGAAGGGCTTCGTGGTGCTGGCGCTGGGCAAGCATGGCAGCCAGGAGCTGAACTATTCATCCGATATCGACCCGATCCTGCTCTACGACCCCACCACTTTGCCCCATGGCGAGCGGGAGGACCCCGCCGATGCGGCGGTTCGGATCGGGCGGCGGGTCAGCGAACTGCTGAATGCGCGGGATGGCGATGGTTATGTGTTTCGCGTTGACCTGAGGCTGCGCCCAACGCCCGAGGCCACGCCGATCGCTTTGCCCGTGGAAGCGGCGATCGGCTATTATGAGTCCATGGCACTTGGGTGGGAGCAGGCTGCCTTCATACGCGCGCGCCCGGCGGCGGGCGACATCGCCCTGGGCGACTATTTCATGCAGCAGATCAGGCCATTCGTCTGGCGGCGAAGCCTGGATTTCGGTGCGATAGACGCGATCACCGACCTTTCGCGCCGTATCCGCGATCATTATGCGCAAGGACAGGCGTTCGGACCGGGCTATGACCTGAAGCGCGGCAGGGGCGGCATTCGCGAGGTCGAGTTTTTCGCGCAGGTGCACCAGCTGATCCGGGGCGGTCGTGATCCCGCGCTGCGGTCTGGCAACACGCGGCAGGCGCTGAAAGCATTGGCTGCGGCAGGGGTGTTCGATCAGGATGTCGCGCGCAGGCTGGACGAAGCCTATGTGCTCTTGCGCACGATCGAGCATCGCCTCCAGATGGTCGAGGATCGGCAGACGCACGAATTGCCAAAGGCAGCCGAAGCGATGGACAATGTCGCGCGGTTGCACGGGCTGGAGGATGGCGCAGCGCTGCTCGACCTGCTGCAGCCCCATGTCGTCTGGGTCGGGACCAATTACGATCAGCTAACGCCAGCCGAAAAGGAAGAGTCGCTTTTCCATGATGAAGAGCGGCTGGCAGCGCAGCTTGCCGAGATGGGCTTCACCGACACTGACGCTCCGGTGGCGCGGATCGCGCGCTGGCGCACGGGCACGGTGCGCGCGCTGCGCAGCACGGCATCGCGCGAGGCGCTGGAAGAATTACTGCCCGGCCTGATGCGCACGCTGGCGGCTGCGCCAGATCCAGTGCGCGCGCTCAACCGGTTGGATGACCTGATCGGCCGACTGCCGAGCGCCATCAACTTCTTCAAGCTGCTGGCGGCCCGTCCGGGCCTTGCCGAACTGATGGCCGAACTGCTCAGCCATGCGCCGACGCTGGCGGATGCGCTGGGGCGGCGGGCCGAACTGCTCGACGGGCTGATCGATACATCCGCTTTCGACCCGCCGCCGCCGGTGGAGGAACTGGCCGAACAATTCGCACAACTGGAGAAGGGCGAGGATTATCAGGCCCTGCTCGACAGGGTGCGGCAGCGGGTGAATGACCGCCGCTTTGCCCTGGGCGCGCAGATCATTCGCGGCGGCGATCCATTGGAGGCGGGCAGGGGCTATTCCCGTGTCGCGGAAGCAGCGATCGAAGCGCTCGCCAGTGCTACGGTGAAAGAGTTCGAGATTGCCCATGGCAAGGTGCCGGGCGGCGAGATGATCATATTGGCGCTGGGGCGGCTGGGCGGCGGCGTGCTGACCCATGCTTCGGACCTGGATCTGGTTTTCCTGTTCACCGGCGACTTTCTGACCGAATCCGACGGCGCAAGGCCGTTGGGCGCGACGCAATATTTCAACCGGCTGGGGCAGCGGATCACCAATGCCCTGTCGGTGCAGACGGCAGCCGGGCCACTTTATGAGGTGGATACGCGGCTGCGGCCTTCGGGCGCG
The DNA here is from genome assembly GCF_001563285.1 of Sphingobium sp. MI1205. NCBI lineage: Bacteria > Pseudomonadati > Pseudomonadota > Alphaproteobacteria > Sphingomonadales > Sphingobiaceae > Sphingobium > Sphingobium sp. MI1205. The sequence goes on from NZ_CP005188.1 coordinate 981,868, forward strand.
CAGGGCCTGCTCGCCGTCAGTCTCGACAGCTTTGCAAAATATCAGCGCGAAGAAGCCTGGCCGTGGGAGCATCTGGCGCTGACGAGGGCGCGTCCCGTGTTCGGTTCGGCAAAGGCGCGTGCGGCGTTGGGCGCGATCCTGGCCGAGACGCTGGGGCGTCCCCGCGATTTCGAGGGGCTGGCGCGCGACGCGGTGAAGATGCGGGGCGACATCGCCAGGCACAAGCCGCCTGCCGGTGAGCTGGACGTCAAGCTGGTGCCCGGCGGCCTAGTCGATCTGGAATTCCTGATTCATGTGACGCAGTTCCGGCACAAGATGGCGTTCGACCCTGACCTGCGCGTCGCGCTGGAGCAGTTGGTGACCGCAGGGCATCTGCCCGGAGATCTGGTTGCGGCGCATGACCTGATCACTCGCTTCCTGATCGTGTGGCGGCTGGTGTCGCCCAAATCGACCGAACCGCCGCTGGCGACGCAGCCCGTGGTCGCGCGGGCATGTGGCGTTGAAAGCTGGGATGCGCTGCTTGAAAGCTATGCGCAGGCGCGGCAAAGGGTAGGCGAAGCCTGGGCGGCGCTGGCCGCGCCCTATGTGGAGGAAGAAGATGCTGGAAGCCGGTGACAGTCTGCCCGACGTTCCGCTGAAGGATGCGGACGGGACCGACTTCACGCTGGCGCGCTATCGCGGCAAGCCAGCCGTCGTCTATTTCTATCCCAAGGCGGATACGCCGGGCTGCACCAGTGAAGCGAAGGATTTCACCGAACTTTCGGGCGAATTTGCGGCGCTGGGCGTGCCTGTCATCGGGATTTCGAAGGACAAGCCCGCCAAGCTCAAGAAATTCGCTGACAAATATGGCCTGGCCGTCACCCTGGCATCGGATGAGCCGGGGGACGCGTGCGAAGCCTTTGGCACATGGGTCGAAAAGTCGCTCTATGGCCGCAAATATATGGGGATCGAGCGCGCGACCTTCCTGGCTGACGGCGAAGGAAAGATCGTGCGGGTCTGGCCCAAGGTGAAGGTTAAGGGCCACGCCGTAGAAGTGCTGGAGGCCGCGAAGGCACTTTGAGCCTGCCAGCGGAGATTGAAAGCGTAGGATCGGCCTGCGCCCATGTGCTCGCAACAGCAGATCCGCTGGCCAAGCTGATGGCCGCGCGTGCGGTGGCCCGCGCCTGGCGGCTGGGGCGCCTGACGCATCGTTTTGACGTCGCCATGCCCGACCGGCCGGCCCGTCCCGAAGCGCCGCTGCTGCTTCCGCCGAACCAGATGCCCAAGCGCGGCAGGATTGGTTCGGATCGGGCGCGCGCCGCCATGGTACATGCCCTGGCGCACATCGAGTTTGTTGCAATCGACTTGGCCTTCGATCTGATCGGCAGGTTTGGCGCGGAATTTCCGCGCGCATTTGTCGATGACTGGATGCGTGTGGGGGCAGAGGAGGCGATGCATTTCGCGCTGCTGGATCGCCGCCTGCAACAGATGGGTAGTCGATATGGCGAACTGCCCGCGCATGACGGGCTATGGCAGGCGGCCAGCGAGACTGCGCATGATGCAATGGCGCGGCTGGCGATCGTGCCGATGGTTCTGGAAGCCCGCGCGCTGGACATCACGCCCGCGACGATCCAGCGGTTCGAAGGGGCGGGCGACCTGCAAACCGCAAGGATATTGCAGCGCATTATGACAGATGAGATTCGGCATGTTTCGGCTGGGACGACATGGTTTGGTCACGCGACGAGCCGAGCAGGGCTTGAGCCCGCAAATCATTACCAAATCCTTGTAAAGCGCCACTTTCGCGGCACATTAAAGCCTCCGTTCAACGACTCGGCGCGTCGGCAAGCCGGTTTAACGCTGGAATTTTACAGCGCGCTTGCACAATGAGACGGGAGATGCACTCTACCAATGCGGGTGGCGATCTCAGGTCGCATTGGTAATACGGGGAGCGCCGAGAGGCTTAAAAGCCTCCGGTTTAAATAAGTCGGGGTCGGCATGTTGGTTTCTCATATTAAGAATGCGCGCACTGCGCGATGGTTCCAGTCTGCGTTCAAAAAGTTAGGAGCAGTCGGCATGGCAGGCGCACTTTGCGCGGCGCTGCCGGCCCAGGCCGAGAATGTCGCGGACGATCCTTATGGCGATGCATCGGAAATCAACAGCAACGCGCTTGGCCCGGCTGATGTCGGCTTTTCCAATCTGTTCGCCAGCCTGCAAAAGCTGGATGGTGGCGCCAGAGCTGCAAACAATATCCCCACGGGTCGTCCCGTCGAGCGGCTGTCCCTGACCTCCAACTTCGGCGTGCGTTCCGATCCGTTCAATGGCAGCGCGCGGATGCACAAGGGCATCGATATTCCTGGGCCAGTCGGCACGCCGATCTACGCGACCGCCGATGGCATCGTAAACCGTGCGGGCTGGGCGAGCGGCTATGGCAATCTTGTCCAGATTTCGCATGGCGGCGGTCTTGAAACCCGTTACGGCCATATGTCGAAGCTGGTCGCCGCACCGAATAGCTATGTGCGCCGCGGACAACTGATCGGCCTGATGGGTTCGACCGGCCGTTCGACCGGCAGCCATTTGCATTATGAAGTGCGCGTCGATGGCCAGGCCATCAATCCCATTCCTTTCGTCGTCGGACCCGATGTGCTGGTGGCGATGAATACGAAGCCGCCGATCGCCATGGGTGGCCCCACCAAAGCACAGGAAAAGGTCGCGGATTAAACCGCGCTGCCCCGATTATCCCGTCTATAGTTTGCAAGGCTCGGCGCCGATGGGTTGCCGGGCCTTTTGCTTGATCCTATCTAGGCACCATGGCTGACATCGATCTTACCCCCTCTGCTGCCGCGCGCGTTGCGGTTATCGCCGCCAAGCAAGGCAAGCCGGCGATCCTGCGCCTGGCCGTGGAGGGTGGGGGCTGTTCGGGCTTCCAATATCGTTTCGGGCTGGCCGAGACGATTGAAGCCGAAGATATTGCGGTCGAGCGTGACGGCGTGACGCTGGTGGTGGATGACGTCAGCCTGGATCTGGTACGCGGGGCTGCGGTGGATTTCGTGTTGGATCTGGGCGGCGCGGCCTTCAAGGTGACGAACCCCAACGCGACGGCCGGGTGCGGCTGCGGGTCGAGCTTTTCGATTTAATCTCCGGGCCTCCCTTGTCGAAGGCCCGCCCTTCTCTTTAGGGATGCGCGGGAGGAGAAACGGCCCATGCGCATCGCGACGTTCAATATCAACGGCATCAAGGCGCGTCTGCCGCGACTGCTGGAGTGGCTGAACGAAACGCAGCCCGACGTCGCGTGCTTGCAGGAGATCAAGACGTCTGACGAGACCTTTCCGATCAAGGATATCGAGGAGGTTGGCTATGGCGCGATCTGGCATGGCCAGAAGGGTTTCAACGGCGTCGCGATCTTGGCGCGGGGCGAAACCCCTGCCGAAGTTATGCGTGGGCTGGAGGGCGAGCCGGAGGATGAGCATAGCCGCTATATCGAAGCGGACGTGAAGGGGGCGCGCGTCGCCAGCATCTATCTGCCCAACGGCAATCCGCAGCCGGGGCCGAAATTTGACTACAAGCTGCGCTGGATGAAAAGACTGCGCGACCGTGCGGCGCAGATCTGGGCGGAAGAAGTGCCCGCCATCCTCGCCGGGGACTATAATGTCATTCCGCGCGACCGCGACGTCTATTCGGTTAAGGCGATGGCCAATGACGCCCTGATGCAACCGGAAAGCCGCGCGGCCTACCGGCGGATGCTGGCCGATGGCTGGACTGATGCGATCGCCAGCCGCCATCCGGGCGGCGGCGTGTGGACCTATTGGGATTATCAGATGAACGCCTGGCCCCGCGACGCGGGCTTTCGCATCGATCATCTGCTGCTTAGCCCGGCCGCAGCCGACCGGCTGGTCGATGCGCAGGTGGACAAGGATTTTCGCGGACGGGAGAAAGCGAGCGACCATGCGCCCACATGGGTCGAGCTGAGCGAGTAATTTAATCCGGGTTAATTGACTTTATATCATCCGGGTAATATTATCCACGCCGAAGGAGATTCGGCGTGACGCGCACATTTACCGCCTTTTCAGGCGAGCTTTGGATTGCCACGGGCGACGAGGATGAAGTCAAGGCCGCGCTGCGAGCGATGGGCAAGGACGCGCAAAATCTGTTGCTGTTCGATGATGCGACGGGTCGGCAGGTGGATGTGGACCTGCGCGAGCCAGTGCAACAGCAGGCGCAACGGGCGCGCGGGCGGCCAAAGATGGGCGTACAGGCGCGCGAAATCACATTATTGCCCCGACATTGGGAATGGCTGGCCACGCAGCCCGGTGGCGCATCCGCAACGCTTCGGCGGCTGGTGGAGCAGGCGCGCAAGGAATCGGAGGGGGCCGTTACGCCACGCGCCGCGATGGATGCGGCCTATCATTTCCTGACGGTCATGGCGGGAGACCGACCGGGCTATGAAGCCGCCATCCGCGCGCTTTACGCAAAGGAGCGCGCGGCATTCGAGGCGAACGTGGCGGGATGGCCTTCTGCGATCCGCGATCACGGGATGATGCTAGCGGGTCCGGCGTTCGACTGATCGGGCGATCCCTGTCAGGTGCGTGCCGCCTGGGCCACGCGGATGCCGGGGGCGGAAGTAGCGTCCGCTATGTCGCGCGCCTCCCACCGGTCGTTATCCCGGCGATATTCGACATGATGGCCGCGCTGGAAGCTGGCGCCGTCCCACACGACGACCTGCACTTCGATCCTGTCGCTCCGGTGCACATGCAGCCAGTTGAAGCTCTGCGGCTCCGCATTACGCAGGCGTGTCGATGTTGCGGTGCCTGCCTGAATCACCAGCGCCCCGCCTGCATCCGCAGCCATTTTCTGCGCCGCTTCGGCATAGGTGCGGTGAAAGTGGCCCGCGAGCGCAATGTGAATGCCAGCCGCGGTTGCGGCCTCCACGGCGTCCTCATGGCGTCCGACCGCCTCGCTCAGTTCACCGCCCCTGCCGATCGGCATCGCGAAAAGCGGGTGGTGCGTGACCAGGATGCGGGTCTTTTCCGGAGCGACGGAGGCAAAGCGTTCCCGCAGCAAGCGCATCTGGTCGTGATTGATACGCCCGTCCTTAATCGTCAGCGACCGTGCGGTGTTGAGACCAAGGATCGCCACTTCCCGGTCCTCGTACCAAGGGCATAAATCGTTGCTGATGTAGCGTTTGTAGCGGCGCAGGGGAGCGACGAAGCGGCGCACGACGTCGAAAAGCGGGACATCATGATTGCCGGGAATGACCAGCAGACGCATCCCCGCCGCGCGGAGGCGGTTCAGCCAGGCGGAGGCGGCGCGAAACTGCTCCACCCGCGCGCGCTGGGTGAAATCGCCGCTGATGATGACGAGGTCGGGCTGGCTCTGGTGCAGCCAGGCTTCGGTAGCCGAGACGATTTTCGGATCATTCGCGCCAAAATGCACGTCGGACAGATGAGCGATGCGGGCCATAGCCATTTAACGACCGCATGCGCAGATTCGTTGCGTGCTGGACCCGACGGGCGGTTGGCGTGTTGTTGGGCCATGGAAACGAATTCCCTGCCGCGTGAAGCGGCGCTCATCGTCAATGTCCACAGCCGCAAGGGCGAAGCGCTGTTCGCGCAGGCAAAGGAAAAGCTGGAGAAAGCGGGCGTCCGATTAACCGCCGCGCATGCTGTTCGTGATCCCGACCATTTGCAGAAAACGGTGCGTGGCGCGGTGGACAGCGGCGTTCCGATGGTCATCGTCGGGGGGGGCGATGGGTCGCTGTCCGGCACGGTCGATGAACTGGTGGGCAAAAATTGCGTGTTCGGCGTCCTGCCGCTGGGAACGGCAAACAGCTTTGCCCGCACGCTCGGCATCCCGCTAGACCTGGACGGCGCGGTGGACGCGATCGCCAATGGACGGCGGCTTCGGATCGACCTGGGCATGATCGACCATGATTATTTCGTGAATGCGGCGTCGCTGGGGCTTTCGCCGATGATCGGCAGGACGGTGCCCCACAAGCTGAAACGCTATCTGGGGCGGATCGGCTACCTGATCTGGGCGGTCAAATGCTCGGTAGGGTTTCGCGCGTTTCGACTGATGATTGACGATGGTGTGAAAGAACAGCGCATGTGGTCCACCGAGGTGCGCATATTGAACGGATCCTTTCACGGCGGCGTGGAACTGTCCGAACGCGCCGATGTGCAAAGCGGAGAGCTGGTGATCCAGGCTGTAGTGGGACGCAGCCATGCGCGGCTGGCCTGGGATTGGTATGCGAAATTTTTCAAGCTGCGCGACAGGGATGCGCAGACCAAGGAGTTTCGCGGGCGGTCTTTCCGTATTGAGACCCGCCCCCGGCAAAGGATTTCGATCGATGGCGAGGTTCTGGCGAAAACGCCCGTGACCGCAGCGGTTGCGGCCGGCGCGATCGACGTGGCGGTTCCGGGATAGGCCGGTCCCATCATCTCCGGCGAAAGCGGATGGATGCAGCTATGCGAGCGCCTTCTCGTAAATCTGATACACCTTGTTCACCTTGCTGTTGATCGCTTCGGCGATGGCGTTCATGCCCTGGTTATCGTCCAGCACCCAGCCGATCTCGCTCCGGGTCGCGCCATAATTATCAATCGCGCGGAGCCGGATGGTTTCTATCATCATGAAGGCGAGTTGGCTGGCTAGGCGCGACGATTGAAGCCGCTGGACCACGCCCATCAGCGGAACCCGCATCGTGCGCACCTGCGGCTTTCGCAGCCACCAGAGGAGTTTAGCCCAGCCGAAGGGAAAAAGCGAGCCATTGAGCGGGCCGGTCGCTTCATTGAAATCGGGCAAAGTCATCATGAAGGCCACCGGTTCGCCTTCCAGTTCCGCGATCATGATCAGATCCTCGAACACAAGCGGCCTCAGCTTCTTGCCGATAAAGGCTATCTCTGCATCCGTGATTGGCACAAAGCCCCAATTTTTGCCCCAGGCGTCGTTAAGGATATGGAGGATGATAGCGGCCTCTTCATCGAATTTCGATTTATCGACCTTGCGCACGCGGATGCGGTCGCTTTTCTCGCCCGATGAAATGATCCGCTGGATCAGCGGGGGGAAGGGTTTGGTGATATCGAGTTCATAGGTCTTGAGCTGCTTGACGGGCAGATAGCCCGATCCCTCGATCATCGCCTGATAGGCCGGGCTGTTATGCCCCATCATCACCGTCGGCGGATGGTCATGCCCTTCGATGAGCAAGCCCGGCTCTTCCCAGATGGAAAGGGAAATGGGCCCTAGAACGCTGGTCATCCCCTTGGCGCGAAGCCAGGCTTCGGCCGCGCCAATCAGCGCCGCCCCGGTGTCTGCATCCTCCGCTTCGAACAAGCCGAAATTGCCGGTTCCAGGCCCCATGCCCTGCTCTGCCGGTTGGGCGAGCGCGAGATGGTCGATATGAGCCGAGATGCGGCCGACGATGCGGTCGCCGCGGCGGGCCAGGAAATATTGGGCTTCTGCATGCCCGAAAAAGGGGTTCTTCTTCGGCGTGATCAAGCCGTACACTTCGCCCTTCAGCGGCGGCACCCAATTGGGATCGCTGGCGTAGAGCCGCCAGGGCAGATCGACAAAGGCCTTGCAGTCAGCTTTGGAAGCGACGGGGGTAATTACCAGATCGGAATGGGCCACGGCAGAGCTTTCGCTAAAGGATCGCAGCAGTTCGACGCTTGTTTCCAGATTGTCAATCCGGTCCTCACCGGATCGCCTGACCAAGGCGAACCTGTCATGGGGCTGCCACGATTTCAGCGCAATTGCGGTATAGGAGCGGCTGCATGACTGTGCATGATCCCATCATTGCGGGTACGGCGGCCCAGCGGTCCGCGATTCCCGACGACACGGCGATGCTGCGCGCCGCAGCGGAACTGACGCGCGAATATGCAGTGGCGAACCCGCGCATTTACTGGCCGGACATGCTGGCATCGGCGCTGATCGGCTATGGTGCTCTGGCGGGGGCGATGCTGTTCGACAATGTCCTGCTGGCGGTTGCCTGCGGCTTGGTCGCGATGCTGGCCCTCTATCGCGCGGCGAGTTTCATCCATGAGCTGACGCACATTCGCAAGGATGCGCTGCCCGGTTTCCGGCTGGGCTGGAACCTTGTTGTCGGCATTCCGCTCATGATCCCCTCCTTCCTCTATGAGGAGGTGCATACCCAGCATCATGCGCGCACGCGCTACGGCACGGCCAGTGATCCTGAATATCTGCCGCTGGCGCTGATGAAGCCATGGTCGCTGCCGCTATTCGTCCTGGTCGCGGCGCTCGCGCCTGTGGGCTTGATCCTGCGCTTTGGCCTGCTGACGCCGCTCAGCCTGCTCGTGCCCGCGCTGCGGCGGAAGGTCGTGGCGGAATTTTCCGCCCTTTCGATCAACCCCGCCTATCGCCGCCGCCCGCCCGAAGGCGCGTTCCGCCAGCGGTGGTTGTGGCAGGAAGCGGGCGCTTGCCTGTTCGCGTTGACGCTGGTCGGCAGTGTCTTTGTTTTCGGGTGGAAGCCATTGCTGGTCTATATGGCCGTGCATTCGGCGATGACCGTCATCAACCAGCTGCGCACGCTGGTCGCGCATTTGTGGGAAAATGAGGGCGATGCGATGACCGTGACGGCGCAATATCTGGATTCGGTGAATGTGCCGCCGCCTTCGCCGCTCGCCGCGCTCTGGGCGCCGGTCGGCCTTCGCTATCATGCGCTGCACCATCTGCTGCCCAGCGTTCCCTATCATGCTTTGGGGAAGGCACATATGCGGCTGGTCGCGACCCTTGGGGATGCGTCGCCCTATCATCGGGGCAACTATCCCGGCATGTGGCCGCTGGTGGGCAAGATCGCGCGGAGTACGATGGGGCGGCGTTAAGTTGATTTCCGTCCCAGCGAGCGCTGGCTATTCTTCCGTTCGGAACAGGACCGTTTCACCCACCAGCAGGAACAGGAAGAAAGGCGCCCAGGCCGCGAGGATCGGCGGGTAGGCGCCGAGATTACCCATGGCGAGCGAGAAATTGTCCGCGACGAAATAAGCAAAGCCCAGCGCCATGCCCAGCACTGCGCGCAGGAACAGCTGGCCCGACCGGGCCAGCCCGAATGCGGCGACCGATCCCAAAATCGGCATCAGCAGCGCCGAAAGCGGCCCGGACAATTTGTGCCATAGGCTCCCTTCCAACTCGGCCGTCGGTCGTCCCGCATCGCGCAGGTCGCCGATGGCGGCGCGCAGTTCACTGAAGGTCATGGCGTCGGGATCAACCCTTGCCAAAGTGAACTGGTCAGGCCGGATCGCGCTGCCGAAGCGCACGGTGCCGACCTGCCGTTCCGTCCCGCGGGCGACGTCGAACTGCCGCGCGTCTTCCAGCACCCAGCTTTTGCTGGCGACGTCATAATGGCCCTTGGGCGCCTGGATGATCGTCGTCAGGCTGTTGTTCACGCGATTGAATATCTCGACGTTGCGCAGTTGAACCGCAGTGCCGCGCCCGGCGACGATGGCAGCGGTCACCAGATTGTTGCCATCGCGCACCCATGGGTTGGCCTTGATCCCGCTGCTGGGCGGCACCGGCCCATATTCGACCGCCTGCCACGCGCTGAGCGTCGCCGTCGAACGAGCCACGACCCGTTCGTTGAACACGTAGCTGAGCAGCGCCACGCCCAGCGCGGCGGCGACTAGTGGGGCCAGTATCTGGTGAGCCGACAGGCCCGCCGCCTTCATCGAGATGATCTCGCTGTTCTGGTTGAGGCTGGCGAGCATGATCAGCGTGCCGAGTAGTACAGAGAAGGGAAGGAAACGTGCGATGATCTGTGGCACGCGCAGCCCGACATAGTGCCAGAGCTGGGCGTCGCCATTGCCCGCATAGGCCAGGATGTCGCCCGATTCGCCCAGCAGGTCGAGCGTTTGCAGCACGACGACAAGCAAGGCCAGCACGGCAAAACTGCGCGTCAGGAACAGCCGCACCATATACCAGCTGATCTGGCGCGAGGGGAAGAAGTCGAACTGCATGGTGTCAAGCTGCTCCTTGGGCTGCCGCGCTGCGCTTCCTGCCAAAGCGCAGCAGCTTGGCCACCTGCTTGCCGAGTGTGGCGAACGCATATTCCAGCGCGCCGATCGGCTGTCCGCCGGGACGGTGCGCAACGACATGATACATCCACAGGATCAGCCCGGCGGTGAGCAGGAACGGCGTCCACAGCGCGATGATCGGATCGACCCTGCCCAGCGCGCCGATGCCTTGGCCATATTCGTTGATCTTATGGTAGGTCACGATGAAGACGATCGAAAGAAAGACCCCCAGCGCCGATGTAGACCGTTTCGGGGGAATGGCGAAGGCGAGGGCCGCGAGGGGCAAGAGCAGCATCATCGCCACTTCAACCAGGCGGAAATGGAAATTCGCGCGAATCTCGTTGCGCAGCTTTTCGGGCGTTGCGGGATCATGGCCCATCACCGCGAGTTCGGGAATCGTCTTTTCCCGATCGACATTGCGCCCGCGGAACCGTTCGATCTGCGGCAGGTCGATTGGCAAATCATGGCTGGAGAAGGACAGGATGCGCGGCGATTTATATTTCGGCGCATCGTTGACCAGCACGCCGTCCCGCAACCGGAAGATGATCGTGTCGGGGTCGTCCGTCGCCAGGAAGCTGCCCTGTGCGGCAGTCACGGCCAGGGTCTGCCCATCCTTGCCCGTGGCGCGCACGAAGATGCCCTGAAGGTTCCGGCCTTCGTCCAGGCTGCGCTCTATCCGCAGGGTCATGCGCTTGCCAAGGTTGGTGAACTCGCCGACCTTGATCGACGCGCCCAGCGCGCCCGAACGCAGTTCGAAACGTAGCGCTTCATAGGCGTGGCGGGACAGGGGCTGGACAAAGCCGACGATGCCGAAATTGAGCAGGGCCAGCGCGATCGCATACATGTACGGCACGCGCAGCAACCGGCCGTAGGACAGCCCGACCGCGCGCATCACGTCCAGTTCGGACGACAGGGCCAGCTTTCGGAAGGCGAGCAAAATGCCCAGCATCAGGCCGATCGGAATGCCGAGCGAAAGATATTCCGGCATCATATTGGCCAGCATCCGCCACACGACGCTGACCGGGCCGCCTTCAGCTGCGACGAAATCGAACAGGCTCAACATCTTGTCGAGCACCAGCAGCATCGCGGAAATGACCAGCGTGCCGAGCATCGGCAGCGCTATCAGGCGGGCGAGATATCGGTCGGTGGCGGTCAGCATTCTCTATGTGGTCGTCCCATCACCATGATTTGGCCGCAAACCCCGCCCATAGCGGAAGCACGGAATAAAGTTCGCGGGGGCGAACAGGGGCTCGCCGTCCGGTTTCTCGGGCGGCTATAGCTTCACGGAGTTGGATGGTCATGTTTAAAGTTGCGATGGGTCTGATGTCGGCAGGGGCGCTTTTTGCCTCATTTCCGGCGTTTGCCCACGGACAGGAAATCAGCAACGATCTTGATAGGTGCGGCGCATCGGCCAAGGGGCCGGCGGTGCTGGTCGATGTGCGCGGCTTCGCCGCCCCGACCGGTAATGTGCGCGTGCAATCCTATCCCGCGACCAAGAGCGCCTGGCTGGCGAAGGGCGCATGGCTCAATCGCATCGACACTACGGTGCGGCCCAGCGGCGGCGGCATGCGTTTCTGCGTACCCGTGCCGGAACCGGGCCGATATGCGATCGCGGTGCGGCATGATCGCGACGGCAATGGCAAGACCGACATCTCGCGCGATGGCGGCGGCTTTTCGAACAATCCCTCGATCAGCATATTCAATCTGGGCAAGCCATCGGTTCAAAAGGCCGCGGTCAACGTCGGCCCGGGTGTGACGCGTCTCACCATTAAACTTCAGTATATGTGATCCGATGGTCCGCGTCGCCCTCCTGTCCAATCCGAAGTCGACGGGCAACCGGCAGACGCTTCCGCGCGTGCGCAGTTATTGCGCCAGCAATCCCGACATTTTCCATTATGAGGTGGAGCATGTCGAACAGATCGGCCGGGCGTTGCAGACCATCGCCCGCGTCGATCCGGTCGTCATCGTCATCAATGGCGGCGACGGCACCGTTCAGGCGGCGCTGACCGAACTGTATCAGGGTGAGCATTTCCCCGGCCGGGTGCCGCCGATCGCGGTGCTGCCCAATGGCAAGACGAACTTGATCGCGCTCGACCTTGGCATTCACGGCGATCCGATCAAGGCGCTGGAGCGTATCGTTCAGATCGCCAAGGCCGGGGTCGATGACCATGTGGTCGCGCGTGAACTGATCGCCTTGTCGGACGGGCGGGCGGGATCGCGCCCGGTGCTGGGCATGTTCCTCGGCGGCGCGGGTCTGGCCGACTATATGCTCTATTGCCGCAACCAGATTTATCCGCTGGGCTTGTCCAACGGGCTCAGCCATTTCCTGACGGTGCTGGCCGTGCTGGCGTCATTGATATTTGGCATTCGTGCCCGGTTTCTGCCGCAATCCAGCCATCCGGTGCGCATTTCCCTGATCCGCGAGGGACAGCTTGCCGGGCGTTTCGCGGTGTTGATCGTCACGACGCTCGACCGGCTGTTGCTGGGGGTGCAGGCGGGCGATAGCCGTCGTGGCAACATGAAGCTGATGGCGGTCGATCAGAGCCTGCCCGCGCTGCTGCGCCTGGGCTGGGCCAGCATCACCCGGCGCGTTGGCAAGGGGCAGGTGCAGGGCGTTCACCTGGAGCAGGGCGACATCATCCGCATCGAAGGCGATCACAGTAGCGTGATCCTGGACGGCGAACTGTTCGAGGCTTCCGAAGGCAGACCCATCGTGCTTCGGTCGACAGAGCCGGTTCCCTTTTTGCGACTGGCGGCCTGAGCCGTCTCAGGGCGGCGATCAATCCTTCCGTTTGAGAGCGTCTGCCAGTGACATGTTTCCGCTGCCCCGCCGGGCTGGTTTGGGCTGACTTGCATCGGGTTTCCAGCCGCTCAGATACAGGATCGCCATCTGCTCGGCCGTCCGGCCGTCCGCATCGGCCGCGCCGGCGAAATGCCGGGCCGCGCCCATCAGCGCGTCTCGCCGCAGGGCAGGGGGGTGCGACGCAAGCGCATTGCCCGCGCCCATGCCGCGCAGGTCGTGCATCAACCGCAGCATGTCGCCATAGCGCACCGTCAGCGTTTCGCTATCCGCGACCGGCATGGCAAAGCCCGCGCGGCTCAACAGGTCGCCCGCCGCACGTACATCGACCTGAGGATGAATATGCTGGCTCGGGCGGTCGCCTTCGCCCGCCATCAGCGCGGCGCGCAGGCGGGGCAGGGTGCCCGCCCCGGTAAAGGCCGCCAGCATCAGGCCATCGGGCCGCAGGACCCGGCGCATCAGGATAAGCGCGCCGGGCAGATCGTTGACGCTGTCGAGCGTTCCGCAGGCGAGCACCAGATCGAAACTATCATCGGCAAAGGGTAACGCATCCTCCTCCGCCTGCACGCCCCGCTGTACGCGGGCGGCGGCAAAGCCGGGGTCCACGCAGACGACGCGCTTGCCCATGGCTTCCAGCGCGGTGCGTGCGCTTGCGTCGGGGCATCCGATGACGAGCGCTTCGGGAAGATCCCGCTGCACATCGGCGAGCCGGTCCAGCATTTCGTCCAGCATCGCGCGATAGAGAAAGTCATGGTCCGCAAATCGGGCCAGCATGCGGTCCCGACGGCGGGCGCGCAGCGATCGATCGAAGATGTCGGGCGGGGTCATGGCGGGTCTTGTGCATCGGGGGAGGAACGGGAACAAGGGAGATCATGCCGCTTGCCCCCATTCTCAAGGCCGCTTTACGTCCCGCGCTGGATTATGCTCTGCCGCCCCGCTGCCCCGGATGTGGCGCGATAGTGGCGAGCGACAACGCCTTTTGCCTGTCCTGCTGGGGCGGGATGCGTTTTCTGGGCGATCCTTGCTGCGCGCGCTGCGGCGTGCCTTTCGATCATGATCGCGGCCCGGATGCGGCGTGCGGCGCCTGCCTTGCCAAGCCGCCGTCTTATGACAGTGCGCGGGCCGTGCTGGCCTATGGCGATGTGGCGCGGGCGGTGGCGCTGCGGCTGAAATATGGGCGGCGCATTGGTCTGGCGCGGCTGATTGCGGGGCATATGGCGCGGCGGATGCCGGTGTTCGATGGGCCGCCGCTGATCGTGCCGGTGCCGCTTCACCGCTGGCGGCTGTGGTGGCGAGGCTTCAACCAATCGGCATTGATCGCCGATCATCTGGGTCGCGCGACAGGGCTGGAGGTGGATAAATATGCGCTGCTGCGGACGCGGGCGACCCAGCCGTTGCGGGGGATGCACGCCGGACAGCGGGCCAAGGCGGTGCGCGGAGCCTTTGCACTCGCCCCGGCGCACCGGGTTAAGGGGCGGTCGGTGCTGTTGATCGACGATGTGCATACCAGCGGGGCGACTGCTGCGGCGTGCGCCAAGGTGCTGAAACGGGGCGGCGCCTCCAGCGTTCACCTGATGTGCTGGGCGCGTGCATTGCCGGTCGGCGCAGAGGGCGCCGATTGACAAAGGCAGCCTCAGCGACAATTTCAGCCCCCGCAAGGAGTATGTAATGGCGAAGGTCGAAATCTACACGAAGGCATGGTGCGGCTACTGCGCGCGAGCGAAGGGATTGCTGCAGAGCAAGGGCGTGGCGTTCGACGAGTATGACATCACCATGGGCGGCCCCCAGCGCGCCGAGATGCTGCAGCGCGCCAATGGCGGGACGACCGTGCCGCAGATCTTCATTGACGGCAGGCATATCGGCGGCAGCGATGACATGGCTGCGCTGGACCGGCAGGGCAGGCTGGACCCGTTGCTGGGGCTGTGAACAAGATGCGCGCCGCGATCTTCCAAATGACCAGCGGTATCGATCCCGCAGCGAATGGCGAGGCCATTGCGATGATGGTTGCGCGCGCCAAGGCGGAGGGAGCGGACATGCTCTTCACGCCCGAAATGGCAGGTTATCTGGACCGCGACCGGTCGCGGGCGGCGGCTACATTGCGCAGCGAAGCGGATGACCCGGTCCTTGCGCAGGTTCGCGACGCGGCTGCGAAGCACGGCCTGTGGGTGCATCTGGGATCGCTGCCGTTGAAGGATGAACGCAGCGACGGGCGCTGGGCCAATCGCAGCTTCATGATCGACGCCAACGGAGCGGTCCGCGCTCGTTACGACAAGATCCATCTATTCGATGTGGATCTCGCCACCGGCGAAACTTGGCGGGAATCGTCCGTTTATGGTCCGGGCGAGCAGGTCGTCGCCGTCGATACGCCATGGGGGCGGATGGGTCTTTCCGTCTGCTATGACCTGCGCTTCCCGGATTTGTATCGCGCGCTCACCAACGCTGGAGCGACGATATTGTCGATACCGGCCGCGTTCACAGTACCCACCGGACAGGCGCATTGGCACATCCTCCTGCGTGCACGGGCGATCGAGGCGGGCTGTTTCGTCATCGCCGCCGCGCAGACGGGCGTGCATGAAGATGCACGGGAAACCTATGGCCACAGCCTGATCGTCGATCCTTGGGGTGAAGTCGTGCTGGACATGGGCGGTGTGGGTGGTCTTGCCCTTGCGGAAATCGATGTCTCGCGCGTAGAGAAGGTGCGCGGGCGGGTGCCCGCAATCGCCAACCGGCGTATCCTTCCAGTGGATGTGACGCTTTCGTGATTGTTTTCGACCTTAGATGCAGCGCCCATGGCCATGTGTTCGAAGCATGGTTCGGATCGACCGCCGACTTTGAGGATCAGTCCGCGCGCGGATTGTTGCTTTGCCCCATGTGCGGTGACCCCGATGTGTTCAAGGCGGTGATGGCCCCGGCCGTCGCCGCAAAGGGCAACCGCCGCCCTGCTGAAACCCCCGCTTCCGCTGGCCCCACGGCTCCAGTCGCGTTGGCCGGGGACGAAGCGCGTATGCGCGAGATCATGCAGTCGCTTGCCCAGGCGCAGGCCAAGGTGCTGGAGGATTCGACCTGGGTCGGCCGTGGTTTCGCCGAGCATGCCCGTGCGATGCATTATGGGGAAAAGGACCGGGCAAGCATCCATGGCGAAGTAGCGCCCGAGGAAGCGCGCGCCCTGATTTCAGAAGGCGTCGAGGTAGCGCCGCTGCTTTTTCCCGTGGTTCCACCCGAAGCGAAGAATTGACCACGCTTGCGGGGCAGCATAGAGCCGTCACCGGGCGCCCGTAGCTCAGCAGGATAGAGCATCAGATTCCTAATCTGAGGGCCATGGGTTCGAATCCCGTCGGGCGCACCACGCATTCTCGCTTTGCGAGGTCTTTCCGGACCTAGTCTGTGCATGGCCTCCAGAATCGCGCAGTTCTGCGCCCTTTTGCCGAGGCGCTGACGAATCAGGTGCCACAGAGACGCGCCTTTCGGCCCCAAAACGAAGAAAAGGGCCCCGCGTCTCACGGGGGCCTTTCGAATGGCACACGGTTTTGGCGAGATGCCTATCCGAAGCCGAGTGCCTTGCGCTGGCCTTTCCAGTCCAGCGGAATAGCCGCATGCTTCATGAGGCGTCGGGGGGTCAGCGATGCGGGCTGGCGGCCATCGAGGATGGCGCTGATGATGTCGGGAGCGAGAAACGCTAGTCGCGCGACCCGCTTATGCGCGGGGCCTTTCGAGTGGCTGTAGCGCCGAACGATTTTCGGCACGCGCGCCGGAGATGACGCTGAAACTGCCGTCGGTTTTCCAGCACGACCGCAGCTACATCGTCGACATCACCCAGCCCCGCAGATCGCACCGCGCAATAGATCTCGGCCTCGGTCACCCGCTCCCTGCGAAGCGCCCCGGTCAATCGCGCCGTCCGATAACAGCATCCGCGCCTCCGACTTCACAAGACGCTCGGCCCAGGCATAGCGTATTGCCCAGAACGCAATGACGAACGGAGCAGGACGAGGACAGCGAATGCGACCACGCTTTCCGCCAAAGCGACATCCTTGGTGAGCAGGATGGTTGCCAGCGTCGATCCCAGTGCAATCGTAACCACGAGATCGAAGGCGTTCATTTTGACGAGGGTCCGTTTGCCGCTGATCCGCAGAATCGTGATCAACGCGAGATAGGCCGAAGCGTCCAGCAACACCTTCAGGAGTCCCGAAAAACTGCGAAGAGCATTTCATTCTCCTATGGGCAATCCAGCAGTGGTGATCCGCGTCAACCCGAGCCGGAATGTTCAGATCAGCACGGCGACAAACCCCTGCCAGAGGATCGCGATGGCACCGATCAGGACGCCCCATAGCGCCACGATCCTTACCCATCGGCTCGCGGCATCCGAATGCCGACCCTGCCACGCGCGAAGCCCTACCAGACCGACGATCCCCAGGCAGGCGACCGTCAGGACGATTGTCAAGCAGCGCGCGAGATCCGTAGTCAGAAAGATACTGCCGACCGCATAGAGGGCGAAGAAATGCAGCGCCCATACAAGTAGTCCACCGAGCAGCGTGACCCAGATACGCATCCTCATCCCCCGATGGCGCGGGCGAGGACCGCCGTGAGCGCGCCCTGACCCGCAGCATAGACGACGAAAAGGACGCACAGGTCGAGACTGTTATTACGGGGGCGCACGATCATGCCACGGCTGTTTCGGGCTGATATATAGCCTGCCATCAACAGACCGATGAATGCGAGCAGTGCCTGGAGCGTCAGCAGCATATAGACGATCGCGCCCTGGCCACTCGCATCCGGCCTCAGTCCGGATGCTTGCCAGAAGGCGATATCCGTACCGACCGCTGCCACAAGCGCGACCGCCCCTACCAGGAACAATATACCGGGGGTCCACAACCGCGTCGCTTCGCGCGCGAGCATCACACGCGACCAGAGCGCCAACCCCGCAGCCAGCGTATAGAGTGGCAACGCGACCGCCGCGCCCTCCCATCCTGCCGGGGCGATCCAGAAAGAGGGCTGGACGCCATAAAGGTAGAGAAAACTGAACACCGCCATCGCGAAGATCATCCCGATGACGATCAGCAGGATCACCATCGCCCACCAGCCATGCGTGCGCGGCCCGGTGACATAGGTGGGCAGCATGATGCCGGCCCCCACATCGACCTGCTCCTCCTTCACCACCCGATCGGTGTCCCAGAGCCAGCGCAGGGTACACAGGATCGCCAGAACGCCCGACACGAAGCCGGGAGTGTAGGCCTGCACTGTCAGCAGCAGGAAGAAACCGGCGGTGAAGATCGCGGCGAGCAATGGCCAGGGCGACGGGCCAGGCATGATCTGGAGATATTCCGGCTCGGCGCGCAGCGGGCTGGTGATGATCGTCTCGCGCAGACCGGTCGGCGCGTTGGGGAGCAGGTAGCGGCCCTGTTCCACATCGTCGCAGATATCGGGATCGTTCCACAGGGGCTCGCGGCTGCGCACCACCGGGATGCTGCGGGTGGAATAGAGACCCGTGGGCAACCATTCGAGCGTGCCGCCGCCATAGACATTGCCCGCATCGTCATCGACGGTGAAACGGAAGTTGCGCGCAAGATCGATCAGGAACACCAGCACGCCCGCAGCCAGCAGGAAGGCGCCGACAGTCGAGATCATGTTGGTGACTTCCCAGTCGCGTCCGGGAAGGTAGGTGTAGACGCGCCGCGGCATGCCCATCAGGCCGGTGAGATGCATCGGCAGAAAGGTCACCTGCATGCCTGTGAACATCAGCCAGAATGCCCATTTGCCAAGCCGTTCGCTGAGCGCCCGGCTGCTGGTCATCCCCGTCCAGTAATAGAAGGCGGAGAACAGCGGGAACACCATCCCGCCGATCAGGACATAGTGGAGATGCGCGACGATGAAATAGCTGTCATGCGCCTGCCAGTCGAACGGCACCATTGCCACCATCACCCCCGTCAGCCCGCCGATGACGAAGGTGACGAGGCCCCCTATCACGAACAGGGTCGGCACATTGTAGCGCGGCTTGCCGAGCGCGAAGGTCGCGATCCACGAAAACACCTGGATGCCTGCGGGCACGCTGACCGCCATGCTCGCAGCCGAGAAATAGCCGACCGAAATGTTGGGCATGCCGGTGGTGAACATATGATGCGCCCACACGCCAAAGCTGATGAACCCGGTCGCGAGGAAGGCGAGGACGATCAGCGAATGGCCGACCAACGGCGTACGCGCCAGCGCCGCAACCATCATCGAGACAAGGCCCGAGGCGGGGAGGAAGATGATATACACCTCGGGATGGCCGAAGAACCAGAACAGGTGCTGCCAAAGCAGCGCGTCGCCGCCACGCGTCGGATCGAAGAAGGGCCAGTTGAAAGCCCGCTCGATCTCGAGAAGGAGGGTGCCGAGG
The DNA here is from genome assembly GCF_001563285.1 of Sphingobium sp. MI1205. Lineage (NCBI taxonomy): Bacteria > Pseudomonadati > Pseudomonadota > Alphaproteobacteria > Sphingomonadales > Sphingobiaceae > Sphingobium > Sphingobium sp. MI1205. The sequence continues at coordinate 1,001,033 of NZ_CP005188.1, forward strand.
ATGACGGCGGGAAAGGCGATGATGATCATCACGGCCATTACCAGCATCGCCCAGGCATAGACGGGCATTTTGTCGAGACTCATTCCCGGCGCACGGGTACGCAACACGCCGACGATAATCTCGATCGCCCCGGCGATCGCCGAAATCTCGATGAACCCGATCCCCAGCAGCCAGAAATCGGCGTTGATGCCGGGCGAGTAGGTCAGGCTTGTATAGGGCGGATACATGAACCAGCCGCCATCGGGGGCGAGGCCGACGAACAGCGAGGCAAAGAAGCACAAGCCGCCGACGAAATAGGCCCAGAAGGCATAGGCCGAAAGGCGCGGGAAGGGCAGGTCGCGCGCCGCCAGCATCTGGGGCAGCAACATCACCCCGATCGCCTCGACCATTGGCACGGCGAACAGGAACATCATCACCGTGCCATGCATGGTGAAGAATTGGTTGTAGGTCTCTTGCGGAAGTATGCCTTGCAACGGAAGCGCAAGCTGCACGCGCATCACCAGTGCGAGAATGCCGGCGAGCAGGAAGAACAGGAACGCGGTCGCGACATAGAAGAAGCCGACATAATTGTTGTTGACGACCGTCAGCAGGTCCCAGCCCTTTGGCGCGGCCCATATGCGCTTCAATTCCTCGACCTCGCCCTCAGGGCGGGCTTCGCGGGTCGGAAACCGGTCGAGCAGCGCCGGGTCGAACCCGGTTTCCGAGATCATTTCTGCGCCTCAAGATAGGTGGCCAGCGTCGTCAGTTCCTGCGCCGACAGCATCTTGTAGGGCGGCATGCGGTTGCCCGGCTTGATCGCCTGGCTGTCACCGATCCAGCCCATCATCGTGCCGCGATGATTGGGCAGGATACCCGCGCCGAGCGACCGGCGCGATCCGACATGGGTAAGATCGGGACCGGCAGTGCCGTTGGCGTCGGTTCCGGCGATGCGATGACAGGCCGCACAGCCGGTCGAGCGGAACAGCGCCGCGCCCTCACCCCCCACCGCTGCGGAGCGCGCGCGCCGGACTGCCAGCCACGCGTCGAACTCAGCTGGCGCATGGGCCACAACGACGAAGCCCATAAGCGCATGGGGACCGCCACAATATTCGGCGCATTGCCCGGCATAGACGCCTGGCCGGTCCGCCTGGATCGGCAGCCTGTTGCGCCGGCCCGGGACCATGTCGAGTTTGCCCGATAGGCGCGGCACCCAGAAGCTGTGGATGACGTCGTTGGATTCAAGCTCGACCAGCACCGGACGACCTGCCGGGATGTGCAGCTCGTTCGCGTCGAGCATGAATGGCTGCCCCTGCGCGTCGAGATAGGCGACGCGCCACCACCACATCTCGCCGGTGATCCGCACGCGCATCGCATCGGATGGAACCGGCGCAGTGAGGTTGCGGGTCAGTGACAGACCGTAAATCAACAAAGCGGACAGCACGGCGACCGGGAACAGGATGCCGCCCACCCAGACAACTGTCGGACCACCGAGCCGCGCCTTCAGCGTCCTTCCGCCGAACAGCGCGATCCACAGTGCAACCAGCACCACCGCGAACACAACTATCGCCATCGCTATCAGCACCCAGGACAGGGTTGTGATCGAACCGGCATAGGGGCCGGCGGGATCGAAGACCGGGATGATCGAGGCGAAGTTCATCCTTACCGCTCGCCGGTCGAATAGAGATAGGCGGCGACATCGCGCGCTTCCACAGGCGTCAGCGGCATCGCGGGCATGGTGGTGCCGGGAAGCGTCGCCGGGGCATTGCGGACATAGGCGGCGAGCATGTCGGGCCGGTTGGGCAACCTGCCCGCGATCAGCCCCTGTTCTGCAAAGCCCTCGAGCGACGGTCCGCTCCTGCCTTTGGGCCATGCAAGGCCTGCTATGGTATGACAGGCGCCACAACCGGCGCGCTGGATCGCGAGGATGCCGCGCGCCGCACTCGCCTCGGGCATGTGCTGCGTCGCATCAGGGGAGGGCTTGCACGCTCCCAGCATCAGCATCAGCATCGGCAGCAAGGCTGGCAGCAGGATATGAGCGTCCGGCAACGATCCCCCTTCCGGCTATGCCTCCACAGGCGTTTCGCTTCCGGAACCGTCGCCCCATCCTGTCGGTTCCGTGATGTGATGGATTTGCGCGCACTTTGCCTTCTTGCGAGCCTCGGCCTGGCCGGCTGCGGAGTGGTCGAGCGCGGTTCCGCGGACCGGTTCACGGCGAGTGGCGAGCTGTTGGCGGTCAGCGGCGGCGATGCGGGCGCTGGCAATGCCTGCATCACCTGCCACGGCATCGACGGGCGCGGTAACGGCGCTGGAACGCCGCGCCTAGCCGGGCTCAACAGGGGCTACATGGCCGGACAGCTCGAAGCTTATGCCAGCGGACGACGGCGGCATCCCGAGATGGAGGCGATCGCGCGCAAGCTGACGCCCGCGCAGCATGATGCCGTGTCCGCATATTATGCCGCCATGTCTCACGAGCCGACACGGCAGAAGCTGCGTGGAACCCCTTCAGGACATACCATCTATCATCACGGCGACCCGGCGCGTGGACTCGCCGCCTGCGCGTCGTGCCATGGGGGTCGCGGGCAAGGCGTCGGCGCGGCCAATCCGCCGGTCGCGGGCCAGCCTGCCGGTTATCTCGCGCACCAGCTCCAGCAATGGCGCGACAGCGCGCGCCGCAACGATCCACAAGGCGAGATGCAGCGGATCAGCCGGGCGTTGTCCCCTCGGGAATCAGCGGCTCTCGCGGCCTATGCGTCGTCTCTCCCCGGGGATCCTCCGCGTCGGGAATCGCTGGCAACATCCCGCGAAGTACATCGTGCCGATCCCAGAAATGATGTTTCAGCGCCGCAACCACATGGATCGGGATCACCGCCAGCAAGGTGAAGACGAGGGCAAGGTGCACATCCTCAGCCAAGTCCATGATCCGCCAGCGCGTCGTCAGCGATAGCTGGTCGAACGGCAGCTGTGGCCATGGGACAATCCCCGCCATATAGAGCGGCCCGGGCTCCGCGATCGACGACCACATCGCCCAGCCGCTCAGCGGCAGCCCGAAAAAGGCGATGTAGAATACATAGTGGAGCGCATAGGCGGTCTGGGTCTGCCAACCCTGCCTGTCGGCATCGTTCACGGGGCCGGGGATCATCAGCCGCCAACCCAGCCGTCCGAGCGCGAGCAGCAGGATGGGAAGCCCGACGGCACTGTGCAGCTGATAGGCGAGGAGCTTGTCGCCGCCTGCGGGCAGCCAGCTGCAATAATAGCCCCAGCCGAGCTGGAAGAGAACGAGAAACGCCATCACCCAGTGAAAGGCAATGCCGACAGGTGAGTAGCGGCTTTGCTCGGTATGGCCCCGCGCCCACTCGCGCAACGCGCCCACGACGCTCATGCCGCCGTCGCCTGTTCACGGGCGAACCATCGGCCAAGCAGCGCGAGCGCGGCGGCGAGGTAGAGGCCGGCGCCGGGCGCCCACATGATGAGGCCCGCCAGTTGCTGATCCTCGAGCGGCGTCAGCCCCCATGCTAGCGGCCCGAGATAATGCGGCGCATACAGCGGCATTCCCGAAAAGGTCAGCAGCGCCCCCAGCAGCCCCATCTGCACCATCGTCGCGAGCAGGGCCCCGATTCCGCCCGTGACCGGCACGGCCCGCACTGCGCGCCACAGGGCGAGCGCAGTGAACAACAGGCTCAACTGCATGATCCAGTAGATCGCATGGTTGGACAGAGCCGCTTCATAGGCGGGCGGCGCGTGCCACAGCCAAAAAGTGGCGGCATGGACGCCGGTCCAGAAGCCCCACCCGCCCGGCACGCGACAAACCGGCAACGCCAGCGCCAGCAATGGCGCGGCGAGCGCGGTCAGGGCGATATGGTGGACCGCACGGGCGGAGAACAAGGCGGAGGTGAGCGCGCAGAAGGGCGAGACGAACAGCAGTGCGAGAAGGATCGCCGCCGCGAGCAGGAAGCGCCGCTGGTTCGCGTTGGTGCTTCCCCAGCGCCACCACGCCAGCGTCACTGCGGCTAGGCCGAGGATCAGGAGCGGATCGAGATTCCATCGCACAGCTAACTCGGCCGGCCCCGGCGCGATCCCGCAATAGGGTATCCAGGTGATCGGCGTGCCCATGCCTTTCGACGACCGCCCCTTTCCAATTTGCCAGCCCCATCCGGAACCGATCGCGGCGGGGTCGGTTCCCTTGGAAGCAGGAGGGAACATGCAGGATCATGAAACCGCCCATCCCCGCGTTCGCTCGCTCTATGCCGCTATCGTGGGTGCCATCCTTGCGATTGCGGGGCTTGTTCTGGCCATCGGAGGAGCGTGGCTCACGATCCTGGGCGGTTCGCCCTTCTACCTGATCGCCGGCATCGGCCTGCTCGCATCTGGCGCCCTGCTGATACGCGGCCGGTTATTGGGCGCTTGGCTTTATGGTGCGACATGGCTGCTCTCCATCCTGTGGGGGCTGGTCGAAACCGGGCTCGACGGCTGGGGTCTGATCCCCTTCGCGGTTGGCCCGACGATCCTGCTCGTCCTTGTTCTCCTGACACTTCCCCAACTCGGGAAATTCCGCTGGCGTACCGCGATCGGTGCGTCTGGCATCGCGATCTTCGCTCTCGTCATCGCGGGATTCGCGATCTCGCGCATCAACCGCACCGAAGCAGGCGCGCTGCCGGGCGTGATCGCCTCGACCGTCGCTGACCCTTCTCCGATGCGCGCCGGTACCGACTGGCCGGCCTATGGCGGCACCTATGCCGCGCAACGCTATTCACCGCTGGGCCAGATCACCCCCGACAACGTCGGCAAGCTGGAGCGGGCCTGGGTCTACAACACTGGCGACATGCCGCAGGGCGATCCGACGGACAGCAAATATGGTGCGGAAACAACGCCGCTGAAGGTCGGTGGCACGCTGTATCTCTGCTCGGCGACCAACATCCTTATCGCACTCGACCCCGCCACGGGGAAGCAGCGCTGGCGCTACGACCCGCAGGTCTCGGACGAGTGGATTCCCTATACCGCAGCCTGTCGCGGCGTCGCCTATTTCGCCGCACCGGGTGTCGGCGCGGACAGTGAGTGCGCCGCGCGGATCATCGAAGGAACGCTGGACGGCCGCCTGATCGCGGTCGATGCGCAGACTGGAAAGCCCTGCTCGGACTTCGGATCGAACGGCGCGGTCGATATCAAGCGCGGCATGGGCCCGGTCGAGCCTGGCATGGTCTCGATCACCTCGCCGCCCACGATCGTACAGGGCGTGATCGTGACCGGGCACCAAGTGCTCGACGGGCAGAAGCGCAGCGCGCCGTCCGGCGTCATCCAGGGCTTTGATGCCGTCACTGGCGAGCAGCGCTGGGCATGGGACATGGTGCATCCCCACTGGAACGGCCTGCCGCCCGAAGGGGAGCAATACGCGCGCGGCACGCCCAACATGTGGACGATCGCGAGCGGCGACGAAGCATTGGGCCTCGTCTATCTACCCATGGGCAACAGCGCGGTCGATTACTGGTCGGGCAGCCGCAGCCCGCAGGAGAATGCGTTTTCAACTTCGCTCGTCGCGCTCGACGTCACGACGGGCAAGCCGCGCTGGCGGTTCCAGACTGTGCGGCGCGATGTGTGGGACTATGATCTCGGCGCGCAGGGAACTCTGGTCGATTTTCCCAGCGCTGCGGGCAACGTCCCGGCGCTAATCTTGCCCAGCAAGCAGGGCGACATCTATGTCCTGGACCGGCGTACGGGACGACCGCTTTTCCCCGTACAGGAACGCGCGGTCCCACGTACGGGCGTGGAACCGCAACTTCGCAGTCCGACCCAGCCCTTTTCGAGCTATCATTCCCTCGCATTTCCGGCGCTCAAGGAAAGCGACATGTGGGGCATGTCGCCGATCGACCAGATGATCTGCCGCATCCAGTTCAAGCGCGCAGCCTATGGCGGGCCCTATACGCCCCCCACCGCGGACAGGCGCTTCGTCCAGTATCCCGGCTATAATGGCGGCACCGACTGGGGCGGCATCGCGGTCGATCCGGTGCGCGGTGTGATTGTCGCCAATTATAACGACATGCCCAACTACAACCGCCTGGTTCCGCGCGAGGAGGCCCAACGAAAGGGCTTCCCCGCTCCGCGCGGCGAGGAGTCCGCGCGCGGCGGCGACATGGGTGAAGGCGGGCATGGATCGCAGGATCCACAGGCGGGCACCCCTTATGCCATCGCCGTCAATCCCGGCTGGCGCCTGCCGCTCACCGGCCTGCTCTGCAAGCGCCCGCCCTATGGTGGCATCCGCGCGATCGACATGCGCACCGGCAGGACAATCTGGGACCGCCCGTTCGGCACCGCGAGGCGCAACGGGCCCTGGGGCATTCCGTCGATGCTGCCGGTGAACATCGGTACGCCCAACAACGGCGGGGCGGTTGTCACCGCCGGCGGACTCATCTTCATTGCCGCCGCGACCGACAATCTCATCCGCGCGATCGACATCCGAACCGGCGAAACGTTATGGCAGGACACGCTACCCGCAGGAGGACAGGCGACCCCATCGGTCTATGAGGTCAATGGCAAGCAATATGTGGTGATCATGGCCGGCGGTCATCACTTCATGGAGACACCGATCGGCGACGCGCTGGTCGCCTATGCGCTGCCGGACTGACCGCGGGCCTTTCCTATGATCGCATTCGAGACGCTGCCGCTTCCGTTGCTCGTCGGCATGTTCGCGATCGCCAGTACAGTGGTATGGTGGTCCGGGGTTCGTCTCTCACGCTACGCGGGGCTGATTGCTGATCGGACCGGCCTCGGCCAGACGCTGATCGGCGATTTCACAGAATTTCTTAAGCGGCACGGCACGGTAAAGTTCATTCAGGTGAAGCTTTCCACATCTGACCCTCGGAACTGCAATGGAAGCGTCAGTACAAAAAGCTTCGATCCGGGCTTTGGCGTGCGAACTGCTCCGCCGCAAGAGGCGACGAGGCGACGGATCAGGTCCAGGCCCAGACCTCCGCCATTCGTGTGTTTCTGAGCGGTGAAGGAAGTCCCGTCATCATCCACGCTGATAATGATATGGTCACCTTCGGTCCGCGCCGCGATCACGACATGTCCACCGTTTTCATCGCGGAAGGCGTGTTTGAGGGCATTCGTGGCCAGTTCGTTCACGGCGAGCGACATGGGAGCTACGTGGGCCGGGTCCAATCCATCACAATCCTGATCGACCCGGAGCATGATCAGTATGCCCCGCGGCGCGGCTTGGGCATTCAATGCGTCGCATATGTGCCGGAGTGCGCTTTCCAGGCTCGGCTTGTCGCTGCTCAGGGACGCCGCCCTTGCATGCGCCAGAATGTCGATGCGCTCGGCCGCGTCGCGAAGGGCCGTTTTCGCTTCGGCATGAATTGCGCGGCGCGCCTGAAGAGAAAGCATTGCAACGATGAGTTGCAGGTCGTTGCTGGATCTGTGCATCGTTTCACGAAGCAGAAGCTGCGGATCGGAAGAGACCGTTGCTTTGGCATGACAGGATCGTTGTACGTTCATGAGCATAGCTCTCGGCCACTGAACGGAGAGCCCGCATCGGAATTGCGTCCAAGGAGCCAAGATCTGGTCCGTTCCGACCGATGGAGATAGCTTTCGTCGAACTCCGCGACCCTCAACAATTTCGTTACGCATGGAATATCTATTCTTGATCCGCGTCTCTCTATGACACCCAGGGAGCAAAGATGCCGGATCGTCCGGTTGACGTGGACCGTCGTCAGCCCGAGAATATCGGCGATCTGTTCCTGACGGAGCGGCAGATCGAGTTGCACTGCATCGCCGTCACGCGCGCCGTCCAGTCGGGCCACGAGTTCGCACAGAAGATGTGCCAGACGCGCCATGGCCGACTTGCGGCCCAGGCATAATGTCCAACGGCCGAGCAACGCATTCTCGATCGCCATTCGGCTCAGGAATAGCTGGGCCACCTCGCTGGATGACTGGCTAAGCTCGATGGCGCGGCTGCGCTCCACCGCCAGGAATTTTGCCGGGGTGATAGTGCGGATCCCGTAATCGGGACGCGACAGGCTCAGGGAATCAAGGTTGCAGAAATCTCCCGGCAGCAAAACCGCCAGTATTTGCCGCGATCCATCGGCGGTGGTGGCGTAGCGGAACGCCCATCCATCCAGCAACAGATAAAGCGTGCTGCACGCGCTGCCTTCATCGATCAAAGTCGAGCCCGCCGACATCGATCGCGCTATGGCCTGGGTTTGGATAAGGTCGAGTGCATCACCGGCCATGTTCGTACACCTCGCCAGAAAGAGTGGCTGCATGCCAAAGCGGCGCGAATAACAGGCGTCGTGGCACGGGTGCGGTGGGATTCTCAATAAAGCTACGCAAAATGAGAATGGAGCGTGTTAATATTTGCTCCAAAGAACGGCTATTCATCATCAAAAACGCTCTCCAGCTCCCCTCTATGCCTTCATGAGCAACAGAATGTGGGCAGATATTCATCGAAACATGACTCACCGCATGTGGATTTATGAGCATACGCTGATGGATAAATACTCCAACGCTCAAAGCTGTTTCTGTATGATAGCTGACAAACATGGGCTGGCCGGATGACATGACATCCGATTGGGTCTAGACTGAGCCATCACCTGCCGATTTCCGGGCGCAGGTGGCTGAGAGTTCGTTCGCTCCCGCCCTGCTGTATGCGAGGAGTTCATGTCTCAGCCCACCAAATCGTACGTGCGGAACTGCCTGCTGTCATCCTTGTCGGCGGTGGCTTACGAGACCGTGCGACCCCATCTGGAATCGGTCACGCTCGAAAAAGGAGATGTGCTGATCGAACGGGACACGCCATTCACGCATGTTCACTTTTTCGACCGGGGGATCGGTTCGATGGTGGTGGCGACGCCCGATAGTCGCCGCGTCGAAGTCGGCATTTTCGGGCGCGACGGCATGTCGGGGATCAGCGCCGTCCTTGGAGTGGACCGGGTTTCGCAGCAGACCCTCGTTCAGGTCGCCGGGGATGGTTATCGGATGGAGGTCGCCGCATTGCGCCAGGCGCTTGCTGCCTCGCCAGAATTGCTCGCAAAGCTGCTGCTTTATATCCAGACCATGATCACGCAGGCGAGTTTCACAGCCCTCTCCAATGCCAATCAACTGATCGAAGAACGGCTCGCCCGCTGGCTGTTGATGTGCCACGATCGCGTCGATGGCGACGATATCGGCATCACACATGAATTTCTTTCCATCATGCTGGCGGTCCAGCGTCCCAGCGTGACTTCCGCGTTGCATGTCATCGAAGGCAACGGCTTCATCCGGTCCACGCGCGGCAATATCAAGATACTCGACCGGGAAGCGCTCGTCGAATTTTCCGACAGCAGCTACGGCGTCCCGGAAGCGGAATATCGCCGACTGATCGGCGAGCCGAGTTGAAGCCGCCGGCATGCCGCGCTTTTTCCTTCATCAACAAACCCGGACGTCGAGGATCGATGACCCAGAGGGAAGCGACTTGCCTGATCTGGCGGCTGCGCGAGGCGAAGCTGTCAGAGCTGCCAGGCAATTGCTGGCGGCGGCTCTGCTGGAAGGCGTCGATCCGCAGGGCGTCGGTTTTGAAATCAGCGATGAGTGGGGCTGCAACCTGCTTTACGTCGCCTTCCGCGATGTTCTGCCACCATCCTTCTGTGATCCGCCAGTCGGGACAGCTTGGTAAGGTATCGAACAGAAGAAGCTGAACATCTCGCCAGAGGGCCTGTTCGCGCTCTAACGCAGGCAAGACGACGACCGATTTTCAGATTACCCTTGATCCTTGCGAGGCCCTTTTATTGCGGCCCAAGCCGACATTTCATGGAACCACGCAACCGCTCCACCGATTGGTGGCTGTTGGTCATGGAGGTGGCTTCGTGGAAAAGCCGATCAGTCCAGATTCGGTTCAGGGCGCTCGCGGCGACGATCTTCCCGCTTATGTTGGAAACGGGCTGATCGGCCTTAGAGTGCGTGAAGTCCCGTTGCTCCCCGGCTCCACGATCCTGAACGGTGTCGTGGGGCTACACACGGACGAAACGATCGAAGCAGCCGTCCCGGTTCCCTACCCGCTTGCTGGAGATCTGGGGATCGGCGAGGCATGGCTGTCCGAACAGCCGTGGTCGATCGGTGACCTGGAGCAGCGATATGATTTTTACCATGGCGAGTTGACGAGCCGCTTCACCTTCCATCAGGGCGAACTCACCATCAAGGTGGAGGCGCTGACTTTCGCCAATCGAAGCGACCCCGTTCTTGTTCTCCAGACGGTTGACTTATCCGCGAACAAGCCATGTGAAGTCCGGGTTCGTGCCATGATTTCTACGGCAAATGTGCGGGGGCATGCCGAAGAGCGCGAAACCGGTGGGAAGGCAGAAGGGCGCGATGGAGCCATGCTGTGGATCCCCGAGGGTGGGATGAGCTGTTGCGGCATCGCCTGCCACAGCCAATGCACGGCTGAATCGGAAGAGCCGCAGTTCAAGGAAAAGTGCGGATCGGGGCCCCTCATTACCGAATATCGAATCGACCTGAAGTCCGGGAAGGCCGTCCGCCTGGAGCAGATCGCCGCCCTCGTCCCGTCAGTTGTCCATCATCGGCCCAAACAGGAGGCGGTCCGCCGACTGGCGAAGGGGCTGGACCTCGGCTTCGCAAAGCTGCGCGCGCTCAATCGGGAGAGTTGGGCCGAACTCTGGCGAGGCCGCATCACCGTCGATGGAGCCAGCAGTGAACATCAGCGACTGATCGACGCAGGGTTTTTCTATCTGAACAGTTCCGCTCATCGAGCCTCGGCGGCTGCGACGTCCATGTTCGGCCTCGCGAGCTGGCCGAATTACAACTATTATTATGGCCATGTAATGTGGGACATCGACGCTTTCTGTGTTCCGCCCCTGCTTCTCGTCCAGCCGGACGCGGCGAAAAGCTTGCTCGACTTTCGGGCTGGCCATCTTGATGCCGCCCTCGCCTATGCCAAGCTCGACGGACATGCAGGACTTCGCTTCCCCTGGCAGGCCGCCCCGCTATCCGGTGAAGAGGCGACGCCCGGTGCGGGGCCTGCCGCAGCGCATGCGGCGCATGTGTCGGTTCATGTCGCGCGTGCCTTCGCTCTTCACGCCGAAGTCACTCGCGACAGACGCTACGTGCGGGATCGTGGATGGACTATTCTGGCCGGGGTGGCCGAGTGGCTGACATCGCGACTGACGATGACCGAGCGGGGGGCTGAACTGCTCAGGGCGACTGGCCCGGCGGAAGTGCCGGAGCCACCGAACAATGACAGCTTCACGCTGATGGCGGCATTCGACCTGCTCACCCGCACGGTCCGCATCGGCAAGGCTATCGGCGCCGATGTGCCGACCTTGTGGTCCGATGTTCTGGAGTGTCTCTATCTCCCGGAAAGAAGCAATGGTGCTATACCATCGCATGACGACTTTAACGTCAACGAGCCGAAGGGGGCGACGCCATCGCCCTTGGCCGGTTTCTTTCCGCTCTATTACCCTGCTTCCGATCGACAGAGGAAGGCGACGCTGGAGCTTTTCCTGCCCCGTTGGCGCGACTATGTGGGTTCGCCGATGTTGCCTGCCTTCTATCCCATCTGGGCAGCGATGACGGGCGACAGGGGCCTTGCCCTTGAACTGTTTCAGGAAGGCTATGCGGCTTATGACAAGGGCCGCTTCCACCAATGTCTCGAATATCGGGAGGATCACGCCGATTCTAAAGTGCCCGCAGGTCCCTTCATGGCCAATATCGGCGGCATGTTGATGACCATGCTGCTGGGACTGCCCGGGCTGGAAATTTCAGGGGATGACCCGGCCAGTTGGGGACGCCGGCAGGTGGTTCTGCCCGCCGGATGGAAGAGCATCACAGTCGAGCGGCTCTGGGCCGGGGGACAGCCAATGAGGCTTATCGCCGAGCAGGGGGCGGAACGGGCGCGGCTCGCCCCCGCATAGATCGACGCAGCCAGGAACCGTGGCGCGCGCGAAGGCGGCCCAAAATTCCTTCGCGGTAGAGGGTATAGGCTCCGCTAAGGGCTATGAGCAGAATTCCCGCGAGCGAAATGGCGTCAGGCCAGCTTCGAAAGACGACAAGCCCTACCACAGTGGCGAACAGCACTTGAGCATAGGAAAAGGGCGCAAGGAAGGATGCGTCGCACTGACGATAAGCGGCCACGAGCAGCCATTGGCCAACCGCGTAAAGTGTCCCCATCAGGCCGGCAACCAAGACTTCCCGGCTCGCCATCGGCACGAACCACGCCGGGCTGCTGATGGTGAGGGCGAATAACCCGATGCCGGATGACCATAGCAGCGTGGTTGGCAGCGGATCCCGATCGCCGATGCCGCGCGTGAAGATCACCGCCAAAGCGCCGCAAAGGGCGGAGCCCAGAGGAAAGAGCGCAGCCTGCGTAAAAGCGTCGGCTCCAGGTCGAACCACGATGATAACACCCGCAAGGCCCAGCAGAACCGCAGTCCAGCGGCGACGCTTCACGACCTCTCCCAGTAGCGGGATGGACAGGATGGTGACGAACGCGGGCGTTGCAAAGGAAATCGCTGTGGCCTCTGCGACAGGCAAACGCCCGAGACCGAGCAGGAAAAGAGTAGCGGAAAGCAGCAGGCAAAAGGCCCGCCGAAGCTGAAGGCTGGGCTGATTGCTGAGGGGCGAAGACAGCCCCGCCCGCTTCGCCAGCCAGAGCGCAAAGACGAAAAACAGAATGTAGCGAAGCCACGCAATCTGAAAGCCGGGCATGTTGTCGCCCAGCTTTTTGGCGAAAGCGTCGGAAAGAGTGAAGAAGAACACGGCGCCCAGGACCATGAGGATAGGTCGTCCGCTCGCTGGTGCATCTTCCTCTCCCGCCTCGATCTGCGGGGGCAGCCCGTCGGGACCGGGCCATGCAACGACAGGGCGATTGCGGCGCATCAGGTCCAGTTGGCGCTGTCTGCCGCGTCGATGCTGAGCGTGCCGCCGCTCACATAGCGCGCCTCGTCGCTCAGCAGAAACAGGGCGGCTGCCGCGACATCTTCCGGCTTGACCCAGGCATAGCCCATGGGCGTCGCGTTCTTGCGGGCCTCCAGATAGTCATCACGTGTGGGTTCGTCCTTGTCCGGCACGGCTTGCTGGAACCGTTCCGCGCTCGACATCATTGGCGTATCGACTGGACCGGGCAAGATGACGTTTACCGTCACACCGGCCTTTGCCACCTCCAGTGCCGCCGTCTTGGCCAGGCCGATCAGTCCCCATTTTGAGGATACATATGGCGATGCATTGGCTTCGGCGTGCCGGGCGGCACCAGAGGCTATGATGACAACACGGCCGCGCGATGCCTCCCGCATCACCCGCAGGGCAGGAGAGAGGATGTTGAAGACGCCAAGCAAGTTGTTGCGGATGACTATTTCAAATGTCTCGGGGGACAGATCGACAATCTCGCCTTCGATCGTGAGCGCGGCATTGGCGATGAGGAAGTCCAACCGCCCAAACCGTTCCTGCGCCAGCAAAACGAGCCTCCGGGCGACGTCTGGGTCGCCAGCATCGGCGATTTCCGCCACGACATCGACGCCACAGTCCGTGGTGAGCTTCCGCGTCAGTTCAAATTCCTCCAGGCTCGTCTTTGGATAGGGTGTGCCCTCGGGTAGATCATCACAGATGTCGCACAGGACGAGGTTGCAGCCGGTTTTGGCGAGGGCGACGGCAAATGCTCGCCCAATGCCGCGTCCCGCACCCGTGATAATGGCAACACGGCCGCGAAAGTCGGTATTCCGGGATGGGACGGGCGCTGGGGGTGGATCGGCGGGGTGCGGCATCGGGATCACCTTCGGGTGATTTGAACATGACGGACCAATGACGAGAGCGCAGACCGGTTCCGACCGAGGGCGGAAAAGGAATATTGCACTGATCCGCGTTATCTATTTCGTTGACCGAAGGTCAGCGGCGCGCCGGGAGTCAATGGCGCCATCGCCGACCACCAAAGCTGCTGATCTGGAGACCGAAGGGTCGTGACGTCAGAGGAACTAGGCAAGTCCTGAGAATTATCAAGACGAGCAGCGAACCTTTTGCTTTTGATTTTATAGCCAAATTTTTGGCGAGTTCGATCTGAGCCGAATAGCTTCCTTTCAGGAGCATAGCGGTTGGAACTGAAACCCTTTCCAGATCGATTACATTTATGATCCTCGAAACTTCAACTGCCACCGATTAGGCAGAGCGGTGCGCAGCGGAGGCCGGAGGGTTGGTTTATACGACCGACGAAGAAGCTGGAATCAAGCGGATCAGACGAGGGGGTTCAGCATCTTCTGCCTACATGATGCAACCATATCGGGCAGGCCAAAAATCATGAGCGATCCTCCGCATCGTCCGGACGAACCAGCGGTCACGATACCGCCTCCTGCACCGCCCAATCTTTCTGAAGCACTGAAGCGGAACATCGCGGCGCTTGAAGCCAGGCGCCGCGGCGAAGAGCAACGGGCGAGCGCGCAGGAGAAAATCGCCCAGGCCATAACTCGGTTCACCGGCAGCTTGCGGTTCGTGTACCTTCACCTGGTGTTGTTTGGCGCATGGATTGCGCTTAATTTGCGCTTGTTTCCTGGCTTTCGGCCATTCGATCCCACATTCGTCATCTTGGCAACCTGGGCTTCCGTGGAAGCGATATTCCTGTCAACATTCGTTCTGATCAGCCAAAATCGCGCAGCGGCTGCGGCGGACAAGAGAGCCGATCTCGATCTTCAGATCAGCCTGCTAGCCGAACATGAGATCACCAAACTGGTACAGATGAATCTGGAACTGGCGCAGCATCTCGGACTCCGAAAAGCTGACGACCCAGTAATTGAAGACATCGCTCGCGATGTGGCACCCGAAGCAGTGCTGGACGAGATTGAGCAGCAGGACCGAAGGCCGGATCCCTAATTGAACGCAGTTCCTGGTTCGGGAAGGAGTCCTCGTTCCGCAGCGCGGGTAGGACAAGACATGCCAACCGGCATATTACGAACCGTTTTGGTGTATGGGCTCAAGAGGATGGACCGAATTTCCTGTCGAGCGCGGCGATCGCCTCCTTGTGATGCGCGACCACCTGCGCTGTTGTCTGAGCCAGCTTCTTGAGCGCCGGATAATCACCCCTCTTGCCGTAGCTACCATGCAGGTTAAGCGCCTCCTGATGCGCGGCCGCTTGCTGGCCGACATATACAGCGTCGAAGGAATCATCACTGGCCGACTGAAGGTTCGACAGCATGGCCTTGCGCCGGGCGTCCATATTCTTGGGGATGGCTATGTTTACCGGATTTTCGGCTACGAAATGTCGTAGAGCTGCGCTGCTTTTCTTGTGATCTTCGATCATCATCCGGGCGAAAGCCTTTACTTCCGGTGACCTGGCGCGGGCAAGCGCAATTGCGCTCGCTTCCACCTCATACATATCTCCGATCGCTGCTTGTGGAATGTAGAAGGTTGTGGTGACGGCATCGTTGGTGGTTGAGACGCCTTCTGGTTTTGGCCCCTCATAATGTTTGGCGACTGTCGCGCTGCCGTTCGCCAGTTGGTCCTGACCTCCGACGCCGCTCGTCTGGTTGCATGCACCCAGCAGCCCGAATGCCGCAGCTGCGATGGCGATAACGGCCGATGATGTGTCCGATCTCATGGCTGGGTCCCTCTGCCTCCGCTACCCGGTGATCCGATCCCGGGCATGCTGTTCGAAGCGCCCGTATCACCGGCCGCATTGACTGCCTCCTGCTGGTTGGTGCCACCCGGCACGCGGCCATCCTCGTCTCTTGCAGCCGGGCTGCAGGCAGCCAGCAGAAGGGCTGTAGCCGAGAGGATGGCGGCGCGGTTATGGGAATGAAGATAAGGTGGGAATAATAGCACGGCTGACCTCCAAGAAACGGGAATCCAAACGCGCGCATCCTGCAAACGGTCGCAGGCAAAGCGCCAACCTATATCAGTGCGATGACGCCTTCGCGCAGGCTTGGTTCGGGATGCCGATCTGGGATCCATACAATCGTCATGAACAGCTTTGTCCGTTGCGGTCACGCGCGGTCGGCTGGGACGGCTCTCCCGATTGCATAGTTCATGAGCCTTTCAGCCGTTGTCGCGCTCGACGAATTTATTGAAGCGGCTGACTTCCCCATCCTTGGTCCTGTCCTGATAGAGGAAGGCCAGCTTGTTATCGTCGAAGATCTGGAAGAATTGGTCCCAGTCGATGTCCTCGAGCGCATCGTCCTTGTCGCGGAACTCGATCCGCAGCAGGCCGCCGCCCTTATCATCTGTCGCCCGGACGATGGAAGGACGGCCGTTGCGCTCTTCCACCCATTTGCGGATCTTATCGTGATCGGTGGTGGTATCGGACGTGCTCATCGCAAAATTCCTTTCTTCCCTTCTTCAGCGGCGTGACGCGTCGTAAATGCCATCCAGAACTCCCGCCACTCGGACGAGATCCTCACAAGCGGGGTCGAAGCGCGGGGAACGAGCTAGCTGCTGCGCCCAGCCGTGCGCCATCTGTCCACCCCAGGCGTCGCCCGGCTGGCTCAGCGTCTCCCGGGTGGTGCCGCGGAACAGATGCGCTTCAAAATCATAAAAAGACCCGCCGGTGTTACGGAAGGCGGCTCCGGCCCGATTGCCATAGAAATCGGCGGCGATGATGGCGTCCTGCCCTGCATGAAGGTTCCAGGAACAAGCAATCCGCACCACCGTGCCGCTCGCAAGGCGCAGCGTGGCGACGCCATAATCCTCCACCTGGCCATCGCGGTCGTACAGGCGTTGTCCTTTGCCGAACAGGTGGGCCTCGATCGTTTCCACCGCCGGGAAGTCCAATGTCCATAGCGCCAGGTCGATGAGGTGGACGCCGAGATCCATCATGCACCCGCCGCCTGACAAACGGGGTTCATAAAACCAGGGCTTGTCCGGGCCATAGGCATTGTGAAAGGTCAGATCGACGGCATGGACCTCGCCGAGATCACCCGCATGCACCCTTTCTCGGATTGCGCGCATGCCAGCTGTGCCCCGATAGGAAAGATCGACGCCCAGCAGCCGGTCGGCGTCACGGGCCGCCTCGACCACCGCCCGTACTTCCACCAGATCGCGGCCCAGCGGCTTCTGGCAGAATATGGGGATGCCGCGCTCCAGCGCCGCAATTGACTGTTCCGCGTGAAGAGCGCTCGGCGTGGCGATCACAATGCCGTCCGGTTCGCTGTCGAGCAATGCATCGAGCGAATTCATTATCTCAGCGCCAGGGGCCAGCAGCGCGGCCGCGGTTGCAGTTTCCGACACTGGATCAGCGATGGCCGCGACATCAATCAAACCCGTCGCCAGCATGGCTTCCATCCGGTTGCGCCCAATCCAGCCAGTCCCGAGAAAGCCGATGCGCGGACGAGCGAGCAGTGGCGCTTCGGCGGGTGTCAAGGGTATGGCCAGCGTCATGGGATTACGACCGCCTTCACAAAGCCGGCCGGCTTGTCGCGGGTCGCGTTGAGCGCCTCGTCGAGCCGCTCGAGCGGGTAGCGATGGGTGATAAGGGGTGTGAGGTCGAGCCTGCCCGATGCTACTGCTTCCACCGCTTCGCTTATGCCGTTTACATAGATGAGCGGGTTCCGCTCATGCGCGTTGATGACATCGATGCCACGCCAGTTCCACAGCCTCATATCAACCTGGCGCGGACCGTCCTGGTGATAGCCCGCGACGATCAGCTTGCCACGTTCGCCGACCAGTTCAGCCGCAAGGTCGAGCGGCCATTGTTTTCCGACGGCTTCGATGACACGCTCGCAGAATTGGCCATCGGTCAAGTCCCGCACCCGATCGATGATCGCGTGGTGATCCTCCATGGCGACGCACTCCCTGGCTCCGTAACGGCAGGCGAGATCGAGTGACGAGGAGCGGCGCGAAATGGCAATGACGCGGGCGCCTGCATCGGTGGCAAGCCGGGTGAGGATCGCGCCCAGAAAGCCGATGCCGATGATCGCGACCGTTTGCCCGGCCCGGATGTCCGCACGGCGGAAGATGTTGAAAGCGCAGCCCAGCGGCTCGCCGGGGAAGGGAATGCCTGCGAGCGCAGGCGGCAGCGGAATTACCGCAGCTTCATCGGCAAGATCATATTCAGCGTAGCTGGCGTAGGAGAGGGCCGCGACCCGGTCTCCCGCCGCCACCGTCGTCACCCCGGGCCCGAGCGCGTCGACTATGCCCCAACCCTCATGGCCGAGCGCGCCAGGCTCTGTGGGAAAGTGCTGCCAGTCGGGACCGGCCCAGGGGGTGAGGTTAGAGGCGCACACGCCGCAACCCTCAAGCTTGATGCGGACTTGGCCTGCGTCCGGTACTGGCAGAGGAAGATGATCGATGCGAATTTCTCCGGGCCCGGTGACCACCGCAGCGCGCATGGTAGCGACCGGCGTGGGTGCCGGATCGCCACCGCCCATTTCGGGAGCATGTGTGTCGGTCATCAGGAGATCAGTCATTCCGCTGCCAGCGCCACTGCGCCCTCCCCAGTGATAAACGCTTCCAGCGCCTCATGGGCGCGATCATCCGTCATCTGTTGCGGCGGATGCTTGCAGAAATAGGCGGCCGCCGGATGGATCGGCCCGGCTAGCCCGCGGTCGAGCGCCAGCTTGGCGCAGCGGATCATGTCGATAGCGACGCCGGCGCTGTTGGGACTATCTTCGACCGATAGGCGCAGTTCGAGGTTCATGGGCACGCCGCCGAACAATTGCCCTTCCATGCGCAGGAAGCAGACCTTGTTGTCATTCTGCCATGCGACATAGTCGGACGGGCCGATATGGATATTATCATCATCCAACCGCTGTTCCGCGACTGACTGAACGGCTTCCGTCTTGGAAATTTTCTTCGACCTTAGCCGTGTTCGGTTCGACATGTTGAGGAAG
This sequence comes from Sphingobium sp. MI1205, assembly GCF_001563285.1. Lineage (NCBI taxonomy): Bacteria > Pseudomonadati > Pseudomonadota > Alphaproteobacteria > Sphingomonadales > Sphingobiaceae > Sphingobium > Sphingobium sp. MI1205. The sequence goes on from NZ_CP005188.1 coordinate 1,019,797, forward strand.
TCGGTATTGCCGCCGGTATTGATCTGATATGTGCGATCGAGCTTTACGCCGCGTTTGGCGAACAGGTCGGTGAGGACGCGGTGGACGATGGTCGCCCCGAGCTGCGCCTTTATATCGTCGCCGATGATCGGCACTCCCGCCCCGATGAAGCGATCCGCCCACTCAGGATCGCTGGCGATGAAGACGGGGATGTTATTAACAAAGGCCACGCCGGCCTCCAGAGCACATTCGGCGTAGAATTCGCTCGCCTGCTGCGACCCCACCGGCAGGTAATTGAGCAGCACGTCGATCCCCGCATCACGCAACCGACCGACGATATCCTGCTTGTTCGGTTGGGTGGCATCGGCGGGCAGGAATGTGCGCTCGTCGGCATAGTCGCTCATATGTTCGGCATAGCCGTCAAGGATGCGGCCCATTTCCACAGTGACGCCGCTCGGCTTCACGTCGGCGCAGAAGACCTGCGTGCAGTTGGGCTTGGTGAAGATCGCTTCGGCAACGTCCTTGCCGAGTTTCCGTCGATCAATGTCCCAGGCGGCGGCAATCTCTATGTCGCAGGGACGATAGCCGCCCAAATCCCAGTGCATGAGGCCATGATGATCGTTGCTTTCCGCGCGGTAGTGCGACAGTCCCTGCACCAGCGAACTGGCGCAATTGCCGACGCCGACGATGCCGATCCGGATCGTCGGGCGTGGAGGTGGAGGGGTGAGTTTCATGACGCGTCTCCGTCAGGCGGTGCGGGCAATCGGCAGGCTTGCCGATAGCGGGGCGTAACGCTCGATCATCCAGGCGCAGAAATCTGCAAAAGCCTGCGGCTCGTGGACGGCGCTACTGTGATGCGGGGCGATGCCGAGATGCTCGGGGGTGAAGCAGAAAGTGACGGTGACGTCGAAATCCGCCAACGCCTCCATCTGCCGGTCGAACCAGTCGATGGCATTGGGGCGGAAGCTGTCGGCCCAGCTGAGGCCAGTGCGCAGATGACGGACGCCCAGGCGTTTCATCCAGGCGACGGCATCGTCAAGGCGGGGGTCTTCGAAATGGAACCATTGCATGAGGCCCATCTGGTCCGCGACTCTCGCATAATCGTCGAGTGAGGGCTTGGGCGTGCCGTCGGCGCGGATCAGGCCCATGTAGAAATGGCGGTAATAGCTCGATCCTTCCGCCTCGCGGTGACGCGTGGTTGCGCCCCATTCCTGTGGCAGGTCGTAGAGGCTGTACCAGAAGATGCGGGGCACCCGGTCGATCAGAAGTTGCGCGGTGCGGTTCACTCCGAAGACCTGCACTTCCTCCGCGCCGAATGAACCGACGCCGACCTCCGTCACCCAGATCGGCTTGTCGGGCACGACCGCCTCTATCTCGGCGATCTTGTCGGGCCAGGCATGGATAGGCCACAAATTCCAGTCGAGCGGGAAGCCGTGCACCGCGACCACATCGACCGCGTCGAGCGCACCATGATCGCGCATCCGATTAACCCAATGCGGGTCGATCGGCGACATGCCGCCCAAGACGCGGGTCACCGCCGGATTGGCATCGGCGATCGACGCGCCGGCTCGGCTTACCATGTCGGCATAGAGCGACCATTCAGGGTCGATCTCAAGGTCCCAGTGCGACTTGTTGTTGGGCTCGTTCCAGATCATCGCAGCTTCGATCATGCCTTGGGTCCTTGTGCTGGATAGACGGCTGCCTTGCCCATCTCTGCCCCGAACGGCACGGGGGCGACGCGGCACAGATAGACTTCCTCTTCCGGTTGCGCCTCGATGGCGAAGCCCGCCGCCCGGAGCAGCGCCTGGGAGCAGGCCTTGTTGGGCGCCCACCAGTTGGTCCAGTCATGGGCAAACTTGCGCTCGATGAAATGCATGCGCGGAAATGCGGGATTGTCGAAGAAGGTCGGTGGCTGATTGGTGCCTGGCACATGGAAGGGATGATCCTCCGGCACCAGCAGCACATCGGGAGACCCCTGCTGCATGGTCTGAAACAGCAGCATGTCGCTTGCGACATGCTCACGGATCAGGTCGAGTGCCAGCAGGGGATGCCGCAGATGGTAAAGGACTCCCATGAAGATGACGAGATCGAACCGGCGGCCAAGGCGGGCGACATCGTAGACCGAAAGGTTGCGGAACTCGATATCGGGAAAGCCGAGCGCTTCGGCGGCAAAGCGGGCCTGGGCGAGATAGCGATCGTCCGAATCAAGGCCGATCACCTCCGCAGCGCCCCGTCGCTTCATCTCGATTGCGTAAAAGCCGGCATTGCAACCGATGTCGAGGACTGATTTGCCGGTGAGATCAGCGGGCAAAGCATCGGCAAAGCGCGCGAACTTGAAGGCCGGATAATCGCCCAGGAAATGGTCGGGGGCCGTTTCGACCCCGCGGACGCGTAGATTGTGGAACCAGGGTCCAAGCTCGTCGATCTGGCGGCGCAATTCCTCCTCTCCGGGGGTACGGGCGGCGATCTTCACTGTCTTCATGCAGGCACCTCGTTCAAACGAGTCACGCGCCCGCCGTTCGGGTCGATGACCATGGTGGTGATCGACCCGGGATCGACCTCAAATCGCAAGAGATTGTCGAGGCTGAGGCCGAGATAATGGGCGACCACTCCCCGGATGATGTCGCAATGAGTGACGCACAGCAGCGTTGCCCCTGGATGCTCGGCAGCGAAGCGTTCCATGTGATGAACGGCGCGCTCGACGGCTGCACCCATCGTCTCGCCTCCCGGCGCGCGGCTGATCGAGCGGTAGCCATTCCATTCGTGCCAACGTGGGTCGCTTTCCAGTTCGGCGAAGGCAAGTCCGTTCCATTCGCCGAAGTCCACCTCGTCCAGGTCGGGCACGATCACGATGTCCAATCCGCGATCGGCGGCGATAATCGACGCAGTCTCGACTGCGCGCGCGCGGGGGCTAGCATGGATCACGTTTAGCGAACCCATGCCCGGCCAGTTTGCCAAGCCCGCTGCCTGAACGCGACCGTCGTTGCTCAGTGGGGAAGCGCCCGCGCGCCCGCTCAGCAGTCGGCCGAATTCGCCATGCGTTCCGTGCCTTACCAGATGAAAGGTCGTGGGCGGCTCATTAGGGGAGGACAGCATCAACATAGATGCTGCCTAACAACGTTAAGATAATTAAAGTTCCATATCCGTAACGCGCACAATGAAGAAGAGGATAACATTACAAACTTATGTTTATGTAATATAACCAGTGTTGTTTTTCGAAGTTACATGCCGTTCAGATGGGTGAGTTTAGTGGAACTGGTGGGTAGAAGAAGATGTTCCTTCTGCCATCGACGAAGTTCTTGAGGGGCAATGATTGCCCTCACGATCTGAACACTCATTACAGGGGATTGGCCGTGGAGAAAATACTTGTCACGGGCGGCGCCGGTTTCATCGGCCGCGCCGTCTGTCGCGAATTGCTGGGGCGGGGGTACGAGGTGCGTGTGCTCGACTGCCTGGTCGAGCAAGTTCACGGCGAAGGGGAACGGCCTGCGGATCTGGACAACCAAGTGGAGCTTCAGCGCGGCGACCTTCGTAATGGTCATGCCGTTGAGAAGGCGTTGCAAGGGATCGATGCCGTCGTCCATCTCGCCGCCGAAGTGGGTGTCGGCCAGTCGATGTACGAGGTCGAACGCTACACGTCCGTCAATGATGTTGGCACGGCGGTTTTGTTCGAGCGTTTGATCGATCGCCCGGTGCGGCGCGTCGTCACCGCGTCCTCGATGAGCATCTATGGTGAAGGGCTTTACCGCGACGTCGATGGTAAAATTGTCCAGGATGCCGAGCGCGGCGCGGTCGGAGACGGGCAGAAGAATTGGGAACCGCTTGACGGGGCCGGACGACCGTTGACCCCTGTCGCCACGCCGGAATGGAAGCGCCCCCAGCTCGCCTCAATTTACGCGCTCAACAAATATGTCCAGGAACGCATCACCCACATCATGACCGCGCCCTATGGCATGGAGGGCGTTTGCCTGCGCCTCTTCAACGTCTACGGCCCCGGCCAGGCGCTTTCAAACCCTTATACCGGCGTGCTGGCCATCTTCGCCGCCCGGTTGCTCAACGGCCAGAGCCCGATGATTTTCGAGGATGGCGAGCAGCGGCGCGATTTCGTCCATGTGAGCGATGTGGCGCGCGCCTTTGCTGACGCGCTGGAACTGCCCCAGGCGGCGGGTGGCACCTTCAACATCGGCTCCGGGCAGGATCGTTCCGTCACCGAAGTCGCGCAGAAGCTGGCCGCCGCGATGGGCCGCGAAGATATAGAACCGGAAATCGTCGGGAAGGCGCGGTCGGGCGACATTCGCCACTGCTTCTGCGACACGCGACTTGCCGAAGATGTGCTTGGCTTTCGTGCGCGGCAGGAGTTCAGCCAGGGCCTTGCCGAACTGGCCGAATGGGTGGCGCTGCAGACCGCCGACGATCGCGTCAATCAGGCGCGCGCCGAGCTAGAGGCAAGGGGGCTGGTGGCATGAGCCGCGCGGACAGACGGCCCGTCTTGGTGACGGGTGGCGCCGGCTTCATCGGCTGCAACATCGCCGACCGGCTGGCGAGCGAAGGCGAGGAAGTTCTCATCTATGACTCGCTCGCTCGCCCCGGCGTCGAGCGCAACCTCGCTTGGCTGGAGGAGCGGCACGGTGCCGCTATCATATCGGAGATAGGCGACACACGAGAGATGAGCCGCGTCGCCAGGCTGGTGGGCAGGGCCAAGGCCGTGTTTCATATGGCCGCACAGGTGGCGGTGACGACCAGCTTCATTGATCCGCGCGTGGATTTCGAAGTCAATGTGCTCGGAACGCTCAACGTGCTTGAAGCGGCGCGCCATTGCGCCACGCCGCCGCCTGTGATCTTCGCCTCCACCAACAAGGTCTATGGCAATCTTGAGGATCTGGAGATGCCGCTGGTCGATGGCGCCTACAAGCCCACCGATCCTACCATCCGCGCGCACGGTATCGACGAAAGCCGCCCGCTCGATTTTCACACGCCCTATGGATGCTCCAAGGGCGCGGCAGATCAATATGTCCTCGACTATGCGCGTAGCTTCGGCGTTCCGGCCGCCGTGCTGCGGATGAGCTGCATCTATGGTCAGCGGCAAATGGGAACGGAGGATCAGGGCTGGGTCGCCCATTTCCTCATCAGCGCGCTCCAGGGACGAAGCATCATTGTCTATGGCGATGGCTGCCAGGTGCGCGACATTTTGGATGTGAGCGACGCAGTGGACGCCTATCTCGCAGTCTGGCGCAACATCGATCGGCTCGCTGGCCAAGCCTTCAATCTGGGCGGCGGCGTCGAGAATGCCGTTAGCCTGCGACAGATCCTCGCCTTCATCGGCGACTATCTCGAACGCCCGCTGGCATTGGAGACGTCGGAATGGCGCGCGGGTGACCAGCGCTATTTCGTGGCGGATACGCGGATGTTGACGGAAGCGACCGGCCTTCATGTGCGCAAGCCTTGGCGCGAAGGGGTGGTGGATCTGGCCGACTGGCTCATCGCCGAGCGGCGCCAGCCGACGCAGAATGTGGAAGCGTCGGCCCGGCAGACGGCGAGGGCGATGTGATGGCGGGCGGGCATCTTTTGCTCACCGCAGATGCCGTCGGCGGGGTATGGCAATATTCGACCGATCTGGCGGCCGCGCTCCAGCCCTTTGGTTGGGAAGTGACGCTGGCCACGATGGGTCCGCCCTTGAGCGAGGTGCAGAGGAGCGAAGCCGCAGCCATCCCCAACCTGCAGGTCGTGGAAACGGGGCTAGAGCTGGACTGGCTGGCTACCGACGCCGCGTCTGTGCTCGCTGCCGAAACGCGGCTTGCCGAGTTGGCGGCCGATCTGCGGGTTGACCTGGTGCAGCTTCACACGCCTGCGCTGGTGAGTGCGGGACGCTATGCCTGTCCCGTCGTTGCCGTGCTGCACAGCTGCGTAGCGACCTGGTGGTCGGCTGTGAAGGAAGGCCCGATGCCCGCCGACTTCGCCTGGCGCTCAGGCTTGGTGCAGCACGGCCTGAAGCGCGCCATGCTGGCGGTCGCTCCAAGTGCGGCTTTCGCGCAGATGGCGCACCTCCACTATGGCGTGGTGCCGCTCGCGGTCCATAACGGCCGCTTCCTCCTCGTCCGCCCGCGCGCGATGGAGGACAGCGTCTTCACTGCGGGGCGTCTCTGGGACGAAGGCAAGAATCTGGGCGTTCTGGACGAAGTGGCCGATCGTCTCGCCTTGCCTTTCAACGCTGCTGGTCCGGTCAGTGGGCCAGGTGGCGCATCGATCAGATTCCGCGCGCTGCAGCCCCTTGGCACGCTCGACACGGGAGCGCTAGCGGATCAGCTCGCCAGCAAACCGCTGTTCGTCTCCGCCGCCCTTTACGAACCGTTCGGCTTGGCGGTGCTGGAGGCGGCGATCGCTGGTTGCGCGCTCATCCTCTCCGACATTCCGACTTTTCGCGAACTGTGGGACGGCGCGGCAATCTTCGTGGACCCCAACGATGCGCACGGCTTTGTTTCGGCGATCAACGAGACGATCGAAAATGTCGCCGCCCGGCAAGAGGCGGGCAGGCGGGCGCAGAAACGCGCGCGCCGCTATACACCAGCAGCCATGGCCGCGACGATGGCTCGGCACTACGCGGCGCTCCAGCGGAGGGCTGCGGCATGAAGATCCGCTACTTCACCCATTCGCTGCTGTCCTGCTGGAACCATGGCAACGCCCATTTCCTGCGAGGCCTTCTGCGCGAACTCGGCGCCATGGGGCATGACGTGCTCGCGCTGGAGCCGGAAGGCAATTGGAGCCTGTCCAACCTGCTCGCCGATCATGGCGAACAAGGACTCTTGGCGTTCCGCACCGCCTATCCCGAGCTTGCGACCCATAGCTATGGCCCGGACGCCGACCTCGACGAGATGCTCGATGGAGCGGACCTCGTCATCGTTCACGAGTGGAACGACCCTGCGCTGGTCTCCCGGATCGGCGCCAAGCGGGCAGGGGGAGGGGCTTTCACCCTGCTGTTCCATGACACGCATCATCGCGCCGTGTCCGACCCGGAGGCAATCCGCGCTTTCGACCTGTCGGGCTTCGACGGCGTCCTCGCGTTCGGCGAGGCGCTGTCGGACGTCTATCGCCGCTGGGGCTGGGGTAGCAGGGTCTGGACCTGGCATGAAGCGGCCGACATCCGACACTTTCATCCCCCAGAGCAGGAAGGCGAGCGCCACGGCCTCGTCTGGGTCGGCAACTGGGGGGATGGCGAGCGGACTGCCGAGCTGGAGGACTTTCTTTTCCGGCCGGCGCAAGAGGCGCAGCTTGCCCTGGATATTTACGGCGTGCGCTATCCGGCAGACGCCCTCGCTATGCTGAAGCGCTATGGCGCCGCCTATCATGGATGGGCGGCCAATGCGGCGGCCCCCATGATCTTCGCCCGGCATCTTGCGACCGTCCATGTGCCGCGCCGCTATTATACGCAGTTGCTGCCTGGAATCCCGACTATCCGCGTGTTCGAGGCGCTTGCCTGCGGCATTCCGCTCCTATCCGCGCCCTGGAGCGACAGCGAGGGGCTGTTCCGTCCGGGCAGGGATTTCCTCTTCGCCCGCGATGGCGCGGAGATAACACGCCACCTCCGCGCCATCAGCGCCGATCCCGATCTGCGTTCCTCGCTCGTTCGCAGTGGCCTTCAAACCATTCGCAGCCGTCACAGCTGCGCCCATCGCGCCCGTGAGCTGATGGACATTGTGGAAAGCCTCAACACGCCATTCCAAATCGTCAGGAGCGTTGCATGAAGATCGCCTTTTACGGCTCCAGCCTGCTTTCCTCCTACTGGAACGGCGCTGCCACCTATTATCGTGGCATTTTGCGTGAGCTGGCGCAGCGGGGCCATCAGGTCAGCTTCTACGAGCCCGACGCCTTCGACCGGCAGCAGCATCGCGACATCGATCCACCCGATTGGGCGCGGGTGGTGGTCTATCCCGCAACGCCCGAAGCGTTGCTGCGTGTGATGGATGAGGCTGCGGAGGCCGATGTGGTGGTGAAGGCGAGCGGCGTGGGCGTATTCGACGATGAATTGTTGGAAGGGGTGATGCAGCGCGCGCGACCGCATGCGCTGCGACTCTTCTGGGATGTCGATGCCGCCGCTACGCTCGACGAGATGCGTGCCCGTCCCGACCATCCGGTGCGGCGCGCGCTGCCCGGCCTCGACCTGGTTCTGACCTATGGTGGGGGCGAACAGGTGGTCAGTGCCTATCAAGCGATGGGGGCGGCGGAGTGCTTTCCCATTTACAACGCGCTCGATTCGGAGACCCACCATCCCGTCGCACCCGATCCGCGCTTTTCGGCTGATCTCGCGTTCCTGGGCAATCGCTTGCCTGACCGCGAACAGCGGGTGGAGGAGTTTTTCCTGAAGCCTGCCGCCCGCTTGCCCGACCAGCGCTTCCTGATCGGCGGCAATGGCTGGGAGACGAAGGCGATGCCCGCCAATGTCCGCCATCGCGGCCACGTCTACACGGCCGAGCATAACGCCTTCAACTGCACTCCACGCGCCGTGCTCAACGTAGCGCGCGACAGCATGGCGCATATCGGCTTTTCCCCCGCCACCCGCGTGTTCGAGGCGGCAGGAGCCGGTGCTTGCCTCATCACCGATGCCTGGGAAGGAATAGAATTGTTCCTGAAGCCGGGCGAGGAAGTGCTGGTGGCGCGCGACGGTCAGGATGTCGCGGATCACCTAGCAAGTCTGACGCCTGAACGCGCCAGGAGGATCGGACAGGCGGCGCTCGCCCGCGTCCTTGCCGAGCATTCCTATAAACTTCGCGGTGCTCAAATTGACGTAATCCTGCGCGATCGCTGCGCGAGGCGGCGTCAGTTCCAGCATGTCATGGAGGGAGCATGAAACTCGTCGTCCTCGGCCTCAGCCTCTCTTCCTCATGGGGCAACGGCCATGCCACCACCTTCCGCGCACTGCTCTCGGCTTTCGCCGATCGGGGGCACGAGATCCTGTTCCTGGAACGCGACGTCCCATGGTATGCCAGCCAGCGCGACCTGATCGACCCGCCCTATTGCCGTCTGCAATTCTATCAGGATCTGGTCGACCTGGACCACTGGCGATCGGAGATAGCGGCGGCGGACGCGGTCATGGTCGGCTCCTATGTGCCCGATGGCATAGCGGTCGGCGATTATGTCCAGCGGCATATGCGGGGCGTCGCCGCCTTCTACGACATCGACACGCCGGTCACGCTTGCCAGCCTGGATGAGGGATGCTGCGAATATCTCTCGCCCGGCCTCATCCGGGGCTATGATCTCTATTGCTCCTTTACCGGTGGCCCAACACTCGACCGGATCGAGCAGCATCATGGCTCCCCCATGGCGCGGGCGCTTTACTGCTCAGTAGATGTAAGCGCTTATCGGCCAATGGAGGTGCCCAAGCGCTGGGACCTGTCTTATCTCGGGACTTACAGTCCGGATCGTCAGCCAACGCTTGAGCGACTGCTGATCCAACCTGCGCGGTTGATGCCGGAGAAACGCTTTGTGGTGGCGGGGCCGCAATATCCCGACGATATCGAGTGGCCGGCCAATGTCGAGCGGATTGACCATTTGCCGCCCAGCGAACACGCAGCCTTCTATTCCGCGTCCCGCTACACGCTGAACGTCACGCGCGCCGACATGATCGCGGCCGGCTGGTCGCCTTCGGTCCGGCTGTTCGAGGCGGGCGCCTGTGGCACGACGATCATCTCGGACGTGTGGACGGGGCTTGAACATCTGCTGACGCCCAATCGCGAGATCCTGTTCGCCTGGAACAGCGAGCAGGTGATTGTGGCGCTAGATGAAGGCCGCGCCTCTGTCGGCGCGGCGGCCCGCAGTCGCATTCTGGCGGAGCACGCGTCGCAAGCCCGAGCGCGGGAACTGGAAATCTATCTGCGAGATGCTGCTGTAATGCAGTCGCAGGCGCGGATGGCGGCAGCAGAATGACAAGGACGATCGGCTGATGACGAAGAACAAGAATGTAAGCTTGGTCGCTGGCGGGGCCGGCTTCATCGGCTCCCATTTGTGCCGAGCGTTGCTCGATCGCGGCGACGATGTGATTTGCATCGACAATCTGCAAACCTCGCGCGAGGTCAATCTGGAGATGCTGGAAGGCCATCGCGCCTTTACCTTCTTCCGCGCCGACATCGTCGATCCGCTGCCTGATGCGGTTACGCGGCGGCGGGACATCAGCCGAATCTACAATCTCGCCTGTGCCGCGTCCCCGCCCCAATATCAGGCGGACCCGGAGCATACGATGCTGACGAGTGTGCTGGGCACCGACCGGCTGTTGCGGCTGGCGGAGCAATGTGGCGCGCGTTTCCTGCTCACCTCCACCAGCGAAGTCTATGGTGATCCCGAAGCGCATCCGCAGCGAGAGGATTATCGCGGCTGGGTGAACTGCACTGGCCCGCGCGCCTGCTATGACGAAGGAAAGCGCGCGGCCGAAGCTATGTCATTCGACTTTGCTCGCCTCGGACGCGCTGACGTTCGCGTGGCGCGCATCTTCAATACTTATGGGCCCAACATGCACCCTGATGATGGCCGCGTTATTTCAAACCTCGTCTGCCAGGCGCTTTCGGGGCAAGATATCACCATCTACGGCGACGGATCGCAGACGCGCAGCTTCTGCTTCGTTTCGGACATGGTGGATGGGCTGCTCCGGTTGATGGAAGCCCCTGTGCCGGACCTGGCGCCCGTCAATCTGGGTAATCCGGAAGAACATCGAATCCTCGACCTGCTCGACCATGTCGTTGCAGAGACCGGCACGATCTCGGACGTGAGGTTCACGCCGCTTCCCGTCGATGATCCGCGTCGGCGGCGCCCCGACATCAAGCGGGCGCGCAACTTGTTGGGATGGGAACCACAGGTCTCGCTCAAGGACGGATTGGCGATAACCTGCGCCTTCTTTGCCAAGGAAATCGGCATTCCAGCGCGGCGCAATAACATCGGAAGAGCATCGAATGTCAGTAGGGCTTACTCCTCCAGCGCTAGCGTGGCCGCAGAATGAGCGCGCGCTTGGACCCTGTTAGAGAAATACACTAACACATGTTGGCAAAGCCCTTTTCCTTTGCCGATCGGGGAACAGCTCCCCCGGGTGCTTTGTTGACGCGATACCCATTCAGCAAGGATCAGCCATGGCCGACACGATCGATCCCGCGCGTGCGGACGACGCTCCGCTTGCGACTTCCAAACATGTTTCCGCTGCGGTGGACAGCGCGTCCGATGCGCTGATCGAAACTCCCAGCGGCGCTGCCGACACGCTTGTCGGCTGCACCGTCACCATTAATCGTCCGCGCGCTGAACTTTTCGCCTATTGGCGCGATCTCACGCAGCTTCCGACCTTCATGGAGAATGTCGAGCAGGTAGAGAGGCTCGACGACAAACGATCGCGCTGGGTGGTCAAGGCACCAGCCGGGAAAACCGTCGAGTGGATATCGGCGATTACCGAGGAACGGGACGGCGAGGTCATCGCCTGGGCGTCGGAGGACGGCGCCGATGTGCCCAATAGCGGCCGGGTCGACTTCCGCGACGCGCAGGGCGATCGCGGCACGATCGTCACCGCGACCATCCTCTACGATCCGCCCGCCGGCATTATCGGCAAAGTGATTGCCAAAATGTTTCAGCGCGAACCGGCGATCCAGGCAAGGCGCGACCTACGTCGCTTCAAGCAGCTCATGGAGACTGGCGAAATCGCCACTGGCGCGCGTAATCGCCGCCTCCAGGAAGAGGGGAAGAACTGATGCGTGCTCTTGCCTGGCATGGAAAACATGATGTGCGCGTCGATACAGTCGATGATCCGGAAATCCTCAACCCGCGCGATGCGATCATCAAGGTGACCGCGACCGCGATCTGCGGATCGGACCTTCATTTGTATGATGGCTATATCCCGACGATGCAGTCGGGCGATATTCTCGGCCATGAATTTATGGGTGAGGTGGTCGAGGTCGGCCCCAAATCGACGTTGCAGAAGGGGCAGCGTGTCGTGGTGCCCTTCACCATTTCGTGCGGCGCCTGCTATCATTGTTCGAAGCACCAATATTCGGCATGCGACAACGGCCTGCCCGCCGACAATCAGGATATCGCACAGCAATTATACGGCCAGCCCATGGCTGGGCTGTTCGGCTACAGCCACATGACTGGCGGCTATTCGGGCGGACAGGCCGAATATGTCCGCATTCCGTTCAGCGATGTCGGACCAATCGTCATTCCCGAGGGAGTTGAAGACGAAAAGGTGCTGTTCCTTTCCGATATCCTCCCCACCGGATGGATGGCGGCGGAAAATGCGCAGATTGAGCCGGGCGACACCATCGCCGTCTGGGGCTGCGGCCCGGTCGGGCTGTTCGCGGTCCAGTCGGCATTCCTGATGGGCGCGGAGCGGGTCATCGCGATCGACCATTTTCCCCATCGCCTCGAACTCGCCAAGCGCTTCGGCGCGGAGACGATCAATTTCGAGGATAGCAGGACCTACGAAGCGCTGATGGAGATGACCGGCGGCATCGGTCCTGACGCCTGCATCGACGCGGTCGGGTTGGAGGCACACGGCTTCTTCGTTGACAATGTGATCGACCAGATCAAGGCATCGACTTTCCTCGGCACCGACCGCGCCCATGCGATCCGCCAGGCGATCATCGCGTGCCGAAAGGGCGGACGCGTGTCGATGCCGGCAGTCTATGGCGGTTTCGTCGATAAATTTCCACTGGGTGCGTTGATGGAGAAGGGGCTGACGCTCAAGACCGGCCAGACCCATGTCCAGCATTATATGCCCGGCCTGCTCCAGGCGATCCTGGAGGGTAAGATCGATACGACCTTCCTGATCAGCCACACCCTCCCGCTCGAACAGGCGCCGCAGGGATACAAGATGTTCCACGACAATCAGAATGAGGTGACCAAGGTCGTGCTGAAGCCCGGCATGGAAACCCGAATGTCGGCGGAGTAACCGACATGAACAGGAAACTGGCCGTCATCACCGGCGCTTCGACTGGAATCGGTTATGAACTCGCGAAGCTGGCGGCACAGGACGGCTACGACCTGATCGTCGTTGCCGACGAGCCGCAGATCGAGGCGTCTGCCGACCAGTTCCGCAAATATGATGTACATGTCGAGGCGGTCGAAGCCGACCTTTCCGGCATCGACGGCGTCGAGCGGCTTCTGGCCGCTGCCGCTGGACGGCCGATCGACGTGCTGATCGCCAATGCCGGGATCGGCACCGGCGGGCCGTTCCTGAAACAGGATGTCGCGAAGTGGCGCCACTCGATCGACACCAATGTCACCGGCACCGCCTTTCTGCTTCAGAAGGTGCTCAACGACATGGTCGCGCGCGGCCAGGGCCGAGTGCTCGTGACCGGGTCGATCGCGGGCTATATCCCCGGCGCGTTCAATGCGATCTACAACGCGACCAAATCCTTCATCAACTATTTCACCGAAGCGCTGCGGAACGAGCTCAAGGAGGTTGAGGGCGTCACGCTGACGACGCTGATGCCCGGGGCGACCGACACCGAATTTTTCGCCCGCGCTGGCATGCTCGACACCGACGTAGGGCAGGATGACAGCAAGGCGGACCCCGCGAAGGTCGCGCAGGATGGCTGGGCCGCCATGATCGATGGCAAAGACCACATCGTCTCGGGCCTCAGCAACAAGCTGCGGGTGGCTGCGTCCGGCGTAGTGCCCCAGGCGGTGCTTGCGGAAATGCACCGCAGCATGGCCGAGCCAGGTTCCGGAAAGAGCTGATTCATGGCCGGAAAATGGTCGCAGGATGAAACGGAGGAATTGGACGCGCTCGACCTGGAGGAGGGCCTGTTCAAGAAGAAGGATCCTTGAGAGATCTCAATCCAACCCCAAAGCAGCGCAAGGCGCTCGAACAGGCGGAGGATGAACTCCGCGCATTGCTCGACCAGAAATGAGGAGAACCACGATGGCAGACGAACATACCGGAACCCAGCCGCACCCCAATCTCTCGACCGAACCGGGCCGAAAGGAGCTCGCATCGAACACGCGCACCCAGACTCAATCTGACCCCAATCTTTCGACGGAGCATCAGCGCGAAGGCGATGCACGCAGCCCGAGCGATACGCTTGATCGCGGGCAGGACACCCCTGGTGGCCAGCCGCCGGAACGAGTCGAGGATCGACCGGTCGTTGGGACGGTTAAGCCCGAAGATTATCCCAAGGATGGCGCGGCAGACTGATGCAAACTTTTGGCGGCGTCACGAAACGGCTGCTGACGCGCAGTAAGTATCCCCTAATAATGGGTCATTGAGGGGGAGGCGGCAGGAGGCCGCCTACCATCAGGACCTGTGCGGCCAGTCGGTCAAGAGCCGGAGGATTTCGGCCGTCGGCGTTTTCACAAGGTCCTTGTCTACTTCCGCGATCAGCCTTTTCCTGATCGCCGACGTATAATGGTCCCGAAGGACATGAAGTGTGGCCGGAGGCGCGACGACGATGATGTCCGCTTCATTCCCGTCGATGGCTTTCGCCAAGGCCTCTGCCGCTTCCATGGCAAAACGATCTTCCTGCAGTCGATGAATATCGGTCTGCTGATAGCTGTTCCTGGCACCGCCCATGCTTGAAAAACTGACGCCCGGCGCGTCAGCCAACTGTTCCCGATTGGGCGGGTTGTCGATTTCGCGATGGGCGACGACTGAGAGCTCCGGGTAAAGGGCATCGCCCTCATTCCTCATCATCAGTGTCTTCGAGCCATCGGTCACGAGCAGGATCGTTCCATAGGCGATTTTCATGATCAGTTTTCCTTCAGCTGCCGGCCTCCCGATAAAGGTCGCAAGCTCGTCGGATGTGCGGGAAGAGGAATCCCGGCCCGTCCGCGGACGCATTATGGGCAATCCGGCCCTGAGCGCGATATTGGGGCTTTCCCTTATGGCCCGGAATGTTTTCGTGGCGATGATAGGTTCATCGGCTCGGCTCGCATGAGCCCGGGGAGATCGAGGAGAGAAACGTGCAGCTGCCTGCGCCCAGCCGCCATCCCACGGCCGCTCGCCCGGATCCGTCAGAAAGGGGGCAAACGGGTGAGGGCCTTCGCGGTTGAGGCGGAGATCGACCAGGCGAGTGGTTCACCCTTGCCGATGCGTGTGGCAAGATGCTGGCCAGCCAGACGTCGTTGCTTGCGGCGCTGGAGCAGGCGGTGCCCGCGCGCTGAAATAGGGTCGACCGCCATTGGATTTTCAGCAGGAGGCGAACGTATGAGCCTGACGGCGCAGCTTTTGATCGCGACCGGCGCCGTTGCGGCGACCGTGATCATCCATCTGACTGGGCTGGCGGCCCTGCTCGCCATACTGCGCCGTCATCGCCATGCGACGCGGATGATCGTGGCATTGGTGGTAAATGGCATGGCCATCTTGCTTGCCGCATTCGGGCTGTTTGCGCTTCATGCCATCGAAATCTGGCTCTGGGCTGCATTGTACCGGGTGCTGGGCATCTTTCCCGGTCTCGAAGAAGCGCTGTATTTTTCAACATCCACCTATGTGACCATCGGCTATGGCGATGTCGTCCTGCCAGCAGGTGAGAGGATATTAGGCGTGATCGAGGGGGCCAACGGCATCATATTGATCGGCTGGTCGACCGCGTTCTTCTTTTCGATCGTCGATCGGTTGAAGCTGTTGGAACGGAACCTGCAAAAAGGCTGACTTATACCATCGTGCTCGGTCTTCGACCGATCACAAGTGGTTTTGCTCAGGCGCCGCGCGGGCTTTGCGAAGGCTCGATGAGTCAAGCTCGTCGAACCTTGGTATTCCGCCACTCCCGCTTTAGTGCCGATCAGCAATCCGATGGCTCTGGCGGCCAGCAGTCATCGCGGCCTTACGTTCGTTTCGTTGATGCGGCCGTCCAGCATGGAGATTTGCACATCGGCAGCCGCCGCCACATCGGGATCATGCGTGACGCAGATCACGGCGCGCCCCTGATCATGGGCGAGTTTGCGGAACATTTCGATCACGCGGGCGCTGTTCTGGCTGTCGAGATTGCCAGTAGGCTCGTCCCCCAGCACCAGTACCGGATCATTGGCGATCGCCCGCGCAATGGCGACGCGCTGGCGTTCGCCACCAGAAAGACGATCGGGAGTCTTCGCGCTCTTTTCACCCAGGCCCATGCCTTCAAGCAGCACCTGTGCCCTGGCCTGTATCTCGCCCAGCGTGAATTTGCCGAGCCTACGCATGGGCAGCATGACGTTTTCCAGCGCCGTGAACTCGGGCAGAAGGAAGTGGAACTGGAAGACGAAGCCGAAGCTCGCCAACCGGATCTGCGCACGCGCGTCGCCGCGCAGCGGGTTCATGTCCTGTCCGTTGAACAGCACCTGTCCCGATGTCGGCCGGTCGAGCAGGCCGAGCAGATAGAGCAGCGAGGATTTGCCGCAGCCGGACGGCCCCACGATCGCGACGAAGGTCGCTGGCTGGATCGACAGGGTCACGTCAGTGACCAGTGTCACCGGTGGCATGCCGGGAAGGCTCCGGGACAGGTTCTCAACTTCTATGATCGCGCTCATACAGCGCCCCGTAATATGTCGACTGGGTCGACCCGCGCAGCCTTTCGTGCGGGAAGCCATGCTGCGATGACGCCGGACAGCAGGGACGCAGCCGCCGCAATCGCATACTGGCGGACTGAGCGATCCAGCGGCAGCCGCTGGTCCTCTCCGGCAATAGGGAATTTAAGCGACCCGAGGATCGCCATCAGGCCGTAGCCCAGCAGCCATCCGGCGACGATGCCGATCAATGCCAGGGCCAGCCCTTCGAACACGAAGATCAATTGAAGATCGCGCTCGGAAAAGCCCATGGATCGCATGATCGCGATGTCGCGTCTCTTGTCGGAGACGCTGTTGGATACGACCGTGTAGATGCCGAAGCTGGCGACCAGCAGGATGGCCGACACGACGCTGTACATGATGACGTTGCGGGTCACGAGCAGCGAGAGAAAGTCGGCGGAACGCTCCTGCCAGCTTTCAGCCTTGTAGGCATAGCGCGCCTCCAGGCGGCGGCTGATCGGCTCGGCCTCATAGGGGTCGGCAAGGCGGACGCCAATGCGGTTGATGATGAAGGGACGGCCGAGCAGCGACTGCGCTTCCCGCAGCAGGACATAGCCCAACCCCAATGAAATCTGTGTTTGGCCGCGCTTGAACAGGCCGACGATGCGGAGCGACCGGCTCTTCCCCGAAGCGGAGGTCGCGCCAACCACGTCACCTACGCCAAGGCCAAGCCGCCGGGCCATTTCCTCACCGATGATGATGCCGCCCTGCGCGCTTTCCAGATCGCGCAGGCGTCCGACGCGCAACTGGTCCTGGATGGTGCTGACCTTTTCCTCGATCGCCGGATCAACGCCGACTATGGTCAACGCTTCCTCGCGCCCACCGCTGCGCAGGGTGATCGCGCCGCTGAGACTCGGTGAGCCGAGGGCGCCGGGCAGCGCGTTTACGGTGCGCAATATCTCGGGCCAGCCTTTCAGACCGCGCACTTCATTGCGGACCTTGTAATGGCGAAGCCTTACCGCCGCGCCCTTGTAGAGGCTGATGCCGGGCTGGGGCAGCGGGCTGCGCAATTCGTCGGAAATGATGATGTGCGGGGCGGCGTCGATCAGCGTCTTGATGAAGTCGTTCTGGCTGCCGATCATCATGGCGGAAACGGCAAGGAAGAAGCCCACGCCGACCGCCACGCCGCTGACCGCGACGATGGTTTGCCGGCGGCGGCCGACAAGATGACGGGCCGCGACGCTCGCCAGCAGCCGCAGCTGACTGGTCATTTGGCGACCCGCACGCGCATATTGTCCTTCAGCTTTCCTTCGGGCGTTTTCACGACGCTGTCACCGGGTAAGAGGCCGGAGAGGATTTGCACGTCGTTGGTCCCGGCAATGCCGGTGCGGACAGGTTTCGCGTGAACGCGGTGGCCGCGAACGATCCAGACCTTACCGTCTTCAATCGCGCTCGCGGGTGCCAGTAGCGCTCGTTCCGCCCGGCGAGTGACGATGTTGACCTCCAGCGTCAGGCCCAGCGGCAGCGCCACTGGCCCATCTGTCACGATGCGCGCGCGGAAGGCGCGTTGTTCGGGATCGCCGCCCGGTGTCACCTGGCGGACATGGCCGCGCAAGACCCGGCCCGGCCAAGCGTCGCTCGACATCAACGCCTCCTGACCGGCATGGACGCGGGCGACGTCGCGCTCGTCTATGGTCGCCGTGATCCAGATGCGGGCGGGATCGCCAAGCGTCATGAGGGTGCGGCCGGGGCTAGCGAGGTCGCCGGGCTCCACATCCTTGCGCAGGACGACACCCCCTATGCCCGAGCGCACGATCATCTGGTCGAGCCGCGCACGGGCGCTTTCCTCTGCCGCCCTCGCGCTGTCGGCGGCGGCGACCGCCGCGTCACGGGCGGACCGGGTGACCCAACCCTTGGCGAAGAGCGCCAGAGCGCGCTGCTCATCCTGCTGCGCCACGTGGCGTTGCGCCGCCGCCTGTTGTAGCATGTGGCGCTGTTCTTCGTCATCAAGGAGGACGAGCGGCTGGCCACGCACGACAGGCTGCGCTTCGTCGACGAGGACCTGTCGAACCGGCGCGGTGAGACGCGCGGAGACCGACACAGGCCGCTGCGCTTCGACAAAGCCGGTGGCGTAAACAAGCTCCACCGCCTGACCGATACGGGCGGACGCGAGCTCCACCTCGCGCGCGCGACCTGCGAGTAACCACCATCCCGCAGCAGCGGCGACTAGCGCGAGCGGCAACAGCCAGAGCGCGATGCGTTTCATGAGAGCGTCTATAGCATCACGCGAAGGTCATTGCTTGCCCGTATCGATTTGTCCCTGGACTATTTCGATCCAACCGGAATCTGGCGCGGCTTGCTTGCTTCCGTAGCGAGACGGGGGACGACGACCTTCAGTAGGCCTTTTTCCAAACGGGCGCTGGCCTTGTCGGCATCCGCCGCAAACGGCAGGGCTACGCGGCGCAAATAGCTTCCCCGGCTGCGCTCGATCAGGTGATAATTTTTCTTTTCATCCTTCTCCTCGCGGTCCTCCTTATGCTCGGCCTTGATGGTGAGGACATCGTCCCGCACGTCGAGGGAGACGTCCTTTTCATCGAAGCCCGGCAGTTCGGCGGTGAGTTCCAGGCCCTTGTCCGTTTCGGCAATGTCGATGCGGGGAAGGTTGAAGCCCCGGCTGCCGCCATCGCCGTTGGTGAGCCAACCGCGACCGACATCGTCGCTGAGGCGATCCATTTCCTTGCGCAGATCGGCGAAGGGATCAAAGCCGGCATGGAAGATATTGCTGCGTCCAAAGGGGATGAGTGAACGAAAATCAGTCATTGGTCCTTCTCCTGCTTTTGTGAATGTGTCGGCTCGCCGGGGTGGCGCATCATCTGCTGTCGCCGTTCGGTTGCGGCTGGGTGATGGATCGTGCGGCAATGTTCCATCGCTTCAGGCATGGGCTGCCCGTGGTGCATGGGCGTGGCGCCCGGTTGCATCATGTGTCCGCCCGCCTGATCATGCATGGGACAGTCCGTCGCGGGCTTGCCCGTAGGAGGCGCTTGGTGCGATGTGGTCTGCGCGGGCGCTGCGGCCATGAGCGACAATTGCAGGAGCGCGGCGCTGGCGAATTGGCGGTGCATGGGCTTTCTCCGTTGCGGATTCCATGCCGAATTGTCGCCCGGCGCTTGGTGCCGCGCCATAAGTAGAGTCACGCAGGCGCCGCTGATGGCACAAGGACCGCGGCACCCTTTAACCTGCCTTCGCGCAGGCTTTGCAGGGCCTGATTAGCTTGTTCGAGCGGAAATCTTTGGGTGACGGTATGCAACTGCATGTCCTTCACCTGCTCGAAAAAGGAGGTGCCGTCTTCCCGCGTCAGATTGGCGACCGACAGGATCTGCCTTTCCTGCCAGAGGTCGGCATAGGGGAATGACGGTATGTCGCTCATGTGAATGCCGGCGCATATGACCCGGCCGCCTTTCCTGACGGCCCGCAGCGCACGAGGGACGAGTTCGCCTGCCGGGGCGAAGATGAGGGCAGCGTCCAGTGGCGCGGGCGGGTTTTCGGAAGAACCACCCGCCCAGGCGCAGCCGAGCGAACGGGCGAAGTCCTGCCCCGCCGTGTCGCCGTCCCGCGTGAAGGCACAGACGGTGCGCCGCTGATGCCGGGCGACCTGCGCCAATATGTGCGCGGCAGCGCCAAAGCCATAGAGGCCGATGACGCCCGCCGGGCCAGTCAGCCGCAAGGCTCTCCATCCAATCAGGCCCGCGCAAAGGAGTGGAGCAGCCTCCACATCCGAGAAGCGATCCGGCAGGTCGAAGCAATATTGCGCGTCGGCGATCGTATGGCTGGCATAGCCGCCATCGCGAGTGGCTCCGGTGAAGAGGGGAGCGTCGCAGAGATTTTCCCGCCCGGCGCGGCAATAGGGGCAGACGCCGCATGTATGTCCGAGCCAGGGGACGCCGACACGCTGGCCGATGGTGAAGGCCTCAACGCCGCTTCCGAGGGCGGTCACCCGGCCGACGATCTCATGACCCGGGATGATGGGATAGTGCGCCGCGATTTCCCCATCGAGGACATGGAGGTCGGTCCGACAGACGCCGCAGGCGGAAACCTCGATCAGCAGTTCGCCGGGGCCGGGATGGGGAATGGGACGCTCGATCCGCACGAGAGCCCCGCCCGCCGCGGGGATCTGCATCGCTATCATGTGCTTCACCGTAGGCTGGCCGCCGAGCGCAGGGAAAATCCGAACAGCATGAGCATCACCCCTTGCGATATAAGGTCTATGGCAAGCACCATCCCCAGCAGCCAGAGGCTGTTCCACGGCCATGAGACGGCTACAAGGACGGCGGCGGCGATGCTGATGAGACCGGACAGGATCATCCATGCCCTGCCTTCGCGATGACGGAATGCCAAGATGAAGCGCGCGATGCCTGATGTCGCGAGGGCAAGGCCGATGAAGACAGTCAGGACGCTCGCGCCGAGCAGGGGATCAATGATCATGATGCTGGCCGCGACGAGGTAGAGCAGCGCGGCGAGGCCCCACATAAGGCCGGACGAGAAGCGCCGGACGCTGAAGGCGTGAAACAGTTGGAAGATCCCACCTGCGAACATGGCCGCTCCGGCGATGTAGGTGGCGAGGACCGTCGCGAGGAGTAGATTGACGCTCGCAAGCATGCCCAGCAGCGCGAGCGCGGCACCGATAACCATGAAAGTGCGCCATATCCGCTGTCCGGGCGTCGATCCTTCTCGCTCCAAGGCCAACTTCAGGCTCATGATTTCGCTCCTCAAATGAGGTGAGGCGGCAAGTCTACCGCTCTCGGCGGCGTGGTGATGTGACGTTCGGTCAACTGGCATGAGCCGCCAGCCTCTTCCTGGCGATACGGACAGTGGGATCGTCGGGGTCCGCGATGGTGGTGAAGCCAAGTTCCCTCTCCATGCGCAGCGCCGCGTCGTGATCAGCGGATTCGATCGACTCGACCGTTTCAATTCCTTCCGCCTTCGCATAGCGCAGCACATGTTCGAACAATGTAAAGCTGATGCCCTTGCCCTTCATGTCGGTTCGGGTGGTGAGTGCGATTTCCGCGCGGGTGCGATCTGGGTCGGTCGCCAGCATGGCGACGGCGAGGAGGCGGCTACCCTCTCCAAAGGCAAGGAAACTGATGGTGCGTACATAATCCACTCGCGTCATCATCACGATCTGATCGCGGCTGACTTTGCAGACGCCCGACATGAAGCGGAAGCGCAGGTCTTCGGGCGAGACATGGTCGAAAAAGGCCGCCACCGCCGGCTCGTCGTCAGGGCGCACCGGTCGCACATGGAAGCGAACCCCCTGCTCCGTGACGAGGTCGGACGCCCATCCTTCTGGCGCCGCGCGCAGGATAAGGCGGGATGCTGTCGTCGCTTCGGCGGCGATCCGCGCCCGTGCATCGAGGGCGATGACGCCCGCTGCGCTCACGATCAAGGGATTGATGTCGAGTTCCAACAGATCGGGAAGGTCAACGGCCATGGCCGATACGGCATCCAGTACATCGGCGACGCTTTCCACATCGGCGGCCGGGACGTTGCGATATTCGGCGAGCCGCCGCGACATGCGCGTCCGCGCAATGAGGGCGCGGGCCTGCGCATGGTCGATCGGGAGCAGGTCGATGGCCTTGTCATTGAGAAGTTCAGTAGCGACGCCGCCCGCGCCAGCCATGATGATGGGACCGAAAGTCGGGTCGTTGCTGAGCCCGACGATCATCTCCCTGCCATCTTTCACCTTTATCATGTCCTCGACGGCGAACCCTTGGATGCGCGCTCCGGGAAAGTCGCGACGGATTAGCCGCTCCATGTCCCTCGCCGCGGCGACGGCAGCATGGGCGTCGGGGAGGTCAAGCGCGACCCCGCCCACGTCCGACTTGTGAGGAAGGTCGCGCGAGACGATCTTCACCGCATAGGGTGGGCTAAGCCAACAGCAGGCTTCCTCCACCGCCTCCGCCGAAGCGGCGAAGCGCGTTGGCGCGACGGGGATGCCATAAGCCTCCAGCAGTTTCTTGACCTTGATTTCGGAAAGCGTTGTCGATCCGTCCGCCTGGGCGTCGGAGATGATGGCGCGGGCGGCGACGCGATTCGCCTCTACCTCGCGGGACTGGGCAGGTGCCTCCGTCAGACTTGTACGAAGGCGGCGAGCCTGGGCCAGATAGCCAAATGCGCGCACGGCGTCGTCCGGGGTGGAAAAGACCGGGATGCCCGCCGCCGCGAAAACAGGCCTGACCATATCGCTGTTGGCGTCACCCAACCAGCAGGCGAGGACAGGCTTGCGGATACGGTCCTGCGCCGCCGCTGCGACTTCGCGGCAGATAGCCAGCGCCGTTTCCTTCGCATCACTGCGCGCGGTGGGGCAGTTCAAGACCAGCACCGCGTCGCTCCCGTTGTCGCGCAGGATGGCTCGTACAGCAGCGGCATAGCGGTCCGCGTCCGCGTCGCCCAATATATCGACGGGATTCGCGCGCGGCGAACCTGCGGGCGTTACCTCCGCAAGGGCGGCGATCGTTTCGATGGTCAATGTGGCAAGCTGCCCATCCGTCTGCGCCAAGGCATCGACCGCCAGTATGCCAGCGCCGCCGCCGTTGGTCAGGATCGCCAGCCGGTTGCCGGGCACCGGCTCGCAGGCGCAGAGAATCTCGGCGGCGTCGAACAGCGCCGTCAGGTTGTCGACCAGCAGAATTCCGACCCGCGCGAACGCGGCTTCATATACATCATAGGAACCGATCATGGCCCCTGTGTGGGAAAGTGTCGCTTGCGCGGCGAGCTGGCTCTTGCCGGCCTTGATCGCAATGATCGGCTTGTGGAGCGCGGCGGCACGGGCAGCTGCCATGAACCCCGCTGCCTCGGTGACGCCCTCTACATAGAGCAGAATGGCATGGGTGTGCGGATCGGCCGCGAGCAGGTCGATCAGGTCGCCAAGGTTCGCATCGGCCATGTCGCCTGCGGAAATGATGCTCGAAAAACCGATTCCGCGCGTTTGCGCCCAATCGAGCACGGCGGTGATGAGAGCGCCGCTCTGCGATATGAGGCCAAGATAGCCCGGCTGCGCCGGGGTGCGGGCGAAGGTGGCGTTGATCCGCGCATGGGGCGCGATGATGCCAAGGCAATTGGGCCCGACGATCCGCAGGTCGTGCCGTCGGGCCGCTTCCATGATCGCCCCGCGGAATGCGACGGGATCGTCAAGGCCCGCCGTCAGGATGACGGCGCAGCGCGTGCCCCGGCTTCCCAATTGCTCGATGATCGCCGCCACGGTCGGTTCGGGCGTCATTATGACCGCAAGTTCGGGCGCTTCGGGCAGGTCGGTTAGGCTGGCGACCCATGTCATGCCCTGTCGCCGAACCGGGTGAGGATTGACAACATAGACGGTGCCGTCAAAGCCGCCCGCCAGCAGATTGTCCAGGACGAGCATACCTACGGCGCCTCTTTCCTGCGATCCTCCGATCAGTGCGATGGTTCGGGCGTGAAGAAGCGGCGACAGATTTCGGATGGTCATGGCGTTTCTCGTCCTTGGCTGGGATCACGCGAATGCGGAGCCATCCTAGGAAAGGCCCTGTCCAAGGCGATATGCGTAAATGCCGCAGGGCATCGGGGCAGGGACACTGAAAAGCTACTTACGGGAAGTTGCGAATAGGGACGCGATGCGCACTTCCTAAAATCGCCTCGACCAGTGAGGAGGCGATCATGCAGTGTTCAAGCGAAGCGGCAGGCGGTGCTCCACGGCACGATCCTGTCCGGGAAACGGTTCACGACCTGCGCAACCTGTTCGCTGTCATCGCTTCGATCAGGCATCTGCTAGATAAGAATGATGATGACGGGCCCGCGCGGGAGACCATGCTGCGTGGGCTGGAGGAAGCGGCGGTGCGCGGCGACGAACTAACGTCCCGACTGCTTGCGCGGCGGACATCCGGCGAACGGTTGCTCGTGGACATGGGCGCGCAAGTCGCCGACGCCGCCCCCTTACTGCGCGCTGTAGTGAAGCACCCGGCGTCACTGGAGATCGATACGCAAATGGCTTTGCCCGCCGCGCGGGTATGCGCCGAACCGGCCGAAATGGAAGCGGTGATGCTGGAACTTGTCGCCAATGCCGCTCGGGCAGGCGCGCGGCATATCCGGCTGCGCTGCCGCAGGATCGGCGACTGGATTTGGCTGGTGATTGCGGACGATGGTCCGGGATTGCTGGCTGCCGCCGTTGACCGGCCGCCACTTAAGGCATCGGACAGTGGCCATGGCAATGGGTTGCATCGGGTCCGTAGGGCGGTCCGCGACATGAATGGCAAATTGTTTATTCGCGGCAGTGTCAGCGCAGGCGCTGGCACGGTGGTCGCCATGCTTTTGCCGGTGGCGTTTCCTGCCGCCAGCAAATCACGCCCCCGGCAATGGGGCGCGTCACCCACAAACGAGGAGAGTTGTGATGAAGACCGATGGACAGTTGCAGCATGACGTCATGGACGAACTGGAATGGGACCCGAGCGTCGATCATGCGGATATAGGCGTCGCGGTGAATGACGGGGTCGTGACCCTGTCTGGCTATGTTTCCAACTATGTCGAGAAAATGGCGGCTGAAAAGGCAACCCGGCGTGTCAGCGGAGTCAAGGCGATTGCCGAGGAAATTCACGTGCGCTTCAAGTCGGAACCCAAGACGGCGGACCATGAAATCGCCAAGCGTATCCTCGACATGTTTTCGTGGAACGTGTCCATCCCGCACGACAAGATCAATGTGAAGGTGGAGAAGGGCTGGGTCACGCTGTCCGGTGTTGTCGATGCGCATTATCAGAGCGACGAGGCAAGGAGGGCGGCCGCCAGGATTTCAGGCGTAACCGGCGTCAGCAACCTTATCGAGGTGAAGAAGCTGCCCATCACCGCCGACATCCGGGATCGGATCGCCGCCGCCTTCAAGCGTCAGGCGGATCTGGACGCCGCTAGCGTCACGATCGCGACCGACGGGAACACCGTTCGCCTGGGCGGCCGGGTGAAGGCCTGGCACGAGCGTGGCGTCGCGGAGCGGGCGGCTTGGGCGGCGCCGGGCGTGACCAAGGTCGAGGACAATATTGTCGTATCAACATTCTGACCCCGGTGCCCCTGGCAGGTGCGCCATGCCTGCCGGGGCGCTCCATTGCGGGTCGGTCCCTGCCGCTATTTCATTGGAAGAGCATATGCCCGTTATAGATCGCGTGCGCCAATCCGCAGACGCCATGTTTCAGGCAGCCATGACCATCGGGCTGATGATCGCCATCGCAGCGATGATCCTGGCCAGAATGCCCGGATGACGCCCGTCGGATAGAGAATTCTTGTCGTGAGGAAATCGACAGGAAGAACGTGCTCTTGCTCGTCCATGATGATGCCGGTCAGCAAGCGCGGAAGGGAGAAGAAGTAAAGCCGGACGCATCCAGGCGCGGCCTCAGGCGAGATGTGGCTTGGAGGAAATGGATTTGGGCTGAAGGCCTGGAAGGTGGAGTCGTTCGGATAGTAGGATGACTATTGGGGATGACACTATATAGCCGAAATAATAGTACGTAATTACAGTATGTTAATTCATCCATAAGTAAGGATGTGTTGCAGTTCGGACAATGATGTTAGGATTGGCTGAGCCTCTACCAGGCTGACGACGACGTTTCGTGCAAGGTGAGGCCATGCCCCCGTGGAAAACAGCGCGTCTGGAACGCTATGCTCTTGCTCTAGTGGGCGTGGCTCTAGTAGCGGCGATCCGGTTTTTCCTCGATCCGTGGCTGAGCGACCGGTCGGCCTATATGCCCTATGTCTTCGCGATCGTGGCGATCGCGCTGTGGCTGGGCGAAGGCCCCGCGATCCTTGCGGCTTTGCTGAGCGTCACGGCGGGGTCAGTGATTGCCCGTCGGTCGATCTTCGACAACCGCGACCTCGTCGAGATCGTCCTGTTCATTGTAACGGCTGCTGGCATTATCCTGATGAGCCGCCTTGGCCGCCGGTCGAACCAGCGATTGAAGGCTGCTGAACTAACCACCGAACATCGCGGCGCGGCGAGCGAGCAGCTGGCGGTCGAACTCAACCTGTTGATTGATGGCGCGCAAGGGCTGGCGATCTACATGCTCGACCCGACTGGCCGGGTGACGATCTGGAACCGGGGCGCCGAGCGCCTGAAGGGCTGGACCGAGCAGGAGGTGCTGGGTAAGCCTTCGTCCCTCTTTTACCCGACGGAAGCCGTGGCCGCCGGGAAGCCAGCGGCCGACATCGAGCGCGCGCGGATCGAAGGACGGTTCGAGGAAGAGGATTGGCGTCTTTGCAAGGACGGATCGGAATTTCTGGCGTCGGTCAGCTGGACCGCGCTGCACGGCAAGGATGGCGCACTGCGGGGCTTTGCCAAGATCGTGTCCGACATAACCGAAAAAAGGTCGGCCGAAGACCAGCTGCGCGCCCATGAAAGCCAGCTGCGCGCGATCCTGTCCACCGTGCCCGACGCGATGGTGGTGATTGACGAGGTTGGCACCATGCTGTCGTTCAGCGCGGCTGCGGAGGCGCTGTTCGGCTATGCCGAGGAAGAGGTGCTGGCGAAGAATGTACGCATGTTGATGCCGTCTCCCGATCGCGAACGGCACGACAGCTACATCCAGCGCTATCTGGAAACCGGGGAAAAGCGCATCATCGGCAAGGGCAGGGTCGTTTCGGGCCGGCGGGCCGACGGGTCATTGTTCCCGATGGAGCTATATATCGGCGAGGCGATGCGGGGTAATGAGCGCATCTTCACCGGCTTTATCCGCGACTTGACTGAACGGCGCGCGGTCGAAGATCATATGGCGACATTGCAAGCCGAACTGATCCATGTGACTCGAGTGAGCGCGATGGGAACGATGGCATCGACGCTGGCGCATGAACTCAACCAGCCGATCGCGGCTGTCGCCAATTATGTCGAGGCGGTGCGCGACCAGATGGCGCAGCCGCAGGAAAGCGAGTGGCCGATGATGCGCGAGGCATTGGCCGAGGCCGCCAGCGAGGCGTTGCGCGCCGGTCAGATCGTCCGCAGGCTAAGAGAGTTCGTGTCGCGCGGGGAAGTTGAAAAGACGATCGAAAGCCTGCCCGAGCTGGTGCGTGAGGCATCGGCGCTAGGGCTCGCAGGTGCCCGCGAGATGGGGATCGATGTGCATTTCGATATCGATCCGCTGGCGTCGCCAGTCCTCGTCGACAAGGTGCAGATCCAGCAGGTGCTGATCAACCTGGTCCGGAATGCGTGCGAAGCAATGGCGGCCAGCGCGGTAAAACAGCTGACCATTGCTACCCGCGTGTCCAGGGACGATCAAGTCGAGGTCATTGTGTCTGACACGGGCTGCGGCATCGCGCCGGGCGTCGCGCGGCAGCTGTTCACCGCATTCGTCAGCACCAAGCCCAACGGCATGGGCCTTGGCCTTTCCATATGCCGCACCATCGTCGAAGTGAACGGCGGCAAGATCTGGATGGAAAGCCGCAAGGGCAAAGGCACCGATTTCCACTTCACCCTCATTCGAGCGCAGGCGGAGGAAGCGTATGACCGACAAGAAGCTTGTTCACATCATCGATGACGAGAATTCGGTCCGGCGATCCGCGGGCTATATGCTCAAGACGTCGGGCTATGCGGTCGAGACATGGGCATCGGGCGCCGCCTTCCTGAAGGAAGCGAGATCGGCAGAGGAAGGCTGCATCCTGCTGGACGTTCGCATGCCGGACATCGACGGATTGGAGGTGCAACGCATTCTGGCGGAACGCGGGATCGCCATGCCTGTCATCATCATGACTGGTCATGGCGACATATCGATAGCCGTGCAGGCCATGAAGGCAGGCGCGGTCGATTTCCTGGAGAAGCCGTTCGAGAAGGCTGTCCTGATCGACGCGATTGAGCGCGCTTTCGACCGCGTGCGTTCTGCTGAGGGCGCAACAGCGGATGCGGCGCGCGCAGATGTGATCATAGCGGCGCTGACGGTGCGGGAACGGGAAGTTTTGGAAGGGCTGGCACAAGGTTTGCCCAACAAGACGATCGCCTATGACCTTGGCATTTCATCCCGGACGGTCGAAGTGCATCGCGCCAACATGATGACCAAGCTGCATGTCCACAGCCTGTCGGACGCCCTGCGCATCGCCTTTGCGGCGGGCATGGGCCACAAGGACCTGACTGCGATCAATACGTAAAGACTTGCGCGCCCCTCCATGTCACGCTTTGGGCATGTTGCTCACATCAGCGGTGCAAGGCGCGAGAAGAATGTCAGGCCCTCCAGTTTCGGTTGCCATCCTGGACGACGATGCCGGGGCGAGGCGTTCGATGCAGCTGCTGTTGCAGGGCCGTGGTTTCCAGGTGCGTTCCTTCGAAAGCCCAGAAGCATTGATCGCCGACGTGAAGGCGAACAATCCAGCCTGTTTGGTGACGGATTACCGGATGACGGGCTGCAATGGCGTGGAAGTGCTGGACAGGTTGCGCGCGGCGGGATGGAGCGGGCGCGCTATCTTGGTCACCGCCTATGGGTCGGCCGAACTGCTGCAAAAGGCGATGACGCGCGGCTTTGACGCCGTGGTCGACAAGCCGTGCAAGGAATCAGTGCTGGTAAACGCCATCAGGGACGCGACGATGGACCAGGCAGGGAGCTGACAGGGGCCGCCATGATGAAAGCGGGGAAAAGACAGGCAGCCGGGCCGCCCTTCGCCGCCATGGACATATTGTCGCCCCGCGAACGCGAAGTGCTGGCTGCTGTAGCGCGGGGCCTGACCAACCGGGAGACGGGCAAGCTGCTGGGCATCAGTCACCGGACGGTCGAGGTCCATCGCGCACGGTTGATGCGGAAGCTGGGCGTGCAGTCTGTCGCCCACCTCGTCGCCCTCTATGTTCTAAATGGTCCGTCGCCATTCGAGTTCGGCAACAAACCGCCGCATTGACGCCGATCGCGGCCCCCTGAGGAGCACGCCCTGCCGCTGCGGCGAACCACCTCGTATAATCCCCAATGTCGCCGGGCACGGATTGTGGGATCATGGCAGCTGGGTCGAACTGCGGCCCTTCGACCTTTCAGCGATTATGTGGGAGGAAGATAATGAATGAGGCAAGGCCGTCCCGCCATTCGACCATGGAAGCGCCCGATGAGCTGGTGCAAGTGCTGCGCCGCCATGCCGAGCCATTGCCATCGCCTGACGAGGTGGAGGCGTTCGGACGTTTTTTCGACCGGTTCGGGGATGCGCGCGTCGTCCTGCTGGGTGAAGCGACCCATGGCACGTCGGAATTCTACCGTGCGCGGGCGGCGATCACGCGGCGGCTGATCGAGCGGCATGGGTTTACACTGGTCGCGGTGGAGGCCGACTGGCCCGATGCTGCACGCATTGACGATTATGTCCGGCATCAGGCGCCGCGCCCAAGGAAGGGCGATGTGTTCGCCCGGTTTCCGACATGGATGTGGCGCAATCAGGAAGTGTTGGCTTTTGCCGACTGGCTGCGCGGGCATAATCAGGGATTGGAGGAACAGCGGCAAGCGTCCTTCCACGGGCTGGACGTCTACTCCTTGAGCGAATCCATCCATGCCGTGCTGGCCTATCTGGACAAGGCGGATCCGCAGGAAGCGGCGGAGGCACGCCGCCGCTATGGGTGCCTGACGCCATGGCAGGATGAGCCCGCCCGATATGGCCGTCAGGTCATGCTGTCGGGCGGCAAGGGGTGCGAGGACGGCGTCGTGGCGCAGCTTCGCGAACTGCTGAACCAGCGGCTGGACCTGCTGAAACAGGATGGCGAGGCGTGGTTCGATGCCTATCAGAATGCACGCATCGTGCGGGCGGCGGAACGATATTATCGGGCCATGTATCGCAGCTCTACCGAGAGCTGGAATTTGCGCGACCGGCACATGTTCGAAACGCTGCAAAGCCTGATGGCCCATCGCGGCAGCGGCACGAAAGCGGTCATCTGGGCGCATAACAGCCATATCGGCAATGCCGCCGCCACGGCGATGGGATGGCAGGGTGAATTCAACATCGGGCAGCTTTGCCGCCTCGCCCATGGCGAGGATGCGGTGTCGATCGGGTTCGGCACGGACACAGGCCTGGTCGCGGCGGCGAGCGATTGGGGCAGCACGATGGAGATCAAGACCGTCCGCCCGGCGCGGCCCGACAGCTATGAGCATGCCTTCCGCCGCACTGGCGTCGCGCGCGGCCTGACCGACTGGCGCGGGGCGGGCAAGGAGGAGCTGCGCGAGGCGCTGGGCCAGCCGCTGCTGGAGCGCGCCATAGGCGTTATCTACCGGCCCGAGACCGAGCGTCTCAGCCATTATTTCGAGGCCGTAATGGCAGAGCAGTTCGATGCGTGGGTGTGGTTCGAGCAAACGACGGCGGTCGAGCCGCTGGGTGCCGAACGGCCGCATGGCGCGCCGGAAACCTGGCCTTTTGGATTATGATCATGACAGAGCTTATTACGAACAGACATGATGTGGTCATTGGGCGGCATCGCCTGTCCGGATTCCTGGACGTGCCGGCAAATACCACTGGGCTGGTGATATTCGCCCATGGCAGCGGCAGCGGGCGGCACTCGCCACGCAACCAGCATGTTGCCGCCGGTCTCAACCGCGTGGGCATGGCGACGTTGCTGGTCGATTTGCTCACGCCGGAGGAGGAGCGGGACCGCCGCAACGTGTTCGACGTGTCGTTGCTCGCCGGGCGATTGCGCGAGGCGGCGCAATGGGCGGAGGACGTGCCGCAACTGGGGGTTCTGCCGATCGGCTATTTCGGCGCGAGCACGGGCGCGGCGGCGGCAATCATCGCGGCCTCCATGCCGGGCGATCGTGCCGCCGCAGTCGTCTCGCGCGGCGGGCGGCCGGATCTGGCGGGTGCGGCGGCGTTGGAGCGCGTGACGGCTCCCACGCTGCTGATCGTCGGCAGCCTGGACCAGGATGTATTGGGCCTCAATCATGATGCGAAGGCGCTGATGACGGCGCCGTCGGAGCTGGTGGTCGTGCCGGGCGCGAGCCATTTGTTCGAGGAGCCCGGCACGCTGGACCAGGTGATCGATCTTGCTGCCCGCTGGTTCATTTCTCACCTGAAGGAGGAGGCGCGATGATGGGGCAATCCATGCTATTCCATGATCGCCGCGACGCGGGCCTGCATCTGGCGAAGGCGCTGGGCCGTTTTGCCGATTACCATCCGCTGATCCTGGCGCTGCCGCGTGGAGGAGTGCCGGTGGCGTTCGAGGTGGCGAGAGCGCTCAATGCAGATCTTGACCTGCTGTTCGTGCGCAAGCTGGGCGCGCCGGGATATGAGGAACTGGGCATCGGCGCGGTCGTCGATGGGGCGAACCCGCAGCTTGTCCTCAACGAGGATGTCGTGCGGCAACTGGGGCCGACGCCTGAATATATCCGGGCCGAAATGCGCAAGCAGCTGGCTGAGATCGATCGGCGGCGGCGGGCCTATCTGGGCGACCGGGAGTCGATAGCGGCGGCCGGGCGCACGGTGATCATCGTCGATGACGGGATTGCCACGGGTGGTACGGTCAAGGCGGCGCTAAAGGGGTTGAGCAAGGCGCATCCTGCGCGGCTGATCCTGGCGGTGCCGGTGGCGCCGGCCAATATGATCGCGGAGCTGCGCGCGGAGTGCGACGAGGTGATATGCCTTTATGAGCCCTACCCATTCTATGCGGTGGGGGCGCATTATGTCGTGTTTGACCAGACGAGCGACGAGGAAGTGGTGAAGCTGCTGAACGACATGCGAGCGTTGCGGAGCGGCCAGTCGGCTTGATGGCTACCAGCGCAATTCGTGCTGCATGATACCGTTGAGGATGACCCACAGCCATTCCACGCCGATCAGTTGCAGTATGAGGACAGCAAGGATCAGCGCGAAGGCAAGGGCAGCAACGACGGTCCAGTAGCGCACGGTCCGCGCCGCATCAGGGCGTGGTGCGACTGGTGACGACCGCCGATCCGTTGGGCTGGATCTGGATCAGGTGATAGGCCCTGTCCTCGCACTGCGCGCGCCACATTATGGCGGGCGGCGCCGCATCCGGCATGGGACTGCTGTCGATGATCTTCTGGCACGACAGGCCCGCGTCCCGGATGGCGCGGAAGAAGACGGCGTCGCGGGCTTGTTTGGGTAAGGCGGCGACCTCGGCGGCATAGTTCATGCCCGCCGCATTCGTGTCGGGTGCTGGTGCTTCGCCATCCTTGGCGGGCTCGCACGCGACAACAAGCAGCGCCGTCGCCAGTATAGCCAATGTCCGCATCGCAGCCGATCCTTCCTGTTCCATGAGCATCCCCTTTTCCCATGCACGGGGCACGGGACCAATGGGGACATATACTTATACCGGTGGCGGAGAGGGGCGGATAGCCTCTTTCGCATGAAGAGGATCATCACCCTGACGATGAACCCGGCGATCGACGTCGCCTATGAGACGGACCGGGTCTTTCACACGCGCAAGATGCGGACGCGGCAGGAACATTATGATCCGGGCGGCGGCGGTATCAACGTGGCGCGGGTGATTGCGCGGCTGGGCGGTACGGCGCGGGCCTATTATCTGTCGGGCGGCGCTACCGGCTGCGCGCTCGACGGGTTGTTGGACAAGCATGCGCTGGTCCGTTTCCGCATTCCGATCAAGGGCGATACCCGCATCAGCACGTCGCTCTACGAACAGGAGACGGGCAAGGAATATCGTGTCGTTCCCAAAGGACCGGAGGTTACCGCCGAGGAATGGCAGGCGGCGCTCCATCATCTGGACGGGGCGCAGGCGGACTATCTGGTCATCAGCGGATCATTGCCGCCGGGCGTGCCGGAGGACTTCTATTGCCGCGTCTGCCTGCTGGGGCAGCGCCATGGAATGCGCATCATCCTCGACAGTTCGGGCGAATCGCTGCGCGCCGCGGTGCGCGGGGGCGGGCTGTACCTTATCAAGCCGAGTATTGGCGAGTTGCGGCAGCTGACCGGCAAGGCGTTGGCTGAGGAAAACGAGATCGTAGCGACGGCGCGGGAGATCGTGGACAGCGGCAGGGCGGAGCATGTCGCCGTGACGATGGGCCACGACGGCGCGCTGCTGGCAAGCCGGTCTGGCACTTGGCGGCTGCCCGCGATCCCCGTCGAGGCCAAGAGCGCCGTTGGGGCAGGCGACAGTTTCCTGGCGGCGATGGTGTTCGCCCTTGGGTGTGAGCAAAGCCCGCTCGAAGCCTTCCGGCTTGGCGTTGCCGCTGGCACGGCGGCGGTGCTGACGCCGGGCACCGACCTTTGCCATCGCGCGGATGTCGATCGATTGCTGGCGCTGGTGCCCCAGGTCGACGTTTCCCAAACCATGGATAAGGAGCAGGCGCATGAAAGCCAGTGATATCATGACGCTGGGCGCGGCGACGACGACGCCGGACAGCTCACTCGCGGACGCGATCCGGTGCATGGGCGACCATCGCATCAGCGCGCTGCCGGTGGTGGACGGGGACGGGAAGCTGCGCGGCATAGTGTCCGAAGGCGATTTCTTCCGGCGTGATGGGGAGGGATTCCGGCTTGAGGAACTCGCCCGGTCGGGTGTGGGCAGCGCGACGCGGGAACTGGAAGAGCGGCGCGTGGCCGAAATCATGACGACCGCGCTGATCAGCGTCGATGGCGATGCCCCGATTGAGGAGGCCATTGCACTGATGGAACGGCATGGAATGAAGCGGTTGCCGGTCATCGGGCATGGCAAGCTGGTGGGGCTGATCAGCCGGGCGGATATTTTGCGGGCGTTGTTGGGGGAGTAGAGGGCTTCGAAAAGCTCGGCCCGAACGGGCGTTGGTGCTCGGGTGATCTAAGCCAGCCCATTGTCCCTCAACGCGCGGGTGATGAGAGGGGCGAGCGCTGCCTTGCTGGTTGGTCCATCGATACTGTCGCTGCTGACGATGCGGTCGATCCCCTGAGCGGCCATGAAGGCCAAATCGTCGGGATCGGCGAGGCAGTGGGTGGCGATGGCTTCGACGGAAGTGGCGCCCGCTTGGCGCAGCAATTTTGCCGTCTCCGCCAGTGTGCGGCCGCTGGAGATCATGTCATCGACGATAATGGCGCGGCGGCCCTTTGCGCGCTCCACTTCTGCAATGGTCAGGCTAACTTGCCGGTCGCCAAGGCGCTGCTTCGTGGCGATCAGCGTTTCGAGGCCGAGCGGTCTAGCGATCGCTTCCGTCCATTGGCGAGATTCGCTGTCCGGGCCGATGATGATCGGGTTGTCCTTGGGATCGATCAGCGCCGCGAGGAGGGGGGCTGCGGACAGGCTGAGGGCCGGGATGCCGGGAATGGCTTCAGACAAGTTCGCGACGCGGTGAAGGTGTGGATCGACCGTGACCAAGCCATCGAAATAGCTGGCGAGCAGGCCGCCTATGACTTTCTGGCTGACCGCTTCGCCGGGGTGGAAGGCTTTGTCCTGCCGCATATAGGCGAGATAGGGCGCGACGAGGATGACGCGTTCCGCGCCGCCGTCCCGTGCGGCGGAGGCGGCGAGCACGAGTTCGATGAGCTTGTGGTCAGGGTTGTCGAGCGAACGGTAGAGGATGACGGTCTGCGCCGACGCGGGGATGCGGATCAGGGATTCATTATCAGGGAAGCGATGAACGGTGACTTCATGGACTGGAAGGTCGAGCGACGCGCCCAGCCTGCCCGCCGCCGCCATGCTATCCACGAAGGCAAGGATGACCGCGCTCACCGTGTCACCTCATAGCCGGAGTCTTCCGTCGCCAGATCCCGCGCGAAGCCTAGCCCTGTGCGCGACTGGGCGTGGATGCGGTAGAGCGCCTGGCCTTTGCGCACCTGCGCGCCGACCTTGTGCAGCAGGTCTATGCCCGCGCCCTTGTCCATGGGCGCACCGGCAAGACGGGCGATGCGCGCGATGCGATGGCAGTCGATCGCGCTTACCCGCCCTTCCTGCGTGGCGAGCACTTCATGGATATGGTCGCCGAGGGCAAACTTCAGCGGCTGTCGCCCCTGCGCGTCGATCAGCCGTTCCATGGCGGCGAGCGCCTTGCCCGAAGCGAGCAGGTCCATCGCCCGCGCATAGCCCCGGCCGCCGCGCAGCGCAGGATCAAAGTCGAGGACGCGGCCCGCGAGGAACAACGCATGTTCGCGAAGATCCTGTGGCGCGTCGGCATCGCTGCGCAGCACGGCCATGACGTCGCGCGCCTCCAGCACCGGGCCGACGCCACGGCCCACGGGCTGCGATCCGTCGGTGACGACGATGTCGATCACGAGGCCGATCTTGTCCGCCACATGTTCGAACAGCTTGCGCAGCCGAACGGCGTCATCCTGCGTGCGGACCTTGGCGGTAGGGCCGAGCGGTATGTCGAGGACCAGATGCGTGGACCCTGCGGCCAGCTTTTTCGACAGGATGGAAGCGACCATCTGATCGAATGTGTCGATTCGCAGCGGACGTTCGACCGAGATCAGCACATCGTCGGCGGGTGACAGGTTCACCTTGCCACCCCAGGCGAGCACGGCCTTTTCCTTCGCAACGATCGAGCGCATCGCCTCTTCGCACAGGTCCACATTTGCCAGCACTTCCATGGTGTCGGCGGTGCCGGACGGGGAGGTGATCGCGCGCGACGATGTCTTGGGCATGATGAGGCCGTGCGCCGCCACGATCGGCACCACGATCATCGACGTGCGGTTGCCGGGTATGCCGCCGATGCAATGTTTGTCGACGACGAGCGGGGCTTTCCAGTCGAAGCGGTTGCCGACGTCGGCCATGGCGCGGGTGACGGCCAGGGTTTCCTGCGTGCTCATGAACCCGGCGCAGGCGACCAGGAACGCGCCGATCTCCATCGGTGAATAGCGGTGGGCGGCGATGTCGCGGATGATGGCGGACACTTCGTCATCCTGAAGCGTGTCGCCGTCAATCTTGCGCCGGACAAATTCGAGGCTGGGCGGCGGCATCGCCTGTTCGATCGCGACGGAGGCTCCTTCGGGCAGGGCGAGCCGCCGGAAGGCCTGCTCACCCAGGCCAATTTCCCCTGGCTTCAACATCGCGAGTTCATCCACCAGCGCGAGAGTGGCGAGAATTTCGGCAGTGCCGTCGCTTATGCGAATCTTGCGCAGGGCCTGAAATTGCTCGGCCGAATAGCCGTTACTCTCGCGCAGCAGGAAGGCGGTGTTTTCCGGGTGGGTGTCGATGGCGAGGCGCTTGATCGTCAGCATGGGGGGATCAGCTGCCGTCGCCCAGCTGCGGCGGAAGCGGGGTGCCGTGCAGTTCCTCCGCGACACGGGCGCAGATGCTCGTCGCTCGTTGGCGCACGCGGGCAAGATTGTCCTCGATGAAGTCGGCAGGCGCGCCCTCCACGACATTGCCGATGTGCAGCGCCTGGGTCGAATGCATGGCGAAGGCGCGGAACAGGTAGGTTCCGGCCAGTTCGCGCAGCGCCTGTGTCTGGCCTTGCGCTTCCAGCCATTCCTGCGGCGCGCCTGAGGTGGTGATGGCGCACAGATGGCCGTTGTCGAGCAAACCTTGGCCAGCCCCATGCTGGACCTGTCCCACGGTCGTTCCCGCACCCAGCACCCGGTCGATATAGCCGACCAGAATGGCGGGCGGCATACCGAACCAGACGGGGTAGACAAAGGTGGTGACATTGGCGCCGCACATGATGGCGAGTTCCGCCTGCACGTCAGGGGAGAGGCGGAAGTCGCTGCGGTCCGGGCGCTCCTGTGCTTTCAGCACCGGATCGAAATTCATGGCGTAGAGGTCGCGCAGGATCGCCTGCTGGCCCGCCGCTTCGACCGCCTCGCAATAGGTATGGGCGATGGCGGCGTTGAAGCTGCGGGGATCGGGATGGGCGAGCACCACCGCGTGACGGATGGGAGACAGGGGATCACTGGGCATGGGCATGTCCCTCATTTGGCGGACTGGCGCTGCTTCGCTTCTTGATAGGCGTCGAGCACGCGCCGCATCTGCGCCAGCGCTTCGCGGCGGGCGCGCTGGCTGCGGATGCGGCCGAGATGCTGTTTCAGATGGGTGATGAAGTCGGCATAGTCATTCTGCCAGTCGGGGCCGCTAAGCTGCTCCATGTCGATGCGGCCCGTCTGGATGCGGCGGGCGGCCTTGCCAAGTTCCAGCGCATAGACTTCGCCGATCTGCGGGGCGATGATGCTGGCTGCGGGGTCGTCCCCCTGCGTCAAGGTGCGTAGCGACGCGACGGCTTCGGGTTCGCCATGGTCGAGGAACAGGCTGCCGCTGATCGGCCTGCGCGCGCTGATCCAGCTGTGCAGTTCATCCCGGTCTGCATGGGCGGAATAGCTGTCGATCCGGCGGATGCGGGCGCGGACATTGACGTCCTCGCCCGAAATGCGCACGCGCTCGGCGCCGTCGAGCAGGACGCGGCCGAGCGTTCCCTTCGCCTGAAAGCCGACGAACAGGATGGTGGAATCCCGGCGGAACAGATTGTGCTTCAGGTGGTGGCGAATGCGGCCTGCTTCGCACATGCCCGACGCGGCCATGATGATCGCGCCGCTGATTCTGTTCAGGCGGATCGATTCCGCCACATCCTCTACATAGTGGATGGACGGATGGCGGAAGACGTTTTCGCCCCCGGTGTCCTCCAGTTCCGATGCATGGGCAGCGAACACCTTTGTCGCGCGGCTGGCAAGGGGGGAGTCGACGAAGATCGGTACGTTGGGAATACGGCCGGCGTCGGCCAGCTTGGCGAGGTCAAGCAGCAGTTCCTGCGTCCGTTCGAGCGCGAAGCTGGGGATGATGAGGTTGCCGCCGCGCGACAGGGCGTCCTTGATCTCCGCCTCCAGCTGGGTGCGGCGCTGTTCGATGGTGAACTTTTCCCGCGTGCGGTCGCCATAAGTGGCTTCGCAGACCACATGGTCGATGCCTGACGGGGATTGTGGGTCAGGGTGAAAAGCCTTGTTGATCGGGCCAAGATCGCCAGACAGGAGGAGGCGCATGCCTGCTGCCTCTATCTCCACCGAGGCAGCGCCCAAAATATGTCCGGCGTTCCAGAAACGGGCGCGAAAGCCGGGGGCGGGATCGAACCATTGGCAGAGTGGCGTTGGACGGGAGAGACGCCAGGCATTGATTGCGTCTTCTTCGGTATAAAGCGGTTCGAAACGGCTTTCGCCCGCCCGGTCGCGGCGGCGGTTGCGGCGATCGGCTTCGCTTTCCTGGATGCGCCCGGCGTCGGCGAGCATATATTCGAGCAGGTCGGAGGTGGCCGGCGTGCACCAGACCGGCTTGTCGAACCCTTGTGCCGCGAGTTTGGGGAGCAGGCCGCAATGGTCGATATGGGCGTGGGTGAGGACGACCGCGTCGATCTTGCCCGGGTCGAAGCTGAATGCGCCATGGTTCAGCGTTTCGAGGGTACGCGATCCTTGGAAGAGGCCGCAGTCGATCAGGATGGCCCGTTCGTCCAAGCGCAATTCCATGCAGGAGCCCGTGACGGTGCCAGCCGCGCCGTGAAATGTCAGGGTCATGGCAGGGCTCACGCCGTCTCTCCGTCTTGTTGCATTCAGGCTACCATGAATAGACCAACGGGCGGGGGAGGCAGTCCGTAGTTATACTGATGGGGCGACGCATCCGTATCTTTCCTAATGTCGCGGGGTTGAGCGCCTCCGCACAGTAAGCGGATGAGTAGCCAAGCACCAACGAAGCCGCCCCAGCCTCTCAAGGATGAGGTGATCCTCTGGTTCGACGCGATCGGAAGGGGCGATGTCGGCCGGGTGGGCGGCAAGAATGCCTCCCTTGGCGAAATGGTTTCGGTGTTGGGTGGCGCTGGCATAGCGGTGCCGCCGGGCTTTGCGACCACGGCGTCGGCCTATCGCGCGCTGGTGGAGCATAACCGGATCGGCGATCGGTTGGCGGGCATCGTGGCGCAGTATCGGAGCGGCGCGATGCCGCTGCATGATGCGGGCGAGGGCGCGCGGCGGCTGTTCCTGGACGCGGAGTTGCCGCCTTCCGTGGCTGAGCCGATCCTGGCGGCCTATCGGGAATTGTCGCGCAAGGCTGGCAAGCGCGAGGCGGCGGTGGCGGTGCGGTCAAGCGCGACGGCGGAGGATTTGCCGGACGCGAGTTTTGCGGGGCAGCAGGAAAGCTTCCTGAATGTCGTGGGCGAGCGGGCGCTGCTCGACGCCTGCCGCCGCTGCTTTGCATCGCTGTTCACCGATCGGGCGATATCCTATCGCGAGGCCAAGGGCTTCGACCATTTGCAGATCGCGCTGTCGATCGGGATACAGGTCATGGTGCGGTCGGACCTTGCAGGGTCGGGAGTCATGTTCTCGATTGACACGGAGACAGGCTTTCCGCGCGTCGCGGTCATCAGCGCGGCCTGGGGGCTGGGCGAGACGGTGGTGCAGGGGCGGGTCGATCCGGACAGCTATATGGTGTTCAAGCCGTTCCTGTCGGACGGGCGGCTGAAGCCGATCGTCGAGGAACGGGTCGGAGCGAAGGCACAGAAGCTGGTCTATGCGACCGGCGGCAGCGCGCGGACGGAGCTGGTCGAATGCAGCCGCCATGAGCGCGAGCATTATGTGCTGGAGGACGAGGAGATATTGGAGCTGGCCCGCTGGGCCGTGCTGATCGAGCGGCATTATGGCTGCGCGATGGACATGGAATGGGCCAAGGACGGTGAGAGCGGTAAGCTGTTCATCGTGCAGGCGCGGCCCGAAACGGTGCATGGTTCGCGATCCGCGACGGCGCTCAAGACTTGGCGGCTGACGAGCAAGGCGCCCGCACCGATCGTCACCGGGGCGGCGGTGGGCGATGCGATCGCTTCGGGCGCGGCCTGCGTCATTCGCAGCACCGATGACATTGCGAACTTCGTCGATGGCGCGATCCTGGTGACCGACAATACCGATCCCGACTGGGTGCCGGTGATGCGGCGCGCGGCGGGGATCGTCACCGACCATGGCGGGCCGACCAGCCATGCGGCGATCGTCAGCCGCGAACTGGGCGTGCCCGCCATCGTGGGAGCTGGCGATGCCACCAGCCGCCTAAGCCCCGGACAGGAGATCACCTTGTCCTGCGCGGAGGGCGATCGCGGGCATGTCTATCCCGGCCGCCTGCCCTTTGTTGCCGAAGAGGTTGAGACCTCCAGCCTGCCCACCGCGCGCACGGAGCTGATGCTGAACGTCGCAAGCCCGGCCAGCGCCTTCCGCTGGTGGCGGCTGCCCTCGCGCGGCGTCGGGCTCGCGCGGATGGAGTTCATCATCAGCAATCTCATCCGCGTCCATCCGATGGCACTCGCCCATCCCGATCAGGTACAGGATGCGGCTGAGCGCAGGGAGATCGAAGCCCTCACCAAGGGCTATGACCATCCGCGCGACTATTTCATCGAGACGTTGGGTCGGGGCATCGCGAAGATCGCGGCCGCGCACCACCCCCATCCGGTGATCGTGCGGCTGTCCGACTTCAAGACCAATGAATATGCCCATCTGCTGGGCGGCGGCGCGTTCGAGCCGCATGAGGAAAATCCGATGCTCGGCTTCCGGGGCGCGTCCCGCTATTATCATGAGCGCTATCGGGACGGCTTTGCCCTGGAGTGTCGCGCGATCCGCTTTGTGCGGGAGGCGATCGGCTTTGAAAATATCGTCGTGATGATCCCCTTCTGCCGGACGATCGCCGAAGCGGACAAGGTCATCACCGAAATGTCGCGCCACGGCCTGATGCGGGGTGAGCGAGGGTTGCAGCTCTACATGATGGCTGAAATTCCCGCCAATGTGGTGCTGGCGGAGCAATTCGCTGCCCGGTTCGACGGCTTTTCGATCGGGTCCAACGACCTGACCCAGCTGGTCCTTGGCGTCGATCGCGATTCCGATCTGCTCGCGCCGTTGTTCGACGAGCGGGATCCGGCGGTGATGCATATGATCGCGGATTTGATCGCTCGTGCGCACAAAGCGGGGGTAAAGGTCGGAATATGCGGGCAAGCGCCGAGCAACTATCCCG
The DNA here is from genome assembly GCF_001563285.1 of Sphingobium sp. MI1205. Lineage (NCBI taxonomy): Bacteria > Pseudomonadati > Pseudomonadota > Alphaproteobacteria > Sphingomonadales > Sphingobiaceae > Sphingobium > Sphingobium sp. MI1205. The sequence goes on from NZ_CP005188.1 coordinate 1,061,057, forward strand.
ACTTCGCCGAATTTCTGGTGCGCGAAGGGATCGACAGCATATCCTTGAACCCGGACAGCTTCGTGGCGACGCTGAAATGCGTGGCTGAGGCGGAAGCGAAGCGAGCAGCCCCTGGGACGTGAGATGGCCGCCTCTGCGCGACCTGAGCTGACTGGCCTGTCCGCCTCGCAAGTGCGGGAGAGGATGGCGGCCGAAGGGCCCAATGAGCTGCCAAAGCCAGCGCGGCGCACGCCGTTCAGGATCGCGCTGGAGGTCCTGCGGGAGCCCATGTTCGCCATGCTGCTGGCGGCAGGGGGCATCTACCTGCTGCTGGGCGACAAGGCAGAGGCTTTGATCCTGCTGGGCTTTGCTGGTCTGTCCATCTTCATTACCATCGTGCAGGAGGCGCGCACGGAACGAACGCTGGAAGCGTTGCGCGACCTGTCGGCGCCGCGCGCGTTAGTGATACGCGATGGGGAAGCGCGACGCATAGCAGGGCGCGAGGTGGTGACCGGCGACATATTGGTGCTGGATGCTGGCGACCGGATTGCGGCGGATGCGCTGCTGCTGGAAACGCAGGCGCTGGAAGCGGACGAATCCCTGCTGACCGGGGAAGCGGTGCCTGTTGCCAAGCGCGCGGCGCAGGCGCGCGATCCCGAACAGGCGGAGCCAGGCGGGGACCATACACCCCACCTTTTTTCTGGCGCCATAGTCACGCGCGGCAGTGGGATTGCGCGCGTCACCGCGACCGGCCTGCGCAGCCGCATCGGTCAGATCGGGCGGTTTCTGGAGACTTTGGAGACGCAGGTTCCGCACCTTCAAAAGGAAACGGCGCGGATGGTGAGCCTGTGCGCCGCGGGCGGCGTGAGCGTGGCCCTGCTGGTCGTGCTGCTTTATGGTTCTCTGCGCGGTGACTGGATGGCGGCGCTGCTGGCGGGGATCGCTACCGCCATGTCGCTGTTGCCGGAAGAATTTCCAGTGGTGTTGACCATCTTTCTGGCAATGGGCGCGTGGCGCATCGCGCAGGTGGGCGTGCTGACCCGGCGGGCATCGGCGATTGAGGCTTTGGGGGCTGCAACGGTCCTGTGCACCGACAAGACGGGGACGCTGACGCAGAACCGGATGACCGTGACGGAGCTTTGGCTCCCGTCGGGAGCGGCGACGGGCATTGGCGAAGGAGCGCCGCATCCTGACTTTCATGACTTGATCGGGGCGGCGGCGCTCGCGAGCGCTCCGGTGCCGGTCGATCCTATGGAGGTCGCATTCCACAGCATCGCCAGGGAGACCCGACTTCCCGCCCGTGCGGACTGGCAGCTGGTGCACACGAATGCTCTGCGCCCTGACCTGCTGGCAATGTCCAATGTGTGGCGGTCATCGGGAGAGGGAGAGCCGTTGACCGTGGCCGCCAAGGGCGCTCCAGAAGCGATCGCGCGGCTGTGCCGCCTCGATACGGAGGCGCGTCAGGCTCTTGACCAGGCGGCGCAGGCTATGGCGGCGCGCGGCATTCGCGTTCTGGGCGTCGCATCAGCCCACGCATCTGGCGCTGATCTGTCCAAGGGGCATGAAATGCATGATTTCACGCTGCTGGGGCTGGTTGGCCTGTCCGATCCGCTGCGGGCTGGCGTGACAGAGGCGGTCGCCCAGTGCGGCGCAGCCGGAATCCGGGTGGTGATGATCACTGGCGACTATCCTGTCACCGCACAGGCGATCGCTGCACAGGCGGGGATCGGGCCGGGTGGGATCATGACGGGCGATGAGGTTAGGGCGCTGTCCGATGCTGACCTCTGCGCGCGGGTGAAGCATGTCGCGATATTCGCCCGCACCATGCCGGAACAGAAGCTGCGCATCGTGTCGGCGCTCAAGGCTGCGGGCGAAGTGGTGGCGATGACAGGGGACGGGGTCAATGACGCTCCAGCGCTCAAAGCGGCCGACATCGGCATCGCCATGGGTAAGCGCGGTACGGATGTGGCGCGCGAGGCGGCGGCCATCGTGCTGGTGGAGGATGACTTTGGCGCAATCGTCGTGGCTATCCGCTTGGGCCGCCGCATCTACGACAATATCCGCAAGGCTATCGGCTTCATCTTCGCCGTGCATGTGCCGATCGCCGGGCTAGCCGTTTCGCCGCTGCTGCTGGGCCTGCCGCTCCTGCTGGGGCCGATCCAAATCGCGCTTTTGGAAATGATCATCGATCCGGTTTGCGCGCTCGTTTTTGAAGCCGAACGAGAAGAAGACCGCATTATGCAGCGGCCGCCGCGTAATCCGACCGAACGCCTCTTTTCGGCAGGGCTGGTCCTCCCCAGCATCTTTTATGGCGGGATTGCTTTCGCGCTGCTGTTTGGACTTCAGTTGGGCGCGACATACTGGGGATTTGCGCCCGATCGGGTGAGATCGCTGCTTTTCTTCGCACTGGTCGGATCCATCTTGGCGCTGGTGCTAGTGACCCGTTCCTTCAGTACTTCGCTGAAGGTAGCACTCCGGCGGAACAATGCGTCGCTGAGCTATGTTGTGGCTGCCGTGCTGGCCGCTTGCGCATCGATTCTCTGGCTGGCGCCGCTGCGCCGCATTCTCCACTTCTCTGCGTTCCAATTACAGGATCTGGCCTTCGTGGTTCTGCTGCCGATTGTGCTTTTGAGTTTGTGCGAAATCGTCAAATGGCAGAGGGGAAGGTTTGCTTGGCAGCGATAGCTTCTTGCAGGCCAGCGATGACGCAGTCGTTGCGCTATCGCAGTGCTGCGTGTCCGTCGTCAGAACATTTGGCGCAGGTGTCTGCGATGCTGTTGCTCAGCATGGTCGCGGCTGGGCGTTGCACTATGTCTGCAACGGGGTCAGCTGGGGCCTGACCGGTCCTATGATCCCGCCAATCCGCAGCAATTGGCCGAGTTCCGGGCGATGATGCATCGGCTGGCAAAGGCGGCGGTCGCGCCGGAGTAAGACTTTCTGGCGTAGGCGCAGGTGTAGTCGTCGGCCTGGCCCGTCAGGTCAGTGCGTTTCCGCGCGCAGCCGATCCGCCAACTGCTCAATTTCGAAAGGCTCCAGAATCCAGGTGCGGGTCTTCCGGCCCACGCGATGGATCGGCTGGGTCAGGAGAACGCGGGCCTGTTCGCGCGCATGGGGCTTGAATATCGCGAAATGCTGGGCGCAGTCACGAATGGTTCCGATGAGAGGCGCCCGTCCTTCAAGGTCGATCAACGTGGCGGGCTGATCCCAGGGGATGGCGGACGTGGGATGGTCGGTCATGGGGCAACTCCGGGCTGACCAATGGCGCCTATCGGTTTCGGACAGAAAATGGAAAGGCCAAATCAACTCTCGCTGTGTCGGCTATTGGGAAGGCAGATGGCTGAGCAGCCGGAATGAGGCTGCTCATGGGCCAACAGCATCCTTACGCTACCCTGCGGGCTTTCTGAATTTGAGTGTCATCCGGTCGCTTTCGCCGATGGCGAGATATTTCGCCGTGTCCATATCGCCATTGCTGAGCGTGGGAGGCAGCGTCCAGACACCCTTCGGCCAGTCCGCCGTATCACCGGGGTTGGCGTTGATTTCCGATCCGCCGACATATTCAAAGCCTGCGGCCTCGGCCAGGCCGCGAACGGTCGAGGTCTTGAGATAGCCACTTTTCTTTTCAAGCGCGCTGTCCCGATCTTCGGGCAAGCGGTGATCGACGATGCCCAGCGTCCCACCGGGCTTCAGAAGATCGTAAAAAGCCTTGAAGGTCGCCGCCTCCGTTCCTGCCATGACCATATTGTGTACATTGCGGAAGGTGAGCAGCGTATCGACGCTGCCGGCCGGGATCGTGGTCGTCTGTTCCGGGTAGGGAACCAGCTTCACCTTGTCATAGACATCCGGCTTCGCGGCGAGAAACTTCCGGTAGCCGTCGAGATAGCGACCCGATGGCTGGAGCGCATATAATGTCCCCTTTTCGCGCAGCAGGGGGGCGAGGATTTCGGTGTACCAGCCGCCACCCGGACTATATTCAGCAATCGTCTGGTCCGGCGTGATACCGAAAAAGGCCAGTGTTTCAGCCGGGTGGCGATATTTGTCGCGCGCCGTGTTGGTGGCGCTCCGGCTTGGCGCGGCAACTGCCGCCGCTATCGGATCGGCCTTCTGCGGCATCGTGTGGCCCTCATGCTGCGCGGCGAGGGGCAGGGCGGGGACGGCAATGGCGGTCAATAGCAGGCACGTGCGCGCGAGACGGTTCATCGGGGATCCTCTCATTCATCGGCGATCACACTGATGTGCCGCCTGCGTCGGCGAAGCGCAAGCGTGCGATGGCCTGCCCTGCCTGCCTATCGAGTTTGTTCAGGGGCTTGACGGGGTTCAAGGGCACGTGCCGCCCCGGCAAAGACCTGTCGTCCAATTGCAATGCGACCCGGCATTACTGGCCGGTCTGCGCATGGGGCGCTGCAACCCCTTTCGACTCTGGCGACTCCCGTTGCCGCAGGAAAATCGACAGGACCACGAGCACCGCCGTCGAGAGAAACTCGCTTTGCCAGTTCTGGAAGGATTCGAACCACAGCTGCGGATCGCCCAGATAGGCGAATGTGGTAAGCGGCTGCTCGCCATGGGCGAGCGCTTCTTGTGCTGCGGCGCGGGCGCTTTGCGTCCAGTGGATGATGAAGGATATGACGAACAGGATAGCCAGCGCCAATCCCAGCGAGCGGGCATAAAGGGCTCGCCAAAGCGGCCCTCGACGCAATATGCGCGGGGAACCGGGCTTGCTCGCCTGAAGATCGAGATCTTCGTCACGGGCGGGGCCGTCCGGATCCTTTGATTCAGCCGAACCACGCTGGATAAGGAACGCCGTCAGCACGACATAGGCCGACATCTGGAGAAATTCGCTTTCCCAATTCTCGAACACGCTTGAGAGGAATTCGGGGCTGAAAAGATAGGCAGCGGGGGAAAGGACGGTTTCGCCGTGACGCTGCGCATCTTCCACCTGGACATGCCAACCCGCGATCCATTGCCCCAATATGGTACCGGCGAACAGCAGCATCAGGACGATCGTCAGTCCATTGTCTCGAAGCATGCGCATTGCGCTCTCCCGTCAGTTTTCGAAGTGAAAACGCCGAAGGGATTATAATGGCTCCGGCCGCCTATGCGGTCGCGCCCGGGCGCAACCCCATCATAACGTCATAACGTCATCCACCCGATAAGGCTCGCGCCCGCCGCCGCCATGGCGGCCAGAAGGGGCATGGAGGCCCTGATCCCGCCATGGCCCCAGCCGATGACGATGGTAATGACCGCCTTGGCGAACGTGTTGGCGAGGACGGCGGCCCCCAGGATCAGCCCGGCCGTGCGGTCGTCGAGCAGGTGAGCGGGAAGCCCCGCCATCGTCATCACCGCCGCATCCACGTCCGAAATGCCCGTGAGCGTCAGGACGACCGCCATGCCCTGCTGTCCAAAATGCTCCAACGCCCATCGCGCGGCGAGAGAAAGCGCGGCAACGAGGGCGGCCAGCAGCAGCGCAGGCGTGAAGCCCAGCGGATTGGATATCGCGCTCCCGTCACTCGACTTCCCCTGCGCGCGCCAGGCGATCAGGGCGAAGGCGACCCCCACCAGCGTGGCCGGCGCCATGGTCAGCGCCAGCGTCGGCAATGCGCGGGGGACGAGGGCGAGCGCGACAAGCTGAACCCGCACGAACATCACGATGGATGCGACCGCAATGCCAGCGGACAATAGAGAGCGCCCATCCGGCTCATCCCGCAGTCGTCGGGCATAGTCGGCGGTGACTGCGGTAGAGGAGACGATGGCGCCGGTCAGCGCCACCGCCAACACGCCCCGGTCGCGGCCGAAGCGTCGCGAGACAGCGTAACCGGCAAAGGACAGTCCCATGACGAAGACCACCACCATCCAGATTTTGCGGGGGTTCCAGGCGTCATAGGGGCCGTAGGCGGCATCGGGCAGCAGCGGCAGGATGACGAGGGAAACCAGCAGGAAGCGGGAAACGCCTTCTATCTCGCTCTCGTCCATTCCCCTGAGCAGGGCGTGCATCGATTGCCGCGCGCTGAGGATCGCAAAGATCGCCGCGCCGGTGGCTAGGCCAAATGTGGGCGAGATCCGCGTTGCGCAAAAGCCTGCCGCGAACGTCAAAAGGCCCGCGACTGTCGTCGTTGCGGACAGATGATCCTGATCGATGGTTCGGGCATAGCCCACGGTGAGAATGGCCGCGATCCCGGCACCCAGAATGGCGGCGATCATGTCCGGCGCGATCCCGCCAAGTCCGCCCAGCAATCCTATCAGTCCAAATGTGCGAAAGCCCGCAACCCTGCGGCCCTTGCCGAAATCCCGTTGGGTCCAGCCACGCTCTAGCCCCACCAGCAATCCAACGGCGACGGATGCGATCAGGGAAAGATATGGATGCGCGATGTCGAACATGACGTCACCGCGTCCTGACGACGGTTTTGCTGATCCGGTCGTCCAGCATCGAAATCTGTACATCGGCGGCTGTCGCTGCCGCCAGCAGCGCCGACGTCAGCGGCGAAAGCGCAATAAGGTTCATCCCCCCTTCATAGCATCATGAAAGGATCATTGCGCGATCGCATCGACCTGCTTCATCCGGCTTGCTTTGAACCCACCGGTATCTGGCGCGGCTTCTTCGCCTCCGTTGCGAGACGGGGCACCGATACCTTCAACAATCCTTTTTCCAGATGAGCGCTGGCCTTGTCGGGGTCAGCCTCGAACGGAAGGGCGAAGCGGCGCAGGAAGCTGCCCTGGCTGCGTTCGATCAGATGATAATGTTTCTTCTCGTCCTTTTCCTCGCGCTCTTCCTTATGTTCGGCCTTCACGGTCAGGACGCCTTCCTGAATGTCGAGCGAGACGTCCTTTTCGTCGAAGCCGGGCAGTTCGGCCGTCAGTTCCAGGCCGGTTTCGGTCTCCGCGATGTCCACCTTGGGCAAGAGAAAGCTCTTGCCGTCACCGCTCTGCGATGGCCATCCGCGGCCCAGATCATCGACCAGACGGTCCATTTCTTTGCGAAAATCACCAAAGGGATCGAAATTGCCGCGCAGCAGGTTGCCCCGGCCAAAGGGAATGAGGGAACGATAGTCAGCCACAGTCCTTCTCCTTTATTCCATTGATTTATTTGCCGAAGATCAGACGGTCCCGCTCGTCGAGCGATCCTCCTTGCCAGATCTTGCCGTGCAATTTTCGGCCAAGGGGCTGTCCGCTTCTATAGGTAGAGTTACGCAGGCACGGCCCGCCTGGGCCGCACCGGGTGGTTCAACCCAGATCACCCTGCAAAATGGCGTTCATCATCACCCAGAACCATTGGGAACGCGTCAGATGCCAAAGCAGGGCAAGGAGGCGCCACCAGAATAAAGGCCACTCACCAGCAGGGCCAGGCTCCCGCCGATGGTGATGCCCAGATTGTAGATCGCCATGGCGCGAGACAATTGCGCGGGCGGGTTGGCGTCGCTCAGCCCGCTGTGCGCTGACGGTCGTGCGGCCGCTTTTTGCCGACTACGGCATCGATATCCAGAATATGTTTGCCAGCGCAAAGTGCGGATCAACCTATCCCGATCGGCACGGGCCATAACCGGACTGTTCCGTTCAACCGGGCGAATGCACCGTTAGACAGAAACATATTGTCATCTCACAGGCGCTCCGCTTGGGAAATTGACGGGGGCAAAGTGTTTTGGGAGAATTTGATGTCGCAGCCTTTAATGAAAATAGCCCCTGTTCTCGTGGTTCTCGTCGGCTCCCTGGGCCTGGCGGGCTGCGCGACAAAGGGGTTCGTGCGTGAGCAGGTTGCCACCGTGAACCAGCGGGTCGATGCGCTCGACGCGAGATTGCAGGCTACCGACGGCACCGCAAAGCAGGCTTTGGCAGAAGCGCAGGCCGCGTCTGGTCAGGCTCAGAATAACGGCCAGCGGCTGGATCAGCTCAACGCCCGTGTCGATGGCGTCGAACAGAGGCTGCAGGAAACCCGCCGCAAGCGCGCGCGTAACTGACAACTGCGATCTTTCGCTGCCTTCGGGCAGGGATTGCGTGCCGGCGCCCTTCTGGGGCGTCGGCTTTTTCCGTGAGTGCGTCCCAGATGATTAAATTCCACGCGGCCCTGGCCGCGCTTGCCCTTTGTGGTTCGATGTCGGCCCGCGCTGCCGATGGCGTCAAGGCAACGGCATCCGATGTGCGGCGGGAAAGCGGCGACCCTCAGCCGCAAATGGCGACGAGATCAGAGGCGGCGACGCGAGTCATGGACTGGATCGCCGCCACTGGAGACAACCGATCGCTTCCCTATGTCATCATCGACAAGGTTGCGGCCCGCGCTTTCCTGTTCGACGCGAAGGGCAAAAATGTTGCCGACGCCCCGATACTGATCGGTATCGCCGCAGGGGATGACGCCACGCCGGGCGTCGGCAAAAAAAGCCTGGCGGAGATAGGCCCCGCTGAAAAGACGACGCCTGCTGGCCGTTTTCTGGCGAAGTTCGGGCTGGCTGCCGGAAACCAGAAAGTGCTGTGGGTCGATTATGCGACGTCGGTGGCGCTGCACACCATTCCAAGCGGAAATCCCAAGGAACGCCGCCGCGCCCGGATATTGTCGCCCACGATAGAGGACAACCGCATAACATTCGGCTGCATCAACGTGCCCAAGGCATTTTATAATGGCCATCTCCGCAAGCTGCTTCGGCGGAAGGGCGGCTATGTTTATGTGCTGCCCGACACCAGGTCGCTTGAGGAGGTTTTTCCACCGATACGGGTGCAGCCCTTTCTCACCTCAACAATGTGAAGATTGTGGCGGCGGTAATCGGAAATGCTCCGGGAGAGAATGGATATGATGTTTCGGACGGCGCTCCCTCTGGCGGCCGTTGCAGCGATTGGCCTTTCCGCCGCTCCAGCCTCGGCCGGTTTCTATTCCGGTGAGCAGTTGCTGGAAATCTGCACGACCAAGCGCGCGACCCCGGATTATCTGGAAAAGACATATGAATGCGTCGCCTACATCACTGGCGCGGTCGATGCCTTCAACACCACGCGTGAGGTCAATAAGCTCAAAAGCTGCATCCCCGGCAAAGTAACCGTCGGTCAGCTTAGAGAGGCTACCGTCGATTACCTGCTCGCCAATGCGAAGGAACGGGACAAATCTGCTTCAACCCTGGTATTCGCAGCGACGCGCAAGGCATGGCCTTGTCCGAAGGGCAAGGCGAAATCCAGACGCTGAACCGGGCCGCATCGGACACGTGCGCTAACTGATCGTCACCACTCTTGCAGAGCCGGTCCGGTCGAGCGGCTTTACCACCACCTTGTCGTCCATGCGGTCGAACGCGATGTCGACGGACGCATCGCCCACGCGCAAGCCATAAAGCCTCAGTTCCTGAAGGAAGCGGGGCAGGGCGGGTTGCTGCAACGATATTTCCGAAGTCGCCACGTCGAAACCCAAGCCCAGGCTGGACTGGATCAATGACAGCGGCGCAGCGGCCGACCAGGCCTGCGGGGTGCAGGCGACCGGATAGAAAGTCGGCCCCTGCGCGCGACGGCGGGGAAATCCGCAGAACAGCTCCGGCAACCGCATCAGATCGACATAGGTGGCCGCAGCAAACAACCCTTCGAATATCTTCGCGGCCTCCTGCCTGTAGCCATAGCGTGAGAAGCCTGCTGCGATCAGGGCATTGTCATGCGGCCAGATCGAGCCGTTATGGTAGCTCATGGGATTATAGCGCGCTTCGGTGGACGCGATCGTCCGCACGCCCCATCCTGAAAAGGACGCTGGAGCCATGAGCGTCCGAACCACTGATTCCGCCCGTTTCTCCAGCGCCAGGCCGGTGAACAGCACATGCCCCGCATTGGATGACCGGACACGGCAGGGCTTTTTCTCCCCATCCAGCGCAAGCACATAGGTGCCAAGCTGGGCGTCGAAAAAGGCGGCGTCGAAAAGGTCGCGGAAACGGTCGGCACGCCCCTCATAATGTTGGCTGCGTGCGCTGTCGCCCAGGGCGGAAAAGATAGCTTCGGCTGCTCTCCACGCGCCATAGACATAGGCCTGCACCTCGGCGAGCGCGATCGGCCCGTGCGCGATCGACCCGTCGGCGTGGAAAACGGAATCATGGCTGTCCTTCCAGCCCTGGTTCTGGAGGCCCTGATCGGTCAGTCGCCCATATTCGACGAAGCCGTCTCCATCGCGGTCGCCATGCTCGTCGATCCACTGCAACGCCGCCTCCACGTGCGGCAACAGCGTGGCGATGAAGTCAGCATCGCCTGTGCGTTCCAGATAAGCGCCAGCCAGCATGACGAACAAAGGCGTTGAATCGATGCTGCCATAATAATGGCGGAACGGCACTTCGCCCAGTTCCGCCATTTCGCCATGGCGCACTTCGTGCAGGATCTTGCCGGGTTCAGCGTCGGCAGCGGCGTCGAAAGCCGTCGCCTGATGCTTCGCCAGATAGCCCAGCACGCCCTTGCTGATTTCTGGGTCCATCCACAGCGTTTCGAGCGCGGTGATGATGCCGTCGCGTCCGAAAACCGTGCTGAACCAGGGAATGCCCGCATAGGGATAAGGGCCATGTTCGGTATCGGTCGACAGCATGCTGATGTCGGCGACCGACCGGCGCGTCACCTCATCAAACAGGGCGTTGGACGACCTGACCGAGGCTCCACGCGCGCGCGCCTGCTTCAACGATTGCATGGATTCGCGCAGCGCTTTCAGGAACTGGCGCGAAAAGGGGGTGGGGAGCAATTCCTGGCGCTCGCACGCGATGCGCATGTACAACGTGCGCCGTTCGCCTGGCGGCACGGTCACTTCGAACGCCGCATGACTGTCGGTAAGCACCTGTGGTTGCGGATCGAAGCACAGATGGGTTTCACGCCTGCGTGCATCGCGCCCTTCATAGGTCAGCAGCACATCAGCGTCGCCGACGACCGGCGGCTTCATCTCGCCCTTGCGCAGCCGGGTCATGCCGCGAATTTCGAACAGGTCGGCGAAATCGGCGGCAAAGGCGATGTTGATCCTTACCGCTCTGAGTTCGGTGTCGAAATTTCGTATCGTGATCCGTTCATGAACCGCGCCCTTCCAAAGAAAGCGCGTGCGGCGCAGATGGATCAGGTCGTGCTCCACTGCCACCCGACCATCATCGCCCGCGAAATCGGGGTTGGTAAGGTCGCATGTCAGCATCGCATTATCGTCGCGCAGGGCTGAACTGAGCAGGATCGGTCGCGATCCGTTGACCGTCAGGTACAGATGCGACAAATGCCGCGTATCCCGATGATACAGCCCCTCCGGGCTGCCCGGTCCCGCGATCGCGTCTCCGCTATGATCAAAGACGGCGAAACTGTCCCCATGCTTCAACGTCCGCGGGCGCCGCTCATGGAGCGACGCCGTTGCGGGAATGAAGAATTGGGTTTGTTGCTGGGACAGGGACTTTGCCGGTTCGGTTACCAGGGCCTCTGGCTGCAACTGGCTCGCCATTATGCGACTCTCCTTATCCGACCGCTTGAAGGTGAAGCTCCGTTTCCTCCCCGCGCTCTCGCCGAAGCCGCGCGGCGTCGGTCCGTGCGCCGGGCAGGGCACGATAAAGCCGCACATAGTCCGCCGCCATCCGTTCTGCCGTGAAACGTGCGTCAAAGGCGGCACGCACCCCGCGGCGGTCCAATTCGCCAAGCCGTGCAACGGCTTCGACGGCCTGATCCTCATTATCCACGATGAAGCCCGACACGCCATGGTCGATAACCTCCGGCACCGATCCGCATCGGAATGCGATGACCGGCGTGGCGCAGGCCATTGCCTCTATCATGACCAGGCCGAACGGTTCGGGCCAGTCAATCGGGAACAGCAGCGCACTTGCGCCGCCCAGGAAACCCGCCTTCTGCGCTTCGTTGATCTCACCGATAAACTGGACATTGGGATATTGGTTGACGAGGGGGGCGATCTCCTTCTCCCAATAGTCCCGATCCACATTGTCGATCTTCGCCGCGATCTTGAGCGTCTTGCCTGATCGGGCGGCGATGCGGATGGCGCGGTCGGGCCGCTTTTCCGGCGATATCCGGCCGAGGAACGCCAGATAGCCCTCATCCCCGCCGATACGGGCAGGCAAAAGGTCGGAAGGCAGTCCGTGATAGACGGTGCCCGCCCAGTTCACGGGCGGCATCGGCGAGCGCTGGTGATCGGATATCGACACCAGGCTGTGATGCGGGAAGGTGCGGTAGAATGCGGGCAGGTCGGGCAGATCAAGGCGACCGTGCAGCGTGGTGACGCATCTGCCGATAATGTCCTGAACCAATGGCATGTGCACAAGATCGATGTGGAAATGCAGCGCATCGAACTCGTCGGCCCGTCGCCGCACCGCTTCCAGCAGCATGACGTGATAGGGAATCGGATCGCGCACATGTGGATTGAGCCGCAAGGCCATCTCGGCCACCGGCACCAGTTCCGCGCGGGTGACGGAATCGCCGCTCGCGAACAGAGTGACGTCATGACCCTGATCGACAAGGGCCTCTGTCAGATAGGAAACGATACGTTCGGTGCCGCCATAGAGCTTGGGTGGCACGCTTTCGGCAAGAGGGGCAATTTGAGCGATTTTCATGCAGCGATCCTCATGGTTGATCGAACGCCCCCGATTTCGAACGATGCGACTGACACCGCTTAAAGCCGCCAGAGGTGATCGGGTTGCATGCGTTGGCCGCACGGCGAACGATTTCGTCGCAACCGCCTCGGCCCGTCCCGGCTGGGGAGCCGCTCGCATCATTGTCGCGGCGACTGACTTTCGGGTGACATAGTCGGTTGGCATGGCGCGCGATGAACTGGCGGGCCGTTTCGTAAGGGGGGATATGGCCTGAAGAAGCAGGAGAATAGTGTGACTATCCTGGCGATCGATTTCGAAGCGTCCTGTCTGCCCCGGCATGGGCGATCTTTCCCAATTGAGGTGGGTGTCGCGGTCGACGGCTGGAGCGAAAGCTGGCTGATCCGCCCGCATGAAAGCTGGCGCGGATGGGACTGGACTGCTCAGGCGCAGGCCTTGCATGGCCTGACGCTTGAAAGGCTTTATCGAGAGGGATTGCCGGTTGAAGCCGTCTTTGACCGGCTCGTCGCGGCGGTGGACGGACGCCGGGTGGTCGCCGACAGCCATATCGATCAATATTGGCTGGAAACGCTTTCGCGTGCGGCTGGCGAACCGGCGCCCTTCGCCATCGACCATGTGTCCCGTCTGCTCGACGAATATGGCGCACGGGATGAGTGCATTGTGGCGGCAGTCGCCCAAGCCGACGCTCGTCACCCGTTGCGACACCGGGCCGCGTCCGACGCAGCCTGGCTTTCCACCCTGCTCGGCCATGTCGCTCCCGGATCGGCCGTCCCGATGCCGCCGATAATGGCGATGCAGCGCGCCGCCTCGATGAGCTATGGCAACAATTTGTAACATCCGGCATATTTCAGAGACATTTGCCGTGCCTACAGCCTTCGCAATTGCTACGGCTCGCGAAGGAGACGGCTTCAATGTTCCTCATTATCGCCTCGGTCGCGACCGTAACGGCCCCTGACGGCATCCACGGCATTTCCGTGAAGGGCGGATGAGTCGACCATTGATCCTGATTGCCGAGGAACAGCAGGATTTGCGCCATCAGCTGCGCGAATATCTGGAACAGAGCGGCTTTCGCGCCGTGGCCGCCGGATCGGCGTCGGAAATATGGAATGCGATAACGACGATGCCGGTCGGCGCCTTGGTGCTCGACACCGCGTTGCGCGGCCCGGACGGCATGGACCTGTGCCGTGATGTGCGCGAGCGGAGCGATGTGCCCATCATCCTCATCAGCACCAACAGCAGCGAGGTTGATCGAGTCGTGGGCCTGGAACTGGGCGCGGACGACTATATGACCAAGCCGCTTTCCAATCGCGAACTGGCCGCCCGGCTGCGCGCGGTGTTAAGGCGCAGCAGAAACGAGCGCGCAATCGGCCTGCGTTCGCGCAGCGAAGCGCGTTTCGACGGCTGGCGCGTCGATTTCGCCCGTTGTGAGGTGATCGATCAGCAGGGCGAGTCGGTCGCACTGACCGCCGCGGAATTTTCCTTGCTGGCGGTATTGCTGGAGCATTCCCAGACAGTCATCGCGCGCGCGCGTCTCATGGAATTGGCGGGCGTACGCGACGCGCCATCGTCGGATCGCAGTATCGATGTGCTCGTCAGCAGGCTTCGGCGAAAGTTGAGCCGGGGCGGGCGGCCGGCGCCTATCGTCACGGTCCGCGGCGCCGGTTATATGCTGAGCGCGTCCGTCGAACGCCACTGATGCAATTAAACCCTGCCAGACACACTATTTAACAAATCCGCTGCGACGCAGCAAAAGCGCGTTCCTATCCTTCATTGTCACGCTGGTCCGTCCCCCTGACCGGCAACAAACCAGAAGGAGCGAGAAGCCATGAACGAGCTTATTGGTCGCGTGTTCAGCTTCGAGACGAAAGTCTTCCCGAACGAGAGCGCGCTCTACAATCAGCTGGCCAGCGATGGCCAGAGCCCCAAGGCGCTGATGATTTCCTGCGCCGATTCCCGCATCGTGCCGGAACATATCATGCAGGCGCAGCCGGGTGACCTGTTCGTCTGCCGCAATGCTGGCAACATCGTGCCGCCCCATGCCACCCAGAATGGCGGCGTCACCTCGACCGTTGAATATGCGGTCATGGTGCTGGGCGTGCGTGACATCATCGTGTGCGGCCACAGCGACTGTGGCGCGATGAAGGCACTGTCCACCAATGCCGACCTGACCAACATGCCAAATGTTGCTGCCTGGTTACGGCACAGCCATGCGGCGCAGAAAGTCTGCCGCGAAAGCTATCCCGATGACCTCAGCGACGCGGAAAAGCTCCGCAATATGGCGCTGGAAAATGTCGTCACGCAGCTTGCGCACCTCCGCACGCATCCGTCGGTCGCGTCGGGCATCGCTCGCGGCGAAATCGCGCTGCATGGCTGGTATGTGGACATCCACGCTGGTCAGGTGCTGGGCCTCGACGGCGAAACCGGCCGCTTCCTGCCGCTCAGGGAAGGCCAGCCCATGCCGATCGCGCTGCCCCATGGCCGCCGTCTCGCTGCGGAAGCCATTTACGCGCAGGCGGCGGAGTAACCTATGTTGAAAGCTCTTTCCGGCGGCACGTTCAGCCGCGACCTGACTGCCTCCATCGTCGTGTTCCTGGTGGCGATGCCTCTTTGCATGGGCATCGCCGTCGCGTCCGGCGTGCCGCCGGAAAAGGGACTGATCACCGGCATCATCGGCGGCATCGTCGTTGGCATGCTGGCCGGTTCGCCGCTGCAGGTCAGCGGCCCGGCGGCGGGCCTTGCCGTCATCGTCTTTGAAATCGTGCGGGAACAGGGGCTTTCCGCCCTCGGTCCGATCCTGATCCTGGCCGGCGCGATTCAGGTCGTTGCGGGCCTGATGAGGGTCGGCGGCTGGTTCCGCGCCATTTCGCCTGCTGTCGTCCATGGCATGCTCGCCGGCATCGGTGTACTGATCGTGGTCGGGCAGTTCCATGTGTTGTTCGATGACAAGCCGTTGTCCAGCGGTCTGGCCAACCTGATCGCGATGCCGGGCCAGCTTTTCGGCCTCAGTAATCAGGACGCCGCGACCGCTTTCGCCATAGGTCTCGTCACCATCGGCGGCATGCTGGGTTGGGAAAAATTCCGGCCTGCAGCCTTGAAGCTGTTGCCTGGCGCGCTCGTGGGCGTGGTGCTGGCGACGCTCGTGGCCTTTGTCCTCGGACTGCCGGTGGCGCGCGTCGTCGTGCCGGAATCCATCGTCGCGGCCGTGTCGCTGCCCGAACAGGGGCTGCTCCAGCAGTTGATGAACCCGGCCATTCTGACAACGGCAGTCGCCATCGCTTTCATCGCCAGCGCTGAAACGCTGCTGTCGGCGGCGGCGGTCGATCGGATGCATGACGGCGTGCGCACCAACTATAATCGCGAATTGAGCGCGCAGGGCGTGGGCAACCTGCTTTGCGGCTTTGCAGGCGCGCTGCCGATGACCGGCGTGATCGTCCGCAGTTCCGCAAACGTCCAGGCGGGCGCAAAGACGCGTATGTCCGCAATCCTGCACGGCTTCTGGATCTTGGGCTTTGTCGCTCTGCTTCCCTGGTTGCTGCGGGAAATCCCGATGGCCGCTCTGGCGGGCATATTGGTCGTGACTGGCGTGCGGCTGGTCAGCGTGGACCATGTGAAGCACCTGCTGCATCGCTACGGCCCGCTTCCGGCGGTCGTGTGGGCAGCGACGTTGATCATGGTCGTCACCACCGATCTGCTGACCGGCGTGCTGGTGGGCATCGGCCTGTCATTGCTCGAACTTCTCCCCCATGCGCGCCGCCTGGGTCTGCGCCTGGACGAAGATCATAGCGATGACGCGCATGAGGTCGCGCTGCATGGCACCGCTACCTTCCTGACCCTGCCCAAATTGTCGGCCAGGCTGGAAGCGGTTCCCGCTGAACGCTCGGTCATCCTGAATGTCGAGCGTCTGCTGCACATCGATCATACATGCGCCGAGATGGTGCGAGAGTGGATCGACCGCAGGCGCGGCACGGGCGCAACCGTCGAGCTGTCGGGCGCAACCGGACGACTTCGCAACCTCGCCGCCTGAACCCCACCCCCTTCCAGGCGACGTGAGCCGTCGCGCCAATCCCGATGGCGCGGCGGCTCTATTTTTGCCCGGCGTTATCCAGAAACATAGTAGCAATGTATAGCATTCAAATAGAAACCTAATGTGGCATTTTTGGCACGGTCGTCTTTTCTCCTTCGCACTTGCGGCAATAACCGTATCGCTTTGCGCCGCAGCATAATAGTCTGTGCTCAATCCGCCGGTAATCGACGACGAACAGATCGTTGAGCCAGAGTGGACGCAGGACGGAACATTCTTACCAAAAAGGGGAATGTTTCATGAAATATCAAATCGCCTGTGCTGCCCTCGCCCTGATGTCGAGCGCGCCGGCATTTGCCCAGGAAGAAGCCGAAGGTCCCGTCACCGTGTCGGGTAGCGTCGCGCTGGTTTCTGACTATCGCTTCCGCGGCGTTTCGCAGACCGACAAGGGCATGGCCATTCAGGGCGGCATCACCGCCACGCATGAAAGCGGCCTCTATGCAGGCACCTGGGGTTCGAACCTCGGCGGTTGGGGCCGTTTCGGCGGCGCCAACATGGAACTCGACCTGTTCGCCGGTTACGCCGTTCCTCTGGGCGGCGCGACGCTGGACGTCGGCCTGACCTGGTACATGTACCCGTCGGGTGCGGACACCACCGACTTCGCTGAACCCTATGTGAAGCTGTCGAGCCAGCTCGGTCCGGTCAAGGGCCTGCTCGGTGTTGCCTATGCTCCCAAGCAGGAAGCGCTGGGTAACTGGTGCAGCGACGCAGCTTGCACGATCGCCAACCCGGGTGACAAGGAAGACAATCTGTACATCTGGGGCGACATCAGCGGTTCGGTGCCCGGCACGCCCGTCTCGCTGAAGGCTCACCTGGGTTATTCGGCCGGCAACCCCGGCCTCGGCCCGAACGGCACATCGATTGCGCCGACCGGAAAGTATCTCGACTGGATGGTGGGCGCCGACGTCGCCATCCCCGGCACGCCGCTGACCGCGGGCATCGCCTATGTCGACACCGACATCGCGCGCGTCGAGGAAAACTACATCCGTCCAAACTTCATGGTCAATGACGGCAAGGACTTCGGCAAGTCGATTGCTCGCGGCCAGGTCGTGTTCTCGCTGACCGCAGCGTTCTGATCCGGTAATGCCGGGCCCGGTTCGCCGGGCCCGGCATCACTACTTCTGCAATCCAAAAATTGTCCGCAGGATGACAAAGCATTGCTGATCCTGTCTCAATGCGTTTCTGTGGCAACGTCTGGTTGACCCTTCATCCAGTGACCCTTATCCCGCGACACATGAGCCCATTTCGCCGCGTGAACTTCCTGGGATGACCGCACCCACGATCATTCTGGTAGAAGATGACCCGCCGCTGCGCACCCTGACGGCGCGGGCGCTCCAGGAACATGGCTATCAGGTCCGGCCTGCATCATCCGGTCCCGAAATGTGGGTTGCGTTCGACGCTGGCCCGGTTGACCTTGTCGTGCTCGACGTCATGCTTCCGGGCACCAACGGCATCGATCTTTGCCGCCAGATCCGCCGCAAGAGCGACGTTCCCATCATCTTCATCAGTGCCAAGGGCAGCGAGACCGATCGCATCGTCGGTCTTGAACTGGGCGCGGACGATTATCTTCCAAAGCCCTTCGGCACGCGCGAACTGATCGCCCGCATCCGCGCGATCCTGCGCCGCGTCGGCGTGGAGCGCGGGCCTGACGAGCATCGGGAAAATGAAGCGCGCTTCGACGGTTGGGTCGTCAACTTTCCCCGCCGCGAACTGCGCTCTCCCACCGGCGCCATCGTGGACCTCACGGGTGCGGAATTCGACCTGCTCGGCTCTTTCCTCAGCCACCCGCAGCGCGTGATCGCTCGCGAGCGCCTGATCGAACTGTCACGGACGCGCATGGGTGACAGTTCGGATCGCAGTATCGACGTGCTGGTCAGCCGCCTGCGCCGCAAGCTGTCCCTTGAGGGCAGGACCGCGCCGATCACGACCGTGCGGGGCGTCGGCTATATGTTCAATGCAGAGGTCAGCCGCGCTTGAGGCTTCATGTCAGTCGGTCGGTAGGTCTTGTCGGCCGGCTTCTGGCGATCCTGCTGTTGACGCTGACCCTGGAATTCGCGGTCGGCACGCTGATCTACGAGCGTGCGGGCCATCTTTCGCTTCAGGATGACGAGGCGCGGCGGCTCGCCGAGCATCTCGTCATCGCCCGGAAGCTGGTGGCGGAGCAACCACCGTCCGAGCGGCATGCGATGTCGATCCAGCTTACCACCGACCGCTATGACATTCATTGGACCCCGGCTTCTCCGCCGCCGCCGCCGCTGGCCCCTGAACTGCAGCGGATGCGCCGTCAGATCGTCACCTGGGAACCCAGCCTGGAGCAATCGAACCTGTGGTTGCGGCTGGCTGCGCCGGGGCGCGTTTCGCAAATCAATGGCGGACTGCAACTGCGGGACAAAAGCTGGCTCTATTTCGGTATGCGCCATACCGGGGGGCAATGGACCTTCACCATCGGGCGGATGGGCCTCGCTCTCTTCCCGCTCGTCGCGCTGATGGTGGCCGGCGGCATGCTGATCCGCCGGACGCTGGCGCCGCTCCGTGACCTCAAAAAGGCGACCGAGCATATCGGCCTCAGCGACGAGGTGATCGTAGAGGAAGGCGGCACCAGCGACGTGCGCGATCTCATCCGCGCATTCAACGACATGCAGAAACGCATCCACCGGCTGATAACGGAACGCACCGAAACGCTGGCGGCGGTCGGCCACGACCTGCGCACCCCGCTTTCCCGGTTGCAGCTGCGTCTTGAAGCGATAGACGATGCCGAGGCCAGGGACGCGATGAGCGGGGATCTGGCCGAGATGGAGGCGATGATCGATTCCCTGCTGGCCTTCCTGGGCGGTGAGAAGAACGGCGAACCCCTGGTCCGCACTGACATTGCCGTGACCGTAGCGACGGTCGTCGATGCCTTTCAGGATCAGGATGCGGACGTCACCTATGATGGCCCGGATCATCTGGAAATAAATGCCCATCCGATGCTGCTTCGTCGCGCAATCATCAACCTTGTCGAAAACGCTCTGCATTATGGCCACCGCGCGGAGGTCAGCGTCGAGCGGCGGAGTGACGAGGTGCTCATCCGTGTCGATGATGACGGACCGGGTATTCCTGAAGACAAGCTGGAAGAAGTGTTGCGGCCTTTCGCGCGACTGGATCAGGCGCGGCAGCGGAACACGCGCGGACTGGGCCTGGGCCTGGCCATCGTCGCCAAGGCGGTGGACCAGGAGGACGGGACTTTGACGCTGTCCAACCGGCCGGAGGGCGGATTGCGCGTCGAAATCCGATTGCCACAGCCCGCCGCGCCCGAAAAAAGGCGCTGAGCCTTTCTCTTCGTCCTGACAAAAGAGAAACTGTCAGAGTCCAAGCAAAAGTCGTTTATAGCTCTTGCCAAGCTGGTCTATGCCCGGCTCGGGTTGAACAAGAGGCGTATATGACCGCAGACGGCGAAGGCGAAGATCAGGTTCTGGACGGCTATTGGGATATTGGCCGGCTGGTGAGTGATCTGGGCGCGGTGCGCGGCCGTTGGCGGCAGGCGCAGCAGCATCACGCTGAATATGGCGCGGAAGGATTCCCTTCACGAGCCAGCCTCATGAAGATTACGCATGCCCTATGCAGCGCGCTGTTTCCGCTTCGCCTCGGCCCCAATACTATTCGCGTTCATAATGAAGATGCGTTCGTGGCCGAGACCCTTCAGACCGCGCTCAGCCGGCTTTACCGCCAGATCCGCCTTGAACTGCTTTACGCCATGCATGATCGCGCACCGGCTGAAATCGACGCGGAAGCGGCGCGCATCATCGGCGCTTTCGCCGAAAGCCTGCCCGGAGTACGCGAACTGCTCGACAGCGATGTGGAGGCCGCATTCCTGGGTGATCCAGCCGCCCGCAGCATGGACGAGGTGCTGATCTGCTATCCCTCGATGCTGGCGATCATCCACCACCGGCTGGCCCACCGGCTCTATGATCTGGGCGCGCCGCTGGTCGCGCGGATCACTTCCGAAATCGCTCATTCGCAGACCGGGATCGACATCCACCCCGGCGCGCGGATCGGCCACAGTTTCTTCATCGATCATGGGACGGGCGTCGTCATCGGCGAAACGGCGATCGTGGGGGACAGGGTGCGGCTGTATCAGGGGGTGACGCTGGGCGCGCGCAGCTTCCCCGCCGATGAGAAAGGGGCGCTTGAAAAGGCGCTGCCCCGCCACCCGATCATTGAGGATGACGTCGTCATCTATGCAGGCGCCACCATATTGGGGCGCATCATCATCGGCAGCCGCTCGGTGATCGGCGGCAATGTCTGGCTGACTGACAGCGTGCCTGCCGACAGCAATGTGCGCCAGGCAAAGGCGCAATATGAAGTGACGAGCCGTGTGGAAGTCTCCGCGCCGCACAGGGTTCACGGCCTGCGCGACGGCTTTGCGGAGAATATTTGAGAGCGGTTGCGCCACTGTGTGACATCGCAACCTCCCACATCCGTTCGGGCTGAGCTTGTCGAAGTCCACTCTTAGCGCCCTTCGACAAGCTCAGGGCGAACGGATGTTGAGGCTTAGGCGGCACCCGTTAGCCTAATTCCCTCTGCAACTGTCGCCTTCCCCGGCAATCAGGTCCAGGCATCGCCCGTCAATCTCGTCGCGGGGCACCGGCAGGTCAATGAGCGCGGCCAGCGTCGGCATGATGTCCACCGTTTCCACCGCCAGCGGCTGTTCAAAATGGCGCATGCCCTTGCGCCAGAAGAGGATCGGAACCCGGCGATCCCCGTCCCATGGCGACCCATGGGTCGCAACATAACCATGGGCCGGATCGGCGATTGGCGTGACATGG
Organism: Sphingobium sp. MI1205; assembly: GCF_001563285.1. Taxonomy (NCBI): domain Bacteria; kingdom Pseudomonadati; phylum Pseudomonadota; class Alphaproteobacteria; order Sphingomonadales; family Sphingobiaceae; genus Sphingobium; species Sphingobium sp. MI1205. The sequence goes on from NZ_CP005188.1 coordinate 1,082,428, forward strand.
GATTTCAGCAGCAGCATAAGGTCGCCGGACCGTTCAGGGTCGAAGCTGGCGCGGGCTTTTTCCAGCAGGGACCAGTTCTCGGGCGGACCGGAAGGGGAGGGCGCGGCCGCGATCTGGGTCTTGGTAAACACGGCTTCGACCTGGGGATGCGCCCGCAGCAGCGCCAGCGTGGCCGTTTCGACCCTGGCGCGCTGGGCGTGGGTCAGGTCGAGGCTGAAATACAGATCGCCCGATGGGCCATCGCCCCGGACCAGATCCTTGCCGCCGATGCCGGTCTTTGCGGTAACCGCTTCGGACAAGGCGCGCGGCATCAGCGCCCGGTCTACCCGCTGTTCCATCGGCATTGCGTTCTGGCGATGTCGTTCGGGCAGGTCGTGGCCGCCATGATCGGCGGTCAGCACGACGACATAGTCGATCTCCTGCCGGTCCAGCTGATCGAAAAAGGCGCCCAGTTCGCGGTCGATCCGATCGATCTGGATGCAGCTTTCCGTGCCTTCATTGCCATAGGCGTGGCCGATCAGATCCGTGGCGGACAGCCCGATGGAAAGGATGTCCGTCTGCGCCTGCTTGCCCAATCCCATGCTTCCGATGGCGGCTGCGGCAAAGGCCAGCGTCAGCGCGTCCTGCTCCGGCGATGTGCGGAAGGCGTTGAAATTGCCAGCCCCCCGCGCAAAGCGACCGGTGCCGACTGTCTTGCCCGGCCCGGCACTGACGGCAATATCCTTGGCCGCGCATTGCGGCGGCAGGTCAAAGCCGGGATTGGGCGCGGCCAGCCGCTGCACGAAAATCTGGTTCACCCGCTCCACCAGCGGGGGCGTGGGAATGTCGGCATAGCTGACATAGCCCCTGGAGCTTAGCCACCAGACCTGGTCCGCCTTGGCCCCGGCCATCATGATCGCCGCGCGGTCCTTGCCCGCGATGGATACCACGCGCGCCGCCGGATTGGCCGCCTTCATGCGCTGCCCCAGCGTCGGGACGCGCAGATGCACGGGAGAGGCGACATAGTTGGAACTGCTGCTGCCCGGCTGGCCTTCATCTTCGGCACAGTAGATCGTCTTGTCGGAGCGGTCCGTCTTCAGATCCATCCAGCTATTGGCGATGATGCCGGTGCGCGAAGGGCGGCTGCCGGTCAGGATGGTGCTGTGACCGGGGCATGTTTCGGTCGCGGCGTGGCTTTGATAGCCGCGCGGGAACACTGCGCCCTCGCTCAGGCGCTTCAGGCCGCCGCTGTAAAAGGGGCGATATTCGTTGAACAGGTCCGCGGAAAACTGGTCGACCGAAATGGCGATGATCAGCCGGGGTTGCGCGGCCGCCGGGGCGGTACTGGCCGCAGGTTGGGCGAGCGCGGGCAGCGGCGCTGCCAGCAGCAGGGCGGCGATCGCCTTCTTCAACATATATTCTGACCCCTTCTGATGCCTTGACGGCGGGTGCAGGCAGACCTAGCCCGCTCTCATTCACCCGAACAGAGGCCCGATGCGGATTTTCCATGTCCTTCTGATGACGCTGGCGCTCTTTTTCGAGCCTGCTGTCTATGCGCAGGGCGCGTTCGGGACCGGCGCGCCGCATATCGCCGCGCAACTGGTGGCTGAAAGCGCCACGCCCGCGCCGGGCCGCACCACCAGCATCGCCTTTGCCATGACACCGGAATCGGGCTGGCACGGCTATTGGCAAAATCCTGGCGACGCGGGGCTGGGCATGACCGTCAAATGGGTGCTGCCCAAGGGCGTCGGCATAGGGCAACTGCGCTATCCAGTGCCCGAAACGCTTCTGATTTCCGGCCTGATGAACCATGTCTATGAAGGTCCCTATGCCATCCTGGCGCCGCTGACCGTCGCGCCGGATGTGGCCGTCGGGACGCGCCTGCCCATAAGCGGGCGTGCGGAGTGGCTCGCCTGCACCGACAAGATCTGCGTGCCGGAAAGCGCGGAAATCTCGCTGGATCTCGTCGCTGGCGATGGCGCGGTGACCGCCGCCGCGCTGGCGCGCTTCGATGGCTGGCGCGCCCATCTGCCACGGCCTCTGGGTAGCCGGGCGAGCTATGCGGTTGTTGACGGCAAGTTGCGGCTGTCGGTTCCGTTTCCGGCGGATGCGGCGGCGGCCGATGTCCATCTTTTCCCGCTCGAAGAGGGTTTGGCCCGCTACGCCGCGCCCCAGACCGTCAGCCGCCAAGGCGATCGCCTGCTCATCGAGACCGATGCGGCCCAGCCCATGAAGGGCGGCGCGGTGCAGGCGGTGTTGCGCACCGGCGATCATGTCGGCTTTCTGCTTACGGCCGCTCCCGGCGCTGTGGATGCGCCTGCATCCGGCCAACTGTCCGCCACCTTGATCGCGCTGGGCGGTGCGATTCTCGGCGGCCTGCTGCTCAACATCATGCCTTGCGTTTTTCCGATCCTGGGGCTGAAGGCGCTCAAGCTCGCGCGTGCGGGCGGCGATGAACGCAGCGTGCGGCGGGAGGCGCTTGCCTATGCCGCGGGGGTCATCCTCACCTGTCTCGCCTTGGGCGCCTTGCTGCTGGCGGTCAGGGCCGCGGGGGTCGCGGTCGGCTGGGCCTTCCAGTTGCAGGACCCGCGCGTCATCCTCTTGCTGCTGCTGCTGGTCACAGCCGTCGCCTTCAACCTTGCCGGGCTATTCGAACTCAGCGCCTTTGGCGGCGGCGAAAAGCTGGCGGGCAAGGCGGGTGTTGCGGGTGCATTCTGGACAGGCGCGCTGGTCGCCTTCGTCGCGACGCCCTGCACTGGCCCCTTCATGGGCACGGCGATGGGGGCGGCGTTGGTACTGCCGGTCGCTGCCGGGCTGGCGCTATTCGCAGGGCTGGGCTTCGGCCTTGCGCTCCCCTTCCTCCTGCTCGCCTATATCCCCTCTCTGCGCACCCGGCTGCCGCGCCCCGGCCCCTGGATGGCGACGTTTCAGAAGATTCTTTCCGTGCCGATGTTCCTCACGGCGGTCGGGCTGCTTTGGCTGCTCGGCCAGCAGCGCGGGGTCCCGGCGATGAGCATCGGCCTCGCCACGGCGCTGCTGCTGGCATTGCTGCTCTGGTGGCTGGGGGTACGCCAGCATCGGGGCAAGCGCGGCGGCCGCATCGTCGGTCTGCTCTCGCTGTTGCTGCTGGGCGCGGGGGTGGCCCTGTTGCCCGCTCGCGCCGCCAGCGTGGCGCAGGCGCAGGATGGGGAAACGCCGTTCGACGAGGCCCGGCTCGCCAGCCTGCGTGGTGCGGGAAAGCCGGTCTTCCTCTATTTCACCGCCGACTGGTGCCTGACCTGCAAGGCGAACGAAGCATCCGCCATCGACCGTGCCCAAACGCGCGACGCCTTTGCAAAGGCTGGCGTGACAGTGATGGTAGGCGACTGGACCAATGCCGATCCCGCGATCACCCGTTTCCTTGAGGCGCAGGGCCGTTCGGGCGTTCCGCTCTATCTCTGGTACGCGCCCGGACAGCCGCCGCAGACATTGCCGCAGCTATTGACCGTCTCCACCCTCACGGCCTTGGTGCGCTGATGGCGAAGGTGCGGGCGGACCAGCTGCTTGTGGATCGGGGCCTCGCCGAAAGCCGGGCACGGGCGCAGGCGTTGATCCTCGCCGGTCTCGTGTTCCTGGGCGACCGCAAGATCGAAAAGGCGGGCCAGCAGGTCGCGCAGGACGCCGATCTGGATGTGAAGGGCCGCGACCATCCCTGGGTCTCGCGCGGCGGCATAAAGCTCGCCCACGCCATCGACCATTTCGCGCTGGACGTCACCGGCATGACTGCCATGGATGTCGGCAGCTCGACCGGCGGCTTCACCGACGTACTGCTGACCAAGGGCGCGGCGCGTGTCTATGCCGTGGACAGCGGCACCAATCAGCTCGCCTGGAAGCTGCGCTCCGACCCTCGCGTCATCGTCCATGAACAGACCAGCGCGCGGATCCTCACCGCCGCCCACATCCCCGAAGCCGTGGACATCATCGTGTGCGACGCCAGCTTCATCTCGCTGGCCAAGGTGCTGGAGCGGCCGATCAGCTTCGCTCGGCCGGGCGCGCATCTGGTCGCGCTCATCAAACCGCAGTTTGAGGCTGGGCGCGAGGAAGTGGGCAAGGGCGGAGTCGTGCGCGATCCGGCCATTCACGCGCGCGTGTGCGAAGAAGTCAGCGCATGGCTGACCGGGCAGGGCTGGACGGTCGTCGGCGTGACGGCCAGTCCGATCACCGGGCCGCAGGGCAATATCGAGTTTTTGATCTACGCTTCGCTTGGTGGATAATCCGGCTGCATTCGTTATTCCCGGTGCAATTACATTTCGCGACAAATGCTCCAGTTGTATCGCTCGCAAAGGCCCGATAGCCCTTCCACATGCGCCCATCCCTGATCCTTGGCCTTTTTCTGCTGACCCTCTCCGGCTGCGCTGCGGAAAAGGAGCAAAAAGCGCGTCCGCCCGCCCTTGTCGAAGCCGCGCCGATCCGGTTTGCGACCTTCACCGACGATCTGGAAGCGGTCGGCACCGCGCTCGCTAATGAACAGGTGATATTATCCGCGCCGGTGACGGAGCGGATCACCTCGATCAACTTCACCGATGGCGGCTTCGTCAACCGTGGCCAGGTGATCGCAGAACTGGCGGTGGGACAGGAACGGGCCGAACTGGCGGCCGCCGAAGCCCAGGCCCTTCAGGCGACCCAGCAGCTTGAACGGATAGAGGCGCTCAAAAAACGCGGCTTCGCCACCACCGCCAGTCTGGATCAGCAAGTCGCCGCCGCCGGTTCCGCCCGCGCAAATGCGCAACTCGCCCGCGCCTCGATCGGGGATCGGGTCATCCGCGCCCCATTTGCCGGTTGGGTCAGCCTGCGCACGGTGTCGCCGGGCGCTATCGTCTCGGCAGGGACGCCCATCGCCACGGTTAGCGATATTTCCCGGATAAAGCTGGACTTTACCGTGCCGGAAACGCGTCTGTCGATGATCCGCCAGGGGCAGCCAATCAGGGCGGTTTCGTCCGCTTATCCCGACCGGCCCTTCACCGGCACCATCGCCACCATCGACCCGGTGATCGACCCGGCGACCCGCGCCGTCCGGGTCCGCGCGATCCTGCCCAATCCCGATCGGGCGCTGAAGCCCGGCATGCTGTTGACCGTGCGCGTCATGTCTCGCCAGCGCCAGTCGCTCGCCGTGCCCGAACTGGCGCTGGTCGGGGATGGGGAGGAACGTTTCCTGTTCCTTGTCGAAGACGGCAAGGCGAAGCGGATCAAGGTGGAAACCGGTATCCGGCAAAATGGCCTGGTCGAAATCCTGAACGGCGTCAGGCCGGGCGCGAATGTGGTGACGGAAGGCGTCGTCAAACTGACCGATGGCGTGCCCGTGCGACTGCCCGGCGACAGGAACGGACCGGCCGCGAAGATGGCGGACCGTTCCGCGACCGGCGCATAAGGGGCGCGCGGTGCAGCTGTCCGACATTTCCGTCCGCCGCCCGGTCTTCGCGGCGGTCATCGCCGTCCTGCTGTGCATCGTTGGCGTGGTCGGTTATCTCAGCCTGTCGGTCCGCGAATATCCCGATACCGATCCGCCGATCGTTTCGGTGGAAACCAGCTACACCGGCGCTGCGGCCTCTGTCGTCGAAACGCGCATCACGCAGCTGATCGAAGACGCCGTTGCGGGCGTTCAGGGCATTCAGACCATCAGTTCGACGTCGCGGGACGGCACATCGGCGATCAGCATCGAATTTGACCCTTCGCGCGATATCGATTCGGCCGCCAATGATGTGCGCGACCGCGTGGGTTCCGTGACCGAAGATCTGCCCGAAGATGCGCTGGCGCCTGAAATCCGCAAGGTGGACGCCGACGCGCGCTCGATCCTGTATATCGTCTTCACCCGGCCCGGCTGGACTCCGACCCAGATCGCCGACTATCTCGACCGAAACGTCATCGACCGCTTTTCCGCCATCGATGGCGTCGCGCGCGTCAATGGTGGCCGGGATGAACGGCCCTCTACCCGTATCTGGCTGAATGCCGAAAAGCTGGCGGCCTTCAGCCTGACGCCGACGGACATCGAAAACGCCCTTCGCGCGCAGAATGTCGAACTGCCGGCAGGACGCTTTGAGTCGAAGGACCAGAACCAGACCCTGCGTGTCGAGCGCGCCTTTTCCACCCCCGAAACATTCGCGCAGCTTGTCGTTGGGCGCGGGCAGGACGGTTATCAGGTAAAGCTGGGCGATGTCGCCCGGATCGAGGAGGGGGCCGAAAATCCCTATACCTCCTTCCGCTCGAACGGCGCGACCGGCATCGGCGTCGGCATAGTCCGGCAATCGGGCGCCAATACGCTGGAGGTCGCCGAACGGGCCAAGGCGCTGATCGAGGAACTGAAGCCCGACCTGCCGCCGGGGATGAGCGTCAATATCGGCTCGGACGAATCCCTCTTCATCAGTCGCGCGATCGAAAACGTCTATGACACGCTGCTGGAAGCCGCGATCCTCGTCATTCTGGTCATTTTCCTTTTCCTCGGCTCGCTGCGCGCGACCATCATTCCGTCGATCACGGTGCCGATCTGCCTTCTCGCCACCTGCGCCGTGATGTGGCTGCTGGGGCTGTCGATCAATCTGCTGACGCTGCTGGCCTTCGTGCTGGCCATCGGTCTGGTGGTCGATGACGCCATCGTCGTGCTGGAAAATGTCTATCACCGGATCGAACAGGGCGAAGATCCGCTGCTGGCGGCCTATCTTGGCACGCGGCAGGTCGGCTTCGCGATCATCTCGACCACGCTGGTCGTCTGCGCGGTATTCGTGCCCGTGATGTTCCTGGCCGGGCAGACAGGGCTGCTTTTCCGCGAACTCGCCATTGCCATGATCGCGGCCATCGCCTTTTCCGGTTTCATATCGCTCAGCCTCGCGCCGATGCTCTGTTCCAAGCTGCTGCGCCACAGCGAGCGCGGGCGGCTGGCGCGCTGGGGCGATGATCGGTTCCAGCGGCTTGAGTCCGGCTATGCGCGCCTGCTCGACCGGGTGCTGCGGCGTCCCGTCGTGGCGCTGGTCGCGCTGGCCCTGTTTCTTGGCGCGGCTGGCGCGCTTTTCATGACGCTGCCCACCGAACTTGCGCCAGCCGAGGATACCGGCGTGGTGGATGGCCAGGTCGCCGCGCCCGAAGGCACTGGCTTTGACCGGATGAAAGACTATATGCGCGGCATCGAGGACGATCTTCAGCCGTTGCTGAAGGACGGCAGGCTCAAAGTGCTGAACATGCGCACGCCAGCGGGTTTCGGCGCGAGCGATGATTTCAACGGGGGCACCATCATCGCCTTCCTGCGGCCATGGGAAGAACGCACCATCACCACGGCGGAAGTGGCCGACACCATTAACAAGGTGCTTGCCAACCAGACCGGCGTGCGCGGCAATGTCGCTCCGCGATCTGGGCTGGGCCGGGGCAGGGGCCTGCCGGTCAACCTGGTCCTTGCCGGGTCTACCTATGAAGGGCTGGTCGCCGCGCGCGACCGGATCATGGCGGCTGCGGCGAGCAATCCGGGCCTCATCAACCTCGACAGCGATTACAAGGAAACCAAGCCGCAGATGCGGATCGAGGTGGATCAGCAGCGCGCGGGCGACCTTGGCGTGTCGGCGAACGACATCAGCCAGGCGCTGCAGACGCTGCTCGGGTCGCGCCGCGTCACCACCTATGTCGACCGTGGCGAGGAATATCGCGTGCTGGTCCAGGCCGAACGGGAAGGGCGGCAGACCAAGGCCGATCTTGAACGTATCCAGGTGCGCACCCGTACTGGCCAGCTGGTGCCGCTGTCGGCGGTCGTTACCGTTCGTGAAGTCGCTGGGCCGCGCCAGCTCAATCGCTTCAACAAGCTGCGCTCCATCACGCTGACCGCGGCGCTTGCGCCCGGCTACTCGCTGGGTGAGGCGCTTTCCTATCTGGAAACGCAGGCCCGCCAGTCGCCCGAGGTGCTGGCTCTCGGCTATCGCGGGGAAAGCCAGTCGCTGCGGGAAACCGGGGGCGCGATCTGGCTGGTGTTCGGCCTCACTATCGTCATCGTCTATCTGCTTCTGGCCGCGCAGTTTGAAAGCTTCATCCACCCCGGCGTCATTATCGCGACCGTGCCGCTGGCCGTCGCGGGCGGCGTGCTGGGGCTGGCGCTGACCGGCGGGTCGGTCAACCTCTACAGCCAGATCGGCATCGTCATGCTGGTGGGGCTGGCGGCGAAGAACGGCATCCTGATCGTCGAGTTCGCCAACCAGCTGCGCGACGAGGGGATGGAGATCGCGCAGGCCATTCGCCAGGCCGCCGCCCGCCGCCTGCGCCCGATCCTGATGACCTCCATCGCCACGGTGATCGGCGCAATGCCGCTGGTCATTCGCGGTGGGGCGGGGGCGGCTGCGCGCCAGTCGATTGGCGTGGTGGTGGTGTTCGGCGTCTCGCTGGCTACGCTGATTACGCTATTCCTGATCCCTATCCTCTATTCGCGGGTTGCGGGACGAACCGTTTCACCGCAAACCGTTGGTCGGCGGCTTGACACGGCTCTTAAGGATTCGCCCGAAGCCGCCGAGTGAGGATTAGTGGAGCTGCGCCGACGATGAACGAGATCGCGTCCCCGGGTCAGTTGCGCCTGGCCTACCTCCGCTGGGCGCTTGTCACCGTCCCGGCGATTGTGTTCCTGGGCTTTCTGTCCGGCAGGCTCGCCAACAGCGGCTATGGCAATCGCTGGTTCGACGCATTGGTAAAGCCCGACTTCATGCCGCCGGGCTGGGCGTTCGGCGTCGCCTGGACGATCCTGTACATCCTCATGGGGCTGGCGCTGGCCATCGTCATCCATGCGCGCGGCGCGCGGGGGCGGGGCGTGGCCATCATCCTGTTTCTCGTGCAACTGCTGCTCAACCTTGTCTGGTCGCCGCTATTTTTCCGCGCGCATCAGGTGGACAATGCCTTTACGCTTATCCTCGTGCTGCTGGTCGTGGTCGCGGTGACGGCGTTTCTTTTCTGGCGCATCCGCCGGGTCGCGGGGCTGCTACTGCTGCCCTATCTTGCCTGGCTGGGCTTTGCATCGGCCCTCAATTATGAGATCGGCCGCCTTAATCCCGATGCGGAGACACTTGTCGCGCCCGCGCTCAAGACCCAGATATGAACTCTCATGGCGCACCCCCTACGCGCCGGTAATCAAGGATACAGGACATGCAGAGCGAAAACCGCCTTTTCGACGACCTCGCCAAGCTGGTGAACGGCGCCGCTGGAACGGTTGCGGGCATGAGCCGGGAATTTGAAGCCAACGCCCGTGAAAAGGCCAAGGAATGGATCGGCGGCATGGACTTCGTCAGCCGCGATGAATTCGACGCTGTAAAGGCGCTGGCGGCGGCGGCCCGCGAAGAAGTCGAACTGCTCAAGGCCCGGATCGACGCGCTGGAGGGTAGGTCGTCTGAGCCGGTCACCAAGACGGTGCGCTCACCCAAGGGTGGGGCGGCCCCCACGGATTAAGGCTCTCCGTCGCCGACTGTTTAATTTCTGCAACGAAGCGCCGGGTTGACGCGTTTTCCCGATTCGCACGGTTTCCCTGCCGCCGGGAAATGCTCTATGGCCAGCAGATGATGGACAGCGACGAATTTGAAAATGGCGGCCAGGAAGCCGCGCCGATCGACATGCTGGCCGCCTATTTTGAGGCGAATGGCTGGAGTTTCGATCAGGTTGGTGAGGATGAGATCGTCGCCAGCAGCCAGGGCAGTTGGGCGCAATATGAACTGCGCGGCATCTGGCGGGACGAGGATCAGGTGCTGCAATTGCTGGCCCTGCCGGACATCCGCGTGACGGATGAAAAGCGTCCCGCCATTTACGAAACGCTCGGCCTCATCAACGAACAGCTCTGGCTCGGTCATTTCGAACTCTGGTCGTCGAGCGGCATCATCCTGTTCCGCCACGGCGCGCTGCTGGGCGCGGGCGGCGTGCTGACGCTCGATCAGGCGCAGGTGCTGGTCGAAACCGCGATCGACGAATGCGAACGCTTCTATCCGGTGTTCCAATTCGTCCTGTGGGGCGGCAAGAGCCCAACCGAAGCGATTTCCGCCAGCCTCATCGAAACGCGCGGCGAAGCCTGAGGCATTTTTTCATGACCGAACCCTGGCCGGACCACCTGTTCCTTGTCGGCTGCGGCAATATGGCCGGGCAGATGCTGACCCGCTGGCTCGCCTGCGGCCTCGGCCCCGCATCCGTCACCGTCCTGCGTCCCAGCGGCCGCCCGGTCGCGGACGGCGTTCAGGTGGTCACCAGCTATCCCGACACGCTGCCCCCCGGCACGACCGTGCTGCTTGGCATGAAGCCTTATCAGTTGGGCGACGTCGCGCAGGCGCTGGCTCCCCTGTGCGGCGGCGAAATGACGCTCATCTCCATCCTGGCTGGCACGCCGCTGGCCGAGCTGCGCCGACAATTTCCCAATGCCGGGCAGATCGTTCGTGCCATGCCCAATCTGCCTGTCGGCCTGGGGCAGGGGGTCACTGCGCTCCATGCAGAGGCCGCCAGCTCCCCGGCGGATCGGGCGGCCATCGACGCGCTGATCGCCCCGCTGGGCCTTGCCGAATGGATCGCCGACGAAGCGCTGTTCAATGAAGTGACCGCCTTGTCAGGATGCGGCCCCGCCTTCCTGTTCCGCTTCGTCGATGCCCTCTCGCGCGCGGGCGAAGCGATCGGCTTGCCCGCCGACCAGGCAGCCCGCATGGCGCTCGCCACCGTGCAGGGCTCTGCCAACATGGTCGCGCAGGCAAGCGACAGTCCCGCCATTTTGGCCGACCGCGTGGCGAGTCCGGGGGGCATGACCCGCGAGGGACTGAATGTCCTGGATGCCGATGACCGGCTGCTCAAGCTGCTTACCGATACGCTGACGGCAGCCCGCGACCGGGGCGAGGAAATGGCGCGCGGCGGCTAGCGGGCCGTTTCTATCGCCGCAGAAGCTGGCTAGGTTGCTGGCTGAACCTCTCCATCCCCGGAGCCTGCCATGCTACCCGCCGACACGCCCATCCTCATCCTCACCACCGGCGGTACGATCGACAAGATCTACTTCGACGCGCTATCCGACTATCAGGTCGGCGAAACGGTGATGGCGAAGCTGCTGGATATCGCGCGGGTCAAGCGGCCCTTCCGTATCGAGGAAGTGGCGCGCAAGGACAGCCTTGAACTGGACGACGCCGACCGCGCCCTGATCCGCGAGCGCGCCGCCACCGCGCCTGAAAGCTACATCGTCATCACCCATGGCACTGACACGATGACGGACACGGCGGCGATGCTGGGCGACCTCCCCGGCAAGACGATCGTGCTGGTCGGCGCCTTGGCCCCCGCGCGCTTTGGCGAAAGCGACGCCAGCTTTAACCTCGGCATGGCTTTCGCCACAGTTCAGACGGCAGGGCCAGGCGTCTATATCACCATGAGCGGCTCCGTGTTTCGCGCTGACCAGGTGGTTAAGGACCGGACGAAAGGCGCATTTGTGGCGCGGAGTTGAGTGCAAAAAGGACGAGCGAAGGTTTATGCCCTAAGTCCCGTTCGGGCTGAGCTTGTCGAAGCCCCCCGCACGCCCTTCGACAGGCTCAGGACGAACGGCTGAATGCATTTCCCGCCCTAACCCCCGAGCGACCTCTGCGCGCAAAATCGAAATGCCCGCCATCGCCGGTCAGGAACCCCCCTCGGCGCAGAGCATTATTCGTGCGGGTGGCGTAACGATGAGGAGGACATTGATGGCCGATTATCAGGAGCGTCCGGCGACGACGACCACGGTGATTGAAAAGCGCGGCGGTGGCGGTACGGCGATCGCGATATTGTTGCTGGTGGTCGTGGTGGCGATTGCCGCCTTTTTCCTGATCAGCAGCGAGACGAGCAAGGACAGCGCGGTCGAGGGTGCGGCCACCCAGGTCGGTCAGGCCGCCAGCGACGTCAGTGACGCGGCCAAGGATGCGGCAGGCGCTCCGGCGAGCGAATAACGGTCGTCAGCCGACCGGGCCTGGAATGGAAAAAGGGCGCCCCGCATGGGACGCCCTTTTTATTTCAACCTGCCGTGGTCGGCTCGGCCGAAGTCGGTTCAGCCTTCCACCTTCACATATTTGGGGGCAGCTTCGTTCAGGATGCGCAGAATCTTCTGCAGCGCGCTCGGCTCATCCGTTTCTTCCATCGCGGCCAGTTCGCGGGCGAGGCGGCTCGACGCGGCTTCGAAAATCTGCCGCTCCGAATAGCTCTGCTCGGGCTGATCGTCCGCACGGAACAGGTCGCGCGTCACTTCGGCGATCGACACCAGGTCGCCCGAATTGATCTTCGCTTCATATTCCTGCGCGCGGCGCGACCACATGGTGCGCTTCACCTTGGGCTTGCCCTTGAGCGTTTCGATGGCTTCTTCCAGGGTTTTGTTGGACGACAGCTTGCGCATGCCGACCCCTTCGGCCTTGTTGGTCGGCACGCGGAGCGTCATCCGCTCCTTTTCGAACCGGAGCACGTACAGCTCCAATTCCATGCCCGCGATCTGCTCCTTTTGCAGCTCGACGACGCGACCCACGCCGTGCTTGGGGTAAACAACATAATCACCAACGTCAAAGGACAGCGCCTTGGCAGCCATTTGAAACCTTTCTAATTCTACCGGGGACGAATAACCGCCGCGTCGCGGTTGCGCAGATAGGCATAAGCCGAGGGTAACGCGGCGCTATCGTCAGGACATGAGCAAATACTCCAGGACGGATGCGACCGTTTCCGCCTCTTGACCCTTATTTAGCAGATTCGTAACAAAATTGCCACCCCCGACGCAAAATCCGGGAGTGTGCAGGGGCATGAGACGCTAGGGGTAGTCAAAAGCGTCAGGCGGGGGCATCGAATCAGGCCCTCGCTCCAAGCCTATAACGGCTGGCTCAGCTTCCCGATCCGGGCTCGGGCGAAAAGAATTTCTCCAGCTTGTTCTCGATGCCCTTCATCTCGTCGGCGTCGGCAGGCGCGTCGCCCTTGACGGTGATGTTGGGCCATTCGGCGGAGAATTTCGTGTTGAGTTCCAGCCACTTTTCCAGGCCATTTTCCGTATCGGGCAAAATGGCTTCGGCGGGGCATTCAGGCTCGCACACGCCGCAATCGATGCACTCGCTCGGATTGATGACCAGCATATTCTCGCCCTCGTAGAAACAGTCCACGGGACAGACCTCGACGCAATCCATATATTTGCAGCGGATGCAGTTGTCGGTCACGACATAGGTCATGGGTCAGCACTCAATAGGTTTCGACAGCGGCGGCCCTGCTATGCCCGGCGAGCCAGAAGGTCAATGAGGATATTTTTGCAGGGTCAATTGCCCAGCTTCAGTTCTTCATAACATGTCTGCGCTTCGGGCGCTGGTCCGCGCCGTCCGGGAAGCGCGGTGACGCGCACCACCCGCACGCCGCTGGCATGGGGAAAGGTGATAAGGTCGCCTGCGCGCACCGGTGAATGGGCGCGTTCGATGCGGCGGCCGTTCAGGCGTATATGCCCTTCCTCGGCCATTTTCTGGGCGACCGACCGGCTCTTGGCCAGCCGGGCGAACCACAGGAATTTGTCTATGCGCAGGCTCGGCCCGTGATTGCCGAGGGCAGCGCTCTCACCCATTGCGGCCGAGCAGCTCGGCAAGGCCAGCGAAGGCATGATTGCCCGCAGGCGCCGTCGTCCCGGTCGAACCGGAGCGTGCAGGGGCACCACGCGCGGGGGCTGCGCGCCGGGCCTGGCCGCGCGCCTGCTGCTGGTCGGGCCGCACCTTCTGCCGTCCGCGGAATGCCCAGTTGACGCCACCTTCTTCAGCCGCCTCGATCGGCCGGAACCCGGCAAGGCGCATCAATTGCAGGAACGCTGCTTCGCTCAGGCCCAGCGACACGATCTGCGGGCTGAGCGCCGTGAACGCCTCGCCCTTTGCGATTGCCTCATGCGCCGTGCGCGCCATGCGTTCGGCCATGTCGATGCGCAGCATCTGCTCGCCAAAGCCCCGGAAACCGGCGATGCGCGCGCCCATCTGCTCCTGTTTCTCACCCGCCGGGATCAACGTCAGGCCGGGCTGGGGCAGAGGAAGGCACGGCTTGGCGATACGCGCCGCCAGCAGCGCAGCCCGCCAACGGGCAGCACCCGGTTTCAGCAGGCCGGGATGATAAATGTCCAGCACGCCGATATCGATGCCCGCACGCCGCAGCAGGTGCCGCTGATCCTTGTCCAGATGGCCCAGCGCCGAATCAAGCTCCGTTCGGGCGATGACGCCGCCAGCATCGGCCAGTTGCGCGAATACGGCGCGGACCACTGCGGGCACTTCCGGGTCGGACGCACTGGCGACCATCTTGGTCAGCGGTAGCAGATGCTTTTCCTTCTGCGCCTCGACCCATGTGGTCAGGCGACCGGCAATCTGCTTCTGCACGTCCTGACCCAGCGCCAGCAGGCCGCGATCCAGCCGGATTTCCGGCGTCAGCAGGGACGGGCCGGTCAGCAGTGCCGCCACGGCGTCGCCCTTCCAGCTGATCCCCGGCGCCTGCCCGGCTTCGTCCATGAGCGCGAAATCGGTATCGGGCGCGCCCAGCAATTCGTCAGCCTTCACTCGCAATATCCTTCCAAGGCGGCGTTCCGCCGCCGCCAGCAGCATCTTTCTGTCCTGATGCCGCGTAGCCGGATCGACTGAGAAACGAAATCCGTCAAGTCGCCCGATCGTCTCACCATCGACGCAGACCGTCCCGTCTTGCTCCAAATCGACCGGCAGATTGCTCGCATCCTGCCCCATGTCGCGCAGCAGGACGGTGGTCCTGCGATCCACAAAGCGCTGGGTCAGCGCGCTGTGCAGGGCGTCGGACAGCCTTTCTTCCAGCGCGCGGGTGCGCTCCGCCATCTCCGCCGGATGCGCCAGCCAGTCGGCCCGATGCGCGATGTAGGACCATGTGCGCGCCGCCGCGATCCGCGCCGACAGCGTGTCTATATCACCCTGCACCGAATCGAGTCGCGCCAGTTGCTGCGCAAACCAGTCACGCGGAATATGGCCATTGCCTTCCGACAGGAATCGCCAGATGCGCCCGACCGTCCTGGCATGATGCTCAGCCCCCACTTTCTGGAAATCGGGAAGGCCGCACGCCGCCCACAGCCGTTCAACCTGCCTTTTCCCCTTGGCCCGGTCGATCACCAGCGGATCGTCGGCCAGCCTTCTTAGCACCGCCAGGTCCACCGCTTCGGGCGCCGCGCGCAACTGGTCCAGGTCGGGCCGGGTTTCCAGCTCCATGATCAGCCGGTTGACGCTGTCCATGCGCGGTTTCCCTTCGCGCCAGAAAAGCTGATCGACAGGCGGGAAGCGATGCGCCTCTATCGCCTCAATCTCTTCGGGTGTGAAGGCCGCGTCGCCATCCTCATGGCCCAGACTCCCGAAAGTGCCGTCCTTGTGATGCCGCCCGGCGCGCCCCGCGATCTGCGCCATTTCCGCCACCGTCAGCCGCCGGGTGCGCCTGCCGTCGAACTTGCGCAGCGATGCGAAGGCGACATGGGCGACGTCCAGGTTCAGCCCCATGCCGATCGCGTCGGTCGCGACCAGATAGTCGACCTCGCCATTCAGGAACATCTGCACCTGCGCGTTGCGGGTGCGGGGCGACAGCGCGCCCATCACCACGGCCGCGCCGCCCCGGAACCGCCGCAGCATTTCCGCAACGGCATAGACCTCCTCGGCCGAAAAGGCGACGATGGCGGACCGCTTGGGCAGGCGCGACAGCTTCTTTGCGCCCGCATAGGATAATGTGGAAAAACGCGGGCGGCTGATGATCTCGACTTCGGGCACCAGCGCCCTGACGACCCGGCTGATGCTGGCGGAGCCGAGGATCATCGTTTCTTCCCGGCCCCGCGCGCGCAGCAGCCGGTCGGTAAAGACATGCCCGCGCTCCGGGTCGGACCCCAGTTGCGCTTCGTCCAACGCCACAAAGGCATAATCCCCATCGACCGGCATCGATTCGGCGGTGCACAGATAATAGAGTGCGCCCGGAGGTACGATCTTCTCTTCCCCGGTGATCAGCGCGACTTGCCCCGGTCCCTTGATCGCCACCACCCGCTCATAGACTTCGCGGGCCAGCAAGCGCAGCGGGAAGCCCATCATGCCGCTCGAATGGCCGCACATGCGCTCGACGGCCAGATGCGTCTTGCCGGTATTGGTGGGACCCAGCACGGCGGTGACGGGCGAACGGGCGAACTGGGCCATGATCCTCTCTATGTCGGGGATGGACGCGGCGAGGGCAAGGGGAAGGGGGCGGGAATCTCCTTGAGCTAAGGAAAGTGGCGATTGCTCAACGGCTGAAAGGCACGTTTCGTCGCGCAAAAAGGGTTAAAAATTCCGTCTTTATTTGACTTTAACCCTATGCGTTCACAACAATGCACGCGAACGCACGGCGGGGGTCGGGCGTATTTTGCCCGCGGGGGGCCGTTTCAACGTGTTTCATGGCAGCCAGTTTAATCCTCAACAGGGGGGCGCCTCCGCGTCCTTCTGGCTGACGGACGCCATCGCAAAGGGCGCCATGTCGCCCGCCGATGCGCGCGACTGGCGCACCCGCCTGCGTGACTGGGCGGAAGATGTGGAGCTGGTCCCCGACCTTGGCCAGCGCGTCGGCAGCCGCACATGGTTCCGCGGCCTTGCCACCTGCTTTGGCCTTTGCACCGCCGCCCTTTATCTCTCCCCCGGCTTTCACCCCATACCCGGCGCGCCGCAGCCCCTGCTTGAACAGGCGCAGTTCGACGAAGTGCGCAGCCAGATGATCACCCCGCTCGCCATGGGCGCGGACAGCGGGCGGCGCATGGGGCCGACCGACGCCGTGCAGCCTTTGCGCGAAACGCCCGAACGCCCGCAGATCGAACTGCGCGCCCAGATCGGCGGCGGCGATTCCCTCGCCCGCGCCCTGTCCCGCGCCGGTGTCAGCAGCAGCGACGTCGCCCAGGTCATGTCCCTCGCAGGCGGAGACATCGGCAAGGGCATGAAGCCCGGCACCCCGCTCGACATCATCCTTGGTCGCCGCGCCAGCCGCGACATGCCGCGCCCGCTCGACCATCTTTCCTTCCGCGCCCGGCTCGACCTGGCGCTGGAGGTCAACCGCGTCGGCGGCGTCCTCCAGGTCAAGCGTACGCCCATCCGCGTCGATGATACGCCGCTGCGCATTCAGGGCGTGATCGGCGAGAGCATCTACCAATCGGCCCGCACCGCCGGAGCGCCGCCCAAGGCGATCCAGGCCTTCCTGCGCGTCATCGCGCAACAGGTAGATCTCGGCTCCATCCACGCCGGGGACCGCTACGACATCATCACCGAATATCGCCGCGCCGAAACCGGTGATGTGGAGGTGGGGGACCTGCTCTACGCCGGACTTCGCCGCCCCAGCGGACGCGGCGTCGACATGCTCAAATGGACGAGCGAAGGCCGCAGCCAGTGGTTCGAGGCATCGGGCGTCGGCGAACGGCGTGGCGTCCTTGCCGCTCCGGTCCGGGGTCGGATGTCGTCGGGCTTCGGCATGCGCCGTCACCCCATTCTGGGCTACAGGCGGATGCATGCGGGCTTGGATTTCGCCGCCGCCTATGGATCGCCCATCTATGCGGCGACCGATGGCGTGGTGTCCTATTCGGGGCGGCATGGCGGCCACGGCAATTATGTCCGTCTGGAACATGGCAACGGCCTCGCCACCGGCTACGCGCATATGAGCCGCATCGCCGCCCGCTATGGCCAGCGCGTCCGGCAGGGACAGGTGATCGGCTATGTCGGCTCCAGCGGCCTTTCGACCGGTCCGCATCTCCATTACGAACTGTATCGCAGCGGCCGCACGATCAATCCGCTGTCGGTGAAATTCACCACCACCGCGCAACTCGCCGGTCGCGAACTCGTCGCCTTCCGCGACCGCCTGCGCCGGTTGAAGAGCCTGCCCGCTGGCCCGCAGGTCAAGGTCGCGCAGAACAGCGCGTCTCCCTCCACCCCCGCGCAGGCCGTCAATTAGCCGCTTTCCGTCACGCGGCGGCTTCGCTAACCCGCGCCCATGACGAAGATCACCGCCCTGCTGCTCGCCGGATCGCGCCCCGGTTCCGATCCCCTGGCGCAGGCGGCGGGCGTCCCCGTCAAGCCGCTCGCGCCGGTCGCGGGCGAACCGATGATCAACTATCCCGCGCGCGCGCTGTTGGCCCACCCGGCGATCGGCCAGCTCATCATCCTGACGCAAACGCCGGACCTGTACGCCGCCAACCCCGCCACCGCATGGCTCGCCAGCCATCCGCAGGTGCGCTTCGAAACCAGCGACAGCGGCATCGCCTCCACTCTGCTCGGCCTCCTCGACCGCCCCGACCTGCCATTCCCGCTGCTCGTCACCACGGCGGATCATGTCCTGCTTGACGCAGCCATGCTCGACCAGTTCGTTGTCGAAGGGCAGGGGGCGGACATCGCCGTCGCCATGGTCGAACGCGCCACGCTGCTCGCCTGCTACCCCTCGTCCCGCCGCACCTGGCTCAAATTCCGCGACGGCTGGTGGTCGGGCGCCAATCTCTTCTGGTTCGGCAGCGCAAAGGCCCGCGCCGTGATCGCGCTCTGGCAGGAAGTCGAACAGGACCGCAAAAAGGGCTGGAAGATCATCGCCTCCTTCGGCCCCCTCGCCCTGCTGGGCGCGCTGCTCCGCCTGCTGGGCCTGCGCAGCGGCATAGCCCGCATAGGCCGCCGCTTCGGACTGACCGCCAGGCTGGTCGCCATGCACAAGGCCGAAGCCTGCATCGACGCCGACAAGGTCGAGGATGTGAAGCTGATCGAAGAGATATTACGCGGGGGGATGGGGGCTGTGGGGTCGGCGACAGGTCCGATCAGGAAGTAAAAAGTGAAATCCGTCATGCCAGCGACCCGAAAGGATGGGTGGCGTGCGGACTGACGGCTTCCGGCGATAACTCTTGGTTACGGCGGTACGACTCCGCTAGACAACCGTGCACCAACGAGGTGGAGAATAGGTGGACCGGGAAATCCGTTGGTATTACAGGCGCACGAACTCAACGGGGGCCGTATGTTTTTCTCAATTTTTTTGTTGGTTGGCGTCGCGGCCTGTCTGATTGGGACGACAGTGCTTATGACGTTGATGATCCGTCATGATCAGAAACTTCATTACACTATCAATAACATTGTGAATTCTCAGGCGGAAATAACCTCTAACTTGCTGACTATCAGTAATTTGTATGGTCGAACCGAATCTACACTTGTTGCCAGCGTAACCACTTTGAAAGATCGCCTGGATTTCGTCCATACTGCGATTGAATCCGTCATCATGCAAACGGTTCGCCCCCGTGTCATCAATCTGTATATTTCAGATACAATTCGAGAAGAGGATATTCCATACAGATTAGGAAGGCTTCGCGAATTTGGATTGTCCATTCACTTTGTGTCTGACGTGGGTCCACATACCAAGCTCATCTATGCATTGAGAGATTTTCCAAAAGACTTGATCTTTACTTTTGATGATGATGTAATATATCCTTCAAACACGATCGCGTGCATACTTGGTGTGCACAAGAAATTTCCGGACGCTATAGCTGCAAACTGGGCGCGGGAAATTCCGCTGGATCGACACGGCAGGCCAAAATGCATCAAGAAAGGGAAACTTCTCACGCCAGCTGCCCTGACGCGCAGTGTCAATCAGGGGGCGCACGCCGCTGTTCCCAGTCATAGGGCATTTGCCTATGGCACAGGCGGCGTGCTCTATCCCCCCAAGGCCTTAGATCCGCGGGTTCAAGACATTTCTACATTCAAGCAGTTATGCCCTACCGAGGACGATATCTGGTTCAAGGCTATGGCAATTTTGGCTGGTACGCCGGTCGTGCCGACAAATCTCGGCATACAGCCGAAGCACCACGTAGTAAGGGGGAGTCAGATGACGGCACTCCGACATCAAAACTACAAGAAAAATCGTAATCAGGAACAGATGAGCGCTGTTTTTGAAAAATTCGGTCTAGCTGATCGGCTTAGAGGATAGCAGTTCCTGCCTCAACCCTTTTGCAGATCATCGCGAAGACGCTACTGGATATCGAGAAAGACCGGACTCCGAGCTTGGCGTCAGCCGAATAACGTTCAGAGGCAAATGATCGGCAGAAATCGACTGGCGGGCAACTATTTCGCGAGCACATCGGGCCACTCCCTAAAACGAGGAAAATGCGTAAAATGAGAGCTGCATCAAAGCCTCGGCTTCATGTGATTGCCATTGGTGGCGCGCAGCAATTTCCGCATTTTATTCCCGTGGCGTGCGAAGTGCAGCGGCGGGGAAGATTTGAAGTGACGATCTTCGTTCCATCGCGCGAAGACGCTTGCGCACTTGCGGGGCTGGCTCGAAAGATCAAAGCGGCTCTGCCTGAAATTGTCATCATGGGTCTTCCGCCAGGTCTGGCCGCAGCACCAACGAAGCTTCACAAGATGCTGCGTTTGCTAAACTCGTCGAGAAGGCTGCGCGCCTGTGAAACGATGTTATGTGCGGAACGCACCAGCACGCTTCTGAAACGGCTTCCAGGCCGTAGCCCCCCGCTGATCCACATACCGCACGGTGCTGGAGATCGCGCGGTAGGATTTGAAAAGCGCTTCTCCTTGTTCGACCATGTCATCGTAGCGGGTGCAAAGGATCGCGACCGGCTAATCGGGTCGGGCGTTGTCGCGCCGACACAATGCCATGTTGGCGGCCCTGTAAAGATCGCAGCGATGCTCAAATCAGTTGAGAGCCGTCCTCGCCTGTTCTCAAATCAACTACCCACCATCTTGTATAATCCCCACTTCAAGAAGAGCTTAGGTTCAGCTGATATGTTCGTCCGCCCTTTGGTTGACGCTGTCATGAAGGAAGAGCGGTTTAACCTGGTCATCGCGCCGCATGTGCGGCTTGCCCAAGGCTGGAGCGAAGCAAAGCGGCAGGAGTGGAATAATTTATCAGTACAGGGCCGGGTCGCGGTAGACCTGGGATCGGAAAGATCGATCGACATGACCTATACATTGGGTTCGGACATCTACATTGGCGATGTGAGCAGCCAAGTGTACGAATTTTGCATCCGGCCGAGGCCGTGCATATTCGTGAATGCTCATGGCGTCGAATGGCGAGGGGACGAGAGCTTTGCTATGTGGAATTTCGGCGAGGTGATAGAACTCGATCACGAAATCGGCGCTGCGCTTGAGCGGGTCACCGAGGCGCATGGATCATTTCGTCCGGTGCAACGCGAGCGCGCTAAATCCGCATTGATGGGCCTGAGATGGAATGAAGATGACATGCCCTGCTTCGGAGATGTTGACCCGATAATTCGCACTGCGGAGTTAGTGGAAGCAACCGTGTTTAAGCCAGCAAGCTGAGAAAGCCAGATCAACGAAGCAGGCATCGGCGAGCCTGCCGAGAGGAAGGCGCCGAAAGAGATCCATCCGCGCAAGGGTGGCAACCCGAAGTGCCTGGGAACCGTCGAAGCGCGAGGCTGCGCTTTGATCGGCTGCGGGATTGGATACAAGTCTTTTACGTCTGCAATTTGCCGTAACTAATATGGCAACTCGTCACTTTCCATGACCCCTTTCTAAGGCGGCTCATAATGCGCTCACACGCCCATCACCCCAAACCCGCACCACCCTTCGCCACCGCCCTCCGGCTAGCCAGCCCCATCATCACAAACCCCACCACCGACGCGATCACATTCGCGCTCGCAGCGCCGATGGTCCCGTGCATCGACAGCAGCACCGCCTGCAAGCCAAGCAGCAAGACCGTCGTCACCAGCGTGATACGCAGCGACAGCGACGCCCGGTCAGTCGCCATCAGCAGCGGGCGATAGCTGACGCCCAGTAGGTCGATGCAGGCCGCAATGCCCAGCAGCAGCAGCAGCGGATAGGCGGGCAGGAAAGCATCGCCCGCGATCAGACCCAGCAACGGGCGCCCCAGCATCAGGATCAACGCAATGATCACCGCCCCGGAAACATAGGCCAGCCGATTGGTGCGCCGAAACAGCGTCCGCAACTCGTCCTGCCCATGGCTGCTATGGGTCCGGCTCAACTCAACGAAGATGCTGCGGGAAAGCAGGCCGGAAATCTTCGTCAGCGACTGGGCAAGCTGATTGGCCAGCCGATAGAGGCCCGCGCCCGCAGGCCCCGCGAACAACCCCACGACCAGCACCGCCAGTTGTTGTCCCATGGAAACCAGTGTGGTTTGCAGGTTGCTCGCGGTCAGGAAACCGATGATGCCGGGATTTTCCAGCCGCGCCTCCATGGCCCGGCCCGCGCGCCAGCTGCCCAGCCGCTCGCTGCCCACGCGCAGCGCCAGCCGCCAATATGTCGCCGCGCACAGCAGCTCCGCCACCGCCCAGGCGATCAGATAACCTGTGATGTCCGGCATCAACGCCCATGCGACAAGCGCGCCGATCATGCGGCCTATCGGCACCATGGTTTCCGCGGCGGCCGCCAGATCGAATCGGTCGAACAGGCGCAGCACACCTGTCGGGGACGACCGGATGGTGATCATCATGACCATGCAGAACAGCCATGTCTGCCACGCCATCGCGGGGGACAGCTCCATCATCGGCCCGAACGCGACCAGGATGACCGCCGCGATCACGCCGCCCGCCGCCGCCGACGCCAGATCGATCAGAATGCAGAAACGCAGCACCCGGTTAAGCGCGTCATGATTGGCGGTCATCAGGTGCGGCTGCCCATAACGCACGACGATCTGCCAGCTTTCGAAGCTCACCAGCGTCTTGACGATCGTCGCCGCGCTCAGGATCAGTGCGAAGCGGCCGAAATCGGCAACGCCCAGCGTCCGGGTGATGATCGCCAGATAGGCAAGGCTGAGCACCGCGCCCACGCCCTTGCCGCCCAGCAGCCAGCCGGTATTTGCCAGGATGCGGGCAAAGCCTGCCTTGGCCTCGCTCGACCCGTCCATGCTGTCCACTTGTGTTCCGGGCCTTTCGCTCACCGCCTCTTGCCCGGCTATCTAGGGAAATGCGGCGCGAAGGGCAAATATCTCCTCGGCTTCCCTCGCCGGGGCAAAGCCATTATGGCGCCTTTCCATGAGCATCAGCAAAGCCATCATCCTTTCCGCCGGGCAGGGCTCGCGCCTGTTGCCGCTGACCCGCGACGTGCCCAAGTGCATGATCGACTTCAACGGCCGCAGCCTCATCAGTTGGCAGGTCGCGGCGCTGGTCGCCAATGGCGTGACGGACATCGTCGTCGTCACCGGCTTTCGGACGGAGCGGGTGGAGGATCATGCACTCCAGCTTTACCGGGAAACGGGCGCGCGCATCCGCACGCTGTTCAACCCCTTCTTCCAGGTCGCGGATAATCTGGGCACCTGCTGGATCGCGCGGGAGGAGATGGACCGGGACTTCATCATCTTGAATGGCGACACGATCATATCGGACGAGATCGTGGCGAAGCTGATCGCAGGGGCGCAGGACGCCATCACCGTCACGGTCGATGTGAAGGCCGAATATGACGATGACGACATGAAGGTGAACCGCGATGCGGAAGGCCGCCTGCACGCCATCGGCAAGCGTTTGCTGCCCCCCGACACCAACGCCGAATCGATCGGCATGCTGGCGTTTCGGGGGGAGGGGCCTGCGATCTTCCGCAGCCAGATCGACCAGATGATGCGCACGCCCGAAGGGGTCGAACGCTGGTATCTCCGCGCGATCGACCTGATCGCCAGGGGCAACCGGGTAGGCACCGTGTCTATCCAGGGGCTGGATTGGCAGGAGGTCGATTTCCCGCAGGATGTGGATGCCGCCAATACGCTTACCGCTCGCTGGCTGGCCGAAGGGCGCTACGCGAAATAGGGTTTGATCCAGCCGGTCAGCGCCGCGATCTGCGCGCTGTCCAGCTTGACCGCGCTGCCAAGGTCCGGCTGGCCCGGCCAGCCTGCATCTGTGATGGTCATCCCCGCATGCTCCCTGCTACCCTCATAGCGCGGCAGGACATGGAAATGGACATGCGGATCGACCATCATCAGCATCAGGTAATTGATCTTTTCATAACCGATCAGTTCTGAAAGCGCTGCTTCGATCGCCTTGGTCACCTGGGCCAGTTCGGCATGGGCTTGCCCCTCAAGATCCCCGAAAGCCGTAGCGTCAGACTTCGCCGCCAGCACCAGCGACCCCAGCGTCGCCTGCGCCGGACGCAGCAACACGACCCAATGCTCATACTCGGCCACCAGTGTCGCTGGAAAACCGAATCTTTCAATGGTTTCATTCACGCTTTCGCCTCCATCCAGCTGACGATCGCCCGCCCCGCGCGCTTCTCACCATAGGCCTGCAGCAACCGCACCGCATGAACGATCAATGAGATCGCCGTCCACCACGCAAGCGCGATCAGCCCCAGATCCGGCCGCCCCGCGAGCAGCGAAACGAACAGGATCACCATATTGGGATTGCGCCGCGCCGTGATCAACCGGAACCAGCTGTCGAACCGTCTCCACACATGAATGTCCATCCCGAAATCCTTGATGAACATCCCCTCGATCAAACGCTGGAGCACATAGCCGCCCACGATGATCGCCATGACGACTGCGAAGGTCCCGTTCGGCAGCGCTAGCCCCCACGCCGACAGCCCCACGCCCCAGAAATACCACCAGAAAGGCGGATGGATCAGGTCGACGCCATGATCGGCGACATTGCCCCATTTGGACGATGTGATGGTGCAGCGCGCCAGCTTTCCATCCACGGTATCCAGCACCATGAAGATGAAGCCCGCCAGCATGCCGGTCCAGTACATGCCCTGCGCGAAAAGATAGGTCGCAATCAGGCAGAAGGTGGCGCCGATGGCAGTGACCATGTTCGGCGTCATGTGGATCGACGCTGCGAAGCGGGTAAGCCACAGCGCCAGTTCGGGCCACAGATATTTGGTGAGCAGATCCGTCACGCCCTTATAGGCGCCCATATAGCTGCGCCGTTCGATCTCACGCCGGGTAGCGGGGGTCAGTTCGCGGACAAAGGGCTGCTCCAGCTTGCGCAGTTGGCGGTTGTAGAGCTTGCGGCCATCGGCAAGGTCGATGACATGGGAGGCGTGTAATGGATCGGTGCCCGATGGCGTCTGCGCGACGACCAATTCACCGTTCCAGGTGAAAACGGTACCGGGCTCCTCTAACACCAATCGGAGCAACAGAGGGTCGAAGACGTAGCGAAGATTGAAGATTAGTTGATGGCTCGAGGCGACGGCCGCTCCTGCTTGTGTCGCGCTCACGGTCAAACGACGGCATCGTTCCTTATTGGATATGCCCCAGACAGGCGTCTGATTTTCATTCACGAACCGCACCGCATCGTCCAAAGTGATTATTCCTTTAAGTGAGGAAGCACCCGAACTGCTGCGCTAGCTATAAGTGTGCCGATATTCCAGCTTGCAATGAGCGTCGCGTATTTTAGAGCGACTGCCGGAAAACGATGGCAATGCCCCCGCTGTCGCACGAAGGAAATATCTTGATCGGATGGTACGCGAAGAGCTTCGATCCTTCTAAGGCGAGTATCAGGCTCCGTCTGCTTCAACCTATGGAATATCTCCGGGGCAGGGGCGTGAAGACAGATTTGTTTGACCCGGAGAAAGGTGTCGAAGCCTATGAAGCGATCATCTTTTCCAAGTCGCTGCAATCTGCAACCCTGCTCTTGGCGCGTGCGGCCAAGGCGGCTGGCAAGCGCGTAATCTTCGACATTTGCGACAACATCTTCGAAGCCAAGGACAGCCCGGCCAAGGCCCGCAAAATCGAATGTTTGCGGGAGATTCTCTTGCTCGCCGACGTTGTCGTTTACGCTACCCCGGCGCTTCAGGAGCAGATAAGCGGCCGAGTCCCGCTTATGAGTGCTCAACAACTCGTCATTCCCGACATGCTGGAGGATTTATCCACTCTGAGTGGCCGTCTTTCGCTGAAGGAGCGTTTTGACATGATGCGGCTGCGTCGCTTCCAGCGAATTCACACAGGTGCAATGCATTGTGTTTGGTTCGGGAAGTGCCAAGGCAGCAGGTCCGGCTTGGTGCATGTCCACGCCGCTGTGCGAGAGTTGGAGCTATTTTCCCGGTCGCACAAAGTCACCCTGACCATTATCGGAGATCAGCGCCTTCGTTACTGGAGCGCATCCCGCCAGTGGGATATCCCGCACTTCTATCTTCCTTGGACGTTGGGCAGTTTCTGGCCAGCCATGAAGATGCACAACGTAGCTATCGTCCCAGTTGCGAAGAACGACTATACCGTTGGCAAGACGATCAACCGACCTGCTACGGCGTTGCGCGCGGGGCTGGGTGTGATCGCGGATACTATCCCCGCTTATGAAGAGCTGCGGCCGTTCATCGTGCTGGATGACTGGCAGCAGGGGCTACATCGCTATCGAGCGACCCATCCAAGCGACGATGCGGGATGCGAGGCCGCGCGAAAGCATATCGAGACACTCTATGGCAACGA
This sequence comes from Sphingobium sp. MI1205, assembly GCF_001563285.1. Classification (NCBI taxonomy): domain Bacteria; kingdom Pseudomonadati; phylum Pseudomonadota; class Alphaproteobacteria; order Sphingomonadales; family Sphingobiaceae; genus Sphingobium; species Sphingobium sp. MI1205. The sequence continues at coordinate 1,108,747 of NZ_CP005188.1, forward strand.
TGCGGTGGGCTCGCAATGGATGGCCCTTGCCGGGTCGGTCAGCGAGAAAATAAGGCCGCCGGTTAGCCAAGCGCCGCAGGGCTGATCGACATGAAATGCGCAATGGCGTCCGCCTGTCGTTGGGACGCGGGGCGCTGCTCGATACTGGCGGACAATGCGAAGCGTTTCTCCTGGAGCGTCTGGTATTGGGCTTGACGCTCATCAGCACGAGCGAGAGCGGGCTCCAGTTCGGTCAGGCTGTTGATGACCTGACCCATATGCCAGTGGGCGAATTGGTCGCGCTGCTGCCAGTCGATGTTCACGAAATTCGTGAAAATGCAGGGTCTCGGCTGCCTGATGAATTCATAAACTTGGCTGGAAATATCGCCCATATAGATGTCCGCGCTGTTCACGTATGTCATGTCAATAGAATAGCGACTGCCAAGATCGATCCGGATGTTCTGGGATGAAGAGCGAAGCAACCGCCCCGCGTTGCTCTTGACATGGGGCGCGATGATAAAGTTGAAATTCCGCAGACTTTCCAGATGCCGCAGGATGCTTTCGGCATGGTCATGCCAAGGCGACAGTTTCCGGTCGAAATGCGGATTATAGAGGATGACCGGATTGTCATTGGTGAAGAAGCGTCTGGGTGGGCCCATCAACTCGAATTTGGAATATCCTGTGACCTCGCAATCATCGAGCGTGGCAAGCCCTCTCTCAATGAGGCGCGCCCTGTCCTTCTCCCCCATCACCAGTGTTAAATCATACGCGGCGTGGCGGGGATTATAGCCACCTTCCCGATCCCCGGCGCCGTGCTTCAAATGGATCATTCGCGCTGAAAAACCAGGAATCCTTCGCAAATGCGCTGAGGAAACTTCCGTGGTCGCGATATAAGGGAAAAGGGACAGCCGGTCATAGTTCATCAGAAGCACCGCCAGACGCGAGGGCAACTGAAACAGCGAGTCAGGCGAGAAGGGTGGCTTTCTCAGCTTCTGCAAAGAAAGGCGTTTCTCGGTATCGAAGCTATCAATAAATTCGAGCATCCGGCGTGACGGTGAAAGAACTGTTACCTCAATGGGGTAGGCGCGCGCCAGTTGAAGCGCGCCGGGGAGCCAGTGGAAAATCTGGTGCGCTTCGGAAATGGCTAGAAAAGCGATCTTCGCCAATGCATGCTCCTGATCGTCGAATGGATTTGCCCATGAAGGGCGCTGCCGGTTTTGGCAACGGTCGTACAACCTAAGGGCTGGACCTTTTCCGGATCTTTGCTATTGCGCCGACCCATTGCAAGCCAGCTGCGCATCATGACATCCGCGAGGTAGCGAATAAGATGGCCGAATTCTCTCTGCCCAAGAACAGCAAGATTTCCGGTAAGGGCGTGGCCCACAAGGCGCCTGACGGGGCAAGCAACGTCAAGAGCTTCAAGGTCTATCGCTACGACCCCGACTCGGGTCAGAATCCGCGCTATGACACGTTCGAGATCGATCTCGACAATTGTGGGCCGATGGTTCTCGACGCGCTGCTGAAGATCAAGAATGAATATGATCCGACGCTGACGTTCCGCCGTTCCTGCCGCGAAGGCATATGCGGTTCCTGTTCCATGAACATGAATGGCAAGAATGGCCTCGCTTGCACCACCTCGATCGAGGAATGCGCGGGCAAGGAAGTGCGCATCACGCCGCTGCCGCACATGGACGTCATCAAGGATCTCGTCCCCGACTTCACGCATTTCTACGCGCAGTATAATTCGATCAAGCCATGGCTGCAAACCGTCAGCCCCCCGCCGAGCGGTAAGGAGCGGCTCCAGTCGCCCGCCGACCGCGAGAAGCTTGACGGCCTTTATGAGTGCATCCTGTGCGCCTGCTGTTCGACCAGCTGCCCCAGCTACTGGTGGAATTCGGACAAGTTCCTCGGTCCGGCCATTCTGCTCCAGGCCTATCGCTGGCTGGCGGACAGCCGCGACGAATATACCGGCGAGCGCCTGGATGAGCTGGAAGATCCCTTCCGCCTCTATCGCTGCCATACGATCATGAACTGCGCGAACGTCTGCCCGAAGGGTTTGAGCCCGGCGAAGGCGATCGCGGAGACCAAGAAGATGATGGTCGAACGGCAGCTCTGACAAGCGTGAGTGGCGATGCGGGTTGTGTGAGCCGCGTGCCTGATGGGCCGTGGGCTGGGTGGCTGATCTGGACCGAACCGGTAGTGGGGAACTTTCTCGACCTATCGATCGGTCCCAGCTATTCGCGAGGCGAAGGCTCCACAAAAGCCATCGTCATGCTGGAAACCCGCTCGTCCCACGCCAATCGCCTGGGATCATTGCACGGCGGGTTTCTGGCGGGCTTTGCAGATCACGCCTATTTTGCGGGCCTTGTGGCCATGGGTCGCCCGGAACAGGTCGGGGCTGTGACGGTTGACCTGTCCATGCAATATTGTGCGGCAGGCAAAGTTGGGCCGCCCGTGCAAGCGGAGGTCGAATTGCTCCGTGAAACCGGGCGGCTGATGTTCATGCGCCTGACTATCTGTCAGGATGATGGGCTGATTGCGTCTTCGACGGCAACCTTGGGCAAGGCGCCATCCCCCAAATGAGCAGCGTGATCGAGCGATATCGCGCGCTTGTCGCGGCGGGCGAATTGCGCGCTGATTTCGATCAGGAGGCCGCTGCCCGTCGCCTGGATGCTCTTCAAAAGGAGCTGGAAGCGGCTCCGCCACGCGGCTCGACCTTGTGGAAGCTGCTTCGTAAGGCGCCCGAGCCGCCGCGCGGCCTTTATATGTGGGGTGGAGTAGGGCGCGGCAAATCGATGCTGATGGACCTGTTCTTCGATACGGTGAGGATCCACCGTAAGAAGCGCGCCCATTTCCACGAATTCATGCTCGACGTTCATGCGCGGCTGGCCGAAGCGCGCAAGGCGGAGAAAGGCGATCCGATCCCCCCCGTCGTGGAATCGCTGGCGGAAGAGGCCCGGCTGCTCTGCTTCGACGAGATGGTCGTCAACAATATGGCGGACGCCGCGATCATGTCTCGCCTTTTTGCCGGCCTGCTCGAGCAGCGCGTGACGATCGTCACCACATCCAACCGCGAGCCGGACGAACTCTACAAGAATGGCCTCAATCGCCAGCTTTTTCTGCCCTTCATTGACCTGATCAAGGAACGGCTGGACGTCATGACCCTTAACGGTCCGACCGACTACCGGCTCGATCGACTGGGCGACGCCAAGCTGTGGCATGCGCCCAATGGCCCAGAGGCGACCAAGGCGCTGTCCGAAGCCTTCTTCCGTCTCACGGACTATCCAGTGGAAAATCGCGCGAAGGTTCCTGCAGAAGATATTGCCGTCCAGGGCGGACGGACGCTGCACGTGCCTAAAAGCTTGAAGGGTGTCGCGGTTTTTTCTTTCAAGCGTCTGTGCGCCGAAGCGCGGGGCGCGCCCGATTATCTGGCTATCGCGCGGCGGTTCCACACCGTTATCCTGGTCGGCATTCCGGTGTTGGGACCGGAAAACCGCAATGAAGCTGCGCGTTTCGTGACGCTGATCGATGCGCTTTACGAGTATAAGGTGAAGCTGCTTGCGGCGGCCGATGCTGAGCCGGCACGGCTCTATCCGGAAGGCGATGGCGCATTTGAATTCGAGCGCACAGTGTCCCGGCTGATGGAAATGCAGTCGGATGATTATCTGGCCCTCGGCCACGGCCCGAAATAGACTTTTTCACCTTCTGATCGCATGCCCATGCATTGGCAGCCTGCTTGGAAATAGCCCGGACGCTCCCCCCGATGGGAAGCGTCCGGCAGGTGGCCGCTGCGGGAAGGGCGATGCGCCAGGGTAGGAGCGCATGCGGACAGGGGCGAAACAGCCACTAATGCAACTGCGAATGAATTGCAAAGATAAATTGGGCGAAGCGTGTTTCGTAGGTTGAAACGGCAGGGATAAGGGCTTAAGCGGGCGGCAATTCCATATATCCGTGCTTGGAGGATGATTGCATATGGCCCGTAAGAAGATCGCGCTCATCGGCGCTGGTAACATCGGCGGTACGCTCGCGCATCTCGCTGCTCTCAAGGGTCTGGGCGATGTCGTCCTCTTCGACGTGGTCGAAGGCGTGCCGCAGGGCAAGGCGCTGGATCTGTCGCAGTGCGGCCCAGTGGAAGGCTTTGACGCAAAGATCACGGGCACCAATGACTATGCCGACATCAAGGATGCCGACGTTATCATCGTCACCGCCGGTGTCGCTCGCAAGCCGGGCATGAGCCGCGACGACCTGCTGGGCATCAACCTCAAGGTCATGAAGGCGGTGGGCGAGGGCATCAAGAACAATGCCCCGAACGCCTTTGTCATCTGCATCACCAACCCGCTCGACGCAATGGTTTGGGCGCTGCGCGAATTTTCCGGCCTGCCGCATAACAAGGTCGTCGGCATGGCGGGCGTTCTCGACTCCGCGCGGTTCAGCCATTTCCTGGCTGAAGAATTCCAGGTGTCGGTGAAGGAAGTGAACAGCTTCGTGCTGGGCGGTCATGGCGACACCATGGTCCCGGTCGTCGAATATTCGACCGTTGCGGGCATTCCGATCCCTGACCTTATCAAGCAGGGCCGTTCGACCAAGGAGCGCATCGACGCGATCGTGCAGCGCACCCGCTCCGGCGGTGGTGAAATCGTTGCCCTGCTCAAGACCGGTTCGGCCTTCTACGCGCCCGCGACCAGCGGCATCGCCATGGCGGAAGCGTATCTGTTCGACCAGAAGCGCCTGCTGCCCTGCGCCGCGAACCTGACCGGCCAGTATGGCGTTGACAATCTCTATGTCGGCGTGCCCGTGATCATCGGCAAGGCTGGCGTCGAGCAGATCGTTGAAATCGACCTCAATGACGAGGCCAAGGCAAACCTTCAGGTTTCTGTCGATGCCGTCAAGGAATTGCTCGAAGCCTGCAAGGGCATCGATTCTTCGCTCGCCTGAGCTTCAAGAGCTGCACCAGCATGTCCCAGGTGAGTGCGCAGCCTGGGGCAAGCTGCCTCCACATGAAGTGCCACGTCCACGGAATGCAAAGGGACTGACATGTCCATTCTGGTGAACAAGAACACCAAGGTCATCACCCAGGGTATGACCGGCGCTACCGGCACCTTCCATACCGAACAGGCGCTTGCCTATGGCACGCAGATGGTGGCCGGCGTTACGCCCGGCAAGGGTGGTTCGAGCCATATCGGCCTGCCGATGTACGACACGGTTGCGGAAGCCAAGTCGAAGACCGGCGCTGACGCTTCGGTCATCTACGTTCCGCCGCCGTTCGCTGCGGATTCGATCCTTGAAGCGATCGATGCCGAAATCCCGCTGATCGTATGCATCACCGAAGGTATCCCGGTGCTCGACATGGTGCGCGTAAAGCGCGCCCTGTCTGGCAGCAAGTCGCGCCTGATCGGCCCGAACTGCCCCGGCGTCCTTACCCCCAATGAGTGCAAGATCGGCATCATGCCCGGTTCGATCTTCTCCAAGGGTTCGGTCGGCGTTGTATCGCGTTCGGGCACCCTGACCTATGAAGCCGTGTTCCAGACCACCAATGCGGGTCTGGGTCAGACCACTGCGGTCGGCATCGGCGGCGACCCGGTCAACGGCACCAACTTCATCGACGTGCTGGAACTGTTCCTGGCTGACGACGCAACCGAATCGATCATCATGATCGGTGAGATTGGCGGCGACGCGGAAGAACAGGCCGCCCAGTTCCTGATCGACGAAGCCAAGCGTGGTCGCAAGAAACCGATGGCTGGATTCATCGCTGGCCGCACGGCGCCTCCGGGTCGCCGCATGGGCCATGCCGGCGCGATCGTGTCGGGCGGCAAGGGTGACGCGGAAAGCAAGATCGCTGCCATGGAAGCGGCCGGCATCAAGGTTGCTGCCAGCCCGTCTGAGCTTGGCTCGACGCTGGTGGAAGTGCTGAAAGGCTAAGCCAGAGCAGGCAAGGCGACCGGGCTGCACCCCGGTCGCTCGTTACCCCGCTCCGCGACTGCACGCGGTCGGCATGGGACGCATGAAATGGGTTACGAGAACCAGGATTTTGAGGCTGAGCGTGGACCTAGCTGGGCACGCTCCAACTGGCCGCTGACGGACACGGATGACCTGACCGGCGCCCTTGATCCGACGCAGATGCAGGTGGCTGTGAAGGCGGCTGCCAAGGCAGCGGGCAAAGCGGTTTCAGATGCGGACGCGGTCAGCGCCGCTGATGATGCGATCCGCGCGCAACTGCTTATTCGGACCTATCGCGTGCGCGGGCATCTGGCGGCGAATCTCGATCCCTTAAGCCTTACGCATCGTGATCTGCCCGCTGACCTGACGGCAGAATATCACGGTCTGCATGACCTTGAGAAAAAAATCTATCTTGGTGGCACCCTGGGGCTGCAATATGCGACCGTGCGCGAGATCGTCGCGATCCTGCGTGCCAATTATTGCGGCAATGTCGGCCTGGAATATATGCACATTGCCGATGTCGAGGAACGCCGTTTCCTGCAGGACCGGCTGGAAGGCAAGGACAAGGAGATCCACTTCACGCCTGAGGGCAAGAAGGCGATCCTGTCCAAGGTGATCCAGGGTGAGCAGTACGAAAAGTTCCTGGGCCGCAAATATGTTGGCACCAAGCGTTTCGGCCTGGATGGCGGCGAATCCATGATTCCCGCGCTCGAAGCGATTATCAAGCATGGCGGCGCGCTGGGTGTTCGCGAAATCGTATATGGCATGGCCCATCGTGGCCGTCTGAACGTCCTGGCCAATGTAATGGCCAAGGGCTTCCGTGTTATCTTCCATGAATTCTCTGGCGGCACTGCCAATCCTGAGGATGTCGGCGGTTCGGGCGACGTCAAATATCATCTTGGCACCTCCACCGATCGCGAGTTCGACGGCATCAAGGTCCACATGTCGCTGGTGCCCAACCCGTCGCACCTGGAAACAGTCGATCCGGTTGTCCTGGGCAAGGTGCGCGCGCAGCAGACCTTCCGTGACGATCTGAACAAGCATGAGCAGGTCCTGCCTGTGCTTATCCACGGCGACGCCGCCTTTGCAGGCCAAGGCATCGTGTGGGAATGCCTCGGCTTCTCGGGCGTGTCTGGCTACAATACCGGCGGTTGCATCCATTTCATCGTCAACAACCAGATCGGCTTCACGACCTCGCCGCAGTTTTCGCGCGGGTCGCCCTATCCCAGCGATGTGGCGAAGGGCGTTCAGGCGCCGATCCTGCACGTCAATGGCGATGATCCGGAAGCCGTGACCTTCGCATGCAAGCTGGCGATCGAATATCGTCAGACCTTCCATCGCGATATTGTCATCGACATGTGGTGTTATCGCCGCTTCGGCCATAATGAGGGTGACGAACCCAGCTTCACTCAGCCGCAGATGTACGCGAAGATCCGCCAGCACCCCCCTGTCAGCGACGTTTATTCGGCGCGGCTCAAGGCGGAAGGCGTGGTTGACGATGATTTCGTGAACAAGGTGACAGGCGACTTCGTCAACCATCTTGAGGAAGAGTTCGAGGCCGCGAAAAGCTATAAGGCCAACAAGGCGGACTGGTTTGCCGGGCGCTGGTCGGGCCTGCATAAGCCCGCCGATGCCGAAACCGCGCGCCAGAATGTGGAAAGCGCCATCAGCCAAAAGCTGTTCGACAGCCTTGGCAAGACGCTGACCACGGTTCCCGAAGGACTCAACGTCCACAAGACGCTGAAGCGCGTGATCGAAGCCAAGGCCGAGATGTTCAAGAACGGTGTGAACTTCGACTGGGCGACCGGCGAGGCGCTGGCATTCGGCTCGCTGCTTTCGGAAGGCTATGGCGTCCGCCTGTCGGGGCAGGACTCAGGCCGCGGCACTTTCAGCCAGCGTCATGCCGTCTGGGTCGATCAGGACAGCGAGAATAAATATATCCCGCTCTCCACCGTTCCCCACGGCCGCTTTGAGGTGCTGGACTCGCCGCTTTCCGAATATGGGGTGCTTGGTTTCGAATATGGCTTCGCGCTGGCGGATCCCAAGAGCCTGGTGCTTTGGGAAGCCCAGTTTGGCGATTTCGCCAACGGTGCTCAGATTGTGTTCGATCAGTATATTGCATCGTCCGAGACGAAGTGGTTGCGCTCCAACGGCCTCGTCTGCCTGTTGCCGCATGGCTATGAAGGGCAGGGGCCGGAACATAGCTCGGCCCGTCTGGAACGCTTCCTCCAGCTTTGTGCGGAGGGGAATATCCAGGTCGCGAACATCACGACGCCCGCTAATTATTTCCATGTCCTGCGCCGTCAGATGCTGCGGTCTTTCCGTAAGCCGCTGATCATCATGACGCCCAAGTCGCTTCTTCGTCACAAGCTGGCGGTCAGCAAGGCGGAGGACTTCCAGGGAGATACCCACTTCAAGCGTATCTTGTCGGATCCCAACGCAGCGGACGATCGCGAAACCCGTCGTCTGGTTCTCTGCTCGGGCAAGGTATTCTACGACCTGCTCGAAGCGCGCGACGCGGCGGGTGACAAGGATGTTCAGATCGTTCGTATCGAACAGATCTACCCCTTCGCAACTGAGGCGCTGGCCACCCGTATCAAGCGGATGACCAACCTTGAAGACGTAGTCTGGTGCCAGGAAGAGCCGCGCAACAACGGTGCCTGGTTCTTCGTCGAACCTTATATCGAGGAAGCGCTGGCGCAAGCTGACAAAGCGCCCATGCGCGCCCGCTATGCCGGTCGAAAGGCTGCCGCGTCGCCCGCTACTGGCTTGGCGAAGCGCCATGTCGCCGAACAGGGCGCCCTCGTCGCCGATGCGCTGGGTCACAGCGTTCGTGAAGAAATCCGCCGCCAGAAGAAAGGCTGAGACAGCTTATGGCAACCGAAGTCAAAGTCCCCACCCTGGGCGAATCCGTCACCGAAGCAACTGTCGGCCAGTGGCTCAAGAAACCGGGCGAGGCCGTGAAGGCAGACGAGCCGATCGTAAGCCTTGAAACCGACAAGGTCGCTGTCGATGTGCCAGCGCCGGTCGCGGGCACGCTGGGCGACATCATTGCCAAGGAAGGCGACACGGTAAACGTCGGCGCGCTGCTGGCAATGATCAACGAAGGCGCGGCCACCACAACGGCGCCAGCGGCTGCGCCGGCCCCCGCCGCAAAGGCGGAAGCAGCGGCGCCGGCACCGGCCGCATCGGCACCCGCCGATGAGGAAGAAGGTGGCAATCTGACCCTTTCGCCCGCTGTGCGGCGGCTGGTGCTGGAGCATGGCCTTGATCCGAGCAAGATCAAGGGCACCGGCAAGGACGGTCGCCTGACCAAGGACGATGTCATGGCCGCCGTCGCTGCGGGTACGGCAAAGGCGAGCGCATCGGCTGCCGCGGCGGCACCTGCCGCCGAAGCACCGGCAGCGGGACCCAGCCGCAAGCAGGAGCGCGTCAAGATGACCCGCTTGCGCCAGACCGTCGCCAAACGCCTCAAGGAGGCGCAGAATAACGCAGCGCTGCTCACCACCTATAATGACGTCGACATGACCAACGTCATTGAGGCGCGCGCGAAGTACAAGGACCTGTTTGAAAAGAAGCATGGCGTTCGTCTGGGCTTCATGGGCTTCTTCACCAAGGCGGTCTGTATGGCGCTTCGGGATATCCCCGGTGTCAACGCGCAGATCGAAGGCGATGAGATAGTCTATAACGACTTCGCCGACATCTCGGTCGCGGTGTCGGCACCCAACGGGCTCGTCGTACCGGTGATCCGCAATGCGGAGAGCCTGAGCGTTGCCGATATCGAAAAGACGATCGGCAGCTTCGGCAAGAAGGCCAAGGAAGGCACGTTGACGATGGAAGATATGAAGGGGGGCACCTTCACCATCTCCAACGGCGGCGTCTTCGGCTCGCTGCTGTCGAGCCCGATCATCAACCCGCCGCAGTCGGCTGTTCTGGGCCTTCATCGGATTGAGGACCGCCCAGTCGTCCGCAATGGTGAGATCGTCATCCGTCCGATGATGTATCTGGCGCTCAGCTATGACCATCGCCTGATCGATGGCCGTGAAGCGGTGACATTCCTCGTCGCGGTGAAGAATGCGATCGAAGATCCGACCCGCCTGCTGATCGATCTGTAAGGCCCGCCCTGTCTTCCCGTTCGGGCTGAGCCTGTCGTAGCCCCGTCCTTTCCGCGTGAGGGACAAACAAGAAGCAAGCCCTTTGACAGGCTCAGGGCGGACGGAGATTGTTATGGCAGACTTCGATTATGACGTCCTGGTGATCGGCGCGGGGCCGGGCGGCTATGTCGCGGCGATCCGTGCCGCGCAGCTGGGACTCAAGACCGCCTGCGCCGAAAGCCGCGAGACGTTGGGCGGCACCTGCCTCAATGTCGGATGCATTCCGTCGAAGGCGCTGCTGCATGCCTCCGAGCTTTATGAGGAAGCAGCTGGCGGAGCGCTCGCGAAGCTGGGCGTCAAGATCGACAAGATGAGCCTCGATCTCGACACGATGCAGGGCCAGCGCAAGGATGCGGTAAAGGGGTTGACCGGCGGCATCGAATTTTTGTTCAAGAAGAACAAGGTCGATTGGCTGAAAGGCCTTGCCAGCTTTACTGGTCCTAACACGGTCGAAGTCGCGGGCAAGTCCGTCACTGCCAAGAACATCGTCATCGCCACCGGATCCTCGGTAACGCCACTTCCCGGTGTTGAGGTGGACAACAAAAAGGGCGTGATCGTCGATTCTACCGGCGCTCTTGAACTGGACAAGGTGCCAGGCCACCTCGTTGTTATAGGCGGCGGCGTCATCGGTCTGGAATTGGGATCGGTCTGGCGCCGGTTGGGCGCGAAGGTCACGGTCGTGGAGTTCTTGGACCAGATTCTGCCGGGCATGGATGGGGAAGTTCGCAAGGAAGCGAACAGGATATTCAAGAAGCAGGGCTTTGAATATAAGCTCGGCACCAAGGTCACGGGTGCCGAAGCGCATAAGAAGGGCGTCACGCTGACGGTGGAACCAGCGGCTGGGGGCGATTCGGAAACGATCGAAGCGGACGTGGTGCTGGTGTCGATCGGCCGCCGTCCTAATACGGATGGCCTGGGTCTCGACAAGATCGGCCTGGAGCTGAACGCGCGCGGCCAGATCGAGACCGATCATGACTTTGCGACCAAGGTTCCTGGCGTATGGGCTGTTGGCGACGTAATCCCGGGGCCAATGCTGGCGCACAAGGCCGAGGATGAAGGCATCGCTGTTGCGGAGAACATCGCTGGGCTGACCGGAATCGTGAACCATGGTGTGATCCCGTCGGTAGTTTACACCAGTCCTGAAATCGCTGGCGTTGGCCTGACGGAAGAAGCCGCCAAGGAGCGTGGTCCGGTCAAGGTAGGCAAGTTCCCCATGTTGGCGAACAGTCGCGCCAAGACCAATCATGAATCCGATGGTTTTGTGAAGGTGATTGCCGATGCCGAGACGGACAAGGTGCTGGGCATCTGGGTGATCGCGAAGGTTGCGGGCACCATGATCGCGCAGGCGGCGCAGGCGATGGAGTTCGGCGCATCGAGCGAGGACATCGCCTATACCTGCCACGCCCATCCCACGCATAGCGAAGCGATCAAGGAAGCCGCCATGGCGGTGATGGGCAAGCCGATCCATATGTGATCGCTGACCGCTACTTGATCGAGATGAAAGGGTCGCCTCAGGGCGGCCCTTTCTGTTTCACGCGCAGGCTGTTTGGGTGGGGGCTGAGCGATCGGGCGCGGGCCTTGAAAGGGCGCGCCGAACGCACACACGGTTGCGACCGCGCGACTTCGCTTCATAAAGCGCTTCGTCTGCGCGGGCGATGGCGTCGTGGATCGAACTATCACTGCGCTGCACCGTGGAGAGGCCAAAGCTGGCGGTCAGCGCACGATCGATTTGCAGCTTTGCCGCCACTGTCTGCGTAAAGCCGACGCGTAAATCGTTGGCGATTTCCGCTGCGTGAGCGGCATCGACGCCAGGCAGGAACAGGACGAACTCCTCGCCGCCGAAGCGGGCTGCGATCGCGCCCGCAGGAGCGGCCCCGGTCAGCAACTGTGCGAGCGTGCTGATCACTGAGTCCCCAACCGCGTGCCCATGTTCATCGTTGACCAGCTTGAAGTGATCGATATCGCAGACGACCAAGCTGCCCCCAGGCTGTCCTGCGGCCTCGATTTTGGATACCGCATCATCGAATCCCCGGCGGTTCAACAAGCCGGACAGGGGATCCACCATCGCTTCGCGTTGATAACGACCAAGCAGATCGATCACCTGGGTCGCCAACGCGGATAGTGCGAGAAACAGACCGAATACGCATGCAAGCGCCTGCATTAGATAGGCGTAGGAACTGGTGAAAAAATCACCATCAGCGGCGATTGTGAGCGGTATCGTGCTGCCGCGAAGAAAATTATCCAAGGCGGTAAGCGCCGCCGCCGCGAAAAGTGCGCGATCAGCACTGCCGTCCAAATGGCCCTTTGCCGCGATGAGGGGCAGGGCGATCAGAAGGAAGCAGCCGAAATCGGACGCGACAAGCTCCAAGGGCAAATTACCGATACTATTGGCCAGGATGCAAAGCAGTATTGAGCTGCCCCAGATCGCCAGTCGCGCCGTCAAAAGCCAGGAAGGGCGCCAGCGTTGGAGCAGCGCCTGGCTGAACAGCAGAAAACCAGTGGCAAAGAGAAGATCCGCGATAATACCCCAGACAGGCATCGGCATCGCCGCGAATCCCATCGGTGCCGAAAAGCCGCCAGCCACGCAAAAGAAGGCCGCGCTCCACCAGCCTGCCGCGCGCACATTCCATCCCCAGACGATCAGGAACATGACGCCGAAGCTCGCCATCATGACCGGCAGAAAGAAAGCGAAATTCTCGCCCATGCTGGCTGACTTTCATCTGCTGTTGCGAGTGGAGCAGGCGCGGGCCGGCCGTCGAGAGCGCGGTATAAGTCCTGCGTTAACAAATACTTCCAGAATCGACCAGATGTTGATCCGTTATGGATCAAAGGCGGGCGTAGAGATCAACGGGACCAGTTTTGCAGGAGCGGCGCCAACTCGTCGAAATGATGGATGACTGCGTCTGCCTGCAGTTCTTCGACGGGCCCATCAAGGAATCCGAAGCTGACGGCTATGCTGGGGATACGGGCGTTGCGTGCGCCCGCGATATCGTTGATCGTATCGCCCAGGAAAATGGCGCGGCCACCACCAGCGCGCGCGATCATCTCATGAATAGGGGCAGGGTCAGGTTTCGACACGCCCAATGTATCGCCGCCTATGACACTTGCGAAGCGGTTGGACAGACCGATCTGATGAAGCAGCGGGATCGTGAAGCGTTCCGCCTTGTTCGTGCAGATGGCGAGCTTTGCCCCCGCCCGTTCCAGCGCGTCCATCGCGGCCACCAGGCCTGGATAGGGGACCGAGTAGATCGCCAGATTTTGCTCGTAATAATCCAACAGTATCGGCAGCAACTTTGTCAGCAAGGCGTCGTCATAGCCACCCGACGCTGCTAGCGCGCGTTCCAGCATGGCTTTCGCGCCCTTGCCGACAAAGGGTCGGATCGCATCCACCCCAAAGGGGGAGCGTCCATCAATGGCGATCGCGTAATTCACCGCAGCCGTCAGGTCGCCGCTGGTATCGAGCAAGGTGCCGTCAAGGTCGAACCCGACAATATCAAATGGGATGCTGGTCATTGGCGGCTCATGCCGTCTGGGCGGTGGCAAAAGCAAGCCAAACGTGGCAGATAGCGGCGAGATTTGTCGATCTTTCACAGGAAGAAGAGGACGCGATCCGCCGTGACCGCCACCCGCCCACTCGCCGTTATCATCCTTGCCGCAGGCCAAGGCACCCGCATGAAGTCTACCAAGCACAAGGTGCTGCATCCGGTGGCTGGCCGGCCAATGTTGTTGCACCTGCTGAGCAGCATCGCTGAACTCAAGCCGGAGCGACAGGTCGTGGTGGTCGGCGCTGGCCGGGAGCAGGTGGAGGCGGAGGTGTCTGGCACTGGAGCGGTGATCGCGGTGCAGGACCAGCAACTGGGGACGGGCCATGCCGTGGCGCAGGCGCATGATGCGCTCGCCGGTTTTGCTGGTGACATATTGATCCTCTATGGTGACGTGCCTCTGGTGCGGCCTGAGACCATGCGAGCGATGCTGGACCGACTTAATCAGGGGGATGACCTGCGTGCTGTAGTCCTGGGGTTCCGTCCTGAGGATGCTGCCGCCTATGGACGGATCATCACCTCAGGCCAGGGCATCATCGAGAAGATGGTCGAGTATAAGGATGCCAATGCGGACGAGCGCGCCGTTACCTTGTGCAATTCGGGCCTGATGGCTGTGCGATCGACCGACCTGTTCGTGCTGCTCGACCAGATTGGCAACGATAACGCGGCTGGCGAATATTATCTGCCCGACGTCGTCATGCTGCCCGGTGCCCAGAGTGCGGTCATAGAGGCTGAGGCATGGGAAGTCGCGGGGGTTAACAGCCGCATGGAACAGGCAGTCGTTGAGGCCGCCTGGCAGGACCGGCGCCGCAGCGAAGCGATGCGCGACGGAGCTACGCTCGTCGCGCCGGAAACGGTGTTTTTCGCCTATGATACGGTGCTGGGTCGCGATGTTCTGATCGAACCCAACGTTGTGTTCGGGCCGGGGGTCACAGTTGCTGACAATGTGGTCATCCACGCCTTTTCTCACCTTGAAGGGACGACCATTGATGCGGGGGCGGAGATCGGTCCCTATGCGCGGCTACGTCCCGGAGCAAAGATTGGGATCAATGCGAAGGTTGGCAATTTCGTCGAAGTGAAAAAGGCGGAATTGGGTGAAGGCGCGAAGGTCAATCACCTGTCTTATATAGGCGACGCCAGCATCGGCCCGCGCGCGAACATCGGCGCGGGCACGATCACATGCAACTATGACGGCTTCTTCAAATATCGCACAGAGATCGGCGCCGGGGCCTTCATAGGCTCCAACAGCGCGTTGGTTGCGCCTGTCAGGATCGGTGAAGGCGCCATTGTTGGTGCGGGCAGCGTCGTGACGAAGGCGGTGGAGGCCGACGCCCTTTGCCTCGTGCGCCCCGCGCAGGAGGCAAAGCCGGGTTGGGCGGCGCGCTTCCGCGTCCACATGCAGGCGCGAAAAGCGGCCAAGTGACCCATCTGCTCCGCCGCCCAGGCTGCGTCTGGGCGTTACTCATTCCCGTGTTGTTGTCGCTCGGCTTCGTCCTGTGGCTCTTTAGTAATGCGCGCGCGATGCCAGTCGTGCGGCGCGCGGAAATAATGCTTCCTTACCCCGCCGATGCGGAGCAGCGGCCGGTGACAGTGGTGTTGATAACCGACAGCCATCTGTCAGGGCCGGACAACAGCCCGGAAAGAATGGCGCGTATTGTGCAGCAGGTGAACGGCCTAAAGCCCGATCTCGTCCTGCTCGGCGGTGATTATATCGGTGATCGCAAGGGCGGCGCGACCTATGGCCCGGCCGCGAGCATAGCGCCCTTTGCGGCTTTGCAGGCGCCGATGGGGGTGTTGGCGGTTCTGGGCAACCATGATGCTCGGCGTCACGCTCGGATCGGTCGTAATCAATGGCGTCAGCTGTTCGATCGCATCGGTATTCAGTTGTTGATGGACCAGGCTGTCCGCCGAGGGCCGCTGGTGATCGGCGGGTTGCGCGACATCTACACCGGACGCCCGGATATTCCCGGTACCTTGCAGGCTATGGAGGCGTTGGGCGGGGCGCCGATTGTCCTGTCTCACGGGCCTGACGTTTTTCCGGCTCTGCCCGACAGGCGGCTGCTGGCGCTGGTGGGGCATACCCATTGCGGTCAGGTTGCGTTTCCTTTTGCAGGCATCATTTATGTGCCGTCCCGCTTCGGTACGCGATATGCCTGCGGCACGTTTCGCGAGCGTGCGAAATCAATGATTGTATCCGCGGGAATCGGCACCAGCGGGTTGCCGATCCGTATGCTTTCACCGCCGGATGTATTGCTCGTGACAATTCGTCCAGAATGATACTGGCCCCTGTCGCTGGATTGTCGATCGTGCCATAGGCAGGCGAGGATCATCTCTCACGGCTCTGGGGCTCAGGATTCATGTGCGGTATTATCGGTATTGTCGGTAAGGACGATGTGGCGGAGCGGTTGGTCGAAGGCCTGAGGCGGCTGGAATATCGCGGTTATGACAGCGCGGGCGTGGCGACCGTGAATATGGGCGCGATCGATCGTCGCAGGGCTGAGGGGAAGCTGGCCAACCTGGTGAAGGAACTGGGGGATTGCCCGCTGCCCGGCACGACCGGCATCGCGCATACCCGCTGGGCGACCCACGGCGCGCCGACCACCAACAATGCACATCCGCATGCCACGAATGAAGTGGCGCTGGTTCACAATGGAATTATCGAGAATTTCAAGCCGCTGCGTGAGGAACTGCAGGCGCGGGGACGCAAGTTCGACAGTGAGACGGACACCGAAGTCGTCGCTCATCTGGTAAGTGAACTGGTCGAATCTGGGGCTTCTCCGCGCGATGCCGTGGCGCAGATATTGCCGCGCCTGCACGGTGCCTTCGCGCTCGCTATCCTGTTCCGCAGCCACCCCGATATGCTGATAGGCGCGCGCCTCGGGTCGCCGCTGGTCGTGGGCTATGGCGATGGGGAGACCTACCTTGGTTCCGACGCACTGGCGCTGGCGCCGTTGACACAGCGTATCGCCTATCTGGAGGAAGGCGACTGGGTCGTCATTACGGGAGAGGGCGCGGAAATTTTCGACAAGGACAATGTTCCTGTCGAGCGTCCTGTGACTATATCCGGGGTGACTGGCGAGCTGATCTCAAAAGGCAATCACCGCCACTACATGCTCAAGGAAATCTATGAGCAGCCGGTGGTCGTTGCGCAGACCCTTAAATCCTATCTCCAGCGGATGGAGGACCGGGTGTCTTTGCCGATACCCGATTTCGACCTTGGCGCGATCCGTCGCGTGACGATCGTCGCCTGCGGAACCAGCTATTATGCGGGAATGGTCGCCAAATATTGGTTCGAACAGTTCGCCCGCGTACCCGCAGATGTCGATGTGGCGAGCGAGTTCCGTTACCGCGCGCCGGTGCTGGAGGAGGGCGGGCTGATGATCGTCATCAGCCAGTCTGGCGAGACCGCCGACACGCTAGCCGCTCTGCGCCATGCCCGCGCCGAGGGGCAGAAGATCGCCGCCGTCGTAAATGTGCCCACCAGCACCATGGCGCGTGAGGCGGACCTGTTGCTGCCCACCCATGCGGGGCCGGAGATCGGCGTGGCGTCGACCAAGGCGTTCACCTGCCAGCTGGCCGTGCTGGCCGCACTGGCCGCCAATCTGGCGCGAGCCAAGGGGCGGCTGGATGAGCGGGCTGAGAAGGAGCTGGTGCGCCACCTCTCTGAAGCGCCTGCCGCGCTCAATGGCGCGCTTGCCTATGACGAATCGATCGAAGGAATGGCGCACCTGATCGCGGGCGCGCGCGATGTGTTGTATCTGGGGCGCGGACCGGATTATCCGCTGGCGCTGGAAGGAGCGCTCAAGCTCAAGGAAATCAGCTATATCCATGCTGAGGGCTATGCCGCTGGCGAGATGAAGCATGGTCCTATCGCCCTGATCGACGACAAGGTGCCGGTTATCGTGCTTGCGCCCAGCGGGCCGCTGTTCGAAAAGACCGTAAGCAACATGCAGGAAGTGCAGGCCCGCGGCGGCAAGGTGGTGCTGATCTCCGACTATGACGGCGTGCAGGCGGCAGGCGATGGCTGCATTGCGACGATCACCATGCCCAAGGTCCACCCGCTGATCGCGCCGATGGTCTATGCCGTTCCGGTGCAACTGCTCGCATATCATGTCGCGGTGGCGAAGGGCACTGATGTCGATCAGCCAAGAAACCTCGCAAAAAGCGTCACCGTCGAGTGAACCGAAAACGGTCGCGGATGTATCGGTTGAAGTAGGCGCCCTTGGAAGGAGCAGCACGCATTCCTTCGGCTAACTGTTCAGGCACATCATGATAGCTGTAGCGCCTGCCGCTGACGAATTGCACGTCTAGCCGGTGTTGGACGGCATCATAGTCGAACTGGGCAATGGCGGTTGAGGGCATGTTGGTAATAATGACCAGCGGCTGGCGATGTTTCCTGCCTGCTAGTCGCTCGCTGGCTTCTGCAGCATTGAGGCGACGGGGCGCTCATGAGTTTCGGTAATTGCGCCGTTTGCGATCAGCCCTACTCACCCCCCGCCCGGAGCATTATGCCCGCCCGCTGGCACAGGGCCGCCGCTTGGCGCATGCGCATGGTCGGGGCTGCTGTCCCAGTCGATATGATAGAGGTCGAAGCGCCGGTCGCGCAGGTTGCGCACCGTGCCTTCCGCGCGAGCCCAGCTAAGGTCGGCGAGGTTGACGTCCGCCATGGTCAGCGTTTCGACATTCTCGGTCGATTCCGCGGCGATGCCGTCGCGGGCGAAGGGCAGGTCGCAAGGCGTCAGAATCGCGCTCTGGGCATATTGGATGTCCATATTATCGACATTGGGCAGGTTGCCAACATTGCCGGACATGACGACATAGCACTGGTTTTCGATCGCTCGTGCCTGCGCGCAATAGCGCACGCGCATATAGCCCAGACGCGAATCGGTGCAGAATGGCACGAAGATGATGCGCGCACCCTGATCGACCAGGCGGCGCGCCAGTTCCGGAAATTCGCTGTCGTAGCAGATCAGGACGCCGATTGGGCCGCAGTCTGTCTGGATCACGTCGAGGGCGTCGCCGCCCTTTATGTTCCACCAAAAGGCCTCATTGGGCGTCGGGTGGATTTTTTCCTGGGTATGCACCGACCCGTCGCGCAGCGCGACATAGGCGATGTTCTGGATGTCGCCATCATCGGCGCGTGTCGGATGCGAACCGCCAATGACATTGATATTATATTCCAGCGCCATCCGCGTGAGTTCCTTCGTCAAGCGCGGGGTGTAGCCTGTCAGTTTGTCGATTGCTTCGATCGGAGAGAGCTTCTTCGTTTCGAAGGATAGCAAGGGAAGGGTGAACAATTCCGGGAAGACGATGAAGTCGGAACGGTAGTCCGCCGCGACATCGACGAAATATTCGATGTTGCGGATGAACGCGTCGAAATCCTCGACGGCGCGGGCTTGTAGCTGGCAGGTCGCCAATCGCACGCTTTCCACACCGCGCGGCACGCGCATCTCGGGGGCTTCGTCAGGATCGACATAGGGATTGCGCCAAACCAGATGGGCAGCGTGGCCGTCAGATTGCTTGTCCTCTGGCAGGTAATTTTCGAGCACCCCAAGCGGCTCGAACTGGTTCTTGAGTTGGAAACTGATGACCTGGTCACGCAGCCTGCCTTGAACGACCTTGTCCAGATAGTCGGCGGGTCCTTCAACCCTGCGTCGGGCACGGGCGTAGCCGGGCATGCGGCCGGCGATGACGATGCCATGAAGGTCGAGTTGTTCGGCCAGCTCCTTGCGTTCGTCATAGAGGCGCTGGCCGATACGCAGGCCGCGCAGCTTGGGATCGACGGCCATTTCATAGCCATAGAGCCACTCACCGGCTGCGCTATGCCGGGTGCCAAAACCGTTGGCGGTGATTTCTTCCCAGTCATGGAAGGAAAAGGCCATCGTCTTGCTGACGCGCATGGTGGCGCAATAGCCGACGACCTTGTTATCGTAGAGCGCGACGAAGCAGCCATCGGGGAAATTGTTGATCTGGCCCCGCAGCGTTGCAAGCGAATAATTGGCCATGCCGGGGTAGACGCGCGCGATAAGCCGTTGAATGCCACGGACATCGGCCGGAACCGCTGTGCGGACCTCCAGGCGTTTCCGAGTTGTCGTGGTCATCGCTGATCTCCCGCCATGGAAAAGGCGGCGCCTTTGCGTGGCGCCGCCTTCATTCCGTTACCGTACTGAAAGCCTTGAGAAGCGTATCAGTTCCATTTGGCCATTTCAGCTTCCAGATTGACGCGGATCTGTTCGAAGAACTGTTCCGTCGTCATCCACGCCTGATCCGGGCCGATCAGGAGCGCCAGATCCTTGGTCATCGCGCCGCTTTCCACGGTATCGATACAAACCTTCTCAAGCGTTTCGGCGAACTTGGTCACTTCCGGCGTGCCGTCGAACTTGCCGCGGAAGGCAAGGCCCTGCGTCCAGGCGAAGATCGACGCAATAGGGTTGGTGGAGGTCGCCTTGCCCTGCTGATGCTGGCGATAGTGGCGGGTGACGGTGCCGTGCGCGGCTTCCGCTTCGACAGTCTTGCCGTCGGGCGAGAGCAGGACTGAGGTCATGAGGCCCAGTGAGCCGAAGCCCTGCGCCACGGTGTCGGACTGGACGTCGCCGTCATAATTTTTGCATGCCCAGACGAACTTGCCGCTCCACTTGAGCGCGGACGCGACCATGTCGTCGATCAGGCGGTGTTCATAGATGATGTTCTTCGCCTTGAACTGGTCGGCGAATTCGGCGTCGAACACTTCCTGGAACAGATCTTTGAAGCGGCCGTCATAGGCCTTGAGGATGGTGTTCTTGGTCGAAAGGTACAGCGGCCAACCGCGGTCGAGGGCATAGTTCATGCTGGCGCGGGCGAAGTCGCGGATTGAATCGTCCAGATTGTACATGCCCATGGCCACACCGGCACTCGGGAAGGTGAAGACGTCTTTTTCGATCTTCTCACCGTTGTCGCCGTCCCACACCATGCGCAGCTTGCCGGGGCCGGGGACGAGGAAATCGGTGGCGCGATACTGGTCGCCAAACGCATGACGGCCGATCACGATGGGGTCGGTCCAACCCGGAACCAGGCGGGGGACGTTCTTGATCACGATGGGTTCGCGGAAGACAACACCGCCCAGAATGTTGCGGATGGTGCCGTTGGGCGACTTCCACATCTGCTTGAGGTTGAATTCCTCGACGCGCTGTTCGTCGGGCGTGATGGTGGCGCACTTCACGCCGACGCCATATTCCTTGATCGCGTTGGCGCAATCGACGGTGATCTGATCGTCGGTCTCGTCCCGCTTTTCGACGCTCAGATCGTAATATTTCAGATCAATGTCGAGATAGGGGAGGATGAGGCGTTCACGAATCCATTGCCAGATGATCCGCGTCATCTCGTCGCCGTCGATCTCCACGACAGGATTTTTGACCTTGATCTTCGCCATGCGCCTCTTCGCCTTTTTCGTTCGGTTGGAATTTGGGAAACGCCGTAGGGAAAGCGGCGGCAATGTTCAACTGCGCAGTGCTTTTGCAAAGCGTGCGCGGCTCGCGGCACCATCGTCGGTATCGGTCGTTGTCACCGCATGGGACTGTGCCTAAAGACGGATGCCATGGAAAATGACGAACTGACCGTCGCTCTGGGCGGCAATGTGAAGTGGCGCTTCCCCTCGGTGCATGCCGAAGGGATAAAATTTGGCCTGATTTCAGCTGCGATTACGGCCGTGCTATTCTTGGTCGGCTGGGAAATTCCCGGCTGGTTGATGGTCATGGTGACGATTTGGGTTTTCGCCTTCTTCCGCGATCCAGTACGCGCCGTGCCGCAAGATGAGCGCGCGATAGTGGCGCCCGCCGATGGTCTCGTTACGCTGATCCAGCGAGTGCCGCCGCCGCGGGAAATGGCGGGAGTGGATGGGCTGGGCGATCAACCCATGATCCGCGTGTCCATTTTCATGAGCGTGTTCGATGTTCATATCAACCGCACGCCAATTGGCGGGACGGTAAAATCCGTCGTCTATATTTCCGGCAAGTTCCTGAACGCTGACCTGGATAAGGCGAGCGAGGATAATGAGCGGCAGCATATTCTGGTTGAGCGGCATGATGGCCTTCGGATCGGCTTTACCCAGATCGCCGGCTTGGTCGCGCGGCGGATCGTGCCCTTTGTGAAACCGGGCGACATGATCGCGGCAGGGCAACGCATCGGCCTGATCCGCTTCGGTAGCCGCGTGGACGTCTATCTGCCAGCCGGGACTGCGCCGCGCGTGGTGCTGGGCCAACGGACCGTCGCGGGAGAAACCATTCTGGGCCAGATCGGCGACATGCGGGTCATTTCAGGTATCCAGCAATGAGGCAGCGACGCACCATCCCGCGAGGGCTTCGCCGGGGCATTACGTTGCGCATGGTCGCCCCCAATGCCGTGACGGCGATGGCGCTCTGCTTTGGTCTGACAGGTGTACGCTACGGCATATCCGGCGAGTGGGAGCGGGCAGTGTTGTCCATCCTGATCGCGGGTGTGCTGGATGGATTGGATGGTCGAATCGCCCGCTTGTTGCGCGGGGAAAGCCGATTTGGCGCGGAGTTGGACTCGCTGTCCGATTCGATCGCATTCGGGGTGGCGCCTGCACTTACCCTTTATCTCTGGTCGCTGCATGCGATGCCGAAGTTCGGCTGGATCTTCGCGCTCGCTCATGCCCTGTCATGTGCGTTGCGGCTGGCGCGGTTCAATGCCAATATCGATGCGGATGAGCAGCCGCACAAATCGGCCGGTTTTCTGACCGGCGTGCCCGCTCCGGCAGGGGCAGGGCTGGCCTTTGTGCCGCTTTACCTGTGGCTGGTGACGGGGCAGGAAATATTCCGAGCCTGGTATGTCGTAGCGCCATGGACTGCCTTTACGGCGTTCTTGATGATATCCAATATTGCGACTTATAGCTGGTCGGCGCTTCGGCTACGCAAGCGGATCCGGCTGGAAGCAATCGCCGTGGCGGGCCTGCTGGGCGCTCTGCTCATTACAGATCCCTGGCTCACGCTGCTGTGCATCTGCGTCATCTATCTAGTGACTATTCCGTTCGGTATGATGTCCTACGCGAAAGTGCGCCGTCAGCAGGCGGCGGATAGCGCATAATCAGTGCTCAAGCGACGAGAATGCCGCTAGCTATCGGCCGGGCTACAGCGCCGCGACTCGGTTCCGCCCGGCGGCGGCTGATCCGCAGGCGATATATCGGCGGCTCGTGCGGTATCGGTTCAAATGCCAGCGCGGCAATCATCTTGTCGCGATAGAGCGCGAGCATGCTCAGGATCGTGCTAGCGGCAAGCAAAAACGACACGAGGAAAACAGTAGCTGCAACAAGGGTGAACATGAGGTCGCTCACTTTCTGTGCTAGGGAACCGATGTCCCATCCTTGGGCAGCAAACCGGCTGAACTGCCTGTTTGTTCCCCATGTTCTCTATATGTTCTAATGCCTAGCCTAAGTCAACCCCTTGCATCCTTGCCCGGGTCGGGCTAAGGGCCGCGCCATTCCACATGGGAATCGCACATATCCGGTGCTGTTGCGCTCGCGCTTAGTTCCTGATTCCCAGAGGCATTAACCGGAAGGAGAAAGACCATGGCGGCTCCTGTCGTCACCATG
This sequence comes from Sphingobium sp. MI1205, assembly GCF_001563285.1. Taxonomy (NCBI): domain Bacteria; kingdom Pseudomonadati; phylum Pseudomonadota; class Alphaproteobacteria; order Sphingomonadales; family Sphingobiaceae; genus Sphingobium; species Sphingobium sp. MI1205. The sequence goes on from NZ_CP005188.1 coordinate 1,131,945, forward strand.
CACCAATTGATCGAGGCTGGCGCCCACTTCGGCCACCAGACCCACCGCTGGAACCCGCGCATGAAGCCGTACATCTTCGGCGATCGCAACGGCATCCACATCCTTGACCTGTCCCAGACCGTGCCGCTGTTTGGCCGTGCGCTCGACTTCGTGTCGGCGACCGTCGCCGCCGGCGGCAAGGTGCTGTTCGTCGGCACCAAGCGCCAGGCGCAGGATCCGATCGCTGAAGCTGCTCGCAAGTCGGGCCAGCACTTCGTCAACCATCGCTGGCTGGGCGGCATGCTCACCAACTGGAAGACCATCTCGGGCTCGATCAAGCGCCTGAAGACGCTTGAGGAAAAGCTGTCGGGTGACACCCACGGCTTCACCAAGAAGGAAGTTCTTCAGATGACCCGCGAGCGCGAAAAACTTGAGCTTTCGCTGGGCGGCATCCGCGACATGAACGGCATCCCCGATGTCATGTTCGTGATCGATGCCAACAAGGAAGAATTGGCGATCAAGGAAGCCAACACACTGGGTATTCCGGTTGTTGCGATTCTCGATTCGAACGTCTCGCCTGACGGCATCGCTTTCCCGGTCCCGGCGAATGACGACGCCAGCCGCGCGATCCGCCTCTATTGCGACGCCGTCGCCGCAGCCGCCACGAAGGGCAACCGTGGTGCGCAGCAGGCTTCTGGCGTTGACCTTGGCGCTCTGGACGAGCCCGAGGTTGAAGAGGTCGTCGCGCAGGCCTGATCCCGCGGTCTTCGAACTGCAAGATTAACAGGCTAGGGCGCGCTCCACCGGACCGCGCCCTAGTCTATATTTGAACCCCATCGAACATTTAGGAGCCGAAACATGGCCGAGATTACCGCTGCCGCCGTCAAGGAACTGCGCGACCGTTCGGGCGCCGGCATGATGGATTGCAAGAAGGCGCTCTCCGAAGCCAATGGTGACATGGAAGCCGCTGTCGATTGGCTGCGCGCCAAGGGTCTTGCTGCTGCGCAGAAGAAGTCCAGCCGCACTGCTGCTGAAGGTCTGGTCGGCGTTGCCGTCGCTGGTACAAAGGGTGTTGCCGTCGAAGTGAACAGCGAGACCGACTTCGTTGCGAAAAACGACCAGTTCCAGGATTTCGTCCGTACCGTCGCGCAGATCGCGCTTGAGCAGGGCACGAGCGATGCGGAAACTCTGGCGAACGCGGCATACCCCGCTGGTGGCACGGTTGCCGAGAAGCTGGTCGCCAACATCGCGACCATCGGCGAGAACCAGAATTTGCGTCGGGTTGGTCAGGTCGAAGTGAGCCAGGGTGCGGTTGTGGCTTATGTCCATAACGCCGCTGCGCCGGGCTTGGGCAAGATTGGTGTGCTCGTCGCCCTCGAAGGTGATGCGCCTGCCGATGTGCTGGAGCCGCTGGGCAAGCAGATCGCGATGCATATCGCTGCCGCCTTCCCGCTGGCGCTGTCGGCGGACGACATCGATCCTGCGATCATCGAGCGTGAAGCGGCCATTGCGCGCGAGAAGAACGCCGACAAAATCGCTGGTAAGTCCGAAGAAATCGCCGCCAAGATCATCAATGGTCCGGTTGAAAAGTTCCGCAAGGACAATGCTCTTCTGACGCAGGCTTTTGTGATGGACGGCAAGACCCCGGTGCAGGACGTTGTCGCTGCGGCGGCCAAGGAATCCGGCAAGTCGATCACCCTCAAATCCTATGTCCGTTTCCAGCTGGGCGAAGGCATTGAGAAGGAAGTCAGTGATTTTGCTGCTGAAGTGGCTGCGGCTGCAGGCGTCTGATCGCGGTCTTACCTGACAAAGCGTTCGGTTCAGGCGGCGTGCGGGAGGCAAGGCTTCTCGACAAGTTGGCCAGGGACGCTAAGGACTTCACAGAGTGGCGCGCGCTGCCTAAGGTGCGCGCCATTTCCTTGTCTGCTTCATTAATGGAATCTGGCCCCGCATGACTCGTCCGCCGTTCAAGCGCATATTGCTGAAACTCTCGGGCGAAGTGCTGATGGGGCAGGGGCAGTTCGGCATCGAACCGGAAACGGTGAATCGCGTCGCGAGCGAGATCGCGGCGGCGAAGGATGCCGGTTTTGAGCTGTGCGTCGTTGTCGGCGGCGGTAATATCTTCCGGGGCCTCGCGGGTGCTGCCAAGGGCTTTGATCGCGCGAGTGCTGATTATATGGGTATGCTCGCGACCGTTATGAACGCGCTTGCGGTGCAGAATGCGCTGGAACAGCTAGGATACGATACAAGGGTTCAGTCCGCGATTCCGATGGCGACGGTTTGTGAGCCGTACATCCGGCGCAAGGCGGTGCGCCACATGGAAAAGGGCCGCATTGTAATCTTTGCGGCTGGTACGGGCAGTCCTTTCTTCACCACCGATACCACGGCGGCTCTGCGTGCGGCGGAAATGAATTGCGATGCACTGTTCAAGGGGACCAGTGTTGATGGTATCTACAACGCCGATCCAAAGAAGGCGCCGGACGCCGTTCGCTATGATGAAATCAGCTTTGACCGCGTGTTGACGGATAATCTTAAGGTCATGGACGCGAGCGCCATTGCACTCTGCCGCGAAAACAATATTCCCATCGTCGTATTCAACATCCGCGAAACGGGCAATCTGGCCAAGGTGCTGGCCGGTGACGGTGTCGCGACGATCGTGCAAAATCAGGAGCGCTGAAAGACCATGGCTCAATATGACAAAGCCGACCTCGAACGCCGCATGCACGGCGCCATCGAATCGCTGAAGGGCGATCTGGCGGGGCTGCGCACCGGCCGCGCCAATATCCAGCTGCTCGATCCGGTTACGGTCGAAGTTTATGGCGCACATATGCCGCTCAATCAGGTGGCGACTGTCTCCGCGCCCGAGCCGCGCATGCTGTCCGTGCAGGTGTGGGATAAGAGCAATGTGGGGCCGGCGGATAAGGCTATTCGATCGGCGGGCCTGGGCCTCAACCCGATCGTGGATGGCCAGACGCTGCGACTGCCGATCCCCGACCTGACTGAGGAGCGGCGCAAGGAGCTGGCGAAGCTCGCTAGCAAATATGCCGAGGGCGCGCGCATCGCCGTTCGTAACGTGCGCCGTGACGGCATGGACAGCCTCAAGGCTGATGAGAAAAAGGGCGAGATCAGCGAGGATGAGCGCAAGCGGCTGGAAACAGAGGTGCAGAAGCTGACCGACAGCACCATCGCGGACATCGATGCTACCGCAGCCGCCAAGGAGAAGGAAATTCTCGGCCACTGAGCCGGGACGCTCCCCCCCCCGTGCCCACCGCTCGTGCAACATACTGATGGCCAGCCAAGTCCAGTCCGACCTCGCTCGCGGTGGTGCTTCCGGTCATGGTGCGCGTCACGTCGCCATCATCATGGATGGCAATGGTCGTTGGGCTAAGAAGCGCTTTCTTCCTCGGATTGCCGGGCACCGTGCTGGCGTGGAAGCAGTGCGCCGGGTCGCGCGGGCAGCGCGCGAGTTGGGGCTGGAGTGTCTAACGCTCTACGCATTCTCCTCCGAAAACTGGAAGCGGCCTGCCAGGGAAGTGGCCGATCTCATGCGGCTGCTGCGGCATTTCATCGAATCGGATCTGGACGAATTTCATGAAAATGGCGTCCGATTACGCGTCATCGGCCATTACCGGGCGCTTGATCCTGCGCTGGTCGATCTCATAGAACAGGCTGTGGAGCGGACATCCTTCAATACCGGCCCGATCATCGCCATCGCGCTCAACTACGGCGCGCAGGACGAACTGGTGCGCGCGGCGCAAAGCATTGGGCGACGGGTCCAGTCCGGTCAGCTCGACCCGGAGGCTATCGGAATTAGCGATGTAGAGGCGGGCCTCGATACCGCCGATTTGCCGCCGCTCGACCTGCTGATCCGGACATCGGGCGAGCAGAGGCTCAGCAATTTCATGCTGTGGCAGGCGGCCTATGCCGAACTTTATTTCACCGACACGCTGTGGCCCGATTTCGACGGGTCTGCGCTTGTAGAGGCGATAGATGCCTTTCGTCTGAGGGATCGCCGTTTCGGCGGCCTATAATCCATGTCAAGCGAACTTCGCATCCGTACGATCGTTGGCCTCTTTCTTGTGCTTCTGGCTTTGGCGGCGCTCTATTTTGGCGGATTTGCCTTCTGGCTTCTGCTTGTAGTCGCTGGCGTACTGATGCAGGGGGAATGGGCCGATCTGACAAGTACCGGGTCTGAGCATCGGCGGATGTCGATGTTTGCGGTGTCGGTTCCGCTGGCGCTCCTTTGCCCCCTTGCGGCCGGCGTTTCATGGACGGCTTTCACACTGATCGTGGCTGCTTTTTTCTTTGTGATGCTGACTACTCGCTCTGTTCGCTTGGCGTTGGGCATAGTCTACGTCTGCGTTCCGGTGATGGCCCTTATTTTTCTGCGGCAACAGCAGCCGGGAGGCTTAGGCGTTCTGTTGGCCTTCTGGGCGCTGGCGCTCGTCTGGGCGACGGATATCGGCGCCTATTTTGCGGGGCGCGCCATCGGCGGCCCCAAGCTCGCGCGCAGAATCAGTCCGTCCAAGACCTGGGCGGGGCTGGGCGGCGGCGTGGTTGCGGCGCTGATGCTAGGGTTCGTGCTGCATCGATTTGCCGACCTGCCAAGCCAGCTTGCGGCCGCCAGCGGTTTGCTGGCGGTGGCCGCGCAACTGGGCGACCTGCTCGAAAGCGCGATGAAGCGGCACGCAGGCGTCAAAGACAGTGGTAATCTGCTTCCTGGCCATGGGGGTGTGATGGACAGGCTCGATGGCGTTGCCACTGCGGCTCCGCTGGCCGCGCTGATTTACCTCTTTCTGGTATCTGCCTGATGCGTAAAAAAATCTCCATTTTTGGTGCGACAGGCTCGGTCGGCATGTCGACGCTCGACCTCATAGAGCGCGATCCAGATGTCTTTGAAATCGTGGCCCTGACGGCGCACAGTGATGTCGATGGTCTTGCAGCGCTGGCGCGCCGATCCAACGCCCGGATGGCTGTAATCGGAGACCCTGCACGCTATAATGCACTGAGGACGGCGCTGCAGGGATCAGGAGTTGAGGCTGCCGCAGGCGAAGCAGCCCTGGTTGAAGCAGCCGAGGCGGGGGCTGACTGGAGCATGGCGGCGATTGTGGGCTGCGCTGGCCTGCGCCCCGCTATGGCGGCGTTGAAGGCAGGTGGAACGGTTGCGCTGGCCAACAAGGAGTCGTTGGTATCGGCAGGCGCCCTGATGATGGACGCGGTGGAACATTCGGGCGCGACGCTGCTGCCGGTGGACAGTGAGCATAATGCGATATTTCAGTGCCTTGCCGGGAGCAGCTTGAGTGATGTCGCAAGAATCATACTGACGGCGAGCGGCGGCCCGTTCCGCATGCGCAGCCGGGATGAGATGCGCTCCATCACCCCGTCGCAGGCGGTGGCGCATCCCAACTGGTCGATGGGGGCGAAGATCAGCGTCGATAGCGCGACGATGATGAATAAGGGGCTGGAACTGATTGAGGCGGTCCACCTCTTTCCTGTCGGCCTCGACCGGATCGAGATACTGGTCCATCCCCAATCAATCATCCATAGCATGGTCGAATATCGGGACCGCTCCACGCTGGCGCAGCTTGGATCGCCGGATATGCGCATTCCGATCGCAAGCGCGCTTGCCTGGCCTGCCCGGATGGAAACGCCATGCCAGCCCCTGGATCTCGCAACTGTAGGGCGGCTCGATTTCGAGGCTCCTGATGAGGAGCGCTTTCCTGCGCTCCGCCTGGCTCGGCAAGTAGCGCAGGAAGGCGGGGCGGCGCCCGCCATTTTGAACGCGGCCAATGAGGTGGCCGTGGCGGCCTTCCTTAAAGGCGCCATTGGCTTCCTTGATATCGCCATGATTGTGGAGGATGTTCTGAACCGCTATAGCGCGCCTGTGCCAAGCTGTATCGACGATGTGCTGGAAGCGGATGCGCAGGCGCGAACCCAAGCTCGACATGTGATGGAAAGATTGACTGCTTGATCCAGAATCCCGGTTTTCTGCTGACCGTCCTTGCATTTGTAGCGGTCATCGGACCGCTCGTTTTCGTGCATGAACTGGGTCATTATCTGGTCGGCCGCTGGTGCGGGGTTAAGGCCGAGGCGTTCTCGATCGGCTTCGGCCCGGAAATCGCCGCCTGGGTGGACCGGCGCGGCACCCGCTGGCGGATCGGTGCGCTGCCGCTGGGCGGTTATGTCCGCTTCAAGGGTGACATGAACGCCGCCAGCCAGACCGATCCGGCCTGGCTGCAGCTTCCCTCTGCTGAACGCGCGGAAAGCTTCCCGGCGAAACCGCTTTGGCAAAGAGCTGCGATCGTGGCGGCCGGACCGCTGATCAACTTCCTTTTCGCTATCCTTGTCCTTGCGACCTTTGCCGTCGTTCATGGTGAGAGCCGGACGCCTGCCGTTGCCGGTCAGGTCCAACCGGGTAGCGCAGCTGCTGCGGCCGGCATCCAGCCGGGGGACCGTATCGTCTCGCTCAACGGGCGGGAAATGGCGACCTTCGACGATATTCGCCTCTACGCGCAGATCCGTCCCGATGAACCGGTGACCATCCTGATCGAGCGGGCGGGCCAGAACATCGAACGGCAAGGCCGGGTTGGCGCAGTGCAGGAACGTGATGGCTTTGGCAACAGCTTCCGGATCGGGCGGCTGGGCATCGCGCCGGGCGATCCAGTGATCGAACCCGTCGCGCTTTGGCGTGCGCCGATTGTCGCTATCAAGCAGACGGGCCAGATCGTCCGCACGATGGTGGAAACACTGGGCCAGATATTGGGCGGCGGCCGGTCCGTGAAGGAGTTGGGTGGCCCTCTCAAGATTGCGGAAGTTTCGGGTCAGGCGGCTACGTTGGGCCTGGAAAGCTTCGTCTTCTTCATGGCGCTGATCTCGATTAACTTGGGGTTCATCAACTTGTTGCCAATTCCCATGCTGGATGGCGGGCATCTGCTGTTTTACGGGGTGGAGGCGATACAGCGCAGGCCGGTCAGTCCGCGCGTTCAGGAATGGGCTTACCGGTCGGGTCTGGCGATGCTCCTGGCGATGATGATGCTGGTGACTTTCAACGATTTATCTTCTTTCGGGCTCTGGGAACGCCTGTCCGGCTTGATCGGATAAGCTGTATCGGGCAGGGAGACGCGATTTAGCGCCATCTTTCCCGGCGTGAACGAACATTGCTTTTTTTGTAAAAGGGTAGAGCGGGTGACAGCGAAGATGAGCAGCAAGAGACAGCGCCCGGTTGTCGCGGCCCTTCTGGCAACGACGATGTTCGGCGGCCTGTCTGCCGTTCCCGCCCTGGCGCAGGAAGCTGCCGCGCCGACTGCGGTCGCGCCAGCCGCTGCGCCGGTCATGGGCACTGTCCGCAGCATCAATGTCGTTGGCCAGCAGCGCCTGGAACCAGACACGGTTTTGTCATACACCAAACTGCGCATTGGTCAGGCCTTCACCCGGGAATCGCTCGATCAGGCACTGCGCGACCTTTACGAAACCGAACTGTTCGCTGACGTTCAGATCCGCAACGACAGTGGCGCGCTGACGGTTGAGATAAAGGAAAATCCGGTCATCAACCGCATCGTGTTGGAAGGCAACAAGCGGCTGAAGGAAGACAAGATCCGGCCGGAAATCAAGCTCGCGCCGCGTCAAATCTATACCCGGTCTAAGGTGCGCGCAGACGTTGCCCGCATCATAGAGCTGTATCGGCGCCAAGGCCGTTTCGCCGCGACGGTTGAACCCAAGATGGTGCAGCTCGACCAGAACCGAGTCGATATCGTTTTCGAAATTTCGGAAGGGCCCAAATCCAAGGTTCGCCAGATCAACGTGATCGGTAATGACAAATTCAGCGATGGCGAACTGCGCAGCCAGATGGTGACGAAGCAGTCGCGCTGGTTCCGCATATTCTCATCGGGCACCAGCTATGATCCCGATCGTCTGGCTTATGACCAGCAGAAGCTGCGCCAATTCTATCTGACCGAAGGCTATGCCGATTTCCGTGTGATTTCCGCGGTTGCCGAACTGACGCCTGACAAGCAGGACTTCATCATCACCTATGTGGTCGAGGAGGGGCAGCGCTACAAGTTTGGCGATGTGAAGGTCGAATCCGACATTCGCGATTTGTCCGGCACGTCGCTCACCAAGACGTTGCCGATGAAGAAGGGCGACTGGTACAACGCCAAGCAGGTCGAGGACACGGTCGATACGCTGAGTGAAACTGCCGGTTTGTTTGGCTATGCCTTCGCCGAGGTTCAGCCGGACTTCAATCGCGACAAGGATAGCCTTACGATGGGGATCAATTTCCGCATCGCCAATGCGCCGCGTGTCTATGTCGAACGGGTTGACATCAATGGCAATACGCTAACGCAGGACAAGGTCGTACGCCGCGAATTTCGCCTGGCGGAGGGTGATGCGTTTAATAGCTTCCTCGTCAAGCGCTCCAAGGACCGGATCAACTCGCTGGGCTTTTTTCAGGAAAGGCTGGATATCGAGCAGAAGCCCGGATCTGCGCCGGACCGGATCATTCTGGAAACCAATGTACAGGAAAAATCGACCGGTGAACTGTCGCTGTCGGCAGGCTTCTCGTCGCTTGAGCGTTTCATCGTCGCTGCCTCGATCACCCAGCGCAATTTCCGGGGCAAGGGGCAAGAACTGCGGACGAGCGTCAATTACTCCAGCTATTCCAAATCGGTCGAAGTCGGTTTTACCGAACCCTATTTCATGGACAAGAATATCGCGCTTGGCGGCGATATCTACCGGCGTGACCTCAACAGCTTCCGCTTTACGAACAACAATGATCGCGACACGACGTACGAGCAGACCACGACCGGTTTTCAGATCCGGGCGGGCGTGCCGATCACGGAATATATGTCGCTTGCCCTGCGCTACAGCCTCAACCTGGACGATGTGAGCCTGGATGAGGACACCTATTATTCCGACACTGACGGTGATGGTGTAAGGGAATGTGACCCGATTCTGGCCGGGCGCTATCTGTGCGATGCGATCGGTAAGCGGACAACCTCTTCGCTCGGCTACTCGCTGATCTATGACAATCGCGATAACCGTATTCGGCCGACGCGTGGGCATAATGTCGTCGTCAGCCAGGACTTCGCCGGGCTAGGTGGCAGCGTCAAATATGTGCGCACGCGGCTCAACGGCTCGAAATACTGGCCGCTGGGTAGCGGTTTCATTTTCTCGCTTTCGGGAGAAGGCGGTTATATTCATAGCCTTGAGGGTGACCGTCGGGATGCATCGGGCGCCTTGGTTGATCCCATTCGTCTCACCGACCGCTTTTTCCTGGGTAATCCGCAAATTCGCGGTTTCGACATTCGCGGTATTGGTCCGCGCGTCGTAAGGCGGTACTACTCGACCACGACCGATACGACCGGTGCGATTACCGGGGCTTTGTCCACCGATAACAACAATCGTCGGGACGATGCGCTTGGCGGCAAGATTTATTATTTGGCTCGTGCTGAAATCGAAATTCCGTTGGGTTCCGGCGCACGTGAAATGGGATTGCGGCCTTCAGTTTTTGTCGATGCTGGTGCCGTTGCCGGCTTGCGTGATCCTTTAACGACGCCTTTTGCTGGTTATTGTTCTGTTGGCAGCGGTACAACCGCGACGACAGTCCGCGCGGGTGGATCGCCACAGGCTCCGACCTGCCCCACCGGTGGAACGCATCTGAGCGGCACCGGCTTCGAAGAGCAATATCTTGGCGATACGCTCAAGCCGCGCGTCGCGGTGGGCTTCGGTATCAATTGGAACTCGCCCTTCGGGCCGTTCCGCATCGACATCGCCAAGGCCCTGCTCAAGGAACCAGGGGACGACACTCAGCTCATCAGCTTCAACGTAGGGACTCAATTCTAAATGAAGACGATCATCAAAGCTGCGGCGCTCGCGCTTGCACCCATGACTGCCATCGTGCTGACCAGTGCGCCGGCTGCCGCTCAATCAAAGACGGGCATCGCCGTTGCCGACCTGCAGCGGGCCGTTGCGACCAGCTCCGCCTACACGACCGCGCGTACCCAGATCCAGACCACGTACAAGGCGCAGATCGACAGCTTCACCGCGCGCAAGAATGCGATCGACGCTGACCTCAAGGCAAAGGGCACTGCTCTGGAAGCCGCGATGAAGGCGGCAGGCAATAAGCCGACCCCGGCGATCCAGACCCAGTATGAAGCCTATCAGAAGGCCGGTCAGAACGGTCAAGCCGAGTTGCAGCGGCTGGGCCAGCCGATCGCGCTGGCGAACGCCTATGTCGAAGAACAGATTTCGGCCAAGCTGTCCGATGCGCTCAAGTCCGCGATGACCAAGGCGAAGGTTGACCTGATCCTCGCCCCCGATGCAACTGTCTCGTATCAGCCGACGGTTGATATCACGCAGCAGGTTGTGACCGAACTGAACGCACTGGTGCCCAGCGTGGGCATTACACCGCCCGCAGGCTGGCAGCCGGGCGGCGCACGTGGCCAGGCACAGGCGCCTGCCGCAGCGGCCCCCGCCAACCCGTCGCAGCAGCCCAGTTCGCGCTGATCCTGGTCGATGACGGGGGAAGTTGACGCGGCCTCCGCCGCCATTGGTTCCATCGATATTCGTGGGATCATGGCGGCGCTGCCGCACCGCTATCCGATGCTGCTCGTCGATCGCGTGGCTGCTCTCGTACCTAATGAGAGAATCCATGCGGTTAAGGCCGTGTCGATCAACGAGTCTTTTTTCCAGGGGCATTTCCCTGGTCGGCCCATCATGCCCGGCGTATTGATTGTCGAGGCAATGGCGCAGGCTGCGGGTGTGCTGACGGTAGAAACGCTCGAGCTTCGCGGTTCGGGCAAGCTCGTCTATTTCATGAGCATCGATGGAGCGAAGTTCCGCAATCCTGTGGAGCCCGGCTGCCTGCTCGACATGCATGTCGAACTGCTTCAGATTCGGGGCCGCGTTTGCAAATTTGTCGGCAAGGCGTCGGTGGACGGCAAACTATGCGCCGAGGCGAATTTCGTCGCGATGATCGCCGATCCACCAGAGGATTAGGTCCCATCCCGGCGCAAGTCGGGACCTGATGTCGGTATCGGCCTACCGCGTTCGCGGTTTCTGCCGCCGCGCTGGTATCGTCAAACTAGGGCTTGTGCGGCTTACGAGAAGGGTTGCGTTCAGCGGCAATCCCATGTAACCGCGCGCCTTCGCTAATTTACGCATCCATGGCCGGTCGGAAACCGGCCCATCGACGGAGCAAACCCATGAAGGCCGATACGCACCCCGATTACCACTTCATCACCGTCCAGATGACCGACGGCACCACCTTCCGCACTCGTTCGACCTGGGGCAAGGAAGGCGATACGCTGGCGCTCGACATTGATCCCAAGTCGCACCCGGCATGGACCGGCGGCCAACGCCAGCTAGAGCAGGGCGGCCAGGTGGCGCGCTTCAACAAGCGTTTCGGCGGTCTGACGCTGAAGAAGTAATCGCTTCGCTTTACAGGCGAAATGAGAAGGGCGCCCGTCAGGCGCCCTTTTTGTTGCTGGGATTTGGCTGGCCGGTAGCTTGTGCAAAGTCGAAGCCTATGTGAGCGCCTTCCGCTTCCCGAATTTGCTCCAGGCGCTCAGCTTGGTCAGCCGGTCCGGTTCTCATCAAGAAACGCGGATACATCCTCCAGCGAGACGTCTTTCGACAAGAACGTCTGCCCGATACCACGGGCCAGCAAGAAGGGCAGGGTGCCTGCGGCCATCTTCTTGTCGTGCAACATGTGCGCGACCAGCGATGCGCCATCGCCTGTGACATGAGCGCTGGAGAGATTGTGGGGCAGCCCAACAGCTTTTAAATGCGTAATCACGCGCGTCGCATCACCGGGCGGGCATAGCCCAAGCCGTGCGGAATAGCAGAAGGCGAGCGCTATCCCCGCAGCAACGCCTTCTCCATGCAGCAGCTTGTCGGAAAAGCCCGTGTCCGCCTCCAGCGCATGGCCGAAGGTGTGGCCAAGGTTGAGCAGCGCGCGCCGCCCCGAGGTTTCGCGCTCGTCATCCGCGACAATTGACGCTTTTGCCTTAACGCTCCGCTCGATCGCGAATTCGCGGGCCTTGGCATCGCCTTCCAGCAAGCGATGCCCGTCGGCCTCGCACCATGCGAAGAAGTCTGGATCGTCAATCAGCCCATATTTGACGACTTCTGCATAGCCCGCCCGCGTTTCGCGCAGCGGCAGACTGTCGAGCGTGGAAGGGTCGATCAGCACCAAGCTGGGCTGATAGAAGCTGCCGATCAGATTCTTGCCCGCGCGGGTATTGATTGCCGTCTTGCCGCCCACAGAGCTGTCCACCTGCGCAAGCAATGTGGTCGGCACCTGTATGAAGTGGCAGCCGCGCTTCAGCACCGAGGCGGCAAACCCCACTAGGTCTCCGATTACGCCGCCGCCCAGCGCGACTACATGATCGCCACGCTCCACTTCCAGCGTCAGCAGCTGGTCGAGCAGTTCTTCCAGATGTCGCCAGCTCTTTGTCTGCTCGCCTGCGGGAAGGACGATCGGTTCGACCGCGATTCCGGCGGCGTTCAGGGCGGTTTCGAGCCGCTGTAACTGCGCTTGGGCTACATTGGCGTCGGTCACGACCACGAGCCGCCCGTTGCGAGCATATCCGGCGAGATGTTCGCCTGCCCGATCCAAGGCGCCCTGTTCAATCACGATATCGTAGCTGCGCGCGCCCAGCGCGACACGGACTAATGCCATGCGGTCAATTTCTCCAGGATGCGTTCGACCGCCACTTCATGGGGCGCCGCGATGCTCTTCACATGAATGGGTGCGAGCGCGTAGGTGGGATTGCGCACCGCAGCAAGTTCGGTCAGCACCACGCGCGGATCCTTCCCTGCTAGCAGGGGGCGTCCCTCGCGGCGGGAGACGCGATCAACCAATGTGTCGATATCGGCGTCGAGCCACACCGCTGTTGCCTGATTGAGAATCAGCGCGCGCGTCTCGTCCTGCATGAAGGCGCCGCCGCCGGTCGCGATAACCTTGGGCTCGTCATCCAGCAACCGGGCGATCACCCGCCGCTCGCCATCGCGAAAATAGGACTCGCCATAGCGCGCGAACATCTCGCTGATCGTCATGCCGGCAGCCTTTTCGATTTCCTCATCGGCGTCCACGAATGCCAGGCCGAGGCGCGCGGCGAGCCTGCGCCCTACCGTCGATTTTCCAACGCCCATCATACCTATGAGGACGATAGAACCGCGCTTCGACTGCGGGGACACGGATTTGCTGTTTCGCTGCATGGCCGAGGGGGCTATACATCCCCCCGTCGCAGAGGCAAATCGCATCTTTCCTCAACTTTACGGCTAGGCCGCACAAGGATCCATGAGAAGCAACCGTTCCTTCAGCACCTTCGAAAGCAGCTCACGCCGTCGGGGGACACGCCTGCCCATCATTCCCATAGTCCTGGTCATCCTGCTGGCCGGCTTGGTCGCGCTGTTTTGGTCGCGCGGTGGGGAGCAGCCGCAGCAGCGCGTGGAAAAGGCTATTCCCGCGGAAAAGCTGGGCAAATAAATCATGCGCCATAGCCGGGTGAATGCGAAATGGGCGCTGGGGACGCTTGTGCTCGCTCTCGCGCTGCCGGTGATCGCGCAGGACGCTCCTGAATCGCTCCTGCCGCCCGGCTTTGGCGAAGCGCCCACCGCTCCGTCAGGGCCCCAGCCTGCCCGTCCCGCAACGCCGGCTGTCCCGACACCGATGGTTCAGCCCTTGCCGCCTGCTGTTGTTGTGCCCATCGATAACGCCGTGGGCAACGCTTCCGAGGATGTGTTGTCCGAGGAAGAGCTGGCGGCGCAGAAGCAGAAATATGATTTGCCCGAAAGCGCGCGTCGATCACTGGATCGCGTCGGGCCGCTGACTTCGGCCCGGCTTGGGCTTGCGCCGGATGCTTTTGGCCGACGCTCTGGCCTTTTTCTTGCAACATTGATGAAGGAGACGCGGGCGCCAATCACCTCGCGCTGGGCCTCCATCCTGCTGCGTCGCGTCCTGTTATCAGCGACCGATACGCCGCGCGATATCAATGGCGCGGATTGGGTGGCCGAGCGTGCCTGGCTTTTGTTGCGGATGGGAGAGGCGGACAGTGCGCGGCTGTTAGTACAAAGCGTCGATTCGGATCAGTTCACGCCACGGCTTTATGCGGTGGCGATGCAGACCTATCTGGCGACAGCCGATCCCGCCGGATTTTGCCCGCTTTCGGCTGGCGCTCTCCGCTTCAGCAAGGAGCCGGGATGGGATATGACCCGTCCGATCTGCGCGGCTTTGTCCGGTGATCAGGGAACGGCCAGCGCCACGCTCAATCAGGCGCAGCGGCGTGGAGTGGTGCGCGGGATCGACTATCGCCTCGCGGAAAAGGTTGTGGGCACCGGCTTCAATGCCCGGCGCTCGGTCAAGATCGAATGGGACGATGTCGATCGGCTGACGGCTTGGCGGTTTGGACTGGCGACGGCCCTTAATGTCGAAATTCCCGATAAGCTGTACGCTACCGCAGGACAGCATGTCCGGGCGTGGGAGGCGCGTGCGCCCGCACTGAGCGCTGCCCGCCGCCTGCCGGGTGCCGAAGTCGCAGCTCGGTTGGGTGTGTTTTCAAACAAGGCGCTGGTGGGCTTCTACAGCCAAGTGGGTGCTGATGGCGACGCCGCGCCCGAGGTCGCCGACCGCATTGACGCCCTGCGGACCGCCTATCGCGGCGCGTCGGTCGATGAACGACTTCAGGCAATGCGGACATTATGGCGCGACGATGCCCAGCCCGATTATGTTGGGTTGATCGCTACCGCTCGCGCGGCCGCGGCCTTGCCGATCGGTTCGGTCGAACCGCAGGACGTGACCAATCTGGTCGCTGCTATGCTGACCGCCGGTTACGACCGTAACGCCGCCCGCTGGAGCGGGGTGGTGCGGCAGTCCGAGGGGGAGGGCGCTGGGGATCTTTGGGCCCTGTTGGCCGTGGGCGCGCCGAGTAGCGTCGTCGATATCAGTGAAGGACGCATATCCTCCTTCGTGGAGGGATCTGGTGGCCGCAAGGGTCAGATGCTGATCGCGGGCCTTGCAGGTCTTGCCCGCCTCAATTCGCAGGCAAGCGCATCCTTGGCTCAGGATAACGGGCTGAACCTGAAGGCGAACAGTCGCTGGGCACGGGCAATCGGTCAGGCAGCGGCGCGGGGCGAGAAAGCAACCGTCGCGTTGCTCGCGGCTGCGGGTATGCAGACTGGCGATTGGAAACGCCTGCCGCCGGCTCATTTATATCACATCGTCGCGGCTCTGCATCGGGTTGGGCTCGATCCCGAAGCTCGCATGATCGCGGCGGAGGCGATCAGCCGGTCCTGACGCCGTGGGAGAGGACAGCGCCCTTATCGACCGCTTTCTGGAGATGATGGCGGCTGAGCGTGGCGCTTCGCGCAACACCTTGCTTGCGTATCGGGCCGACCTTGAGGGGGCCGCGATCCTGCTGAACGGCCTTTCTAGCGCTGCCAAGGGGGGCATTGCTGGATTAGCCAGTTCATGGGCAAGCCTCGCAGCTTCCTCCGTCGCGCGAAAGGCTTCGGCGCTTCGTGCCTACTATGCATTTCTTGAAGAGGAGGGGCTGCGTGCCGACAATCCATCCTCTGCATTGCCGCGTCCCGTCACGCGACGACCTTTGCCCAAGATATTGTCCGGGCAAGAGGTCGAATCTCTTTTTACCGTGATCGCGCAGAAGCTGGCTGTCGAGCATCCCGCGCCTCTGGACCTGCGCCTTTCTGCCCTTATCGAACTGCTTTATGGTTCGGGTCTGCGGGCAACGGAGCTGGTGTCCCTGCCGCGTCGGGCGCTTGCCGCTGACCGGCCCTTCCTGATCCTGAAGGGCAAAGGCGGGCGAGAGAGGTTGGTGCCGATTTCCGATCGGGCTCGCGGCGCCGTCGCCGCCTGGCTTGCCCATGTGCCTGCCGACAGCCCCTGGCTCTTTCCATCAGGCCAAAGCCATGTCAGCCGTATCCGCCTTTATCAGTTGGTGAAGGAACTCGCCGCTGCTGCGGGCATCGCGCCGGAGCGAGCGAGTCCCCATGTCTTACGTCATGCCTTCGCCACGCACTTGTTGGAGGGCGGTGCGGATCTGCGTGCGCTTCAGTCTATGCTGGGCCATGCGGACATTGGAACGACGCAAATCTACACACATGTCGATAGCCGCCGTCTCGTCGAACTGGTCAACAGTCGCCATCCACTGGCGACGATGCGCGATCGTTCCGTTGACGACGGAGCATCTGCGCCCTAACGCCGTCGGCCATGGTTAGTTTTCTGGAATTTGAAAAGCCTATCGCCGAGCTTGAGGCACGTGTCATTGAACTGCGTGCGACCGCCAGCGCAGGGGATATCGACATCAGCGGCGAGATCGATAAACTCGAGCAGCGCGCGGCGAAGTTGTTGGTCGATACCTATGCCAAGCTGACGCCGTGGCAAAAGACGCAAGTCGCGCGCCATCCCGATCGCCCGCATTTCAAGGATTATGTCGCGGGCATGTTCGATAATTTCATGCCGCTGGCTGGTGACCGAGCTTTCTCCGATGATCAGGCGATCATTGGTGGCCTGGCGATGCTGGGTGAACGGCGCGTCATGGTGATCGGTCACGAAAAGGGTGACGATACGGCCAGCCGCGTTCGTCACAATTTTGGCATGGCGAAGCCCGAAGGCTATCGCAAAGCGATCCGCCTGATGCAACTGGCTGACCGTTTCGGACTGCCTGTGGTTACGCTGGTCGATACGTCAGGCGCTTTCCCCGGCGTTCAGGCGGAAGAGCGTGGACAAGCCGAAGCAATCGCCCGTTCGACCGAGCAGTGCCTGGCGCTCGGCGTGCCGATGATCGCCGCCGTGGTGGGTGAAGGTGGCTCGGGTGGAGCAGTGGCGCTCGCGGCTGCCAACCGTGTGTTGATGTTCGAACATGCGGTCTATTCGGTCATTTCTCCAGAGGGATGTGCGTCGATCCTCTGGCGAACCGCCAACAGGGCGAGCGATGCCGCTACGGCGATGCAGGTGACGGCGCAGCATCTTAAGGAACTGGGCGTCATCGACCGCATCGTCTTCGAACCAGCCGGCGGCGCACACAGGGAACCTGTGCAGGCGATCGCGAGCTTGGGCGCGGCGATTGGCGAAGAACTGGATTTGCTCGCGGGCCTCGGTCCGCAGGATTTGCGAACCGATCGCGCCGACAAATTCCTGGCGATCGGAGCCTGATCTTCGCGTTTTCGGGAACATGCTGTCGCCAATCTCGTTACGTAGCGGTAACAGGATGAGCATGTGGGAGGAGCCGTGAAAAGGGGAATAGCGTGTATATGCGGTGCGACCGGACTGGTTGCCGCTTTCGCCACGCCATCGGTGCTCGGCCAGCAACGCGCGATCCAGACCGTTTCGTCAATCAGCGCACAAGACAAGGCGAGCGGGGCGAAACAGCATCCGCAACTGCTCAATGAATTGGGCGGCGCCTATGCCGGACCTCAGGCGAAATATGTGGAAACCGTCGGCCGCCGCATAGCGGTACAGTCCGGCCTGTCGAATGCGCAAAGCGACTTTACAGTTACGCTGGTAAACTCGCCCGTAAACAATGCCTTCGCGATCCCGGGCGGTTATGTCTACGTCACTCGCCAACTCGTCGCATTGATGAATGACGAAGCTGAACTGGCGGCGGTTCTGGGCCATGAAGTAGGCCATGTCGCGGCCCGTCATGGTCAGCGGCGGCACCAGGCGGCGCAGCGGAATGCTATCGGCGGCACGCTCCTGCAGGTGCTTACCGGAGCCTTGCTTGGCGATTCAGGTTTTGCGGGCTTGCTGCAAAAAGGAATCGGCAAGGGCAGCCAGTTGCTGACCCTCAAATTTTCCCGTTCGCAAGAATATGAGGCGGATGATCTGGGCATCCGTTACCTTGCGGCGGGCGGTTACGATGCGCGCGCGCTGTCGTCCATGCTGGCGTCTCTCGCCGCTCAGAGCAATCTGGATACGCGCATGTCTGGTAACGCCCGGTCCTTACCAGAATGGGCCAGTACTCACCCCGATCCAGCTTCGCGCGTAGGGCGTGCAGCCCGGAACGCATCTGGACAGAAGGTCCGCCCCGACGCACGTAACAAGGATGCGTTCATTAATATGGTGGACGGCCTCCTTTACGGCGACGATCCGCGGCAAGGCGTTATTGATGGACGCATCTTTCGTCACCCTGACCTGCGCCTCGCATTCACTGCCCCTTCCGGCTTCGGTATGGAAAATGCTGCCGACGCTGTGTCGGTGACGGGCTCTGGTGGCCAGGCCCAATTCTCGGGAGGGGCTTATTCCGGGAACCTTCCGGCCTATATCGACTCGGTCTTCGCGCAAGTAGCCGGAAGCAACGCCCAGGTTCCTGCAGGAGAGGTGCATCGGACGACTGTGAACGGCATACCTACTGCTTGGCGAACCATTCGTGCGAACACCCAGTCCAGCCAGGTTGACGCGACCGTTTTCGCTTATGATTTTGGTGGCGGGAAAGCCTATCATTTCCTCCTGCTGACAGCGGCGGGGCAAGGCATAGGCCCCTTCACATCGATGGTGCAGTCGGTGCAGCGCCTCACGACCCAGGAAACTGCGGTGATCAAGCCGCGCCGTGTCAGCGTCGTGACCGTTAAGGCAGGCGAAACGGTTCAGTCGATCAGCCAACGCATGGCTTATGCTGATCATCAGCTGGAACGCTTCCTGACGCTCAATGCCCTTAACTCGCAAAGCGTTCTGCGGCCGGGACAGCGCGTGAAGATCGTCGTTTGACCATCAAGGGTGCCCGTCGCCCAAACAGAAAGGGCGACGGGATTGCTCCCGTCGCCCTTTAATTCACAACAGATTCGAGCTTAGTTCAGATTGCCCGAAACATTGTTGAAGGTGTTGCCCAGCTTGCCGCCCAGGCTGGTCATCGCGCCGATGGCGGCGACGGCGATCAGAGCCGCGATGAGGCCGTATTCGATGGCCGTTGCACCCTTTTCGTTCTTCAGCATCTTACGCACGAACTGCATTTGAAGTCTCCTTGACTTGAATTCCCAATTACTACCCGGCCGCCCCGCTTGGAATTAGGTCAGCAATGGACGGTTTATGCACGTTAGGTTGACAAAGATTTAATGGATCGAAGGATGTGTTAGATATAGATGGTTAATGTGCGAGAACTTCTGTCGCGACATTGTTCCACATGCCGATCGTCTTGTCGGCCACATTGGACAGGGCGCTAATCATGGCTAGGCAGACCAGCGCCAGGATAAGGCCGTATTCAACCGCGGTGGCGCCCCGCTGACACTGCCATAGTCCCGATCGGGATATGCTTTCGATTAAACCGCGCATTTCACCACCGTTTCTTGCAGACAGCCACGCTTGGCCTTGTAAAAGAGCCGGGGTTAACAAACTCCTTTGCTGGGCGAATATGACGACGATTTCTCCACTATTCGTGGTTGCTGCCGCGCTGGTCGATGCCGATGGCCGGGTGCTGCTCCAGCAACGCCCTCCCGGAAAAGCGATGGCGGGCCTTTGGGAATTTCCTGGTGGGAAGGTCGAAAGCGGGGAAACGCCAGAAGCCGCGCTGATCCGTGAACTGGAAGAAGAACTGGGCATCCGAACCCACGCCAGTTGCCTCGCGCCCGCAACTTTTGCGAGCGAAGCGCTCGGCGAGCGCCACCTGTTGCTGTTGCTCTATGTGTGCCGGAAATGGGAGGGCTTGCCAGAAGCGCGACACGCCACCGAACTGAAATGGGCCAAGCCCAGCCAGATGTTCGCGCTGGAAATGCCGCCGGCTGATCTGCCGCTGATCGGCCTGCTTGATTCGCTGATTTGAAATGCTGAGGGGCGGGATTGCCCGCCCGCCAGTTCAGTCCTCAGCCGCCTTGCTCTGCAGTTGTACATAGTTCTGGATTCCCATGCGTTCGATCATTTCGAACTGGGTTTCCAGGCTATCAACGTGCTCTTCCTCGCTTTCGAGGATCGACTGGAACAGGTCGCGACTCACATAGTCGCGGACTGTTTCGCAATAAGCGATCGCGTCTTTGAGGACGGGAAGCGCTTCATATTCCAGCTCAAGATCGGCTTTTAGCACCTCTTCTACCGTTTCGCCGATCTTCAACCGGCCGAGCAGTTGGAAATTAGGTAGGCCGTCCAGGAAGAGGATTCGCTCAGCCACCTTGTCGGCGTGCTTCATTTCGTCGATGGATTCTTCATATTCGAACTTCGCGAGCTTTTCGACGCCCCAATGGTCCAACATGCGGTAGTGCAGGAAATATTGGTTGATCGCGGTCAGCTCATTCTTGAGAACCTCGTTCAGATAATCGATGACTTTGGGGTCGCCCTTCATGGCGCTTGCTCCGGCTTATTGGAATGAAGCCGTAACTATAGGCATATTTCAGCCTCATGTTAACCGGAAAGCCTTGGAAATCCGATGCTTTTAGAGCGCGCTATTGCGTCGGCTTCGCGATTGGTGGGGCCATCAAATTGAGGCTGATCCTCAATAGTGTCAGGCAGTCGCGCGCTCAGCGGCGATGAGCGTGCGTGCAAAGGAGACGCATTGGCCACATTTGGGACGACGGCCTAATCGGGCATATGCGCTGCAGGGAGTATCTGCGCCGCCACGCACGGCTTCCTTCAGATCTTTTTCCCGAATGGCATTGCAAACACACACGACCATGACGCTCTCCCTAGAATCGAGAGATAGCGTAAGTGATAATGGGTCGCAATAGTATTCTAGCTGCTGTTGCGAATCCTTTGCGGTTGCCCTCGTGCCAAACTGCGCCAAAGCCACTCCATCGGACCGATCGCGAATCGCGATAGCCACGCAGTCGACCAGATCAGCATCGCTAACCAGGCGCAAAATACCAGCACTGGCAGCGCTGCGGGGCGGATCTGGGCGAAACGGCCAAAGCCCCATCCATAGAAGATGGCGCACATGATGAGACTGGTGCCGAGATAGTTGCTCAGCGCCAGCCTGCCCGTCCGCGCGATAGCTGTCATCAGCCGGAGATTCTCGTATCGCGAGAATAGCCAGAGAAGCAATGCTGCCCAGCCGACTGCCAGGGGGATTCGAAACGGAAAGGACCAGGCAAGCGCGATCCCCAGCGTCGGTAGCGCTGGAAAGTCGCGCAAAGCGAGCCAAGCGGCCAAAGCAGCCATGGGTGGCAAGCCGATAAGGAAACAATGGCGCGCGGTGCGCCAATATTGACCCCCTTGCCAGCGGCCGGTGAGAAACCGGCCCTTCAGCATTGCCATGCCCATCAACATGAAACCCAGGGTATCGAACGCGGTGAACAGAAATGTCCACCACCAGTTTCTGGCATAAACGTCGACGTGATGGGCGAGGATCGTTCCGAAGCCGCTGCGATAGGTGGCGATCTCCTGACGGATGGCGGGATCATTAGGATTGATGAAAGAACCGGTAAATTGAGCAAAACCCTCCCGGATGTGGATGGGGGCGTCTGGAGCCATTGCAGCATAAGCCCAGCCGTAGAGGTTGAGGACGAAGGCTGCGCAGATCAGAAAATGCGCGAAGAAGCAGAGAAACGCCCATTTCAGAAGAGACAGCGGCTCTTTGCGGATAAACAGCAGCGCTGCCAGTCCGACCAGCGCATAGTTCATCAGGATGTCGCCCGACCAGAGCAGCATATAATGGGCGAGACCGAATATGAATAGCCAGCCCGTTCGGATAAGCTGAGCGCGGAGGCCATTGCGTCCTGCCATCTCTTCTCTGTCGATCAAAAGCAGCATGGAGGCGCCGAACAGCATGGAAAAAAGTGCGCGCATCTTGCCATCGAAGAAAAGGAAGCTCACCAGCCAAAAAAGCCGGTCTCCCCATGACAGCGGCCCCACCGCCATGGGATTGATATAGGCGGACTCGGGCAGCGCGAAGGCGCTAATGTTCATCCACAATATGCCCATCACGGCGAATCCCCGCAACACATCCATGGCGGCGATGCGGGATGGACAGGCGGTCATGCGGTGGTTGTTCCCTCAAAGGCACTGGCAAAGCGGGCTTCGCTCTGCCATGCGACTAGCCATGAACAGCGACCGCAAGCAACGGATAAGCGATGCCTTCGGCGCGGCGGCGAATCATTATGATGATCATGCCGGACCTCAGCGGGCGGCGGCGGCATTGGTCGGGGAACTTGCGCAGCGGCAGAAGCCCAGCGGAGTGCACCGCATTCTGGAAATAGGCTGCGGCACGGGATTTCTGACCCGGGACATTCAGGTCCGCTGGCCTGGCGCGGAATTGATTGTCACCGATCTGTCGCCCGAGATGCTGGCCAGGACGGCCAAGGGCGCCCTCGTCGCGGGCACCTTCCTCGCGATGGATGGAGAGGCTCCGCCATTCGAGGGAGAATGGTTCGACCTCATTCTTTCCAACCTGGCCTTTCAATGGTTCGATGACTTGCCGGAGGCGCTGGCGCGGCAAGCCAACCTGTTGCGGCCGGGCGGCAGTCTCATCTTTTCCACCATGGGCGAGGGGAGCTTCAACAACTGGCGAAAGGCGCATGTGGATTGTGGACTGGTTGCTGGCGTACCTGCCTATCCAAGTCTGGCCGACCTGCGCTCCGTTCTGAACGGTTATGAGGATGCCTTCGCTTTCGATGAACTCTATCCGTTGCGATGCGATGGCGCTCGCGGGCTGATCGCGCATCTCAAGGGGATTGGCGCCGTGGTCCCCCATAACGGCAAAAAGCCGCTCTCACCCAAGGAATTGCGTCGGGTGATGACAGCATTTGATGAGGCTGGCGGCGATGACAGCTACCAGGTGCTGTTCGGCCGGATTACCCGCCCCTCGCTCTAAAACCTGCTCTCATGCCGACCATGTTCAGCATGAGGAAGCAGTGTTAATCAGAGCTCGGAATCCATCAGGTTCGGGAAGAAGCCTTCATGGGAGGTGCGAAGGGTGTCGAGCGTGACACCGGCCACCTTGTCGCCGCCGGTCATCCCGATCCGCACTGCGCCGGAAACTTCAGCGTCGGAAGCCGTGGTCACCAGATAGCGGCCTTGATCCTCGCCGAACGCCCTAGCGGTGGTGAGCGTAATGTCCAGTTCAGCCCCGATTCCGCCAGCCAGGGCCATTTCCGCCACCGCAACTAGCAAACCACCGTCCGAAATATCATGGACCGCGCTTACCTTGCCCGATGCGATCAGTGTGCGGACGGATTCGGCGTTGGTGCGTTCAGCGGTCAGATCGACCTTGGGCGCATCGCCTGCTTCTCGCCCGGCGATCTCACGCAACCAGATCGACTGGCCCAGATGGGTGCCTTCTCCGCCGATCAGCCAGATGGCCTCGCCTTCACTCTTGAAGGCGACTGTCGCCATGACGTCGATATCCTTGAGGAGGCCTATGCCGCCGATCGCCGGGGTAGGGAGGATGGCCGAGCCACCGCCGGTCGCCTTCGACTCATTGTAGAGCGAGACGTTGCCCGACACGATCGGGAAATCGAGCGCGCGGCAGGCGTCGCCCATGCCATCAAGGCAGCCGGTAAATTGGGCCATGATTTCGGGCCGCTGCGGATTTGCGAAATTCAGGCAGTTGGTAACTGCCAGCGGCAGTGCGCCCACCGCGCTGATGTTGCGATAACATTCCGCAATGGCTTGCTTCCCGCCCTCATAAGGGTCGGCATAGCAGTAGCGCGGAGTGCAATCGGTGCTGATCGCGATGCCCTTCTGAGAACCGTGGACGCGCACGACGGCTGCGTCGCCGCCAGGGCGCTGCACCGTATCGGCGCCAACCATATGGTCATATTGCTCCCAGATCCAACGACGCGAAGCGACGTCCGGGGATCCCATGAGCTTGACGAGGTCAGCTCCAATGTCCTTGCTTTCGGCGATTTCACCCAATGGCTTCACACCTGCCCAGACTTTATACTCGTCCTTTGGCATGGCTGGGCGGTCGTAGAGCGGCGCATCATCAGCCAATGGCGCCAGCGGGATGTTGCAAACGGTTTCGCCATGATGGACAAGCACCATGCGGCCCGTGTCGGTCACATGGCCGATCACCGCGAAATCCAGTTCCCATTTGCGGAAGATCGCTTCGGCGAAGGCTTCCTTGCCGGGCTTAAGCACCATGAGCATGCGCTCCTGGCTTTCCGACAGCATCATCTCATAGGCCGTCATGCCAGTTTCACGCTGCGGCACATCGTCCATGTTGAGCTGGATGCCAACGCCGCCCTTCGACGCCATTTCCACGGAGGAGGAAGTAAGACCCGCTGCGCCCATGTCCTGAATGGCGACAATAGCGTCGGACTCCATCAACTCCAGGCAGGCTTCTATCAGCAGCTTTTCGGTGAAGGGGTCGCCCACCTGAACCGTCGGACGCTTGGCGTCGGCGTCGTCGCCGAAATCGGCCGATGCCATGGTTGCGCCATGGATGCCGTCACGCCCAGTCTTCGATCCGACATAGACAATCGGATTGCCGATGCCAGATGCCGCCGAATAGAAGATTTTGTTCGTGTCCGCCACGCCCACGGTCATCGCGTTGACCAGGATATTGCCGTCATAGGCGGGATGAAAATTCACCTCGCCGCCAACGGTCGGCACGCCCACGCAATTGCCGTAGCCGCCGATGCCATGCACCACACCGCTGATAAGATGCTTCATCTTCGGATGGTCGGGGCGGCCAAAGCGCAACGCGTTCATGTTCGCCACTGGCCGTGCGCCCATGGTGAAGACGTCGCGCAGGATGCCGCCCACGCCCGTCGCCGCGCCCTGATAGGGTTCGATGTAGCTTGGGTGGTTGTGGCTCTCCATCTTGAAAATCGCCGCTTGCCCGTCGCCGATATCGACGACGCCCGCATTTTCGCCCGGTCCGCAAATGACCTGGGGCCCTTCCGTGGGCAACTTCTTAAGATGGATGCGGCTGGATTTATAACTGCAATGTTCGGACCACATGACCGAGAAGATGCCGAGTTCGGTCAGATTCGGCTCGCGACCGAGGGCGTTCAGAACGCGATCATATTCTTCCGGCGACAGGCCATGTTCGGCGATGATTTCCGGGGTGATCTGAGGAGCTGCGGTTGACATGAGCGGGCCTTTAGCCGGGGCGCGTCTGATAGACAATCCTTGGCCAGCGCAAGTCGGAAAAACATGCTATCTTCATGCGCTGGATAACTGAGGGGATGTGCGGAAGATGGGATGGATGTTGTTGCCCCTGCGGCGCTACGCTCGCTTTTCCGGGCGATCGAGGCCGAGGGAATATTGGATGTTCATCCTGTTCCTGCTGCTTTGCTTTATCGCGATCGGCATGGTCGAGGGTGTGCTGGGCCTTAGCACCACCGAACATTGGGCGCAGCGTGGGCAATGGTGGTTCGACACCGGTTACAGAACGCGCGGCGGGCCACTGACCGGCCTTTTCGGGCTGGCGATGCTCATTCCATGGCTTGCCGTCGCCGTGCGTAGGCTGCACGATACGGGGCGCAGCGGCTTTTGGCTGCTGATAATGTTCGTCCCGCTTATCGGCAGCCTAGTCCTGCTGGTCTTTTTCATAATGAGCGGGACGCGAGGCCCCAACCGTTTTGGTCCAGACCCTGTTGAGGCGGGCGAGCCCGAATTCGCCCGCTCCTGAAGCGCATGAAAAAGGCCGGGCTCCAAAGGGGCCCGGCCGGAAGCGAATGAAGTAAGAGGCTTAGGCCTTGCAGCTAAGCGCGCTCTTGCCTGGCAGTGTCGCGGTGATCTGTTTGCCAGCGCCTTCGATGGAATAGCCGCCTTCAGCGGTAAAGGGCTCGCCCGGCGCGGCGGCGACCAGCTTGGTGGGTGAACCGTCCTTTTCCGTGCGCAGGTTAACCGTTTTGTCGTCACTCATGAAATCGACAAAGATCAGGCTGTTGTCCTTGCAGCGATATTGATGGCTTTCCTTCACTGAAGGCGGCAGTTCCACGGGTGCGGCGTTTGCAAGCCGTTCGGCCATCGGATCGGCGGGGCCGCCGACGACTTCTGGTTCGTCATTGTTGTTGCAGGCGGACAGCAGGCTGAGGGCCATGGCGGAAATCAGGGGGATATAATATTTCATAGCGATCCTTCTATGTGCACTTGGCGACGTAAGCGTCAACGCAAAAGTGCCTAAATTCCGCCAGCCTCTTGTCGTCTTTCATGACGCTTTCGTGACGAAAGGGAATGGAATCGCTACCCTTGCACGGTGCGGACTTGACCAGGCTGGCAGGCACCGCCAATGCAGACATCATGGCCGAGGACAGCAAGACTGAACAGGACGATTTGTCCCAATTGTCGTTTGAGGATGCGCTGCGTGCGCTTGAGACGATCGTACGCCGTTTGGAAAGCGGCGATGTTCCGCTAGATGAATCGATCTCTCTCTACGCGCAGGGCGAGGAACTGCGCAAACGCTGCCTGGAAAGGCTGCAGGCGGCGGAGGCGCGCATCCAGAAGCTGACGATTGATACGACCGGCGCCGTCACGGGCGCTCAGCCGTTCGGCGCCGATTGAGCGCGGTGGTCATGGAGGGGGTCGCCTCTGGCAAGACGCTGATCGCCACCCGCGCCGCTGCGGTCGCTGCCGAAGTGGATCACGCTTTCGATCTGCTGCTATCCGTTCCGGGCGATCCGCGCGCCCGCCTGTATAAGGCGATGCGCTATGCCGCGATCGGCGGCGGCAAAAGATTGCGACCACTGCTGGTGCAGGCGGCGGGTGATCTTTTCAATATATCCCGCGAATCGGCGCTGCGCGTCGGGCTCGCCGTCGAATGTATCCATGTCTATTCGCTTGTGCATGACGACCTGCCTGCGATGGATGATGACGATATACGCCGGGGCAGGCCGACGATACACAAGGCGTTTGACGAAGCGACCGCTATACTTGCGGGCGATTGTCTGCATGACTTGGCCTTTGAAGTGCTTGCCGACGAGCAAACCCACGCTGATCCCTTCGTCCGTGTCGAGCTGGTGAAGGCGCTTGCCCTGTCCAGCGGTCCCGCCGGAATGGCGGGCGGGCAGATGATGGACCTGCAAGCGGAAGGAGCGAGCTTCGACCTTGCCACCGTCACCCGGCTTCAACAGCTCAAGACAGGCGCGCTTATAGGGTTTTGCGTGGATGCTGCCGCCATCATGGCGCGCATCCCCCCAGATGCTCGCGTCAGTCTGCATGGCTATGCGCGCGACATAGGCCTCGCTTTCCAGATTGCCGACGATCTACTGGATGTGGAGGGCGACGCCGCGCTCGCTGGCAAGGCATTGGGGAAGGACGCAGCGGCGGGGAAGGAAACCTTCGTTTCGCTACTGGGGGTAGAGCGCGCGCGCGCTCAGGCGTGCTTGCTGGTCGAGCAGGCCAAGGCGCATCTCCATGCGTTCGGCGAGGAAGCTGACCTGCTGCGGGCGATCGCTGACTATATCGTGGAAAGGGACCGGTAGGGCATGAGCAAGGAGAGGGTGGGGGTCTATCCCGGCACGTTTGACCCGATCACTTTGGGACATATGGACATTATCCGCCGGGGCGCGAAGCTGGTGGACAAGCTGGTGATCGGGGTCACCACCAACATCGCCAAGTCGCCCATGTTCTCGGATGACGAGCGGCTGGAGATGGTGCGCCGCGAATGCGCCGGAATCGACACCGAAATTGTCGTCACCGGTTTCAATTCGCTGTTGATGGATTTTGCCGAATCGCAGGGCGCCAGCGTCATCATCCGGGGCCTGCGCGCTGTCGCGGACTTCGAATATGAATATCAGATGGCGGGGATGAACCAGCAGATCAATCCACGCGTAGAAACCGTATTCCTTATGGCGGACGTGTCGCTTCAGCCGATCGCGTCCCGCCTGGTTAAGGAAATCGCGCTGTATGGCGGCCCGATCCACAAGTTCGTTAGCTCCACGATATGCCAGGAAGTCGTTAAGCGCGTTCAGGAAGTGGGACAGAAGGGCGGAGAATAAAAGCGCTCAGCCTTCGTTCAGTTGCCAATCGCCAAGAGCGCGCTATCAGGGCAGCTTCGCCACCAGGCTTAAGATATCAGGGAAAGCTCATCCATGCGGTTCAGTTCGGCGTTCAAAACCGTGGCGATAACTGTCGCTCTCTACGCGACCGGTGGCGTGGCGCTGGCCCAGGGCGGCGGCGCCAAGGGCGAAGAGATGAAGAAGGCGGAGGCCGCAGCGCGCGCCGAACAAAATGCCAAGTCGCTGGGGCAGGACCCGGCGGCTCAGTTGCCTCCTGCAACCGTGCCGGTCGATCCGCAGAATGTCTGGGATCTCGATCTGTCGACCGGTGGACGGGTGCGCATCCAGTTGCGGCCCGACATCGCGCCGCAGCATGTTGAGCGCGTCAAGCAACTGACGCGTCAGGGCTTTTATGATGGCCTGAAATTCCACCGGGTTATCCCCGGCTTCATGGCGCAGGGCGGTGATCCGAAAGGCGACGGCACCGGTGGGTCTTCGCTGCCGGACCTTCAGGCCGAGTTCAATCCCATGCCCCACCTGCGAGGCACGGTGTCCATGGCCCGCGCACAGGATGACAATAGCGCCAACAGCCAATTCTTCATCCTCTTCCTGCCGCGCATGCAACTGGACAAGAAATATACGGTTTTCGGCCGCGTGATCGAAGGTATGCAACATGTCGATACGATTGCGCCCGGAGAGCCGCCAGCCAATCCGACGACGATTCTTCAGGCTTCGATCGAAAGCGACGGCAAGGCGCCGGTGACGGCGCTGCCCGGGCCTGCTGCACCATCGATCGTGGCCCCTGCCACCGCAAATAAGTCGGTCGCGCCGAAGAAGAGATAGGCCGGTTTCTATTTATTGCTTGCAACCTGTTTCTGCGTCCTGCGGGATAGACCGCCAACGACATGACGCTCGGCTTTCGTGGACGGCGCCCGCATGCGCGTAGATCTTTTCGATTTTGATCTGCCCTCCGAGAATATCGCGCTGAGGCCGGCGTCGCCGCGCGATTCTGCGCGGCTTCTGCTGGTTTCGGGCGATGCGCCATTACGCGATCATTGCGTTCGCGATCTCCCTTCGCTGCTTCGCGCCGGGGATGTTCTGGTATTCAATGACACCAGAGTCATTCCTGCCCAGCTTGAGGGCATTCGGGGCCATGCGAAGGTAGGCGCGACTCTGCACAAGCGGCTCGGCTTGCGGCAATGGCAGGCTTTTTTGCGCAACGCCAAACGGGTGCGCCACGGTGATCGGATCGATTTCGGCGAGGGTGTCACGGCGCTCGCCGGCTTGCGGGACGAGGAAGGCGGCGTCACGCTGACCTTCGAAGGGGAAGAACCTGTCGAGCTGCTGCTGGAGCGGGCGGGCCGTATGCCCTTGCCACCCTATATTGCCAGCAAACGGCCTACCGATGCCCGTGACCGCAGCGACTATCAGACCATGTTCGCCCGGGAAGATGGAGCGGTCGCGGCCCCGACTGCGGCGCTGCACTTTACGCCCGAACTCATGGCGGCATTGGCCGATGCGGGTGTCGCCTCAGAAACACTGACCCTTCATGTCGGGGCGGGAACATTCCTGCCGGTGAAGGCGGATGACACGGACGACCATCGCATGCATGCGGAGTGGGGCCGGATCGATCAGGTGACCGCCGACCGACTGAACGCTGCCCGGCAAAAGGGAGGTCGCCTGATAGCTGTCGGCACAACCAGCCTGCGTCTGCTGGAAAGCGCAAGTGACGCGGACGGCTTGGTCCGGCCGTTCGCTGACGAGACGCGTATCTTCATCACGCCAGGCTATCGCTTCCGCGCGATCGACGGATTGATGACCAACTTCCATCTGCCGCGCTCGACCCTGTTCATGCTGGTAAGTGCCTTGATGGGCCGCGATCGTATGCAGGCGGCCTACGCTCATGCCATCGCGACAGGCTACCGCTTCTATTCCTACGGCGACTCCTCGCTCCTCTTGCCCTGATCTTTGGAGGCGGCATCGCGCAAAGCTTGTTCGATCGCCGTTATGATCTTTGCGGCCCATTCCCCTTTTTCTTCAACGCCCGATCCCCGGAGAAAGCCGATCTTCCGTCGCTGACCAAAATCCTTCAGCTTTGCTCGCGCCATGCCGGGCCAGCGATAGGACATGGGCATCACAGTGAGTCCCAGTCCCGCCGCGACCATCTGCATAACCCGCTCGTCGTTGGTGGACCGGAAAGTAAAATGCGGGCGTATGCCGCGCGCCACGAAATGGCGGCTTGTCGCAGAAAGTGCCTCGCAGTGCCTGCGGACAATCATTGCATCGAATGCCACTTCTTTCGCCGCGATTTCTTCGCGGTCCGCTAGCGGATGGGCGGCTGATAGAGCAATGCCATAGCCTTCGTCGATGATCACCCGCTCGTGTTTGTCGGTCCCTTCCCGCAACAGGGTCAGCGCCAAATCGACCCTGCCATTGTCCAGCCGCCCCAGTAATTCCCGCTCGTTGCCGGGCAGGAACTCGATCACGCCATCCGTGCTCATTCCAGCCTTTGCGATTGCGCGCGCCAGAATGTCCCCGGCGATGCTGTTGAGGATGCCGATGCGCAGCGGCGCGCCGCTTGTCTGTGCGGCCGCCATTTGCTCGGCCAGATTGAATTCACGTTCGATCCGCCGCGCGTGGTTCATCAGCCGCGTGCCTGCCGCCGTCAGTTCAACCCGTTGATTGTTGCGGATGAGGAGACGCGCGGCCGCGATCCGCTCCAGCTTCGCAATTCCGATAGACAAGGTGGGCTGCGACACATGGCAATGGGCAGCGGCGCGGGAAAAATTCCCCTGATCCACCACCGCCAGGAAATAGCGCAGAAGATAACGTTCGATCATAGATAGAAACTATACATTTGATCTAGCCAATTCAATTTTTCCTTGGCTGCCATGGGAGATAGAATGGTGGGCAAGAGAGGATGGCGATGACTGATTTTGATTTCGCACTGGGTGACGATGCGGAGATGATCCGCGCCGCCACCGGCCGCTTCGCCACCGAACGAATTGCGCCATTGGCGGGTAATATTGATGCTAAAGATTGGTTTCCCCGCGAACTCTGGCCGGAAATGGGTGCTCTGGGACTGCATGGCATCACTGTCGAGCAGGCAGATGGCGGGCTGGGCCTAGGCTATCTGGAACATGTGGTGGCGCAGGAGGAGGTGGCGCGAGCATCAGCCTCCATAGGCCTGAGTTATGGTGCGCACTCCAATCTATGCATCAACCAGATCCGGCGGTGGGCCTCGCCTGAGCAAAAAGCGCGCTATCTCCCCCAGCTGATTTCGGGAGAACATGTCGGAGCCCTTGCCATGTCGGAGGCTGGGGCGGGATCGGATGTCCTGTCCATGAAGCTGCGTGCCAAGCGCAAGGGTGACTCCTATGTCTTGAACGGGACCAAATATTGGATCACCAACGCTTCGGAGGCTGATACGCTGGTCGTTTATGCGCGCACTGACGACAGTGCCCGCGGCGTCACGGCGTTCCTTATCGAGAAAGGCTTCCAGGGCTTCTCGATAGGACAGAAGATAGAGAAGGTTGGGATGCGCGGCTCGCCCACTGCGGAACTGGTCTTCGACGACTGCGAAGTACCCGCTGAAAACATCATGGGCCCGCTGAATGGCGGAGTCGCCATCCTGATGTCAGGCCTTGATTATGAGCGGACGGTGCTGGCGGGTATTCAGCTTGGGATCATGCAGGCATGCCTCGACGTCGTGCTTCCTTATGTGCGCGAACGTCAGCAGTTCGGCAAGCCGATCGGGGCCTTTCAGCTGATGCAGGCCAAGGTGGCGGATATGTATGTCGCTCTGAATTCTGCACGCGCCTATGTCTATGCCGTTGCGCGCGCCTGTGATCGGGGCAGGACAACCCGTTTCGACGCGGCGGGCGCGATCTTGCTGGCGAGCGAGAATGCAGTGAAGGTTGCCCTGGAAGCGGTACAGGCGCTGGGCGGCGCAGGCTACACTAGAGATTGGCCGGTCGAACGTTTCATGCGCGACGCCAAGCTGCTCGACATCGGGGCTGGAACCAATGAAATTCGCCGCATGTTGATCGGCCGTGAGTTGATCGGCGGGTGAATCAGGTGCGGCCCACAAACAGAAAGCCGACAGCCGCCATGATGCAGAGGAATGCGGCGAGATGGCGCCAGTGCAGCGGTTCGCCCAGCACAGTGATCATGAAACCGCCGAAGATGATCAGGGCGATGGCCTCCTGCGTGATTTTGAGCTGTCCCGCGCTCCAGCCGCTTGCAAAACCGAAACGGTTGGCGGGAACCGCAAAGCAATATTCGACGAGCGCGATGCCCCAACTGATGAGGATCACCAGCAGGAGCGGCTTTTCCATCCCGCCTTTGAGGTGCCAGTACCAGGCCACTGTCATGAACAGGTTTGAGACGATGAGGAGCAGGACGGTGGGCATGAAAGGCCTCAAATATGGCGACGGCGAGCGCTCTCGCATTAGCGGGCCATGGAGCGCAAGCATATGAGTGCCGCCATAGTCGATAGCCAGCTGTCAGTGGACAGCGAAACCTTTCGTACCAATGACGCTCATAATCGTGCGCTGGCGCAAGAGCTGCGCGAGCGGGTGGCCCAGGCCGCGCGTGGTGGCGTCAAAGTTGCGCGCGACAGGCATGTTGCACGCGGTAAGTTGTTGCCGCGCGATCGGGTGGAAAGGCTGCTCGATCCGGGAAGTCCCTTTCTTGAGATCGGACAACTCGTGGCCAATGGCCTCTACAATGATGAGGTGCCCGGTGCGGGATTGATCACCGGCATCGGCCGGGTGTCCGGCAGGCAGGCTATGATCGTCTGCAACGACGCAACGGTGAAGGGCGGGACCTATTATCCGCTCACGGTGAAGAAGCATTTGCGGGCGCAGGAAATCGCGATCGAGAACCGCTTGCCCTGCATCTATCTCGTCGATAGTGGCGGCGCGCATCTGCCCAATCAGGCGGATGTCTTTCCCGATCGCGAGCATTTCGGCCGCATTTTCTACAATCAGGCACAAATGTCGTCGCGCGGCATCGCCCAGGTCGCGTGCGTCATGGGCAGTTGCACCGCAGGGGGCGCCTATGTTCCCGCGATGTCCGATGAAACAGTGATCGTGCGGGGGCAGGGAACAATCTTCCTTGCCGGGCCGCCGCTAGTGGAGGCGGCCACGGGCGAGGTCATCAGCGCCGAAGATCTTGGGGGCGCGGAGGTTCATGGCCGCCGCTCTGGCGTCGTGGATCACGTTGCGGAAAATGACGATCATGCCCTGACGATCGTGCGCGACATCCTGTCGACCCTCGCGCCTGTCGAGGAAGGCAAGGCAAACCTGCGCGAACCCAAGTCGCCCAGATATGGTCCGGAGGAACTGTACGGCATCATACCGCAGGACGTCCGAACGCCCTATGATGTGCGGGAAGTCATAGCTCGCATCGTCGATGGCAGCGAGTTTCACGAATTCAAGGCGCTGTACGGCGCCACATTGGTATGCGGCTTTGCCCATATATGGGGCATGCCTGTGGCGATCCTTGCCAATAATGGAGTGTTGTTCAGCGAGAGTGCGATGAAAGGCGCACATTTCATCCAGCTGGCCTGTCAGCGCCGCATTCCGTTGCTGTTCCTGCAGAATATTTCAGGCTTCATGGTGGGCGGCAAATATGAGGCCGAAGGCATAGCGAAACATGGAGCGAAGCTGGTTACCGCCGTTGCAACCGCCAGCGTTCCCAAGATCACATTGTTGATCGGCGGCAGTTTCGGGGCTGGCAATTATGGCATGTGCGGGCGCGCCTATGGTCCGCGCTTTCTGTTCAGCTGGCCTAATAGCCGCATTTCGGTGATGGGCGGTGAACAGGCCGCCAGCGTGCTGGCGACCGTGCACCGCGATGCCGCCAAATGGACGGAGGCCGAAGCGGAAGCCTTCAAAGCGCCTATTCGCCGGAAATATGAGGAGGAGGGCAATCCCTACTATGCCACCGCGCGGCTATGGGACGATGGCGTCATCGACCCGGCCCAGACGCGCGATGTGCTGGGACTGGCTTTTGCGGCGGCGCTCAACGCCCCGGTGGAGGAGGCGGCCCGCTTCGGGCTGTTCCGCATGTGATCGGGTCGCTGCTGATCGCTAATCGCGGCGAAGTTGCCTGCCGTATCATCCGCACCGCAAGGCGGCTCGGGATCAGGACCGTGGCGGTTTATTCCGACGCCGATGCAGGGGCGCTTCATGTCAGGGAAGCGGACGAAGCCATCCATATTGGACCCTCGGCTCCAAAGGAATCCTATCTTGCTGGCGACCGGATCATCGAGGCTGCACGATCAGCAACCGCAGAGGCCATCCACCCCGGCTATGGCTTCCTTTCCGAAAATGCGATCTTCGCGCAGTCGGTGATCGACGCTGGCCTGATCTGGGTGGGACCAAGCCCGGCGAGTATCGCGGCGATGGGGATGAAGGATGCGGCCAAGCGGCTGATGGCTGACGCCGGTGTGCCGGTAACACCCGGCTATTTGGGAGAGGACCAATCTCCCGCCAGGCTGAAAGCCGAAGCCGACGCCATTGGATATCCCGTACTGATCAAGGCGGTGGCAGGCGGCGGTGGCAAGGGCATGCGCCGGGTGGAAAAGGGGAGGGACTTTGCCGAGGCGCTGATGTCTGGCCGTCGAGAGGCTCAATCATCCTTCGGCGACGACCGCGTACTGATCGAAAAATATATCCTGTCGCCTCGCCACATTGAGGTGCAGCTGTTCGGGGACAGTCATGGAAATATCGTGCATTTGTTCGAGCGCGA
The DNA here is from genome assembly GCF_001563285.1 of Sphingobium sp. MI1205. Classification (NCBI taxonomy): domain Bacteria; kingdom Pseudomonadati; phylum Pseudomonadota; class Alphaproteobacteria; order Sphingomonadales; family Sphingobiaceae; genus Sphingobium; species Sphingobium sp. MI1205. Next base: position 1,166,505 of record NZ_CP005188.1, read on the forward strand.
TTGTTCGCTTCAGCGTCGTCATCAGAAGGTGATAGAGGAAGCGCCCGCACCCGGCATGGACGACGCCACGCGCGAAGCGATATGCGGCACAGCCGTTCGGGCCGCGCGGGCCGTTGATTATGTTGGGGCGGGCACTGTGGAGTTCATCGCTGATGCCAGCGAGGGGCTTCGCGCGGATCGCATCTGGTTCATGGAAATGAACACCCGGCTTCAGGTCGAGCATCCGGTAACGGAAGAAATCACCGGCATCGACCTAGTCGAATGGCAATTGCGGGTCGCCAGTGGCGAACGGCTGCCCCGAAAGCAGGAGGAGCTTTCGATCAATGGGCATGCGATAGAGGCACGGCTTTATGCCGAAGACCCCGCCCGTGATTTCCTTCCCAGCACTGGGAGGCTCGAGATATTCTCCATACGTGCTGACGAGAGTGATCGGATCGAACAAGCGGTAGTGCAGGGCGATGTGGTCAGCCCTTTCTATGATCCGATGATCGCGAAGCTGATCTGCCATGCAGCTGATCGGGACGAGGCTATCGACCGATTGCGGTCGTTTTGCGCGTCGGTGGAGATATGGCCGGTTAAGACAAATGCTGGTTTTCTCGCGCGCCTGCTGAATGAGGATTTCCGTAAAGGCTGGACCGACACCGGCTATATTGCCCAGCATCTCGACCAACTGGCGATAAAGCCGCCTTTGCAAGGCCTGAATGGCGCGGCGTCCCTGCTGGTTTCCCCTTGGGTGGATCGAGTGCCGCCCGGCCTGCGTGGCGTCAGGCTGAACGCCGACCGTCAAATACAAGTGCGGATGACGGTCGATGGACAGCCTGAAAGTGTTGAGTTCGATTTGGACGGTGATACCGGGGATCGCGTCAATAGCCGAAGCTTGGGAGACGGCCGAATTGTCCTTCATCAGAATGGTGAAAGCTACTTGGTGGCTTTAGCTGAAGTCCGCGCAGCTGCGAATGGGCCTGCATCCGACGGTATCATCCGTTCGCCCATGCCGGGCCGGGTGTCCGCAGTAGATGTGGAGCAGGGGACTCTAGTGATAAAGGGGCAGCGGCTGATCGCTGTCGAGGCCATGAAGATGGAGCACGGTCTATCAGCGTCTTTCGATGGGGTCGTGACCGAACTCGCTGTAACGGAAGGCGCGCAGGTGTCGGAGGGCGCTATACTGCTGCGGATTGAGCCAAAGGATGGATAGGATGGCGGGGGCTTGTGCCAAGCCCCCGCCGATCGCGTCATGTATCAACGATAACGATTATTTCCAGAAGCGGGGTTAGTCAGGCTTCCGCTTCCGCTCCCGCCAGTACCGCTTCCAATTTCGCGCCGTTCGCCGAACAGGGCATTCTGCTCGCTTTCAGTTCGCCACGCCGCATGGGCCTGGTCAGCCGTCTTTTCCAGCGTCACCCGTTGCGCATCGACCGATTTGATCCATGACGATGGCACCGAGTGATGAACGCCGCCCGCATCCTGATCGGTCTTCGTCAGGATGATGCGGTCGCCCTTCAGATGATCCACTGTGCCGACATGCTCACCATCGCTGCCGACAACTTCCATATGCTCCCGCACCTGCTGGACTGCCTGGCGCTGCTCTGTGCGACGGCTGCGCCAGCTACCAAACTCATTGTTGAACCGGTCGCGATTCTCCCGCTGATATTCGGCATAGTCGCGATCCAGCTCTTCGATCCGTTGCTGACGCCAGGCGTAGTAATTTGCGTCATGGTGTTCGCTATAATCATGGACAGGCCCAAAGGAGCGGATACGGTTCCCATGGTCCTCGCTGCCATAGCCGCTGCGTTCGCCAGTGAATGGCGCGTACCCCCGATTGGGCAGATATTGGTTGGTACGGGATGCGGACGCAAATCCAATGCGGCTGCTTTCATCCCGTGGGTCGCCATAGGGGCGATTATAATAGTCGTCATATTCGCGCCTGCGTTCAGCCTCTTCGTCTCCGAACCAGCTGCGAATTTCATCCCCCGCCCGGTCGAAGAAGCCGCGCTCCTCGGGATCGTAATCCTCCGTCGCGCGCCGAGCTTCCGGTCCACCGAACTGGCCACGGGTTCCATAGCGATAACTGCGGTCGTCCCGCCAGTCACGCTGGCCGCGATAGCGATCCGATCCACGATCCCAATCGCCACGATTCCTGTCATAGCCACCGTAGTGACGTCCGCCTTGATAGCCCATCGTCCTTCTCCTTGATCAACGGTTGTTCGGCGTTGAGGCCGTTGCATCTCCAATGAGCGTGGGGCCGCATCGTTCCGGCTGTTACGCGAGGGAAACGTCCCTGCTTCGAGCCGGTCTGCCGACTGCGGCAAGCAACTGCCGCGAGGGGCCAGATCAGCGCAAAAAAGACCGTTGCAAGGGGATCGGGGCTCGCTTATAGGCAGCGCTCCTTCGGGGCCGTAGCTCAGCTGGGAGAGCGCGTCGTTCGCAATGACGAGGTCAGGGGTTCGATCCCCCTCGGCTCCACCACCCCCTTCAAACATGGGGTGATCCGTAAGGACTTTACCGCTGCCGCCATCCCTGCTTATGGCGATGGAATGGCACCCCCTACCACTGAAGGCCGTTCCGCTGCGACAGCGGTAGTTGTTCGCGATATGTCGGATGGCCCGCCCCATATCCTGATGATGGAGCGTTCCGGAAGAATGGATTTCGCCGCGGGAGCGCTCGTCTTTCCAGGCGGCGCAGTCGATCAGGCGGATCGCGATCTGGCGAGGGCGATCGACAGGTCGGAATCGCTTGAAGAAACTGCTGCGCGTATCGCTGCCATCCGCGAAACGCTGGAGGAAAGCGGCCTTGCTATAGGCTTCGCATCGTCACCGAATCTGGCGCAGACGAATGAACTGCGCGATGCGCTGATGCAGGGCGATCCCCTCTCAACCGTCATCCAGTCGCACGAGTTGGAACTCGCATTGGATCAATTGGTGCCGTTCAGCCGCTGGCACCCGTCTGGCGCGGAACGGGCCATCCGCGTCTACGACACGCGCTTCTATGTCGTGCGCGCTCCAGAAGGTCAGGTGGCGAGCGTCGATTCCACTGAAAATGTTCGCCTTTTCTGGAAAGGCGCCCAGGCTACGATCGACCTGTGCGAGGCGGGGCATGGCCGGATCATCTACCCCACGCGTCGCAATCTTGAACGGCTTGCGCTGTTCGACAGCTATGAGGCGATCGTGGCGCACGCCGCCTCTTTCCCCGTCGAAAAGGTTTCCCCGTGGGTGGAAGAGCGGGACGGAGAGCGGCACCTCTGTATTCCAGATCACCTTGGTTATCCCATAACTTCGGAACCGATGGGCAGCGTGCGGCGTGGTTAGGCCATGCGCCGAGTCCATGTCATCTTGCGCAGGCTGGTCCTGCTCGCCGCCTTCCTCGCCTGTGCATTGATGGCCTATGCTTTTGTTCGGCAACGACCTCAGGACCTACCCTGGACCGAACTCGACCTTTCGCAGCCAGTGGGCATGTTCACCGGTCGCAAGCTAGCCGCCCTCACCGATGAGCCGGACCGTTGCCGTGCATTGCTGGACAGGGCGGGGGTGCGGTATGCGCCGATGCCGCCCGGAGGTAGCGGCCAATGCCGTTATAGTGATGCGGTACGGCTGAAAAATCAGGAGGGAAGCGTTCTTTTGTCTCCCGCCTCAGTTGCGCCTTCCTGCCCGGTTGCTGCAGCGCTCAAGCTTTGGGAATGGCATGTCGTGCAGCCTTCGGCGCAAAAGACATTTGGACAGGCGGTCAAGTCCATCAACCATTTGGGCTCATACAGTTGCAGGCGGCTATACGGGCGCGCACAAGGCGATTTCAGCGAACATGCGACGGCTGACGCGATCGACATCAGCGGCTTCACCTTGCAGGACGGGCGAAGGATCAGCGTCGCGGGCGACTGGAATGGTGGCGGAAAAGACGCGGATTTCCTGCGCCTCGTTCGCAAAGGTGCCTGCCAATTCTTCGCGACCGTCCTGTCGCCGGACTATAACGCGGCGCATCATGACCATTTTCATCTGGATCAGGCGGAACGTGGAGCTTTTGGCTGGCGGGGATGCCGTTAGCGGTCCCTACTACTGTCCGAACCGGGCTTGGCGGGCAAGTTCGACTGCTTCGCGCGCCGCTGCGAGAAGCGCGCCGCTTTTTGCTTCGCATTCGCGCTGTTCATATTCAGGCGTGGAGTCAGCGACGATGCCAGCGCCGGCCTGAACATGCATTACGCCGTCCTTGAGCACGGCCGTGCGCAGGACGATGCAACTGTCCATATTGCCGTCCGGTCCGAAATAGCCGACGCCGCCTGCATAGGCGCCGCGAGTTTCCGGTTCCAGTTCGGCGATAATCTCGCAAGCACGCACCTTGGGCGCACCCGAGACAGTGCCTGCGGGGAAACCGGCGAAGAGGGCGTCGAGCGCATCCTTGTCCGGAGCCAGCCGACCGACCACATTCGATACAATGTGCATCACATGGCTGTAGAATTCGACCGTGTAGCTGTCAGTGACGGTCACGGATCCCGCGCTGGCGACGCGGCCTACATCATTGCGGCCAAGGTCCAGCAGCATCAGATGTTCGGCGCGCTCTTTCGGGTCGGCCAGCAGGCTTTCGCGATTGGCCGCATCCTCGACGGCGGTCTTGCCCCGGGGTCGGGTGCCCGCGATTGGCCGGATCGTCACCTCACCGTCACGCGCGCGCACCAATATTTCCGGGCTTGATCCGATCAGCGCGAAGCCTGGCAGGTCCAGATAATAGAGGAAGGGCGAGGGATTGATGCGACGGAGCGCGCGATACAGCGCGATCGGAGGCAGGGTGAAGGGACTGGTGAAACGCTGCGCGAGAACCACCTGAAATATGTCACCGGCGACAATATAGTCCTTCGCCTTCTCGACCATCTTCTTATAGCGGCCCGGCTCCAGCATGGGCGTGATCTCTATATCCGCGATTTCCGCAGGCGGCGGTAGGGAGGGCAGGGGCGCTGCCAGACGGGCTGCCGTCGCGTCGATGCGATCAAGGGCTTGTGTGATCGCCGTATCAGTATCGCTGAAACTGCCCTTCCACACCGGCGCGACCAGATAGAGCGCGTCGGCCAGACGATCGAAAACAAGGATGACCGTCGGCCGCACGAACAGCATGTCCGGCAGTTGGAGCGGATTGGCGGCGGGGCGGGGCAGCTTTTCCACCAAACCGACGGTTTCGTATCCGAAATACCCCACGAGGCATGCAAGCGCGGGAGGCAGCGCGGGGTCAAGCTCTGTCCGGCATTCAGTGACCAGCGTCCGCAACGCTTCCAGTGCGCCGGCCGCTTCTGGAACGAAGGCATCCCGATCGTTCGCCCAGTTGCGGTTGACCTCGGCCGATTGCCCCTGCGCCCGAAAAACCAGATCGGGCGCCAAGCCGATCAGGCTGTAGCGGCCGCGAACGGCGCCGCCTTCCACCGACTCCAGCAGGAAATCGCCACGGTCGGGTTCGAACAGCTTGAGCGCGGCCGAGATCGGTGTGTCGGTGTCCGCGATCTGGCGGCGCCAGACCAGCGCCGACTTGCCAGCGTTGAGGGCGTCGCGAGCAGCCCCGATTCCATCATTGCCCCCACGGGCGTCGCCGGCTCCCATATTATTGAGCGCCGCTATTGGTGCTGGTGAGCGCGCGTTCGACGTTCGCCACTGCCGAGGGGGTGCGCTTGACGCCAAGCTGCTTTTCCACGGCGCGTTCGAACTGCTGTCCATATTCCTGACCGACGACGTCGCTCAACTGGCCGCGAACCTGATCGAGCAAGGCGGTCTGGCCGCCTGCGTCGCCGCGTTTGATGCCGTTCAGTTGCACAACGAAATAGCCGCGGTCCTGCCCGACAGGCAGCGTCTTCACGCTGTTGGCGGCCATTGAGAAGAGGATGGCGACTTCGGCGGGCGGACGCTGACCTTCGCGCATGATGTCGGCCCGGCGGCCGCCAACCGTTTGCGGCGCGGGCAGGGGAATGCCCGCCTGCGCGACGGCATCGGCCAGCTTCATGCCCTTGGCGACTTTCGTGCGAATCTGTTCGGCCAGGGCCTTCGCCTTCGCATTGCCCTGCGTCAGCTTATACTGGGCCACGACAACCGGCTTTACCTTCGCCAGCGGCGGCGGCGCAGCCGCGCGTATTTCGGCGGGCGCGGCCAGAGCATAGCGCTGGTCCTCCTTGATGGGGATAAGCTGCGCGTCGTCGTCCTGGCTCATCTGGAAGACTGGCGCCAGCAAAGGCTGGACATCGACGGGAGCCTGGTAGGCCTGGTCTTCGGCCTGTTGGCCGGTGGAAAGCAGGAATGGAGTGGTTTCCAGCTTCAGCCCATTGTCCTTGACCACTTCCTCGAAGCTGCCGCCATCCGCGATCTGATCCTCGATCTTGCCGGTGAATTCATTGAGCAGCCGCTTCTGCTTCTGAGTGCGAAGCGTCGCGGTGATCTCATCCCGAACGGCCGGGAGGGCACGCGCCGGTATCGTCTTGATGGAGGACACACGCAAGATTACCCATCCGAGCGATCCGCGCACCGGCCCAACGAGTTCGCCCTGCCTGGCGGCGAAACCGGCATTTGCAACCGCGGCTGAGGAAGAAGTCGTCAGGCTCTCTCGGCTCTGATCCGCCAGGGTCGAAACGGCAAGGCCTGCGTCCTGCGCGGCGGCGGCGAGAGACGCCCCGCCCTTCACCTTTTCGGCGATCGCCTTCGCGGCAGCCTCTGTCGGCAGGATGAGTTGCTCGAAGCTGCGGTTTTCCTTTGCGGCATAGCTGGCCTTGTTCTGATTGTAGGCCGCCAGGATTTCGGCATCGGTCGGCTGGGCGGCCTGTGCGAAGCGCTCGCTGTCGATCACCGCATAGCGGATGCGGCGCTGTTCCGGGATGGTGAAGCGTGCCGCATTGCTCCGGTAATACTCACTCAACTGGGCGTCGGAGGGGCCCTTGATATCCGTAAACGCGGTGGCGGGGATGGCCGCGATCGTACCTTGGCGCGCTTCCAGCAGGAGCGAGGCATAAGGGAGGATGATGCTGTCAGGCAGCTTTACCCCGAGGCCCAGCGGCGCGAGCATGTGCCGTTCCAATATCTCGCGGGTGATATCCTCGCGCAGCGCCTGTTCGGTGATGCGTTCGCGCAGCAGGAGTTGGCGGAAATTTTCCTGGCTGAACGCACCCGCTGCATCCTGGAACGCCGGGATTCGGGCGATCTGGGCATCGACAAGGCGTTTCGAGATGTGAATGTCCTGGTCTTCGGCATATTCCTTCAACGTCATCGCGGCGACCAGCTGGTCGTAAATCTGGCCAGCGGCGCCCTGCGCCAGGAATTCGCTGATCTGCAATCCGGGATTGGCGCGACGGGCGTTTTCAAAGACGCGTTGCACCCGTTCCTGGAGCTGCGTCTGCGTCAGGCGCGTGCCGCCTGCCTTCGCTACAGTTTCGCCGCCGCCGCCGAGCGAGGATCCAAACTGCCCGCTGCTAAGGTCGCCCAGGATGAACGCCGCCGCTATGACGCCTAGGAAAAGGAGCGCGAACAGCGCGCCGAATTTCGAATGGATGAAGCGGCGGAAGTTGGAAAGCATGAATGAAGTCCAGAATTGAAAGACTTTTACGGTGGCCCGCTTTAGGGGCGGATCGTCGCGGCGGCAAGTGTGGCATGGCTGGACAAATGGCCGGCTCTTGTCCATCCGCCTTGGCGAGGCTGGCCCGCGCGGCTGGCGGCATGGATTGATAACTGAAGAGGTATGGGATCGATGGGCAGGCGCAAGCTGGTGGTCGGCAACTGGAAGATGAACGGCCTTCGTGCCCAGCTGGGTGAGGTCGAGGCGATCGGCGCGGTTGCGGCGGAACATCCTTCTGCCGAGGTAGGCCTTTGCCTGCCCGCCACCCTGATCGCATCGGCGCAGACGGTGAGCGGCGCGGCGTTCGTCGGCGCGCAGGACTGCCATATGAAGGACAGCGGCGCTCACACCGGCTGCCTGTCGGCGGCGATGCTGGCCGAAGCGGGCGCAAGCTGGACCATCGTGGGCCATAGCGAACGGCGGCAGGACCAGGGCGAGAGCGACGCCGATGTGGCGGCAAAGGCGCTGGCGGCGAAAGCCGCGGGCCTGAAGGTGATCCTGTGCGTCGGCGAGAGCCTGGACGTGCGCGACGCCGGTGACGCGGAAGCGGTCGTATCGGCGCAACTGCTGGCTTCGCTGCCGGAGGGCGCGGCGGCGGACTGGCTGGCGATCGCCTATGAACCGATCTGGGCGATCGGCACTGGCCGCATTCCGACGATGGAAGCGGTCGAGGCGATGCACCGGGCGCTGCGGACGGCGCTTGGCGAGCGGATCGGCGCAGGTGAGGCAGGGGGCATGCGAATCCTCTATGGCGGGTCGATGAACGGCGACAATGCCGCCGAATTGATGGCGATCGAGGATGTGGACGGCGGACTGGTGGGCGGCGCGAGCCTGACTGCGGCGAAGTTCGCGCCCGTCATCGCGGCTGCGGGTTAGTCTTTTCAATCGTTGGGGCTGCGCTGGGGCTTGTTTCTTCTGAAAGGGAGAGGGGGCTTCGACAGGCTCAGCCCGAACGGACTTTGGGCTGAGCGTCCGCGGACTACAGGCTCAGCCCCGAACGGACCACAGGCTCGCCGAACGGACCCGGCCACTCGACTGCTCGCCGGTTGCCCCCGTCGCCCATCGCCGCTATGGGCTGCCCAACGATCCCAATTCGGACAGATTCCTCGCATGTTCACTTTCATCCTCGTCGTGCAAGCCATTGTCGCGGCCCTGCTTGTCACCGTCATCCTGATGCAGAAGTCGGAAGGCGGCGGCCTGGGCGTGGGTGGCAGCCCGGCGGGGCTGATGTCGGCGCGTGGCGCGGCGGATTTCCTGACCCGGTCGACGAGCGTTCTGGCGGTCATATTCGTGTCGCTGTCGATCGTGCTGGCTGTGATCGCGTCGGTCCAGCATGCGCCGAGCGATATCGACACGTCTCTGGTCAATCAGGCGCCTGCCGCCCCCGCTGCCCCGGCTCCGGCCGCTGGCAGTGCCGATCCGCTGGCCGGTGCGGCTGGCGCGGCGAGCAATGGACAGGCAGCGAACGGTGCGGTCCCGCTCGCGAACTGATCCTTCTTTCTAAAATTTCCGAATCTTTTTTGCTCGCGCGTGGATTCGCGCGCTTGCCCAACTCGTTTGTAAAAGGCTAAGCCTCTCCTCCCATGGCGCGGTATATTTTCATCACCGGCGGCGTGGTCTCCTCGCTTGGCAAGGGCCTGATGGCCGCTTCGCTTGCAGCTTTGTTGCAGGCGCGAGGTTTCCGTGTGCGTATCCGGAAGTTCGATCCCTATCTCAACGTCGATCCGGGCACGATGAGCCCGTATCAGCATGGCGAAGTCTATGTGACCGACGACGGGGCGGAAACCGACCTCGACCTTGGCCATTATGAGCGGTTTACCGGCGTTTCGGCGCGTCAGTCGGACAATGTGACGCAGGGCCGCGTCTACCAGACGATCATCCAGCGCGAGCGGCGCGGCGATTATCTGGGCGCGACGGTGCAGGTGATCCCGCACGTCACCGATGAGATCAAGGCGTTCGCCATGGCCGAATCGGATGATCTGGATTTCGTGCTGTGCGAAATTGGCGGGACCGTCGGCGACATCGAATCGCTGCCCTTCATGGAGGCGATCCGGCAGCTGCATAATGATCTGGGCCGCGGCCAGTCGATCTTCGTGCATGTGACGCTGGTCCCCTACATTGCTGCGGCGGGCGAGCTTAAGACCAAGCCGACCCAGCATAGCGTGCGGGAATTGACGTCGCTGGGCATTCAGCCGGACATATTGCTGTGCCGATGCGAAAAGCCGCTGCCCGACAGCGAGCGGGCAAAGATCGCCCTGTTCTGCAACGTGCGCAAGGAAGCGGTGATCCCGGCTCTGGACGCCAGCAGCATCTACGCCGTGCCCGCGCAATATCATGCCGAAGGGCTGGACGACGAGGTGCTGCGCGCCTTTGGCATCCATGACGCGCCGACGCCCTCGCTCGACCGCTGGATCGACATCATGGATCGCCAGCAGAACCCGGAAGGCGAAGTGACGATCGGCGTCGTGGGCAAATATGTCGGCCTGCCCGATGCCTACAAATCGCTGTACGAGGCGCTGGCCCATGGCGGTTTCGCCAATCGGGTGAAGGTGAACGTCAAGTGGATCGACGCCGAGCTGTTTGAAAAAGGTGATGATGACGTCGCCGCTAGCCTGGAGCCGATGCACGGCATTCTGGTTCCGGGCGGGTTCGGCGTGCGCGGATCGGAAGGCAAGATCGCCAGCGTCAAATTCGCGCGCGAACGCAACGTCCCTTTCTTTGGCATCTGCCTTGGCATGCAGATGGCCTGCATCGAGGGCGCACGGAACACGGCGGGCATTGCCGAGGCATCCACCACCGAATTTGGCGAGACATCCGAACCGGTCGTCGGCCTGATTACCGAATGGATGAGCAAGGAAGGCTTGCAGAAGCGCACGAGCGAAACGGACCTGGGCGGCACGATGCGGCTGGGCGCCTATCCGGCCAAGCTGACCGGCAACAGCGTCGTCGCGGGCATATATGGCACGGGCGAGATCAGCGAGCGGCACCGGCATCGCTATGAAGTCAATGCGGGCTATCGCGAGCCGTTGGAAAAAGGCGGACTGATCTTTTCGGGCATGTCGCCGGACGGCACGCTGCCGGAGATTGTCGAGCGGCCGGACCATCCCTGGTTCGTGGGCGTGCAGTTCCACCCGGAATTGAAGTCCAAGCCCTTTGATCCGCATCCGTTGTTTGCGAGCTTTATTGAGGCGGCGGTGAAGCAGAGCCGGTTGGTTTGATTTAGGGGGCGATCCTGGCCGGCGTAGAAATCGTCGTCATGCCAGCGAAGGCTGGCATCCCAGAGAGCAGCCGCGACAGTGGCCCGCCACACCTCATCCCCTGACCGCCTGAGCCCCCAGCCTTCGCTGGGGTGACGTTAAGAGGAATAGGCCGCTCGCGGGCGCTATATTGTCATGTTTTTGCGGAAGACTCGGTTGAAACCCTCACCCAACCCTCTCCCGCAAGCGGGAGAGGGCTAACTTGGCGACCTATTCTCGACGTCCGATCCGACGTTCTTAACCCGCAGGCGTCAATTTCAACAGCCGCCCCTGCGACCCTTGCCCACCATCCTCCAGCAGCCAGAGCGCGCCGTCCGGGCCTTGCTCGACCTCGCGGATGCGGGCTTCCATGTCCCACTGGTCGGCCTTGGCTGCTGTATCGCCATTGAGTTTCACGCGGACGAGCGACTGACCCGACAGCCCGCCGAGGAACAGCGAATCCTTCCATTGCGGGAACATGTCGCCCGAATAATAGAGCAGGCCTGCCGGAGAGATGGCCGGGTCCCACCAGACTTTGGGGGCTTCGAACCCGTCATGGCCGTTGTGATCGGGGATCGGCTTGCCGTCATAATGGTCGCCGTTCGAGGCCTTGGGATAGCCATAGTTGAGGCCGGGCTTGATGAGGTTGATCTCGTCCCCGCCCTTTGGCCCCATTTCCTGTTCCCAAAGGCGGCCATCCTTGTCGAAGGCGATGCCCAGCAGATTGCGGTGGCCATAGGACCAGACGGCGGGGTGGAAGCCCTTTGCCGCGAGCGGGTTGCCTGCGGCGGGGGTGCCGTCGAGGTTGAGGCGGAGCACCTTGCCCAGCGTCACCTTTGGATCTTGCGCGGGGTCGAATTTCTGCCGTTCGCCATTGGTGAAGAAGAGATATTTGCCGTCGGGCGAGAAGGCGATGCGGCCGGAATAATGGCCGTTGCCATCGACATAGGGGGTGGCGCGGAAGATGGTTGTCACGCCGTCCAGCTGCGTTTCGCCATTGCTGGCCTGGTTAAAGACGCCTTTGGCGAGGGCGACGCCCTTGCCGCCGGAGCCTGCTTCGGAAAAGCTGAAATAAACGGTGCGGTTCTGGGCGAAGTTCGGGTCGAGAACTACATCCATGAGCGCGCCCTGACCCGCGCTATCCACTTTCGGCATGTTGCCGACCGGGATTTTCGTCCCGTTCTTTGGGTCGAAGAGGATCATCTCGCCCGCTTTTTCCGTGATGAGCGCGCGGCCGTCTGGCAGGAAAGTCATGGCCCAGGGCGAATCGAAATCCGCGATGACGGAGGTTTTGAAGGGCCGGTCGCCGGCGACGGCGGCGTTCTGGCTTTCCGCATCGTCCGCGGAGCAGGCGGCCAGAGCGAGGCCGAAGACGGTGGCGACCATAGCGCGCATTCTTTTCTCCATCCGGGCCGGATATGGCGGGCCCCATCCTGTTGAGTCTGTCCTACAAACCTTACTGACGAATAATGTTGCAGCTTTGCTCCATCGCGCATATATCGCGCTTGCTTCCTTACATCGTCAAACATGTCGGGGTCGCGGGCGGGAACGCCTGCGGCGCGGAAGCTGCTTATCGAATGCTGGAGATTGCATGGCGGACATCGCCGAACTGACTGCGCTGATCGAACCGGAGGTGAAGGCTCTCGGCTTCGACCTCGTGCGCGTGAAGCTGTTCGGGTCGGGTGACGAATATACGCTTCAGATCATGGCGGAAAATCCGGCGACAAAGCAGCTGGTCATCGAGGATTGCGCCGCGATCTCGCGCCGGCTGTCCGATGTGCTGGATGAAGCTGATCCGATCGAGGAAGCCTATCGCCTGGAAGTCAGCTCGCCGGGAATCGACAGGCCGCTGACCCGTGTCCACGACTTCATGGAGTGGGCCGGGCACGAAGCAAAGATCGCCACGACCGAGATCGTGGCGGGACGCAAGAGTTTTCGCGGAACGCTGAAGGGCGTTGAAGGCGACGATATCCAGTTCAAGGACAATAAGGCCGGGGAGGTCGTTATCCCCTTTTCGGCCGTGGGCGAGGCCAAGCTGGTGCTGACCGACGCTCTCATTTCTGCTACCATGCCGCTCTCTTCCGAGGGTGCGGACGAGTTTGACACCGAAGAATAAGGGTTCGACTGCCATGGCCAACGCCATTTCCGCCAACAAGGCCGAGCTGCTCGCGATTGCGAACAGCGTCGCCAGCGAAAAGATGATCGACAAGGCGATCGTCATCGAGGCGATGGAAGATGCGATCCAGCGCGCCGCCCGTGCACGCTACGGCGCTGAAAACGACATCCGCGCAAAGCTGGACCCCGACAGCGGCGACCTGCGCCTGTGGCGCGTTGTCGAAGTCGTCGAGGCGGTTGACGACTATTTCAAGCAGGTGGACCTCAAGCAGGCGCAGAAGCTGAAGAAGGACGCCGTTGTCGGCGACTTCATCGTCGATCCGCTGCCCCCGATCGACCTGGGTCGCATCGATGCGCAGTCGGCCAAGCAGGTGATCTTCCAGAAGGTCCGCGATGCCGAGCGCGAGCGCCAGCATGAGGAATTCAAGGACCGCGTGGGTGAAATCATCACCGGCGTCGTGAAGTCCGTCGAGTTCGGCCATGTCGTCGTAAACCTGGGCCGCGCCGAGGGCGTCATCCGCCGCGACCAGCAGATCCCGCGTGAAGTCGTCCGCGTCGGCGACCGCATCCGTTCGGTCATCCTGAACGTCCGCCGCGAAAATCGCGGCCCGCAGATTTTCCTGAGCCGCGCGCATCCCGAATTCATGAAGAAGCTGTTCGCGCAGGAAGTGCCCGAAATCTACGACGGCGTGATCGAGATCAAGGCCGCCGCCCGTGATCCGGGCAGCCGCGCCAAGATCGGCGTCATCAGCCGGGACAGCAGCATCGACCCCGTCGGCGCCTGCGTCGGCATGAAGGGCAGCCGCGTGCAGGCCGTCGTGCAGGAAATGCAGGGCGAGAAGATCGACATCATTCCCTGGAGCGAGGATACCGCGACCTTCGTCGTCAACGCGCTCCAGCCCGCGCAGGTCGCCCGCGTCGTCATCGACGAGGAAGAAGAGCGCATCGAAGTCGTCGTTCCCGACGATCAGCTGTCGCTCGCCATCGGTCGTCGCGGCCAGAATGTCCGTCTCGCCAGCCAACTGACGGGCAAGGCGATCGACATCATGACCGAGGCCGACGCATCCGAGAAGCGGCAGAAGGAATTTGTCACCCGCTCCGAACTGTTCCAGAACGAGCTGGACGTCGATGAGACGCTGTCGCAGCTGCTGGTGGCCGAAGGCTTTGGCGAGCTGGAAGAAGTCGCCTATGTCGGCGTCGAGGAACTGGCCGCGATCGAAGGGTTCGACGAGGATCTGGCCGCCGAGCTGCAAAGTCGCGCGCAGGAAGCGCTGGACCGCCGCGAGGCTGCCGCCCGCGAGGAACGGCGCGCGCTGGGCGTCGAGGATGCGCTGGCCGACATGCCGCACCTGAACGAAGCGATGCTGGTGACGCTGGGCAAGGCGGGCATCAAGACGCTCGACGACCTGGCCGACCTTGCTACCGACGAACTGGTCGCCAAGAAGCGCGTCGATCAGCGCCGCCGCCGCAGCGAAACCACCGAAGACAAGGGTGGCGTGCTGGCCGAATATGGCCTGAGCGAAGAGCAGGGCAATGAGATCATCATGGCCGCGCGCGCCCATTGGTTCGAGGGTGAGGAAGCCTAAAGCAACATGCCCTTTGTCGATATCCGTCTGGCCGGAAACGCCACCCGTGAGCAGAAGGCGGCCATCGTCGCCGACGTGACCCAGTCGCTTGTCGAGCGGCTGGGGAAGTCGCCTGCTGCCGTGCAGGTGGTGATTTCCGAAGTTTCGACGGAAAATTATGGGTCTGGCGGCCTGTTGGTCGCCGATCGCGCGGCGCCGCCGCAAACCGGGGAGGACGCCAATGTTGCGGTCACTTCCCGATGAGAGGCTGACGCCTACATATAGCGCTGCTCCGTCAACGCCCCTTCCGTTCAGGACAGGGGCAGGGGACGGGCGCGATTTGGCAGCAATCGCCACCAGCTCTCCTCATGGGGAGAAGCGGCGATGACCGAACGCAAGTGCATTTTGTCGAGCGAAAGGGATGATCCCGATGCTCTGGTCCGGCTGGCGGTCGGGCCTGAGGGTCAGGTGCTGCCGGACGTCCGGGCCAAGGCTCCGGGCCGGGGCGCGTGGATAGGGGTTTCGCGCGCCGAACTGGAGCAGGCCCTTGCCAAGGGCAAGCTGAAGGGCGCGCTGGCACGGGCGTTCAAGACCGGCGAGTTGCAGATCCCGGACAACCTGCCCGATCTGATTGAGGAGGGCCTTCGCAGGGCGCTGCTTGACCGGCTGGGGCTGGAATCGCGCGCATCAATGCTGCTGACCGGTTCTGAAAAGATCGATGTCGCCTGCCGTAAGGGCGACGTTCGCCTGCTGCTTCATGCCAGCGATGCGGCCGCCGATGGCAACCGCAAGCTGGACCAGGCGCTGCGCGTCGGGCAAGAGGCGGAAGGCAGTGATTTGGCAGGTATCGTCTTGCCTGTGGACCGACAGGCCCTATCTATGGCAATGGGGCGCGACAACGTCGTCCATATCGCAGTGACCGACTCGCGTGCGGCGTCGCGTCTGCGTGCGGCCATAGGCCGCTTGGAAAGCTATCTGGGTTGCGCTACCGGGGCGCCAGTGCATGGGGAGCAGGACTCCGCCGGTGCATTGGGCGCCTGACGTAGCCTGTGGATGGCAGTATATTTGAATAAGGCGCCGACGGGCCTTGCCGGTCGGAACGAAGCGAAGGGTACAGTTCAGTCGTATGAGTGACAGCAAGGAAGACAAGCCGGTTCTGGGCCGCAAGCCGCTGGGCATCAAGCGGACCGTGGAATCCGGCCAGGTGCAGCAGCAGTTCAGCCATGGCCGCAAGAATACGGTCGTGGTTGAGGTGAAGCGGCGCCGCATCCTGGGCAAGCCCGGCGAGGCCGGTGGTGCGCCCGCATCTGCGCCGCAGGCTGATCCGACCCCGGCGCCTGTCGCCGCCACGCCAGCACCGCCGCCGCCGCGCGCGCCGCAGCCAGCCGCTCCGGCTCGCCCGGCGCCGCAGCAGAGCCTGATGTCGCGTCAGGAATTGCAGGCCAAGCTGCTGCGTGAGGCCGAGGAAGCCCGCATGACCGCGCTGGAAGATGCGCGCCGCCGTGAGGATGCGCAGCGTCTGGCCGCTATCGAAGAGGAAAAGCGCCGGGCCGAGGAAAATCGCGCCGCCGCCGAGACCGCCGATGCTGCGGCTACGCATCAGGTAGAGGAAGAGGCGAAGGCGCCTGCCACGCCGGCCGCCGAGCCCGCGCCTGCCGCGGTAGAGGAGCAGCCCGCGCCGCAAGCGGCCGAGGAACGTCCGGCCGCCGCGCCCGCCTCGGCTGCGCCGCCGCCGCGCCGCTTTACGCCGGTGACGCCGGTCAAGCGGCCTGAACCCGCCAAGCCCGAACGCGCCAAGCGTGGTGATGACAACCGCCGCCAGTCCGGCAAGCTGACCGTCACCCGCGCTCTGGCGGATGACGACAGCGCTCGCGCCCGTTCGCTCGCCGCGCTCAAGCGCGCTCGTGAAAAGGAGCGTCGCGCCCATTATTCGGGCGGCGCGCAGCAGCGTGAAAAGCAGGTCCGTGACGTCGTGGTGCCGGAAAGCATCACCGTGCAGGAACTTGCCAACCGCATGGCCGAAAAGGGCGCGGACCTGGTGAAGTCCCTGTTCAAGATGGGCACCGCCGTCACGCTCAATCAGCCGATCGATCAGGATACGGCGGAACTGCTGGTCGAAGAATTCGGCCATCGCATCCAGCGAGTGTCCGACGCTGACGTTGAAATTGGCATTGAAGGCGATGTTGACGCGCCCGAAACGCTGCAATCGCGTCCGCCGGTCGTCACGATCATGGGCCATGTCGATCATGGCAAGACGTCGCTGCTCGACGCGTTGCGCGGCACCAGCGTGGTGTCGGGCGAAAGCGGGGGTATCACGCAGCATATCGGCGCCTATCAGATCAAGACCAAGGGCGGTGACACGATCACCTTCCTTGATACGCCGGGCCATGAAGCCTTTTCGGAAATGCGCGCCCGTGGCGCCAACGTCACCGACATCGTCATCCTGGTGGTGGCGGCCGACGACGGTTTGATGCCGCAGACGATCGAGGCGATCAATCATACCAAGGCCGCTGGCGTGCCGATGATCGTGGCGATCAACAAGATCGACAAGCCCGAAGCCAATCCCCAGCGGGTGCGCGAGCGCCTGTTGGAGCATGAGGTTGTCGTCGAGGATATGGGCGGCGAAACGCAGGATGTCGAAGTGTCGGCGTTGAAGGGCACTGGCCTGGACACGCTGATCGAAAAGATCCTGCTTCAGTCCGAACTGCTCGAACTGACCGCCAATCCCGACCGCCCGGCCGAAGGCAATGTGGTTGAGGCGCAGCTGGACAAGGGCCGTGGTGCGGTCGCGACCGTGCTGGTGCGCAAGGGCACGCTGAAGGTCGGGGACACGTTCGTCATCGGCGCGGAAAGCGGCAAGGTGCGTGCGCTGATCAACGACAAGGGGCAGAATGTGAAGGTCGCAGGGCCTTCAACCCCGGTCGAGGTGCTGGGCCTGTCGGGCGTTCCGCTGGCCGGTGATCAGATGACCGTTGTCGAGAATGAGGCGCGCGCCCGTGAAGTCGCCGCCTATCGCCAGGAACAGGCGACGAAGAAGCGGACCACTTCGGCCCCGACGAGTTTCGAGCATATGTTCTCGGCGCTCAATACGACCATGATCGAATATCCGGTGGTGGTGAAGGGCGATGTGCAGGGTTCGGTCGAGGCCATCGTGTCGTCGCTGAACCGTATCTCAACCGACGAGATCAAGGTCCGCATCCTGCATTCGGGCGTTGGCGCGATTACCGAAAGCGACGTTACGCTGGCCGCTGCCAGCCGCGCGCCGCTGATCGGGTTCAACGTGCGTCCCAATGCCAAGGCGCGTCAGCTGGCGGAGCGCGAGAAGATTTCGCTGCGCTATTATGACGTGATCTACGACCTTCTGGAGGAAGTACGCGGCGAAATGGCCGGGCAGCTGGCTCCGGAGCGGATCGAGACGATCGTGGGCCGTGCGGAAGTGTTGCAGGTGTTCCCGGCGGGCAAGAAGGACAAGGCGGCTGGCCTGCTCGTCCTGGACGGCATCATCCGCAAGGGATTGTCGGCACGCCTTACCCGCGACGATGTCATCGTATCGCGTACCAACATCGCCTCGCTCCGCCGCTTCAAGGACGATGTGTCCGAAGTGCGCGCGGGTATGGAGTGCGGTGCGGTGTTGCAGGACACGAACGACATCAAGCCCGGCGATACGCTCGAACTGTTCGAGGTCGAAGAGCGCGCCCGGACGCTGTAATCAGGAAGTGCGTCGCCCCGGCGAAAGCTGGGGCTGCGCGCCTCCCTGGCGTCCTTTGCCGACCGAGATCCCGGCTCTCGCCGGGATGACGAGGATTGATCATGGCCCAACAACCCGAAGGCCCTTCCGTCCGATTGCTTCGCGTGGGCGAACAGGTGCGTCATGTCCTGTCCGAAATTCTCCAGCGCGGCGATGTGCATGACGATGTGCTGACCAAGCATGTCGTCAGCGTGACGGAAGTGCGCATGTCGCCTGACCTGCGCCACGCAACGGTGTTCGTGAAATCGCTGCTGGGGCAGGATGAGGAAGCGGTGCTGAAGGCGCTGCGCACCAACACCGCTTACCTCCAGCGCGAGGTGGCGACACGTATTCGCCTGAAATATGCGGCGAAGCTGAAATTCCTGAGCGATGAGAGTTTCGACGAGGGCAGTCATATCGACAAGCTGCTGCGCGATCCCAAGGTGGCGCAGGATCTGGCCGAACCTGACGAAGAGGGCTGACAGCAAGGCGGCCGCCGGGTAGGGCGCGGCCATGCACGGCTGGATCATCCTCGACAAACCCCATGGCCTTGGCTCGACGCAGGCGGTGAGCGCGGTGAAACGCGCCTTGCGGCAGAGCGGCGCGGGCAAGTGGAAGGTGGGGCATGGCGGTACGCTGGACCCGCTGGCGACCGGCGTGCTGCCGATCGCGGTCGGGGAGGCGACGAAGCTGGCGGGGCGGATGCTCGACAGCGACAAAATCTATGATTTCACGATCCGCTTCGGTGCGCAGACGGACACGCTGGACCTGGAAGGGGCGGTGATCGCGGAGAGCGATGTGCGGCCGACGATGGCGGCGCTGGAAGCTGTGCTGCCCACGTTCACGGGCGCGATCGAGCAGGCGCCGCCAGCCTATTCCGCCATATTGATCGACGGCCAGCGCGCCTATGATCTTGCCCGCGCGGGGCAGGAGGTGGAGATGAAGACGCGCAGCGTCACCATCCACTCTCTCCGCGTCCCTGCGTCTTCGCGTGAACCGGTGGAAGCCCTGGAAGAGGTGGCGCTGACCGCCCATGTGTCCAAGGGCACCTACATCCGCTCGCTTGCTCGCGACATTGCGCTGGCGCTGGGCACGGTGGGCCATGTCACCATGCTGCGACGGGTGAAGGCGGGGCCGTTCACCCTGGAATCCGCGATTTCGCTGGACAAATTGGATGATGCTGCTAGGGGCGGCGGCATCGCGCAGTGCATGCTGCCGTTGACCGCAGGGCTGGACGACATCCCGGCTCTTGCAGTCTCTCCCGATGATGCATTGGCTCTCCGACAGGGGAAGGTGCTTGTGGGGAAACCGCATACCGGCCTGATGCTGGCGATGGATGGGCAAACGCCCGTCGCGCTGGTCGAAGCCAGTGGCCCGGAAATACGGGTGGTGCGCGGCTTTAATCTCTAAATACAGAAAGGAAGCCGATGTCGATTACTGCAGAGCGCAAGGAAGCGCTGATCAAGGAACATGCCCGCGCCGAAGGCGACACCGGTTCGCCGGAAGTTCAGGTTGCGATCCTGTCGGAACGCATTTCCAACCTGACCGAGCATTTCAAGGGTCACCACAAGGATAACCACAGCCGTCGCGGCCTGTTGATGCTGGTCAACAAGCGCCGTTCGCTGCTGGACTATCTGAAGAAAAAAGATGGGGCGCGTTACACCGACCTCATCGCCAAGCTGGGCCTGCGCAAGTAAGCCTGCTATAGAAGGGACGGCCCCCCAGCGGGGCCGTTTCTGATTCTGACAGCGTGGCGTCGGGCAATCCGGCACGGCGTCATGATTCGGGGGACATTCCCCCACACCGTTCGCCCTGTTTCATCGGGTCACTTCCCGATGAAATGTCAAAGGGCATCTCTTCATTCCTGAAGAGAAGGGAAGGGCTTCGACAAGCTCAGCCCGAACGGAGGAGAGATAGGCTCTCCATTCATGGGCCATCGGCCCACCAAAGGCCCCGCCCGGCAATAGGGCCAGGCGGGCGAAGGAAAACATTATGTTCGATGTAAAGAAAGTATCAATCGAGCTGGGCGGCAAGACCCTCACGCTCGAAACCGGTCGTATTGCGCGTCAGGCCGACGCCGCCGTGCTGGCGACCTATGGCGAGACCGTGGTGCTGTGCGCCGTGACTGCCGCCAAGTCGGTGAAGGAAGGACAGGACTTCTTCCCGCTGACCGTCCATTATCAGGAAAAATATTCCGCCGCCGGACGCATTCCCGGTGGTTTTTTCAAGCGTGAGCGTGGCGCGACCGAGAAGGAAACGCTGACCAGCCGCCTGATCGACCGTCCGATCCGTCCGCTGTTCCCGGAAGGTTTCTATAACGAAATCAACGTCATCGCTCAGGTTCTGAGCTTCGACGGCGAGAGCGAGCCCGACATCGTGGCGATGATCGCCGCGTCGGCTGCGCTGACCCTGTCGGGCGTGCCCTTCATGGGCCCGATCGGCGCCGCGCGAGTCGGTTACAAGGATGGCGAGTATCAGCTGAACCCGTCGATGGACGAGGTGAAGGAAGGCGAACTCGACCTGGTGGTCGCCGCCACCGGCAATGCGGTGATGATGGTCGAATCCGAAGCCAAGGAGCTTTCGGAAGACATCATGCTGGGCGCCGTCCTGTTTGCCCATGAAGCAAGCAAGAAGGTTGTCGACGCGATCATCCAGCTGGCCGAAAAGGCCGCGAAGGATCCGTGGGAAGTCGCCAAGGGCGACGATCTGGATGACCTCAAGAAAAAGCTGAAGAAGCTGATCGGCAAGGACATCACGGCCGCTTACAAGCTGTCTGACAAGTCGGCGCGTTCGAACGCGATCAACGCCGCTCGCGACAAGGCGAAGGCGTTCTTCGCCGAGGAAGGCCTGGACGCCCAGACCGTCATGGCCGGCATCAAGCTGACCAAGAAGCTGGAAGCCGAAATCGTTCGCGGCGCCATCATCAAGGATGGCAAGCGCATCGACGGCCGCACCACCACGCAGATCCGTCCGATCGAGGCGATCGTCGGCTTCCTGCCGCGCACCCATGGTTCGGCGCTGTTCACCCGCGGTGAAACGCAGGCGATCTGCACCACCACGCTGGGCACCAAGGACGCCGAGCAGATGATCGACGGCCTGAACGGCGTCTATTATGAAAACTTCATGCTGCACTATAACTTCCCGCCTTATTCGGTCGGTGAAGTCGGCCGCTTCGGCGCGCCGGGCCGTCGTGAAGTCGGTCATGGCAAGCTGGCATGGCGTGCGCTGCACCCCGTGCTGCCCAGCAAGGACGAGTTCCCCTACACCATCCGCGTCCTGTCCGACATCACCGAGTCCAACGGCTCGTCGTCGATGGCAACTGTTTGCGGCGGTTCGCTGTCGATGATGGATGCGGGCGTTCCGTTGAAGCGTCCGGTGTCGGGCATCGCCATGGGCCTGATCCTCGACGGCAAGGATTTCGCTGTTCTGAGCGACATTCTGGGCGACGAAGATCACCTTGGCGACATGGACTTCAAGGTGGCGGGCACGGAAGCGGGCATCACCACCATGCAGATGGACATCAAGGTTGCCGGCATCACGCAGGAAATCTTCGAAGTCGCCCTGCGTCAGGCGAAGGAAGGCCGCGCCCACATTCTGGGTGAAATGAACAAGGCGCTGTCCTCGACCCGCACCGAACTGTCGGCGCACGCTCCCCGCATCGAGACGATCCAGATCGACAAGTCGAAGATCCGTGACGTCATCGGCACGGGCGGCAAGGTGATCCGCGAGATCGTCGCGGAAACCGGCGCCAAGGTCGATATCGACGACGAGGGCATCATCAAGATCAGCTCGTCCGACATCGACCAGATCGAAGCCGCCAAGAAGTGGATCCTCGGCATCGTCGAGGAAGCGGAAGTCGGCAAGGTCTATACCGGCAAGGTCGTCAACATCGTCGATTTCGGTGCGTTCGTGAACTTCATGGGCGGCAAGGACGGTCTCGTCCACGTGTCCGAAATGAAGAATGAGCGCGTCGAAAAGCCGACCGACGTCGTGTCGGAAGGCCAGGAAGTGAAGGTCAAGGTTCTCGAGATCGACCCGCGCGGCAAGGTTCGCCTGTCGATGCGCGTCGTTGACCAGGAAACCGGCGAAGAGCTGGAGGACACCCGTCCTGCGCGCGAACCGCGTGAGCCCCGTGGTGATCGCGGCGATCGTGGCGACCGTGGTCGTGGCCCGCGTCGCGACGGCGGTGATCGTGGCGGCCGTGGTGGTGATCGGGGCGGCGATCGTGGCCCGCGCCGCGACCGTGGTCCGCGCACGGAAGGCAAGGGTGGAGACGATGACGGCTCCAACGCCGGTCTGCCCGACTTCCTGACGCAGGACTGATAGTCCCGCCTGACAGGCCTGAAGAAAAAGGGGGCGTCCGTGGTTCGGGCGCCCCTTTTTCATGAAGTTTGTTTTTTTAATCTCGATCAGTTGGCGATGTGCAAACATCTGATACTGTCCGCCCCCTGAAGATGCAGGGGATGTGATGCAACGCACCAATGAGAGGTTCGTGGAGCGCTTGCCGCTTCGGCTTCGACGGCCCGCTTATGCCTATCTGTTGACGGCTCTCATTTGCGGCGCTTGCCTTGCCCTTCGGCTCATGGCGTCCAATTTCCTGCCCATCGGCTATCCCTTCGTTTCCTTCTTTCCCGCGGTCATCCTGTCAACTTTCCTGTTCGGCCTTGGCCCAGGGATTTTCGCGGCGATATTGTGCGGTTTCCTGTCCTGGCATTTCTTCATTCCATTGCCGCCAGAGGGCATATTTGACGGCGGGGTTGCCCTGGCTCTCATTTTCTACGGGTTGGTTGTGGGAATCGATATCGCGCTCATCCACCTTATGCAGCGCGCCAATTTCAACCTGGCGGTGGAGCGCGAACGCAGCCGCGCCCTGGCGGAAAATCGGGAACTGCTGTTCCGCGAATTGCAGCATCGGGTGTCCAACAACTTGCAGGTCGTAGCGGCAATGCTGTCGCTGCAACGGCGTCATGTGGATCATGAAGTGGCGGCCCGCGCGCTGGACGATGCCGCCAGCCGCCTGGCGCTGGTCGGGCGGATCAGCCGGGCGCTTTACGATCCATCGGAGGAAGGACAGGACCTTAACGCCTTCCTGACCCGATTGACCGCGGACGTTGTCGAGGCGAGCGGACGGGAGGATATCAGCGTCACGGTCGTCGCGCCCCCTGGCCTGACGCTGGAATCGCATGTCGCGGTGCCATTGGCCCTGATCGTCGCCGAGGCGGTCAGCAACGCCATCGAGCATGGGCTGCCGAACCGGGGCGGTGCGATTACCGTTACGCTGGAGGATATGAGCGGTACGCTGTCGTTGGAAATCGCCGACGATGGAAAGGGGATTTCGCCCGACTTTGAAATCGACAAGGGCAGTTCACTGGGCCTCAGAATAGCGCAGGCGCTGGCCGCGCAACTCAGCGGGCAGTTCGCCCTGCACCCCCGGCCAGAAGGGGGCGCGATCGTCCGGTTGGACCTGCCCGCGCAGGCGCATTGACAGGATCAAACGCGCGACCGCCATTCTGCCGCTTGGCGAGCGCCATTCGCTCCGCTATGACCCGCCCATGCTGACGAAAACCATGACGCGCATCGGCGCGGCTACCGCCCCGTTTCTGCTTGCCGCCCTGCTCGCCGGCTGCTCCACGTCGAAGAACAAGGCCGACACCCAATATGTCGCGCGGGACGTGTCCACGCTGTACAATGCGGGTAAATATCGGCTTGATAGCGGGCAGTACAAGATGGCGGCGGCCCTGTTTGACGAGGTGGAGCGCCAGCATCCCTATTCGCCATGGGCGCGCCGCGCGCAGCTGATGTCGGCGTTCAGCTATTATATGAACCGCGATTATAGTGAATCGATCGCGGCGTCGCAGCGGTTCCTGGCGATCCATACCGGCAACAAGGACGCGCCCTACGCCTATTATCTGATCGCGCTCTGCTATTATGAACAGATTGCGGACGTCTCGCGCGACCAGAAGATCACGCAGCAGTCGCTGGATGCGCTGGGCGAACTGATCCGCCGTTATCCCCAAACGCGCTACGCCGCCGACGCCCGGCTCAAGCTGGATCTGGTCAACGACCATCTGGCGGGCAAGGAAATGGAAGTCGGCCGTTTCTACCAGCGTCGTGGCCAGTGGCTGGCGGCGACGCTGCGCTTCCGCACCGTGGTCGACAAATATCAAACGACGACCCACACGCCCGAAGCGCTGGAGCGTCTTGTCGAAAGCTATCTCTCGCTCGGCATTCCCGAGGAAGCGCAGAAGGCCGCCGCCGTGCTGGGCCGGAATTATCCCGGTTCGGAATGGTATGAGCGGTCCTACAAGCTCATGCGGGAACATGGCGGAAAGGCGTAATGGGGCACTTACCGTCGTCCCAGCGAAAGCTGGGATCTCGTGCCGCAAGGTTCGGCCCGGCGGCCTGAGACCCCAGCTTTCGCTGGGGTGACATTCCTGGGGTCCGAAGCTTGCTGACCAACCTCTCCATCCGAAACGTCGTCCTGATCGAAGCGCTGGACCTGGAGTTCGGTGCGGGATTGGGCGTGCTGACGGGGGAAACGGGCGCGGGCAAGTCGATCCTGCTGGATTCGCTGGGGTTGGCGCTGGGCGCGCGGGCGGACAGCGGGCTTGTGCGCAGCGGGGAGCCGCAGGCCAGCGTCACCGCGACCTTCGACATTGCGCGCGCGGATCATCGCGCGGTGGAACTGCTCGCCGATAACGGCATCGAGCTGGAAGCGGGCGAGCCGCTTATCATCCGGCGCACGCTCAAGGCTGATGGCGGCAGCCGCGCCTTCGTCAACGATCAGGCCTGCTCGGCGGCGCTGCTGCGCGAGCTTGGCGGCACGCTGGTTGAGATTCACGGGCAGCATGATGATCGCGGCCTGCTGAACCCGCGCGGGCATCGTGCGCTGCTCGACGCCTATGGCCGCTGCGATAATGGCGCGGTCGGCCGGGCCTATCTGGCGTGGCGCGCGGCGGCGGAGCGGCTGGCGGAAAGCCGCGCGGCGGTGGAAGTCGCGGCGCGCGACCGCGATTACCTGTCCCATGCAGTGGAGGAGCTTTCCCGCTTCGCGCCCGAACCGGGCGAAGAGGCGGCGCTGGCCGAGGAGCGCGCGACGATGCAGAAGGGCGCGCGGCTGTCCGACGATCTTTCGGCGGTGACGGACTGCCTGACCGGGTCGGACGGGGGCCTTGCCCAGCTGCGGCAGGCGGCGCGGCGGCTCGACCGGATCGTCGGCGAATATGAGCCGCTTGC
This sequence comes from Sphingobium sp. MI1205, assembly GCF_001563285.1. NCBI lineage: Bacteria > Pseudomonadati > Pseudomonadota > Alphaproteobacteria > Sphingomonadales > Sphingobiaceae > Sphingobium > Sphingobium sp. MI1205. Next base: position 1,191,950 of record NZ_CP005188.1, read on the forward strand.
CGAGGTGCTGGCGGCGCTGGACCGCGCGGTCATCGAAGCGGATGAGGCAGAGGAAAGGCTGGCGAGCGCGGCCGAGGCGCTGAGTTTCGATCCTGCAAGGCTCGACACCATCGAAACGCGGCTGTTCGACCTGCGCGGGCTGGCGCGCAAGCATCAGGTCGCGGCTGACGAACTGGCGGGCCTGCGTGACGAAATGGCGGCGAAGCTGGCCGCGATTGAAGGCGGGGAGGAGCATCTCGCGGCGCTGGAGGCGGAAGTTGCCGCGAGTGCGCAGGCCTATCGTCAGGCAGCGCAATTGCTGTCGGACCAGCGCAGGGATGCGGCCGCCCGGCTGGATGCGGCGGTTGCAGGCGAACTGGCCCCGCTCAAGCTGGACGCCGCCCGCTTCCGCACCGTGGTTGCCCCGCTCGATGAGGGGCAATGGAGCGCGCAGGGCATGGACCGGGTGGAGTTTGAGATTTCCACCAACCCCGGCGCGCCCTTCGCGCCGTTGGTGAAGATCGCTAGCGGCGGCGAGCTGTCCCGCTTCATCCTGGCGCTGAAGGTCGCGCTGGCGGAACGGGGCGGGGCCGACACGCTGATCTTCGACGAAATCGACCGGGGTGTCGGCGGCGCGGTGGCTTCTGCCATCGGTGACCGGCTGGCGCGGCTGTCGCAGGGCAACCAGATATTGGTCGTGACGCACAGCCCGCAGGTAGCGGCGCGGGGGGCAGGACACATGCTGATCGCCAAGGCGAGCGCCAGCGAGAATGGGGGCATGGTGACGCGCACCGGCGTCCACGCGCTGACTGATGGTGAACGGCGCGAGGAGATTGCGCGCATGCTGTCGGGCGCGGAGATCACGGCGGAAGCGCGGGCGCAGGCGGAGCGGTTGCTCGACGCATAGGCTTGGCTGACGACCGGCGCGCGAATCGCTTTCGTCCGTGCGCGAGCCAAGGCTATGGAGGGCGGATGACTGATCCCAAGCCCATGACCGAAGCCGAAGCGGCCAATCGCCTGATGCGTCTCGCCAGGGAGATCGCGCGGCACAACCGGCTTTATCATGACCAGGATCAGCCGGAGATTACCGACGCCGCCTATGATGCGCTGATCCGCGAGAATAATGCGCTGGAGGCGGCTTTTCCGCAGCTGATGCGCGCGGATTCGCCCAACGCGCAGGTCGGCGCAGCGCCCACTTCGGGATTGAAGAAGGTGCAGCATGCCGTCCGCATGATGAGCCTGGACAACGGCTTTTCGGACGAGGACATTGCGGAGTTCATCGCGCGGGTACGGCGTTTTCTTGCGCTGGCCGAAGATGCGCCGGTGGCGCTGACGGCGGAGCCGAAGATTGACGGGCTTTCCTGCTCCCTGCGTTACGAGAAGGGCGAATTGCGGCTGGCTGCCACGCGGGGCGATGGGACGACCGGCGAGGATGTGACCGCCAATGTCCGCACCATCGCCGATATTCCTGAGCGCCTGACCGGCTCCAATATCCCCGACCTGTTCGAGGTGCGGGGCGAAGTCTATATGGCGAAGGCCGATTTCGTGGCGCTGAATGCGCGGCTGCTCAGCGAGGCGGACGACCCGGAAAAGGCGCGCCAGTTCGCCAATCCGCGCAATGCGGCGGCGGGATCGCTGCGGCAGAAGGACGCCGCCGTGACCGCCAGCCGCCCGCTGCGCTTCCTGGCCCATGGTTGGGGGGAGGCGAGCGGCCTGCCAGCGGAGACGCAGCTTGGCGTCATGGAGGCGATAGGCGGATGGGGCCTGCCGGTGTCCGACCGCCTGACGCGGGTTGAAACGCTGGACGCGCTGATCGCCCATTATCGCGCCATCGAAGCCGCGCGAGCCGATCTGCCCTTCGACATTGATGGCGTGGTTTACAAGGTGGATCGGCTGGACTGGCAGCAGCGGCTGGGCTTCGTCGCCAAGGCGCCGCGCTGGGCGATCGCGCATAAATTCCCCGCCGAACGGGCGCAGACTACGCTGGAGGCGATCGACATTCAGGTCGGGCGCACCGGCAAGCTGACGCCGGTGGGGCGGTTGACGCCGGTGACGGTCGGCGGCGTGGTGGTGTCCAACGTCACGCTTCATAATGCCGACGAGATTGCGCGGCTGGGCGTACGGCCAGGCGACCGCATCGTGGTGCAGCGCGCAGGCGACGTCATCCCGCAGGTGGTCGATAATCTGACTCGGGATGAGGCGCGGGCGGCGTTCAATTTTCCCGATCACTGCCCGGTGTGCGGGTCGGAAGCCGTGCGCGAGGAGGGCGAGGTCGATATCCGCTGCACTGGCGGGCTGATCTGCGGGGCGCAGCGGTTCGAGCGGCTGCGGCACTTTGTCAGCCGGGGCGCGCTGGATATCGAAGGGCTTGGCGAAAAGACGATCCAGGAGTTTCTGGACCTGGGCTGGATCGCCGAGCCTGCCGACATTTTCCGGCTGAAGGCGCATCGCGCCGCGCTGCTGGAGCGCGAGGGGTGGAAGGAGAAGTCGGTCGATAACCTGTTCGCCGCGATCGAGGCGAAGCGGGAGCCGGACGCGGCGCGGCTGCTCTTTGGGCTTGGCATCCGCCATGTCGGGGCTGTGACGGCGCGGGATCTGCTGAAACGCTATACGAACTTGCCCGGCATCAGGGCGCTGGCGGAGCAGATCATCGCCCTGCGTGACGCGACGGTTCGGGCTGAAGGCGAGGAAGAGGCGCGTTTCCGCAACCGGCTGGACAAGGGGATTGCCGAGATGATTGGTGTGGAAAATGTCGGGTCGGCGGTGGGGCATGCGCTGGCCGATTTCTTCCATGAGCCGCATAATCGCGATGCGTGGGACGACCTGTTGTCGCAGGTTGCGCCGCCCGATTATGTGGTGGAAACGACCGCCAGCGCGGTGACTGGCAAGACGGTGGTCTTTACCGGCAAGCTGGAGACGATGAGCCGCGACGAGGCCAAGGCGCAGGCGGAACGGTTGGGTGCGAAGGCGGCTGGATCGGTGAGCGCCAAGACCGACCTGGTGGTGGCAGGGCCGGGCGCTGGATCAAAGCTGAAACAGGCGGCGGCCCTGGGGATTGAGGTGATTGACGAGGCGGCTTGGGCCGAGATCGTGAAAGCGGCGGGGTAGGGGGCGAGCGGTGACGCCATGCTCCCTAGAGAGCATGAGCATGGCGTGCTGCTGTCACTCGGCGTTTTCCAGCTTGTCCTGCGTCCGCGTATCGAAATCGCTGGCGTCGTGGCGCTCGTGCAGCTGTTCATTGAGCGGGCCGCTTGTGCGGTTGACGATCCGGCCGCGCTTGACGGCGGGGCGGGCGTCGACCTGCTTTGCCCAGCGCATCACATTGGCATAGCTTTGGACGTCCAGAAATTCTGCGGCGCCAGCATAGGTCCGGTCCAACGCAACCCCGCCATACCAGGGCCAGATCGCGATGTCGGCGATGCTGTAATCATCGCCCGCCACATATTCATGATCGGCAAGCTGGCGGTCCAGGACATCCAGTTGCCGCTTTACCTCCATCGCATAGCGGTTGATGGGATATTCGAACTTTTCAGGCGCATAGGCGAAGAAATGCCCAAAGCCGCCGCCCAGCAGCGGCGCGCTGCCCATCTGCCAGCACAGCCATGAAAGCGTGGCGGCGCGCCTGGCCGGATCGGTCGGCAGGAAAGCGCCGAATTTCTCCGCAAGATAGAGCAGGATCGCGCCCGATTCGAACACGCGCTGGGGCGGCGAAACGCTGTGGTCCATGAGAGCCGGGATCTTGCTGTTCGGATTGACGGACACGAAACCGCTGCCGAACTGATCGCCGGATCCGATGTTGATCAGCCACGCATCATATTCCGCGCCCTGATGCCCGGCGGCCAGCAATTCCTCCAGCAGGATCGTCACCTTCTGGCCGTTGGGCGTGCCAAGGGAATAGAGTTGCAGGGGATGGCGGCCGACCGGCAGTTCCTTGTCATGCGTTGGTCCCGCAAACGGTCGGTTGATATTGGCAAAGGCGCCGCCATTGTCCTTGTCCCATGTCCAGACGCGGGGCGGAGTATAGCTGTCGGTCATTCGGCAAAGGCTCCCATGTTGAGATCGCATTGCAAGTAAGAGGCGCAAGAGGACGCCGCAACCGCTGGCCGTGAAGAGCCGCATGATCGGCGGCGAAAGCGCTGGTCGCAACAAAACCGCAAGCTGGCGCTGCCATGGTGACAAATGCCGTCCTGGCGCGCACAACCCGCCGGGCTCTTCCACAACGGAAGAGTGCAGGAAAAATTTCTGCATGCGATCCCTTGACCGATAAATTTGCAGTTCCATATTCCGCCACGCTGGCACTCTTTGAAAGAGAGTGCTAACAGCGCATGGTTCACTAGGGAGAAGGATCAGGTGTGGCGGATTCGTTCGGGAAAGCCCGGCGATCGCGCGCCGGACCCATCCCAACCAGAGGGAAAGGCAATCAACATGGCATTTCGTCCGTTGCATGACCGCGTTCTCGTCCGCCGCGTAGAGGCAGAAGAGAAGACCGCGGGTGGCATCATCATCCCCGACACCGCCAAGGAAAAACCGCAGGAAGGCGAGATCGTCGCTGTCGGCACCGGCTCGAAGGCCGAAGACGGCAAGGTGACGCCGCTGGACGTCAAGGCTGGCGACCGCATCCTGTTCGGCAAGTGGTCGGGCACCGAGGTCAAGGTCGATGGTGAAGACCTGCTGATCATGAAGGAATCGGACATTCTGGGCGTTGTCGCCTAAGCCGATCACTGATGTCATCCCGGCGAACGCCGGGGTTTCAGGCCTTTAAGCGCGGCGTCAAGCCGCACCAGATCCCGGTTTTCGCCGGGATGACGGAAAAGGAATAGAAGACATGGCTGCAAAAGACGTAAAATTCTCCCGCGACGCTCGTGAGCGCATCCTGCGCGGCGTCGATATCCTGGCCGACGCGGTCAAGGTGACCCTGGGCCCCAAGGGCCGTAACGTCGTCATCGACAAGAGCTTCGGCGCGCCCCGCATCACCAAGGACGGTGTTTCGGTCGCCAAGGAAATCGAACTGAAGGACAAGTTCGAGAATATGGGCGCCCAGATGGTCCGCGAAGTTGCCTCGAAGACCAACGACATCGCCGGTGACGGCACCACCACCGCCACCGTTCTTGCCCAGGCGATCGTTCGCGAAGGCATGAAGTCGGTTGCCGCCGGCATGAACCCGATGGACCTGAAGCGCGGCATCGATCTTGCCGTCACCAAGGTTGTCGAGGACCTCAAGGCGCGTTCCAAGCCGGTTGCCGGCACGAAGGAAATCGCCCAGGTCGGCATCATTTCGGCCAATGGCGACACCGTCGTCGGCGAGAAGATCGCCGAAGCGATGGAGCGCGTCGGCAAGGAAGGCGTGATCACCGTCGAGGAAGCCAAGGGCCTCGAATTCGAGCTGGACGTCGTTGAAGGCATGCAGTTCGACCGCGGCTACCTGTCGCCCTACTTCGTGACCAATCCGGAAAAGATGGCAGTCGAACTGGCTGACCCCTACATCCTGATCCACGAAAAGAAGCTGTCGAACCTGCAGTCGATCCTGCCGATCCTCGAAGCCGTTGTTCAGTCGGGCCGTCCCCTGCTGATCATCGCTGAGGATATCGAAGGCGAAGCGCTGGCGACCCTGGTCGTCAACAAGCTGCGTGGTGGCCTGAAGGTCGCTGCGGTCAAGGCTCCTGGCTTCGGCGATCGCCGCAAGGCCATGCTGGAAGACATTGCCGTCCTGACCAAGGGCGAAGTGATTTCCGAAGACCTCGGCATCAAGCTTGAGAACGTGACCCTGGGCATGCTCGGCACCGCCAAGCGCATCACCATCGACAAGGACAACACCACCATCGTCGATGGCGCCGGTGACGCCGACGCGATCAAGGGCCGCACCGAGCAGATCCGCGCTCAGATCGAGACCACGACGTCCGATTATGACCGTGAAAAGCTGCAGGAGCGTCTGGCCAAGCTGGCTGGCGGCGTGGCCGTCATCAAGGTTGGTGGTGCTTCTGAAGTCGAAGTCAAGGAGCGCAAGGATCGCGTCGATGACGCGCTGCACGCAACCCGCGCAGCCGTTGAAGAAGGCATTGTCCCCGGTGGCGGCACGGCCCTCCTTTACGCAACCAAGGCTCTGGAAGGCCTGAAGGGCGTGAACGACGACCAGACCCGTGGCATCGACATCATCCGCAAGGCAATCGAAGCGCCGCTGCGCCAGATCGCCCAGAATGCGGGCGTTGATGGCGCCGTTGTCGCCGGCAACCTGCTGCGCGAGAATGACGAGACCCAGGGCTTCAACGCCGCGACCGACACCTATGAGAACCTCGTCGCTGCTGGCGTCATCGACCCGACCAAGGTCGTGCGCGCTGCTCTGCAGGACGCCGCTTCGGTGGCCGGCCTGCTGATCACGACCGAGGCGACCATTGCCGAACTGCCCGCCGACGACAAGGCGCCGATGGGCATGCCCGGCGGTGGCATGGGCGGCATGGGCGGCATGGACTTCTAAGTCCTTCGCTCAGTCGAAAGAATATGGGCCGGTGGAGCGATCCACCGGCCCTTTTCTTGTCCGCGCGCTGACGCGTGACGGGAAGGCTGAAGACCCCTCTGCGAGCTGATTTTAAGGGTCCATTTTGGAGATCTTTGTCGGCGCGAATTTACCAAATGGAAATCATGTTTCGCCAAGGATGGCGAGGACGTGTCACCCCTCTTCCGCCATTGGAGCGCAAAATTGCGCGCGCGCCTCGCGCCGGATACTCAGCAAAGCGCTGAGGTGCAGGATAGTCTTGTCAGATCGCTTTACGCGTCGCCCGCATCGTTGATGATCGGCGCGGTGGCCGGCGGAGCACTCAGCTTCGTGGTCGCCTATCACGCACAGCGCGCTGAAATCAGCGCGATTGCGGTGTTGATCTTCCTGGTCGCGCTCAGCCGTTCGGTGTCGGCGGTCTATTTCCAGCGACAGTTGGCGCATCAGGATGGTCCAACCCAGCCGATCTGGGGGCTTGCCTATGAACTGGGCGCCTGGGGATATGCGGCGCTGCTTGGCCTGCTCGCTTTCGCAACGCTCACCATGACCGAAGATGCGTCGCTGCACATATTGAGCGTGTGCCTTGTCGCCGCCTATTCCGGCGGCATCGCGGGGCGTAATGCAGGCCGGGTCCATATCGCCATCGGCCAGACCTGCTTTGCCCTGCTGCCCACATCCCTCGGCCTCTGTATAGCGGGCGGACTTGGTTATTGGGTGCTGGCGACCATGTTGTTCCTGATGATCTTCGCCATGGCGGAGATTACGCGGACGACCCACCGGATCGTCGTTGAAGCGTTGCAGGGCAAATATGAAAAGTCCCAGCTGGCGACCAAGTTCGAACGGCTGGCGCGATTCGACAGTCTGACGGGGGTCGAAAATCGCATGGCGATGCAGATGCGCCTGCGCGATCTGTTCGACAGGCGGCAATCCGACCGGGACGCAATGGCGGTTTTCTGGATGGACCTGGACAGGTTCAAGGAGATCAATGACTCCCTGGGCCATATCATCGGCGACCAGTTGCTCTGCACGGTCGCCGCGCGGCTTTCGCATGCGCTGGATGACCGTGGCCATGTCGCGCGCTTTGGCGGCGATGAATTCATCCTGATCTGCCCAGGGGCCGACAGCGCCATTGCCGAGCAGATTGCGGCCGACATCATGGCCGAATTTGTCCATGATTTCGACGTCAGCGGCTATCACCTGACCGTCACCGCTTCGATGGGCATTGCCGTCGCGCCTGATGACGGGCGTGGCAGCGAAGAGTTGCTGCAGCATGCCGACATGGCGCTTTACAAGGCCAAGCATGACGGCCGGAACCGCCATGCCAGGTTCAGTTGGTCGATGAAGGAGCGACAGAACCGGACTTATGAACTGGAAATGGGCCTGCGCACAGCCATGGCCAATGGCGAATTGCTGCTGCATTATCAGCCCATCTTCGACACCGTGACGGGCAAGATCGCGATCTGCGAAGCGTTGATGCGGTGGGACCATCCCGTGATGGGACGCATTTCGCCCGCCGAATTCATACCGATCGCCGAAAGCAGTTCGTTGATCGAGTCGATCACAGCATGGGCGCTGGAGCAAGCCTGCCGCGACGCCATGCACTGGGAAGATCATGTTCGGGTCGCCGTCAACATCTCACCCGCACTCATCAAGAGTGACGGGTTGCCGCGTGCCGTCATCGCGGCGTTGCTGGGATCGGGCCTGAAGGCGCGCCGACTGGAACTGGAAGTCACCGAATCCATCTTCCTGGAAGATAGCGGCCGAACCAGCCTGATCCTGTCGGAATTGCAGCGGATCGGACTGCGGCTGGCGCTGGATGATTTCGGGACCGGCTATTCCTCGCTCGGCTATCTGCGCGACTATGCGTTCGACACGCTCAAGGTCGATCAGAGCTTCATGCGCGGCGTGGGGGAAAGCGGGCGCGATCGCGCGATTGCGCAGTCGGTCGCCTATCTGGCGCACTCGCTGAACGTCGAAACGGTGGCGGAAGGCATCGAAACCGAAGAACAATTGCGTTACGCCCGCGAAATGGGCTTCAGCAATGTTCAGGGCTTCGTGCTGAGCAAGCCCATGACCGCCCACGACCTGCTTGAAATGATGGGCAAGATGAAGCGGGACAGAAGCGACGTCGTGACCTTGATGAAGGACCGGCGCCGCGCCTGAATGACCGCCTATTTGGTCAGGCGGGTTTGAGCGGATGCCAGCCGACGCATCAGGCGCAGATCCTTGGGATCCAGCTTGAGCGCGGTCGCCGCCCAGTTTTCCACGATGTCCTTCAATTCGGCATAGTCGAGCGGATCGACCCGGCGGCCGGCTTCGAACACGCCGACATGACCCGCATGATGCGGGCGGTTGCCGCGAATATAGTCGCGAACGGCCTGCTCACCCTCGCCATCTTCGGCAAGAATGGTGACGATGCCCATGTCATACATTTCCTCGGCGGTATAAACCTTGCCGGAAAGGATCATGCGCTCCGCCATGCGGCGTCCCAGTTTGCGGGCGAGGATCGAGTAGGCGCCCATGCCCGGAAACAGGCCGAAGAGCATTTCGGGCAAGCCAAAGCGAGCGCTGCGTTCCGCCACCACCACATCGAAGCAGAGCAGCGCCTCAAACCCGCCGCCCAGCGCATCGCCCTGCGCCAGCGCGACGGAGATGAGCGGCATGTCGGCGTTGCGCCAGGCACGATGCACGACATCAATGCAGGCGTGGCCATATTTGACGAGGCCGGGCAGGTCGCCTCTTTCGATACAGGCCGCGAAAAGTTCAAGGTCGCCACCGAGGTTGAAAACGCCCGGAAAGCGTGACCCCAGCACCATATATTTGAGCGGCAAGGCGCCGTCGTCAAACAGGCGCTTCGACTCTGTTTGCCACAGCCGAATGTCTCGCAGCATGGGCAAGTTATAGTTGGGCCGATTCGCCGGGGTCATGAACGCCCACAGCGTGTCGATGGATTCATCCCAGCTGACATCGATCTGTCCAAGATCGAACAGCATCGACTGGCTACCGTCCCGCCCCTGCGGCGTGCTTTCCGTAACGGTAAATCCATGAATGTCGTCATCAGGCAGATGCACTGACGAAACGTCCTCCACTTCGTCACGCGCCGGATTAAACCGTCCGGAATCAGTCATCTGTGCCCCCGCATTTTGGTCAGTGCCGAGGAAAACAAGATTAGCTCGCGGATGCAACCGGGGCTGGACGAAAGCGGGGAGCATTAACCCTTTTTATCCCATACTGTTGCTGCTAAGTCGCCGCAAAATCACGAAATCTATGGTTAACGTTGCATTAATACAACAAGCGCACTTAACCGCAAAACATGAGCGAGGGGTTGCAGGGCTTTGTTAACCTTTATTAATTACGTTGCTGTGCATGGATAGACATCGCACCGATCCCCAGATTGTGACGCTGCTGCTTCATGACGAAGAGGGGGAAAGCTGGCGCCTGCATCTGGCGGCCGACTGCCTTTGCTTCATCGGCAATTACCGCCGCGTGAAAGGTTTCGACATTGACGCGGTCGTCGCTTTCGATGGCGTGCGCAAGGCCGGCTGACCTCTCGCACCTGCTGTAGGTTGGGGAAGCCGCCGCGCGGCTTTATCAAAAAAAGCGGTTCTCACTTGTCCGCGCGATGCTCTAGAGCGCGCAGCGTGACTCAATCCCGCTTTTCCTTCGCCATAGCCGCTACCGACGGCAAGGCTCGCACCGGCACGATACAGATGCGCCGGGGCGAGATAAGAACACCCGCCTTCATGCCGGTTGGTACCGCCGCCACCGTCAAGGCCATGCGCCCCGCCGAAGTCCGCGCGACGGGCGCGGACATCATCCTTGGCAATACCTATCATCTGATGCTGCGCCCCGGCGCAGAGCGTGTTGCGCGGCTGGGCGGGCTGCATGGTTTCATGGGCTGGGATCGGCCCATATTGACGGATAGCGGCGGCTATCAGGTGATGAGCCTGTCCGCCCTTACCAAGTTGAGCGAGGAAGGTGTGGCCTTCGCCAGCCATATCGACGGGTCGCGCCATATGCTGACGCCCGAACGGTCGATGGAGATACAGCGGTTGCTGGACAGCGACATCGTCATGGCGTTCGACGAATGCACGAAAAATGGCTGCACCCATGACGAAGCGGCGCATAGCATGGAGCGGTCGATGCGCTGGGCGAAGCGGTCGCGCGACGGCTTTGACGAAGGGGGGGAACATGCCGAGCGGGCGGCGCTTTTCGGTATCCAGCAGGGTTCATTGAATCCAGACCTGCGACGCGTATCAGCGGAGAAGCTGATCGAGATCGGTTTCGATGGCTATGCGGTTGGCGGCCTGGCGGTGGGCGAGGGGCAGGAGGCGATGTTCGGTTGCCTCGACTATGCGCCGGATATGCTGCCGCAGGACAAGCCCCGTTATCTGATGGGCGTTGGCAAGCCGGATGACATCGTCGGCGCGGTGGAGCGGGGGATCGACATGTTCGATTGCGTCCTGCCGACCCGCAGCGGGCGCAATGGCCAGGCTTTTACCTGGGCAGGGCCGCTGAATATCCGCAATGCCCGCTTTGCCGAGGATATGTCGCCGCTCGATCCCCGCTGCACCTGTCCTGTCTGCGGAACATGGAGCCGCGCCTATCTGCATCATCTGGTGAAGTCTGGCGAAATGCTGGGCGCGATGCTGATGACGCAACATAATATCCATTTCTACCAGTCGTTGATGCAGTCGATCCGCGACAGCATCGCGCAAGGGCGCTTCGCGGCCTTCTCGGCGGATTTCCGGCGCGATTATCAGCGGGTTTGACGATCAGGGAACGACGGTGATGGCGATGGAATAATCGCCTGTCGCCTCATCATGCTCCAGCGGCGCGCGCAACTGGCGCGACAGGCCGGTGAGCACCCTGCCGTAGCGCTCCGCAATGCGGTCCCTGATGGCGTCCGATCCGCGCAGTGCGGGGGAGCTGACGTGAAGGATCGCGCGGTCCTGCCGTCCCGGTTCCAGTTGCACTGAAATGCGCATTGCCGCCTGCGGGTCTGACAACATTGCCAGTTCCACCAGTTCTGTCAGCAGGAAGGCTATGGGCACAGCGACGTCCTGGCTGATATGCAGATTGTCGCTGTCGATCTGAATACCGAAACGGCGCGCTTCCGCTGGAGCCGTGCTGCGCAGGCTGGCGGACAATTCGCTGACCAGCGATCGGACGCCGACGCCGCGATGCTCCTCCAGTTCGGCATAGTGATTGCGATGGACGACCGACAGCGCATCGACCCGGCGCTGGATGGAAGCATAGGCCTCGACCGCTTCGGGCTCATGCGCTGCGCGGGCATGCAGGCTTATGAGGCTGGCGATGATCTGAAGGTTGTTTTTGACGCGATGATGAACCTCGCGCGTCAGCTTGCGCTGGGTTTCCAGCCCCTCCGCCATTTCCGCCTCGTGAGTGGCCACATCCTCGCTGATCGCGCGAAAGGTTTCGCCAAGCGCGACGATCTCTTGCGCGGGCGTGCGGATCCGGCGCATCGGCTCCAGCACTTCGCCCGGATGATAAGCGGCGACCGTACGGCGAAGAACCACCAGTGGACGGATGAGCAGGCGGTTGACCACGAACCATCCGATCGCTGCGGCCGCGAACCACATCACCAGCGGCAGGAACAGCGAAAGCATGCGCGCCAGCGTGACCGGCGGATCACGCAGCGTCATGGTGAGCAGAATGTCGGGCGGGTCGAGCCGTGCGGACAAGCTGGTGCTGTGCCCCTCGGGATCGTCGATCGGGCGACTGACGACGAGCAGCCGATCGCCCTGCTGCAAGCTCAACTGACGATTTTGCAGCGCGGTCGTGGGGCTGGTGATCGCTGCCAGATAGGCACGTGAATAATAGGCAAGCGCGACGATCTGGTCGTTGCTGCTGATGATGCGGCTGACCAGATAGCCCGAACCAGGCAGCAGCTGCGCGGGCGCCTTGTCGAACCGCGCGGCGGGGGTGAGTCCAGCCGGTTCGGGGCGCGACGCCCCGCATACGCGCCGCCCGCTGCGGTCGTAGATATAATATCGACCGCCTTCGCGATCATGCGACTTCAGGAAAGCCGAAAGCCGCCGACATAAGTCGGGGCCTTCACTGCCCGTGGACAGCGCATTGGCGGTCAGCATCAGGGCCATCCTGTCCGACGCCAGATCGGCCGTCAGCTTGCGCGCGCTCTGCGTCACGGACACCCGGAGAAGCGCTTCCTTTTCCAGGTCGGCGGTTCGGATCGCCTGAAGGGAGGCGATGAGCGCAATCAGCCCCAGCGGCAGCAACGCGAGCGTCAGGATGAGGAACATCTTGATGCCGGTGGAATGGATGAGGCTGTTCAGGCTGCGCATGAGCAATCAACTATAGGGGACGGGGAGCGCCCCGGTCATGCGATAGTCAAGATTTCAGGGCGAGGATCAGAGGAGCAATGTCCACCGGCCGGATCGCGGCGGCGAGGAGCCGCTCCGCCAATCTGCCAATATCGAAAAGCACCAACCTGACCTCCGCCGGTCCGGTCAACGGCGTTGACCGTAAATCACGCTAATCCAGCTTTCGAAGAAGGTCGAGCATTTCGGACGGGATGTCTTCATCCACCGCGCTCTTGTAGACCGAGCGCAGGGCATTCGCGACCTGCCCTTCGTCCTTGGCGGGAGACGCGCGGCGTTTGCGCGGGGCACTGCCACTCACGCCCGAGTCCGGGGTGTTGGCGCCGACATCTTTCCTGTCCCCTCCTTTCACAGCCCGTTCCGTCGTTGAAGCAACCAAAATACGCCCCTCTGCAACGCTAGCATAGCACCCAGCTTTTCTCTTGCGACTTTCCCACGCGGCGTCAATCGACCGCCCCGCAGCTTACGGCACCAAATTCGATATCATTAAAAAACGAACGGCTGTGAAACAAATCTCTTTGTCGTTGGTTCCGTTGGCCGAAGCATTTTTTGCCGTTTACCTGACGGCAGCTGTAAGGGGCGGGGGGCTTGCCACATCGGCATTGCCAATCCATCCTTCTGCTCGGCGAGTGTTTCATGACAACGCGCCCTATGGGCTGGGAGAAGATTTACCAATGTCGCTTGGACAGCAATTGCACCCTCATCTTCCTTTTCTGCGCCGTTATGCCCGCGCCCTGACGGGCAGTCAGGCGCATGGGGACGCCTATGTCCGCGCGACGCTGGAAGCGATCGTGGCGGCGCCCGAAGAGTTTCCCGCCGACGTCGATCCGCGGCTGGGCCTTTACAAAACCTTCCATGCCATCTGGTCCTCGTCGCATCTGGAAGACAGCCCCATGCTGTCGGCCGGTGACGGACAGGAAGCGGTGGCGCAGGCCAGGCTGGCCCGATTGACGCCATTGCCGCGCCAGGCCTTGCTGCTGACCGCGCTGGAAGGCTTCACTATCGATGACGTCGGCTATCTGATCGGACTGGATCCGACGGACGTGGAGGCGCTGGTCGAAGAAGCGCTGAGCGAGATAGAGGCGCAGACCCGCGCCAAGGTGCTCATCATCGAGGACGAGCCGATCATCGCGATGGATATCGAAACGATCGTGCGCGATCTGGGGCATGAGGTGACCGCCATCGCCGTGACGCGCGAAGATGCCGTGCGCGAAGCGATGGCCGAACGTCCCGGTCTGGTGCTGGCCGACATCCAGCTGGCCGACGATTCCAGCGGCATTGATGCGGTGAAGGACATATTGGCCGAGTTTTCGGTTCCCGTCATTTTCATCACCGCATTCCCCGAACGGTTGCTGACCGGCGAGCGCCCGGAACCCACTTTCCTGATCACCAAGCCTTTCCAGCGATCGACGGTGAAGGCGGCGATTTCCCAGGCCCTGTTCTTTGACGAGGCGACGGCGCCGGCCTGAGCCGGATCGTTCAGCTTTCAGAAAAGACTGTGCAGGTATCGGAACCCTGACCATCCCGCCGCGTTATTCAGGCGTAACGATCGGGAGGTAAAATATGGCGGAAGAGGAAAAGCATGTTGCTACCGAAGACGCCCGGTCAGGTTCCACGCCACACATAGTCCGCTACATTCTCGGCATCTCGCTGCCTTTGGTTATCATTGGCATGCTGATCGTGCTGTGGAGCTATTACGGGTAATCACATTGGTTCCGTACAACAACGAGTATATAGGATGCGGACGCACATATGGCTTTGACGGCTTCGGTTCATGCGGCGAGGGCGACAGCCAGTGAGAGGGTTGTTCCCATGAGCGAAGGGCTTGGCCAACCGGCGGAGCACCAGGAGGATAAGCGGGAATCGCTGTCCGACAATGATTTCAAGCGCGAGCTGGCGGCGGTCATCCCGCACCTGCGCGCCTTTGGGCGATCGCTTTCGGGCAATCGGGACGTCGCGGACGATCTGGTTCAGGAAACTCTCCTGAAAGCCTGGGCGGCGCGTGGGCGGTTTCAGGCCGGCACCAACATGCGGGCCTGGACCTTCATCATCCTGCGCAATCATTATCTCTCGCAAATGCGGCGTTCACGCTTTCGCGGCGATTGGGACGATCTGACGGCCGACCGGATATTGGCGGCGCCTGCGGGGCAGGACAAGCATGTCGAGCTTTCCGATATGCAACGCGCCTTGCTCCAATTGCCCCAGCCGCAGCGCGAGGCGCTAATCCTGGTGGGCGCGGGAGGCTTCGCCTATGAAGAGGCGGCGGAGATTTGCGGCGTCGCGGTGGGCACAATCAAAAGCCGCGTGGCGCGTGGCCGCGCTGCCCTGGAACAGATACTCGATAGCGGTGACCTGCCTTCCCGACGGAGCCAGGAGACCACCGATACCCCGGTGCTCGACGAGATCATGGAGGACGTTGACCGCCTGAGCCGTGGGCGGGATGTACGACAGGGTTCTGAACAGGACGCCGATGATGTATAAAGGCGGCTCCTGCGATCCTTTCCCCCCGGGAAGGCGTTTGGGAGGTGCGCGATGGTCAAGAGCGGACGAGGCAGCAGCTTGCCTCCAGAGCGGCACCAGCCCGATGATATGACGCAGGCAGGGCAATCTCGCGGCACTGGCGTGATTTTCGCATTGGTAGCGATTGCCCTCATTCTTGCCATCGCCTTCTTTTATCTCACCCGTGAAAGTGAGGTGAAGGAAAGCCAGGCGATCACCGAAGCCGCCGAATCTGACGACAGCGCGGTGCGGGTTGTCCAGGACGCCGCCCACGAAGCGGCGCGAGATGTCCGCCGGCAAAATTGATCCTGCCGACCCACTGTTGAACGGCTCTGCCTTCTCGCAGCGCCCCCCATCTTCAGAAAATCTTTGGGATTTTCGTTCACTCTGTGCGCACTGTCGGATTTTCTTACACCGGTTGTAAGCTGGTCCGATGTCACCAGGCTGCCCTTTGGCGAGGCAGCATCGGAAATGCGCGCGACTGATGATCAGACTTTTCAAACATTATGTGCCACACGCCGTGCTGCTGCTGGGACTGCTCGACTTCATCTTGTTGGTGGGGGCGGCGGAAGCAGGGTGGATATTGCGTGCGCAGCAGATCGGCATGGATGTCGATCCCATCATGACCCGCGCCGCGCCGTTGCTGAGCTTTGCCCTGTTGATCCAGACAGGGATGATCGCCGTGGGCGTTTATGGCACCGAAGCACTCCAGTCCCTTCGCTTCGCCTTCGCCCGGCTGCTGGTCGCAATTTCGCTGGGCGTCATATTTTTATCGGTGATGCATTTCGTCCTGCCTGATCTGACGCTTTGGCGGTCCAATTCGCTTTACGCCATGGGCCTTGCCATCGCGCTGCTGCTGGCGGTGCGGCTTCTCCTTGGGTCCATGCTCGGCGGCGAGGCGTTCAAGCGGCGGCTGGTCGTCCTTGGCGCAGGCAATCGCGCGAACCGCATCAAGGATCTGGAACAGCGCAAGGGCGCGGGCTTCCTCGTCGTGGGCTACATCGCCATGAATGATGGCGCGCAGGTCATTCCAGAGTCGATCAACCGCAGCGCCATCTACAATCTGGCCGATTTCGTCGTGCGGCTGGGCGCCAGCGAGGTGGTGCTGGCGCTGGAGGAGCGGCGCAACGCATTGCCGCTGTCGGACCTGTTGCGCATCAAGACGACGGGCGTCCATGTGAACGAGATTTCGACCTTTCTCGAAAGGGAGACGGGGCGCGTGGATCTGGACAGCGTCAATCCCAGTTGGCTGATCTTTTCCGATGGCTTTTCGGCAGGCCGCCGGATTTCCAGCATCGCCAAACGGCTGTTCGACGTCATTGCCAGTTCCATCCTGCTGCTGCTGACCGGCCCTATCATCCTGATCGCCGCAATCCTGGTGAAGCTCGACAGCAAGGGGCCAGCTTTTTATCGCCAGCAGCGCGTCGGCCTATACGGCGAGGAATTCTGGATCGTGAAGCTGCGCACCATGCGGCAGGACGCGGAAGTCAGCGGGCAGGCGGTTTGGGCGGAGAAGGACGATCCGCGCATCACGCGGCTGGGCTATTGGCTGCGCAAGCTGCGGATCGATGAGTTGCCGCAGACCTGGACGGTGCTGAAAGGCGAGATGAGCTTTGTCGGCCCGCGCCCCGAACGGCGTCAGTTCGTCGAGGATCTGGAACAGCATCTGCGCTATTATGCCGAGCGTCACATGGTGAAGCCGGGCATCACCGGCTGGGCGCAGATCAACTATCCCTATGGCGCATCGATTGAGGACAGCCGCAACAAGCTGGAATATGACCTCTATTACGCCAAGAATTACACGCCGTTCCTGGACTTGCTGATCCTGATCCAGACGTTGCGGGTGGTGCTGTGGCCTGAAGGCGCGCGCTGAAGCGGGCGATGGGAACGCTGCTGCAATTTGTCGGCGATTGGGGCCACGCGCTGGCCGCCGTGCTGTTCGCCGCGATCGGCATATTCATCCTGCGTCGGCGGGAGGAAGGGATCGACCAGCGCATGCTGGCAGTCGCCCTGCTGCTGACATCCTGCTGGTCGCTTTATGTGTCGTTCGGCGGCGTGGACAAGCCGCTGACCGGGATAGGCGAGAATAT
The DNA here is from genome assembly GCF_001563285.1 of Sphingobium sp. MI1205. Lineage (NCBI taxonomy): Bacteria > Pseudomonadati > Pseudomonadota > Alphaproteobacteria > Sphingomonadales > Sphingobiaceae > Sphingobium > Sphingobium sp. MI1205. Next base: position 1,209,370 of record NZ_CP005188.1, read on the forward strand.
CCGCAATGCCGCCTGGTTGCTGCTGCTGCTCATCATGCTGCGCCGTGGCGCGACTGATCGCGTGGGATCGATGGTGGCGATCGGGTCGGTCTATGCCGCGGTGGCGGGGTTGATCCTGCTGCAGACGTTCACTGACCTGATATGGCGACAACTGCCCGGCGCGAGCGATCTGCATCGCGCATTGGTGCAGGTGTCGCTCAGCCTGCACATGATGACGGCGGTCGGCAGCCTGATGCTGGTCCACCATCTTTACGTGAGTTGGCCGCAGCAGCAGCGTGGACGGGTCGCATTGTTGCTGGGCGCGCTGGCGGCCATGTGGACCTATGATTTCAGCCTCTACGTGATCGGCTATTTCGCGATCGACCGCGCCAGTGAGCTATACGCCTTGCGCGGGCCATTGATGGCGATGCTGGCGCCCGTCATCGCGGCTGGGATGCGGCGGGATAGAGCGCCGCAGGTGCAGTTGTCGCGCGCGCTGACGTTCCGCGCACTGTCGCTGATATCGATCACGCTGTACGTCATACTGATCGCGGCGGCGGCGGTAGCGATCGAGTTGATCGCTGGCCCCTATGCACGGGCGATCCAGATCGGATGCGTGTTCTTCATGGCGGTAAGCGCGCTGGTGCTGCTGCCTTCACCCCGGATGCGGGCGCTGTGGAAGGTGCAGGTCGCAAAGCATGTTTTCCAGCATCGCTACGATTATCGAACCGAATGGATGCGCTTTGGCGACACGATCGGCAGGCCGGGCAGCGACGCGCCGCCGCTGGGCGAACGGGTGGCGAAGGCGGTTGCCGACATCACGGATTCGCCCGCCGCGATCCTGATGCTGCGGTCCGACGACGGCGCGCTGACGTTCGAGACGCATTGGAATTGGGACGGCGATCTGTCCGATGACGTCCTGGTGCCCGCGCCCCTTGCGCTGCTGATCGAGCGTAGCGGGTGGATCATCGATATCGACCGGGAGCCGACCCGGCAGGAAGCTGGCGACACGCCCGGCTGGATGCGCGCCGATCCCCGCGCCTGGGCGCTCGTGCCGCTCATCCATTTCGGCCGGTTGATCGGCGCAATCCTGCTCGCGCGGCCTGTGATGGACCGGCGGCTGGACTGGGAAGACCTCGACATGCTGCGCACGGCGGGGCGGCAGGCGGCAAGCTATTTGAGCGAGGCGCAGGGTCAGCAGGCGCTGGGCGACGCGCAGCGGTTCGACGAGTTCAACCGGCGCTTTGCATTCATCATCCACGACGTCAAGAATCTGGTCAGCCAGCTTTCGCTGCTTGCCCGCAATGCCGAGCGCCATGCCGACAACGCGGATTTTCGCGCCGACATGGTGCTGACGCTGCGGGAGTCGGTGGGCAAGATGAACGACATGCTGGCGCGCCTGTCCCAGCATAACAAGGGACGGGCGGAGGAGCCGCGATCCATGTCTCTGGACGAGGTAGCCGCAAAGGTGGCGCGCAGCCGGTCGGGCCAGCATGACATCCGCCTGACGGGTTCCGCGCCGCTGGCGCTGGCCGATCCGACGCGGGTCGAGCAGATCATCATTCACCTGTTGCAGAATGCCATCGACGCGAGCGCAGCCGACCGTCCGGTGGAAATCCGGCTGAGCGGGGACGAGCAATGGGCCGTGATCGAGTTGATCGATCAGGGGCGCGGCATGACTGCGGAATATATCCGCCGAGATCTGTTCAAGCCCTTTTCATCGAGCAAGGCGGGCGGCTTTGGCATCGGTGCATTCGAGGCGCGGGCACTGGCGCAAAGCATGGGCGGCAGCATCGGCGTCGAAAGCAAGCCGGGTATCGGAAGCCGTTTCACATTGCGCCTGCCGACAGTGCCGCGCGAAGGGGTAAGGGGGAAGGCCGCCTGATGAGCGACAAGCGACCCAAATTGCTGATCGTCGAGGATGATCCGGGGCTGCAGCGGCAGCTGCGCTGGGCCTATGAGGATTATCAGCTGTTCATCGCGGGTGATCGTGAGGAAGCGATCGAGATGCTGCGCGCCGAATCGCCCGATGTCGTGACGCTGGACCTGGGCCTGCCGCCCGACCCGGACGGGACGAGCGAAGGCTTTGCGACGCTGGCGGAAATGCTGCGGATCAAGCCGGATACGAAGATCATTGTTGCTTCCGGTCACGGCGCACGGGAAAGCGCGCTGTCCGCCATTTCGGGCGGGGCCTATGATTTCTACCAGAAGCCTGTCGATATCGACGAACTGGGCCTGATCGTCCGCCGCGCCTTTCATGTCCACGCGCTGGAAAAGGAAAATGCCCGGCTCGCCGAGGCGGCGCCCGAGCAGGCCAGAGTGCTGGGGCGGCTGATCACGGGCGCTTCGGAAATGATGAAGGTCGCCCGCACCATAGAGCGGGTGGCGGCGACGAGCCTGTCCGTTCTGCTGACCGGAGCGATCGGCACCGGCAAGGCATTGCTGGCCGAGGGGCTGCACGATGCATCCGAACGGCGTGATGGGCCGTTTATCACGATCAACTGTTCCGCGATTCCCGAGCCGTTGCTGGAGGCGGAACTGTTTGGTGCGGATGCAGGGGGCGAGGCGAAGGCTGGCAAGATTGCGCTCGCCCATGGTGGCACGCTGTTCCTGGACGAGGTCGGCGACATGTCGCTGGCGTTGCAGGTGAAACTGCTGCGTTTCATGCAGAATGGGGTGATCGATGCGACGGGGGATGGCCAGTCGCTGTCTGTCAATACGCGCATCCTGTTTGCCACACATCATGATCTGGAGACGTTGATCGCTGCGGGCACCTTTCGCGAAGATCTCTACTATCGGCTTGCCGAGGTCGTGGTGCGGATACCCGCGTTGAAAGACCGGCCAGGCGACCCGGCTTTGCTGGCGCGCCATTTCCTCAACCGCTTTGCCAAGGACATGAACCCGCAGGTCAAGGGGCTGGCGCCTGACGCGCTGGCTGCGCTCGACGCCTGGGCCTGGCCGGGCAATGTGCGCGAGCTGGAAAACCGGATGAAGCGCGCGGTCATCATGGCTGATGGGAAGCATGTCACCGCAGCGGACCTGGACCTGGACGGTGACCGTGCCGAGGGAGGCGAAGTCGTCAATCTGAAAGCGGCCCGCGAAATCGCTGACCGTCGTGCCATCCGCCGGGCTATCGCGCGGACCGATGGCAACATATCCGGGGCCGCCAAGATGTTGGGGATCAGCCGACCGACGCTGTACGATCTTCTGAAACAATATCAGTTGCAGGGTTGATGGCCGTGAGCCGCGCGCGGCCTGTACGTAAAGCTGGTGGTGGATAGTCTATCGGACGCCTTGCAGGTCCAGATCCTCGGCGGAGATCCCCAGGCGCTTGATCTGTTGGGCCACTGGCGGCCAGACCGTATCGAGAAAGCGGCGGCGTTCCGCTTCCCTCAGTCGCCGCGCCGCGCCGTCGGCCACGAACATCCCGACCCCGCGCTTGACCACTATCAGCCCATCGTCCTGGAAGCACTGATAGGCCTTGGCCACCGTCAGGGGATTTGCGCCCTGTTGCATGGCAAGCGCCCGGACAGAGGGAAGCATGTCGCCATCGCCATAGCTGCCATCGAGTATCGATGCCGCGATGATGTCGCGAAGGCGCATATAGACGGGCTTGGAATCGTCGGCCATGGGTGCATCGGTGCCATAATACAGCGAGGCAGGTCAAGGCGAGCCGTCACCCTTTGGCAGTTGCCACTGTAACTAGCTGTTCCAGACTGAAACTATCTGATCATAGTCCGGCCTGGGCCGTTCCTCCTGAGGGCGGCCCGGCGTGCCGATGAAGATAAACCCGGCAATCCGTTCGCTTCCCTGCGCGAAGGCGGCGCGGACGTCCTCATTATAGGCAGGCCAGCCGGTGAGCCACCCGGCCGCGAAGCCCAGGGCGTGGCTGGCGTGCAGCAGGTTCATGATCGCCGCGCCGGAGGACAATTCCTGTTCCCAAAGGGGAATCTTGCTGCCCTGGATCGGGGCGGACAGCGCGACCACCAGTGCAGGCGCCTGATGGGCGAATTGCTGCATGGATTCCAACTCCAACCGGCCGGCATCGGGCTTTTCCCGGCGATAGGCGCTGTCCAGAAGGTCCGCCAGATGGACGCGCCTGTCCTGCGGGACGATGACGAAGCGCCAGGGGGCGAGTTTGCCGTGGTCGGGCGTGCGCAGGGCGATTTCCAATATCTGGCGCAACTGGGCGGCGTCGGGGCCTGGGGCGACAAGGTCACGGGGCTTGCCGGAACGGCGGGTGCGCAGGAGCGACAGCGGGGTGGAGGCGTCATTGAACATGACGCGTCAGATGGCGAAGCTGCGCCCGGCGCGCAAGTGTCGGCTGCTTTGACAGGCTGGCGATTTCCGCTCTAGGTTCGCGCTCAAAGCATTTGGCCGGACAGGAAACGGATGGCGACCTCACCTGAAATCCAACCTGTGGCGGGCAAGACCTGGATCGGCCATCCGCGCGGGTTGTTCCTGCTGTTCTTCGTCGAAATGTGGGAGCGCTTTTCCTTCTATGGGATGCGCGCGCTGCTGATTTTCTACCTGACGCAGCATTTCCTTTTTTCCGACCGCGATGCCGCCCATTCCTACGGCGCGTATATGTCGCTCATCTATATTTCGCCGCTGATGGGCGGCTATCTGGCTGACCGCTATCTGGGGCAGCGCAAGGCGGTGCTGTTCGGCGGCATCGTCATTGCCATTGGTCACATCATATTGGGCCTGGAGGCGGAGGATAGCGCCAGCAGCATGGGTCTCGGCCTATTCTGGCTGGGGCTGGCGACGGTGATCGTCGGCACCGGTTTCCTGAAGGCCAGCGTGTCGGCGCTGGTGGGTCAGCTCTACCCGCGCGACGACATCCGCCGCGACCCGGCCTATACGATTTTCTACATGGGCATCAATGTGGGCGCGACGCTGGGGCCAGTGATCTGCGGCTATCTGGGGCAACGCTGGGGATGGCATTGGGGCTTTGGCGCGGCATCGGTGGGGATGATTGCTGGCGTTATCGGTTTCGTCCTGTGCAGGCCGCTGTTGCAGGGTGGGGGAGAGCCGCCTGATCCGCAGCGGTTGGCGGAGCGGATCGGCGGCGTCATCAGCCGTGAATGGCTGGTCTATCTGTCGAGCCTGTTGTCCATCCTGCTGTGCTGGCTGTTGATCCAGCAGCATGTAGTGGTCGGATGGATGCTGGCGGGCGCGAGCCTGCTGATGGTGGCGTACATCCTCTGGGAAGCATTCGGGCGGATGGAGCGCATCGGGCGCGACCGCATGCTGGCCGCGCTGTTCCTGCTGGTCGTCAATCCGCTGTTCTGGGGGCTTTACGAGCAGACCGGATCGTCGCTCAGCCTTTTCACCGACCGCTATGCCGACCGGCATATCCTTGGCTTTGACGTACCGGCGTCGATGTTCCAGTCGGTCAATGCCGCCTATATCCTGATATTCGGCCCGGTGATCGCGGCGCTCTGGATCGCGCTGGCAAAGCGGGGGTGGGAGCCTTCTACCCCTGCGAAGTTCGGCATGGCGCTGGCCCTGGTGGGGGCGGGATTTCTCGTGCTGGTGGCGGGGACTGGCGCGCCGGGGACGCTGACGCCGGTGCTGTTCATCTTCCTTCTCTATCTTTGCCACACGCTCGGTGAACTGTGTCTGTCCCCGGTGGGGCTGTCGGCCATGTCAAAACTCGCGCCATCCCGCATGATCGGGCTGATGATGGGCATCTGGTTCCTGGCGATGGCGCTCGGCCAATATGCGGCCGGGATGATCGCCGCCGCGACCGGAGGCGAGGGAGGCACGGCGTCGCGTGACGGGGTGCTGGCTGTCTATAGCCGGATCGGCTGGTGGTCGATCGGTATCGGCATCGTGGTGATGGCCATCGCGCCGCTGGTCAAGCGGCTGATGCATGACGATCCGGTCAGCGGTGAGGATGGCGCGCAAGCCGAGGCGCAGCGCGACAGCTTCGCGATCGTCGATGGCAAGGGCGAGGAGCGGGCGTGACCGGTCAGGAGGTCGCGCCCCATATGTCGGTGGCGCGAATGTAGCCGCGCTGGCCGCTGACGTCGAAGGCGCACCAGCCGTCATTGCAGGATGAAAGTCGGCCGACGACGCCCTTTTCCGCGCGGAAGACGGTAGGCGCGCCATCATTGGCCGACCGCCGCATCGGCGCGACGGGCGCGGTGACGATGGCGGTCGGCGTGTCGCTCAGCAACCGCACGTGCATCCAGCCCTGCGTGCCGCTGGGGTCTTCGACCTTGCGCCAGAGGCCCAACACCTGAACGACCTTCACGGGCAGGTCGCGACGGCGATAGATCCAGTTGGATGGATAATCCAGGCTGGGGCCGACGCGCATGCGTGCTTCATCCTGGCTGACCGATGCCCAATAGGGGACGGGCTTTGCCGGTGAGGCGGACGCTTCACCTGCAATGCACAGCGCGGCGGCGACAATCCCCGCGCGCCGCAAATAGCCCTTCATGCCCGATCTTTCCCTTTCATATACGGGGCACGTTATAGCGCCCGGCAATCGCCGCCGACAACCATTGTCTTGGCGCGCTCTACAAGATGCTTGACCATCGTCGTCACCAGGAATAGCGGCCAAGCATGGCCAAGAAACCGCGTCCCGCCAAGCCGCGTGTCGTCGTGACGCGCCGCCTGCCCCCCAATGTGGAGGCGCGGATGGCGGAACTGTTCGACGCGGTGTTCAATGTGGGCGATGTGCCCATGAACCGGACCGCGCTGACGCGCGCCATGGCGCAGTGCGACGTGCTGGTGCCCGCCGTCACGGACCAGATCGACGCAGGCCTGATCGATGCTGCGCCGGAACGGTTGCAGTTGATCGCCAGCTTTGGCAGCGGCGTGGATCATATCGACCTGGGTGCTGCCCGGCGAAGGGGCATCATCGTCACCAATACGCCTGGCGTGTTGACGGAAGATACAGCAGACATGACCATGGCGCTGATCCTGTCGGTGCCGCGACGCCTTGCCGAAGGCGAAAAGCTGGTGCGGACGGGTGAGTGGCCCGGCTGGAGCCCGTCCGGCATGCTGGGACATCGCATCGGCGGCAAGAAGCTGGGCATCATCGGCATGGGCCGGATCGGCCGGGCGGTGGCCAGGCGGGCGACCGCGTTCGGGCTGTCGATCGCTTATCACAATCGCCACCGCCTGCCGTTCGAGGTGGAGCAGGAACTGGCGGCGGATTGGCGCCCCGACCTCGATTCCCTGCTTCGCGAAAGCGACATCGTATCGATCAACTGCCCGCTCAATGCAGACAGCCGGGGCATGATTGATGCGCGCAGCATCGCGTTGATGCGGCCCGACGCTTATCTGATCAATACCTCACGCGCCGAGATCACGGATGAACCGGCACTGATCGCCGCGCTGGCCGAGGGCCGCATCGCGGGAGCCGGGCTGGACGTATACACCCATGAACCGGCCGTCGATGCGCGCCTGTTGGCGCTGTCCAATGTCGTATTGCTGCCCCATATGGGATCGGCGACCTTTGAGGGGCGGGACGCCACGGGCGCGCGGGTGATTGCCAACATCCGCAGCTGGGCGGATGGCCACCGCCCGCCCAACCAGGTTCTGGAAGGCTGGATCTAGGCGGTATCGACATTCAGCCCTGGCGGCCTGCAAACGGCGACTTCCCGCGCTTCCGATGCTCACCTACTTCTAGTACGCTGCGCTTCGGGTCGCGGAAAACCACCGTTTTCGGCTCGCCATCATCTGAATGTCGATACCGCCTAGCCGCCCAGCGGATCGAGCGTTCCGAGCGCCGCAACCAGCGCCAGGATCGCCACGGCGAGGATCGTTTCCAGCGTCAGCGACAGTCGCAAATGGGTGCGGGCGGACGCCAGTTCCTGGCCATCGGCGGCGCGCGAGAGAGCGGGGGTCAGGCGCCAGCGATTGAGAGCGGCGAGGAGCAGCATGCCGCCGAACAGCGCAAGTTTCGCCAGCAGCAGCGCGCCATAAAGGCTGTCGAGCAGCAGCGGCATATTGGGCAGTCCGACGATCATCACGCTGTTGATCGTACCGCTGATAAGCAGGGTGGCGACGAACAGCGTGCCGAAGGTCGAGAAGCGGTGGAGCATGAGCGCTGCCTGCTGCATCTTTCCGGCGTCCGGCTTGCCGGGGGACAGCTTGACCAGCAATGCAAGCAGCGCCCCGAACCAGGCGGAGGCGGCGATTATATGCAGCACATCCGCGAAACGATGCACCGTCCCTGCTGCGCCTTCGGTTGCGCCGGCGTGGCCTGACCAGGCGAGGGTGGCGGCGGCAATGGTCGCAAAAAGGGCGAGGACGGCAGGCGGTCCTGTCCCCTGCCGCCAGACGGCGATCAGCAGGAGCAGGAGCAGCAAGGCGACCGCGCGAACGCCCAGAAGCGGGCCGATCATGGTTTCGCGCAACAGGATGTCCACGACGCTCCAATCAGGCGCCAGGATGGACGTGCCCGTCATGGCGGCGGCGCTGGCCAGCAGCCAGAGCGCCGAAAACGCCATGCCGCCAACCGCAAGGCACGCCATGATGATGCGGGCTCCCGCGCCTATGCCCTGCCGCATGCTCCACCAGAAGAGGGGGAGTCCGGCGAGGGCGGCCAGATCGGCGTAAAGGCCGAAGCGAGCAGCGACGAGAAGCCCGTCGATCGACACGGTTTACTTTACCGAGAAGCTGTATTTGCCCGTGATCTTGTGCTGGTCGGCCCCGACGATGTGCCAGTTGAGGTCGTAGCTGCCCGCCGGAAGCGCCCGAGGCAGGGTGACGGCCAGTGTCTTGCCATCGCCTTCGACGGCGGTCTTGAAGCCCTTTATCGGCATCGGCGCGTGGCTGGCCATGCCCGGCATGCCGGTCATGGTCAGTTCAACACCGCTGAGCGGCGCAAGCAGCTTTTCGGAGAAGGTCAGGGTCAGCTTGGTCGGCTTGGCGACGGTGGCGTTGGCAGCCGGGGTGGACGAGAGCAGCTTGGGATGCGCCATCGCCACGGAGGGCAAGGCGGCGAGCGCGAGGGCGGCGGTGAACAGGATGCGGCGCATGGGGCTTATCTCCAATCGGATTGCGGTTACGAGATAGTACGCAACGGATTTTGTCACCCCTCGACGAACCGGCATAAATTTTTGCATGAGGGATCGGCACGCGCAACGCGTATCCTTGAGCGTGTAATGGGAGTGCAAGTGATGAGCGACCTCGACCAATTGCTGAGCCAGGTTCGTGCGCTGCCCGCCGATCCGCGCCTTGGGGGGATGGAAGAGGTGGTGATGGCCGGCGTGGCGGTTCGCCGTGAACGGGCCGTGGCGCGGCGCAGCCTGGCGCTGGCGGGGATGCTGGCGATCGGCATCGGCTGGGTCGGTAGTGTCGTCCCCGGCGCTCCGGCGCAGGCGGCGTCCGCGCCTGTGGTGATCGGCATGTCCGATTACGCGCCTTCGCAGCTATTGGGGCAATAGGCGATGAAGGGGGCGGGCCGATATGGGTTGGTCGTGCTGGTCGCCTTTGCGGCTGCGCTGGCGGCGGTGCTGGTCGCGCGCATGTGGATTGCACCTGAACCGCGGGTCGAGAGCGAGGTACACTCCCTCATCCACCAGAAGCTGAAGCTGGATGAGGAACAGGAGCGGCGCATTCATGCGCTGGAGATGGATTTCGCCAGACGGCGCGCGGCGATGGAGGCCGAGATGCGCGCGGACAATGCGCGGCTGGCGCAGGCTATAGCAGCCGAACATGGCTATGGGCCGAAGGTGAGCGAAGCCGTCGATCGAACGCACCATGTCATGGGAATGCTGCAGAAAGAGACGCTGAAGCACATCTTCGCGATGCGCGCAGTGCTGCGGCCCGACCAGGCGGCGCAGTTCGACGCCGCCGTCGTCAAGGTTCTGACCGAACCTGCGCGGTGAGGTCTTCGCTCGCCGACCGAGGTGATACCGAGCTGGCGGGGCTTGCCTTGGCGGGACAGCAGGACGCTTATGGTGAATTGATGCGGCGGCATAGTGATGGGGTTTACAGGCTGGCGCGGGGACATGCGGGCGACGCGACCGAGGCCCTTGATATCACGCAGGAGACGTTCATTTCGGCCTTCGCCGCGCTGGCGCGCTACGACGGGGCGCGGCCTTTCCGGCTGTGGATCGCCCGGATCGCGATCAACAAATGCCATGATTGGGCGCGGCGGCGGGCGGTGCGGCGTTTTTTCACCTTCGCGCGGCCGATGGAGGAAGCGGCGATTGTCGCCGATAATGCGCTGACGCCCGAGGAGGCAGTGCAATCGCAGAGGGAACTGGCGCGGATCCATGCGGCGATTGCTGCTTTGCCGGCCAATCTCAAGGATGTGCTGCTGTTGCGGACGATCGAAGGAATGAGCCAGGCGGAAGCGGCGCAGACGCTGGGATTGAGCGAGAAGGCGGTGGAGACCCGCCTGTACCGAGCGCGCCAAAAGCTGGCCGAATTTTTGAGGGGTGATGGCTCGACGCGCGTATAAATCTGAACGATCCCTTTTTGCAGAGCATCCCATGCCTTTCCCATTACATGATGTTGATCGCCGCAGCCTGATCCGTGGCCTGGGCCATTTCGGCGGCGCGCTGGCGTTGAGCCGCGCGCTGCCAACATGGGCGAAGAGCGGGACTGCCGGACTTGCGCCAGCGCCGGGTGTGTTGAGCGGTGAAGCTATCGCGCTGACCGTCGGCGAAAGCCATTTTTCCACCGGCGGACGGTCGGCCCATGCGGTGACGATCAACGGCACCTTGCCCGCGCCGCTCATTCGCCTGAAGGACGGGCAGAATGTCCGCCTGTCCGTCACCAACCAGTTGAAGGAAGACACGTCGATCCACTGGCACGGCCTGATCGTGCCGTTTCAGATGGATGGCGTTCCCGGCGTCAGCTTCCCCGGTATCCGGCCGGGCGAAACCTTCACCTATGAATTTCCGATCCGGCAATCGGGCACCTACTGGTATCACAGCCATTCTGGCATGCAGGAGGCGATGGGCCATTATGGGCCTATCGTTATCGACCCTGCCGGAGCCGATCCGGTGCGCAGCGAGCGCGAGCATGTGATCGTGCTGTCCGATTGGAGCCCGATCCATCCGCATGTGCTGCTCAAGCGCCTCAAGCAGATGGGCGGCTATTTCAACATGCAGAGGCAGACGCTGGCCGGTCTGCTTGCGGGCGAGGACCAGAGCGCGAAGGAGCGGCTGGAATGGGGCGCGATGCGCATGGACCCGACCGACATTTCGGACGTCACCGGATCGACCTACAGCTTCCTCGTCAACGGGCATGGGACGGCGGAGAATTGGACCGGGCTGTTCACGCCGGGTGAACGGGTGCGGCTGCGGATCATCAACGCGTCGGCCATGACGAATTTCAACGTGCGGCTTCCGGGACTGCCGATGACGGTGGTGCAGTGCGATGGCCAGCATGTCCAGCCGGTCGAGACGGACGAGTTCCAGATCGGCATCGCCGAAACCTATGATGTGGTGGTGCAGCCGACGGAGGCGAAAGCCTATGGATTGATCGCCGAAGCCATCGACCGGTCGGGGCTGGTGCGGGCGACGCTGGCGCCGCGCGTCGGCATGGTAGCGGATGTGCCCGCCCTGCGCGAACGACCGCTGCTGGGCATGAAGGACATGGGGATGGACATGTCCGGGATGGACATGGGGCAGGGGGGCGTCATCGACCTTAGCCAACCCGCCAATGAGAGCATGTCCGGCCATTCGATGAAGATGCGCGACAAGTCGGTCGCGCCGCAGGTGAAGATGGGGCCGGGCGTCGCCACCCTTTCGCCCATGCCCGCCGACCGGACGGCTGATCGGCCCACGGGGCTGGAAAATGTCGCGCATCGGGTGCTGACCTATGCGGACCTCAAATCGCTGGAGCCGAACAGGGACAGGCGCACGCCCACGCGGACGCTGGACATCCACCTGACCGCGAACATGGAACGCTATATGTGGTCGTTCGACGGGGTGAAGCTGTCCGACGGGGCCGATCCGATCGCCTTCCGTCATATGGAGCGGGTGCGCGTGAACCTGGTCAACGACACGATGATGCCGCATCCGATCCACCTGCACGGCCATTTCTTTGAACTGGTGACGGGTGCTGGGGAGCATAATCCGCTCAAGCATACGGTGAATGTGCTGCCCGGCGGCAAGGTCAGTTTCGACCTCACCGCCGACGCTCTGGGCGACTGGGCCTTTCACTGTCACATGCTGATGCACATGCACGCGGGGATGATGCGGGTCGTGACTGTCCGGCATGAGGGAGAGGCGGCATGAGGATGTTCGCCGCAGCCCTTATGCTGGCATCCGCACCCTCCGCCGTGCTGGCGCAGGAAATGGACCATGGCCAGATGGACCACAGCCAGATGGATCATGGCGCGCCGGAGCAATCGCAGCAGGCGGGGCAGGATCATTCGGCCCATCAGGCCCCTGTTGAAGTGCCCCTGGATAATAATCCCCATGCCGGGCACGCCATGCCCTCAGCAGATGACGCCGTCCCCAGGGGCGATGCGCCGCTGGCCCCCACCGATCACGCCGCCGAAGCATTTCACAGCCCCGCCGAGATGGCGCGCGCCCGCGCCGCGATGCTGAAGGAAAGCGGTGGCATGACCTTCTCCCAAGTCATGCTCGACCGGTTGGAATATCGCGTGGGCAAGGGAGCAGACGGATATCATTGGGAAGGCGAAGGCTGGATCGGCGGCGACATAAACCGCTTCGCCTTCAAGACCGAGGGCGAAGGCGAGATTGGCGGTGGCCTGGAAAGCGCGGAGGTGCAGGCGCTCTACAGCCGTGCGATCGATCCGTGGTTCAATCTCGAAGCGGGCGTGCGGCACGATTTCGGTCCCGATCCAGACCGAACCTATGCCGTGGTCGGCGTAGAAGGCCTTGCACCCTATTGGTTCGAGGTGGGGGCGCAGGCTTTCCTGTCCAACAAGGGGGACGCGCATCTGCGGCTGGAGGCGAACTATGACCAGCGGATCACCCAGCGGCTGATCCTTCAGCCCGCCGCCGAGGTGAATATCGCAGCGCAGGATGTGTCGGAACTGGGCATCGGGTCGGGCGTGTCAGACATCGAACTGGGGCTCCGGCTGCGCTATGAATTCGCCCGCGAATTCGCTCCCTATGTGGGGATCAACTGGGAACGCAAGCTGGGCGATACGGCGCGCTTTGCGCGCGCGGAAGGAGAGGGCGCTTCGGCCACCAGCCTGGTTATGGGGGTGCGTTTCTGGTTCTGACGCCGACGCGGCAGGATGTGCCGCAGGTCCATGACAACTTGTCATGATTGTCGGCGTGGCCCGTCTGCTTCGCGCGTATGCGCTGCCCCTTGCAACTAATCTGGTCCTCGACAACCGAAAAACAGATCAGGGTAGATCGTGCGCAACGCCTTCCTCCGCTCCCTTCTTGCTATGTGCGCTCTGGCGGGGGCCGCGCCTGTATTCGCCCAGGCTGCTGCCGAGGACGACAAGGCGGCGCTGAACGGAGGGTTCGACTTCATCGAACTGCGGGCAGGGAAGGGCGATGAGATATTCCTGTGGGATGGCAGCTTTTCCTATGGGGATAGCACCGACCAGGTGATGTTGATGATCGAAGGCGGCGGCGCGGTCGGCAACCGGATCGACGATGTGCAGGCGCGCTTGCTTTATGGCCGGTCGATCAGCGACAATGTCGTGCTGCTTGCCGGTGTCCGGCATGATTTTCAGCCGCATCCCCATGACAGTTACGCCATGATCGGCGCGCAGGGATCGGTCGGATCCCGCTTCAGCTGGGAAGGCTACGCATTTCTGTCGGACGACGGCCGCCTGACTGGAGATGCGCAGGTCATTTATCAGCTGCCGATCACTGAGAAAATCTACATTGAGCCGCGTGCCTCTATCGCCTGGTCGGCGCAGCGCTTGGAGGCGGATGGCGTGGGCGCGGGCAAATGTCCGTGCGTCTGCGTTTCCGCCTGAACGATAATGTCACGGCCTTCGTGGGCGTGGCGCATGAACGGCTGGTGGGCGACAGCCGCGATCTCGCCCGCATGCAGGGTGAGACGCTGCAATCGACGATGGCGGTCGCGGGATTCGGATTCAGCCTTTAGCGAGATGCCGCTCGGCCAGCGCGACATGCAGGCGAATGCCCAGGCCAAGCACATCGTCATTGAAGTCATAATGCGGGTTATGGAGCGGCACGGAGCCTTCCGCCTGAGCCTGCCCCAGCCAGATATAGGCACCCTTGCACGCTTCCAGCATGAAGGCGAAGTCTTCCGAGGTGAAGGCGGGATCGGGCGCCACCTGTGCGATGCCTACCGTAGCGGCGGCATCCAGTGCTTCACGCGCCGCATCGGCGTCGTTGATCGTCGCGGGGTAGTAGCGTTGATAATCCACCTGCGCCGTCACATCATGGGCCATCGCCACGCCAGCGGCAATCTTGCGCAAGGCGTCCTCGATCACGTCCTGTACCGCAGGGTCGAAGGTGCGGACGGTGCCGCTGACGCTCACTTCCGCCGGGATCACATTATGGGTGTGGCCGCCGTGAATCTGGGTGATGGATAGCACCGCCGATGCAGTCGGCGCGATGCGGCGGGCGACGATGCTGTTGAGTTGCGTGACCAGGCTGGCGGCAGCCAGGATCGCGTCGGGCGTGTCCTGCGGGATGGCGGCGTGGCCGCCGCGTCCTTCCAGCCTGATCTCGAACTTGTCGGCCGCGCCCATGATCGGGCCGGGACGCGTGGCGATCGTGCCAGCGGGCAGGTCTGGCCAGTTGTGCAGGCCGAATACCCGATCGCAGGGGAAGCGTTCGAACAACCCTTCCTTCACCATCTCCCGCGCGCCGCCCAGCCCTTCTTCGGCAGGCTGGAAGAAGAAGTTGACGGTGCCGTCGAAATTGCGGCTTCGCGCCAGATGCTGCGCGGCGCCCAGCAGCATGGCGACATGGCCGTCATGGCCGCAGCCATGGAAGGTGCCATCTGTCTTGCTGGCATAGGGCAGGTTGGTCTGTTCATGGATCGGCAACGCGTCCATGTCTGCGCGGAGGCCGATGCTGCGGGTGGATGCGCCGTTTTTCAGGACTCCCACAACGCCGGTTCCGCCGATCCCCTCATGCACTTCCAGGCCCAGCGCGCGAAGCCGCTCGGCAATCCGCCCGGCAGTGCGATGTTCGCAGAAGCCCAGTTCAGGATGCGCGTGAATGTCGCGGCGGAAGGCGATCAGGGGTTCCAGCAGGTCATCGATCATTTCTGCTCCCCGAAGAGGTGCTGAATGGGATAATGATGTTTGATGAAGGGCGACTTGATCACGACATAGCTGAAATATTTTTCGATGCCATAATCGCTTTCGAGCATGCCTTCGATGATCGACTGATAATGGGCGACGCCGCGTGTCACGAATTTCAGCAGATAGTCATAGCCGCCGCTGACCAGATGGCATTCGACGATTTCGTCGAGCTTGCGGATGCGCGTTTCGAACCGCGAAAAGTCGCCCGCCCGATGCTCCGTCAGCGTGACTTCGGTAAAAACGGTGAGGAACTCGCCCAGCTTGTGCAAATTGATATGCGCGCCGTAGCCGGTGATGTAGCCAGCTTTTTCCAGCCGTTTGACGCGGGTGAGGCAGGGGCTGGGCGACAGGCCGACGGCGTCCGCCAGTTCGACATTCGTGATACGGCCGGATAGCTGAAGCTGTGTAAGGATCTTAAGATCGATCCGGTCCAGTTTTGGGCCATTCAACATGCGCCTGATTCCCCCCGTTTATCCCACCGCCGCGCGAATATCTGCCTCTTCCAGCAGGTCGTCGAGCGTTTTGCGAATGCGCGCGAAAATCTCGTCCATCTCCGCGTCGGATGCGCAGAGCGCGGGGGCGAGGCCAACGATATTGTCAGGGAAGGAGCGGAAGATGACGCCGTTGGCATAGCCCCGCGCGAAAAGGCGGTCGGGTATCTTGAGCGCCGGGTCTAGCCGCGCCTTGCTGCCCTTGTCGCTCACAAGCTCGATCGCGCCTAGCAGACCACGGCCACGCGTGTCTCCCACCAGAGGATGATCCGCGATGCCTTCCAGGCCCGCCGCGAAACGCCCGGCGACGCTTTGGCCGTTCGCGAGGATGCCGCCTTCGGTGTAGAGACGCAGGACCTCCAGGCCGACGGCGGCGCTGACGGGATGGCCGGAATAAGTGAAGCCGTGGCCGATCGCCAGTTCTGGCGCGGCTCCATCGGCGATACCCTGATAGATCCTGTCCGACATCAGCACTGCGCCCATCGGCGCGTAACCCGCCGTCAGTCCTTTTGCGAGGGTCATGAGGTCAGGGGCCACGCCTTCTTCTTCGCAGGCGAAGAGCGGGCCGGTGCGGCCGAAACCGGTGATGACTTCGTCGGCGACGAACAGGATGTCGAGTTCGGTACAGGCGTCCCGCAACGCCTTGAGCCAGCCCTTGGGCGGAACGATGACGCCGCCCGATCCCTGGATAGGCTCGCAGAAGAAGGCGGCCACATTGTCGGCGCCGATCTCCGCGACCTTGTCCTTCAGTTGCTGGACGGAACGGGCGATGATGGCGGCATCGTCGGTCAGGTCGCTGCGATAGGGGTAGGGCGACGGAATATGGTGCTGCCATCGTAGCGGCAGGTCGAAGCCGCGATGGAAGTTGGCAAGCGCCGTCAGGCCGGCGCCAGTGCTGCTGGAGCCGTGATAGCCCCGGTCGAGCGCGATGCACTGTTTCTTGTTCGGCTTTCCGAGGGCGTTGAAATAATGGACGATGTAGCGGACGGCGGAGTCTACGGCATCGGAGCCGCCGAGGGTGAAGTAGACATGGTCCAGCCCTTCGGGGCTGAGGTCCGCCAGCTTCTGGGCCAGCCGGACGGTTGTTTCGCATCCGAAGTGAAAATAGCCGGTCGCATAGGGAAGCTGGCGCATTTGCGCGGCGGCGGCTTCGACGATGCTTTCCTGGCCGTAGCCGACGTTGACGCACCACAGGCCCGCAAAGGCGTCCAGCAGGCGATTGCCGTCCATGTCGGTCAGCCACATGCCATCGCCGCTTTGCAGCAGCGTCGCGCCGCGCGCTTCATGGGCGCGGAAGGAGGTGACGGGATGGATCAGGTGATCGCGGTCGATGTCCAGCAGGGACCGATTGGATTGCAGCGTCATCAGGAAACTCGCGATGTTGTCTGTCGGGCCAGACTATCCCGCTGCGGCGGCCGGATGCGCCAATTTCGGACAGAGGATGAAGGAGCAGCGGCTTTTTGGCGGAGCGGCGCAGCACAAAATGCCGCGCCGCCGAAGGTCAGGTCAGGCCAGGTCAGGTGAGAGCGTCCGCGACGGCCTTGCCGCATTCTTCCGTACCGGCCCGGCCCTTAAGGTCGCCAGTGCGCAGGGCGGGTTCGGCAAGGACGGTTTCGACTGCGCGCATGATGGCGGCAGCGGCGTCCCCTTCGCCCAGATGTTCGAGCATCATGGCGGCTGACCAGATCTGGCCGACCGGATTGGCAATGCCCAAGCCCGCGATGTCGGGGGCGGAGCCGTGGACCGGCTCGAACAGCGAAGGGGCGGTGCGATCGGGGTTGATGTTGCCCGAAGGCGCGACGCCGATGGTGCCGGTGCAGGCCGGGCCAAGATCGGACAGGATGTCGCCGAACAGGTTGGACGCAACGACCACATCGAACCGGTCGGGGTTCAATACGAATTGGGCGGTCAGAATATCGATATGATATTTGTCATGAGTGACGCCGGGATAGTTGGCCGCCATCGCCTCCACCCGCTCGTCCCACCAGGGCATGGTGATGGCGATGCCGTTGGATTTGGTGGCCGAGGTGACATGCTTGCGGTCCCGCGTGGCGGCGAGTTCAAAGGCGTAGCGCAGCACCCGGTCGGTGCCGTGGCGGGTCATCACCGTTTCCTGGATGACGATTTCGCGATCGGTGCCGGGAAACATCTTGCCGCCGACCGAGCTATATTCGCCCTCGGTATTTTCGCGCACGACCCAGAAGTCGATGTCGCCCGGCTCGCGACCTGCCAGCGGGCACGGCACGCCCGGCATCAGGCGGACGGGACGCAGGTTCACATATTGGTCGTACTCGCGCCGGAACTGGAGCAGCGAACCCCAGAGCGAGATATGATCGGGCACGGTGTCGGGCCAGCCGACAGCGCCGAAGAAGATGGCGTCGGGATTGCCGATCTGCGCTTTCCAGTCGTCGGGCATCATCTGGCCATGTTTGGCGCAATAGTCGCAACAGGCGAAATCATGCCATTTCTGGTCGATTGAAAAGCCGTAGAGGCTTGCCGCCCGTTCCAGGACGCGAATGCCTTCGGGCATGACTTCCTTGCCGATGCCGTCGCCCGGAATGACGGAAATGGAATAGTTGCGGTTGGCGGACATGGCCTGCTCCCATTTGCCCCCGTTCGAACGAGTCACTTGCCTCGTTGGACTGTCGAAGGGCTGGTCTTTGTTGAAAAGTAGAGGGCTTCGACAGGTTCAGCCCGAACGGTGGATGGGTGACAGCTAGAGTTTCAGGCCACCCACATGGAACGTCTTGACCTCCAGATATTCCTCGATCCCCATATGCGCGCCTTCGCGGCCGAGGCCGGACATCTTGACGCCGCCGAAGGGCGCCATCTCCATCGAGATGCCGCCGGTGTTGAGCGCGACCATGCCCGCTTCAAGCCGCTCGGCCACGCGGAAGGCGCGGTGGAGATTTTCGGTGTAGAAATAGCTGGCGAGGCCATAGCTGGTGCCGTTGGCGAGTTCGATGCCTTCCTCTTCATGCTTGAAGCGGAACAGCGGCGCGACGGGGCCGAAGGTTTCCTCGTCAGCCAGGCGCATGTCCCGGCTTGCGCCGGTCAGGATAAGGGGCGTGGCGAAGCGTTCGCCGGTCGCGCCCTCTGGCGCCTGGGCAAAGATCTGCGCGCCATGGGACAGCGCGTCTTCGACATGGGCCTTCACCTTGTCCACGGCGGCGCTGTTGATGAGCGGGCCGATGGTGCTTCCCGGCTGGTCGCCTGGCCCGACCTTGAGCGCAGAAACTGCCTTGGCAAGTTTTTCAGCGAAGGCGTCGTGAATGCCGTCCTGCACCAATATGCGGTTGGCGCAGACGCAGGTCTGGCCCGCGTTACGGAATTTGCTGGCCATGGCGCTGGCGACGGCAAGGTCGAGATCGGCGTCCTCGAACACGATCAGCGGGGCATTGCCGCCCAGTTCCAGGCTGAGCCGTTTGATGGTGTCGGCCGATTGGCGCATCAACAGCGCACCGACCCGTGTGGACCCGGTGAAGGACAGTTTCCGCACGATGGGGCTGGATGTCATCGCGCCGCCGATCGCCGTAGCATCGCCCGTAACGACATTGAAGACGCCAGCGGGGATGCCGGCATCCTGTGCCAGCCTGGCCAGCGCGAGCGCCGAATAGGGGGTGAGTTCGGATGGCTTGACGACCACCGGGCAACCTGCCGCGAGAGCTGGCGCGCATTTGCGGGTGATCATCGCCGCCGGAAAGTTCCAGGGCGTGATCGCGCCCGACACGCCCACCGGCTCCTTCATAACGAGGATGCGGCGATTGGCTTCGGGTGCGGGGATGATTGCGCCATCGATCCGGCGGCCTTCTTCGGCGAACCATTTGATGAAGGTGGCGGCGTAACGGATCTCGCCTTCAGACTCCGCCAGCGGCTTGCCTTGCTCAGCCGTCATGATGCGGGCGAGGTCGGCGGCGTTGTCGAGCACGAGGGCGTGCCACCGTTCGAGCAGCGCAGCGCGTTCTCCGGCGGTCTTGGCGCGCCATGCGGGAAAGGCCGCCTGGGCCGCGGCGATGGCTGCCTGCGTTTCAGCCTCTCCGCAATCGGGGACGGTGCCGATGATCGCGCCCGTTGCTGGGTTGTCGACAGGTACGGTCGCGCCGGATGAAGCGCCGGTCCATTCTCCGCCGATGAAAGCGCGTTGGATCAGCAGTGCGGGGTTGTCGAGGTTCAGTGTCATCCGAGTGCCTGCGTCGTGAGGGAGAAAATCCTGATGTCGGGGTCAGCCTTGGGATGCTGGCCGCGCGTCATCCGCACGACCCGACCGACGCAGGGAAGGCCCAGTTCATCAAGCCAGCCGGACAGGCCACTTTCCTCCGGCACGTCCAGACGGCAGAAGATGCCACTGTTGGACCCCAGCCAGTGCGAGATCAGCGCCTTTGCGCCGCCCGTATCGGGCGCGATGGTGGGTCCGACGACATAGCCACGGCCAAACCGGCGGAACAGCGCGAAGCCGACGGGTTCATTGCTGCGCGTCAGCACCACGCCCTGCGCACCGGGGACAAGCGCATCGAGCAGCCTGTCCCGGTCCATGCCGGTGGCGCGGCGGGCGAGCATGTGTAGCGTGTCCATATCCTTGCTTCCCAAGGGGCGGACGCGTTCGTCGGGAATGAGTTCCGCGACGGGCACGGCGAAGGCCGCGCCTTGATGCTGAAAGACCGGGCCGATCGGTTCAAAGCCCATCTTGCGGTAAAGCGGCAGGCCTTCGTCCGTGGCGTTCAGCATGACGGTGCGGCCGTCCAGATCGGCCAGCACCCGATCCATCAGGCGGCGGCCGATGCCCATGCCCTGCGCCTTTGGCGAGACGATGACCATGCCCAGCGTCGCGGCGTCATCGCCATAGAGCCAGCTCATCGCGGTGCCGACAATTTCGCCGTCCAGTTCGGCCACATAGCCCGAACCGAGGCCGAACATCATTTCCCAATCCTCAAGCCGGTGAGGCCATTTCTGTTCGTGGGAGAGGTCGTGGGCGGCGGTCAAATCGTCGGCAGTCATCTGCCGAAGGTCCACCATCGCCTCTATGCCCGTCGCCATGCGTCTTGCTCCCTTGGCGGCAAACCGTCCGCCTTTGGTTCATGAATCAGTGTGGGGACATTAGAAGGGGCCAACAAGCATTGGCTGCCGCCTTCGCATTATTTTTGGAAGAATATCGCGCGGGCTTTCCGGCGCGACTGCGACAAATGCCGCCGCCCGGTCCTATTTTAAAGGGACGCTGCGCAACAGGAGATTATGCCGTGAACGGTTTCGACCCCGATCTGGTCAGCATGGCAAAGGCCAATAATTTCATCGGTGGCCGCCGGGTCGAAGGGCGGGGGCAGGCGATCACCGTAAGGCGCCCTTCCGACGGCCATGTGCAGGCAGAATTGGACTGCGTCGATGAAAGCCAACTGGCCGAAGCGGTCGAAAATGCACAGGCCGCCTACAAGACGAGCGGATGGGCGCAGACCGACCCGCGCGGACGGATGAAGGTGCTGCGGCGCTGGGCCGACCTGATCGAAGCGGACGCGGAAAATCTCGCACCGCTGGAGGCCATGGGATCGACCCGCATGATCGGGGAGATCAACGGATGGGACTTGAGCTATACCGCCGAGACGATCCGCTTCTTTGCTGAATGGGCGGACAAGGTGGGGGGCGAGGTTGCCGCGACGACGCCTGACAAGCTGGGGCTGACAATTGCCGAACCCTATGGCGTGGTGGCGGCGATCGCGCCCTGGAACCTGCCTCTGGTGATGGCGGGATGGAAGATCGCTCCGGCGATTGCGGCGGGCAATTCCATTGTGCTCAAGCCGTCGGAGATGACGCCGTTCAGCATCGTGCGGCTGGCCGAGCTGGCGATAGAGGCTGGCCTGCCCGCCGGGGTGTTCAATATTGTACAAGGTGACGGGCGATCGGTCGGCGATCCGCTGGTGCGGCGGCCGGAAGTGGCGAAGGTGACCTTCACCGGATCGACGCGGACGGGCGCGGCGATCATGGGGGCGTGCGCGGAAACCGGGCCAAAGCCGGTGACGCTGGAACTGGGCGGGAAAAGCCCGCAGATCGTTTTCGCCGATGCGGTGCTGGACAAGGCGGCGGCTCTTGTCGCGCGGGCCATCACGCTCAATGCCGGGCAGGTGTGCGTTGCGGGATCGCGATTGCTGGTGCAGGAACAGGTGGCCGATCAGGTGATCGACCGCATCCTCACCGCCTTCGAAGCGCACAAGGCGGGACCGACATGGCGCAGCGACACAACGCTGGGACCGATCATTTCCGAAGGGCAGCTGGATCGCATGGACGGCATCGTCAAGCGCGCCATTGCCGACGGTGCGCAAGTGCTGACCGGCGGCGGACGGGCGACGGCGCCGCAGGAGGGCAGCTATTTCGCGCCGACGCTGCTGACCAATGTCGATCAGAAGAGCGAGGTGGTGCAGGGCGAGATTTTCGGGCCTGTGCTGACGGTGCAGACCTTTGCCGATGAGACGGAAGCCTATGCGCTCGCCAACGACAGCGACTATGGGCTGGCGGCGGGCGTTCATACCGGCGACGTCGCGCGGGCATTGCGAGCGACGCGGGCGCTGGAGGCCGGGACGGTGTGGGTCAATCGCTATGGCAGGAGCAATGACTTCATCCTGCCGACTGGCGGTTACAAGCAGTCCGGGATCGGCAAGGATCTGGGGCGCGAAGCCTATGTGGCGAACCTCAAGATCAAGACGGCGCTGATCGAGTTCTGATCCCTTCCTCCGTTCGCTGACAGCGCCGTTGGCAGCGAACGGAGGAAGGTCAGGTGGTTTGCGCGAACCGGGCGATGTTATACGGCTCCATCGGGATATCCGTTGCGCCCTTCGCGATGATTTCCGCCATCGTTTCACCCACGCCCGGCCCGATCTGGAAACCAGAGCCGGAAAAGCCGAAGGCATAATAGAGGCCGCTGGTGGTCGCGCTTGGCCCCATGACGGGCTGGCTGTCGGGCATATAGCCTTCGATCCCCGACCATACGCGGATGATGTTGAGCTTGCCCAGGGCGGGCGCGAGGCGGCGGATCTGCTTCAACTGGCTGACGGTGTTCTGGGGCAGCACATAGGCGCGATACTCGTCCGGATAGGACGGCCCGCGCGTGCTGCCGCCCAGAACGATATTGCCGCGCGCGACCTGCCGGAAATAGACGGTTTCCTCCTCCAGCGGGGTCATGACGCCGACGGCGGGGTGGATGGCATAGGGCACCGGCTCGGTCACGCTCATGTTCGGGCCGCGTGGGACGATGGGGACTGGCTCACCGAACTGGGAGGAAAGGGCGTTGCCCCATGCGCCGGCGGTGATGAGCAGGATCGGCGCGCGGAAGGTGCGGCCATTTTCGGCAGTGACGATGAAATCATCGCCGACCTTCTGCGCGTCCACGATCTTCGTGTTCTCGTGGATGTTCGCGCCCATGCGCTGGGCGGCGCGGGCAAAGGCGGGGGCGGCGAGGCGCGGATTGGCGTGGCCGTCCATAGCCGAGTAGGAACCGGCCAGCACATCCGCCCCGAAGAAGGGGAATTTCGCCCGCAGCGCGTTGCCGCTCAGAAGCTCAAGGTCCAGCCCCTCATGCCGGGCCTTGTCGGCATAATCCTCCATCGCGCCGACCAGTTCGGGGCGTTCGCGATAGCAGACGCGGATATGGCCGGACTGGAGATATTCAATATCCGCGCCCAGCAGCTCGCGCGACTTGCGCCAGATGGAAAGGGCGCGGTTGGCGAGCGGAAGCTGGTGCAGGGCGCGGCCCTGCCGCCGGACATTGCCGAAATTGGTGCCGCTGGCCTGCCGCCCGATCAGGTCGGTTTCCAGCAGCGTGACCGACAGGCCATGGCCGCGCAGGAACAGCGCGGCGGAGGAGCCCATGAGGCCGCCGCCCACGATGATGACGTCGCTGGCCGCGCTCATTCTTCTTCTCCGATGGCGATGGGGAGCGGCTTGACCGGCGCCTGTCCGCGCAGGCGACCGACCTGTTGGACGGGGATCTTCGCTTCGGCGGCGATCAGTTCCGCAGCCGCGAGGCCGCAATAACGCCCCTGACAGCGGCCCATGCCTACGCGGCTGAACGCCTTGGCCCGGTTGGCTTCGACCGCGCCGGTTTCACGCATGACGGCGCGCAGATCGCCCGCGCTGACCGCTTCACAGCGGCAGATGATGGTGTCGTCGGGCAATGCCGCCGCCTGATGCGCGGGCCAGGGGAATGCCTTTGCCAGCCCCCGCGCGAATTTGGCGTAGGTGGCGACATCGCGGCGCAGGGCAGTCATTTCGCCGCTGTCGATTGTCAGGCCAAGGTCCGCCAATGCAGCCAGCGCGGCTAGTCTTCCGCTCGCTTCGGCGGAACGCGCACCGAGAATTTTGGCGCCGTCGCCTGCCAGATAGACGCCCTGCGTGCTGGATCGGCCATCCTGGTCGCGCTGCGGCAACCATTGGCGCGTCCCCGCATCGAACATGAAGGTGCAGCGGGCAAGATCGGCAAGCTGGGTCTCGGGACGCAGATGATAACCCATCGCCACCGCATCGCAGGCGATCGTTTTTTCCGCGCCGGACGCCGTGCGATAGCGGATGGCGTTCACGCCGGCTTCGCCGTCGCCGCTGATTTCGACCGGCGTGATCTGATGATGGATGGGCACGTCAGCCCTGGCCAGTGCGCGAGTGAGCTGGATGCCGTTCCACAGCACCGAAGGCAGGGCGAGAAGGTCGGCCAGCGCCCTGAACCGGGCGCCTGAAGGCGAGGTGTCGAGGACGGCCGCGACCTTTGCGCCAGCCTGCACATATTGCGAGGCGACGAGGTAGAGGAGCGGGCCGGAGCCCATGAAGACCACTTCGCGCCCGATGGAGACAGCCTGCGACTTGAGCGCGACCTGCGCGCCGCCCAGGCTGTATGTGCCCGCAAGGTTCCAGCCCTTGACCGGCAACAGCCTATCCGTCGCGCCGGTACAAAGGAGCAAGGCGTCATAGGGCAGCGTTTGCTGCGCATTGCCAGCGGCCGTCCAGACATGTTCTTCGGCGATGTTCCAGACGAGCGTTTCGGGCAGATAGTCGACCTTGTCCCGCAGCGCGTCGAAACTGTCGTGCAGCGCCTTCGCCCGGTCGGCTTCGGTGCCGTAGAGCTTTTCGTAAGGCCGGGTGAAATTGTCGGGCTGGCGGCGATAGATCTGGCCGCCCGCCCGGCGCGCCTCGTCAATGACGATGGGGCGCAGTCCAGCCTGCACAACGGCCTCCGCGGCGCGCACGCCGGACGGCCCCGCGCCGACGACGATTATGCGAGGTTCGGCCATGTCGCCTCCGGCTGGCTGGTGAGGATGCGCTGGCCCGCCGCGGCAAGGGTGGAGCAGGCCCGCAGCCGATCACCGCTTTCGGTCCAGACCCAGCAATCCTGACAAGCGCCCATCAGGCAGAAGCCGGCCCGCCGACCATCGCCAAATTCCGACTGGCGCAGCGTGTCGCCGGTGCTGAGCAGGGCGACCATCAACGTGTCGCCTTCCAGCGCCGCCACGGACTGACCATCGACTTGCAGCATGATCCGGGGGCGATCCGTTTCGCCCAGGCGAACGAAGCGTCCGCTCATGCGGCAACACCCTGAATTCGCGTCAAACTCTCTTCTCCATGATGACACAGGATGCTGTTGCCCTTTGACAGGCTATGGCGCGGCGGGGGCAAGATATTGCATCGACCATCGATCCGCACCGGGCAGCGGGCAAGGAAGCGGCACAGGTCGGTGTCGCGGGCCAGATCGCCGATCGGCGGCAGGTCACAGCCTGCGCCGCTTTCCTCCAGCCACCCCGCGCGCATTTCCGGGACCGAACCGATCAGCAGGTCGGTATAGGGATGGAATGGCGCGGCGCGAAAACCCTCTCGCTTGCCCTTTTCCACCATGGTGCCCGAATAGAGGACGAGGATGTCGTCGCAGATCGCGCGCACCGTCGAAATGTCGTGGCTGATGAACATATAGGCGACGCCCAGTTCCTTGCGCAGTTCCGCCATCAGATCGAGGATCGCTGCGCCCACCACCGTATCGAGTGCCGAAGTGACTTCGTCGCAGAGGATGAGATCAGGATCGGCGGCGAGGGCGCGGGCAAGGTTGATGCGCTGCTTCTGCCCGCCCGACAGCTCGCCGCAGCGCCGGTCGATGACCGTCGCAGGCAGGCGGATGAGGTCCAGCAGCTCCAGCACGCGCAGGCGCGCGGCATTGCCCTTCAAGCTATGATAGAAGGCGAGCGGCCGGGACAGGATATTGCCCACGCTGTGCGCGGGATTGAGCGCGGTATCGGCATTCTGGAACACCAGCTGGACGCGGCGAAACTGCTCGCGAGTGCGGCCCTTTAGTCCGGGCGGCAGGGCTTCGCCATTGAGCAGCACTTCGCCGTCCGCGGCAGGCAGCAGACCCGCGATGACGCGCGCAATGGTGGACTTTCCCGAACCGGATTCGCCGATGACGCCCAGGGTCGCGCCGCGTTCGATGGTGAGGTTGATGTCCCGCAGCACAGGAATGCGTGGGCGGCCGTCCTTGCCGATCTTGCCATAGCCCGCCGTCATGCCACGGATTTCCAGCAGCGGCGCGGAAGGCAGATCGGCCTGCTGCGGAGCGGGGCGGATTGCCGGGCGGGCAGCGGCCATCAGCGTCTTTGTATATTCGTCGGCGGGGCGGTGCAGTATCTGGTCGGCGCGACCCGTTTCCCGAATGCGGCCCTGGTTCAGCACGACGATCTGGTCTGCCATCTGGGCAACGACCGCCAGGTCATGCGACACGTAGATTGCTGTCGCGCCGCGTTCCAGCACCACGGCCTTGAACGCGCGCAGCACCTCTATCTGGGTGGTGACGTCGAGCGCCGTGGTCGGTTCGTCCAGGATCACCAGTTCGGGATCGGTGACAAGCGCCATCGCCGCCATCAGCCGCTGAAGCTGTCCGCCAGAAAGCTGGTGTGGGTAGCGCGAACCGATCACATCCGGGAATGGCAGGGCCAGCGCGCGGAAAAGCTCGACCGCCTTCCTCTCCGCGTCCGCGCGGGGCATGAGATTGTGGATCAGGGCGGGTTCGATCACCTGATCCATGATCGTGCGCGAGGGGTTGAAGGCGGACGCGGCGCTTTGCGCGATATAGGCGATGCGATTGCCGCGCAGCGCCGCGAGACCCTTTGTATCAAGCGACAGGATTTCGGACTCGCCGACGCGGATGGAGCCTCCGGCGATCCTTGCGCCGGGCCGGGCATGGCCCAGCATGGTGAGCGCGATGGTGGTCTTGCCCGAACCGGATTCCCCGATCAACGCCAGCACCTCGCCCCGCTTCAGCGCGAAGTCGATGTCGCTCACAATCGGGGATGTCTCTCCCGTCGCATTGCGGGCGGTGACGCACAAGCCCCTGACCTCGACATGAGCGGTCATGGACGCTTCCCCTTCAATCCATCGATCAGCAGGTTGACGCCCACGGTCAGCGTCGCAATCGCGATGGCAGGCATCAGGATCGCCAACGCACCTTCGCCAAGGCCGGAGATATTCTCCCGCACCAGCGAGCCAAGGTCCGCGTCGGGCGGCTGCACGCCCAGGCCCAGGAAGGAAAGGCCCGACAGAAGCAGCACGATGAACACGAAGCGCAGGCCGAAATCGGCGAGCAGCGGATGGATCATGTTCGGCAATATTTCCTTCCACGCGATGTGAAAGCGTCCTTCGCCACGGGCGCGGGCCACTTGCACATAGTCCATCTGGGCAAGGTTGACTGCCAGTGCGCGGGCGATGCGGTAATTGCCCGGCACATAGGTGATCGCCGCGATCAGCAGCAGCAGCGCCAGCGAGGAGCCGAACGCGGCGACCAGCACGAGCGAGAAGATTTTCGACGGGATCGAAATCAGCGTGTCCATAAAGCGCGACAGCGGTTCATCCACCTTCGGCCCGCCCACCGCTGCGGTAAGGGCCAGCGCCGTGCCGGTCGCGCTCGCCAGCATGGCGGCGGCAGCGGCGAGGCCAACGGTATAGCGCGCGCCCGACAGCAGGCGGCTCAATACGTCACGGCCCAGATAGTCGCTGCCCAGCCAATGCTGCGCCGACGCACCGTCGAATACGTCATAAGCCACGAACGCACCGATTGGATACGGCGCCAGCATCGGCCCGAACACCGCTATGGCCAGCCAGAAGAGGACGAGAATCAGCCCGATCCTGGCCGAAAGCGGAAGGGCCTTGGCCCAGCGTATGAACGAAGCGGTCATTGCGCGCGCAGCCTGGGATTGGCGAGGATGGCGGTGACGTCGGCGATCAGCATGAGGATGAGATAGGCAGCGCAGAAGATCATCGCGCAGGCTTGCAGCAGAGGCATGTCGCGGCTGGTGACGGCGTTCACCATCAGGCTCGCCAGGCCGGGATAGTTGAAAATGGTTTCGACGATGACCGCGCCGCCCAGCAGGTAGGACAGGCTGAGCGCCATCGCGTTGACGATCGGCGCGACGGCGTTGGGCATGATGTGTTTTAGGACGATCCGCACCGGGGCGACGCCCTTCAGCAGCGCCATTTCGACATAGGGCCTGTCCATCTGGTCGATCACGGCGGCGCGGGTCATGCGCGCCATCTGGGCGATGACCACTATGCTGAGACACAGTATCGGCGTGGCCGCGCCGCGTAGATAGTCGCCCCAGCCCATGTCGTCTGACACGAGCGCGATCGACGGCAGCCAGCGCAGCTTTACGGAAAAGATCAGCACGGCGACCGTCGCCACCAGAAATTCGGGAACCGCCACCATCGACAGGGTCGATATGTTGAGCGCACGATCAAGCCGTCCGCCACGGTTCATGGCGGAACCGATGCCGATCGCAAGCGCCACGGGCACGGCCACTAGCGCCGTCAGGGCGGCCAGCAGCAGGCTGTTGGGCAGGCGCGTGGAAATGACTTCGGACACCGGCATGTTGGCGACCAGAGACTGGCCCGGATCGCCGCCCAACATGCCGCTGGCCCAGGAAATATAACGCTCATGCGCTGGCCGATCGAGACCCATCTCATGGCGCAGGGCCGCCACCTGCTCGGCTGTGGCGCTCTGGCCCAGCGCTTCCTGAGCGGCGTCGCCGGGCAGCAGTTGAGCGATGGTGAATATCACGACCGACAAGAGCAACAGCGTCAGCAGCGATGCGGCGAAGCGCTTGGTCGTAAGGGCCAGCGCCGCCTTGAGCCCAGAAGATGAGGGGCCGCCCGACATCAGCCTTCCCACCAGACATGTTCGGCGAACTGATAGCCCATGAGTCCTCCGGTGGACATCGGCTGAAGGCCCTTCAGACGCCGGTCATAGCCGTCGATCAGGCTGATGAAGACCGGGATGGCGACGCCGCAACGGTCATGAACCAGTCCCTGCATTTCGCCGTAGAGCTGCTTGCGTCGAGCCTGGTCCGGCTCGCCCCGCGCCTCGATCAGCAGCCGGTCGAAGCGTGGGTTCCGCCACCCGGATTCATTCCATTCCGCGTCGGATTTGTAGAAAAGGCTGAAGACGAGATCGGCGGTCGGGCGCGGGTTTGTGTTACCGAACGTCAGCGGATGCCGCATCCAGTGCGTTGACCAGTAGCCGTCTCCCGGAACGCGATTGACCGCTATGTTCAGGCCGACGCGCGATCCATATTCCTGAAGGATGGACGCCATGTCGACCGACCCGTCCGCTGCGGGGGAAGCGTAGACCGGCATCCGCACGCCGGTCAGCCCTGCGCGTTGAAGGTGCCATTTCGCCTTGTCCAGATCGAGCGACGTCTGCGGCAGGTCGGCGCGATAATAGGGGTGAAAGGGCGGGATCGGATGGTCGTTGGCGATGGTTGCATAGTCGCGATACAGCGCCCTTTTGATCAACGGCCGGTCGAACAGATATTTCATCGCGGCGACGAAGTGGGGATTGCCCGTGGGCAGCCCGTCCTGACGCATGATGAGATTGGTGTAGAGGCCGGACTTGGTTTCCAGCAGGGCATGGCGGTTCGATGCGCGTACGCGTTTGGTCGAACGTGGGTTGACCGCGATGATCAGGTGCACGTCGCCCGACAGCAGCGCGTTGACGCGGCTGACCTCGTCGGGAATGCCGATCAGCTCGATCTCTTCCAGATAGGGTTTGCCGTTGCGCCAGTAATGGGGATTGCGCCGGGCCAGCGTGCGCACGCCGGGCCGGAACTGGGCGCACAGATAGGGGCCGGTGCCGTTGACAGTCCGAAAATCCCGGTGCCCTGCACGCAGGATCAGGAAATGGGACTGGGCGAGGATGGTCGGCAGATCCGCATTCGGCCCGGTCAGGCGGATGGTGAGGTCCAGCGGACCTGTCGCCTTCGCTTCGGCGAATTGTTCGGCGATCGTCGCCATCTTGGATCCGGTCGCCGGGTCTTTGTGCCGCAGCAGCGACCAGACGACATCCCTGGCGGTCAGGGTGGCGCCGTCGTGGAAGGTGACGCCCCGGCGCAGCCTTATGTGCCAGTTCTGCTGATCCCTGCTCTCCATCCGCTCGGCCAGTGCGGGGCGGGGGACGAGATTGCGGTCGAGCTGCGTCAGCCCGTTGTAGAACATGTAATGGCGCACATAATCGGTCGAGAGCGCACCCTTCGCCGGATCGAGCGTGTCGGCCGTCGAGCTTGAAAGGCTGGCCACCCGAATGCGCCCGCCGACGCGCGGCCTGGGCGGCGCGGCGAGGGCGCTCTGCGGCAGAAGCAGGCCCGCACCGGCCGCGCCCAGCATGTGGCGACGGGAAAAGGGCCACAGAAGGCGAGCGTCGTCCGTCAATGGATCACATCCTGCCATTTGTACCACAGGCCGACGAGCGGCAGGAACCATGGCTTGCCGAAATGACCGGGGACGCTTGGCCAATCCAGGTCGGCCCACGGATTGGCCTTCGTCTCGCCGCCCATCACCCGCGCCATCATCTGGCCCATATATGTCGCCATCTGAACGCCGTGGCCGCTGTAGCCCATCGAATAGAAAAGCCCGTCATGCTCGCCCGCGCGCGGCAGCCGATCGGCGGTCAGGTCCACCATGCCGCCCCAGACATGGTCGATGCCCACGCCCTGGAGCGCAGGGAAAATCTCGCCCATCGTCTGTTCCAGAATATGCCCGCTCTTCAGGTCGGATCGCGGATCGCTGATCGCAAAGCGCGCCCGTCCGCCGAAGATCAGCCGGTTGTCGGTGGTCAGCCGGAAATAATTGCCGATATTCCTGCTGGTTACATAATTGCGCCGATTGGGCAGCAATTGATCGGTCAGTGATGGCTCAAGCGGCTGGGTCGCGATGATGAAGCTGCCCACTGACACGATGCGCCGCCGGAAAAAGCCAAAGGGCGCAGCGGCGGGTGCTCCACCGGTGGCGACCAGTAGCTGATCGGCCACAAGCTGGCCCTTGGGCGTGGTTACGCGCCATCCGCTCGCGAGCCGGTCGAGGCCGGTGACTTCGGCATTTTCATGGATCGTCGCACCTGCACGCGCCGCAGCCTCGGCAAGGCCGACGCCGAAGCGGCCGGGATGCAGTTGCGCGCTGGTCGTCTGGATCAGCGCGCCGTGGAAAACGTCTGATCCGATTTCTTCGCGGATGCTCTCTGGCGGGACAAGGCGGACATTCTGGTCTACTTCCGCTGCGAGCAGGTCATGCGCCCGCGCCAGCTTGTCATAATGGTGCGGCTTGGCAGCCAGCTTGACCCGGCCGCAGCGGTTGAAGGCGCAGTCGATGCCTTCTTCCCGCGCGATCCTCTCAACCATGTCCACCGCGTCGCAATGGACGCGATAATAGGCTTTGGCGACGTCCTTCCCGAAGCGGGCGGAAAGCGCGCCATAGTCATGGGCCGTGCCATTATTGCACTGACCCCCGTTGCGACCCGAAGCCTCACCCGCCACGCGTCCCGATTCCAGCAGCACGACATCCGCGCCCCGCTTCGCCAGTGCCAGCGCCGCCGAAAGCCCGGTAAAGCCGCCGCCGATGATGACGACATCGGCCTTGCCTTCGACCGCGCCCTGCGCCCCGCCGGTGAAGGCGGGGGCGCTTGCCAGCCAGTAGGAGAGGGGAGACGCGCTCATGCCGAGGGTCAGAGGCCGACCACGGCCGGCAATGCGCCGATGTGGGGGATTTCGACGTCGCGGTAGAAGGCGTTCGACGGCTCATGCCCACGACCCACGAATACGCGGCAACCGAAATGCAGGTCGGTGGCGGTATTCTGATCGTAGCGGAAGCTGGAGGACACGTGCATCATCTCTTCAGGCTTCGCGCCCAGCTGGTCGAACATATATTCGAACGCCTGCATGCGGGGCTTGTAGGCCTGCGCCATCTGCGCCGTATAAACGGCGTGGAAGGGGGCACCCAGCATGCCGACATTGTGATGGATCTGATCGTTCATCGCGTTCGACAGGATGACCAGCGGAATCTTGTCCCCGATCTTGGAAAGGCCGCCGGGTACATCGTCATGTGGTCCCCATGTCGGCACCGCATGGTAGACCGCGTCGGCGTCTGCCTCGCAATATTCCACATTCCACAGCTTGCAGGTGCGGCGCAGCGAATTGCGGATGATTTCCTGATAGGGTTCCCATGGACCCATTACCTGATCGAAGCGATAGGCGCTCCAGTCCTTGCAGAAGGCGGGCAGCTTTTCCGCCGCGACGCGATCGGCCATGAAGGCGGTCGCCATTTCCGTCATGCGAAAACGCGTCAACGTACCGTAACAATCGAAGCTGATATATTTGGGCCGGAAGTTGGGCATCGGTATCCCCCTGTTGGTCGGATGGCCATCAGGCCGTTTCGATGAAGCCATTACGGCATGGGCTGACCAGAACATGTCCCCGATTGGTTCGCCGCGCGACGCAGATCAGAAGTTTTTATAGCAGTCTTTCGGCATAGTTTGCCGTCCTTTGACGGAAGCGCCGCCGGGGTAGCGATCAAGGCCGCCAGAATGCTGATGGGGTCAGCGTGCGGCAGATAATATTGACGGCTCAATAGCCCCGCTCGCGGCTGACTTCGCCTTCCATCGGCTGGCCTGACTCATGCCTGCGGATATTGGCGATAAGCGCGCGAGCGGCAGTATCCGCGCGGGTCATGCTGGCGATGTGGGGCGTCAGCATGATGCGCGGATGATCCCAGAAGGGATGATCCTGCGGCAATGGTTCGGGATCTGTGACGTCCAGTATCGCGGCCGAAAGATGCCTTTCGTCAAGCAGGGACAGCAGATCCTGCTCCACCAGATGACCGCCACGCCCGACATTGATAAGCGCCGCGTCGCGAGGCAGCTGGGACAGCGCGTCCCGGCACAAAATGCCGCGTGTCTCATTTGTAAGGGGCAGGAGGCAGATGAGGATGTCGCATTTTTCCAGGAAGGCGGCCATTTCCGCTTCGCCTGCGTAACCGTTCACGCCCTCCACCTGACGGGGCGTCCGGCTCCACGCCGATAATGGAAAGCCGAACGGGCGAAGCGCGGTCAACACGGCCTGCCCCAACTGTCCGAGGCCCATTACGCCCACGCGGCGCTCGGCGGCCGGGACCAGGTTGATCTGCATCCAGCGATGTTCGCGTTGCGCGAGGGCATAGTCGATGAAGTTGCGATGCGTCGCCAGCACCGCTCCGCAGACATATTCAACCATGCCCTCGACAATGCCGGGTTCGATCATGCGGACCAGCCGTACGCGGGACGGCAGCTTGCTCATGTCGAATTGATCGACGCCCGCACCGACCGAAAACAGGACTTCCAGACCCGATAGACTGGCCAGCAGTTCAACCGATGGATCCCACGCGGCCAGATAACGGACCTTGGCGGGATCAGCCATTTCCTCCAGCGTCACGAATGTGGTGCCGGGCGCTTCCGCCGCGAAAATTTCGCGCCAGATATCTCTCCGCTCCGGGCTGGAGGTATAAAGCAGGGTCATGCGGTTTGCCTGTTGTTGATGGACCGGCGGCGCAGGCTCCTTGCCTGCCACCACATAATCGGCCCGGTGAAGGAAAGGGCGAGAAGCGCCAGGGCGGCGATCATTACCACGATCGGCCCGGTCGCGCCGAAACGGTTACCGGTATGAAGCGGCAACACCGTCATCCAGAGCGCGCGGTTATTTTCGGCGCGCGTCGCGTCGATGATGCGGGGAGCGTCGATCGCGACAACAGCGCGATGGACGGCACGGGGATTGCGCTCCGGCGCGTGGAAATTGACGGTCAGGCGATCGGCGCCGATGCGGATGTCACGCAGCGGGCTTTGCGGGAACGCAGTCTGCGCCAGCGCCAGGCCGCGATCGATCGCGGCGGGGCTTGCGGTCGTGCGGTGCAAGGTCGGACTTGTGGTCTCGATCAACTCGGGAACGATAAGTAGCAGTCCGGTCACGGCCATGAAGCCCAGCAGCGCCGACATGACAACGCCCAAGGTGCGATGCGCCTGCCGCAGTATCAGCCGTGCCGCCATGTCCGAGCGGATCGACAGATGCCTGGAAACCGGCCCCCGCCGGGGCCACCAATAGATGAGACCAGTCACCGCCATGGTCAGCAGCGCCAGCGCGTTGAGCAGGATGATCGTCATCCCCGCTTTGCCCGCCATCAGCCGATAGTGGAGTTGCAGCGCGGCTTCGACCGGGAAGCGCCATAGGGGTCCGGTGCGCAGCAGCTTGCCGTCCGCAGGGTCGATGGATGCGAAGCGCACAGCCCCGGAATCGTTGTCCAGTTCGGCCAACCACACCCCTTGATCGGCGTCAGGTGCGAACAGACGTACGACATGGAAGCTGGGCAATGCGCCTTCTGCCCGAACCACTACAGACCCCGCGGAGATGGCGGCGGACCTGCCATGGCCGACCATGCCCGCAGGGTCGATCCAGCGGGCTGCGGGGCCGCGATAGAGCAGCAATGCCCCGGTCAGGGCCTGAACCAGCAGCAGCGCAGCCATGGCAAGGCCAACATATTTGTGGATGCGAAACAGGTGCGCCCGGTTCATCATGTCCCTCGACAAAAATGCAAAAAACCGCCGGTGACCTTCAGGCTTGGAGGGGCTGGTCACCGGCGGCCATCGGAACTGCAAGTTCCGAATTTCTAGGGCATTAGAAGTCGAACGTCGCCCGGACGGTGAACTGCCGCGGCATGCCCGGCTGGATCCACAGCGCCGAATAGGAGCTGGCGTAATATTTCTTGTTGAAAAGGTTGTTCACATCCGCCGACAGCTTGATCTGCTCGGTGATGTTGAACGATCCCAACACCTTGGCGATCGTGTAGCTCGGCAGATAGAAATCCGCCGCCGTTTGGCCAAGGCGCTTGCTGAGATGCGTGACACCCGCGCCCAGCATTGCCTCATGATCGCCGATCGAGAAATTCTTGAACAGCAGGATGTTGGCCTGATGCTTGGGAATATTGATCAGCGGATCATTTTTGAGCACTCCGGCCAAGGGATAATCGTCCGCCCAGCCTGCATCGGTATAGGCATAGGTTGCGAACAGTTCGAACCCGGCGGGCAGCTTGGCGTTGACGTCGAACTCCACGCCCTGGCTCTTGGCCTCACCAACCGCCACTGACAGGCCGGTCAGCAGGTCGGCGGTCAGGACATTGCTCTTCTTCATCTTGTATAGCGAGAGCGTGCTGGTGATCCGGCCATCGGGCGTCACGAACTTTGCACCGATTTCATAGCTTTCGCTGATTTCCGGGGCGAAGGGATTGTTGTTCACATCGACGCCGCTGTTCGGCCGGAAACCTTTGCCATAGCTGGCGTAGAAGGACAGGCTTCGTGTCGGTTCGAACACAAGTCCCGCCATCGGGCTGAACTTGGTGTAGGACGCAGGGTTGGTGGCCCCCAGTCGGTTGTCGATATTCTGGCTGAAATCATCGTAGCGACCGCCGAACCGCACCTTGAGCTGTTCGCTGATCTCGATCTGGTCCTGGGCATAGATGCCCCAGGCCTTCTGGACTTCGGTCGAATCCTGGATCGTCGCGTTCGGTATTGGCGCGATGATGTTATAATCGGGGTTGAAGATGTCGATCGAATAGGACTGATCCGCAGCGCTGGGGCGATAGCGGGTCTGGAACGTGTCGATCTTGAAGCGATCCCAGTCTCCGCCGATGCGGATGTTGTGGACGATGGATCCGGTTTCCAGCTTGCCGCTGATTTCGCCACGGAACACCATGTGGGTCGTGCTGTAGTCGCGGTAACGGCGCTGGCGCGACAGGGTGCGTCCGTCATTGTCGATCAATTGACGGCCCAGCGCCAGTTCCGGATCGCTTGAATAGCCTTCAAACGTGGTGTCCTTATATCCAGCACCAAGCATCAGCGTCCAATCGTCGCTGAAGTCGTGCTGATATTGCGCTTGATGGCCCAGCACGCCGATCTTGATAGGACCGTCATTGGGGTTGCCCAGGAAGCGCGAATTGGGGATGGCGCCCAGATTATAGCTGGTCGTGCCGTCGAGGCCGACCGTCGGGATCGCCACTACGCCGCGATCGAACGGGACTTCCTGCTTCACATATTCCAGTTCGTAGGTGAAGATGTCCCTGTCCGACAGTTTCGCCAGAAAAGACGGCGTCAGGGTATATTTCTGTGTTTCCACCGTGTGGCGGAAGCTGTCGGCCTGTTCGGAAGATCCATTGATGCGCAGGGCGATGCTGTCGTTGAGCGGCAGGTTATAGTCGCCTTCGATACGGTAGGTTTCCCAACTGCCGGCAGATACGGAAAAGCTGCCGCCTTCCTTGAAGGTCGGCTTTTTGGTCACGATGTTGATCGTGCCGCCTGGCTCGCCGCGGCCGAAAAGGGCGCCGTTCGGCCCCTTGAGCACTTCGATGCGTTCGACGTTCGATGCGTCGCGCGGGCCGCCATAGCCACGGCCGCCATTGAAGCCGTTGACCAGGAAGCCGCTTGGGAAATTTTCGTCGCCCGCAAAGCCGCGGATCGCGAAGCTGTCCCAAAGCCCGCCGAAATTATTCTGCTTCGATACGCCGCTTGCGAGTTCCAGGGCGGTGTCGAGGCGCGTGATGTTGAGGTCGTCGAGCAGCTGGCCTTCCAGGAACTGGACCGCCTGCGGGATTTCCTTGACCGGCGTGTCGCCGAAATATTGGCGTTTCAGGCCCGTGACGACAATGTCCGGATTGTCCGCTGATGCTGGCGCTTGGGCAAAGGCCCCCGGCGCAAATGCGATGGTGGCCGCACTGGCGACGAGCACCAGTCGAATTGCAGTATGTGTGCGCATGATGCTTACCCCTATGTTTATCGCTGTTCCCAATTGTCCTGCGAAACGGGGTGAGCCGGCCGATATTTTATTTTCTCTCCATGGGACATCATTTGTGTCCTTCTTATCGGGGGCCGGTCCACTGGGTGATTTGCCACCTCTGTCTCAATGGGAGGCTAGGCGCGCATTGCAGAAATATTACGTCAAACTTCGGGGCGCGCGCGGCGCATAATATTGAATTTCAGGGTGCCGGACAGGTGAAAATGCCGCCCTGCTTTTATCATTTCGAACCGGCAATAACCCAAGAGAAAGGCCGCCTTCCGGGGGGAGGGCGGCCTGAGTTTGCAGGAACCTTATATTAGAGGTACTTAAGCCACCAAATATCCTTCCGCCGCTGTTTCAGTTGCGCAAACCAGCGGGTCGGGAAATAAAGGACCGGGATCAGGATGAAGACCCAGATCCAGACCCAGCGCAATTGATCGACGCCGAACACCGCGCCTTTTGTGGGGCCGTAAAGCAGCATCGCGATGTTGTAGAGCAGCTTGAGCGTATAAAGGTGGAGGACGTAGTAAAACATCGGCGCGCCACCCAGCATTGCGAGTGCGGGCATAGCCTTGCTGCTCTCATATTTTTCGCACGCTGCAAGCAGCAGGCATCCGGTGCCGACCGTCACCATCAGGAACAGCAGCGATGGCGGGTATTTCGTCAGCGCCAGAAAGCTCATGAGGGTGCGCAGCGGAGTTTCTGCGATGAACCAGGGCTTGTCGCCGTAGAAATTCAACGTGCGGATGACGAGGAAGCCGACGAGGAGGCCAAGGCCCAGCATGGCCAGCCGCTTGATGCGCGGCTTGGGATCGGTGCCTCGCGCGAACCAAGGGCCGCAGGCATAGCCCAGCAGAATGACGCCGATCCACGGCAGGACCGGATAAGTCGTCTTGAACATGATACCCGCCAACTCGAACTTGTCGCGCTGGTGCAGCATCGCCCAGGGGATAAAAAAGGGCGAATCCGGCGTCAGGCGGATAGGGTCAAGCAGGTTATGCAGGCAGACTATCGCAAGGCCGAGCGCGAACTGCGCGGGGCGGGGCAGGTGCAGCAGGGCGGCAAGCGCGATCATGCTGATGCCGATGGTATAAATTACCTGCAGCCAGATGGTTGGAGGCGGAAAACTGTTGGCCTGGGTGGGCCAAGCATAACAGACGATGGTAAATTCCAGGAAGATCAGGAACAGGCCCCGCTTCAACAGGAATTCGGATACCTCGCCCTTGCTGTGTGATTGGCCGTAGAGCCAGGCGGACAGGCCGGTGAGCGCCACAAAGGTAGGTGCGCAGAAGGTCGATAGCAGGCGGGTGAAGAACAGGCCCGGATCGGTCGTGACTGCATTGACCGGGTCGGTTACCTGCAAATGCAGGAACCATGTTTCACGCACATGATCCACAAGCATGAACAGCATCACGAGCCCGCGAAGCGCGTCGATCGCAATCAGTCGCGTCCGCGCCTTGGCCGCAGCGACGGGAGATGCCGTGGCCCGAAGGCCGATGGAGGGTGCTTGGCCCGCAATACTGCTCATGGCGCTGTCCTGTCCTTGGTTTAGTTCACTCGCCCTTGGGCTGGAAGAGATCCTTGTAGAAGCCGACTGTCTTGACAGTTACGGTGACGGGTGTGTCGCCCTTGTTACGAAAATACCAGCCGTGCGTGCCTTCGAAGGGGGCGGTGAAATCGCCTTGGCCGCCGGTCAATTCCAGTTCCTTCCAATAGTCGGTGAACTCGCCTTCCGCGGCATTGACCTTTTCGCCATGCATCTCCGCCTTGATCGGGCCGGTCGATTTCCACTGGAACACGAAGCTGTCGCCCCTGGTCATGTGCGCCTTCACTTCCTGGCCGCTGTGCGGCTCCAGCGTGATGGTCATTTCGTCCTGACGCCAGGCAGCTGACCTGGAAATGCTATCCTTGGTAGGGATCGCGACCTCGCCGGTCGCAGGTGCGGCTGCGCCTGCACCTGCGCCTGCGGGCGCGGCTTCCTGCGCTTCGCCCGACACCATGCCGGTGAGGCCAAGCGCGGTGCCCACGCCGGTCGGATCGACACCATATTCTGCGGGAAGCACGAACAGGGTCAGGATAGCGGCGGCAGCGATGACCGCCCCACCGGTCGCCTTGGCCAATGTCGAGGAGGAGGGCGAAATCTGTGTCGGCAATGCGGTGATGGTCTGCGTGTTCATGTCAGGCACCTTCCGTGAAATATCCGGCTAGCTGAAAGCCGATTAGGACGAAGCCGGCGGTCATCAGGGCGGCATTGGCCACGATGGCGCTGCGGCGGAAGCTGTCGCTCATGCGCCACAGGTTCATCAGCAGCAGGATGATAGCCAAGGCCATGAACTGGCCCATTTCGACGCCGATGTTGAAGCTGATGAGGTTGGGGATCATCCCGTCCTTCGCCAGCGTGAGTTCCTGCAGCTTCGTTGCGAGGCCGAAGCCGTGGAAGAAGCCGAAGATCAGCACGGCGGCCTTCGGATTGGGCGACACGCCGAACCATGTGCGGAAGCCGTCGAGATTGTCGATCGCCTTGTACACCACCGAAAGACCGATGATGGCGTCGATGATGAAGGGGTTGGCGCGAATGTCGAAGATGACGCCGAGCAGCAACGTGGTGCTGTGTCCGATGGCGAACAGCGTCACATAGGCACCGACGTCCTTTAGCCGGTAAAGGAAGAATATGACCCCGGCGAGGAAGAGCAGATGGTCATATCCCGTGACCATGTGCTTGGCGCCCAGGTACATATAGGGGATGATGTTGACGCCCGAAGCGCCTTCAATGAACGCCCTGTCATTTTCGTTGACGCCATGCGCCCAGAGCGTCGAGCTCATGAGCGCCAGCGCCATCCCGATCAGCAGCAGCGCGACCCGCCGCATGCTGGGGGAGAGGAGCGGGGGGTGGGGCGCGCTGTGCATGGACTGCCTTACTTGGTCTGGAAGGTGGCGAAGGTCTTGGCGCCGCTCTTGTCGACCAGGGCGACGACGATCTTCGCGCCCTTGGCCGCCTTGAAGCCCGGTGCGGACAGCTTGTTGCCGCCTGCGGGCTTGAGCGCCGCCTCGGTCTTCTTGCCCGCGGCGGTCTGTGTCAGCTTGGCCGTGAAGCCTGCGGTGGGCATCGGCTCATCCTCTTCGCTGAGGTAGACGTCGACGCCTCTGGGGCCGGTTACCAGTTCGAACATGGTCTCGCCGGTCATCTGGACCATGCCGCCATGCTGGGGCTTCATGCTGCCATGGGCGTGAAGCATTGCCGGGGCGGCAATCAGGGCGAGGGCGGCGATGCCGGTGCGGAAGATATCGGTTTTCATATGCTTGAACTCCTGATGGATGGGGATCATTCCGGCAGATGCGGCAGGACGAAGGAGAGCGACGCGCGATATTCGCTGTGGTCAGCCTTCGCCTTGTTGTCCGACGCGCCAACATAGATGGCCATCAGCACATTGATGCCCTGGTTGCGGACCTTGATGGTCGCGGTGCCGTCGGCTGCGGTCTTTGCGGGACCAACTTCGTCAGGATCGTTCACATAGTCCGACATGACCGTCACGCCAGCCATCGGCTTGCCCTGATAATAGGCGCGCACCTTGATCGGTTCGCCAGCCTTCTGAGGGATGGTGGCGCCGACCGGGACGAGTTGCAGTGTATGTCCTTCGAACAGCGGCACCTGGCTTTTGGGGATCTGGTTCAGGTGGACGGCATATTTCCAGTTATGTTCGGCAAGGGCGGCGTTGGGCACCTCGTCACGGCCCTTGTTGTGCCATTTGCCGTCCGGGGTCTTGCTCCAAAGGCCGTAGTCCATGACAGCGGCGACGGCCGCGACGGGCTCATCGCTATCGACGACGGGAATCGCGCCTGCTTCACGCAGGCGGGTGGCGACCGGCGTCCAATCCTCGTCATAGCCGGTTACGGCCTTGATCAGCGGCAGGCGTTTGACCGCGTCCAGATCATCGGCGCCGACGCCATAGACCAGAGCAAGCTGGCGCGCGCGCTGGGCAAACCAGATGCCGTGTGCGCTGAGCGGGGTGGCCGCTGCGAGAAGCGTTCCTGCGCACAAGGTGGCGGAAATCAGGCGAGTGAACTTCATCGGCGTGCTCCCATGAGACATTATGACCAATTGAAGACAGGCTATGGCTCCGGCATGCCGATGGATGCCGAATTGGGCGGTTGCGGGAGCAGATTCTGTCAAAAGGCGCCGCCAAAATGCGCAGGCTTGCCGCTGCCTTCTCTACACGCGCAGTCAAAGCGGGCGGAACTGGCAAGCGTATCAGCCGTTTCAGATACATAGCTGATTTCACAAGAAGGATTGTATGATGATCCGGCTCGCCATCATCTCACTCGTCATCGCCGCCGTGCTGGCCATTCTTGGCTTCGGCGGCGCTGCGGGCACTTTCGTGGGGATTGCCAAGATCCTGTTCTTCCTGGCTATCGCGCTGTTCGTGATTTTCCTGGTCCTTGGCCTGCTGGCTGGAAAAGGCATCAAGAACGCCATAGACTAGGGCGATGATCGACATTGGCGCTGGAGTAGATGAAACGGGCAGGCTGCTGCGTGACGAGTCCGGTTTTCTGCTCCAGCGCGACCTGGGCGGAACATTCCGGCTCGTGCTTCTTCGCGTGCCGGTAGACCATGTCGAAAAGCGCGTGCGCGTGCAGGGGTTTTACGCAGGGGACGGCGTGGTCGAAGTGGAAGGCGTCGCTGCCGCCTGAGTTCATCCTGCGACAGCGAGCGTCGGACGGTCAGGCGGTCAGTGGCCCGCTCCGGCCGACAGGCTGGACAGCCGCATCGGTCTGGACGAAGCGCGCGCAAGCGCCCACGCCCCGGTTGTTTTCCAGCGGCAATGCGGTTTCGCAATAGGCGCATTCGGCCATTATGCGGCCCACCAGCCATTGGCTGCGGCCGCAACTG
Source organism: Sphingobium sp. MI1205 (assembly GCF_001563285.1). Lineage (NCBI taxonomy): Bacteria > Pseudomonadati > Pseudomonadota > Alphaproteobacteria > Sphingomonadales > Sphingobiaceae > Sphingobium > Sphingobium sp. MI1205. Next base: position 1,251,043 of record NZ_CP005188.1, read on the forward strand.
GGGCAATGATTGGCTTCCCCCATATGATAATGGATTATGTATCCCCTTAGGGCCGGGTCAAAAGACTTGCCGGTCGCGAGGCTCGAAACTGGGCGCATCGTCTCTTCCTCCTCAGACATATATTCTCGGGCATCGGGCGTAGAATTTCAGAAATAATTTCAATGCCGAATTGATGCAGCGACAAACGTCAGAGCGTGCGACCCATTTGGGTATCATGGAAGCCCGCTCTTTTGCAGAACGCGGCCACGGCTCAATGTATCCGCTGCGCGACCGCGGCGTCTACAAGAAAGATTCGCCGAACGTCCCATTTCGCGCCTTCGCATTTGACTTGAGGCGAGCAGGCGCTATGGCGGCGCGCATCAAGGGACATACCCGCTTCGGCCATCGGTTGGGGCGCATCCCGCCATCCTGCCAGCCTGGTTCTTCACGGTGCGGCGGACATATGGTGGAATGTCGTTTTCCTCCCGCTCCTGGCTGGGGCAATGCGAGGAGACGCACGACTCATGACCGCCATCGGACAGGATACACTCGGCACGCGCGACACTTTGAATGTCGGGGGCAAGGACATTGCCTATTATTCGCTGAAGAAGGCCGCGGCCAAGCTGGGCGACGTATCGCGTCTTCCCTTCTCGATGAAGGTGCTGCTGGAAAACCTGCTCCGTTTCGAAGATGGCGTCACCGTCACGGTTGAGGACGTTCAGGCGATCGTCGATTGGCAGAAGGACAAGGGCAAGGCCGAGCGCGAGATCCAGTATCGCCCCGCCCGCGTGCTGATGCAGGATTTCACCGGCGTTCCCTGCGTCGTCGATCTGGCCGCGATGCGCGACGCGATGACCGCGCTGGGCGCCGATGCCAGCAAGATCAACCCGCAGGTTCCCGTCCACCTCGTCATCGACCACTCGGTGATGGTCGATGAATTCGGTACGCCCAAGGCGTTCGAGCAGAATGTGGAAATCGAATATCAGCGCAACATGGAGCGCTACGACTTCCTGAAGTGGGGCAGCAAGAGCCTTGCCAACTTCTACGCCGTGCCCCCGGGCACCGGCATCTGCCATCAGGTGAACCTGGAAAATATCGCGCAGGCCGTCTGGTCGAGCGAAGGCCCTGACGGCGTGACCGTCGCTTATCCCGACACCTGCGTCGGCACCGACAGCCACACCACCATGATCAACGGCCTGGGCGTTCTGGGCTGGGGCGTGGGCGGCATCGAGGCCGAAGCGGCGATGCTGGGCCAGCCCGTTTCCATGCTCATCCCCGAAGTCGTCGGCTTCAAGCTGACCGGCGAGCTGAAGGAAGGCGTGACCGCCACCGACCTGGTGCTGACCGCTACGCAGATGCTGCGCGCCAAGGGCGTGGTCGGCCGCTTCGTCGAATATTTCGGCCCTGGCCTCGCTTCGCTGTCGCTGGCCGACCGCGCGACGCTGGCTAACATGGCGCCGGAATATGGCGCGACCTGCGGCTTCTTCGGCATTGACGACAAGACGCTGGATTACATGCGTCTGACAGGCCGCACCGACGAGAATATCGCGCTGGTCGAAGCCTATGCCAAGGAACAGGGCTTCTGGATCGACCCCGCCGTCGAGCCGGTCTTCACCGACACGCTGGAACTGGACCTCGCCACCGTCGTCCCCAGCCTTGCCGGTCCCAAGCGTCCGCAGGACCGCGTGTCGCTGCCGGAAGTCGATGATGTGTTCAACGCCGACATGGCGAACGTCTACAAGAAGGCGCAGCAGCGCGTTCCTGTTGAAGGCAAGGATTTCGACATCGGTGACGGCGACGTCACCATCGCCGCGATCACCAGCTGCACCAACACGTCGAACCCCGGCGTCCTGGTCGCCGCCGGTCTGGTCGCCAAGAAGGCGAACGAACTGGGCCTGAAGCCCAAGCCCTGGGTCAAGACCTCGCTTGCGCCGGGTTCGCAGGTCGTTACCGACTATCTGGAGAAGGCTGGCCTCCAGTCGCATCTCGACGCCGTTGGCTTCAATCTGGTTGGTTATGGCTGCACCACCTGCATCGGCAACTCCGGCCCGCTGGCCGAGCCGATCAGCAAGGCGATCAATGAAAATGGCCTGGTCGCCGCTGCTGTCATTTCCGGCAACCGCAACTTCGAAGGCCGCGTGTCGCCCGACGTGCGCGCCAACTTCCTTGCCAGCCCGCCGCTCGTCGTGGCCTATGCGCTCAAGGGCACGGTGATCGAGGACTTCATCACCACCCCGATCGGCAAGGGCAAGGATGGTCAGGACGTCTATCTGAAGGACATCTGGCCGACCAATGACGAAGTCGCGACCACGATGGCTGGCTGCATGGATCGTGCGATGTTCCAGGCACGCTACGCCAACGTCTATAAGGGCGATGTGCACTGGCAGGCGATCGACGTTACCGGTTCGGCAACCTACGCCTGGCGCGCGGGTTCGACCTACGTCGCCAACCCGCCCTATTTCGAGGGTCTGAGCATGACCCCGGCGCCGGTCAACGATATCATCGAAGCCAAGCCGCTCGCGGTCTTTGGCGATTCGATCACCACCGACCACATTTCGCCTGCTGGTTCGATCAAGGCGACCTCGCCGGCCGGCAAGTGGCTGAGCGAACATCAGGTGGCGCAGGCCGATTACAACAGCTACGGCGCGCGTCGCGGCCATCATGAAGTGATGATGCGCGGCACCTTCGCCAACATCCGCATCAAGAACCTGATGCTGGACGGCGTCGAAGGCGGCATGACCCGTTATGATGGCGAAGTCATGCCGATCTATGACGCGGCGATGAAGCACAAGGCCGACGGCACGCCGCTGGTCGTCATCGGTGGCAAGGAATATGGCACCGGATCGTCGCGCGACTGGGCGGCGAAGGGCACCAACCTGCTCGGCGTCCGCGCCGTCATCGTCGAAAGCTTCGAGCGTATCCACCGTTCGAACCTGGTCGGCATGGGCGTGCTGCCGCTGCAGTTCAAGAATGGTGAGAGCAAGGACACGCTGGGCCTGACGGGTGACGAGACCTTCACCATCCAGAATGTTTCCGGCCTCAAGCCCCGTCAGGATGTCGATGTGCTCGTGAAGCGCGCCGATGGCTCGACCTTCACCTTCACCGCGCTCTGCCGCATCGACACCGTCAACGAACTGGATTACTTCCTGAACGGCGGCATCCTGCAATATGTTCTGCGCAAGCTGGCAGCCTGATCCGCTGACCAATTGATTTGAAAAAGGCCCCCTTCGGATGGAGGGGGCCTTTTTTATATGCGGTGCGCCTGCGCGTGGTATGCACAGCTTGTTTCAGCATCCACGGTGTCCCACAAGCTGTCGCGGGATCTGGCAGAATGGTCTCTCGGCAATAGCGGGGAGATGATGAGGCAGGGGGGCACGTGGCGATTTTCGTGGAACTGGCCGGCTGGATCGGCGCGCTCCTGATCCTGGGCGCCTATATTCTCGTGTCGATCGGGCGTTTGTCAGGTGGTTCTGCTGCCTTCCAGTGGATGAACGCCCTGGGCGCCACCTTCTTCGTGCTGAATACCTGGTGGCATGGAGCCATTCCATCGATGGTGCTGAACATCATCTGGGGCTGCATCGGTTTCGTGGCGCTGTGGCGGATCCGCCGAAGGAAGGCGCCCGGCGGCCAATAGCAGGATTATCATTCCCGCAAGAAAGGCTGAGGTGGTGGCCGCTGCGCCGATTGGCTAGGAGTCGCCTGGCAATGAAAAGAGCGCTTATCGTCCGTCACGTGCCGCGAGAAGGAGCGGCTGGGTATCTCCAGCCGATCGAGGCCGCTGGTTATGAGATCGAGCGGGTCGATGTCGCCAGCCCCGAATTTCATCATGTCGATCTGTGCACGCCTGACCTGCTCATCATGATGGGCGGGCCGATGGGAGTCTATGAGCATGACCTGCATCCATGGATACCGGTGCAGATCGGCAAGCTCGCCGCCCGGTTGGAACAGGATTTGCCGACGCTGGGCGTATGCCTTGGCAGTCAGATGATTGCGGCCGCCCTCGGCGCGCGGGTCTATCCGGGACACAGCATGGAACTGGGCTTCGCGCCGGCCATGTTGAATGGCGCGGGCGTCGATTCGCCGCTTCGGCATCTTCAGGATGTGCCGGTGCTGCATTGGCATAGCGATACGTTCGAGTTGCCGCGTGGCGTTGAGCTACTGGCATCCACATCGGCCTATGAACATCAGGCATTTCGGCGGGGGCCCAACCTGCTGGCGTTGCAGTTTCACGCCGAAATGGGCGAGGATCCACGGTTCGAGGATTGGCTGACCCATTTCTGGGCCGATCTCGACATCGCCAAACAGTGCGGCGTGGCGCTGCGGCGTGATCATGATGAGCACGGCCCCGGCGCGGTCGCGGCGGGCCGATCCATGATCGGGGACTGGCTTGCCCAGTTGCGGGTCTGACCGGCGACTGAGGATCAGAACTCGATGTCGAGTTCTTCCACCTCGTCAGGCTCGTTGCGCGCGTCATCTATCCACTCGCGCATCAGATCCCAGCTGTTGATCGTGTCGCAATAGCCCGCCGCCTTGTCCGACAGCGGGACCGCATAGGTCAGGAAACGCTGGGCTACCGGCGCGAACATGGCGTCGGCAACCGTAGGGCTGTCACCGAACAGCCAGGGGCCACCATAGCTGGAAAGGCATTCGGTCCAGATTGCCTCGACTCGTTCGATGTCGGGTTTAGCGCCTGAAAAGATAGGGAATTTCTTGTGCCTGATTTTCAGGTTCATCGGCAAAGCGGACCGCAGGTTTGCGAAGCCGGAATGGATTTCACCCGATATCGACCGGCAATGCGCGCGGGCGATCCGGTCCTTGGGATACATGCCCGTATTGGGATAGAGTTCGTGCAGATATTCCGCGATCGCCAGCGTGTCCCATACGCTCGCGCCCTCATGGGTAAGGCGGGGTACAAGCACCGAAGGGGTGAGCAGCAGCAGTTCGGCCCGGTTTTCCGGATTTTCCAGCGCGATCATCTTTTCAGAGACGCGCAGCCCTGCCAATCGGCACAGCAGCCACCCCCTCAGCGACCATGAGGAATATACCTTGCTTGATATAGTCAGTTCCGCTGTGGCCATGACATTCCTCCCACTCATTCTTATCTTTCATCAAACATGATGCGGTGCAATATACAAAAAGCGGTATAAATGAACGGAAGGGGCCGAATCGGCCCGGGGGAACATTTTGGGGCACCATTCATATTATGATGATGCTGTATAACGGCTACCAGGCTTTGGAAGACATGCTGGCCCCGGCCCGCTTCGGCGCGCAATTGGCCCTGGGATTGCGTGACAAGATGGGTCCGGCAGCTGACTGGCCCATGTCCCGCCGCATGTTCGCCCTGATGGATGTCTTCCAGGGGGCGAGGCTGACCCACAAGCGCCCGGCCTACGATATTGGAGAAGTGCGCTGCGGCAACGCCCTTGCTGCGGTGCGAGAAGAGGTGCTGCTTGACCTGCCGTTCGGCAACCTGCTCCATTTTGCGAAGGACGATGTTGGAACGGAACAGCCGCGCGTCCTGTTGGTCGCGCCAATGTCCGGCCACTTTTCGACATTGCTGCGCAGTACGGTGCGCACATTGCTGCGCGACCATGACGTATATATCACCGACTGGAAAAATGCGCGCGACGTGCCGTCTTCGGCGGGTCGTTTCGGCTTTGACGACTATGTCGACTATTTGATCACCTTCCTGCAGGAAATGGGTCCGGGCGCCCATATGTTGTCGGTGTGCCAGCCCTGCGTTCCCGCCTTTGCCGCCGTCGCACTGATGGCGGAGGATGACGACGCTGCGACGCCACGGTCCATGACGCTGATGGGCGGTCCGATCGACCCTCGTGCTGCGCCGACGGCGGTCAATGAACTGTCCAATGAGCGGTCGATGGAATGGTTCGAAATGAACCTGATTACTCGCGTACCGCTGCGCTATCCGGGCGCGGGGCGAAAGGTATATCCGGGCTTCCTGCAGCTATCAGCTTTCATGTCGATGAATCTGGAACGCCACGGCGCGCAGCACCGGGAATTGTATCAACTGCTCGCCGACGGCAAGGATGTGGAAGCGGAAAAGATCAAGAGCTTTTACCAGGAATATTTCGCGGTGCTGGATATGACCGCCGAATTCTACCTGGAAACCGTCGATCGCGTCTTCCAGCGGATGCTGCTCGCCAAGGGTGAACTCGAGCATCGGGGCCGCCTGGTCAATCCGGGCGCGATTCGCAAGACCGCGTTGCTGACGGTCGAGGGTGAGAGGGACGATATCTGCGCCGTAGGCCAGACCGCCGCCGCCCATGCGCTATGCACGGGCCTGCGCCCGCACCTTAAGCGCCACCATTTGCAGATCGGCGCGGGCCATTATGGCGTCTTTTCCGGCAGCAAGTGGGAAAAGGAAGTCTTTCCGCAGGTCCGCAACATGATCCTGACGATGAACTGACCTAAGCGCCGCCTTCCGGGCGGCCCCAGATCCATGTGCCGCCGATCAGCGCCGCTGCCACCGGGATCAGCATCCAGGGAAAGGGCACAAGAAGAACAGCCAGCAGTGCGCTGAATCCAAAAGCCAAGAGGGCCGCGCGTTTGCCGCGGCGGCTGATTGCACCCTGTTCACGCCAACGGCGGATGTGCGGCCCGAAATGACGATGATCAAGAAGCCTCGCTTCCAGCGCCGGGCTTGACCGGGCAAAGCAGAACGCGGCCAGGATCATGAAGGGCACCGTCGGCAGCAATGGCAGGAAGATGCCCACTGCGCCGAGCGCCAGAGCGATAAATCCACCGCCCAGATAAAGCGTGCGCCGCATCAGACCGCCGGCAGGCGAAGCCGCACCAGCAGGCCGCCCAGATCTTCGCTTTCCTCCATGCTGACCGCGCCGCCATAGATTTCCGCGACGTCGCGCACGATAGCGAGGCCAAGGCCTGTGCCAGGCTTTCCCGAATCGAGCCGGACGCCACGATCGAAGATACGCGTGCGTTCTTCCTTCGGGATGCCCTCGCCATCGTCCTCGACCATGATTTCGACCATGCCGCCAACGCGGCTTACCGTCGCGAACACGCTGCCGCCGCCATATTTGGCGGCATTTTCGATAAGGTTGCCGAGCATTTCGTCCAGGTCCTGCCGCTCGACGCGAACGGCGGCTTCCTTGTCGCCATCCATGTCGATGCGCGCTTCGGGGTAGAGGCGCTGAACCGCACGCTCGACAGCCTGCAGGCTGGCCCATACCTCCGCCCGGCTCTGGGCCGCGCCACGCCGCCCGACGGCGCGCGCGCGGGCGAGATGATGATCGACCTGACGGCGCATGGTGGTGGCTTCGCGGATCACCGTTTCGCCCAGATCGTCGGCCTGGGCGGTCGCGGCATTCATGATTACCGTCAGTGGGGTCTTCAGCGCGTGAGCGAGATTGCCGGCATGAGTGCGCGCCTCTTCGGCCTGCCGTTCATTATGGGCGAGCAGGGCGTTCAGTTCCTCGACCATGGGCAGCACTTCGGCCGGCATCGGTTCGGTCACACGGTTCTTGTCGCCGGTGCGCATGCGGACGATTTCCTTGCGCACCCGGCGGAGCGGCCGCAGCCCGTAGAGCGTTTGAAGCGTCGTCAGCACGATCAGGCCCAGCGCCAGCAGCGCGAAGCTCTGCGTCAGGGTGGATCGCAATGCGCGGATCTGATCGTCCAAACCCGCGCGGGCGGCAGCGACCATGAACAGCCAGCGGGTTCTGGAGCCGGGGAGGACGATCGTCCGCTCCATGATCCGCAGGTCCTCGCCAGGAAACTGCTTGCTGTCATAGACATGGAAACCACGGTCTTCATGCTCCGGCAGCACCTTGAGCGCGCGGTCCCATAAGGATCGCGATCGCCAGTCCTCATGCCCCTTCGCGCTGATCTGGTAATAAAGGCCGCTATTGGGCTCCAGAAAGCGTTGGTCGGCGAGAGGCCGGTTGAACAGCACTTCGCCGTCCGGGCCGATTTCGGCGGATGCGATCATCGCCGTCAGCACATAGTTGAGGCCATCATCGAAATTGCGCGTGATGGCCGCCGACAGAACCCGGTCGAGCGCTAGTCCGCCGCCCAGCAGCAGGACGCTGATCCACAGCGCCGCGATGCCGATCATGCGGCGGCTGAGCGACCCTGTAGAATGGACCGCGGGATGCGCGAGAGGTTCCGATTGGCTGGCCATGGCGCTTTATGCCGACCCTGGTCGCGTTGATCGGAGAGGGATCGCGGTCAGCGGCCCGGCTCATCCAGGCTGTAGCCAAGGCCACGGATCGTCGTGATGACATCCGCGCCCAGCTTTTTGCGGATGCGCGTCACGAACACTTCGATCGTGTTGGAATCGCGGTCGAAATCCTGATCGTAAATATGCTCGATCAGTTCGGTGCGGCTGACCACCTTGCCCTTGTGATGAAGCAGGTAGGACAGCAGCTTATACTCCTGCGCGGTCAGCTTTACCGGCTCGCCTTTCAGCGTGACCTTGCCTGATCGCGTGTCCAGCCGCACGTCCCCGGCAGTCAGTTCGCTGGACGCGTTGCCCGACGCCCGGCGGATGAGCGCGCGCAGGCGAGCGATCAGTTCCTCGCTCTGAAAAGGCTTTGCCAGATAGTCGTCCGCGCCCGCATCCAGGCCCGCGACCTTGTCCGACCAGCTGTCACGCGCCGTCAATACCAGCACTGGAAATGCCCGGCCTTCCTTGCGCCAGCGGTCCAGCACGGTCAGGCCGTCAATGGTTGGCAGGCCCAGGTCCAGCACAACCGCATCATAATTTTCGGTAGCGCCCAGAAAATGCCCGTCCTCGCCATCCGTCGCGAGGTCCACGGCATAGCCAGCGCCTTCCAGCGTATTGCGGAGCTGTTGCCCGAGGCTCGGTTCATCTTCGACGATCAGCAGACGCATATGGCCCCGTTTCTTTGTATTATACCTTTGGCGCGTTAGTGCGCCCTACCGGTTATATCGCCTGTGCGCCCGTCCGCATCAACCCAAACCACCTTGCCATCCTTCACATATTTCAACCGGTAGCGGTTGGACGAAGGATTGAATTCGGCGCCGAGATAGGTCGCACCGCCCATGGCGGCATCGACCCGGCGCTTGATGAGGGAGAAGGGCATGGTCTGCCCATCCAGCATCGCGCGCCGTGCCGCATCCTGTTCGTCCCGCTGACGTGCTTCAGCATGGGGAGCCGAGGCCACTACCACCGCGATCACTGCCAGGCCGGTAAACAGGATGCTATGCTTCATCGTCATGGGCATGCCATAGCGGCAAGGCATTGAACAGGTGGTGAATGGTGGCGTGAATGCGTTGATTTGCGCCGGATCAGCGCTCCAGGGCGTATTGAACGGTCAATGTCACCGACGATCCCACCTGACCGGGTTCGACCGGCGTCGCGGCGGCTGAATCCGCCTTGAACCTTTGGGTCATCATCGGCATCGGGGGATTGCCGCCGCTGTTGCTTTCCGAAATGGTCAACAGCCGGGCGGATCCGTATCCGGCGGCCTGGGCGTAGAAGTCGGCCTGCATCCTTGCGCTTTTCATCGCGGCCGCCCGCGCCTGGGCCAGCATGGGCGTGGGATCTTCGATGGAGAAGGTCGGCCCGTTCACATTGGTCGCGCCTGCCTCGACCAGTGTATCGAGCAGCGGTCCCACCTTCTTGATATCGCGCAACTTGATCGTGAGCTGGTTCGAGGCCTCATATCCAATGAATCGGGGCGCTGAGGGCTGACCGTCGCGATTGCTGTAGTCATATTGCGCGCTCAAATTGATGCCGCTTGTCTGAATATCCTTCTTGGCGATCCCGGATTTGGCCAGGGTGGCGACAAGGCGTTCCATCTTCGCCGCATTTTCGCGCATCGCCTGCGTTGCGGTCGGCGCGCGCGTCTGGACGCCGGTGCCCACGACAGCCTGGTCGGGCGCGGCTTCCACCGTTTCGGTGACGTTCAGCGTCACGACCGGAGCTGTTTCGGCGATAGTCACGCTGGTCTGCGCGACCGCCATGGCGGGCAGCGAGGCGGCGGCAAGGGCCATCATGGCGAGGGCGGACTTCATTGAGCTTATCTCCTTGGAAAGCGAGCGCCCTGTTTGTGACGCTTGCGATGAACGGACGCTGACACACGTTGAAAGCCTTTGGTCAGCTTCCGGTTCCACGCGCTCTTGCCGCAGCGCGCAGGAAGCCCTAGCTGCACGGCCATGCCCGCACCCATATTCGCCTTTGAAAATCTCGGCCTCAGCCAGGGCACCCACTGGCTTTTCCGTCATCTCGATATTTTTGTGGGAGAGAAGGATCGGCTGGCGCTGATCGGGCGCAACGGGGCGGGCAAGACGACGCTGCTGAAGCTGATCGCTGGCCAGGTGGAACCGGATGAAGGCAATCGGTCGGTCCGTCCCGGCGCGCGCGTCATCATGCTGGAGCAGGATCCCGATGTTCTGGGATTTGCGACGCTGCGGGACTTTGCGCTGGCAGGGCAATACGCGCCGCCCGCGCATGAGGTGGAGGCGATCGCCAGCCAGTTGGGCATCGACCTGTCGCGCGAGGCGGCGACCGCGAGCGGGGGCGAGCGTCGCCGCGCCGCCATAGCGCGTGCGCTGGCGAGCGAGCCCGACCTGCTGCTGCTCGACGAGCCGACCAATCATCTCGACATTGATGCTATCGACTGGCTGGAAGGGTGGTTAGCCCGCTATAACGGGGCGTTCATCGTCATCAGCCACGACCGCGCCTTCCTTACCCGGCTGACGCGGCAGACGCTGTGGCTGGATCGGGGATCGATCCGGCGCAACGAGATCGGCTTTGGCGGTTTCGAGGATTGGATGGAGGCGATCTATGCCGAGGAGGCCCGCGCCGCCGAGAAACTTGACGCCAAGCTGAAGCTGGAGGCGCACTGGTTGCAGCGCGGCGTCACCGCCCGCCGCAAGCGCAATCAGGGACGTCTGGCGAAATTGTGGGAAATGCGCGCCCAGCGTGCTGCGATGGTCGGGCCGCAGGGCGTGGCGAAGATCGCGGTTGCCGCAGATGACAGCAAGACGAAGAGCGTCATCACCGCCGAGCAAGTCACCAAGAATTTTGGTGACCGCACGGTCATCAAGGACTTCACCCTGCGTATTCAGCGTGGCGACCGGATCGGGATCGTCGGCGGCAATGGCGCGGGCAAGACGACGCTGCTCAAGCTGCTGACCGGTGAACTGGCCCCGGATTCCGGCGTCGTCAGGCAGGCCAAGTCGCTCGACATGATCTTCATCGACCAGCAACGCAGCCTGATGCAGCCCGATAAGCGCGTGCGCGACATATTGGCCGAAGGCGGCGACTGGATCGACGTGCGCGGGGTGCGAAAGCATGTTCACGGTTATCTGAAGGAGTTTCTGTTCGATCCTTCGCTGGCGGAAGCGCGGGTTGGCACGTTGTCTGGCGGCGAACGATCACGCCTGTTGTTCGCGCGGGAGTTTGCCCGCGAATCGAACCTGCTGGTGCTCGACGAACCGACCAATGACCTTGACCTGGAAACGTTGGACCTGCTGCAGGAGGTCATCGCCGACTATGACGGCACGGTGCTGATCGTCAGCCATGACCGCGATTTCCTCGACCGGACGGTGACCGTGACGCTTGGCCTCGACGGGTCGGGGCAGGTGGATGTCATCGTCGGCGGCTATGCCGACTGGGTCGCCAAGCGCCAGCCCAGGAACGCGCCCCGTGCGGAAAAGAAGGGCGTTGCTGCCCCGCCGCCGCCCAGGACCGCAGCGACCAAGCTGACCTACAAGGATCAGCGCGATCTGGATCTGCTGCCTGGCAAGATCGAGGAACTGGAAGCGGCCATCGCGCGTGACGAAGATGCGCTGGCCGACCCTGCTCTCTACAGTCGCGATCCCAACCGGTTCGCGGCCCTGACCAAGGCGATAGAGCAGGCGCGCGCCGACAAGGATGCGGCGGAGGAACGCTGGCTGGAACTGGCGGAAAAGGCCGAGGGATTGAACGGCTGACGACAGGGGATCTGACGATGGTGACGATGGAAGGAACAGCAGCAGGCGCGCTTGAACAGGCGCAGGCGCATCATGCCGTCCATTATGTCAACCGCGTCGGATGGCTGCGCGCCGCTGTATTGGGGGCGAATGACGGCATCGTTTCGACCGCCAGCCTGCTTGCGGGCATCGCTGCTTCAGGCGCGTCGTCCGACGTTATCCTGTTGTCGGGAATAGCCGCGCTGTTTGCGGGCGCAATGTCGATGGCGGCCGGGGAATATGTGTCCGTCAGCGCGCAGTCCGACACGGAGCGCGCTGACCTTGCCAAGGAAAAAAGGGCGATAGCGCAGCAGCCTGACGTCGAATTGCAGGAGTTGCGCAACATTTATGTCGAGCGTGGCCTGAAGCCTGAACTGGCGGAAGAGGTCGCGCGGCAGTTGATGGAGGCCGACGCGCTGGCCGCCCATGCGCGCGATGAACTTGGCATTTCGGAAATCAGCACCGCGCGGCCGGTGCAGGCGGCGCTGACGTCCGCCGCGACCTTTTCGGCGGGTGCTGTCGCCCCCGTACTCGCCGCTGCGGTCAGCCCGGCACCAGTGGCTCTTGTCGTCGTCGTTGTGACCTCGCTGCTGTGCCTGGCGTTGCTGGGATATGTTGGCGCGCGTCTGGGCGGCGGCAAGATCGTCCGGTCGGTCGGGCGGGTCGTGTTCTGGGGCATGCTGGCGATGGCGGTGACGGCGGGAGCCGGAAGGCTTTTCGGCGCTGCGATATGATGGCAAGGTCCGCCCCGTTCCAAAATCCCAAGGAGACGATCATGACTGCGATCCAGCAAATTCCGTTGAAGACGATAAAGGGCGCAGATGCCAGCCTGTCCGACTATAGCGGTAAGGTCGTTCTGGCGGTCAACGTCGCCTCCAAATGCGGCCTCACGCCGCAATATGAAGGGCTGGAAAAGCTCTATCGCGATTATAAGGACAAAGGTCTGGTCGTCGCCGGTTTTCCCGCCAATGATTTTGGTGCGCAGGAGCCGGGCAGCAATGACGAGATCGCGACCTTCTGCACCACCAATTTCGGCGTGGATTTCCCGATGTTCGAAAAGATCGTCGTGACCGGCCCGGAAAAGCACCCGCTTTATGCCGCGCTCACCAGCCAGCAGCCCAAGGCGCAGGGCGAGGGTGATGCCTTCCGCGAGAAGCTGAAAGGCTATGGCATGACGCCGACCCAAGAGCCTGAAGTGCTGTGGAATTTCGAAAAGTTCCTGATCGCAAAGGACGGCACTGTGGCCGCGCGCTTCGCCCCCGCGACGACGCCGGACGACCCGGCGCTGGTGGCTGCGATCGAGGCTGAACTCGCGAAGTGAAGTGAGGCGGTCTTTAGTTCAGACCGTACGAACCGCCCGCCAACCAGCATAAAGGAGCGGCGGCGCTGGAAACTCTCCTTCGCCGCCCCTCGACAGGCAGGGGTGGCGAGGGCTAACTCGCATCATGCTGCCACATGCCATCGCCCTTCATCAAATCGGGCCGGTGCTCGAAACATTGAGCATCGTGGGCATCTTCGTCTTTGCTGCGTCCGGTGCGCTGGCCGCCGCACGGCTGGGCCAGACGCTCGTCACCTTCGCCTTCTTTGCGCTGGTGACAGGGGTAGGGGGCGGCACGCTGCGCGATCTGTTGATCGGTGCGCCGGTTTTCTGGGTGCATGATCCGGTCCCAGCCGTCACATGCATGATCGCGGCGCTGCTCGTCTGGTTCACGCCCCGGCGGCTATGGAGCGACCGCGCGCTTGACTGGCTCGACGCCATCGGGCTGGCAGCCTTCGCGGTGTTCGGCGCGGCCAAGGCGATGAGCTATGGCGTTCCGCCCTTTGTCGCGGCGATGATGGGCATTGTGACCGCTTGCGTGGGCGGCATCCTGCGCGATCTGCTGGCGCATGAACCGTCCATCCTGCTGCGGCCCGAACTTTATGTCACCGCCGCCGCCTTCGCCTCGGGCCTTTTTGTGCTGCTGCACTGGTGGGGAATGGATGTGCCTGTCGCAGGCGTCATCGCGGCGCTGCTGGGCTTTCTGCTGCGGGCGATCGCCATTCTGCGCGGGCTGGGGCTGCCGGTTTATCGGGATGAGTGATTGGTCGATTTGGGTGGCTTGTAGACCGGTAGCTTACCCATTCCCCGCCCGCTTGCGGGAGGGGCAGCGAGACTTAATGAGCGGAGCGAATTTAGTCGCAGCGGGGTGGGCCGTCGCAACCTTGTGCAAGCCCACCCCCTAGCCCCCTTCCGCCAGCGGGAGGGGGAATAAGGCCCGCATTGGTCGTCAGCAGTCGAACCCACTCTCGCCCAACTCACCCCCGCAACCACGCACCAATCAGCGCCATCAGCCCCCGCTCATCAGCGGAACTCGAAGCCCTCGGCGCGCCATAGCCCCGGCACTCGAGACAATCGGCGCGCATGCCTGCGCCGCTTAGCAAGCCGCGAACGTCCGCAATCGCCTGCATGGCCCAGCGGCGCTGGATCATCGCCTGACGGCTCAGCATGTCGCGGCCGGTCTCTGCATCTTCGTCTTCGCGTTCCGTCATCGACTGGATGAACTCAGCGAATTTGTCAGGTTCCTTTTCGATCCGATAGGCCTTCGCCTTGGCGGGATCGAGCTTGGCGAGCTTTGCGGCTTCGGCAATCGCGTCCTCCAGCCCACCGAAGCGATCGACGAGGCCAATCTGCCGCGCGGTGCCGCCGTCCCATACGCGGCCCTGTGCGATCGCGTCGATCTGCTGGGGCGATTTGCCTCGCGCCTTGGCGACCAGGCCGACGAAGCGGCCATAGATGTCCTCGACCCCCATCTGCATGATGCGGTCGAATTCGGGCGTCGTGCCACCCGCAAGGTCCGGCTGGCCGGACAGCGGCGTGGTGCGCACGCCATCGGTAGTAATTCCGATCTTTGCCAGCGTTCCTTCAAAGCTGGGCAAGATACCGAAAACGCCAATCGAACCCGTGATCGTGCCGGGTTCGGCAAAGATCATATCGGCGGGAGTCGAAACCCAATAGCCCCCGCTCGCCGCGACATTGCCCATAGAGGCTACGATCGGCAGCCCTTCGCGCTTTGCCTCCAATATGGCCTGCCGGATCTTTTCCGACGCCATCACCGATCCGCCCGGAGAATCGACACGCACGACGAGTGCCTTCAAATCCTTCTCCGACAGGGCTTTGTAGAGCAGGGCTGAGATGGTGTCGCCAGCCGCGCTGCCGGGGCCGGCCTCGCCATCGACGATGTCTCCCGCAATGGTGATGACACCGATCTGGCCATTATTCGCTGGCCTATGGGCCTTTGCATAGGTGGTGAGATCGATGCTGGCGAAGTCCCCGGCGCGATCGTCCGATGGTTCGCCCGCGACCTGGGCCACGCGCTCGCCAAAGGCTGCTTCATCGCCCAGCCGGTCGATCAGCCCTGCATTCTGCCCCGCCTTGGCCAGATTGCCGCGCGCAGCCTCCGCCGCGGCCGCCGGATTGGCGACATAGGCCGCCAGCTTCGCCTTGGGCCGTGCTTTGGATACTTCATCCTGCCAGTCCTGCCACAATGTGTCAGCCAGCGCCTGATTGGCCTGTCGCGCCTCGGGCGATTGGTCGGTGCGGATGAAGGGTTCGACGAAGCTCTTGTAGGTGCCGACGCGATAGACATGGGTGTTGACGCCCAGCTTGTCGATCAACCCCTTGTAATAGAGGCCCGACCCGCCCCGGCCCAATATGGCGACCCCGCCCAGCGGATCGACCCATGTCTCGCTGGCATGGGCCGCCAGTTGGTAGCTGTCGTCGGTATAGATGGTGGCGAAGGCGAAGACCGGCTTCTTCGCTGCGCGCACGGCGTCCAGCGCCTTGCCGACACGGGACAGGGCGACCTGACCACCGCCCATGAAGCCGTCCAGGTTCAGAACGACCGCCTTGACCTTGCTGTCCGTCTTCGCCGCTTCGAGCGCGGTGACGATGTCGGCCAGGCGATATTCCTTCATGTCCGGCCCGGACCCGGCGAGCAGCGAAAAGGGGTCCATCTCCGCAGGCTGTTCGACAATCGTGCCGTCCAGCTTCAGCAGTAGCGCCCCGCTGCTCACGCTGCGGGCAGGCTTGGGAGACCAGGAAAGCGCGGCATAGAGCAGGCCGAAAAAGCCGAGCAGGAACAGCAGCACCAGCCCGTCCTTGATCGCGACCAATATGCGCCAAACGCCCTTCACAAATGCCAAGTTGCCGGTTCCTTTTCCAGATGTCCTTCGAGCTATCCGATCGGCGGACCGACTGCAATGTGGGGCGGAAGGCCCGGCGCACAAGCTTGCGCCCATGATTTCCGGCGCTATGGGATGCGCCAACATTCGCTCTTAGTGCAGGAGACGCGTTTCATGTCCCAACTCGTTCTGATCCGTCATGGCCAATCGGCCTGGAACCTGGAAAATCGCTTCACCGGCTGGTGGGACGTCGACCTGACGGAAAAGGGTGTCGATGAGGCGCGGGCTGCTGGCCGGTTGCTGGCTGAAAAGGGACTGGATTTCGATCGCTGCTTCACTTCGGTCCAGACCCGCGCGATC